>NZ_CP065406.1:3067500-3202500 GCF_015832135.1 Diaphorobacter sp. JS3051
ACACTGTCTCCTCCTGAGACTCAGCGAAGTTGAAATGTTTGTGATGATGCAATCTCCCCGCGGAAAGACGGAAAGACCCCATGAACCTTTACTGTAGCTTTGTATTGGACTTTGAACGGATCTGTGTAGGATAGGTGGGAGGCTTTGAAGTGAGGTCGCTAGATCTCATGGAGCCAACGTTGAAATACCACCCTGGTGCGTTTGAGGTTCTAACCTAGGTCCATTAGCTGGATCGGGGACAGTGCATGGTAGGCAGTTTGACTGGGGCGGTCTCCTCCCAAAGCGTAACGGAGGAGTTCGAAGGTACGCTAGTTACGGTCGGACATCGTGACGATAGTGCAATGGCATAAGCGTGCTTAACTGCGAGACTGACAAGTCGAGCAGATGCGAAAGCAGGACATAGTGATCCGGTGGTTCTGTATGGAAGGGCCATCGCTCAACGGATAAAAGGTACTCTGGGGATAACAGGCTGATACCGCCCAAGAGTTCATATCGACGGCGGTGTTTGGCACCTCGATGTCGGCTCATCTCATCCTGGGGCTGTAGTCGGTCCCAAGGGTATGGCTGTTCGCCATTTAAAGAGGTACGTGAGCTGGGTTTAAAACGTCGTGAGACAGTTTGGTCCCTATCTTCCGTGGGCGCTGCAGATTTGAGGAAGCCTGCTCCTAGTACGAGAGGACCGGAGTGGACACACCTCTGGTGTATCGGTTGTCACGCCAGTGGCATTGCCGAGTAGCTAAGTGTGGAAGAGATAACCGCTGAAAGCATCTAAGCGGGAAACTCGTTTCAAGATGAGATCTGCCGGGGCCTTGAGCCCCCTGAAGGGTCGTTGTAGACCACGACGTTGATAGGCTGGGTGTGGAAGTGCAGCAATGCATTAAGCTAACCAGTACTAATTGCCCGTGCGGCTTGACCCTATAACTTTGACTGCCAATCGCAGTTCAAGACTGTTATGCCAAGTACGCAATCAAATCCACGCTGATTCACAGACTCTATGAATTCGCTGTGCAGTCCTCACTGCTCAGCAACCCTTTATGCCTGATGACCATAGCAAGTTGGTACCACTCCTTCCCATCCCGAACAGGACAGTGAAACGACTTCGCGCCGATGATAGTGCGGGTTCCCGTGTGAAAGTAGGTCATCGTCAGGCTCTTACAGCCCAAACCGCCCTCCCACTAACACAGTGGGAGGGCGTTTTGCTTTTGGGCTTGAGCGGTCAACATCGGCTGGCGCACAGCATTCAACAACTCCCAGTTGCCCTGTAGATCTGCAGCCAATTCAACCTGCCCCCTTTAGACGTGCTAGTTGAAGAGTTGACGGTTTGGGCTGCTGCCGGTTTCAAAGACTGAATCGCCCCGGGTTTTGAGGAGGCTCAACACTCTGAGAGGATTGAGCCATGAGCAAGTCGAACAAGTTCTCACCCGAGGTGCGTGAGCGGGCGGTGAGGATGGTGCAGGAACACCGGGGGGAGTACCCGTCGCTGTGGGCGGCCATCGAGTCCATCGCGCCGAAGATTGGATGCGTGCCGCAGACGCTGTACGAATGGGTCAAACGCGTCGAGGTCGACACTGGCGTGCGTGAAGGCATCACGACCAGTGAGGCCCAGCGGATGAAGGAGCTGGAGCGCGAGGTCAAGGAGCTGCGCCGGGCCAACGAGATATTGAAGCTGGCCAGCGCGTTTTTCGCCCAGGCGGAGATCGACCGCCGGCTCAAGTCCTGAAGGATTTCATCGACAAGCATCGCGATGCCTTCGGGGTCGAGCCGCTCTGCAAGGTCTTGCAGGTCGCCCCGTCGGCATATCGAAGGCATGCGGCGCTGCTGCGTGAGCCTCACAAACGCTGCATCCGGGCTCAGCGCGATGATGTGCTGGTCCCGGAGATTCAGCGCGTCTGGCAGGCCAACATGCAGGTCTACGGCGCCGACAAGGTGTGGCGGCAACTGACTCGCGAAGGCGTGACCATGGCCCGCTGCACGGTCGAGCGATTGATGCGCCGGCTGGGCCTGCGCGGCGTGATGCGCGGCAAGGTCGTGCGCACCACGATTGGCGATGCCAGGGCGCCATGTCCGCTGGACCGAGTGAATCGGCAGTTCCGTGCCGAGCGGCCGAACCAGTTGTGGGTCAGCGATTTCACGTACGTCTCGACCTGGCAAGGCTGGCTGTACGTGGCCTTCGTCATCGATGTATTTGCCAGCCGCCCATGAACAACCTCTTGGAACTCAACGGCTAGCTCGCCAAACTGACGCCAGTACCGACTACATAAAGATCCGCCACGCCTAAAACAAAAAAATAGGGATACCGGCGCAATGGTCAAAAAGGCTGTATACTTCCGAATTCTTCGGAGGGGTGCCCGAGTGGCTAAAGGGGGCAGACTGTAAATCTGTTGGCTTACGCCTACACTGGTTCGAATCCAGTCCCCTCCACCAAATTGTGAGTTGAAGGCGTTGGACCGTACTTGCGCGAAATTCGGTCTTGCGGGAGTAGTTCAATGGTAGAACCCTAGCCTTCCAAGCTAATGACGCGGGTTCGATTCCCGTCTCCCGCTCCACGGTTTGGATAGGTTGGTTAAGAGGAGTTTGACTCCTTGTTGCCCATGTGGCTCAGTGGTAGAGCACTCCCTTGGTAAGGGAGAGGTCGCGGGTCCGATTCCCGCCATGGGCACCACAGTTTCAGGTGCGTCTCCGTTTGGGGTGCATCAATATTTGTCGTGTTGGTGTAGATTTTTTCGGAGTCGAAAAGATGGCAAAAGGTAAGTTTGAACGTACCAAGCCCCACGTGAACGTGGGCACGATCGGTCACGTGGACCATGGCAAGACGACGCTGACGGCGGCCATCGCCACCGTGCTGTCCAAGAAGTTCGGCGGCGAAGCCAAGGGCTACGACCAGATCGACAACGCCCCTGAAGAAAAGGCGCGCGGCATCACGATCAACACCTCGCACGTGGAATACGAAACGGCCACCCGCCACTACGCCCACGTCGACTGCCCCGGCCACGCCGACTACGTCAAGAACATGATCACCGGCGCCGCTCAGATGGACGGCGCCATCCTGGTGTGCTCGGCCGCTGACGGCCCGATGCCCCAGACGCGCGAGCACATCCTGCTGGCCCGCCAAGTGGGCGTGCCCTACATCATCGTGTTCCTGAACAAGTGCGACATGGTCGACGACGAGGAACTGCTCGAGCTGGTCGAGATGGAAGTGCGCGAACTGCTGGACAAGTACGACTTCCCCGGCGACGACACCCCCATCATCCGCGGTTCCGCCAAGCTGGCCCTGGAAGGTGACCAGTCCGACAAGGGTGAGCCCGCCATCATGCGCCTGGCCGAAGCCCTGGACACCTACATCCCCACGCCTGAGCGCGCCGTGGACGGCGCCTTCCTGATGCCCGTGGAAGACGTGTTCTCCATCTCCGGCCGCGGCACCGTGGTGACCGGCCGCATCGAGCGCGGCATCATCAAGGTCGGCGAAGAAATCGAAATCGTCGGTATCCGCGACACGCAAAAGACCACCGTCACCGGCGTGGAAATGTTCCGCAAGCTGCTGGACCAGGGCCAGGCTGGCGACAACGTGGGCCTGCTGCTGCGCGGCACCAAGCGCGAAGACGTCGAGCGCGGCCAAGTGCTGTGCAAGCCCGGCTCCATCAAGCCCCACACCCACTTCACGGCTGAGGTGTACGTGCTGAGCAAGGACGAAGGCGGCCGTCACACGCCCTTCTTCAACAACTACCGTCCCCAGTTCTACTTCCGCACCACCGACGTGACCGGCTCCATCGAGCTGCCGGCCGACAAGGAAATGGTGATGCCCGGCGACAACGTGTCGATCACTGTGAAGCTGATCAACCCCATCGCCATGGAAGAAGGCCTGCGCTTCGCTATCCGCGAAGGCGGTCGTACCGTGGGCGCTGGCGTCGTTGCCAAGATCATTGCGTAATCTAGTGGGGATCGAAGGGGTATAGCTCAATTGGCAGAGCGTCGGTCTCCAAAACCGAAGGTTGTAGGTTCGATTCCTACTGCCCCTGCCACTTCAGGGTGGTAACAAATCAAGCCCGCCAGCCCCTGGCGGGCTTCGGCGTCTTGTAAGGCGCGATCAAATAGGCGAATTTATCTATGGCCACATCCCAGGTTGAGACGGTCACGACTGGTGCGGACAAGGCAAAGTTGTTCGCGGCAGTGGCGATTGTTCTCGCGTCCATTGCCGGTTTCTATTTGCTGGGTAAGCAAGGGCCCCTGATTCAATGGGGTGTGTTGCTGTTGGGGTTAGTGCTGGCTGTGGCGGTTTTTCTCGTTTCCGAGCATGGACGCCAGTTCGTCGGGTTTGCAAGCGATGCGTGGCGTGAGGTCAAGAAGGTTGTCTGGCCCACGCGCAAGGAAACGCTGCAAATGACGGGCTATGTGTTCGCTTTTGTGGTGGTGATGGCGCTATTCCTTTGGTTCACGGACAAGACCTTGGAATGGGTTCTGTACGACTTGATCTTGGGCTGGAGGAAGTGATGGTGGATGCCGTGGACACGAATGGTGTGCAGCCTCCGGTGGATGTTCCGGTGAATCCAGATCTGCGCTGGTACATCGTTCATGCCTATTCTGGTATGGAGAAGGCGGTAGAACGCAACATCCAGGAACGCATTGCGCGCGCCGGTATGCAGCAAAAGTTCGGCCGCATTCTGGTGCCCACTGAAGAAGTGGTGGAAATGAAGAATGGCCAGCGCAAGACTACCGAGCGTCGCCTTTTCCCTGGTTATGTGTTCGTCGAAATGGTGATGGACGATGACACCTGGCATTTGGTGAAGCACACCAGCAAAGTGACAGGATTCGTGGGCGGGGTGAAGAACCGCCCTGCGCCTATTTCCGAAGAAGAGGTGCAGAAGATTGTCAGTCAGATGCAGCAGGGAACGGACAAGCCGCGCCACAAGATCGAATTCATGGTGGGCGAGTTGGTGCGGGTCAAGGAAGGTCCGTTCACCGATTTCAACGGCTCCGTAGAAGAAGTGAATTACGAGAAGAATCGCTTGCGCGTTTCTGTGATGATCTTCGGCCGCTCCACCCCGGTGGAACTGGAATTTGCCCAGGTCGAAAAGACCTGAGCGTCATTGAAGTATTCGCGCTTTTCGACTCGGTGCGATGAGAGAAGAGAGTCGGTAACCCCGGGGAGCCTGGTGAACGATCAGGCGTTAATACCCGCAAGGAGCAAACATGGCGAAAAAAATCGTCGGCTTCATCAAGCTGCAAGTGCCAGCTGGTAAGGCCAATCCCTCCCCTCCGATTGGTCCCGCGCTGGGCCAACGCGGTCTCAACATCATGGAGTTCTGCAAGGCGTTCAACGCGCAAACCCAAGGTGTCGAGCCTGGTCTGCCGCTGCCCGTGGTGATCACGGCTTTTGCAGACAAGAGCTTTACTTTCGTCATCAAGACGCCGCCCGCAACGGTGCTGATCAAGAAGGCGATCAAGCTGGACAAGGGCTCTTCCAATGCCTTGAGCACCAAGGTGGGCAAGATCACCCGTGCACAGCTCGAAGAGATCGCCAAGACCAAGCTCAAGGACATGAATGCTGCTAGCGTTGACGCGGCAGTGCGCACGTTGGCTGGTTCTGCTCGCTCGATGGGCGTGACGGTGGAGGGTCTGTAAATGGCAAAGCTGACCAAGAAGCAAAAGGCCCTGCAGGGCAAGGTGGACTCTACCAAGCTGTACGCTTTCGCTGAGGCGGTGGCTCTGGTGAAGGAAGCCGCTACTGCCAAGTTCGACGAATCCATCGACGTTGCTGTGCAACTCGGCGTGGATGCCAAGAAGTCGGACCAAGTGGTGCGTGGTGCCGTGGTGCTGCCGAATGGCACGGGCAAGACGACGCGCGTTGCCGTGTTCGCCCAAGGCGCCAAGGCAGAAGAAGCCAAGGCCGCAGGTGCCGACATCGTGGGCATGGACGACCTGGCCGCTCAGGTCAAGGCTGGAGATATGCCGTTCGACGTGGTGATCGCTGCTCCCGATGCCATGCGCGTCGTGGGTACGCTGGGCCAGATCCTGGGCCCCCGCGGTCTGATGCCGAACCCCAAGGTAGGCACGGTGACGCCGGATGTGGCGACGGCCGTGAAGAACGCCAAGGCGGGTCAGGTGCAGTTCCGTGTCGACAAGGCCGGTATCGTGCACAGCACCATTGGCCGTCGGTCGTTCGACAACGACAAGTTGCAGGGCAACCTGGCAGCTCTGATCGAAGCGCTGAACAAGGCCAAGCCTGCGACCAGCAAGGGCGTGTACCTGCGCAAGGTAGCCGTGTCGTCCACGATGGGCGTCGGCGTCCGCGTGGATACGCAGACCATCGCGGCGTAATTGCGAAATCTTCAGACCTGGTGCGCCCATGAGGGCGGCAGGTCTGATGTGGTGGGCTGACAGCTCCTTTGAGGGCTGGCAGGCCATCCAAGACCGTTGGTGTGCAAGGTGCACTTAAACCTTTGGAGGCCAACGCAGATGGCGATCCCGCTGCAGATGGAATGCATGTTCCAAAACAGTTGGTCGCTGCAACAAGAGCGCGCACGGAGGCTTGTCCGAAGTGCGCATATGAAGGAGTAGACCTTGAGTCTTAATCGCAGTGAGAAAGAAGCGGTCATCAATGAAGTGACCAGCCTCGCCGCTAAAGCTCAAACGCTCGTGATCGCGGAATACCGTGGCATCACGGTGGCCGACATGACCAAACTGCGCGTGGAAGCTCGCAGCAAGGGTGTGAGCCTGAGTGTTCTGAAGAACACCCTGGCCCGCCGTGCTGTGGCTGGCAGCCAGTTTGACGTGGTGGCCGACCAGATGACCGGTCCTCTGATCTATGGCTTCTCCGAAGACGCTGTGGCCGCCGCCAAGGTGGTGGCCGATTTCGCGAAAACCAACGACAAGCTGGTGATTCGCGGCGGCGCTTTCGCGGGCAAGGCCCTGGACGTGAACGGCGTGAAGCAACTGGCCAACATTCCTACCAAGGAAGTACTGCTGGCCCAGCTGTGTGGCTTGTTGATGTCGCCGATCTCCCGCACCGCCGTGGTGCTGGGTGCCCTGGCGGCCAAAAAAGGCGAAGGCGAGCCTGCTGCTGCCTGAGGCAGCGTGGCAATCGTCCCCCCTCTCAACCAATTGTTAGGAAATCAAAATGGCATTCGATAAAGACGCATTCTTGACCGCGCTGGACAGCATGACGGTCCTGGAACTCAATGACCTGGTGAAGGCCATTGAAGAGAAGTTCGGCGTGAGCGCTGCCGCTATGGCTGCTCCCGCTGCTGGCGGCGCAGCCGGCGGCGGTGCTGCAGCTGCTGAAGAGAAGACCGAATTCAACGTGGTGCTGGCTGACGCCGGCGCCAACAAGGTGGCGGTCATCAAGGCAGTGCGCGAAATCACCGGTCTGGGCCTCAAGGAAGCCAAGGACCTGGTGGACGGCGCTCCCAAGAACGTCAAGGAAGGCATTGCCAAGGCTGACGCCGAAGCTGCCGTCAAGAAGCTGGTGGAAGCCGGCGCCAAGGCCGAACTCAAGTAATCGACCTTGTCTCCTGGGCTGGGGGTCTTGCAAAAGGCCTCCAGCCTTTGGTGCTTATGGGACGCACTTTAGAGCGCACCAGAAAGCGGCCCCCGTGGACTGTTTTCTAGTGTCTTCTGAACCATCCGACAGCAGAAGACGCCTTGGTTCGGGCGATGTGCAACGCATCGCCGTCCGCCATGGTTGGTAGTGGCCAACCGCCAAGCCTGCAAGGTGGCCGCCTTGCAGGGCAGTCGTCGAAGATCCCATTCCATGTCCTTGCCCGGAGATCTCATGGCCCAAACATCCACGTACAGTTATACCGAACGCAAGCGCATTCGCAAGAGCTTCGGTAGCCGCGACAGTGTGCTCAAGGTCCCGTACCTGCTGCAGATGCAGCGGGATGCCTATACCGCGTTCCTGCAGGCCGACACGGCCCCGCAAAAACGCAGCAACGAAGGCCTGCAGGCCGCATTCAACTCCGCGTTTCCCATCGTTTCCCACAACGGCTTCGTGGAGATGAAGTTCGTTGAATACAACCTGGCCAAGCCGGCGTTCGACGTGCGCGAATGCCAGACCCGCGGCTTGACTTTTGCATCGGCCGTGCGTGCCAAGGTGCAGTTGATCATCTACGACCGCGAGTCCTCGACCTCGCAGTCCAAGGTGGTCAAGGAAGTGAAGGAGCAGGAGGTCTACATGGGCGAAGTGCCCCTGATGACTGACAAGGGCTCCTTCATCATCAACGGCACGGAGCGCGTGATCGTCTCCCAGCTGCACCGCTCGCCCGGCGTGTTCTTCGAGCACGACAAGGGCAAGACCCACAGCTCGGGCAAGTTGCTGTTCTCTGCGCGCATCATCCCCTACCGCGGCTCCTGGCTGGACTTCGAATTCGATCCGAAGGACATCCTGTACTTCCGCGTGGACCGTCGCCGCAAGATGCCGGTCACGATCCTGCTCAAGGCCATCGGCCTGAACCCCGAATCCATCCTGGCGAACTTCTTCGTCAACGACAACTTCCGCCTGATGGACAGCGGCGCTCAGCTGGAGTTCGTGCCCGAGCGTCTGCGTGGCGAGGTGGCGCGCTTCGACATCACCGACAAGGCCGGCAAGGTGATTGTGGCCAAAGACAAGCGCGTGACGGCGCGCCACACGCGTGAGCTGGAGCAGTCCGGCACCACGCACATCAGCGTGCCTGAGGACTTCCTCATCGGCCGCGTGGTGGCCCGCAACATCGTAGACGGCGACACCGGCGAGATCCTGGCCAAGGCCAACGAAGAGCTGACCGAGGCGTTGCTCAAGAAGCTGCGCGCTGCTGGCGTGCAGGACCTGCAGGTCATCTACACCAACGAACTTGACCAAGGCGCCTACATTTCGCAGACGCTGCGCATCGACGAAACCGTGGATGAATTCGCCGCGCGCGTGGCGATCTACCGCATGATGCGCCCCGGCGAGCCGCCGACCGAGGATGCCGTGCAGGCCCTGTTCCAGCGCCTGTTCTACAACCCCGACACGTACGACCTGTCGCGCGTGGGCCGCATGAAGTTCAACGCCAAGATCGGCCGCGACGAAGCCACCGGCCCGATGGTGCTGTCCAACGACGACATCCTGGCCGTGGTCAAGATCCTGGTGGACCTGCGCAACGGCAAGGGCGAGGTGGACGACATTGACCACCTGGGCAACCGCCGCGTGCGCTGCGTGGGTGAACTGGCCGAAAACCAGTACCGCACGGGCCTGGCACGTATCGAAAAGGCCGTGAAGGAGCGCCTTGGGCAGGCCGAGCAAGAGCCGCTGATGCCCCACGACCTGATCAACTCCAAGCCGATTTCCGCGGCGCTCAAGGAGTTCTTCGGTGCGTCCCAGCTGTCGCAGTTCATGGACCAGACCAACCCGCTGGCCGAGATCACGCACAAGCGCCGTGTTTCGGCCCTGGGCCCGGGCGGTCTGACCCGCGAGCGTGCCGGCTTCGAGGTGCGTGACGTGCACGTGACCCACTACGGCCGCGTGTGCCCGATCGAGACGCCTGAAGGTCCGAACATCGGGCTGATCAACTCGCTGGCCCTGTATGCCCGCCTGAACGAGTACGGCTTCATCGAGACTCCGTACCGTCGCGTGGTGGACGGCAAGGTCACGATGGAAATCGATTACCTGTCGGCCATCGAAGAAGGCAAGTACATCATCGCCCAGGCCAACGCCACGCTGGATGCCGAAGGGCGTCTGACGGGCGACCTGGTGTCGGCACGCGAAAAGGGTGAATCGACCCTGGTGTCCGCCGACCGTGTGCAGTACATGGACGTGTCGCCTGCACAGATCGTGTCGGTGGCGGCTTCGCTCGTTCCGTTCCTGGAGCACGACGACGCGAACCGCGCGCTGATGGGCGCCAACATGTCGCGCCAGGCCGTGCCCGTGCTGCGTCCCGAGAAGCCCATGGTGGGCACGGGTATCGAGCGCGTGGCGGCCGTGGACTCCGGCACCGTGGTGACGGCCAACCGTGGCGGTGTGGTGGACTATGTGGACGCCACCCGTATCGTGGTGCGTGTGAACGACGACGAAGCCGTGGCTGGTGAAGTCGGCGTGGACATCTACAACCTCATCAAGTACCAGCGCTCCAACCAGAACACGAACATCCACCAGCGCCCCATCGTCAAGAAGGGCGACAAGCTGGCCAAGGGTGATGTGATTGCCGACGGCGCTTCGACCGACCTGGGCGAGATCGCCATCGGCCAGAACATGCTGATCGCGTTCATGCCCTGGAACGGCTACAACTTCGAGGACTCGATCCTGATCAGCGAGCGCGTGGTGGCCGAAGACCGCTACACCTCGATCCACATCGAGGAGTTGGTGGTGATGGCCCGCGACACGAAGCTGGGCGCGGAAGAAATCACCCGCGACATCCCGAACCTGTCCGAGCAGCAGCTGAACCGTCTGGACGAGTCCGGCATCATCTACGTGGGCGCCGAAGTGCAGCCCGGCGACACGCTGGTCGGCAAGGTCACGCCCAAGGGCGAAACCACCCTCACGCCTGAAGAGAAACTGCTGCGCGCCATCTTCGGCGAGAAGGCGTCCGATGTGAAGGACACCTCGCTGCGCGTGGACCAGGGCTCGCAGGGCACGGTGATCGACGTGCAGGTGTTCACCCGTGAAGGCATCCAGCGCGACAAGCGCGCCCAGCAGATCATCGACGATGAACTCAAGCGCTTCCGCCTGGACCTGAACGACCAGTTGCGCATCGTGGAGGCCGACGCCTTCGACCGTATCGAGAAGCTGCTGACCGGCCGCGTGGCCAACGGCGGCCCGCAAAAGCTGGCCAAGGGTACGAAGATCGACAAGGCCTACCTGGCCTCGGTGGAGAAGTTCCACTGGTTCGACATCCGCCCCGCCGAGGAAGAGGTCGCCACGCAGCTGGAGTCCATCAAGAACGCGCTGGAGCAGACCCGCCACAGCTTCGACCTGGCTTTCGAAGAAAAGCGCAAGAAGCTCACCCAGGGCGACGAGCTGCCGGCCGGCGTGCTGAAGATGGTCAAGGTGTACCTGGCCGTCAAGCGCCGCCTGCAGCCTGGCGACAAGATGGCCGGCCGCCACGGCAACAAGGGCGTGGTGTCCAAGATCGTTCCGGTCGAAGACATGCCCTACATGGCCGACGGCACGCCCGCCGACATCGTGCTCAACCCGCTGGGCGTGCCTTCGCGGATGAACATCGGCCAGGTGCTGGAAGTCCATCTTGGCTGGGCCGGCAAGGGCATGGGCCAGCGCATCGGCGACATGCTGCAGCGCGAGGCCAAGACGGCTGAGCTGCGCAAGTTTCTGGAAGAGATCTACAACTCGCGCGGCCGCAAGGAAGACCTGTCGCAGCTGAGCGATGACGAAATCCTGGCCATGGCGCGCGAGCTGACCTCGGGCGTTCCCTTCGCATCGCCCGTGTTCGACGGCGCGTCCGAAGAGGAAATCAAGGACATGCTCAAGTTGGCCTACCCGGACGACCTCGCCCAGGCCAAGGGCCTGACCGAGACGCGTACGCAGGCGTACCTGTACGACGGCCGCACGGGCGAGCGTTTCGAGCGCCCGACGACCGTGGGCTACATGCACTACCTGAAGCTGCACCACTTGGTGGACGACAAGATGCACGCCCGCTCGACCGGTCCGTACTCGCTCGTCACGCAGCAGCCGCTGGGCGGCAAGGCGCAGTTCGGTGGCCAGCGCTTCGGTGAGATGGAAGTGTGGGCGCTGGAAGCCTACGGCGCCGCCTACGTGCTGCAGGAAATGCTGACGGTGAAGTCCGACGACGTGCAGGGCCGTACCAAGGTGTACGAGAACATCGTCAAGGGCGAACACGCGATCGAAGCCGGCATGCCGGAGTCGTTCAACGTGCTGGTCAAGGAAATCCGTTCGCTGGGCCTGGACATCGAGTTGGAACGTTCCTGAGCAGGATCGAGTTTTTAAAAAAGTGAGCGGCTGGCGCTCACTCCCTCTGGGTTTGCAGGTGTTTTGTCTTGCAAATCCTTATGTGGCAAGCGCCAGCAGCTATGTTTTTAGGTGAAAAGGAAAGAGTCACATGAAATCGCTACTCGACCTGTTCAAGCAATTCACGCCCGATGAGCATTTCGATGCCATCAAGATCGGCATGGCTTCGCCCGAGAAGATCCGTTCGTGGTCTTTCGGCGAAGTGAAGAAGCCCGAGACCATCAACTACCGCACGTTCAAGCCCGAGCGCGACGGCCTGTTCTGCGCCAAAATCTTCGGGCCCATCAAGGACTACGAATGCCTGTGCGGCAAGTACAAGCGCCTGAAGCACCGCGGCGTGATCTGCGAAAAGTGCGGCGTTGAAGTCACGCAGACCAAGGTGCGCCGCGAGCGCATGGGCCACATCGACCTGGCCGCGCCCTGCGCCCACATCTGGTTCCTGAAGTCGCTGCCCTCGCGCCTGGGCCTGGTGCTGGACATGACGCTGCGCGACATCGAGCGCGTGCTGTACTTCGAAGCCTACGTGGTGACCGACCCCGGCATGACCCCGCTGAAGAAGTTCGGCATCATGTCCGAGGACGACTACGACGCCAAGCGCAAGGAATACGGCGACGAGTTCGTCGCCAAGATGGGCGCCGAGGGCATCAAGGAGCTGCTGGAAGGCATCGACATCGAGATCGAGATCGAGAAGCTGCGCGGCGACCTGACGGGCTCCGAAGTCAAGGTCAAGAAGAACGCCAAGCGCCTGAAGGTGCTGGAGGCCTTCAAGAAGTCCGGCATCAAGCCCGAGTGGATGATCCTGGAAGTGCTGCCCGTGCTGCCGCCGGACCTGCGTCCGCTGGTGCCGCTGGACGGCGGCCGCTTCGCCACGTCGGACCTGAACGACCTGTACCGCCGCGTCATCAACCGCAACTCGCGCCTGCGCCGCCTGCTGGAGCTGAAGGCTCCCGAGATCATCGCGCGCAACGAAAAGCGCATGCTGCAGGAAGCCGTGGACAGCCTGCTGGACAACGGCCGCCGCGGCAAGGCGATGACGGGCGCCAACAAGCGCGCGCTGAAGTCGCTGGCCGACATGATCAAGGGCAAGTCGGGCCGCTTCCGCCAGAACCTGCTGGGCAAGCGCGTGGACTACTCGGGCCGTTCCGTGATCACCGTGGGTCCGACGCTCAAGCTGCACCAGTGCGGCCTGCCCAAGCTGATGGCCCTGGAGCTGTTCAAGCCCTTCATCTTCTCGCGCCTGGAGGCCATGGGCATTGCCACGACCATCAAGGCCGCCAAGAAGGAAGTGGAAGCCGGCACGCCCGTGGTGTGGGACATCCTGGAAGAGGTCATCAAGGAACACCCGGTGATGCTCAACCGTGCGCCCACGCTGCACCGTCTGGGCATCCAGGCTTTCGAGCCCATCCTGATCGAAGGCAAGGCCATCCAGCTGCACCCGCTGGTCTGCGCCGCGTTCAACGCCGACTTCGATGGTGACCAGATGGCCGTGCACGTGCCGCTGTCGGTGGAAGCGCAGCTGGAAGCGCGCACGCTGATGCTGGCATCGAACAACGTGCTGTTCCCCGCGTCGGGAGAGCCCTCCATCGTTCCCTCGCAGGACGTGGTGCTGGGCCTGTACCACGCCACCCGCGAGAAGATCAACGGCAAGGGCGAAGGCATGGTCTTTGCCGACACCGGCGAAGTCCAGCGCGCGCTGGATGCGGGCGAGGCCGAGCTGCACGCCAAGATCAGCGTGCGCCTGACCGAGTGGACCAAGGACAAGGCGACGGGTGAGTTCGTGCCCGAGACCAAGCTCGTGGACACCACCGTGGGCCGTGCGCTGCTGTCGGAAATCCTGCCCAAGGGCCTGCCCTTCAGCAACCTGAACAAGGCGCTGAAGAAGAAGGAAATCTCCAAGCTCATCAACGCGTCGTTCCGCAAGTGCGGCCTGAAGGACACCGTGGTGTTCGCCGACAAGCTGCTGCAAAACGGCTTCCGCCTGGCCACGCACGCGGGCTTCTCCGTGGCGATCGACGACATGCTGGTGCCGCCGCAGAAGGCCGAGATCCTGGCCCGCGCCGAAGCCGAGGTGAAGGAGATCGAGCAGCAGTACGTCTCCGGTCTGGTGACGGCCGGCGAGCGCTACAACAAGGTGGTGGACATCTGGGGCAAGGCCGGCGACGACGTGTCCAAGGTGATGATGGACCAGCTCAAGGTCCAGAAGACCATCGACCGCAACGGCAAGGAAGTGAACGAGGAATCGTTCAACGCCATCTACATGATGGCCGACTCCGGCGCCCGCGGCTCGGCGGCCCAGATCCGTCAGCTGGCCGGTATGCGCGGCCTGATGGCCAAGCCCGATGGCTCGATCATCGAGACGCCTATCACCGCGAACTTCCGCGAAGGCCTGAACGTGTTGCAGTACTTCATCTCCACCCACGGTGCCCGTAAGGGCCTGGCGGATACGGCGTTGAAGACCGCGAACTCGGGTTACCTGACCCGTCGCCTGGTGGACGTGACGCAGGACCTGGTGGTGACCGAGGACGACTGCGGCACCTCGAATGGTTCGCTGATGCGCGCCATCGTCGAGGGCGGTGAAGTCATCGAGTCCCTGCGCGACCGTATCCTGGGCCGTACCGCGGCCGAGGAAGTGCTGCACCCCGAAACGCGTGCCGTGCTGGCGCAGCCGGGCCGGATGCTCGATGAAGACCTGATCGAAGAGCTCGAAGCAGCAGGCGTGGACGAAGTGAAGGTGCGTACCGCGCTGACCTGCGAAACCCGCTACGGCCTGTGCGCCAAGTGCTACGGCCGCGACCTGGGCCGCGGCGGCCTGATCAACCTCGGCGAAGCCGTGGGCGTGATCGCCGCGCAGTCCATCGGCGAGCCCGGCACGCAGCTGACCATGCGTACGTTCCACATCGGTGGTGCGGCATCGCGTGCGGCGGTGGCGTCCAGTGTGGAAGCCAAGTCCAACGGCATCATCGGCTTCAACGCCACGATGCGCTACGTGACCAACACCAAGGGCGAGCTGGTGGTGATTGCGCGCTCGGGTGAAATCATCATCCAGGACGAGCACGGCCGCGAGCGCGAGCGCCACAAGGTGCCGTACGGCGCGACGCTGACGGTGAAGGCCGACCAGAACATCAAGGCCGGCACCATCCTCGCCAACTGGGATCCGCTGACGCGCCCGATCATCACCGAGTACGCAGGTACGGTGAAGTTCGAGAACGTCGAGGAAGGCCTCACGGTGGCCAAGCAGGTGGACGAGGTCACGGGCCTGTCCACGCTGGTGGTGATCGACCCCAAGCGCCGCGGCTCTGCCAAGGTGGTGCGTCCGCAGGTGAAGCTGGTGGACGCCGATGGCAAGGAAGTGAAGATCCCCGGTACCGACCACTCGGTGACGATCGGCTTCCAGGTCGGCGCGCTGATCCAGGTGCGCGACGGCCAGGAAGTGGGCCCCGGCGAAGTGCTGGCCCGCATCCCGATGGAAGGCCAGAAGACCCGCGACATTACCGGCGGTCTGCCGCGCGTGGCCGAGCTCTTTGAAGCCCGCAGCCCCAAGGACAAGGGCATGCTGGCCGAGATGACCGGCACGATCTCCTTCGGCAAGGAAACCAAGGGCAAGGTGCGCCTGCAGATCACCGATCCGGACGGCAAGGTCTGGGACGAGCTGGTGCCCAAGGAAAAGAACGTGCTGGTCCACGAAGGCCAGGTGGTCAACAAGGGCGAGCTGATCGTCGACGGCCCGGCCGATCCGCAGGACATCCTGCGCCTGCTGGGCATCGAGGAGCTGTCGCGCTACATCGTTGACGAAGTGCAGGACGTGTACCGCTTGCAGGGTGTGAAGATCAACGACAAGCACATCGAGGTGATCGTGCGCCAGATGCTGCGCCGCGTCGTGGTCGAGAACCCGGGCGAGTCCACCTACATCGCCGGCGAGCAGGTGGAGCGTTCCGAGATCCTCAACACCAACGAGGCGCTGCAGGCCGAAGGCAAGCTCCCTGCCACGTACTCCAACGTGCTGCTGGGCATCACCAAGGCGTCGCTGTCCACCGACTCGTTCATTTCCGCCGCGTCGTTCCAGGAAACGACCCGCGTGCTCACCGAGGCTGCCATCATGGGCAAGCGCGACGAGCTGCGCGGCTTGAAGGAGAACGTGATCGTGGGCCGTCTGATCCCCGCTGGCACGGGCTTGGCTTACCACCAGGCGCGCAAGGCCAAGGACGCCATGGACGAGGCCGAGCGCCGCGCCATCGCAGATGCCGAAGCCGCCGAGCTGGCCTCTGCCGGCACCCACGACGCAGCCGCCGAGATCGACGGCAGCGCCGACACGGCTGATTAAGCCGTTGCCAGTCCCGCCTCTCGCATGCGGGTACTGAACGCTCCCGGCTTGCCCATCCGGCAGGCCGGGAGTTTCTTTTTTGTCGTGTTACCAATCCCTCGGTTGGCAGGGGCCGTGCCCGCTGGCGCGAAGCCCCGGCTGTGAACATGTTGACCACCTGGATACTTCTCGCCCTGTTCCTGTTCTGGGCCGTGGGCGCCTACAACCGGCTCATCCGCCTGCGATCCGCGGCGCTGCAGGCCTTTGGCGGGCTGGACACCCACATGGTGCGCTGGATTGCCCTGCTGGGTGAGTACGAGGCTGCGCACGGTGCGCCTGGCGCGGTCCAGGCCATCGTGGGCGACGAACCGGCGCCGGCGGCGGGTGCGCACGACGCCCATGCCGCCCTTTGGGCCGCGGCCACGCAACTCGGCGCCTCGCTGGCAGTAGCGCGCGCGCGCCCGCTGGACAGCGCCGCCGCCGCCGCCCTGGCGGCCGCATCGCAGGTGCTGGAGAACGCCTGGCAGACCGTTGTGCGCGAAGCCGCGCAGGTGAGCGAAGGTGTGGCACCCCCTGCACTCGCCCCATGGGTGGTGCGGCGCGAACAGGTGGCGCTGCACAGCGACGAGGCGCGCCGCCTGTTCAACGATGCCGTGGCTCAGTACAACCATGCCATCGCCCAGTTTCCCGCCAGCCTGCTGGCGTGGCTGTTCGGCTTCAAGAAGGCGCAGACGCTGTGAACAAGCCTACTTCCATCCCGACGCAGGGGGCTCCCGCGGTTGCGTTGAGCCAGTTGCTGGACGCCACCGCCTTGGCGCTGCAGGCGGTGCGCGCAGGGCAGTCGGGCACCGTGGCGCTGGAGACCACGGCTGCCGCGCTGCGCCCCGGCGTGCAAGCGCTGCTGTTCCAGGTGCTGCGCCACCTGGGGCGCGCGCAGGCCTTGCGCCGCCAGCTGGCACCCCGCAACCCACCGCCGCGGGTGGATGCGCTGCTGTGCACCGCCCTGGCGCTGGCCTGGGACCCGCAGGCCGCTCCCTACGCGCCGTTCACCCTGGTCAACCAGGCGGTCGAGGCCGCCAAGCGCCACCCCGCGACGCGGGCGCAGGCGTCTTTCGTCAACGCCTGCCTGCGGCGCTTCCTGCGTGAGCGCGACACGCTGGTGGCCGCCACGCTGGGCGACGAGGTCGCCGTGTGGAACCATCCCGCATGGTGGATCCAGCGCCTGCGCCGCGACCACCCCGATCAGTGGCAGCAGATCCTGCAGGCGAACAATGCGCCCGCGCCCATGGTGCTGCGGATTTCTAAGTCAAAAAGCACTCCAGCGCTTTACCAGCAAGCGTTAGAAGCTATCAGTATTGAAGCGATGGCGGTAGGCCCCGACGGGCTGGCGCTGGCACGCCCCGTGCCGGTGCAGCAACTGCCTGGCTTTGCAGAGGGTGTGGTCTCGGTGCAGGATGCCGCCGCGCAGATGGCGGCGCCGCTGCTGCTCAACGGGCTGGACGCCGCGCAGCCGCTGCGCTTATTGGATGCCTGCGCCGCCCCCGGCGGCAAGACCGCCCATTTGCTGGAATGGGCCGCCGCACTGCGGGCCCCTTGGCGGGTCACCGCGTTGGAGGTGGATGCGGCACGCGCCGAGCGCATCCATGACAACCTGCATCGCCTGGGGCTGAGCGCCCAGGTGCTGGTGGCCGATGCCGCCGTGCCCGCCGACTGGTGGCAGCAGGCCAGCGGTGGTGAGCCGTTCGACGCGATCTTGCTCGACGCGCCCTGTACCGCCTCGGGCATCGTGCGCCGCCATCCCGACGTGCGCTGGCTGCGGCGCGAGAGCGACGTGGCCCAGCTGGCCGCGCAGCAGTCGCGTCTGCTGGCGGCGCTGTGGCCGCTGCTGCGCCCCGGCGGGCGGCTGCTGTATTGCACCTGTTCGGTGTTCCGGGCCGAGGGCGACGGGCAGATCGCAGCGTTTCTTGCGCACAACACTGACGCACGCCTGCTGCCGTCGCCGGGCCATTTATTCCCCGGCAGACCAGACAAGCGCGACGGGCTCCGTGACAATGGGCCGGGTGAACACGACGGTTTCTTTTACGCCCTGTTGCACAAGGCCTCCGCCTGAACGTGCCGGTCTGCGCAGGCCGGGCTGGCTGTGGGCCGCGCTGGTTTGTCTGCTGGCGCTGTGGATCGCGGCCATTCCCGCCGCCCACGCCCAACAGCACGGCGAGATTGTTGAACTGCAACTCGACCCGCTGCCCGAGGGACTGTATCTGTCGGCCACGCTGCAGCTGGAACTCCCCGAACTCGTCAAGGATGCGCTCTACAAGGGCATTTCCGTGTTCTTCATCACCGAGGCCGAGGTGGTGCGCCAGCGCTGGTACTGGTCCGACAAAGTGGTGGCGCAGGCCAGCCGTTTTCTGCGGTTGAGCTACCAGCCCCTTACGCGGCGCTGGCGTGTGGTGCAGTCGTCCACGTCCTTTGCACCGTCGGGCCTGGGCGTGTCGCTGGGCCAGAATTTCGACACGCTGCAGGATGCGCTGGCATCGATGCAGCGCATCGCGCGCTGGAAGATCGCCGACGAGGGGCAGGTCGATGAAGGCGTGACCTACGTCATGAACTTCCAGTTCCGGCTGGATACCTCGCAGTTGCCCCGGCCCTTGCAGATCGGTGCGGTGGGCCGCTCGGGCTGGAACATGGTGCTTGCGCGCAGCGTGCCGCTGAGCGTGGTGGAGGCTGCGCGGTGAAAGCGGGCGATCCGCGTCCCGCGGGTTCGGCCCGCCGCGCAGAGACACGCGCACGCGCCGTGCGATGGGCGCTGGGCCTCGGCACGGGGCTGATGTGCGCCATCGCATTGGTGCTGCTGTTCCTGCTGACGCTGGCCACCAACAACCGTGACCTGTACGAACGCAACTTCGCCTGGCTGCTGGGCGTGAACGTACTGGTGGCGCTGGTGCTGCTGGCCGTGTTGGTCTGGGGCGCCCTGCGCCTGGTGGTGCGCCTGAGGCGGGGGCGCTTCGGCAGCCGGCTGCTGCTCAAGCTCGCGGGCATCTTCGGGCTGGTGGGCGTGATCCCCGGGCTGCTGATCTACGTGGTGTCCTACCAGTTCGTCTCGCGCTCCATCGAGAGCTGGTTCGACGTCAAGGTCGAGGGCGCGTTGACCGCCGGTGTGAGCCTGGCGCGCGTCACGCTCGACACCATTGCCAGCGACCTGGCCTCCAAGACGCGCACCGCCAGCAGCCAGTTGGCCCAGGTGCCCGATGCGGCCGCGGGCCTGGTGCTGGAGCGCATGCGGGACCAGTTGGGGGCCACCGACCTCGTGCTGTGGAACGCCGCGGGCCAGCCCGTCGCCGGCACCGGGCAATCGCGCTACATGCTCAACCCCGAGCGCCCGAGCGCGCAGCAGTTCCGCATGGCGCGGCAAGACCGCGTCACCTTCCAGATCGAGGGCCTGGACGACATCACCGACCCGCTGGCCGCGGAGAACGCGCGCGTGCGCGCGCTGGTGCTGGTGGCCAACCCCGGCGTGGGTCTGCTGGCCGAGCCGCGCTTCGTGCAGGCCACCGTGCCCTTGCCCCAGGCGCTGGTCGCTAACGCCATTGCGGTGCAGGAAGCGAACCGCGAATACCAGGAACGCGCGCTGGCGCGCGGCGGGCTGCGGCGCATGTACATCGGCACGCTGACGCTGAGCCTGTTCCTTGCCGTCTTTGGCGCGGTGCTGCTCGCCGTGGTGCTGGGCAACCAGCTTGCGCGGCCCCTGCTGGTGCTGGCCGACGGCGTGCGCGAGGTGGCGGCAGGCAACCTGTCCCCCAAGGCCGCGCTGCAGACCAAGGACGAGCTGGGCGGGCTGACGCGCTCTTTTGCCCTGATGACGCAGCAGCTTGCGGACGCCCGCGGCACGGTCGAGCAAAGCCTGAGCGCGCTGGACGCGGCGCGCGGGCACCTGCAGACCATCCTGGATAACCTCACGTCGGGAGTCATCGTGCTGGATGAAAAAGGCATTGTCCAGTCGTCCAACCCTGGTGCGACCCGTGTCCTGCGCGCGCCACTGGCGGCCTACGAAGGACGGCCGCTGGCTGAGGTGCCGGGGCTGGCGGATTTCGCGGCGGCCGTGCAGCGGCACTTCGATACCTTTTTGCTGGAACGCGACCACCACGGTCTGGACCACTGGCAGCAGACCTTTGAGCTGCACGCGGCGGGCGGTGGCGTCACCACGCAAGGCACCAGCCTGGTGGCGCGTGGCGCGCAACTGCCCAACGAGGCGCGGCTGCTGGTGTTCGACGACATCTCCGAAATCGTCTCCGCGCAGCGCGCCCAGGCGTGGGGCGAGGTCGCTCGGCGTCTGGCGCACGAGATCAAGAACCCGCTGACGCCGATCCAGCTCTCGGCCGAGCGTCTGGAGATCAAGCTCTCAGGCAAGCTGCCTGCGGCAGAGCAGGCCGTGCTGACCAAGTCGGTGAAGACCATCGTGGACCAGGTGGATGCGATGAAACGGCTGGTCAATGAATTCCGCGACTACGCGCGCCTGCCGTCTGCGGAACTGCACACGCTGGACCTGAACGCACTGGTTGCCGATGTGCTGCATTTGTATGGCGCCGAGACCGCGCAGGTGCCGGTCGAGGCCGAGTTGGACCCGCGCTGCCCCGCGATCTCGGGCGATGCCCAGCAATTGCGCCAAGTGGTGCACAACCTGCTGCAGAACGCCCAGGACGCGACGCAGCAGGCGGCCGAGCAGGGGGGCGTTCCACCGCCGCCCGTGCGCATCAGCACACGCTGGAGTGAATCCGCGCAACGTGTGCGGCTGACGGTGTCGGACTGCGGGCCGGGCTTTCCTCCACACATCCTGCAGCGCGCCTTCGAGCCCTACGTCACGACCAAGCCTCGGGGCACCGGGCTGGGACTGGCCGTCGTCAAAAAAATCGCGGATGAACATCGCGCGCGGATCGATCTGGTCAACCGCGTGGAAGACGGCGTGGTGAAGGGCGCACAAGTGTCGCTATCATTCGCCCCTGAATCGGCGGTGGCGCTCTAACAACACCGCACGTGCAGCAAGGGTGCATTTACACACATGGCAAATATTCTGGTGGTCGACGACGAACTGGGGATCCGGGACCTGTTGTCAGAAATTCTGAACGACGAGGGGCATAGCGTCGACCTTGCCGAGAACGCCACGCAGGCCCGCAACGCGCGTTTGAATGGCAGCTATGACCTGGTGCTGCTGGATATCTGGATGCCCGATACCGACGGGGTATCGCTGCTCAAGGAATGGGCCATGGCCGGCACGCTGACCATGCCAGTAATCATGATGAGCGGCCACGCCACCATCGACACGGCCGTGGAAGCCACGCGCATCGGTGCCTTCTCCTTTCTCGAGAAGCCCATCACCATGCAGAAGCTGCTCAAGGCAGTGGAGCAGGGCCTGGCACGCAGCACGGCGCAGCCACCAGCAAGCGCTGCCGCGCCGGCCCAGACCAACACCGCACCTGCACCCGCAACAACCGGTGCCATTGCCAATGGCGCGCCGGCTCCTGCGCCTGTTGTTGCGGTGATGGAGCAGGCGCCCATGTCCCACCAGGGCTTCAATCTCGACCGACCCTTGCGTGAGGCGCGCGACGGTTTTGAAAAAGCCTACTTTGAATTCCATCTCGCCCGCGAAGGCGGCTCAATGACACGCGTCGCCGAAAAAACAGGATTGGAGCGCACACATCTTTACCGCAAGCTGCGCCAATTGGGGGTGGACCTCGGGCGCAACAAACGCAACGCGTGAATTGGCAAAAATTTTGCAGCTTGGCGTCATGCCCCGATTTCTCGGGCTATAATTCAAGGCTCAGGCCCGGTAGCTCAGTTGGTAGAGCAGAGGATTGAAAATCCTTGTGTCGGCGGTTCGATTCCGTCCCAGGCCACCACATACAACGCCCAACCACTCGGTTGGGCGTTTTTGTTTCTGCACTGCCACGCTGCATGGAACGACGCAGTGGTTGCGTGTCCTCATCCTCCAGCGCTGCACAGGACCTCTCCGTGATTCGGGGCCTTGTTTCTTTCGCGGGACGGTAGTCCTTTCTTTGGGAGCCAGTACCTGCAGGCACGGGCGCGGGGGTACAGAAGCCAGGCACTCTCCCATGCCCCAAAGATCACGCGCTGCGGGCAGCTCTACGCAGGGCGACACTTCGGACTACATGTACGTCCATGTGTCATGAGCGTGTGACGGCTTTGAACTACAGTGACCGGATGCAAGACTTTTCACGCACGCTTTCGCTGACGGGGGCGTCCAACTTCCGTGATCTGGGAGGCTATGCGGGGCTGGATGGACGCACGGTACGCTGGCGCCGGTTGTTCCGCTCCGATCATCTGGCGGCCCTGACGCCGCAGGACGCGCAGGTGCTGGCCGGTTTGGGGCTGACCCGCTCGGTGGACTTTCGCGGGCCGGTGGAGAGTGCGGCCCAGTCGTATGCGCTGCCGCAGGTGCGCTATCACGCGCTGCCGATCGAGCCGACCGTCGTGCAGCGCGCCAAGGAACTGGCGGTAGCGGGTCAACAGATCACGGCACCCGTTGCGGTAGGGCTGATGCAGGACACCTACCGCGCCTTTGTTTCCGACAACGCGCAGCAGTTTGCGGGCTTGTTCGAGCAGTTGCTGGCAGAGGATTCCCCCCTGGTCTTTCACTGCACTGCGGGCAAGGACCGCACCGGTTTCGCCGCGGCCCTGATTCTGCTGGCGCTCGGCGTGTCGCGCGAGGTGGTCATGCAGGACTACCTGTTGACTAACGCGCTGTACCGTCGGCCCGCGGGGCTGGTCAGCTCTGCGCCGCAGGAGGTGCTGAACGTGATCTGGCGCGTGCAGGAGGACTTCCTGGAGGCCGCATTGCAAGCCGTTGACCAGGACCACGGCGGCGTGCAGCGTTACCTGGAGCGTCGACTGGGCGTGGACGATGCTGCACGCAGCCGCCTGGCGCAGCTGTACCTGCAGCCGTTGCCGGACTGAGTAACCGTCTTCGAAGTCAAGCGCAATGAAGCGACTTGTCCCAAGGTTTTCCAGTGCGCACCATGGCGTTGAGCGTGGTGAGCAACTTGCGCATGCAAGCGACCAGGGCGACCTTGGGCAACTTGCCAGCGGCCTTCAGACGCTCGTAGAAGGCCTTGATGGCCGGGTTGTAGCGGGTGGCCGTGAGCGTTGCCATGTACAGCACGCGGCGGATCTCGAAGCGCCCGCCTTGTACGCGCCGCCTGCCCTTGCTGCCGCCGGAGTCATTGGCCATGGGCGCCACGCCCACCAATGCAGCGATCTCGCGCCGGTTCAGCCGGCCCAGCTCTGGCAGCTCGGCAATCATCGTGGCACTGGCCACCGGGCCGACTCCCGCAGCCGACTGCAGCAGCGTGTCGAGCTCCCCAAAGTGCTCGCGCACATGCGTGACCATCTGCTCTTCGATCTCATCGAGCTGCGCCTTGATCGCCGCCTCGATGGCCTCGATGCTGGCGTGCAGCTTCTTGGGCGTGATCTGCAGCCGTTGGCGCTCCGAATGGAGCATGGTCAGCAACTGGCGCCTGCGCGTGACCAGGGCCGCGAGCCACTGCTGGCGCTCATCGGCCAGGGGGCGCAAGAAGCGCTGCAGATCGTCGCGGCGCAGCAGCACCGCTGCCAGCTCGGCCAGCGTGCGCGCATCCACCGCGTCGGTCTTGGCCAGGCGTCCCATGGATTTGGCGAAGTCGCGCGCCTGGCGCGGGTTGATGACCGCCACGGGCAGGCCTGTGGCCTGCAGGGCACACGCTAACGCGGCCTCGTAGCCGCCGGTGGCCTCCATCACCACCAGACCCACGTCCAGGGGCTGCAGGGCAGCCGCCAGCGCCGAGTGGCCTTCGGCATCGTTGTCAAACCGCTGGGCGCTGCTCTTGGCACCCAGCACACAGACATCCACGTGCGCCTTGGCCACGTCGATGCCCACCGTCACTGAGGTAACAGACATGATCTTCAGATCCCTTGCTTGTGCATGCGCGCTCAATCAAGGCGCGCGTAACCGTTCGGGCTTCACGAAGACCAGCGCGGCGGCCATGCGTTCTGTACTCAGTCACGGGCTCTATCACCCCAGCGCCTACCAAACTGCACGGGCCGGTCTGGCCGCCTCAACGGCGTTCAGACTCTACCGCGCTGGTCTGGTTTAAAGATACAAGGCGCCGCGGCCGTGCGCCCTGGGCCGCTCGGGCATAAAAAAAGCAGCCCGGAGGCTGCTTTTTTTGCGAAACCCGCGCCACGGTGTCAGAGCGTGGCGTCCTTGAGTTTCTTCAGTGCGCGGGTCTTGATCTTGACCGATGCGGGCTTGGCGGGGAACCAGCGCTCTTCGCCGGTGAACGGGTCCTTGCCGAAGCGCTTCTTCTTGGCGGGCACTTGCTGCAGGCCGATCTTGAGCAGGCCGGGCAGCGTGAACTCGCCGGAGCCCTTCTTGTGCACGGAAGCCAGGATGGCCGTCTCCAGCGCGGCGAGCACGGCCTTGGCGGCCTTGGGCTCGACACCCGCCTGCGTGGCGAGGTGGGCGATCAGCGCGGTCTTGGTGAAGGCTTCCTTCACGGGCTTGATGGCAGCAGGAGCTGCGGGGGCGGCTGCCTTCTTGGCAGGTGCCGCAGCCTTTTTGGCGGCGGTCTTTTTCACCGGAGCGGTGGTCTTCTTTGCAGTTGCCATGATGTCGGATCGTTGTAAGGTGTATAGAAGCAGGCCAGCCAGGCTGGTGATCGGATTCTAGGCGCTGTCTGTGCGCGTGGGGTGCCCTATTCATGCGGGTTTGCGCGAGAAAACCACGCTATCGCGGGCCTGTGGACGGCACAGGGCACGCACATGCCGCACGGGTGGCGCGCATGCGGGTAAGCTGTGCAACCATTCCCTGATGCACCAGGAGCAGGCCATGAGCGATAGCACCCCTTTCGGCTTCGGGCGTTTCGTCCCGGGATTTGATTTCCTGCAGAACCTGGCCAAGGGCGCTGCGGCGGGTATGCCCACCATGCCGGGGCTGTCGGGCTGGGTGGCGCCCACGGTGAGTGTGGACGAGCTGGACAAGCGCATCCAGGACCTCAAGGCCGTGCAGTTCTGGCTGGAGCAGAACGCGCGCGCCCTGGCCGCCACCGTGCAGGCGCTGGAGGTGCAGAAGATGACGCTGGCCACGCTGCAGGACATGAACGTGGCGATGGGCGACCTGGCCGCGAGCTTCGGCGCCGCCGCAGGCCAGGACAAGGAGCGGCCCGCCGCACGAGCCGCCGAGCCACCGTCCGCGTTTCCGTTCACCTCTCCGCCCGCGCCCGCACCGGAGGCGCAATCCCCTGCAAACGACGCCTCGGCGGCGCGTAGCGCGCGAACACCACCGGACGATGAAGCAGCGCCCGAGCAGACCAAGGGCGTGGCCGACCCGATGCAATGGTGGGGTGCGCTGACCAGCCAGTTCCAGCAGATCGCGGCGCATGCCCTGCGGGATGCGGGCACGCACCAGGCGGCCTTCGACGCCACGCGCGAGATGGCCAGCGGCGCACTCAAGACCGCTTCCAGCATGGCGACGCAGATGGCCGCGCAGGGCATGCATGGCATGCGCGCGGCGGCGCAGGCCGCCGGTGCGGCGCCTGCGGCAACGCCCGCCCCTGCCGTCGGGAAGCCTTCCGCAAAGGCGGCCGCCCGGCCGGCGACCCAACCGGGCGGCAAGGCCAACGACAAGGCCAACGACAAGGCACGTCCGGCCGCCAAGCGGACTGCCGCGGCCAGCGCGGGTGCCAAGCGTGCCCCCGCACCATCGCCCACCCCAAAGGCTGCCGCGTCCCGCACGCGGCGGCCGGCAGGCTGAGCTGCGCGGCGGCGCCTGTACCCCACCGCAGGGCTGACACATGAGACTCTTTCCCAATGCACACGCCACCCATCCGCAGTGGCACATGGCCGCGGTGCTGGTGCTGGCGCAACTGCGGGCGCAGATGGCGCTGCCCCAGTACGCCAGTGCACCCACGCTGGGGCTGCTCTACATCACCGACCACTATGCGGACGATGCCGCGGCCCTGCTGGACCTGCTGCGGCGCGAACTGCCGACGGTCACCGACTGGGCAGGCGCGGTCGGCGTGGGCGTGGCGGGCAACAACGTCGAATATTTCGATGAACCCGCGCTCTCGCTGATGCTGTGCGACCTGCCGCGCGCGCACTACCGCGTGTTCTCGGGCGTGGCGCCGCTGGCGCACGGCGATGCGGCCGGGGCGGGCTTTGCGGCCCACACGGCGCTGGTGCATGCGGACGGCCAGACACCCGAACTGGCGGACCTGGTGGCCGAGATGGCGGGCCGCACCAGCAGCGGCTACCTGTTTGGCGGCGTGGTGGCCAGCCGCGGGGCGCAGGTGCAACTGGCGCTGCCCGCCGGCGGCGAGGGCGACGGCGTGCTGCACGGCGGCCTGTCGGGCGTGGCCTTTGATGCGCAGGTGGAACTGGTCTCGCGCGTCACGCAGGGCTGCCAGCCCATCGGCGCGCAGGCGGTCATCACCGCCGCGCAGGACAACGTGGTGCTGGAGCTGGACGGCGAGCCCGCGCTGGACGTGCTGCTGGACACGCTGGGCGTGACGCTGCAGGGCGACGCCCAGGCCGCCCTGCGCGCCGTGCGCGCCACGCTGGCAGGGCTGGAGGACGCAGACGCACCGCAGCGCCAGCGCACGGGCCACTTTGGCGCCGACACGCGCGTGCGCCACATCGTCGGGCTGGACGCGACGCGCAGCGGCGTGGCGCTGGGTGACCATGTCGAGGTGGGCATGCGCCTGGCCTTCTGCCAGCGCAACGTCGGCGCGGCCCGTGCCGACCTGATGCGCATCTGCGCCGAGATCCGTGAGGAGCTATCGCCCCAACTCGAAGAGGCGCAGGCGCTGCCCGCCGCAGGCAGCGCGCCGCATGCCGAGCCGACGGGCGGCCGGCGCATTTGCGGTGCGCTGTATGTGAGTTGCTCGGGCCGCGGCGGGCCGCACTTCGGTGGGCCCAGCGCCGAGCTGCAGATCGTGCGCCATGCGCTGGGCGACGTGCCCCTGGCGGGCTTCTTCGCCGGCGGCGAAATCGCCGCGCACCGGCTCTATGGCTACACGGGCGTGCTGACGGTGTTCGTCGCGCCGGACGGGGCTTTATAAGCCTTTTTGGCCTCTAGCGCCCGTCCATCAAGCGCAAGCAGCTATGCAATGCATAGCGCCGTGGCGCTTGCTCAAACGCCGATGACGGCGGGGCGGGGCGCCGCAGCAGGGCGCGGCAGGCCGCAGAACGCGAAGTCCAGCTCCGGCTCCAGCCCGCTCACGATGCGCGCGATGGACTTGCCCGAGCCGCAGGCGTGGGTCCAGCCCAGCGTGCCGTGGCCGGTGTTCAGGAACAGGTTGCCGTAGCGCGTCTTGCCGATCAGCGGCACGTTGCTCGGCGTGGCGGGGCGCAGGCCGCTCCAGAACTGCGCCTGGCTCGCATCGCCCGCGCCGGGAAAGAGCTGCTCCACGCGCCGCACGATGGCTTCGCAGCGCACGGCGTTCAGTGCGCGCTCGTAGCCGTTGAGCTCGGCCGTCCCCGCGATGCGCAGCCGGTCGCCCTGCGCGCTGGTGTAGCGCGAGAAGACCAGCTTGTACTCGTCGTCCGTCAGGCTCACCTGGTAGGCGGCGGCCGTGTCGCGCACCGGCAGCGTCACCGAATAGCCCTTGGCCGGGTAGATCGGCAGGCGCAGGCCCAGGGGCTGGGCCAGCAGCGGGCTGAATGCGCCCAACGCCAGCACGTAGGCGTCGCCGCGCACGCGCTCGTAGCCGCCGGCCTCGTTGGTGACCTCCACATGGTCGATGGCGCCGCCCGCCGGGTGCAGCGCGGTGATGTGGCACCCCAGGCGGAACTGCACGCCCGCGGCCTGGGCCACGCCGGCCAGCGCGCGCGTGAACAGGTGGGCGTCGCCGGACTCGTCCTCCGCCGTGTAGGTGGCGCCCGCCAGCTGCGGCCGGACGTGGGCCAGGGCCGGCTCGATGCGCACGGCCTCGTCGGCATCCACCACGCGGCGGTGGCAGCCCAGCGCACGCATCTGCTCGGCGGGCGCCAGCGCGGCGTCGAACTCCTGGGCGCTGGTGTAGAAGTGCAGGATGCCCTGCGTGCGCTGGTCGTACTGCAGGCCCGTGTCGGTGCGCAGTTGCTGCAGCGTGCTGCGGCTGTAGCTGCCCAGGCTCACGATCTGCTCGATGTTGTGGCGCGTGCGCACGGGCGTGCATTCGCGCAGGAATTGCAGGCCCCAAAGCCACTGGCGCATGTCCGCGCGCAGACGAAACAAGAGCGGCGCATCCTCTTTGCCCAGCCACTGCAGCACCTTGAGCGGCGCGCCGGGGTTGGCCCAGGGCTCGGCGTGGCTGACCGAGATCTGGCCGCCGTTGGCGAAGCTGGTTTCCGCACCGGGCACAGCCTGCCGGTCGATGACGGTGACCTCGTGGCCGAGTTGCTGGAGGAAGTACGCAGAGGTGGTGCCGACGACGCCGGCGCCCAGAACGATCACGCGCATGGTTTACAAGCCTTTTTCAAGGTTTGCGCAGGCAGGGCGCGCGCGAGCAGCTATTGAATGAATAGCGAACAGCGGGCGCGACATGGCCTGGCTGCCGCTCCCCCTGTCCTTGGTACCTGAGAGATTCATGCCGCGCGGGACCGTGCGCGGCACTTGCTCCTTCGGTGCGCCACGGCGGGCGTGGCGGCTCTCCAGACGGCTGTGTGGGTGTGCAGTACGGAACCTGAGCGTGTATGGGAGTTTGCGCCTTCGGTGAAACGGCACATGGCCGTTTGCTCTCCTGCGCCGGCCATCGTAGCGGCGCGGGCGCGGCGTCCCCAGCGGGCTAACCCTCAGACCATGAACACGCTCTCAGGGCGGGGCGCTGCGTGCATGCTCAGGGGTAGACCGCTTCGCCCAGGTTGAGCATGAGGCGGTTGGCCCAGGCGAACAGCGCGGCGGCGTGCACCGTGTCCAGGATTTCCAGGTTGCTCAGGCCCGCGGCGCGCAGCGGCGCGATGTGCTGCGGCCTGAACGCACCGGGCGCGCGCGTGAGCGCGGCGCTGGCCTGCGCCAGGGCGCGCTCGCGGGCGTTGGTGCCGGCGCTGTCGGGGTCGGTGAAGATCTGCGCGATCACGTCGTTGCGCTTGGCCAGCTGCTCGAAGCGCTGCGCATGCACCGACGCGCAGTACACGCAGCCGTTGATGCGCGAGACCACGGTGGTGGCCACCTCGCGCTCGGCGCGCGGCAGGCCGCCAGGCGCGTACATGATGGCGTTGAACGCCTCCGAGCGCTCGGCCAGCACGCGGGGCTGGTGCGCCAGCACGAGGTAAAAGTCCGACGTGCGTGCCTTGGGGTGGCTTGCGTCCAGCACGGCGTTCTGCTCGGCGCTGGCGGTGGCGGGGTCCACCACGGGCAGCCAGGCCTTCCAGTCCAGCGTCTCGCTGGTGTAGCCGGCCAGGCGCAGCGGCTCGCCGGGCGGGGGCAGGTTGGCAGGGTGCACGAAGGGCGCTTCTGGCGTGGCGGGTGCGACCGGCGCGGCCGCAGCGCCCGCGGGGCCGAGGGCGGCCAGCGCCGCCACGCCTGCCACCAACCGCGCCTGGTAGGCCACGAAGCCGATGAGCTGCGCGAGCAGCACCACGTCCGGCGTGGCGAGGCCCGCCTGGGGCAGGGCGAGCAGGACCGCGCGGTCGGCCGCGGCGGGCTGCGTGGCCAGCAGCTGCGTGAAATGCGTGATGGCTTGCCAGCGGGCATCCGCCGCGGGGGCGGGCAGGCCGGCCAGGCGCGCGCCGTAATGGTCGGCCAGCGTTGCCACGCCGCTGGCGGCCGCCACGGCCTGGGCCACGGACAGGCGCTCGGCCAGCGCCAGGCCCCCGGGCAGTGCGGGCGCGAGCAGCAGGTCTTCGCAGGCCTGGGTGGCGGTGATGGCCTTGGCGCGCTGTTGGCGCGCGGCCTGGGCATGGGGGGCATGGCCCAGGCGGGCGAGTTGGTCGATGGTGTCGGTCATGGCGAAGGCAGGATGCGTTGGGAGGTGTCGGCGGGCGTCCATTCGTCGCCCAGCAGTTCCGGCTCGGCATAGGCCTGCAGCGCGGCGAAGTGGTGCTCCACGTCCTCGCGGTACAGCAGGCCGGCGATGCCGCTGGCCAGGCGCCGTGCGCCGTCGCTGATGGCGGGAATGTCGCCCGACACCGTGCCGTGTGACAGCGCCGCGGGGTAGCAGAAGCAGTGGATGCGGTCCAGGCCAGGGCAGGCGCCGGCGGCTTTCTCGCGGAATTCGAACACCGGGCCGAGGTCGGGCGAGTCGGACAGTTCGCGGTCTTCATCGCCGGCGGGCGGCTGGTAGCGCTCGCCCCAGGTGCGCACATGGCGCGCAAACGGCGCGAACTCGGGCTTTTGTGCCCAGTCGATCACGAAGCCCGTGGCGAGGACCAGGAAGTCGAACGCAAACGTGCCCTTGGCCGTCGCTACGTGCAGCGCGTCGCCCACCTGCGTGACGCCCTGCACCGCGCAACCGAAGTGGAAGAACGCATGGGCGTGCCGCGACACGCGCAGCGTGCTGCCGTGCGGCGGCGGCACCTGCTGCACGTTGATGTAATGGCGGATGCGCCACTTCCATGCGTCGGGCAGGTCGTGGTGCCCCTGCGTGAGGCCGGGCACGCCCGAGCCCTTGGACTTGTTCACCGTGGGCATCACCGCGCGACGCGCGATCAGGTCCACGCTGGCGGCGCCGCATTCCAGCGCCGTGCCGGCGCTGTCCATGGCGGACGAGCCCATGCCGATCACGCCCACGCGCTTGCCCTTGAGCGTGGCGTAGTCCAGCACGTCGGACGAATGCGCCCACAGGCCACCCTGTGCGGCGTGGGCCACGCCCCGCATGAAGGCAGGGACCTGCGGGCCGCCCAGGCCGTCGCGGCCCGTGGCCAGCACCACGCGGCGCGCCAGCCAGGTGGCGTGGCCGGCGGGGGCCTGCACGTCCACCGCCACCAGGCCGTCGGCGCGTGGGTGCACGGCGGTGACGGTGTGTTCATTGCGCACGTCGGCCTGCGTCACGCGGCGGTACCAGCGCAGGTAGTCCATCCACTGCAGGCGCGGGATCTTGTCGAGCGCGGCCCAGGCCTCACGGCCCCACTGGGCCTCGAACCAGGCGCGGAAGGTGAGCGAGGGCACGCCGAGCGCGGGGCCGGTGAGCTCCTTGGGCGAGCGCAGCGTGTCCATGCGCGCCGTGGTGGCCCAGGGGCCCTCGTAGTCGGCGCGCGCGCGGTCCAGCAGCACGGCGGCAATGCCCTGCTGCGCCAGCGCCATGCTGGCCGCCAGGCCCGCCTGGCCGGCGCCGATGATGAGCACGTCGGTGACGGGCTGCCCTTCATGGGTGCGTGGCGGCAGCCATGCGCGGGCGCGCCAGTTGAGGGTGAGCAGGTCGTGCCGCAGGCGGTCTTCGAGGGCGGCCAGGCCGGCCGCCCCCAGGGGAAGCGAAAAAGACATGGAGGACGTCGAAGAAAGCGTGGAGGGCGAAATCAGTCGATGCTGATTTTGGCGTCCTTCACCACCTGCGCCCACTTCGCGCGGTCCTTGTGGACCGTTTGGCGGAACTGCTCGGGCGTTTCGATGCGCACCGTGTTGCCCTGCGACTCGAAGCGCTGGCGCACGTCGGGCTGCTCCAGCACCTCGCGCAAGGCGGTGTTCAGCTTCTGGACCACGGCCGGGTCGGTGCCCTTGGGCGCGAAGATGCCGAACCAGATCGAGCTATCAAAGCCCTTGGTGCCGGGCAGGCCGCTGGCGCCGATGGGCGGCACCTCCTTCACGGCCGCCACAGGCTTGGCCGTGGTCACTCCCAGCAGGCGCACCTTGCCGGTCTTGTAGTGCGGCAGCACGGTCTGCACCTGGTTCATGATGCAGCAGGTCTCTCCGCGCAGCACGGAGGTGATGGCCTCGGGCCCGCCCTTGTAGGGCACGTGCACCATGTTCAGGCCCAGGCGCGCATTCAGCTCGGCAAAGGCCATGTGCGTGCCCGTGCCGTTGCCGGTGGATGCGAAGTTGTACTTGCCCGGGTTGGCGCGCACGGTCTCGACGAACTCCTTGAGGTTCTTGGCGTCGATCACCGCGGGGTTGATGGTGAGCACGTTGGACACGTCGATCAGCGGGGCGACGGGCACGAAGTCGGCCTCCACGTCGAACGGCAGGTTCTTGTAGAGCGCGGCATTGCTGCCGTGCGTGGCGGCCGTGCCGAAGGCCAGGGTGTAGCCGTCGGCCTTGGCGCGGGCCACGTACTCACTGGCGATGTTGCCGGCCGCGCCGGACTTGTAGTCGATGACCACGGGCTGGCCGAGTTTCTGGCCCAGCGGCTCCTGCACCGCGCGCGCCACCACGTCCACGCCCGATCCGGCCGGAAAGCCCATGATCAGCGTGACGGGCTGCTTGGGCCAGTCCGTGGCCTGGGCGAGAGCGGATGTGACGGTCAGCAGCGTGGCCAGGGCGGCGGTGGCGTGGCGCAGGAGGGGCATGGCGAATTTCCTTGTGATGGGTCAGTGCAAGGCGGCGCCCTATCGTGTAGGCACAGCCGAAACACGCCCATTGTGGAGAAATTCACATGCGCACGCGCTATATGCATATGGACGGCCCGTCGCCGTCCCGGGCCATGCTGGGCGCGGACGACCGGCGCTCGGCCGTTCATCTCCGGTAGGGGTTGTCGGGCCGGCGGTCGTGGCGGTTGGGCACGCCGTCGCCATCGCGGTCCCAGCCGCCGCGCACGAAGCGCCATTGGTCACCGCGCTGCACCCAACGCGGCTGGCGGTAATGGTGGCCGTGGCGCACCTGCATCCACTGGCCGGGCACCCACACATGGCGGTGGCCGCGCCATTCCCAGTGGCCCTGCGACCAGACCATGCCGCGGCGCGGCGGGGGCACGCGCTCGTAGCGTGGAGGCGGTGGCGCGTGGTATTGCACCGCGTAGGCGGGCGGTGCCGAGTAGTGGGGCGTGCCGGCCTGGATCACGACGGTGGCGTTGGTGGCCGCATGCGCGGCGCCTGCCAATGACAGCAGGGCGACGAGGCTGCCGGCTGCGGCAAGGGTGGTGGTGCGGACCATGGCGTTCTCCTGTGTTGTGGGATGCAGCGTGGGGCGCTGCGGGAGACTCCATGCTGCGGGCCGCATGTCAACGTTTCGGCCGCGTTGTTGCATCCCCGGCAAAGGTTTGTGAGCAGGTGTGACGGCGGCCTTTCGGCGGGCAGGATTCAGGTGTTGGAAAGGCTGCAGCCCTTGTCAGAGAAGCGCCACAAGCTCCTTTTTCAATAGTGAGAGAGGCGCGACCAGTGCGCGGCGAGGCGCCGCGGTGCTTGGCGCACCGCCCGCCACGCCACGATTGCTTGCATGTACCGTGGGATTGACCCCTCTGGGGCCGCCCCCAAGATCAAACACCGCACACGGCTTGGAGAACTGGGGGGCTTGCATGGACACACCCAACTGGGCCCTGGTGGCCAATGGCTCGATGGCGCGCCTGCTGGAGCTTGACCCTGCGGCAGCCATGCACTGGACGGAAAGGCAATGCCTGACGCATCCGGCCGCCCGCCTGCATGGCAGTGCGGCGGGGCATGAGCCGCCCGGACATTCGATTGCAGGACGCAGCGGTCTGGCGCCGCGCAGCGAGGCCGCCGCGCAGGAGCGGCGCACCTTCGCGCGCGAGGTGGCCCACGCGCTGCGCGAGGCCGTGGGCGCGGCCGAGCGCAGCCGCGTGGCCGTGTTCGCGTCCAACCCCTTCCTGGGCGAGCTGATGGAACAGCTGGATGGTGCCACCCACCAGCGGCTGGTGGCCAGCCATGCAGAGGATCTGACGCACCTGAGCTTGCAGGAGTTGGCGCGGCACTTGCAGGCAGAACGCGGCGGCTGACACGGCCCCGGTGTGAGGACCGACCATGCGCGCCATGGTGCTGGACGGACCCGGCCAGCCGCTGCGGCTGGCGGAGTTGCCGTGCCCCGTTCCGCAGGCAGGCCAGTTGCTGCTGGCGGTGCAAGCCTGCGGCGTGTGCCGCACGGACCTCCATCTGCGTGACGGCGAGCTGCCGGATGCGGTGTGGCCCCTCGTGCCGGGGCATGAGATCGTGGCCCGTGTCGCCGGCCTGGGGCCGGGCGTGCGGGGCTGGCGGCAGGGACCGCGGGTAGGCGTTCCTTGGCTGGGGTGGACCTGTGGGCACTGCCGGTTCTGCTCCAGTGGGCGCGAGAACCTGTGCGTGCAGGCGTGTGGGGGCGACGGATGGTCCAGTGTGGGCACCGCGAAGGGGGAAGTCAATGGCAGGCCGACTGCGTCGGGTTTTGGGTGTTTTAAGGCGCTGGCACCCGTCCATCAAGCGCCATAAGCTATTAATAAAGGAGCATCACGGCCTTGCGGTGCGGCGCATCTGGGCAAAGGCCTCGAACTCCCAGCTGCGCATGGCCAGCAGCAGGGTGTAGCCCTCGCGCTCACGCTCGGGCAGGCGCTGGTCGGCCAGGTGCTGCTGCGCGAAATCCTGCGCCACGCGCTGCAGCCGCTCGGTGAACGCGGGCGCCAGGCTGCGTGCGATGGAGCCGTGCACCAGCAGCACGCCCTCGCCCGGCGCGTCGAAGCCGCCGTTGAAGTAGTCCAGCAGTGCATGGTCGCGGAAGTAGTGCATCACCGGCCCGTGCGGGCGCCAGCGGAAGGTCTTGGCAAGCTTCAGGCGGTAGCGGTTGAGCGGGCGCAACTCGATGATGCCGATGCGGTCGAGCTGCGCCAGGTACTGGATGCCCTCGGCCTCGCTCAGCCGGTAGGTGGTGGTGATCTGCTCCAGGGTCCACTGGCTCAGCACGCAGATCGCCATCAGCAGCAGCTTCTTGTCGGCCACCACGGCCTTTTCCTGCTCCTGCGTCAGCTCGCTCAGCAGCGGCTGGCTGTCGGCCACGCGCCGCGCCAGGTCGGCAAAGTCCAGCCGCAGCAAGCGGCAGATGGCGTCGATGCGCGACAGCGGCATGTCGCCCTTGGCCAGCATGCGCTTGACGCTGGACTCGGCCATGCCCAGCGCCTGTGCCAGGCTGGCATAGGTCATCTGGGCGGACTTGAGTTCCTTCTTCAGGGCGATGACGAGGTCGGCGGTGGTGCTCATGGGGTGCTGGAGGTGAAAAGTATCGAATGGCGATACCCTAAGTGTGATCCAAGCCACCAAGGCCCACAAGCGGCTGGCCTGTGCGGGCTTTGTGCGCACAATGCGCGGCACCTTCACACCCCAGCACACCGCATATGAGCGCGCAGCACCCCGTGACCTTGTCGCCCACCGCCCAGCCTGCCGAGGCGGCGGCGCACCCCAACCAGTTCGCGCTGCTGCGCCAGCGCCGCTTCGCGCCGTTCTTCTGGACGCAGTTCGCCGGCGCGGCCAACGACAACCTGTTCAAGTTCGCCTTCACGGTGATGGTGACCTACCAGCTCAGCGTGTCGTGGATGCCGCCGGCGCTGGCGGGACTGGTGATCGGCGCGCTGTTCATCCTGCCGTTCCTGCTGTTTTCCGCCACGGCGGGGCAGCTCACGGACAAGTACGAGAAGACGCGCATCATCCGCTTCGTGAAGAACCTGGAGATCGCCATCATGCTGGTGGCGGGCGGGGGCTTCGTGGCCGGCAGCGCGGCCATCCTGCTGGGCTGCGTGTTCCTGATGGGGCTGCATTCCACGCTGTTCGGCCCCGTGAAGTTCGCCTACCTGCCGCAGGCCTTGAACGAGCGCGAGCTGACGGGCGGCAACGGCATGGTGGAGATGGGCACCTTCGTCGCCATCCTGCTGGGCAACGTCGCGGGCGGTCTGCTGGTGGCGCTGCCGGGCATCGGCCACACCACGGTGGCGTTGGCCTGTCTGGCGCTGGCTTTGCTGGGCCGCCTGGTGGCGCAGTTCATTCCGCCGGCCCCGGCCACCGACCCGGGCCTGACGGTGAACTGGAACCCGGTCAGCGAGACGTGGCGCAACCTGAAGCTGGCGCACGGCAACACCGTGGTGTTCCGCTCGCTGCTGGGCATCTCGTGGATGTGGTTCTTCGGCGCGGTGTTCCTGTCGCAGTTCCCCAGCTTCGCCAAGGACGTGCTGCATGGCAACGAACAGGTGGCGTCGCTGCTGCTGGTGGTGTTCTCGGTGGGCATCGGCATCGGCTCGCTGCTGTGCGAGGTGCTCTCGCGCCGGCATGTGGAGATCGGCCTGGTGCCGCTGGGCGCCATCGGCATGAGCGTGTTCGCCATCGACCTGTACTTCGCCTCGCGGGCCCTGCCGCCGTCGGAGGTGCTCACCCTGGCGGCCTTCGCGGCGCAGCCCGCGCACTGGCGCGTGATGACCGACCTGCTGCTGCTGTCGCTGTTCGCGGGCCTGTACAGCGTGCCCATGTACGCGTTGATCCAGATGCGCAGCCAGCCCACGCACCGCGCGCGCATCATCGCCGCCAACAACATCCTCAACGCGCTGTTCATGATCGCCAGTGCCGTGCTCGCGGGGGCGCTGCTGTCGGCGGGCTTCACGGTGCCGCAGATCTTCCTGTTCACCGGCATCGCCAATGCGGTGGTGGCGTTCTACATCTTCCTGCTGGTGCCCGAGTACCTGCTGCGCTTCGTGGCCTGGGTGCTGTCGCGCTGCATCTACCGTTTCAAGGTGCGCGGCGACGAGCACATTCCCACGGAGGGCGCGGCCATCCTGGCCTGCAACCATGTGAGCTTCGTCGATGCCGTGCTGCTGATGGCGGCCAGCCCCCGCCCCATCTACTTCATCATGGACCACCGCATCTTCCGCATCCCGGTGCTGGGTGCGCTGTTCCGCCTGGCCAAGGCCATTCCCGTCGCGCCGCAAAAGGACGATGCCGCCACCTACGAAGCCGCGTTCGAGCGCGCGGCCCAGGTGCTGAAGGGCGGCGACCTGCTCGCCATCTTCCCCGAGGGCGGCATCACGCGCGACGGGCAACTGCAGGCGTTCAAGGGCGGCATCATGAAGATCATCGAACGCGCGCAGGCCGACGGCGTGCAGGCGCCGGTGGTGCCCATGGCGCTGACCAACCTGTGGGGCTCGTTCTTCAGCCGCATCGAGCAGGGCGGCGCCATGGTGCGGCCGTTCCGCCGCGGCATGTTCAACCGCGTGGGGCTGAACGTCGGCGCACCGCTGCCGGCTGCCGAGGTGCAGCCCGCCCTGCTGCGTGAGCGGGTGGCGGGGCTGCTTCAGATCAGCGCCTGAGCCAGCAGGCGCCCCAGGGCCTGCGCATCCGCTGCGGCTTCAGCCGTTGCGAAAAAGAAAGCTGTACGCGTTCAGGGCCGGCACGCCGCCCAGATGCGCGTACAGCACCTTCGATCCGGCCGGGAATTCGCCGTTGCGCACCCGCTCGATCATGCCGTGCATGGACTTGCCCTCGTACACCGGGTCCGTGAGCATGCCCTCCTGGCGAGCGCACAGGCGGATGGCCTCCAGCGTGCCTTCATTGGGCAGGCCGTATTCCGGGCCGCCGTAGCGCGTGTCCAGCACCACATCCTCGGCGGTGATGTCCTGGCCCAGCTCCACCAGATCGGCGGTGCTCTGCGCGATGCGCAGGATCTGCGCGTGGGTCTTCTCGGGCGTGGCCGATGCGTCGATGCCGATCACCCGGCTCGCGCGCCCGTCGGCGGCAAAGCCCACCACCATGCCCGCCTGCGTGCTGCCCGTGACCGAGCACACGACGATGTAGTCAAACCGAAAGCCCAGCTCTTTTTCCTGCTGGCGCACTTCCTCGGCAAAGCCGACGAAGCCCAGGCCGCCATAAGGGTGCTCGGAGCAGCCAGCAGGAATGGGAAAGGGCTTGCCGCCGGCCTGCTTCACGTCCGCCATGGCCTGCTCCCAGCTCGGGCGGATGCCGATGTCGAAGCCCGCCGCGTCCAGGCGCACGTCGGCGCCCAGGATGCGGCTCATCTCGATGTTGCCGACGCGGTCGTACACCGCATCGGAGTAGTTGACCCAGTTCTCCTGCACCAGCACGCACTTGAGCCCCAAATGCGCGGCCACGGCGGCCACCTGGCGCGTCTGGTTGGACTGGATGCCGCCGATGGACACCAGCGTGTCGTAGCCGCCGGCAATTGCCTCGGGGATCAGGTACTCCAACTTGCGCGTCTTGTTGCCGCCGAAGGCCAGGCCCGAGTTGCAGTCCTCGCGCTTGGCGTACAGCTCTACCTTGCCGCCCAGGTGCTGCGACAGGCGCTTGAGCGGCTGGATGGGCGTGGGGCCGAAGGTCAGGGGATGGCGGGGGAATTTCTGCAGGTTCATGGCGGTGTTCCGGTCGATGGGGAAGGTGCCTTGCATCGTAGGAAAACCGCGCATTAACAGGGTTGTGAAATAAGATGATTTCAAGAATCAAAAAAAGTACTCACCGCTAAATAGCAGTATTTCATTTCTCAAATCAAGCCATGGCCGCAATAAAAAAACGCAACGTGAATGCCGCGGCAGAGGGTGCCGAGGTGGACCGCACCGACCGCGCCATCCTGCGCCTGCTGCAGCGCGACGCGTCGCTGTCCAACGTGGCCCTGGCGGCCAAGGTGCACCTGAGCCCGCCGGCCTGCCTGCGCCGCGTGGAGCGGCTCAAGCGGCTGGGCTTCATCGATGGCGTGGTGGCGCGGCTGAACCCGCAGGCGGTGGGTGCGGGCATGCTGGTGATGATCGGCGTGGTGCTGGACCGCTCCACGCCCGAGTCGTTCTCGGCCTTCGAGAAGGCGGCGGCCAAGATCTCGGGCTGCATGGAATGCCACGTGGTCACGGGCGAATTCGACTACTTCATGCTGATCCGCACGCGCGACAGCGAGAGCTTCAACCGCCTGCATGCCGAGCAGCTGCTGTACCTGCCGGGCGTGCGGCAGGTGCGCTCGTTCATGGTGCTGCGCAACGTGCTGTCCACCACCGAGCTGCCGCTGGCGATCTGAATGCGGTATCGCATGGCGATACTTTTCGATGCTGGATAGGTTACTGCGTCGGAATATCGGCTGCTTTGGCGCCGTGCGGCCGCAGCATCCGCCCCGTGTTCAACCAACGCCTGCGGGCACCGACCACCATGCATTCCTCTACCCCCACCCTCCAGCGCGACACGCGGGCCTGGCAGTTCCAGGTGTGGGCCTCGTTCGGCATCGCCGTGTTCCTGTGCGCCACCGGCCTGGCCTGGCTGCCGGGCGAGCGGCTGGAGGTGGCCTTCATGTTCATGGGCTACGTGTTCTGCCTGTCGGCGGCCTTCATGCTGGCCAAGTTCGTGCGCGACAACCAGGGCGCGCGCCGCGGCGCCGGCCAGGGCGGTGGCGACACCCCGCTGTGGAAGCTCGTCGTCTGGGGCGGCTTTGCGGTGGCCATGGGGCTCACCGGCTGGGGGCTGTGGGGCATGGCGATCAGCGCCACCTACAAGGCCTTTTTGGGCGTGAGCTGGCTATACCTCATCACCTGCGCGTTCACGCTGGCCAAGATGCTGCGCGACCGCCACGAGGCGGATCTGGCCGACGCCCGCCTGCGCAGCCGCCTGCAGGCCCGCACCGAGGCCGCTGAATGATGCCCGCCGCGCAGGAGACCCACATGCCAACCCTTTTTCGCAAGACCTTCGCCCCCGCGCTGCTGGCGCTGGGCCTGCTGTGCGGCGCGGCGCTGCCGGCGCGGGCGCACAGCGAGGCCTCTGCCGCGCTGTCGCTGATGCCGGTGGCCTCCGTGGTCGTGGCCGCGGGCGGGGCGTCCGCGGCGGCGGGCGCCGTGGTGGCCCTGCCGGCGGCGCTGTCGGTGGGCGGCGCGGTGCTCACGGTGAAGGCCGTGCAGGCCTCGGCCACGGGCACGGTGTACCTGCTGGAGCGTGCATCGGACGGCGCCCAGGCCAGCGTGGAGGTCTCGGGCCGCGCCGCCGGTGCCGCCAGTGGTGCCGTGGGCACGGTGCTCACCTGCAGCGTGATCGGCACGGGCGTGATCCTGTCGGCCGCGGGCGAGGTGCTGGCCTTCGTGCCCAACGCGCTGGGCCGCGCGCTGCTGCACAACGAAAGGCTCTGACCATGCGCACCCTGCACTGGATCGCGGCCGCCGCCCTGGCACTGGCGGCCATGGCGGCACATGCGGGCCGCTCCTGCGAGCCGCACCAGCCCACGGCGCAGACCATCGCCCAGGGCATGCAGCTGGCGCAGCAGACGGCCCAGGCGCTGGACGCCAGCGGCGCCCGCGTGGTGGTGCTGGCGCGCGCGGGGCAGGACTTGTCCCGCTACGGCCTGCGCTACTCGCACCTGGGCTGGGCCTACAAGACGCCCGAGGGCCCGTGGCGCGTGGTGCACAAGCTCAACGACTGCGGCACCGCCGTGGCCGCCGTGTACCGCCAGGGGCTGGGCGAGTTCTTCCTGGACGACCTGTGGCGCCACGAGGCCGTGTGGGCCGTACCCACGCCCGCCGTGCAGCAGGCGCTGCTGCCCGTGCTGGCCGACGGCGCGCGCCACGCGGCTGCACCAGCGTGCCTACAGCATGGTGAGCTATGCGTGGGGCACGACCTACCAGCAGTCCAACCAGTGGGCGCTGGAGACCCTGGCCCTGGCCATGGAGCCCGAGCGCGCCCAGACCCGCGCGCAGGCCCAGGCCTGGCTGCGGCTGCAGGGCTACCAGCCCACGGTGCTGCGCATCGGGCCGCTCACGCGGCTGGGCGGGCGCATGACGGCGGCCAACGTCGCCTTCGACGACCATCCGTCCGCGCAGCGCTACGCCGACCGCATCGAGACCGTGACGGTGGACTCCGCCCTCGCATGGCTGCAGCATGCGCGGCTGGCGGGCGCCCCGCAGGTGCAGGTGCTGGGCCCGGAGAAGTTTTAAGCAAAAATGGGCTCCTGCGCTTATCCATCAAGCGCGAGCAGCTACTATTCCAATAGCAAACATCGTGAGGGATCACACATGAGCAAGGCATTGCGACTGTCGGAGAAATGGTTTCGCCGCGGCCTGTGGCTGGTGGCGCTGGTGTTCGCCAGCTTTCTGATCGGGCTGGGCGGCACCATCGTGGGCGACCTGCCCAAGGTGGAGGCGCCCTTGCAGCTGGACGACTTCCTGGACCGCAACGCCGCCCAGGCGCTGCGCGCCCAGGTCAAGGAAGCGCGCCAGGCCGAGCAGGAGGCCCAGACCGCGCTGGAGCAGGCCCGGCTGCAGCACGCCAAGGCGCGCAGCGAGACGCAGGCCGAGCGCGAGACCTTCAGCAACTGGCTGGCCGCACGCCGCGCCACCCAGCGCGCCGAGCACGACCCCGAGGTGATCGCGCGCACCCAGGCGCTGGACGCCCTCAAGGCCCAGGAGCGCCGGGCCCAGCAGGCCGTGCAGGCGCAGGACCAAGCCCTGCTGGACGCGCGCCAGGCCGCGCAGGCCGCGCAGCAGCGCCTGGGGCGCCTGGAGCAGGGCGGCTACGAGAAGATGGCCGCCGAGCGGCGCAAGGTGGAGTTGCGCGTGTTCCTCTACCGCCTGGCGCTCACGCTGCCGCTGCTGGTGGCGGCAGGCTGGCTGTTCGCCAAAAAGCGCAAGAGCACCTGGTGGCCGTTCGTGTGGGGCTTCATCTTCTTCGCGGTGTTCGCGTTCTTCGTGGAGCTGGTGCCCTACCTGCCCAGCTATGGCGGCTACGTGCGCTACGTGGTGGGCATCGTGGTCACGGCGCTGGTGGGGCGCTACGCCATCCTTGCGCTCAACCGCTACCTGGAGCGCCAGAAACAGGCCGAGGCCCTGCCCGAGCAGGAGCGCCGCAAGGAGCTGGGCTACGACGTGGCCCTGGCGCGCCTGGCCAAGGGCGTGTGCCCGGGGTGCGAACGGCTGGTGGACCTGAAGGACGGGGTGACCGACTTCTGCCCGCACTGCGGCATCGGCCTGTTCGACCGCTGCGGTGCCTGCGGCACGCGCAAGAGCGCCTTCGCCCGTTTCTGCCATGCCTGCGGGGCCGGTGCGGCGCCGTCCGGGATGGCCTCGCCCGGTGCGGCCCCTGCCGGTGCGGTCCCCTCGGGCATGCCGCCCGCCGGCGCGGCCCCCACCGGTACGCCGCCCCACGGTGCGATGCCCGGCGCGGCAGGGAATCGCTAGGCGCAGGCCTGGTGCAGGTCCAGCGCGTTGGCAGCCGCCGCGCCGCTGGCCGTGTTGTCGAAGATGCACCACACGCTGCGCGCTGCCAGGGTGGCGACCCGCAGCCGTACCGCTAGCGCGTCGACCAGCGCCGCGTCATAGGCCGAGTAGTACACGCGCGGTGCGCCATGCAGACGGCAGTAGACCAGGCCGGGCCAGCCGCCGGGCACCTCGCCGCCCGCGTGCAGCACCGGGTCGGCCAGCACGCGGCCGGCCTGCCAGGCGCGCAGCAGCGTGTCGCCCTCCGGCGTGAACCAGCTGGCGTGGCGCGGCTCCACGGCAACGCTGCCGTGCGGATGCCGTTCGCGCAGGCCGCGCAGGAACGCCTCGGCGACGGGCCGGTCGAGCCGCAGGCTGGGCGGCAATTGCACCAGCAGACAGCCCAGGCGCTCCCCCAGCCCCTGCACCTGTTCCAGGAAAGCCTCCAGCAGCGCGTCCGTGCCCTTCAGGCGCGCCGTGTGCGTGATGCTGCGCGGCAGCTTGACGCTGAAGCGGAACGCTGGCGGCGTGGACGCGGCCCAGCGCTCGTACGTGCTGCGCTGGTGGGGGCGGTAGAACGATGAATTGATCTCCACGGCGGGCAGCCGGGCGGCGTAGCGCTCCAGGTGCGAGCCTTCGGCCGGGAACCGGTGCCGGCTGCCCTGCGGCACGTTCCACCCCGCGGTGCCGATGTGCAGCGGTGCGGCTGTCGACGGTCGGGTGTCCATCGCGCCAGCATAGGAAGGATGGCGCGGCGCCGCGCGCGGAATGCGCCGGCCCTCGCCGTCAGCCGCCGCCTACGCGGCGCTATACGCCGCGTGCGCGCTCGGCCTTGAAGCGCGCGCGGAAGGCGCCGAACTGCCCGGCCTCCAGCGCTTCGCGCACCTCGCGCATCAGGTTCAGGTAGTAGTGCAGGTTGTGGATGGTGGTGAGCATGGGCCCCAGCATCTCGCCGCAGCGGTCCAGGTGGTGCAGGTAGGCGCGCGAGAAGCCGCCGCGGCCCCCGTCGTTCCAGCTTACGCCCTCGGTGCCCGCGCAGGCGTGGCAGGTACAGCTCGGGTCCAGCGGCTGGTGGTCGGTCTTGTGGCGGGCGTTGCGGATCTTCAGGTCGCCATAGCGCGTGAACAGTGTGCCGTTGCGCGCATTGCGCGTGGGCATCACGCAGTCGAACATGTCCACGCCCTGGGCCACGCCCTCCACCAGGTCCTCCGGCGTGCCCACACCCATCAGGTAGCGCGGCTTGTGCGCGGGCAGGCGGTGGGGGGTGTGCGCCATGATGTCCAGCATCTCGTCCTTGGGCTCGCCCACGCTCACGCCGCCCACGGCGTAGCCGGGGAAGTCCATCTCCACCAGGGCTTCGAGCGATTCCTGGCGCAGGTTCTTGTACATGCCGCCCTGCACGATGCCGAACAGCGCGTTGGGGTTGCCCAGGCGCTCGAATTCATTCTTGGAACGCACCGCCCAGCGGCGGCTCATCTCCATGCTCTTGCGCGCCTCGGCCTCGGTGGTCTTGTGGCCGTTGGTCTCGTAGGGCGTGCACTCGTCCAGCTGCATCACGATGTCGCTGTTGAGCGTGGTCTGGATCTGCATGCTCACCTCGGGCGACATGAACAGCTTGTCGCCGTTCACGGGCGAGGCGAAATGCACGCCTTCTTCGGTGATCTTGCGCATGCTGCCCAGGCTCCAGACCTGGAACCCGCCCGAGTCCGTGAGGATGGGCTTGTCCCACTGCTCGAAGCCGTGCAGGCCGCCAAAGCTCTGCATCACGTCCAGGCCGGGCCGCATCCACAGGTGGAAGGTGTTGCCCAGGATGATCTGCGCGCCCATCTCGCGCAGGCTGCGCGGCATCACGCCCTTGACGGTGCCGTAGGTGCCCACGGGCATGAAGATGGGGGTCTGCACCACGCCGTGGTTGAGCGTGAGCGTGCCGCGGCGCGCGTGGCTGGAGGTGTCGGTGGCCAGGATTTCAAACTTGAGCATGGGCGCGATTGTCCCAGACTGCACCGGCGGGGATTGGTGCCCGCAGCGCCCCGCGCGGCCTACACTGACCCTATCGACACAGCATTGCAAGGAGGTGCCCCCATGTTCCGAATCCTGATCGCCGTTGATGGCTCCGAACTCGCGCTCGACGCGGTGCGCCATGGCGTGGCCCTGGTGCGCCGCGGCGGCCTGCAGGCCACGCTGGTACTGGGCCACGTGCAGGAAGAGGCCTCGCTGATCGAGTTGGCCACGCAGGGCGCGGACGCCGTGGCCGCCGCGAGCGTGGAGGCGGGCCAGCACCTGATGGCGTCGGCCGTGGCGATGGTGGAGGCCGCGGGCGTGCCGTATGAGACCGAGATCGGTCTGGGCCCCGTGGCGGCCACGCTGGTGGACATGGTGGAGCGCTGCGGCTGCGACGCGCTCATCATCGGCGCGCGCGGCCTGGGCGGGCTGCGCGGCACGCTGCTGGGCTCGGTATCGCAGGCGCTGGTGCAGCAAAGTCCCGTGCCCGTCACCGTGGTCAAGCATGCGGAGCCGGAGGAGCTGCCCGAGGATGACGACCAGGACGACGACCTAGGCGCGCAGGACTGACACCAGAAACAACGGGTCCCGCGGGACCCGTTGTGCTATTGAATCAAGAGCTGCTGGCGCAGATGAGAAGGGCGTTCAGGCTGCTTTTTTCCATTGCTGCGCCGCGCGCTGCAGCTTGCCGTGCGGCAGGCTGGCCAGGCGCGTGAACATGCGCCGGCAGTAGCCGCTGATCCACAGGCATTTGTTGAGCTCGTCCACGGGCAGCGGACCGGAGACGACGACGATGTCGTTGGCCACGTCCGCCGCGCCTGCGGCGCGCAGGCGCCGGCGCGTGTGCGTGGCCCAGGACTGGATGCGTGCCGGGCTGCCGTGCTGGTGCACCTCGCCGGTATGCAGGTCGAAGGCAATGGCCACGGTGTCGGTCTTGAGCTTGAAGCGACGCTCGCCCGTGACTGCGCTGGGCGTTTCGCGCATGTCGTACAGGTAGTAGCTGCCGGCCTTCAGCTGGTATTGCAGGTCCATGGTCGTCGTCCTCCGGGCTGCATTGTGCGGACGGCGCTGGCCGGTGATGGGGCGAATACCGCGCGAAAGCAGGCGCTTATTGCGCAGGGCGCGGGCCCGCCCCCGGCGGCGCCGGGGTGCGCCCGATTGTGTCGGCGCACTGCGGCGCCTTCAACCCGCCGGCCCGGTCAAAGGGTAACCGGTTGTGATCGGGCCGGCAGGCGCGCGTGGCGCGCCCGCCCATCCATTCGCGCTGTGGGGTTCAGAAATCCACCAGGCTCAGGCCCACGCTGAACACGGTGCGCTTGCGGTTGTAGTCGATCAGGCTGTCGCCGTAGCCCGTGAACAGCTGGGTGTGCAGGCGCAGGTTGGTGCGGTTGCCCACCAGGCTGGTTCCGAGGGTTTGCAGCCATTCCAGCCGTGCCGAGCCGCGCCCGGTCGCCCCCAGCGAATGCCGTGCGGTCAGCGCCAGGGTGTTGTCCTTGTCCACGTTCCAGGTCAGGCCCAGCTCGGCCCGGCCCACGTAGTTGCTGATGCCGGGGTTGTCGTCGCTGTCCGCGCTCTCGTGCAGGCGCTTCCACAGACGGCCGGTGACGGTCCAGCGGTTGTCCAGCTCCATGCCGGTCATCAGGTACACGCGGTTCCAGCTGCGCGACAGCGGCAGGCTCTGGCCGTTGGACTGGTGCACCAGGCCGATGCCGCTGTAGCGCCAGCGCCAGCCGAAGGGCAGCTTGGCGTCGGTGGGGTACACGTACATGATCTCGGGCTCGTGGTCCGTGTTGCGGAACGGCCGCGAGATGCCCGGCGAGAACAGCTGCCAGTACGACTGCTGCGTGTAGCCCGCCCACAGCGAGTCGCGCAGCGTGGGGTGGCCGCGCGTGAGCAGGCCCTGCGCGAGCTTGGTACGCACCGACAGCTGCACGCGCATCTCGGTCTTGCGGTAGTCCACCTCGCTGGTGGCGTTGTTGTCCGGGCTGCCCGAGGTGGGCAGGCGGTTGACGCTGGTGGCGCCCACGACGGACACGCTCATGGGCCGGTACCCGCGAAAGCGGAACGCCCCGCAGTCGCTGCCCGTCTCCAGCTCCCAGAAGCGCGACAGGGTGCTGTACTGGCCGTCGCGGCAGCCGTCCACCTGCGCCACGTCGATGATGCGCGTGGCCGGCAGCGTGGCGTCCACCGGCGGGGGCGGCGCCTGCGTGGCGGCGGCGGCGGGCTGGGCGCTGGCCGAAGCGGGCGGCGCCTGCCAGCTCTGCTCGCCGGCCCACTGGTCAAAGCAGGCCAGGCGTGCCTGGCTGTCACCGGTGAGTGCGGCGCACTGGCGCCAGCCGGCCGCCCGGTTGACGGCGGGGACTGCGGCGGTTTGGGCCCAGCTGACCAGCGGCAGGGCCGTGCCCAGCAGCGCGGTGGCCAGGCCCAGGCGGGACAGGGGGTGTGAAGGCTGTGTCATGGTCGGATGATGCGCGTGGTCGGTGACGGCTGGCATGCAGGTCAGGGCCGGGAAGGGGCCTGCTTGCGCAGGGTGAAGGTGTAGGGCCGGTCGGCCTCGTCGGTCCATTCGCCGCGGATCTCGCGCGCGCAGCTGCCTTCGACGACGTCGCCGCTCCAGTTGCCGCTGACCCGCGTGCCGTCGCGCGACTCTTCCAGGGTGAGCCGGCCCTGGTGCACGTCGCCCACCACCACCGAGGTGAAGCCCGGCCACTGGATGCGTCCCTTCACCGTGCCGTCCCATTCGGGGTGGGGGCCCAGTTCCAGCAGCACGGGCTCGGCGATGCCGTCCAGCCGCGCCTGCCAGCGGCCCACGAGTTCGGGCTGCTCCATCTGCGCGGCCGTGGGGCAGGCCGGGCGCGGAGGTTGAGAGGGTTTTTGGGCGCAAGCGCTTGCCAGTAAAGCGCTGGCAGCTATCAAAAATATAGTTTTCAACATGGGTTCAGGGCGTGGCGGGGCTGGGGGCGGCCTGGGCCTTGCGCGCGAATTCCTCGCGCAACTGGCGCAACTTGTCGCGTGGGTTCTCTCGCGCCGTGGCGGCGTCCAGTTTCATCTCGGCAATGAAGCGGCTGGGCTGGCAGGCCACCATCTCGCGCCCCTTCTTGCGCTTCTTGGTCCAGCTCACGGCCAGCGTGCGCTGGGCGCGGGTGATGCCCACGTACATCAGGCGGCGCTCCTCCTGCAGGCGCTGCAGGGTGTCGTCACTCACCTTCTGCTGGCGGCCGTCGTCATCGTCCAGCTTGAAGGGCAGCATGCCCTCGGTCACGCCGGCCAGGATCACGTGCGGCCACTCCAGCCCCTTGCTGGCATGCAGCGTGGACAGCACCACCATGTCCTGCTCCTGTTCGCGCTCGGAGATGGTGGACAGCAGGGCGATGGTCTGCGCCACCTCCAGCAGGCTCTTGGTCGCGGCCTGCACCGTCGCGCCCGCGGTGTCGTCGATCTGGCCGCCCGCGCGCTGCGCCATCCAGTCGCAGAACTCCAGCACGTTGCTCCAGCGCGCTGCGGCCACCTTTTCGCTGTCCTCGCTGTCGTACAGGTGCTGCTCGTAGCCCATGTCCTTGAGCCAGTCGGCCAGGAAGGCACGCGCGGCTTCGTGGCCGTGCGTGTGGCGTGCGCGGTGCTCCAGGTCGTTGACGGTGCGGCCGAACTCCAGCAGGCCTTCCAGGCCCCGCTTGGGGATCACGGCGGGCAGCATGGCGTTGAACAGCGCGCCGAACATGCTTTGCTTGTGCTGCGTGGCGAACTCGCCCAGCGCCGCCAGCGTGGTGTGGCCCACGCCACGCCGCGGGCTGGTGACGGCACGCAGGAAGGCCGGGTCGTCGTCGTTGTTGATCCACAGGCGGAACCACGCGCACAGGTCCTTGATCTCGGCGCGGTCGAAGAAGCTGGTGCCGCCCGAGACCTTGTAGGGGATGTTGGCCTTGCGCAGGGCCTTCTCGAACGGCTTGGCCTGGTGGTTGGCGCGGTAGAGGATGGCGAAGTTCTTCCACGCCGGCGGTGGATTGCTGGCTGCCCGCAGGCCCTGGATGCGCGCCACGGCGCGCTCGGCCTCATGCTCCTCGTTGTCGCAATCGACCACGCGCACGGGCTCGCCCTCGCCCAGCTCGCTGAACAGCGTCTTGGGAAACAGCTTGGGATTGGGCTGGATGACGTGGTTGGCCGCGCGCAGGATGGCGCTGGTCGAGCGGTAGTTCTGCTCCAGCTTGATGACGTTGAGCTGCGGGAAGTCCTGCGGCAGCTTCTTCAGGTTGTCCAGCGTGGCGCCGCGCCAGCCGTAGATGCTCTGGTCGTCGTCGCCCACGGCGGTGAAGCGCGCGCGCTCGCCCACCAGGTATTTCAGCAGCTCGTACTGCGTGGCGTTGGTGTCCTGGTATTCGTCCACCAGCACGTGGCCCAAGAGGCGCTGCCACTTCTCGCGCACCTCGGGGTGGTGGCGCAAGAGGCGCATGGGCATGCCGATCAGGTCGTCGAAATCCACGCTCTGGTAGGCCGTCAGGCGCTCCTCGTAGCGCTGCATGATCAGGGCGATGCTGCGCTCATGGTCGTCCTGGGCCATGGCCAGCGCCTTGCGCGCATCCCAGCCCTGGTTCTTCCAGTTGCTGATGGTCCATTGCCACTGGCGCGCGGTGGCCAGGTCGGTGGTGCCGCCCGCGCAGTCCTTGAGGATGCCCGTCACGTCGTCCTGGTCCAGGATGCTGAACGAGGGCTTGAGGCCCAGCACATGGCCGTCCTCGCGCACCATGCGCACGCCCAGGGCGTGGAAGGTGCACACCAGCACGTCCTTGGCCTGGCGGCCGATCAGGCCGGCGGCGCGCTCGCGCATCTCGGCCGCGGCCTTGTTGGTGAAGGTGATGGCGGCAATGCGCCGGGGCGCCAGGCCCGTCTCGATCAGCCGCGCGATCTTGTGCGTGATCACCCGCGTCTTGCCCGAGCCCGCGCCTGCCAGCACCAGGCACGGGCCCTCGGTGTAGTGCACTGCCTGCAACTGAGCAAGATTGAGACCGGACATGGATGCAGCGGGAGGAACGGGGCGCGCCTGCGCCGCGGGTTGCGGCGGGCGGCGGGTGAGAGGGAGAACAGCGGGTGTGCATGATAGCGGCGTGCGCGCACCAGGGTGATTGCCCGGGGTGGCACGCCCGGTGACAAGGCGTTTCAGCGCGCGGCGGCGCTGCGACAATCGCGCCCGTGCTGTCCGTCCTGCTGATCACCTTCCCCTTCTTCGCCCTCGTGCTGTGCGGCTACCTGGCCACGCGGGCCGGGGCGCTGCCGGTGTCCGCCATCGGGGGGCTGAACAGCTTCGTGCTGTATTTCGCGCTGCCATGCATGCTGTACCGCTTCGGCGCCAGCACGCCCATCGCACAGCTGCTGGACCCGGCCGTCGCCGGGCTGTACCTGCTGTGTGCGCTGCTCATGGTGGGCGGCACGGTGGCCCTCACGCTGCGGCGCCGGGGGTGGAACGATGCGGCCTTCGGCGCGCTGGTGGCTGCCTTTCCCAACACCGGCTTCATGGGTGTTCCGCTGCTGGTGGCGTTGCTGGGCGAGGCCAGTGCCGGCACCGTGATCGTGGTGCTGGCGGTGGACCTGGTGATCACCAGCTCGGCGTGCATCGCGCTGTCGCGCCTGGATGGCGCGGGTGCGCACGGCGTGGCCGTGGCGCTGCGCAACGCGCTGCGCGGCATGGCCACCAACCCCATGCCCTGGTCCATCGTGCTGGGCGGCGTGGCGTCGGTCCTGCAGTGGCAGCTGCCGGGCCCCGTGGACCAGACCCTGGCCATGCTGGCGGGCGCGGCATCGCCGGTGGCGCTGTTCACCATTGGCGCGGTGCTGGCGCGCTCGCAGATGAACCAGCAGGAATACGTGCCGCCGGGCCAGTACGTGCCGATCGCGCTGGCCAAGCTCGTCGTGCACCCGCTGCTGGTGTGGTGCGTGGGGCGTGCGGCGATGGCGCTGGGGGTGGACCTGTCGCCGTTCACGCTCACGGTGATGGTGCTGCTGGCCGCGCTGCCCAGCGCGAGCAACGTGGCGCTGCTGGTGGAGCGCTTCGGGGCCCACGGCGGGCGCGTGGCGCGCATCATCCTGGTGAGTACGGCGCTGGCTTTCCTCAGCTTTTCGGCCGCCGTTGCGCTTTTGGTTCAAAAATGAGAGCGCTTGGCGCAGGGTGGGACTGCGCTAGGTGTCGATTTGGCTAAAAAATATCCACCTGAAGCGCAGCCGTTGTACCGCGTGCGCCAGACCGACGGCCATTGGGCAAGGACCTGGACCGGCCGCGCCGCGAGGGTGCCGTCCCCCTGCCCGTATTGCGACGCGAGGGGAGAGCAGGGGAAGGCGCGGGCGCCTGAGGGGCAGACTTCAATACTCCCAGAACATGCGCTGCAGTTCCTGCGTGCTGGCGCCCTTGGCCAGGGCGAGCATGGTCAGGATGCGCGCCTTTTCGGGGCGCAGATCGTGGGCCACCACCCAGTCGTGCTTGTCGTCGGGCTGCTCGGCGTTGCGCAGCACGAAGCCGTAGGGCACGCGCGCCGAACGCACGATGACCACGCCCTTGGCGCGCGCGTCCTGCAGCGGCTTGACCATGCGGTCGGCCACTGAGCCGTTGCCCGTGCCGGCATGGATGATGGCCTTGGCGCCGCCGGCCACCAGCGCGTTCACGGCCGTGGGCTGCACGTTGCCGTAGGCATAGACGATGTCCACCTGGGGCAGCGAGGTGATGCTGTCGATGTCGAATTCCGATTGCGTGGTGTGGCGCTTCACCGGCGCGCGGAACCAGTAATTCTTCCCCTCCACCACCATGCCCAGCGGGCCCCACTGGCTCTTGAAGGCGCTGGTCTGGATGTTGATGTCCTTGTTCACGTCGCGCGCGGTGTTGATCTCGTCGTTCATGGTGACCAGCACGCCCTTGCCGCGCGCATCCTTGGAGGCCGCCACGCTCACGGCGTTGACCAGGTTCAGCGCGCCGTCGGCCGACAGGGCAGTACCCGGGCGCATGGAGCCGACCAGCGCGATCGGCTTGTCGGTGCGCACTGTCAGGCTCAGGAAGTAGGCGGTCTCGGCCAGCGTGTCGGTGCCATGGGTGATGACGATGCCGTCCACGTCGCCCTGCTTGGCCAGTTGCGACACGCGCTGGGCCAACTTCAGCAGGTGTTCGTTGGTGAAGCTCTCGGAAGCGATCTGGAACACCTGTTCGCCCGACACCTGGGCGACGTTGGACAGCTCGGGCAGGCCGGCCAGCAGCTTGTCCACGGGCACCTTGGCGGCCGTGTAGGTGGCGCTGTTCATGGCCGAGGCGCCGGCGCCGGCGATCGTGCCGCCCGTTGCCAGCACCACCACGCGGGGCTTGGCGGCGGCCGGCTGGGCCTGCGTGGCCGCCGTGGCGCGCGTGTCCTGCGCGTGGGCGAGGGTGGGGGCGCCGGCAAAACCGGCAACGGTGATGGCAGCGGCCACCAGCGACATGCGAAACGCTTGGAAGGTCATTGTGGGTTCCAAAAAAGAAAAGCGGTCTCGTGGACCGGGGGCGGAACTTTGCCCCGATGGCGCAGCGCATGCCATGCGAGAAAACCCGCGGGCACCGCCCGCAGCGGTGGCGGCCTCAGATCGCCTGCGGGTCCACGTCCACCAGCCAGCGCACCAGGCCGCGGTGGCGCGGGCGCTCGGCATGCAGCAGCGGCTGCCATGCGGCCAGAAAGCGCTGCAGCGCACCGCGCTGGGGGCTTTCCAGCAGCATCTGCGCGCGCTCCACATTGGCCACGCGCTGGATGGCGAGCGGCACCGGCGGGAACAGAAAGACCTGGTCCAGCCCCGGCAGCCCGGCGGCGCGCGCGGCGTCGCTGGCGGCCTGCAGGAAGGCCTGGGCCGCCTCCTGCGTGCGGGCGTCCGCGCGCACCAGCGCCTGATAGGCGAAGGGCGGCATGCCGGCTTCCTGGCGTTCGGCCAGCTGGCGCGCGGCAAAGGCCGGGTAGTCGTGGCGGCGCAGCGCGGCATAGACGGCGTGGTCGGGGTGCCAGGTCTGGATCCACATCTCGGGCGGGCTGCCCTGCGCGGCCACATAGCGCGCATCGCGCCCCGCGCGGCCCGCGGCCTGCATCAGCAGGGCGAACATGCGCTCGGGCGCGCGAAAGTCGCTGCTGAAGAGCGCTCCGTCGGGCTGCACGGCCGCCACCAGGGTGATGCGCCGAAAGTCATGTCCCTTGGCCACCATCTGCGTGCCGACCAGCACGTCCACCTCGCCGCTGTGCACCTGGGCCAGTTGCTCCTCCAGCGCCCCCTTGGCGCGGGTGGTGTCGGCGTCGATGCGTGCCACGCGCGCGGCGCGGCGGTCCGGGGTGATCACGTTGCGCAGCAGGGCGGCCAGTTGCTCTTCCAGCTGCTCGGTGCCCCGGCCCAGGGGCAGGATGTCCGGGTTGCCGCAGCTGGGGCAGGCGCGCGGCACGCGTTGCGTAAAGCCACAGTGGTGGCAGCGCAGCGTGCGGTCGCTCTTGTGGAACACCTGGTGGGCGCTGCAGTGCGGGCAGTCGCTCTTCCAGCTGCAGTCATGGCAGTGCAGCACGGGTGCAAAGCCCCGGCGGTTGAGCAGCACCAGACATTGCTCCCCGCGCTGCACCCGTTCGGTGATGGCGGCCAGCAGCGGGGGCGAGAACACGCCACCCGCCCCCGAACTGCGCGGCTGTTGTCCCATGTCCACCAGGCGCACGCGCGGCAGCTCGCCTGTGCCGGCGCCGTCCCCTGAGCCGATACGGCTGGGCATGTGCAGGCGCAGATAACGGCCCGGGCCCCCCTCGCTGGCCGGGGTGCTGGCATGCCAGCTCTCCAGCGACGGGGTGGCGCTGCCCAGGATCACCTTGGCGCCCTGCTCGCGTCCGCGCCACAGCGCCAGGTCGCGCGCGGAGTAGCGCGCGCCCTCCTGCTGCTTGTAGCTGGCGTCATGCTCCTCGTCCACCACGACCAGTGCCAGCCCCGGCAGGCTGGCGAACACCGCCATGCGCGTGCCGAGCACGATGCGCGCAGCGCCCGTATGCGCGGCGAGCCAGCTCTTCAGGCGCTGTGCCGGCGTCATCCCGCTGTGCATGCTGACCACGGCCGCCTCGCCGTACAGGGGCGCGAAGCGCTCGCGAAAGCGCGCCTCCAGCTGCGGGGTGAGGTTGATCTCGGGCACCATCACCAGTGCCTGTGCGGCGGGATGGCCGGCCAGGGCGCGCTGCACGCAGTGCAGGTACACCTCGGTCTTGCCGCTGCCCGTGCTGCCGAACAACAGAAAGGGCCCGCGCTCTGCATCGATTTGGGCCGTAGCGCTTGCCTGTTCTGCGGTAAGTGCTATTGTTTTTGTAACTGCTTCGGACGGGTGCGCCGGCGGTGCGGGGCGGCGCAGGCGCCGCGCCAACTGCTCGGGCGTGAGGTCGCGCAGCTGTGGGGGCAGGGCGGCCAGCGCCACCTCGCCCACCGCGCGTTGGTAGTAGCGCGCGGCGAAGGTCACCAGACGGCGCCAGGCGGCGTCCAGCGGCGCCACGCCTTCGAGCACGCCCGCCACCGTGCGCGGCACCATGCCCGGCGGTAGCGCCGCTGGCTCGGCGGGCGCGTCCCAGACCACGCCCAGCACCTCGCGCGCGCCCAGCGGCACGCGCACCAGTGTCCCGGCAGGCAGCGGGCGCGGGCTGGCGTAGCTCAGCGGTTCGCCCACGCCACTGTGCGCCGGCGTGCTCACGGCCACGCAGAGCAGGCAGGCTGCGCTGTCATGCGGCGTGGTCGGGGGCGGGGAACGGTCAGGCATGGGCGGTGGGTGAAAACGCGGGCGGCACCGGGGGCGCGGCCCCGCATGATTCCACAAGCGTGCCCACTGCTATGAGAGGTGCTGTGGATAACTTTGTTGAAAAGCAGCGTGCAACAGGCTGCGGGGCGCGCCCCGGCTGGACTGGGCGCTAGCGGATTTGTAGACGGCGCGGTACAAAAAAAGCTTATGAATCAACGTTCTTTGCTGCGCCGCAAACAGTGCCGCAGCGGTTGTCGGGCGACGCTCTGCGCAGGGGGCGCAGTTGCCAGCATGTGAACAACTGGCGCTGTCAATAGGGAAGAGCATCCCCGGATGTGGTAGGCGTTGCAGCCACTGTGGGACTTTTCCTTCACTTCGTGCGGCAAGTGCTTGATTTTGCGAGGGAAACACAGGAAGTTCAGATTTTCTGTGGATAACTTTGTTGATATCCCGGCTGGGCCGCCCGAAAGCCCTTGTCTGGCCGTGGTTTGCTTAGGGTGCCCACAAAATCGGCAGGCGCAGGACTTTCATATGAATCAACCACTTACGAGGTTCGGAGTGATTTGTTGCCGTTTGTTGCGCTGCTCACTGCGGGCCGCGCGGCAAGCCGGATGCGGCTGCCGCAGTGTGAATAAGTCATGCCGGCGCCGCAGCCCTGGTAAGTAGGCATTCACCGCTGCCGCAGGCTGCGTGAATAGCCATGCACGGCTTCCACCAGCGCGGCCACGTGCTCGGGCGGGGTGAACTGGCTGATGCCGTGGCCCAGGTTGAAGATGTGCGTGGGGCCGGTGGTGGTCTTGTCAGTGTGCGGCGTGCCGAAGCTGTCGAGCACGGCGCGCACCTGGGCTGCCACGGCTTCGGGCGGGGCGAACAGGACGTTCGGGTCGATGTTGCCCTGCAGCGCCTTGCCGGGGCCGCCCACCTGCCCGCCGACGATGGCGCGGGCCTTGCCCAGGTGGGCCGTCCAGTCCAGGCCGAGCACCTCGCAGTCGATGTCCTTCATGTCGTCGAGCCAGATGCCGCCGCCCTTGGTGAAGACGATGCGCGGCACATCCTGCCCGTCCACGCCGGTGCGCTTGAGCTGCGCCAGCACGCGCCGGGTGTATTCCAGGCTGAACTGCTGAAAGCACCCGTCGGCCAGCACGCCGCCCCAGCTGTCGAAGACCATCACGGCCTGGGCGCCGGCGTCGATCTGGGCGTTCAGGTAGGCGGCCACGGCGTCCGCATTCACCGCCAGGATGCGGTGCATCAGGTCCGGGCGGCTGTACATCAGCGTCTTGACGAGGCGGTAGTCGTCGCTGCCCTTGCCCTCGACCATGTAGCAGGCCAGCGTCCAGGGGCTGCCCGAGAAGCCGATCAGCGGCACGCGGCCGTTCAGCGCGCGGCGGATGCTGGTGACGGCGTCGAACACGTAGCGCAGCTTGTCCAGGTCGGGCACGGCCAGCGCGGCCACATCGGCCTCGTCGCGCACCGCCTTGGCAAAGCGCGGGCCTTCGCCCTCGGCGAACGACAGGCCCAGGCCCATGGCGTCGGGCACGGTGAGGATGTCGCTGAACAGGATGGCGGCGTCCAGCGGGAAGCGCTCCAGCGGCTGCAGCGTCACCTCGGTGGCGTACTCCACGTTCGTGGCCAGGCCCATGAAGCTGCCGGCCTTGGCGCGCGTGGCCTTGTATTCGGGCAGGTAGCGGCCCGCCTGGCGCATCAGCCACAGGGGCGTGTAGTCGGTGGCCTGACGACGGCAGGCCCGCAGGAAGGTGTCGTTCTGGAGGGGGGCGAAGCTCATGCGCGCGATTGTCGCAGGCCGGCTCCCGCAGGCCTTGGGCAAGCCCCGCGGGCTTGCCTCAGATCAAGGAAAGGGGCGCTGCAGGACGATGCGCCGTCTCCTCAGACGGGGGAACGGGTGGGGGCCGGGTTCCACAGCGTCCCATCGGCTCCGGCCTCCAGCAGCCGGGTCAGCAGCGGGTGCATCACCTTGCGGGCGCTGTAGATCAGGTGGAACTGCTCATGCACCTCGGGGGTGGTGCCCACGGGCACGAGGCCATGGGTCTGCTCCAGGTGCGCGCCCAGGGTCTCGGGCGCGGGCATCACGCCCATGCCGGTGGCTGCGAAGGTGCTGAGCAGGGCGCTGTCCTCGAATTCCCCTGCAATGCGCGGGCGGATGCGCTCGCGTTCCAGCCAGTGGTCGATGCGCGCGCGCAGCGCGGCGTGCTCGGTGGGCAGCAGCACCGGCACGACCGCCAGGCTGCGCGGGAATGCGTGGCGCGCGGCCTGCGCCCACAGCGGCGGGGCATACCAGCCAATGGCGCTGGTGCCCAGCAACTGGCTGGTGGTGCGCAGCGCCGGGTTCGGCGGGGCGGGGCGGTCGGCCAGCACCGCGTGCAGCTTGTGCAGCGCCAGCTCGCCCAGCAGGGGCTGGAATTCCCCCTCGTGGCACAGCAGGCGCAGGTGGGGCTCGTCCAGCACGGGAGTGAGCAGCCGGTGCACCGCCAGTTTGGCAATGCCGTCGGAGATGCCCAGGTTCAGGCGCAATGTGGGGCCCGAGGCGGCCTCGCGCACGCGCTGGGGCAGCTGCTCGCCCAGCGCGAAGATGTGGTCGGCCTCGTGCAGCGCGGCCACGCCAGCCTCGGTCAGCATGAGGTTGCGGCCCTCGGCGCGCAGCAGGCTCACCCCCAGGGACTTCTCCAGCTCGCGCACCTGTGCGCTGATGGTCTGCACGGCCATGTCCAGCCGCTCGGCGGCCCGTGCCATGCCGCCCTCCTTGGCGACGACCCAGAAGTAGTACAGGTGGCGGTAGTTGAAGCTCTGGCTCATGGAGTTACTTCGTAAAAACCGAAGTAATAGTATCGATAAGGCAGATTTTTTGGAATCCATGCGACCTCTACATTGCACCTCCTCGGGCTGTGGGCCCGTCAGTACAACCTCATTGGAGAAGGATGCATGGAAACGATAGGCACGTGGTGGATGTGGGCGGGCTTCGCCGCCTTTGTGGTCGTGGCGATCGCCGTGGACCTGCTGGTGATGGAGCGCCAGGGCGCGCACCGGGTGACGATGGGCGAGGCCGCGCGCTGGAGCCTGCTGTGGTTTGCGCTGGCGTTCGTGTTCGTGGGACTGCTGTGGTGGTACCTGGACGGCAGCCAGGGCCGCGACGTGGCCAACACGGTGTCGATGCAGTTCATCACCGGCTACCTCGTCGAAAAGAGCCTGTCGGTGGACAACATCTTCGTGTTCCTGATGCTGTTCAGCTACTTTGCCGTGCCGCCGCAATACCAAAAGCGCGCCCTCATCATCGGCATCATCGGCGCCATCGTGTTGCGCACGCTGCTGATCCTGGCGGGCGCGTGGCTGTTGGCCACGTTCCACTGGCTGCTGTACGTGTTTGGCGCGTTCCTCGTGGTCACCGGCATCAAGATGTGGTTTGCAGCGGGGAAGGAGCCCGACATCGCGACCAACCCGGTGCTCAAGCTGCTGCGCCAGCGCATGCGCATCACCGACCGGTTCGACGGAGAGAAACTCTCCACCATGATCGACGGCGTCAAGCACTACACCCCGCTGTTCGTGGTGCTGGTGCTGATCGGCACCACCGACATCATCTTCGCGGTGGACAGCATCCCCGCCATCTTCGCCATCACCAGCGACCCGTTCATCGTGCTCACGGCCAACGTGTTCGCCATCCTGGGCCTGCGCGCGCTGTACTTCCTGCTGGCCGACCTGGCCAACCGGTTCCACCTGCTGGCCTATGGCCTGGCGCTGGTGCTGGTGTTCATCGGCACCAAGATGCTGCTGATCGACCTGGTGAAGATTCCCATCGGCTACGCGCTGCTGGTCACGGCGACGCTGATTGCCGGCTCCATCGTGCTGTCGCTGCGCGGCTCGGGGGGGAGCGCGGCGCGCCCCGTGCCCCCACTGCCGGGCAAGCGCTGACCTGCCCTGCGCGCCCCCCGGCCGGGGTCACGCCCGGCCGTGGGTGGCCCGGTTCAGCGCGTGCGTGCCAGGGCCTGGTCGATATCCCAGAGGATGTCGTCCAACTCCTCGATGCCCACGCTCAGGCGCACCATGTCCGCGCGCACGCCGGCGCGGGCCAGCTCTTCCTCGTTGAGCTGGCGGTGCGTGGTGGAGGCGGGATGGATCACCAGCGTCTTCGCGTCGCCGATGTTGGCCAGGTGGCTCAGGAACTCGCAGGCGTCGATGAACCGCTCGCCCGCGGCTGCGCCGCCCTTCACCCCGAAGGTCAGGATGCCCGAGGCGCCGGGCTGACCGTCCAGTGCGCGGAACTGTTTTTGCGCCAGCGCGTAGTGGGGCGAGTCCGGCAGGCCCGGGTAGTTGACCCAGGCCACCTGCGGGTGCTGCTGCAGGAACCGCGCCACGGCCAGCGCGTTGCGGCAATGCTCGCGCATGCGCAGGTGCAGCGTCTCGGCGCCCTGCAGCAGCAGCCAGGCGTTCAGGGGCGAGAGCACGCCGCCGAAGGTGCGGTTGACCTCCATGCGCGCCTTCATGGTGTAGCCAAAATCGCCAAAGGTCTCGTAGAACTTCACGCCGTGGTAGGCGCGGCTGGGCTCCACCATCTCGGGGAAGTGGCCGTTGTCCCAGGGGAATGTGCCGCCCTCCACCACCACGCCGCCCATGGTGGTGCCGTGGCCGCCGATGTACTTGGTGGCGCTGTGCACCACGATGTCGGCACCCAGGGCCAGCGGGTTGCACAGGTAGGGGCTGGCCACGGTGTTGTCGATGACCAGCGGCACGCCGTGGGCGTGGGCCACCTCCGCAATCGCCGCGATGTCCAGCACGTTGACCAGCGGGTTGCCGATGGTCTCGCCGTACACGGCGCGCGTGTTCGGGCGCATGGCGCGGGTGAAGTTCTCGGGGTCGGACGGGTCGACGAAGGTCGTCTCGATGCCCAGGCGGCTGAAACCCACGCCCAGCTGCCCCACCGTGCCGCCATAGAGCGTGCTGGCGGCCACGATGTGGTCGCCGGCCTTCAGGATGGCCAGCAGCGCCGCCATCTGCGCAGCCATGCCGCTGGCGCAGGCCAGGGCCGCGCGGCCGCCCTCCAGGCTGGCCATGCGCTCCTCGAACACGGCGACCGTGGGGTTGCTGATGCGGCTGTAGACGTTGCCGAAGGTCTGCAGGTTGAACAGGCTGCTGGCGTGTTCGGCGTCGTCGAAGACGAAGCTCGTGGTCTGGTGGATGGGCGTGGCGCGCGCGCCGGTCACGGGGTCGGGCTGGGCGCCGGCGTGGATGGCGCGCGTGCCGAAGCCGAAGGCACGGTCGGCTCCAGAGCCGGGTGGGGTGGATGCGGTCATGGTTTTATGAGTCAAATAGGCCCCCAGCGCTTATCCATCAATCGCTGGCAGCTATCAATACGGGAGCTTGCACAGTCGCCTGGGCGAGATCACCTGGGTGTTCACGCCCATCCAGCCCGCCGAACAGGCGTGCGTGCTCGATCTTCACGCAGCGGTTGTGGATCACCTGCAGGCCCGCGGCCTCGGCCTTGGCGCTGGCGGCCTCGTGGAACACGCCCAGCTGCAGCCACAGGCACCGGGCGCCAATGGCAATGGCCTCGTCGGCCAGCGGCGGGATGTCTTCGCTCTTGCGAAAGCAGTCCACCATGTCGATGCGCGCACCCTGCGCGGCCAGGGCGGCAGCGGCATCCAGCACGCTGGCGTAGGCGGTCTCGCCCAGTATCTGCCCGCCACCTTGCGCGACCAGCGGGTTCACGGGCACGATGCGGTAGCCATGGGCCTGCATGTACTTGGTGGCCAAGTGGCTGGGCCGGTGCCACTGCGGCGACAGGCCCACCACGGCGATGGTGCGGCACTGCGTGAGCACGTCACGCAGGGTGCTGATGGTGTCGGGTGTGCGGAGCATGGCGGCAGTGTATGCACAGCCGTGGGCCGGCGGTACCCACGGCACCCTTCATGCGGTGGCAGCATGCCGCTTCAGCCACGCCCCCCACGCCAACCCCAGCAGCGCCGCCAGGCCCGAGGCCAGCAGCACGCCGCGCTTGGCGGCGTCCAGCAGCGCGGCGCTGTCGAACGCCAGGGTGGCGATGAAGATCGCCATGGTGAAGCCGATGCCCGCCAGCAGCCCGGTCAGCAGCACGCCGCCCCAACCCATGTCCGCAGGCAGGGCGCACAGGCGCAGGCGCACCGCCAGCCAGCAGGCCAGCAGCACGCCCAGCGGCTTGCCTGCCACCAGCGCCAGGGCCACAGCGCCCATCAGCACGCTGGCGCCCGGCGCCGCCTGCTGTGCGCCGCCCAGGCTGACGCCCGCGTTGGCCAGCGCAAACAGCGGCATCACGCCAAACGTCACCCACGGGTGCAGGCTGGCCTGTACGCGCTGCACGGGGGCGGCGTGTTCGCGCCCGGCCAGCATGTGCACCGGCGTCACCAGGCCCAGCACCACCCCGGCCAGGGTGGGATGGGCGCCCGTCTGCCAGATGCCCCACCACAGCAGCGCGCCCGTCGGCACAAAGGCCCAGGCGCGGCGCACGCCCAACTGCTGCAGCAGCACCACGCCCGCCAGGCCCAGCGCGGCAATGCCCAGCATGGGCCACTGCAGCCCGCCCGAATAAAACAGCGCAATGATCAGCACGGCCACCAGGTCGTCGATGATGGCCAGCGTGAGCAAAAACACCCGCAGCACCGGCGGCAGGCCGCGCCCCAGCAGGGCCAGCACGCCCACGGCGAAGGCGATGTCGGTGGCCGTGGGCACGGCCCAGCCGCTGCGCAGCGCGGGCGGCACCAGCGCCAGGTACAGCAGCGCCGGCACGGCCACGCCGCCCAGCGCGGCCAGCACGGGCAGCAGCGCATCGCGGGGCTGGGCCAGGACGCCGTCGTGCAGTTCGCGCCGGATCTCCAGCCCCACCACCAGGAAGAACACCGTCATCAGCGCGTCGTTCACCCAAAAGTGCAGCGATTGCTCCAGTTGCCAGCCACCCAGCGCGACCGACAGCGGCAAATGCCACAGCGCGTGGTAGCTGGCGGCCCAGGGTGAATTGGCCCAGGCCAGCGCGGCGGCGGCCGCGATCAGCAGCACGATGCCGCCCGCGGCATCGGCGTGCGACAAGCGCGAGAGCAGGGCCGAGCAGCGGTCGGCCAGGGCAAGCAGGGCGGGCTGGCGCGGCGCAGCGCGCCGCGGGGTAAGGCGGTCGGTCATGGACAGGCGGGGCCGCATGCTGCGGCCCGTGGTGCGCAGGCGGCCCGACCTGCGCTGCAACAATCCTGCCCTGCCGCCCCATGCGGTGGACACCCGCGGGCAGTATAGGAAGCCGCGCCCAGCGTGCCCGCGCAATGCCCCGGCCCTACACTGGCTTTTTTCGCATGCCCAGGAGTTTGCGATGGTCCCTGCCACCTCTGCCGCTTTGCAAGGCGTCTGTTTGGCGCTTGTCCTGGCCGCCAGCGCGGCGCAGGCGCAGCCGGCCGCGCCGGCCCTCTGGGTGAATGCGCTGGGCATGCCCTTCGTGCGCATCGCGCCAGGCAGCTTCCGCATGGGCAGCAGCGAGCCCGTCGACGCGTTGGCCCGTGCCTACCCGACGCTGGAGCGCTGGCGGTTTGAGCAGTTGGCCGACGAGGCGCCCGCCCATACCGTGCGCATCACGCGCGCCTTCTACCTGGGGCAGACGGAGGTCACGGTGGGGCAATTCCGCCGCTTCGTGCAGACCTCCGGCTACGTGCCCGAGTCCGAGGCCGACGGCACGGGCGGCTACGGCTACAACCCGGCCTACGACCCCGCCGCCAGCGCGCGCGGCGACGCATTCGAGGGGCGCGACCCGCGCTATTCCTGGCGCAACCCCGGCTTCGCCCAGGGCGACGACCACCCGGTGGTCAACATCACCTGGCACGACGCGCATGCGCTGGCCGCCTGGCTCAGCGCCACCGAGGGCCACCGCTACCGCCTGCCCACCGAGGCGGAGTGGGAATACGCCTGCCGCGCTGGCACGCGCACGCGCTACCCGCATGGCGACGACCCGGCCGCGCTGGCGCGCCACGCGAACGTGTTCGGCGAGGATGCCGCGCCCTACTGGCCGCGCTGGCGGCCCCAGGCCGCGCCGGGGCATGACGGGCATGCGTTCACCGCGCCCGTGGGCCGCTACGCGCCCAACGCCTTCGGCGTGCATGACATGCTGGGCAACGTGTGGGAATGGGTGTCGGACTGGTATGCCGAGGAGGGCTATGCACACTCCCCGCGGGACGATCCGCAGGGCCCGGCCACCGGCCAGGTACGCGTGCGCCGCGGCGGTTCCTGGCACACCTGGCCGCTGTACGCGCGCTGTGGGTTCCGCAACTGGAACACGCCCCAGACGCGCTACACCCTGGTGGGCCTGCGCCTGGTGCGCGAGATCGACCCGCCGCAATCGCCACGGCCACGCGGCGCGCGGCGGTGATCAGAGCGCGGCCACGGCGGCGCGCAGTTCCGACTCGCCCAGGATCTCGGAGAACACCACCGGCGCCTTGCCCGGCGCATGCAGCACATACACCGGCACGCCGCTGCGGCCGAGCTCAGCCAGCGCGGCGGTGATGGCGGGGTCGCGCCGCGTCCAGTCGGCACGCAGCAGGGCCACGTTCTTCGTTGCAAAGTCCTGCAGCACCGCAGCGCTGGCCAGCGTGGTGTTCTTGTTGTACTGGCAGGTCACGCACCAGGCGGCCGTGTAGTCCACGAACACCGGGCGGCCCTGGGCCACCAGCTCGTCGGCCAGGCCAGGGCGCCAGGACTGCCAGGATGTCACGCCGGCCACGCCGCTGGGGGCCGAGGCCGCGGCCATGGGTGCGCTTTCCAGTTCAATGATCTTTGGGCCCCAAAGCCATACCAGCCAAGCGCAAGCAGCTATTGAGAGAGGAGCGAGAACAGCCCGCGTGGCCCCGCGCAGCGTGAGCGCCCACACGGCCATGCTGAGCGCCACCAGCAGCGCCAGCAGCGCCGCCGCGCCGTTGATGCCGCTTTGCTGGCCCAACACCCACACCAGCCACACCACGGTGGCGAACATCGGGAACGCCAGCAGGCGGCGCAGCGTGTCCATCCACGCGCCCGGCCGCGGCAGGGCGCGCGCAAACGCGGGCAGCCAGCTGGCCAGCAGGTAGGGCAGGGCCAGGCCCAGGCCCAGCGCCGCGAAGATCGACAGTGCCTGCCCCGCGGGCAGCGTGGCCGTGAGGCCCAGCGATGCGCCCATGAACGGCGCCGTGCACGGCGAGGCCACGGCCACGGCGAGCACGCCGGTCAGGAAGGCATCCAGCACGGGGTGGCGCGCCTGCAGGCCCGCCAGCGACGAGGGCAGCATGCGCCCGAACTCGAAAACGCCCGCCAGGTTCAATCCGATCAACGTGAACAGCGCGGCCAGCGACGCCACCACCGCCGGTGACTGCAGCTGAAAGCCCCAGCCCACGGCCTCGCCCGCGGAGCGCAGGCCCAGCATCAGCGCGCCCAGCAGCAGGAACGACAGCACCACGCCCGCGGTGTAGGCCAGCCCGCCGATGCGGTGGGCGCGCTGGTTCTGCGCATGGCGCGCAAAGCCCACCACCTTGATTGCCAGCACCGGGAACACGCAGGGCATGAGGTTCAGGATCAGCCCGCCCAGCAGCGCGCCGGCCAGCGCGGCCAGCCAGGTGCCCAGCGGCGCGGGTGTCGCAGCGGCGGGGGCCGCGGGCGCGGCGGCATTGGCGGCGTTGGCTTTCAGCGCGGCCTCCAGCGCGGGCGACATGCCCTTCAGTGCCGCCACGGCGGGCCAGCCGCCCGGCACGGGCAGCTCGGCACGCCAGCCCTGGCCGCCATGGGCCAGCACCACCGGCATCGGCACGGGCCCGTCGCTGCGCTGGGGCGACAGCGGCAGGCGCGCCGTCCACACCGCGCCGTCCCACTGCTGCGCGGGCGTGGCGGCGGTCTCCACCACGCCTGTGGTCTCGGGGAACACCTCCAGCGTCTGGCCCTGCAGCGCCGGGGGCAGGCCGGCCACGCGCAGCAGCACGGTGTCGCCCTCGACCTGCGCGCTGCTGCCGCCTAGAGCCGGCAGATCGCGCGGGTGGGCCGCGGCGGCGGCATCGAACGCGGCGGCATGCAACGCCGTCGTACCGCGCAAGGGCAATTGCAGCGTGAAGCTGCCCTCCTCGGGGATGCACTCCTGGCGGCACACCAGCCAAGAGGCCTTGAGCTGGAAGGTCGCTTCCTTGGCCAGCGGGCCGGGGTTGAATGCTGGGGAGACAGTCATGGGCACGGGCAACAGCACCGTGCCCTCGTAGCCGTAGTTGGCCAGGTTGCCCAGCGGAATCTTCTTGGGCACGGGCCAGGCGACCTCGCCCGCGTCGATGCCCGCCGGCAGCTGCCACTCCAGTTGCGTGGGCAGGCCGGAGTCGCCCGGGTTCTTCCAGTAGGTGTGCCACTCGGGCTGGTGCGTGATCGACAGGCCCAGCCACAGCGGCTTGCCCGGGCCCACACCGTCGGGTGCCTGGGCCACCAGCTCGGCGCGCACATGCGGCGTGACGACGCTGCTGCTGCCCGCGGCGGCGGTTGTCTTGAGCTGAATTTGGCCGATGGCGACCGTGGATACAGCGCAAGCAGCTATGAAAAAAAGAGTGTGCAGGGAGCGCTGCAAGGGGCGAAGGCAGGACATGGCGCAGGGTGGGAGCAACTGGGGCGGGGTTTGGTTCCTTGGGGGCTGGCGTTCAGGCGCCCAAGCCCAGCACCACGCGGCGCGACATGGCGCCCTTTTTCTCGATCTTGGTGACCACCACGGCGCCGATCTCGCCGGTGCGCGCCACATGCGTGCCGCCGCAGGGCTGCAGGTCGATCTGTGCGGCGTCGCCGTCGCAGGCGCCGCCCACGCGCACCGTGCGCACCGTGCCGGTGCCGCGCGGGGGCTGCACACTCATGCTCTTGACGAGCTGCGGGTTGGCGTCCAGTGCCGCGTCGCTGATCGCGCCGATGGTCACCGCATGGTCTTGCGCCACCAGGCGCGCGATGGCGGCGGTGAGCGCGTCCTTGTCCAGCGCACCGTCCATGTGGAAGTCCAGGCGCGCGTAGTCGGGCGTGATCGAGCAGCCGTTCACCGGCTGCGCGACGATGTGGCACAGCAGGTGCGTGGTGGTGTGAAAGCGCATCAGCCGGTGGCGGCGCTCCCAGTCGATGCGCGCCGTGACCGCGTCGCCCACCGCCAGTCCCAGCGCCTGGCCCGGCGCGGGCACATGCACGATGTCCGCGGTGGGCCGCCCCTCGGCGTCCTTGCCCTTGCGCGTGTCGGCGATGGCCAGTGCCGTGCCATCGGGGCGCAGCAGCACGCCGGCATCGCCGGCCTGGCCGCCGCCCAGCGGGTAGAACACGGTGCGGTCCAGCACCACGCCACCTTCGGGCGTGAGGGCGGTGACGGTGGCGCTGCATTCGCGCAGGTAGCTGTCGGCGCGGAAAAGGTCGTGGGTCATGGTGGGCAATGGTAGAGCGTCCGCCCAGGAGTGCGCGGACAGGCTCTAAGATGGCCCGCATGCGATATCCCTCCCGCTTTTGGGCCGATCTGTCCGCCCGCGACTTTGCCCAGGCGCAGGCCTCGGGCCTGGCCGCGCAGACCGTGGCGGTGCTGCCCGTGGCCGCCGTCGAGCAGCATGGGCCGCACCTGCCGCTGTCGGTCGATGCCACGCTGCTGGCCGGCGTGATCGACGCTGCGCTGCCCTTGCTGCCCGCCGATCTGCCCGTGCTGCTGCTGCCGGCGCAGAACGTGGGCCTGTCCACCGAGCACCTGTCCTACCCCGGCACGCTCACGCTGTCGCCCGCCACGCTGATCGCGCTGTGGACCGAGCTGGGCGCCTGCATCGCGCGCGCGGGGGTGAAGAAGCTCCTGCTGCTCAACGGCCACGGGGGCAACGTGGCGGCCATGGACATCGTGGCGCGCGAGCTGCGCCAGCGCCACGGGTTGCTGGTGTACGGCAGCAGCTGGTTCAACCTGGTGGACGAGGCCAACAACGCACGTTTTGCTGCGCAGGAGCACCGCTTCGGCATCCACGGCGGTGAGATCGAGACGTCCATGATGCTGCACCTGGCGCCCGCCACCGTGCGCATGGAGCATGCGCAGCATTTCCCCTCGACCTCGCAGGACCGCGCGGCGCGCTACGGGCTGCTGGGCAACGGCAAGAGCGCCAAGATGGGCTGGGCCATCGAGGACTACAACCCCGCCGGCGCCGTTGGCAATGCCGCGGCCGCCACTGCCACCCAGGGCCAGGCCATGGTGCAGGCTGCCGCAAGGGGGCTGGCCCAGTTGCTGGGCGAGCTGCATGCGCTGCCGCCCGAGACGGTGGCAAAAATTTAAGCAAAAATCGGCTCTAGCGCTTTTCCATCAAGCGCTAACAGCTCGCTTTTCAATAGCAAACGTTCTCAGGCGTGCGTTGCCCAGCCGCGGTGTTCGGGCGTGTCCAGGTGCGGCAGCGTGTTGAAGGTCTGCAGCATCAGGCGTTTGGGGCTGATGCTGAACTCCGTGACCGCGCTGTTGCGGATGCGCATGTTCAGCGCGATCGTGACCTCGGGCGGGGTGCAGAGCACCTCGCCCACGGCGGCGGCGATGGGCCCGCCGCTGGAGACCAGCAGCACGTTGTGTCCCGTGTGCTGGCGCCGTACATGGTCCAGCGCCGCGCGCACCCCGCCAGAGAAATCGTCCCAGCAGGGCATGCCCGCCGGGCTGATGGTGCCCGCCATCCACTGCGCCATGGCATCGCACAGCAGGCGAAAGTGCTGCTTGTACAGCTCGGGCGTGTCGGGGCGCGGCAACGGCATGGGGTGCACGCAGTGGATCAGTGCATGGCTGTCGTATTCGTTGAGTCCCGGCATCAGCAGGGGCTCGGGCGTGCCCTCCAGCCCTTGCTGGATGCCTTGCAGCGTCTGCGCATGGCGCCGCAGCGTGCCGCACAGCACCGCATCGAACTGCAGCCCGCGCTCGCGCCAGTACGCGCCCAGGCGCACCGCCTGCTCATGGCCGCGCGGGCTGAGCTGGTCATAGTCGTCCGCGCCAAACGAGGCCTGGCCGTGGCGCACGAGGTAGAGGGTTCCCATGGTCTGGAATTGTGGCGAGGCCGCAGCCGCGCGCTTGTCGCGGCTGCGACCGGCGGCGCGCTAGGCTGCAAGCGCCGCCCGCGCCTGCGCCGCCGTGGGCAGCAGGCGGCGCTGCTGCAACTGGCCGAACCATTTGCGGAACATGTCCTCGGTGTCCATGCACGCATGAAAGCCCGCCTGGCGGATCTTCACCGAACTCATGATCACCGGCGGCAGCGGGGCGGCCCTGCCGTGGTTCATCTGGAAGTCGGCGTACGCTGCGCCCTGGCCGATGAAGGCGGTCAGATCGCGCGGCGCCGCCAGCTGGTACTTGTCCACCAGGCGTTCCCACGCGGGCTGCTGGTCGGCCAGCGCGGTGGCCAGCGACTGGGGCTCGGGTTCGCCCACGGGCATGCCCAGCGCGTCGGCAATGGTGGGCCAGACGTTCTGCCAGACGAACACGTCGCCGTTTTCCAGGTTGAAGGTTTCGTTGCGTGCGTTGGGCGACTCGGCAGCCCAGGCGCAGGCCTGGGCGATCAGGTCGGCGTCGATGGCTTGGTTCACGCGCGCCGGGCCGCCGGGGTAGGCCAGGAGCAGGCCCTGTTCATGGCGCAGCCAGGCATAGACGCCGATGGCCGGGATGGGGTTCATGTTGCTGCCCGCCGCGTCGCCGAACACGATGCGCGGGCGCATGATGGTGAAGTGCCACGGGCCCTTGGCCTGGCGCTCGCGCAGGAAGTCCTCCTGCAGCCAGTAGAAGTTCTCGTGGGGGTCGCGCGGCCAGCGTTCGCGTGCGGGCACGGCGATCTGCGGGTGGATGTGCACGCCGTAGGCCTTGCCGCCCTGCATGATGGTCACATGGCGCAGCGCACCGCCCGGGCGGTCCAGCGGCTCGACCACGTTGCGCAGCATTTGCAGGTTGATGCGCATCTGCTCCTGGTCGCGCCAACCGCCCACGAGGCCCCCGGGCTGCTCGTACACGGCGGCATAGACCACATGGGTGATGTCGTCCCGTGCGCCCAGCGCAGCCTGGCAGGCCGCCGCGTCCTGCAGGTCCAGCTGCAGCGCGGTGGCGCCCGCGGGCAGGGCGATGGCGCGGCGCGCCACGCCCACGGCGCGCCAGCCGGGCAGGGCGGCGAAGTGGCGCAGGCAGGCCTGGCCCACGACGCCGGTGGCGCCCACGACGAGTACGGTGTTCGTCATTTCTTCACCATGGGGCACTTGGACTGCGACAGTGGCAGGAAGGCCTTGTCGCCGGGCACCGTGGCCACGAGCTTGTAGTAGTCCCACGGGTACTTGGACTCGGCCTGCGACTTGACCTCGAACAGGTACATGTCATGCACCATGCGGCCGTCCTCGCGGATGCGGCCGTTCTTGGCGAAGAAGTCGTTGATGGGCGTGGCCTTCATCTTGGCCATGACCTGGGCCGTGTCGTCGGTCTTGGCGGCCTGCACGGCCTTCAGGTAATGCATGGTCGATGAATAGGCGCCCGCCTGGCTCATGTTGGGCATCTTCTTCATCTTCTCGAAGTAGCGCTTGGACCAGGCGCGCGTCTCGTCGTTCATGTCCCAGTAGAAGCCCTCGGTCAGCATCAGGCCGCCGGCGGTGCGCAGGCCGATGGCGTGGATGTCGTTGATGTACATGAGCAGGCCGGCCAGGGTCTGTTTGTTCTTGCCCGTGGTCAGGCCGAACTCGCGCGCGGCCTTGATGGTGTTCACCGTATCGCCCCCCGCGTTGGCCAGGCCGACGACCTGGGCCTTGCTGTTCTGCGCGCTGATCAGGAACGAGGCGAAGTCGCTCGCAGCGATCGGGTGGCGGGCCGCGCCCAGCACCTTGCCGCCCTGGGCCGTGACCACGGCGCTGGCCTGCTCCTGCAGGCTGTGGCCGAAGGCGTAGGGCCTGTTCACACTATTTTTGCCAGATGCGTTGCGATCAAAAAGGGCCAGGCGCAAGGCGCCAAACGAAGCTGGGGTGCTACCCCAGCGAGGCTTGGCAACGCCGCGAATGGCCCTTTTTGATCGCAACCCGGAGGGAACGGAGTGAAAACCGCGCCATTCGTCGTTGCCCTCCTAGCCAAGGCCCCGGCCTTGGCGTCGTCACGCGCCTAGATTGGCGCGGTTTTCACGCCATTCGCACTGGCAAAAATAGTGTGAACAGGCCCTAGTCGGCGGTGATGAAGAACCAGTCCTTTCCGCCGCGTGCGGTGATGGCGCTGGCCGTTACGTTGGCCAGGGCGTAGGTGTCGTACACGTAGTGCACGGTGCTGGGCATGCACAGGTCGCCCGTGAGGCGGTCCAGGCCGGGGCCGTTGAAGATGACGACCTTCTGCTTTTGCTTGGCCACCTCCAGCACCGCCAGCGCGGGCGCGGAGACGGCCACGTCCATGATGGCGTCCACCTTGCCGGTATCGAACCACTCGCGCGCCTTGCTGGAGGCGATGTCGGCCTTGTTCTGGTGATCGGCCACCACCAGTTCGATCTTCTTGCCCGCTACCTTGCCGCCGAAGTCGTCGATGGCCATCTGGATGGCGGCGGCGCTGCCGGGGCCGGTGATGTCGGCGAACGGACCGTTCAGATCGGTGAGGATGCCCAGGCGCACCACGTCGTCAGAAATTGCCGTGTCCTGGGCGGTGACGGTGGCCGTGGCGGCCAGCAGGGCAAGGCCCGTGCACAGCGCGCGGCAGGCGCGGGTCAGGGGACGCGGAGTGAGGTGGACGGGGCGGTTCATGGTTGTCTCCTTCGTTGGTGTGTGTTTGGGAATCACAGGGTGGCAATGGGGGTCACGGGCGAGCCCACGGCGCCCGGCAGGCGCAGCGGTGGCGCGGTGAGCAGGAAGCGGGTGCGCCCGAGGGTGTGCAGGTGGTCGGCCAGTTCTTTCAGGTACCACAGCTCGCCCAGCGGCAGGCCCAGCTTGAACAGGCAGTGCTCGTGCAGCGGCAGCACGGGGTAGGGCGCACCGTCCTCGGGAACGCGGCGTGGCGGGTGGCGCTCCACGGCGTAGTTGTCGGCGATCAGCGCGGCGATGCCGCTGTCGGTGATCCACTGCAGCAGCTTTTCGTCGCATCCGTCCAGCGCGGCGCAGCTGTGGTGCAGGCGGTGCGCGTCGGGCTGGCGCTGCATGGACAGCACCAGCTCGGCAAAGCCGGTGCGCAGCAGCAGCATGTCGCCGTGCTCCACGCTGGCGCCGCTGCGCTCCATGGCACGCATGAGTTCGTCGTAGCCGATGTCGCGGAAGTCGGTGCCGTAGGCGCGCTCCAGGTCCACCAGCACGCCGCGCCCCTGCATGCCCTTCACGGCCAGGTGCTCCACGCCCAGCGCGCGGGCCACGCTCTCGTCCGGCGCGCGGCCGGCGCAGCACACGGGCTGGTAACGCGCCGCCGCGCCGTCGCCGTCGCGCGCGGGGATGCCATGGTCCTGCGGACCCAGGATGTGCTCGTGGCCGCGGTAGCCGTTGTAGTACACCGTGCGCGGCTGGCCATCGCCGTCGGGGTCGAACAGCGCGCCCACATGCGCCAGCGAGTCCCATTGCGTGGAGTACTGCAACGACAGCAGCACCTGGTCGTCGCTGACCACGTCGGTGGCGCCGGGGTACACATGGCCCAGCGGAAAGTTGACGTACGGAATGCCTTCGCGCCGCGTGGGGCGCAGTTGGGGCGGCAGGCGGCGCGCGTTCAGCACGTTGCCGCCAGGGTAGTCCAGCGGCAGCGACAGGCACAGGCTGATGCCCTCGCGCACTTCCTGCACGCCCTTGCGCACCTGCTCCGGGCCGATCAGGTTGGTGCGGCCCAACTGGTCGTCGGGCCCGAAGTCACCCCAGTTGGAGCCGGCGGGGCGTTGTCTCCATCGCATATTGGTGTCTCCAGCGCCGCGGATGGGTGCGGCTTGGAAGCAATGGTGTTGGCGCAGGCAGGGCTGCGTCAAACACCGCGATGAAAGTTTTGTTGGTTGAAATCACCCGCCGGGAAAACCCTGGCGTTCTCCGGCCGGCCTCGTGCGGCGTGTTTTGCAGGTCGAAACCCGCAGTCACTGCCCCATCAGTACCCGGGCGAACAACGCCGCATCCACATTCCCGCCTGTGAGCGGCAGGCCCACGCACTGGCCGCGCAGGGCTTCCCGCTCCTGCAGCGCGGCAGCCAGTGCCGCTGCGCCCGCGCCCTCGGCCACGTTGTGGGTGTCCGTGAACAGCGCGCGCATGGCGGCGGCCACTGCGTCATCGTTGACCTGCACCACCCGGTCCAGTTCAGGCAGCAGCACGGCCAATGCGTCCGGGTCGGCCATGCGCACCGCCAGGCCGTCGGCGATCTGCGTGCTGACGGGCGACGCCACCACATGGCCCGCGGCGAACGAGTCGGCATAGGTGGTGGCGTGGCAGCTCACCACGCCCACCAGGCGCACTCCATGTCCCAATGCCCGCTTGGCCGCCACGGCAGCGCAGGCGCCGGAACCCAGGCCGATGGGCACATAGGCCACATCCATGTGCGGCACGGCGCGCAGGAATTCCCACCAGTAGGTGGCCACGCCGCGCACCAGGTCGGGGTGGTAGCTGGGCACCATGTGGGCGCCGCGTTCGACGGCCAGTTGCAGGGCGTGCTCGCGGGCGGCCTGGAAGTCGTCGCCGTGCTCCACCAGGTTCACGCCCAGTGCGCGCATGGCCGCGTTCTTCTCCACCGAATTGCCGTGCGGCACGACGATGGTGCAGGCCACGCCATGGCGTCGCGCGGCCCAGCCGATGCTCTGGCCGTGGTTGCCGCGCGTGGCGCTGATGACCTCGTGCGGCAGCTCACCCCGCTGCGCCAGCTGGTCGAAGTACGTCAGGCCGCCGCGGATCTTGAACGCGCCCACCGGGTTGTGGTTCTCGTGCTTGAGCCAGCACTCCGTGCCGAGGCGCTCGCCCAGCAGGCCCCAGCGGTACTGCGGCGTGGGCTGGAACTCCTGGTAGACGGTGCGTGCCGCGGCTTCGATGTCGGCCAGCGTGGGCAGCGGTGCTGCGGCGCGCGTCACAGCCGCACCTCGCCGCGCACGCAGGTGACGGAGTGGCCGCCCACCCAGATCTGCGGGCCGTCCTGCTGCACATGCACGCGCCCGGCGCGGCCCAGCGCCGTACCCTGGCTGGCCACATAGCGGCTGGGCGCCAGGCCCGCGCCGATGAGCCATTGCGCCAGCGCCGCGTTCAGGCTGCCGGTGACGGGGTCTTCCGCCAGACCGTTGTTGCCCGGGAAGAAGGCGCGCACCTCGAACGCGATGCCCTCGGCATCGCTGGCGCCCACCACGCCGACCTTGCCGCGCGGCCCCACCACGCCCACGTCCAGCCCGGCCAGTACCGCGCCGTCGGGCCGCAGTCCGAGTACCTGCTCGGCCGAGCGCAGCATCACGCCGCGCCAGTTGGGGCCGTTGTCGCACCAGGCATGCGCCACGATGTCGTCCCGCGCCACGCCCAGGCCGCGTGCGATGAGCTGCACGTCCTCCTCGGCCAGCGGGCCGCTCTTGACGAGCGGGGGCGCGGCAAAGGCAAGCTGCTCGCCGTCGCGCCGCAGTGTGACCAGCCCCACACCGCATTCCTGCACGATGCGCCCCGTGGCGCGCGGCTGGCCGCCGGCCTGCAGCCAGGCGTGGCAGGTGCCCAGCGTGGGGTGGCCGGCAAAGGGCAGCTCGCGCCCGGGGCAGAAGATGCGCACGCGGTAGTCCGCGCCGGCCGCATGACCCTCGGGCGTCGGCGGCAGCACGAAGGTGGCCTCGGACAGGTTGGTCCAGTTGGTGAACCGCTGCATCTCCTCGGTGGACAGGCCCTCGCCGTCCAGCACCACGGCCAGCGGGTTGCCGCGGTAGGGCGTAGCGGTGAAGACATCGACTTGCTGGAACGGGCGCAGGCGCATGGAACGGCTCCGGTGGTGGTGATAGAGGATGGGGCGGGCATGCGGCGGCGGCACCTGCGCGTGCGCAGGGCTGCAGCCACCTTCCCGCGCGGGAAGGTCAGGGTTTGAAGGGCGTCAGGCCGCTTCGCGGATGGCGGCGGCCAGCGCGGCAATCGCGGTGCGGATCTGGCCCTGCGACGCCGTGACGAAGGACAGGCGCAGCGCGCGGTCGTCCGGCTGGTCGGCGTAGAAGGCCGCGCCGGGCACGAAGGCCACGTTGCGCTCCACCGCGCGCGGCAGCAGTTGCAGCGCGCTCATGCCTTCGGGCAGGCGCAGCCACAGGAACATGCCGCCGTCGGGGCGGTTCCAGGTCACGCCCAGGCCCTGCATCTCCTGCTCCAGCGCGGCCACCATGGCCTGGCACTGCTCCTTGTAGAGCTGGCGGATGGTGGGCACGTGGCGGTCCAGGAAGCCGTTCTTGATGACCTCGGACACCAGGCGCTGGTTGAAGCTGGGCGTGTGCAGGTCGGCCGCCTGCTTGGCCTGCAGCAGCTTGGGGTACATCTGGCGCGGCGCGACGACGTAGCCCAGGCGCAGGCCGGGGGCCAGCACCTTGGAGAACGAACCCATGTAGATGCAGCCCTCGGGGTTGCGCGCCGTCAGGGGTTTGGGGGGCGCCTGGTCAAACCACAGGTCGCCATAGGGGTTGTCTTCCACCAGCGGCAGGTTCAGCGCGGCGGCCTGGGCCACCAGGGCCTCGCGGCGGGCTTCGCTCATGGTGCGGCCCGTGGGGTTCTGGAAGTTGGGCAGCACGTACAGGAAGCGCGCCTTGTCCGCGCCGCTGCCGGCCTTGGCCGCCAGGTCGTCGATCAGCACGCCCTCGCTGTCGCTGGCCACCGACACCACCTGGGGTTCCATGGGCGCGAAGGCCTGCAGCGCGCCCAGGTAGGTGGGCGTTTCCACCAGCACGCGGCTGCCCGCGTCGATGAGCACCTTGCCGATCAGGTCCAGCGCCTGCTGCGATCCGGTGGTGATCAGCACCTGGTCGGGGTGCACGTCCCAGGGCAGGAATGCGGCAATGGCCTCGCGCAGCGGGGTATAGCCCTCACTGGCCGCGTACTGCAGCGCCGATGCGCCGTCGGTGGCCAGCACGGAAGCGGCCGCGGCGGCGAAGGATTCGATCGGGAAGGTCTTGGGCGAGGGCAGCCCGCCGGCCAGGCTGATGATGCCGGGCTTCTCGGTCACCTTCAGGATTTCCCGGATCACCGAGGGGTTCATCTTTTCGGCGCGTGCGGCCAGGGTCCAGTTCGTCATTCGTTTATCTCCAATGGCGCGCTGCTGCGCGCCGTCTATCCACTCAGAAATGCCGTTGTGCGGCGGTGTGCGGCCCTGCGGGTGGGGCAGCGCGCGCAGCATACGGCAACGGCGCACCGCCCGAGGGGCGCGGCGCCGGGTCCAGGGTTTTCGCGGGGCGGCGGTTCACCGGCGCACCGGCATGCGCCGCCCCAGGGCCACGGTGGCCAGCACCGCCAGGCCAAACGCCACGCTCACCGCGTCCAGCGACTCGCCCAGCAGCGGCACGGCAAACAGCATGCTCATGAACGGCTGGGCCAGTTGCACCTGGCTCACCCGCACCGTGCCGCCCAGGGCCAGGCCGCGGTACCAGGCGAAGAAGCCCAGCCACATCGAAAACACCGCCACGTAGGCAAAGCCAGCCCAGGCCGCGGCAGGCACCGCCGCCTGCGGCCATGCCAGCCAGGCCAGCGGCAGCGATACGGGCAGCGACAGCACCAGGGCCCAGCAGATCACCGCATCGGCGCGCATGTGCTGCGCCAGCCGCCCGCCCCAGGCGTAGCCCACGGCGGCGCAGGCCACGGCGGCCATCAGCAGCAGATCGGCCGGATGCAGCGACAGGCCCTGCCGGCCCGAGCGCAGCACCGCGAACACCACCACCAGCGCCGAGCCCAGCAGCGCGCAGGCCCAGAACGCGGCAGACGGCCGCTGGCGGTGCAGCAGCGCGCCCACGGTGGCGGTCGCCAGCGGCAGCAGGCCGATGATCACGGCCGCGTGCACGGCGCCCACGTAGCGCATGGCGATGGAGGTGAGCAGCGGAAAGCCGAACACCACGCCCAGCGCCGTCACGGCCAGCGGCCACCAGTCGCCGCGCTGCGGCAATGGGGCGCGCTGCCACAGCAGCAGCGCGGCCGACAGCAGCCCGGCCACCGCCGCGCGGCCCATGGCCAGGAACAGGCCGGACATCAGCGGTGCCTCGGGCGTGCCGACGGCCAGGCGCGTCATGGGCAGGGTGAGCGCGAAGATCGCCACGCCCAGCAAGCCCAGCAGCAGGCCCCGTGATTCCGAATCACCCCCTGAGTCGCTTCGCGCCTTCCCCCTCCAGGGGGACGCCGCCGGTGGCCTGGCCAAGCCAGCTCCACGGCGTCCGCTGGCTTGGCCTGCTCCGCGGCCTTTCGACCAATGAGGATGCGCCGGTCTCATGCGGCCACCATCCACAGCGCCGTGGCCAGCAGCACGACGGCCATCGCGCGGTTGAACCACAGCAGGCGCTGCCCGTGGGCCAGCCAGTGGCGCAGCAGCGCGCCGGTGGCCGCATAGGTGAAGTTGCTGGACAGTGCGAAGAAGGCCATTGCCGGCAGCACCACGGCCATGCGCTGCAGGCTGTCGTCGCGCCCGATGACCCAGCCGGCCACGATGGTCAGCGCGAGCAGCCAGGCCTTGATGTTCACGAACTGCAGCGCCACGCCCTGCCAGAAGCCCACCGACAGGCGTGCCGCATCGGCCTCGGACAGACGGCCCGTGTTCGACAGCTTGAACGCGAGCCACAGCAGGTAGCCGATGCCCAGGGCCTTGATGGCCCAGCGCAGCGCCGGCACCGCCACCACCACCGCGCCCAGCCCGGCGGCGCACAGCACCAGCAGCAGACTCCAGCCCACGGGCACCGCCACCACGAAGCGCATGGCGGCGGGCAGGCCGCGGTTGGCGGCCAGCGCGGTGGACAGGGTGGTGTTGGGCCCGGGGGTAAAGCTCATGGCAGTGGCCAGCACCAGCAGGGCGGTGAATTCAACCAGGGGCATGGGTGGGGTCCATCGTTGGGAATGAAGTTATGCGATGCACTGTAGGGGCAAAGTCCATTACAGTACCAATACAGTCAAACCCCACAATTTCATGCACTGTATCGGCAATTGCATTGGCACAGTGCCGGCTCAGGAAACGCCTCCATGCTGACCCGCACCCCCGACCGCACCCTGACCGAACAGCTCGCCGAGCGCTTTGCCGAGCGCATCCACGCGCGGCTGCTGCCCGCGGGGGCCCGCCTGCCTTCGGTGCGCGAATGCGCGCGCCAGCAGGGCGTGAGCCCCTACACCGTGGTGGCAGCCTACGACAAGCTACTGGCCCAGGGGCTGGTGGAGGCCCGGCGCCAGCGTGGCTTCTTCGTGCGCGATTTTGTGCAAAAACAGGCTCCGACGCCCGATGGGCAAGCGCTGACAGCTCCTACAAAAGGAGCAAAAAATGTGTCGCCGCTGGCCGGCGTCGGCGTGCGCCTGTCGGGCTCGCACATCAACGCCACCGCGCTGATCCGCGGCATGTTCCACCAGGCGTCGAGCAAGCCCCAGCCCGGTGCGGGCGTGCTGCCCATCGGCTGGCTGGACGAGGCGCGCTTCATGGGCGCCGCGGTGCGCAAGATCACCGGCAGCAGCGCGCTGCGCGACGGCTCCCTGAGCTACGGCGAGCCCATGGGCGAGCCCGCGCTGCGCGAGGCGCTGGCGCGGCGCATGGCCGACATCAACATCCACGCCCAGCCCGATCAGATCATGACCACCGTGGGCGCCACGCAGGCGCTGGACATCGTGAGCCGCACGCTGCTCAAGGCGGGCGACCCGGTGATGGTGGAGGAGCCCGGCTGGTCGGTGGAGTTCGCGCGCCTGGACGCGCTGGGCATGCGCGTGCTGCCCGTGCCGCGCGGCCCCGAGGGGCCGGACCTCGCCGTCATGGCGCGCTACTGCGAGCTGCATGCGCCCAAGCTGTTCGTGAGCGTGAGCGTGCTGCACAACCCCACGGGCTACAGCCTGTCGCCGGGCAGCGCGCACCAGGTGCTGCAGCTGGCGCAGCAGCACAACTTCCACGTGGTCGAGGACGACACCTACGGCCACATCGCCGCCGACCACGCCACGCGCCTGACGGCGTTGGACGGGCTGCGCCGCACCATCTACGTGAGCGGCTTCGCCAAGATCTTGGCGCCCAACTGGCGCGTGGGCTACCTGGCCGCGCCGCCCGACCTGGTGGAGCGGCTGCTGGACACCAAGCTGCTGTCCACGCTGACCACGCCCTCGCTGCTGGAGAAGGCCCTGGCGCTGTGCATCGAGCAGGGCCAGCTGCGCCGCCATGCCGACCGCATGCGGCTGCGCCTGGCGCAGGCCCGCGCGCGCAGCGTGCAACTGGCGCTGGAGGCGGGCTGCAGCTTTGCCGCCGAGCCCGCGGGCATGTTCGGCTGGGTGGAAACCGGCGTGGACACCGACATGCTGGCCCAGCGCATGCTGGACGAGGGCTACCTCATCGCGCCCGGCGCGCTGTTCCACGCCACGCGCCGCCCCTGCACGCTGATGCGCATCAACTTCTGCACCACGCAGGACCCGGCGTTCTGGCGCACGTGGAAGAGAGTGGTCCAATCGGGCTGAAGCGCTTGATGGGCAAGCGCAAGCAGCTCTCTTTTACGTAGCGTTGGCGTCAACGCCGCGGCGGCGTGAGCCCCAAGGCGGTGTTCACCTTGTCCAGGTTGTCCACGTGCGCCTGCAGCATCTCCTGCAGCCCGGTGCGGATGCCCGCATCGTCCACCAGCGGCAGCAGCTCGCGCAGCTTCTTGGCCACCCAGCCCTGGCCGCGGTTGAGGAAGGCCAGGCGCTCGCGCAGGTCGGGCACGGCCATGGCCTTGTCGTAGAAGTCGCCCGTGCGGCTGCCGGGCGTGCCCTCCAGCGTGCGGATGGCGCGCATCAGCATGCCGCACCACTTCACTTCGTCGCGGTGGATGGCGTCGATCAGCGCGCGCAGCGCTTCGTCCTCGGTTTCGGTGCGGCTGCGCAGCGCCACGCGCGCGCCGGCGCGCTCGGCCTCCAGCAGCTCGTCCAGCCGCGCGATGAGTGGGGCGTGGCGCTCGCGCTCCGCATCCCCCGCGTAGCACACGGGGGACGCCACGGCCACGGGCGTGTCGTTCAGCAGCCGCAGGTGCGCGGCGGCCTCGGCGGCGATGCGGCGCAGCCGCTCGCCCGCGGGTTCGATGGCCGTGATGCGCCCCACACCCTGGCCGGCGTACAGCGCCATGGCCTCGAAGTCGCCGGTCATGGAGCGCAGCGGCGAGTCGGTGCTGAACAGGTAGATGGGCCGGCCTTCCTCGTCGCCGATCACCGTGCGTGGGATGTCGCCTGTGGCGGCGAACGGGTCGCCGCGCTCGCGCCGCGTGACGCTGTTGGCCAGCACACGCACCGCGGCGTGGGGCGGCCAGTTGATGTGGAAGTCCTCGGTCAGCACGGTGTCGCCGGCCTGCGCGGCCACCAGCCGCTGCTTGTGCGCGTCGTGGGCGAAGGACTCATGCGTGGCCATCAAGGCGGTCCCCAGCACCGCGGCCTGCGCGCCCTGGGCCAGTACACGCGCCACGCCCTGCCCATCGGCCAGGCCGCCCGCGGCGGCCACGGGGACGCTGGCCATCGCCAGTACCTCGGACAACAGCTCGGCCAGCGGCTGGCGCCCGCGCACATGGCCGCCGGCCTCCACGCCCTGCGCGATGAGCGCCTGCGCGCCGGCCTCCTGCGCCTGCAGCGCCTCGGCGGCGGAGCCGATCTGGTGCACCACGGTGATGCCCGCTGCGCGCAGCCGGGCAATCACGTCGGCATCCACGTCCCAGAACAGGCTGACCACGGGCACCTGCAGCGCGATGAGCAGGTCCACCTGCGCGCGCAGCAGGGGCGCGGGCGTGGCCGCGGGGATCAGGTTCACGCCGAAGGGCAAGGCCGTGCGCTGGCGCACCTGCGCCACCTCGCGCTCGATCAGCGCCAGCGGCTCGCGCACCATGCCCAGGAAGCCGAACCCGCCGGCCTCGGTCACCGCGGCCACCAGTTCGCTGCGCGACACGCCGCCCATGCCCGCGAGCATCAGCGGCAGGCGGCAGCCCAGCAGGCGGCACAGGGGGGTGGCGGGCGGCGCGTCGTGCATGGAGTTCTCCTGTGGGCTGGCGGCTATGGAAGAGCCGGCCATCATGCGTCCTGCGCCACGCACGGTGCAAAGGCCATGCCGGCGCCATGGATGGCGTGCGCTATGAAAAAACTAGCTGCTCGCGCTCGCCAGGAAAGGGTTGCGCGGTGTTTTAGCTCAAAACGCCGGGGTGCCGCGCCGTCACGCGCCGGAGAACACCCCCAGCCCCGCGAGCATGACCAGCAGGATCAGCACCGGCGTGACCCAGCGCAGCAGCAGGCTCACGACGCGGGCCAGCCCCTGGTTGCCCAACTGCCCGTGGTTGGAGAGTTGCGCCGCGAATGCGCGCTCGCCCCAGGCCCAGCCGACGAAGAGCGCGATGGCGATGCCCCCCGCGGGCAGCAGCAGGTTGGACGAGAGGTAATCCGCCCAGTCGAACAGGGTGCGCCCGCCCGGCTGGAAGGCGGCCAGCGTGCTCTGGCTCAGGGCGCAGCCCGCGCCCAGCAGCCCCAGGATCAGCAGCGTGAGCAGCGTGGCCCGGGGCCGGCTCAGGCCCCAGCGCTCGTGCAGGATGACGACCGGCACCTCCATCAGGGAGAGCATGGCGCCGGTCGCGGCGATGGCGGTGAGGAGGAAGAACGCCGCCAGCAGCACCGAGCCACCCGGCATCTGCGCGAACACCGCGGGGATCGTGATGAACACCAGGGATGGCCCCGCCGACGGCTGGAAGCCGAAGCTGAACACCGCGGGGAAGATCGCCATGCCCGCCAGCAGCGACACCGACAGGTCGGCCAGCATCACGCGCGTGGCGGTGGCCGGGATGTTCTGCTCGGCGGTGAAGTAGCTGCCGTAGGTCATCATCGTGCCCATGCCGATGGACAGCTTGAAGAACGCCAGGCCCATGGCGGTCAGCACCACCGCGGGCGTGATCTTGTGCCACTCGGGCGCGAACAGGAACGACAGCGCCTGGCCCGCGCCGGGCAGCGTCAGGCTGTAGCCGCCCAGCAGCACCAGCAGCAGGAACAGCAGCGGCATCAGCCGTTTGGTGGCCGCCTCGATGCCGCGGGTGACGCCCAGCAGCAGGATGCCGCCGATGAAGGCCAGCACCACCCACTGCCACAGCAGCGCCTGCACCGGGTCCCGCACCAGGGCGTCGAAGCTGGCCTGCGTCTGCACCGGGTCGCTGGACAGCAGGTTGCCCGACAGGGCCTTGGCCACGTAGGCAAACACCCAGGCGACGACCTCGGAATAGAACGCCATGATCAGGAACGCCGCCGCCATGCCTGCCACGCCGATCAACCACCACGGCGCGCCGCGGGGCTGCAACTGGCGCAGCGCAGAGATGGGATTGGCGCGCGCCTGGCGGCCGATGGCGATCTCGGCCACCATGAGCGGCAGGCCGATGAACAGCGTCGAGAGCAGGTAGATCAGCAGAAAGCCCGCGCGGCCGTTGGCCCCGGTGAGCGAGGGGAACTTCCAGATGTTGCCCAGCCCGACGGCGGAACCCAGCGTGGCGGCGAGCACGCCCAGGCTGGAGGAGAAGGCGCCGCGGCTGGTGGCTGCGTGGGCGCGGGAGGCATCGGTGCTTGAAGGGCCGGATTTGCTCATGATTTGATAGTGGTCTGCGCGCCTGGATTGTGCGCTACGGCCCAAAAACACCACGGGCCGTGAGTCGCCATCAGTGCGCGTGCGGGCGCTCCACCACCAGCTCGGACAGCACGCGCAGCAGCGCGCGGTTGACGTATTCCAGCTCCAGCTCATGCGTCTCGCACAGCTGGCGGATGGCGCCCGCGTCGTCGCTCTCCAGCGCGCAGGCCATCTCCAGGCTGGGGGCGTAGGGGCCGGTGCGCAGCACCGCGGCGTCGTACACCCGCTCGGACAGCGGCACGCGGCGCAGGATGGTGCCCAGAGGCTCGCGCAGCACCTCGTCCAGCTGCGAGAACAGTCCGCTCAGGTACACCTCGCGGCGCAGGTCTTTGCCCACGCCAGCGTCCAGCAGGTGCTCGGTCAGGCGCGCGCGCAGCACCATGCTGGCGCGGATGGGGCGCAGATCGGGTTCGGTGGCAGCGTGCGGCAACTGGTCGGCCAGCCAGCGCCCCAGCGAGCCGTAGCCCATCATCACCAGGCCGCGGCGCAGCGAATCCACGCCGGTGGACAGGCCGAGTGCAGCGGAGTTGGTGTAGACCATGAAGCGGTAGGCCAGCAGCGGGTCCTCGCCCAGGATCTGCTCGAAGCGGTCGATGGACTGTTCGTCGTCGATGGCCTTCATGAGCTTGAGCACCACCTCGTGCGCGGGCTGGGGCTGGCGATGGCGCAGGCTGTAGAGCACGTCCTCCACGGGCCAGCCGGCCACGGCCAGCGCGCCGCCTTCGTCCAGGCAGTGCGTGAGCAGCGCGCGGCTGGCCACGTTGTCATACACCTGCCCGGCGATCAGCGGACTGCGCTGGCCGGCGGCACGGGGGCTGGCATCGCTGCGCCCCGCAGCCGCGGCCTGCAGGGCCTGCACGGCGTCGCTGCTGGACAGGTGCAGCAGGCTGTTGTCGAACAGCCGCGCGGTGTCGGCGTCGGGCAGGTGGTCCAGCTCGCCGCGCCACACCAGGCGCAGGCCGCGGGCGTGGGCCTGGCGCGCGCGCTCGCGGATCGCGGGCACGTCCAGCCAGGCCTGGGGCACTTCGATCCAGGGCGCGCCGCGAGGGGCGTGCTCCAGCAGGTCCACCAGCAGCTGCTGCGAGCGAGCGGACAGCAGCAGCGGCGGCGAGCTGGAGGTCCACAGTTCCTGGATGGTGCGCAGCAGGTGCGGCGCATCCACCAGGGTGGCGCCCTCGCTGTGAACGTACAGCTGGATGCCGGCCAGCCGGCGCGCGGCATTCCAGAGGGGCCGGTAGCCCAGCACCAGGCTGCCAAGAACGGATTGGACCATGGGGTAGAAGTGTGGTCAGAGCGGGATGCCGGCCATTGTCACGCCAGTCGCGCGGGCGCGCACGTGGCGAAACCCTGCGTGCGCGGCGTCAGCTGATGAAATTGAAGAGCGACAGGCGCTGCACCTGCGCGTAGGACTTGAGCGCGGCCTCGTAGCCCACGCTGGCGTTCTGGAAGTCCGAAATACCCTGCACCATGTCGAGGTCCTCCGCGCGCGAGCGGTCGGCTTCGAGCTGGATCGAGCGCTTGTCCTGGTCGCCGGTGATGCGGTCGGCGCGGTTGAGCAGCTCGCCCGCATAGCCGCGCATGTTGTGCAGGCGTTCCATGCCGGCGTCGATGTTGGCCAGGGCCTGGCCGACGGCCTGGGCGGCGGCGTTGTTGTTGGCCGCGCCGCCGATGTCGCGGATGGCGCTGTCGATGCTACTCATCAGGCTGGGGCTGGGCTGTAGGGTGATCGAATCTCCGTTGGCGGGCGAATACACCAAGCTGCCATCGGCCTGCTTGATCGCTCCGGCATTGATGGTGAATGACAAACCGGGAAGATGCACCGCAGGGTTGGCGGCCGCGGAGATTTCGATACTCAGGGGTTTGTCGTTCGGGAAATCGGGAATGACGACGGGCGCCGAAGCAGTTCCCAGTGTTAGATCCTGAATGGTGTAGGTGGCGGTCGAGGTTCCCGGGGTGGCTCCTGGTCCCACTGCGCTGAACACAATGGCGTATTTGTGGCCGGTCACCTGGGAAGGATCCACGGGTGTGATCCCCGAGGTGGTGAGAGTGCGGCCGCTAGGAAGGGCGCCCAAGCTGGCGTAATACACCCCGTCCCTCTGCGGATCGAACATCAGCGCCGCATGCCCGTCCACGGTGGTGGGAATCGACGTGCCGCCGCTGGCCGCCTGCCCGGGCAGCCCGGCGAACAGGTAGTCGGGGTTGCTCAGTAGCGGGCCGGTGAAGGGCTCCAGCGCACTGCCCAGCGCGCCCAGCAGCGGCACACCGTTGGTGTCCTTGCGGTTGATCACCTGCGTGAGCTGCTCGCGCAGGCTCTGGATCTGGTTGGCGTAGGTCTTGCGGTCCTCGGGCTTGAGCGCGCCGCCACCGGCGGCCACGACCAGCTGGCGAATCTCCTGCACCAGGCCCACGGCGTCGCCCAGGGTGGACTCGGCCTGCGCGATGGCGTTGCGCTGCACGTCCAGCGCGCGTTGCTCGGTCTGGATGCGGCTGATGCGCGTGAGCGCGCGCTCGGCCTGGGCGGCGGCCACGGGGTCGTCGCTGGGACGCACCACGCGCTTGCCCGCGGTGAGGTTCTCCTGCAGGTCCACCAGGGATTTCTGCCGCGCGCTGAGGTTGCGCAGCGTGGCGTCGTACATGTTGGCGGTGCTGACGCGATAGAAAGAGCTGCTCATGGCGGTTCCTTTCAGCGGCCCATGGTCTGGATCAGGTTGTCGAAAATGTTCTGCGCAATCTGCAGCATCTTGGCGGATGCCTGGTAGGCCTGCTGGTATTGGATGAGCCGCGCGGCCTCCTCGTCCAGGTTCACACCGGAGACGGCCGTGCGGCTGGCTTCCAGATTGCTGGCGATGGAGTCCGAGAGCTTGGCCGCGTACTGGGCGCTCTGCGTGCGCGTGCCCACCTGGGCCATCAGCCCGGCGTAGCCGTCGGATAGCGTGGACTCGTCGAACATCTTCACGTCGCGCAGCGCCATGAGGGCCGATGCGTTGCCGGCGTTGCGGGTGTACCAGTCGCCACTGAGCTTGGCATCCCCAACGGTTACCGTGTCCCCGTCCTTGGGGGTGCCCTGCAGAGTGATGGACCAGCCGTCGATCCGAAGCGGCTCTCCTGGCACATAGGGAACGACGGTCGTACCCGGGGTGTAGGGTGCTGGCGGAGGAAGGTTCAGCGGCTGATCATTGGTACCCGTGATGACAAATCCTGAGGGTGGCCCGTCGCGGTACGTGAGCTGCACCCCTCCAGCGGGTGGGAGATTGAGCACGCCAGTGGCAACCACCTTGCCTGCAGTCGCATCCCAATGCTGGCCAGTGGCCTTCAGTTCCGCCAGTTGCAGCGAGCCCGCGTTGGAGGTGCCCATGGCCGAACTGATGGGGTTTGCCGCGGCCAGCTCGCGCGGCGAGTACACCAGTGCCTGTATGTTGGCCGCGGCGCTGGCAAAGGGCTTGAATAGCACGCGCTCGTTGACGGCGCCCGCGGTGCTGAACTTGAAGGTTAGCCCGTCCATTTGTGTACCCGCTGAGGCCATCAGATTCGCTACGTTGATGGTCTTGCCGTCGGATAGCCGAATGATTTGCCCTGGAACCTCGCCAGTGGGAGTGGGCCCCCCCGTAAACCGCACCTCGTAGTCCGATGCGGCGAACTCGGAAGTGCCCAAAGGCGTTTGAAAATCGATGAATCCTTGTGCCGTTCCGCTGGTATAGCCCGGCGCCTTATCGGGTTCGGAGAACAGTGGCTTGCCGGCCTGTCCGTCCAGTGTCAGGCCCATGCCCTGTTGGTAGTTCATCGTCCGGCCGATGGCCAGCGCCATGCGCCCCAGCAGGTTGCGGCCCTCGGCCAGGTCCTGGTTGGCAAAACGCAGCAGGCCGGCCACTTCGCCGCCGCCCAGCATGCCCTCGTTCAACTCCACGGGCGCGCCGCCCGCGGGCTTGAAGAACAGCTGCGTGAGCTGGCTTCCCGGGAACTGCTGGGATTCCGCCACCAGCACCTCGCTGGCCTTGTCGCCCAGCACCAGCGCCTGGCTGCCGCCGATGAACACGCCCACCGTGCCGTCGTCCGCTGGGATCTGCGTGGTCTGGATGAACTGGTTGAGTTCGCGAATCAGCTGGTCGCGCTTGTCCAGCAGGTCGTTGGGGCTCTGGCCGTTGCCCTTCACGCGGGCGATCTGCTCGTTCACGTCGGCGATGCTCTTGGCCAGCGAGTTGATGCGCGTGGCGTCGTTCTGCAACTGTTCATTGACCGAATAGGCGATCTCGTGCAGCTGCTCCGCACTGCTGCGCATGCGAGCGGCCATCTCGTCCATGCGGGTGAGCGTGACGGTGCGCGCCGTGATGTCGGTGGGCGACGCCACCACATCGGCCAGCGAGTTCAGCATGTCGGTGATGGCTGCCCCCAGGCCGCTGGTGCCCCCCTGGAACACGTCCTGCAACTGGCCGAGGCGCTCGGCGCGCACGGTGTCGCCCGCCTGCACCGCCTGTGCGGCCGCGGCCTGGCGCGTGAGCAGCTCGTTGTGATTGCGCAGGATGGTCGCCACCTGCACGCCGTTGCCGATGTAGCCTGAGCCGGTGAACTGGCCCTGCACGGTCTCCATCGCCACGTTCTGGCGCGAATATCCGGCCGTGCTGACGTTGGCGATGTTGTGCCCGGTGGTCTGCAAGGCGACCTGGTTGGCGAGGAGGGCGCGGGCGCCGACGTTCAGAAGACTCATGGTTCAGTGCGTTGGTTCTTATGGGTTCAGGCCTGCGTGCCGGATGCCTGGGCCAGCACGGGCGCGCTGGGGGTGCGCGCCACGCCCAGCGTGCTCTGGATGGCGCGGCTGAGCTTGGCGGCGTATTGCGGATCGGTGGCGTAGCCGGCCTTCTGCAGCTCCGTGGCGTAGGCGACGGCGGAATGGGTCTTCTCGCGCGCCTTCTCGTAGCGCGGGTTGTCGTTGATCAGGCGTGCGTAGTCGCGGAACGACTCCTCGAACGAGTCGTAGGCGCGGAACTTGGCGACCACCTTGCGCGGCGCGCCGTTGATGTATTCGGTGGTGGTCACCTCGGCCACCTTGCCGGTCCAGCCCTTGCCGGCCTTGATACCGAACAGGTTGAAGGAGTTGCTGCCGTCCTTGTGACGGATCTCGCCCTTGCCCCAGCCCGTCTCATGCCCGGCCTGGCCCAGCATGAAGCTGGCGGGGATGCCGCTGCTGCGTGCCACGCGCTCGGCCGCGGCGCGGTGGTGCTGCACGAAGTCCTCACGGCCCTTGGGCGACGCGGCACGCGGATTGTCGGCAGGCGCGGCCTTGCGCAGCGCGACGTCCATGCTCAGCGTGGAGCCCGGCACCAGCGTGGTCTGGCCGTCGCCGCCCAACTGGCGCGAGAGCTGGCGCTGGATGGCCTCGGCCAGCCCACCGGGCTGGCCTGCCATCTGCACCGACAGCTGCTGGTCGAACAGGTCGCTGGCCAGGTTGCCCTCGGCGCCCTCCAGCAGGCCGGACTTCATCGTCGCCTCGCGCATGCTCTTGATCAGCTCGCGCATGAACAGCGATTCAAGCTGCTTGGCGGCTTCCAGCGTGGCGTCTTTGGCCGACTGCGCATCGCCTTGGGTTGCCTGCAGCTTCAGGTGGTTGAGCGAGCGGCCGTCCACCGCCAGCGCCTGGCGCGCTGAGGTGGTGGCGGCAATGGGTGAGAGGGCCATGTCAGATCACCTCCAGCTCCGCATTCAGCGCACCGGCGGCCTTGATGGCCTGCAGGATGGCCAGCAGGTCTTGTGGGGTAACGCCCAGGCTATTCAGGGCTCGTACCACGTCACTGAGTAATGGTGATGGTGGAACGTTGATAACTCGGCCGGCGTCGGCCTGGATCGCGATATCGCTCTTAACCACAGAGACAGTAGTTCCCAAGGACAGCGGGTTGGGTTGGCTGATGACAGGTGTTTCACTGATGGTGATCGACAGGTTGCCGTGCGCAATCGCGCAGGGGCCCAGCGTCACCGCCTGGTTGAGAACGATGGAGCCCGTGCGCGCATTGATGACCACTTTGGCTGCTGGACTAGAGTCGGGCAGCTGTAGTTCTTCCAGCTCGGCAATAAAATTGACGCGGGCGCCGGGGTCTTGCGGGGCACGTACTTGCACCGTGCGCCCGTCAAGCGCTGTGGCTGTGTTGGCGCCGCCGCGGGCATTGATGGCTTGGGCCACTTTGCGGGCGGTTTGAAAGTCTGATGCGTTCAGGTTGAGGGTGATGGTGTCGCTGTCATGCAAAGGCGTTGGTACGGTTCGTTCCACTTGTGCCCCGCCGGGTATCCGCCCGGCGCGCAAGTGGTTGACCTGTACGCTGCTGCGATCTCCGGCAGTGTTGGCTCGTCCACCTGCGGCACCTGCTCCGGGAACCACCACATTACCCTGTGCCATGGCATAGATTTCGCCATCTGCCCCACGCAATGGTGTCGCAATCAATGTGCCGCCTTTCACTGATGGCGCATCCCCAATAGATGACACGGTGACATCAATCGACTGCCCTGGCTGGGCGAAAGCGGGCAACTGTGCTGTAACCACCACTGCTGCAACGTTTTTAAGCTGGGGAGCTCCGGCGTCCACCGGCAAGCTGATACCCATTTGCTGCAGGTAGTTCTGCATCGTCTGGGCTGTGAACCGCACCGAAGCTGAATCCCCCTTGTCCAATCCCACCACCAGGCCGTAGCCCGACAGCTGGTTGCTGCGCACCCCCTGCACGGCTGCGATCTCTTTAAGCCGCACAGCCTGCGCGGGAGCGGCCATGCCCAGGACGATTGCCAGGGCCAGGAGCCAGTGGACGATGTGGGGGTAGGGCAGGGCTTTCATGCCCTCCATTGTGGGAGTGCGGCCTGCGCGCAAAGCGTGGAAAAGCGGGGGCTTTGGGGGTGTTTACCGGGGCTATGCGGCTACGCGCGGCGCGCCGGCTGGATAGTTGGGTTATGTGCAAAAGTTGCCTGCAGCCCAGGTAGGGAGAGCGCTAGCAGCTATTGATAAAGTAGCAAAAGACTGCTGCAGGTCTGCCCACGAAATACCGGCTCCCTAAGTCCCCATCATCGCCGAACCCGCGCAGCGCTGGCTGGCGTGGGCGGCGGAGTGTGGCGTATGCAGTAGTAGTAAGCGTTGGGCACTTCTGTCAGGTGGTTGGGGCGGGCGCGGCCCGGGCCATCCAGTGAAGAAGCAGTGTCGTAGAGACCGGTTTGTACGTGGTACACGCCCCCTTGCCGCAGAACCACGCCGCCGCCGTAGAAGCCTGCAGCTTCGGCAGCTTCCAGCTCGCCAGCGGTGGGTAAAGTACCGTTTTGCGATTGGCAGTAGCGCAGTGCCGCATCGCGCGATACAAGGCGGTCGGCATGACCCGGCGCGGCTGTGAGCCACTGAGCGCCTGCCAGCGGATTCTGGTGGGCAGTGAATCTCGTACCATGAAAGTAGTCGAAGACCTCGCGCGCCAGCGTCTCGCCCAGCAAAGGTGTGGGTGCTGTCACGGTGAAGCTCTGGGACGCGCCGCTGCTCAGTTTGACGAGTGTGGCTGTGACCTGCATCAGCGCGCCCTCTAGCCGGGTGTAGGTGATGTAGGCCACCAACGTCAACCGGCCTGCCTTCGCCTTGAGGGTTTCCAGATTTTGTGCATCCAAAGCGGAGGCGCGCTGTAACTGTTCGGGCGTGATACCCGCAAACTCAAACCGCAGTTTGCGCACCCGAGGGTTGATAAGGCGCGTCTGCTTGTCTATCTCGCCAATGAATTGCGCGTTCAGGCTGCGTCCAAGTTGAGCGAGTGCCAGGCGCTCATGGTGGGCCTGAAGGGTGTCCACCGCCTGCAACGCTGCAAGCACCTGCGCGGGATCTGCCTTGAGGGCGTGCAAATCGGCAAAAACCTTGCGGTCTTGTTCATATTCGCCTAGATCAGCAGCGCGAATCACGGGAATGTTGGGCCATATGACGAAAGGCTGATCGGCTGGCTCGCGAAAGTCTTGTGCTTGGGCCAACGTGCAGCACAACGCTATCGCCAGGGCGGCGGTTCGGGTGCCCCATGCAAGCAGGTGTCTCATTTAGAACGGGCTAACTGTGTTGAACGCACGCGCCAGCCAGCCCATGGCCTGGGCCTCGGCCTGCTCGCCCAGGCCGCGCGAGATCACGCGCACATTGGCCACGTAGCGCGAGTCGATCATGCTGCCGTGAAGTCCATCACTCTTTCGTCTTAGATGGCGAGGATCGACAGTGCCCGAGAAACGCAAGACGTCCACACTCCTGCTTACACCCACCTGTTTTTCGCCCGTGATAACCAGATGCCCATTGGGCAAAACCTCAGTGACTGTGGCGGTGATATAGCTTTCAAATTCGTTGTCGCTGACGGTGTTTCCTCCGCCCTCAAAATCGTTCGTGTAAGACGCTCCGATGGCCGTTTTGCTGGCGATATTGCTCGAAAGAAAGGGCAGCGCGGTGATGCTGCCGCTAACCGTGGGCTTGCGGTTGACCTTGGCAGAGCCCGTCTGGCTCGCCTTGATCTTTTCCTGGATCTCGATGGTCACCATATCCCCCACCAGCCGGGCGCGCTGGTCTTCAAACGCGGGCCGGTAGCTGGCGGCCTGAAACAGGCTGCCCGTGGCCGGGCCGGCTGGTGCCGACGGGCGGGGCAGGGCGGCAACGGGCGGCGGCGTGGTGGGCAGCACGTCCACGGGCGGCGGCGGGTTGATGCTGGCGCAGCCGGCGGCCAGCGCGGCCGCAGTGGCTGCGCACAGCAGGCGCATGAGGGTGGATGCGGAGGTCATGGCTAGGCTCCTGGTCAAAAGGCTTACAGCTGCGACAGCTTGGCCAGCATCTGGTCGGATGTCTGGATGGCCTTGGAATTCATCTCGTAGGCGCGCTGGGTCTGGATCATGGTGACCAGTTCCTCCACCACGTTGACGTTGGAGTTCTCCAGGAAGCCCTGCTTGATGATGCCCAGGCCGTTGGTGCCCGGCTCGGCCTGCTGCGGCGCGCCGGAGGCGGCGGACTCGCGGTACAGGTTCTGTCCCACGGGCTCCAGGCCCGCGGAGTTGATGAAGCTGGACATGCCCAGCTGGCCGATCTGCTGGGGGTTGGGGTTGCCCGCCACGGTCACGCTCACCATGCCGCGCTCGCTGATGCTGATGCTCTTGGCGTCCGCCGGCACGGTGATGCCGGGCGCCACGGGCAGACCGCTGGAGGTGACCACGCGGCCCTGCGAGTCGAGCTTGAACGCGCCGTCGCGCGTGTAGCCGGTGGTGCCGTCGGGCAACTGGACCTCAAAGAAGCCGTTGCCGTCGATGGCCACGTCCAGGCTGTTGCCCGACTGCTGCAGGCTGCCCTGCGTGAAGTTGCGGCTGGTGGCGACCACGTTCACGCCCAGGCCCAGGTGCAGGCCCGTGGGCAACTGGTTCTCCTCGGTGGTCTGGCTGCCGACCTGGCGCAGGTTTTGGTAGATCAGGTCCTCGAACACCGCGTTGTTGCGCTTGAAGCCCGTGGTGGACACGTTGGCGAGGTTGTGCGAGATCACGTCCAGCTGGGTTTGCTGGGCGGTCATGCCGGTCTTGGCGATCCACAGCGAATTCATCATGGCGGTAGTCCTTCAGGGTTAGCCGTTGAGGCTCAGCAGCTGGCCTGCGCTCTTGTCGTCGCTCTCGGCGGTCTGCAGCAGGCGCATTTGTTGTTCGAACTGGCGGGCGGCGGCGATCATGCCGACCATGCATTCCACCGGGTTCACGTTGGATCCCTCCAGCACGCCCGAGCGCAGGCGCGCGTTGGGGTCGGCGGGCAGCGGGTCGCCGCCGGCCGTGCGGAACAGCCCGTCGTCGCCGCGCTTGAGCGGGTTGTCCGCCGCGGGCGTGGCCAGTTTCAGGCGGGCCACGGGCTGGGGTACTTCGCCCGCCAGGCGGGCGGTGATGGTGCCGTCGGCGCCCAGCGTCACTTCGGCATTAGGGGGCACGTCGATGGGTGCGCCGCCGTCCGAGAGCACGGCCATGCCGGTGCTGGTGACCAGCTGTCCGGCGGCAGTGACCTGAAAGGACCCGGCGCGCGTGTAGGTTTCCACGCCGTCCAGCCCCTGCACGGCGAACCAGGCATTGCCCACGGCCATGGCGTCCAGCGGACGGCCCGTGGTCTGCGCGGGGCCGGGTGTGTCCACATGGCCCGAGGTGGCCTCCAGCGCGAACACGCGCGTCGTGGAGCCGCCGCCTTGCAGCGGCACCGAGCGGAAGTTGGACATCTCGGCGCGAAAGCCGGTGGTGGAGGCGTTGGCCAGGTTGTTGGCCAGCACCGCCTGCCGGTGCGCGGCGGCATTCGCGCCGGTCATGGAGGTGTAGATGATGCGGTCCATGGCGTGGCCTCGGCGTCAGTGGGTTATCAGCGCAGGTTGACGAGGGTGGACATCACCTGGTCCTGCGTCTTGATGGTCTGGGCGTTGGCCTGGTAGGCGCGCTGGGCGGTCATCATGTTGACCAGCTCGGCCGTCAGGTCCACGTTGGAGTCTTCCAGGGCGCCCGCGCGCAGTGCGCCAAGATTGCCGCTGCCGGGTTTGTCAGGCACAGCGGGGCCGGATTCAATGGTAGCGACCCAGTTGTTGTTGCCGATCGGTGTGAGGCCCTGGGTGTTACGGAAGCTCGCCAGCGCGATTTGTGCCTGTGCACGCGTCACTCCATTGGAGTAGCTGGACATGATCGTCCCATCGGCGCCGATGTTTATGCCCGTGAGCTGACCATCTGCATAACCGTCCTGCGTCAGGTCGGATACCGAGAACTTGGTGCCGAACTGGGTGACTTTGCTGAGATCGAGGCTGACCTGAAATGAGGTGGGCGGATTGTTGGGGTTGGCCTTGCTTGGATCCACTGTCAGCGCCAATTTGAAATCAGCTGGTTCCGCGGTCGGTGTGCCTAAGGTTTCCTGCTTGATTGTCCAGTCAATGGTTTTGGGCGGTGTGGATAAGTCGGTGACTGCCTCCCACTCCCAGGTTACGGGAGTTTTCGCAAAGGTGCCATCTGCCTTACGTGTGATTTTGGTTCCTGTGGTGGTGTAGTTGTTGGCGGCGGTGGGGGTGGCGCCGGGTTCAGGCTGAGTCAGGCCAATAATGGCGCCGTTACCGTCCATCTCCAATTTACCCACGAACCTTCCGATCACCGGCGGGTTGGCCTTTGGATCATTGAGCGTGTCGTAGATATCCCAGGAATTGGAGCCGTTTTTCTCGAAGTACATGTTCAAGGGCGTGGGAATGCCCTGGCTGTCGTACACATTAATGGAGGTGCCATAGGTCGAGCGCGGCGTGATCGGGTCAGCGGCCGCATCCTTGGCTTGGGCGCTTAGATTCAGCTGTACCTTGACCTCGGTGGTCTGTTTGGCCGGTACCCCCTGCGAGGTGGGAAAGGTCAGGGGTTGCAGCCTGCCATTCACATAGCCCATGACCTTCTCGCCGCTATTGGTGACCAGGTTGCCCTCGTTGTCCAACTTGAAGTTGCCGGCGCGCGTGTAGGCTGGCGTTTCGTCGGCCGTCTGCAACATGAAGAAGCCATTGCCGTTGATGGCAACATCCATGCTGTTGCCCGTGACGGTGATGTTGCCCTGCGTGAACTGCTGGGCCACGGCACCCACCTGCACGCCAATGCCGGCATTGATGCCACCGGAGGTGCCGATGGCCGCTGCGACCATTTCGGCAAACTCGGTGCGCGAGGCTTTGAAGCCGACCGTGCCCGAGTTGGCAATGTTGTGGCCGATGACGTCGAGGTTCTTGGCCGAGGCGTTCAGCCCCGAGAGGCCTTGCTGGAAACCCATGGTTTTCTCTCCTGATGGTTCGTTCAGATCACGCCGCGCACGTTGGCGTAGTTGACGGTGCTGCCGTTGCTCAAGGTCAGTGTCAGCGCTCCGGACTGGGAGCCCGTGGCGACGACCTGCATCTGGGTCAGCGGTGTGGTCGTGACGGCGCTGCCGTCGGCCGTGGTGGCCGTCACGCGGAATTGCAGGTCGCTCTTGTTGCCGCTGTACTTTCCGGAATCCCAGTCGAAGCTGTGGCGGCCGCCCTCCTGGGCGCCCATGTCGATGGTGTCCACCACCACGCCGCCTGGCGTGACGATCTCCACCTTCACTCCGGTGGCTGCGCCTGCCAGGTCGAAGATGCCCTTGCCCGCGTTGTCGGTAAAGGCCATGCTGTTGCCTGCCGAGAGCACCGAGCGCCCGATCAGCGACGTGCCCTGGATCTGCTGCATGGTGCTGAATTGCTCGGCCATGGTCTGCATGGTCAGGTTCAGCGTCTGCAGGCCCGTTACCGTGTTGATCTGCGCCATCTGCGTGGTCATCTGCGCGTTGTCCAGGGGGTTCATCGGGTCCTGGTTGTTCAACTGCGCGACCAGCAGCTTGAGGAAGCGGTCTTGCATGGCCGCGGGGTCGTTGGTCGCGTTGGCCGAAGCGCCGGTGTTGGTCGTGGCGGTGGTGCCGATGGGGTTGAGGATCATGGCGTGCTTTCGGAGGGCGGTTTACTGGCCCATCTGCAGGGTCTTGAGCAGCAGCGTCTTGGCCGTGTTCATGACCTCCACGTTGTTCTGGTACGAGCGCGAGGCCGAGATCATGTTGACCATCTCCTCCACGGCGTTCACGTTGGAGTGGGTCACGTAGCCCTCGGCGTCGGCCATGGGGTTGGCCGGGTCGTGCACGCGGCGGCCGGGCTGGTCGCTCTCCTGGATGGACGACACGCGCACGCCCGCGGCGCTCTCGGGCCCCATGGGCGCGGTCTGGAAGACCACCTGGCGCGCCTTGTACGCCTGGCCGTCGGGGCCGGCCACGGCGTCCACGTTGGCCAGGTTGCTGGCCACGACGTTCAGCCGCTGCGACTGCGCGCTGATGGCGCTGCCCGAGACGTTGAAGATGGAGAACATGGACATGGCGGGTGGTGCTCTCTTTCGGGATTACTGGCCCTGGATGGCGCTGAGCATGGTCTTGGACTGGCCGTTGATGAAGCGCAGCGTGGCCTCGTAGCGCACGGCGTTGTCCACGAACGCGGCGCGCTCGCGGTCCATGTCCACGGTGTTGTTGTCCAGGCTCGGCTGGGTCTGCAGGGCATAGCCCAGCGTGCTGTCCGAGCTGCCACTGGCGGCTGCCGGCAGCGGGATGTGGCGCGGGTCGCTCACGCTCTGGCTGCGCAGGGGGCTGGGGGCCTGGGCTTCGTTCACGGCGCGCATGGCATCGGCAAACTTGAAGTCGCGCGCCACGTAGCCGGGCGTGTCCGCGTTGGCGATGTTGCTCGCGATGGCACGCTGGCGCTCCGAGCGCAGCAGCAAGGCGCTTCCGTGAAAGTCCAGGCGGTTGGTCATCTTGTCGAGCATGTGGGCCTCGGCGTGTAAAAAAGGGGTTCGGCCGCCATGGCCCAGGGGGCTTGTGGCGTGCGTCGATTATGGAAATCGCCCCGTTTTTCTAAAGCGCGAAGAGCGCTGGGATTGGCCCGTTGTTCCGCGCTTGGCGCATGCGGTGGCCGGCCTACAGTGGCAGGTGTGAAAAGGCGTCCGGGGCCCGTTGTGCCGGACTGCCGCCAGACCCGTTGGAGTCCCGTCATGCCGCTTCCTATCCTGCGCTCATCCCGCCTTGCCTGCCTTCGCTTCCTGATGGGCGGCGCGCTGGCGCTGGGCTCTGCCCTGGCGCTGCCCGCCCATGCCCAGCAGGGAGGCGATCAGACCGCCGAGCTGGGCTCGATCACCCAGCACTGGCTGGACGATGCGCTGGCCCAGGCGCAGGCTGGGGGGCTGCCGCTGCGCATGGAAGTCAGTGTGGGCACGCTGGATTCGCGCCTGCGCCTGGCGCCCTGCGCGCGCGTGGAACCCTATCTGCCCGCTGGTGCCCGCCTGTGGGGGCGCACCCGCCTGGGCCTGCGCTGCGTGGACGGCCCCACCCGCTGGAACGTGTTCCTGCCCATCACGGTCAAGGCTTTCGGCCCCGCTTGGGTGCTGGCCGGCAATGTGGGCACCGGCGCAGTGCTGAGCGAGCAAGATGCCATCGAGGCCGAGGTGGACTGGGCCGCAGAACCCGCGGCCATCGTGGCCAACCCCAAGGACTGGGTGGGGCAGACCGCCACCCGTCCGCTGTCCGCCGGCCAGGCGCTGCGCCAGAACATGGTGCGCGCCCCCGACCTGTTCAAGGCCGGCTCTGCGGTGCGCGTGGTGGTGCAGGGGCCGGGTTATGCGGTCACCTCCTCGGGCCAGGCCATGAGCGCGGGCGCTCAAGGACAGAATGTGCGCGTTCGCATGGCCAATGGACGCATTATTGGGGGTACTGTGCTTGAGGATGGGACAATAGAAGCCACTTTGTGAGCCGCGAGGCACCACAAAGCGCTAAAGTCTGCTCCCTGCCGGCCGAAAACATGGCTACTGGCCCCACATCTCACAGGGGTGGTGGAGAGTGCGATGAAGATTGGACACAACCCGGATACTGCGACTGCGCTGTCAAAGGCCGCTGCCAACAAGCAGCAGGCCAAGGCCGCCGCACCTGCGCCGGCCGCTGAAGAAGCGGCCCAGGGCGCGACGCGCGCCGCCGCAGGCGTGCCCGTCACGCTGTCGGCCGCCGCCCGCGGGGTGGACGCCACCAAGTCCACGGCCGACTTCGACACCGCCAAGGTCAAGGCGATCAAGGCCGCCATCGAAAAAGGCACCTTCCGCGTGGACGCCGAAGCCGTGGCCGACAAGCTGCTGTCCAGCGCCTACGAAACCCTGTCCCACTCGCGGGGCTGACCCGCCCTCCTGGGCCCGGCTGGCCCGCCGGGGTGACAGGCTCTAGACTTGCACCCCATGTCACTCGACGACACCCTCACCTTCATCGAAGCGCAGCTGCAGGACATGCAGGCTGCGCTTCTTGCTTCCAACCCCCAGACTTTTGAAGACACTGCGGTGCAGCTGCGCGGCGCTGCCATGGCGCTGGCCCAGGCCCTGGCGCCTGTGGCGGGCGCGCTGGAGCCCGCCGCCGCGCAACGCGTGCAGACCATCGGCCGGCAATTGACGCTGGTGCGCGACCAACTGGCGCGGGTGATGGCGCTGACCGAGCGACAGGCGGCGTCGCTGCTGCCGCCGGTGGAGGGGGTGACTTATGGGCCTTCGTCCGGCGCCGCGGGGGCGCGGATTTATCGGGCACCGGGGTGACTTTTAGCCCGAATTGCTGGCTGAGGCTTATGGGATAAGCGCTGGCAGCTATCTTTTTTGACGGGTTCTGGAGGTTTGATGCTGTTGACCGGGACCCGCCCCGGCGGGCGCATATCCCGGCCCGCGCCATGAAAAGCCGCAGCGCAAGCAAAAAAAATAGCTGCCTGCGCTTGTCCGGCAAGCGCAAAACAGCTATTTCATCCAAAGAATCAGTGCCCCCGCATCTTGGTCCGCAACCGCGCAATCGCCTGGCTGTGCAGCTGGCACACGCGCGATTCGGTCACGCCCAGGACGGCCGCGATTTCCTTCAGGTTCATGTCGTGCTCGTAGTACATGCCCATGATGTACTGCTCGCGCTCGGGCAGGGCTTTGATGGCCTCGACCAGCGAGGCGCGCAGGCGCTGGTCGCGCAGCACGGCCATGGGATCGGCGCCCTCGTCGGCCACGTGGCGGTCCAGGAAGCCCTCGTCCTCGTCATCGTGGTGAAAGTCTTCCAGGTACACCAGCTGCGTGCCGCGCACCTTGCTCAGCAGGGCCTGGTAGTCCTCCAGGCTCATGCCCAGTTCGGCGGCGATCTCGGACTCGATGGGGCTGCGGCCCAGGCGCTGCTCCACGCGGTGCAGGGCATGCTCGATGTCCTTCTGGCTCTTGCGCGAGCTGCGGCTCATCCAGTCGCCCTCGCGCAGCTCGTCGAGCATGGCGCCGCGGATGCGCTGGCTGGCAAAGGTCTCGAACTGCACGCCCTGCGCGACTTCGTAGCGCGAGAGCGCGTCGTTCAGACCGATCATGCCGACCTGGATCAGGTCGTCCAGCTCCACGTTGGGCGGGAGCTTGGCGATCATGTGGTGGGCGATGCGCCGCACCAGGGGCACGTGCTGGTGGAACAGCGCGTCCCGGTCGAGCTGGCCTTTCGCGGTGTACATCGGGTCAGTGGCTCCGGTCCAGGGGCGAGAGGGAGGCGCACAGGCTGTGCGGGGGCAGCAGGGGCATGGCAGCGTCAATGGTGCATGCGTTTTCCAGCAGTTGCAAGGCCAGCCGCTGGATGTCCTGCGCGCGCGCGGCGGCCACGGTGGTGGTGTGGACCTGCAGGCCCAGGTGGGTGCGCGCGCTGCGCTGCAGCGTGTCCAGCGCCTCGGCGGTCTGGCGGTGCTGCACAGGCTCCTGCGGCGCGAGGATGGACGCCACCGTGCAGCGCACGCCGGCGTGCAGCGCCATGTGCTTGAGCTGGCGGTAGCTGCGCACCATGCCTTGCGCGCCGGGGCCGGTCATGATCAGCGGTACGCTGGCGCTGCCGCGCAGCAGCGGCGCCAGTTGCTCGGGCGGCGCATGCAGCACCACCAGCGCGTAGGCGCGAAACAAGGGCTGCAGGCGCTGCAGCACGGCGGCGCCATGGTGTTCGGACTGCTGCGCGAGGCGGGCCAGCCCGCGGGCCGCGGGCACCACGGCCAGCGACGCGCCGGTGGCGGAGGCCAGCGTCTGCGCGCCGTTCCAGGGAGCCGGGTGCAGCAGCTGGTCCAGGCCGGGCATGTGCGGGCTCTCGAGCGCCGTGCCGTCCAGCACCACGACGGGGTAGCCCAGGCGCTGCAGGCTGGAGCACAGCTGCCACAGCATCTCCAGCCACGGGCCGCTGCCCGGCTGGCTCAGCACGGCCAGCAGGCGCAGGTCCTGCTGCGGCGTGTAGCTGTGCAGCCCGGCGGCCTGGTGCAAAGCGGTATCAAGCAACATCGGCCATCCCCCGCTCATCGGCCGTTTCCGTGGCGTGCGAGAAGAAGAAGTTCAACTCGGCGGCCTTGGGGTCGAAGGCCGACTTCACGCTCGTGCGCATGGAGGCGCTCACCAGCTTGCGGGCGTCGGCCGCTTCCCAGTCCTCGGGCACGCGCTGGCCGTTGGTCACGCCGCGCAGCACCATCTGGTGGCGGATCAGCGCATCGATGGCGGGGCCCAGCTTCACGGCCTCGTCCACCTTGGACAGGATGGCCTGCTGCGAGCCGGTGGTCTTGAAGCCGGTGAGCACGTCGTCCAGCGTATCGCCGTGGCTGCTGGCGTTGAGCACCAGCAGGCGCTTGACACCGGGCAGCGCCAGCACGTCCAGCAGGTCGCGCTTGCGCGGGTCGCGCGGGGCCACGCCCGTGGTGTCGATGAGCACCATCTTCTTGGACGACAGCAGGCCCAGCAGGTCCTGCAGCGCCGCGCGGTCGTGCGCCAGGTGCGCCACCACGCCCAGCATGCGGCCGTAGGAGCGCAGTTGCTCGTGCGCGCCCACGCGGTAGGTGTCCAGCGTGATCAGGCCCACGCTGGCGGGGCCGTGGATGCGCGCGCACAAGGCGGCCAGCTTGGCGGTGGTGGTGGTCTTGCCCACGCCGGTGGCGCCCACCATGGCGAAGATGCCGCCTTCCTCGTACAGCGGCAGCGTCTGCGCGTCGGTGCGCAGGTTGCGCTCCAGCACTTCCATGAGCCAGCGCACGGCGTCCTGGGCGCCCAGATGCTCGGGCAGGTGTTCCAGCACCGCGCGCGAGAGGGCGGGCGAATAGCCCGCACGGATGAGCTTGAGCATCAGTGTGGACTGGATCGGGTTCTGGCGGGCCTGGCCCAGCCAGGCCAGGGTGTTGAAACGGTCCTCGATCAGCTCCTTCATGGACTGCAGTTCCTTCATGAGGTTCTGCTGTCCCAGGCCGGCCGCCAGCGTGGGCGCGGCTGTGGCGGGCGCCTCGGCGCGGCGCGGCGTGAGCTGCTCTGCGCCCAGGGCGGCATGCATGGGCCGCAATGGGTTGTGGCGTGCCACCGGGGCATTCACGGGCTGTGGCGCGGGTGGCTCGGGCAGGCGCTCGGCGCGGGGTTCGAAGCGTTGTTCGGGCAGGCCGCGCTCCAGCGCGGCGCGCTCGTTCAGGGGCGCGGGGGCGCTCGTGCCGTGCAAGGCCTCGTGGCGGCGGCGCAGCATGCGCTCGCGCACATAGTCTTGGAACGACAGCGTGCTCATGGCCAGTTGCTCGGTGTCGTGCGCCACGGTGCTGCGTGCCGCGGGCGCCGGCTGGCGTGCGGGCTGCGGGACAGGGGCTGCATGGGGCTGCGTCTGGGACATGCGCACCGGCTGGCTCGCGGCCAGGTCGTCGGCGCGCTCCTGCAGACGGTTGGGTGCCGGCTCGGCGCCGCCGTGCAGGGACGACAGCGCGTCCTCGGCCGTGGCCACCACCTCGACGCCGCCCGCCGTGGGGCGGTTGGACAGGATCAGCGTGCCTTCACCGAAGGCCATGCGCGCCTTGGCCAGGGCCTCCCGTGCGGTGGGAGCGGTAAAGCGTTTGATGTTCATGCGGATGCACCTTTGAGGATCGGGCCGATGCGGATGGTGTGGGTCTCAGGAATCTCGCTGTGGGCGAGCACCTGCAAGCGGGGAGCCACGCGCCGCACCAGGCGGGCGATGGCGTTGCGGATCTGGTCGGGCACCAGCAGGCAGGCGGGCATGCCCAGCTCTTCCTGCTGCAGGGCGACTTCGGCGGCCTTGTGGGTGAGCAGGTCGGCCACGCCGGGGTCCAGCGCCGGGCCGCTGGCATTGCCCAGGGCCTGCATCAGCAGGCGCTCCAGCCCGGGCTCGATGGCGATGACGCTGAGCTCGCGCGTGGGGCCGTAGATCTGCTGCACGATGGCGGGGGACAGGGCGATGCGCACGCGGCGCGCCAGTTCCACGGGGTCTTGCGTGCTGCCGGCGTGTTCCGCCAGCGTCTCGATGATGGTGCGGATGTCGCGGATGTGCACGGACTCCTCCAGCAACAGCTGCAGCACTTTCTGGAATGTTGTGATGGACACCATCTTGGGCACGACTTCTTCGATGAGTTTGGGTGCCAGCCGGGTCACATGCTCCACGAGCTGCTGCGTCTCGGTGCGGCTCAGGAGCTTGGCGGCGTGCACTTGCATCAAGTGTGACAAATGGGTCGCCATCACGGTTTCCGAATCAACCACGGTAAAGCCCGCCATTTGTGCCGCTTCCTTCTGCGCGGCGTCGATCCAGTGCGCGGGCAGGCCGAAGGCGGGGTCGGTGGTGGGAGTGCCGATCAGCGGCGTGGAGATGCCGCCGGGGTTGATGGCCAGGTACATGCCGGGGAATGCCTCGCCTTCGCCCACCACCACACCGCGCAGCGTGATGCGGTAGGCGCTGGGCTTGAGCTCCAGGTTGTCGCGCACATGCACGGCTGGCGGCAGGAAGCCCACCTCCTGCGCAAACTTGCGGCGCACGCCCTTGATGCGCGTGAGCAGGTCGCCCTGGCGGCTCTTGTCCACCAAGGCGATCAGGCGGTAGCCCAGCTCCAGGCCCAGCAGGTCCACGGGCTGCAGGTCGTCCCAGCTGGCCTCGCCGTCGCTCACGGGCGCGGGGGCTTCTTCCACCGGGGCGGGGCGGCGCTGGCGCTGCAGCAGCACCCAGGCGCCGTAGCCGAGGAGGCTGCCCATGACCAGGAACACGGTGTGCGGCATGCCGGGGATGAGGCCCAGCAGGATCAGCACGCCCGCGGTCACGCCCAGCACGCGCGGCGACATGAGCAACTGCTGCACGATCTGCTGGCCCATGTCGGTTTCTTTGCCCACGCGCGACACCACCATGGCCGACGCCACCGAGATCAGCAGGCCCGGAATCTGCGCCACCAGCGCATCGCCCACCGCCAGCAGGATGTAGCTGTTGGCCGACTCGCTGGCCGACAGGCCGTGCGACAGCATGCCGATGGCAAAGCCGCCCACGATGTTGATGATCAAAATCAAAATGCCGGCAATCGCATCGCCGCGCACAAACTTGCTGGCACCGTCCATGGCGCCGAAGAAGTTGGCCTCTTCCTGCACCTCGATGCGGCGGCGCTTGGCTTCTTTCTCGTCGATCAGGCCGGCGTTCAGGTCGGCGTCCACGGCCATCTGCTTGCCGGGCATGGCGTCCAGCGTGAAGCGGGCCGACACCTCGGCGATGCGCTCCGCGCCCTTGGTCACCACCACGAAGTTGATCACCACCAGGATCGCGAACACGATCAGGCCCACGGCGAAGTTGCCGCCGATCAAGAAGTGGCCGAAGGCCTCGATCACCGCGCCGGCCGCGCCCGGGCCGGTGTGGCCTTCCAGCAGCACCACGCGGGTGGACGCCACGTTCAGCGACAGGCGCATCAGCGTGGTGAGCAGCAGCACCGAAGGGAAGGCCGCGAAGTCCAGCGGCTTGATCATGTACGCGGCCACCATCATCACCATCAGCGCCACGGCGATGTTGAGGGTGAAGAAAGTATCCAGCATCCACGCCGGAATGGGCAGCACCATCAGCGCCAGGATGGCCACTACCAGCAGCGGGGCCGACAGCCCCTGCAGTGCCATGCCGTTGGTGCCGGCCCATTGCCTCATGGATTGGATGGAATTGGGCGTTGTCATGGTGTGGCTCCTGCCGTTGCGGCAAGCGGCTTGTGGTGCGGGTCAAGCTCGGGCGGCACGAAGGGGTCAGGCTGCGCGTCGGGCATGCGGCCTTCGCCGCGCATGGCGGCCTTCAGGCGATAAACATAGGCCAGCACCTGCGCCACCGCGTTGTAGAGCTGGGCGGGAATGGGCTGGTCCAGTTCGGCGTGGGCGTACAGCGCGCGCGCCAGCATGGGCGACTGCAGCACCGGCACCTTGTGCTGCTGGGCAACTTCTCTGATCTTGAAGGCCAGCAGATCCGTGCCCTTGGAGATCACCTGCGGCGCGCCCATGGAGGCCTCGTCATAGCGCAGGGCCACGGCATAGTGGGTGGGGTTCATCACCACAAAGTCGGCCTTGGGCACGGCAGAGATGCTGGCGCGGTCGGCAATCTCGCGCTGCTTTTGCCGAATCTTGCCCTTGACCTCCGGGCTGCCCTCAGACTCCTTGTGCTCCTGCTTGACTTCCTGGTGGCTCATCTTCATGCGCGACTTGAAGAAGAACGCCTGCAGCGGCACGTCCACCACCGCAAACACAAACACCACCAGCAGCTGCAGGCTGGCGCCCGCAACGATCCAGTCGCCCACATGGCGCAGCGACGCTGGCGAGGGCTGCAGCACCAGCAGGGCCATTTCTTCAATGCTGTGGCCCATGTAGTTCCAGGCCACGGCGGTGAGGATGGCGGTCAGCAAAATCATCTTGGCCACGTTGGCCAGCTGCTGTTTGGAAAACAGATTGGCAAAACCCGACAGCGGGTTGAGCCGGTTGAACTGCGGGCTGACGGGCTTGAAGCTGAAAATCCAGCCGCCCGCACCTACGGCGCTGGCCAGCGCTGCGCCGCCGGTCAGCAGCGCAAACGCCACGCTGGCCAGCAGGCCCACCCCCACCATGGACTGCATGCGCGCCAGCATCTGGCCGGGCGCCTGCACCGTGGCGGCATCAAACACCAGCTGCATGCGCATGGCGCGCTGCAGGTATTCGACGAACCAGGGCGCCAGCGCCAGCAGGGCCACTGCACCCATGCCCAAAATGGCCAGGTGCGACAAGTCCCGCGACCGGGCCGCCTGGCCGTCGGTGCGCGCCTTTTGGAGCTTGCGCTCGGTGGCGGGTAGGTTTTTGTCTTGGCTCGAATCCATGGTGGCATGACCTCAGGGCCACTCCATTGTCGGGAGCCGCGAGAAAAGCTAAAGCCCGAATAACGGGGCTGCGGGGGCGCTATTTGCCAAGGCCGTCGCCGTCGCGGCAACAGTCGCGCGGGCTGGTTTTGCTATTGAAGCGATAGCTACTGGCGCTTATCTGGTAAGCGCTAGAGGCTAAAACACTTGATTAGGTACATGCCGCTGCAGGCCCCTCACCCCTCCCCAAAGGGGCGAGGGCGATCGGTTGCGCCGGTATTGCTCCCTCGCCCTCTGTAAAACACCCACAAAGCCAAGGCACCACCCAGGGCGCCCCACGGCATGCGGCCGTCAAAACCCCAGGCTGGCCAGCAGGTCATCCACCTGCGACTGGTCGGTGACCACGTCGGGCGTGGACTCGGGGTTGACCACGGGGCCCTGCAGGCGTTCGCGCTGCGGCTCGGGCGTGGTGGGCGCCTGGGCGCCGGGCGGCGCGGTCTGTATCAGCAGCTGCACCAGTTGCTGCTCCAGCGTGCCCGCCAGGTTGGCCACGCGGGCAATCACCTGGCCGGTAAGGTCGTGAAAGTCCTGCGCCATCATGATCTCGGTCAGGTGGCCGTCGGCCTCCTTGGTCACGCGATCCACGTCGGTCAGAAAGTTGTACACCTCGCCCTTGGCCACGGCTGCCACCGGGTCGGCCACCAGCGCGTTGACCACGCGTTTTGTCTCGGAGGCCATGTAGTCGTGCAGCGACTTGGCCTGCTCCACGCGGCCCAGCACTTTTTCGGCCGCCTCGCCCGTCAGCCGCGCGATGTAGGACAGGCGGCTTTGCGCGTCGGGCAGCTCGCCCATGCTGCCGCGCAATTGGTCGGCATAGCCCAGCTCGTTGAGCGCGTTGTGCAGTTGGCGGGTCAGCTGGCCGATTTTGTGGTGGATGTCGTCCGCCCCGCCGGCGGGCAAACCTTGATCCGCTGCCTGCATGGTTACAGCCCCAGCTTCTTGAGGATGAGCGTCACCTTTTCTTCCAGCGTGGCTTTGGTGAACGGCTTGACGATGTAGCCCGCAGCGCCACCCTGGGCCGCAGCCACGATGTCTTCTTTGCGGGCCTCGGCCGTCACCATCAGCACGGGCAGGTGCTTGAGCGTGTCGTCCTTTTTGATCTCGGTCAGCAACTGAAAGCCGTTCATGTTGGGCATGTTGATGTCGGTGACCACGAAGTCGAACTTGCCGTTGCGCAGCTTGTTCAGCGCCGCCACGCCGTCTTCGGCCTCGTCGGCATCAGCGAAACCGCTTTCCTTGAGCAGGTTGCGGACGATGCGCCGCATGGTGGAAAAGTCGTCAACGATCAGAAAGCGAAGGGCGGAGGACACAAAGGACCCTTTCGGTGAATATGGGGCTATTGTCGTAAGTCATCAGCAACGTGACAAGTTGTTACTGATTCGGCGATGAGGAAGCTGGATTGTCCTGCTTTTCTGCCACGGGCGACGGTAACGGAAATATCACGTTCTTTTTACCCATGAGCCGCTCTTCGGCTTCATGGGTGAGTACGGTGATGGTGATGCGCCGGTTCACGGCGGCGCGGGGGTTCTCGGGCTCCAGCAGATCGCTGGCAGCCATGCCCACCACGCGGCCCAGCTTGGCGTCGGGCATGCCCGCGGCCACCAGTTCGCGGCGCGAGGCATTGGCGCGGTCGGCAGACAGCTCCCAGTTGCTGTAGCCGCGCTCGCCGTTGCCGTAGGGCACGGCGTCGGTGTGGCCGGCCAGGCTGATGCGGTTTTCTACCCCGCCCAGCGCGGCGCCAATCTCGCGCAGGATGTCGCGCATGTACGGCTTGACCAGCGCGCTGCCGCTGTCAAACATGGGCCGGTTGAGCTCGTCCACGATCTGAATCTGCAGCCCGTCGGGCGTCAGGTCCAGGCGGATCTGCGAGCGGTATTCGTTCAGGCGCGGGTTGCCGGTGATCATCGAGTCGATCTTGGACTGCAGTGCCTTGATGCGCTCGGCGTCTATCCGCGCACGCTCAGACCGCGCCGACTCCAGCGTGCGCGTGGAGTTGGCCTTTTTTTCGGCATCCGCGCGGCGCACCTGGCCGTGCACCTTGGTCAAGTCATTGCCACCACCCGGAATGATGCTGGAGCTGTTGCCCGCGCCGTCGCCGCCCTGCATGGCCACCTTGAGCGGCGACTGAAAATACGCCGCAATGCCCTGCAACTCGCCCTGGGCCGTGGAACCCAGCAGCCACATCAGCAGGAAGAAGGCCATCATGGCCGTCATGAAGTCGGCGTAGGCGATCTTCCATGCGCCGCCGTGCGGCGCATGGGGGCGCTTCTTGGCGCGCTTGATGATGATGGGCTGGAGCTTCTTTTCGGCCATGGCAAAGGCGGTTCAGGCGTGGCGCGTCACTTCTTGCCCTTGACGTGGGCTTCCAGCTCGGCGAAGCCTGGGCGGTCCCCGGAGAACAGCACCTTGCGGCCGAACTCGATGGAGGTGGCGGGGTTGTAGCCCTGCATGCTGGCCAGCAGGGTGGACTTGATGCACTCGTATTCCTTGGCGGCGTCGGCGGCCTTTTGCTCCAGCAGCCCGGCCAGCGGCTCCACCGCGCCGTAGGCCAGGAGAATGCCCAGGAAGGTGCCGACCAGCGCCGAGGCGATCATGCCCCCCAGCACGGCGGGCGGCTGGCCCACCGAGCCCATGGTGTTCACCACCCCGAGCACCGCGGCCACGATACCGAAGGCCGGCAGGGCGCCGGCCAGCCGCGTGAGCGCCGCCACGGGGGCGTGCGCCTCGGCGTGGTGGGTTTCGATCTCGCTGTCCATCAGCGCCTCGATCTCGTGGGCGTTCAGGTTGCCCGAGACCATCATGCGCAGGTAATCGGTGGTGAATTCGATCACGTGCGGGTCGCTGCCCACGGTAGGGAATTTCTTGAACAGCTCTGATTCCTTGGGCGACTCCACGTCCTGCTCGATCGACATCAGCCCTTCCTTGCGGGCCTTCTGCAGGATCTCGTAGAGCATGGCCATCAGCTCCATGTAGCGCGCCTTGGTGTACTTGTTGCCTTTGAACACCTGGGGTAGGGTGGCCATGGTGGCCTTGAGCACCTTGGGCTGGTTGGTCACGATGAATGAGCCCAGCGCGGCCCCGCCGATGGTGATCATTTCAAAGGGCAGGGCCTCCAGCAACACCTTGATGTTGCCGCCATGGGCCACGAACACGCCGAAGACGCAGCCGAAGGTGATGAGGTAGCCGAGGAGGACAAGCATGGTGGGCGATTCTGGCAGAGCCGTTTGCGCCCATAAGCCCAAACAAGGCCCGCTTGGGCGGCCAGATCAAGCCGCTGCACGGGGATGGGCCGGGCCGCACGCCGCCGCGGCGCCACTTGGCCGTCGGGCAGGCATTCACGGTCTTTTTTGGTTGTAGCGCTTTGCTGTCAAGCGCTAGTAGCTATCAAAACAAGAGAAAACTCCGCCTCGCCCGTCGGCTAGTACCGACGCGCGCCGTCGAATGTCGCAAAAAGTTACCGCAGCCCTAAAGTTTGCCGCGCAGCGGGCCGATAACACACACAACAGGGATGCAAAGCCCTGTCCCCGCGGCAAGGCCCAGATGGATGCAAGGGCCGCAAGCCAACGGGTTGGGCAGCCAGCGTGTGCTGGCATTTGATACCGGCAGCAATGCCGCACGTTAGGGCTTTATACAAGGAGCTATCACCATGGCAGTCATCAACACCAACATCGCATCGCTGAATGCGCAGCGCAACCTCAATACATCGCAAGCTTCGCTGGCCACCTCGATGCAGCGCCTGTCTTCGGGCCTGCGCGTCAACAGCGCCAAGGACGACTCGGCTGGCCTGGCGATCGCCGAGCGCATGAGCGCACAAGTGCGCGGCATGAACGTGGCGATCCGCAACGCCAATGACGGCGTTTCGCTGTCGCAGACGGCGGAAGGCGCCCTGGGCAAGGTGGGTGATTCGCTGCAGCGCATGCGTGAACTGGCAGTGCAGGCGCGCAACTCCACGAACTCTAATGACGACAAGGATTCGCTCGATAAGGAGTACCAGGCGCTGGCTTCTGAAATCACGCGCGTGCTGGGCGGCACCACATTCAATGGCAAGCACATTTTGGGCGCTGACGCTGGGACGCTGACCTTCCAGATCGGTGCCAATACGACAGCCGACGACTCGATCGATGTGGTCACCACGGACATGACGGGCGACGCAACCATTACCGCTGTCACGGGTGGAAAAATCGACAACACCGCTACCACGGCGACGCTCAAGACCGTTATTGACAACATCGACACTGCGCTGAAGACCGTCAACTCGAAGCGTGCCGATTTCGGCGCGGCGCAAAACCGGTTCGATGCGGTGATCTCCAACCTGCAGGTGTCTGTCGAGAACCAGTCGGCCGCCCGCAGCCGCATCATGGATGCCGACTTCGCATCGGAAACGGCCAATCTCTCGCGCTCGCAGATCCTGCAGCAGGCCGGCACCGCCATGGTGGCCCAGGCCAACCAGTTGCCACAAGGCGTCCTGTCACTGCTGCGCTAACAGCTCCCAGATTCCGCCGGCCGTCAGCGGTCGGGCAAAAACCCACGGAATATGCCGTGGGTTTTTTTATGGACGAAGCGAGGTTGTGCGGGTTGAAAAGGGCGGCAAAGGGCCTTTTTATCGGCGTCTTGCCTGAGGGCGATGTCTCCAGAATCAAGCCATCAAGAAAGCCGGGATTGCGCCGGGCTTGATGTTTTGCCAGCGCTCACGGCTGGCGCTGGAAACGACGGCGATGCCGTCGGGCTTAACAAGGAGCAGCTCATGGCATCAACCATCAACACCAATATTTCTTCGCTGAATGCGCAGCGCAACCTCAATACCTCGCAGGCTTCGCTGTCCACCTCCATGCAGCGCCTTTCGTCGGGTCTGCGCGTCAACAGCGCCAAGGACGATGCGGCTGGCCTGGCGATCGCCGAACGCATGAACACGCAGGTGCGCGGCATGAACGTGGCGATCCGCAACGCCAATGACGGCGTTTCGCTGGCGCAGACGGCGGAAGGCGCCCTGGGCAAGGTGGGTGATTCGCTGCAGCGCATGCGTGAACTGGCAGTGCAGGCGCGCAACTCCACGAACTCTAATGACGACAAGGATTCGCTCGATAAGGAGTACCAGGCGCTGGCTTCTGAAATCACGCGCGTGCTGGGCGGCACCACATTCAATGGCAAGCACATTTTGGGCGCTGACGCTGGGACGCTGACCTTCCAGATCGGCGCCAATACCACTGCCGACGACACTATCGATGTGGTCACCACGAACATGAAGGTTGACACAACCATTACCGCTGTCACGGGTGGAACAATTGACAACACCGCTGACACGGCGGCGCTCAAGGCCGTTATTGACAACATCGACACAGCGCTGGACACCGTCAACTCGAAGCGTGCCGATTTCGGCGCGGCGCAAAACCGGTTCGATGCGGTGATCTCCAACCTGCAGGTGTCTGTCGAGAACCAGTCGGCCGCCCGCAGCCGCATCATGGATGCCGACTTCGCGGCCGAAACGGCCAACCTGTCGCGCGCCCAGATTCTGCAGCAGGCCGGTACCGCCATGGTTGCGCAGGCGAACCAGTTGCCCCAGACGGTGTTGAAACTGCTCCAGTAAGCGCTTTGCGGGCGCGGAATTCAAGTTTTTCACCCTGGTGCCGATATTTCGGGGTAATCGGCTTGGCTGGGTGCCGTGTTGCGCGGCATTCCGGCATTTTGTTTTTGCTGTGTGGCATCAGGCCGGCTGAGTATTAGGCTTTGCGCTATGTGGCGTATATGGTCGTTTACTTGAAGCAACTTAGGGGTGTGATATGGGCCTTTCATCTACAGGCATTGGCAGCGGACTGCAGGTCGAGGACATCGTCTCCAAGCTGGTTGCGCTGGAAAGGCAGCCGATTGCCAAGCTGCAATCCGTGGCTTTGTCGATGCAGACCAAGCTGTCCATCTTCTCCCAGGTCAAGTCGATGATGTCCACGCTGTCCGATGCGGCGGCCAAGCTATCCAAGAACAGCACCTGGGGTGGCATGGTGGCCACTTCGTCCAATAGCGCTGCGGTGTCGGTCAGCGTGATTGGCGCGGCCAGTGCTACGTCGTTCGGCATCGGTGTGCAGCAGCTGGCGCGGGCGCAGTCGGCGGCTTCGGCCTCGCTGGGTGCTCCGGGGGCGTCCGTGGGAGGCGGCAGCCTGTCCATTCAACTCGGAACCTGGACGGGCACAGATACGGCCTCTCCCCAGTTCACCGAAGGCGCGGCGGGCGCCGTGCCGGTACAGATCGATGCGGGCGATTCGCTTGCCACGATTGCCTCCAAGATCAACGGTGCAAAGGCCGGCGTCACGGCCACGGTGCTGCGCGATGCCAATGGCGAGCGCCTGCTGGTGCGTTCCGACAGCACGGGCGCGTCCTCGGGTTTCCGCATTCGGGTGACCGAGGATGGCGCGGCTCCGGGTCTGTCCAATTTGGCGTTTGATCCCCAGGGCGCGCCGGGCGCCGGCATGGCGGCCAATGCCATTCAATATGCGCAGAATGCGCAGGCCACGGTCAATGGCATTGCGGTGGAGTCGGCGACAAATACGTTCACTGACACCATTCCTGGCCTGAGCTTTACTGCGTCGCAAATCACTACCGCACCGGTCGAGGTGGCGGTGGGTTCGGACACGGAAACCTTGAAAAAAAACATTCAGGATTTTGTGAATGCCTATAACGGCCTCAATGACCTGTTAGGCGCATCCACCAAGTACGACAGCGCGAGCAAGACGGCGGGCGCCCTGCAGGGCGACGGCACCACGGTAGCGTTGCAGAATACGCTGCGTTCGATGATCGCCTCCACCGCGGAGGGCACGGGTGCGTTTCAGCGGCTGGCCGACATCGGCATTGACATCAAGACCGGTGGCAAGCTGGAGGTTTCGGCCGATAAGCTCGATGCCGCGCTCAAGAACCCCGAGGCGCTCAAAGCCCTATTTGCCACCAATGTGGGTTCTGGTTCGCAGGCAAACGGTCTGGCCGTGAAGATGAAGGCCCTGGCAGACCAGATGTTGTTGCCCGAGGGCTTACTCGACAACAAGGCCAGTGCACTGGGGGCCTCCATCAAGCGCAACAAGTCGGATCAGGATCGGGTCGATGAGCGGGCCTCCATTATGGAAAAGAGGCTGCGCGCCCAGTACACGGCGCTTGACGCCAAGATGGCCTCGTTGTCGGGACTTGGCGCCTACGTCGGGCAGCAGGTTTCGCAGTGGAACCGCACTAACAATTAAATGCTTCGACTAAACACATAGTTGTCCTGTACCGTGAAAGCCCGATGAGCCCGGTTTTTTGCTTCCTGAAGTGCTATTAGATTTGCTTGAGTTTTCGATGCAGCTGCCGATATTGACTGTAAATAGCATGAAGGAGTCGCCGATGTACACCCCAGTCAGTTCACGCGCCACCATGGCCTATCGGCAGGTGGGAGTTCAATCCGTGGTGGAAAGTGCGTCGCCGCATATGTTGATTCAAATGTTGTTCGACGGTTTGATGCAGTCGCTCAATGCGGCACGCGGTGCCTTGCAGCGTGGCGAAATTGAAGAAAAGGGGCATCAGCTAGGCAAGGCTGCGCGCATTCTGGACGAGGGACTGAAGGCGGGGCTCAATGTCGCTCAAGGCGGAGAGCTGGCCAGCAACCTGGGCGCTCTGTACGACTATTGCGCCAACCGGCTGATGCTGGCCAATGTGCGCAACGACCTTGCGTTGATTGAAGAAGTGGTGCGCCTGATCGCACCCGTGGCCCAAAGCTGGGGGCAGATTGGCGCAGGCAGCGCTGCGCCAGCCCAGGGCGGAGGGGTTTGAAGATGCCCACCATGCTGATTGACTACTACAAGGCCATCGAGGACAGCAGCGCCAAGATGCTGGAGGCGGCCAAGCTCAAGGACTGGGACGGCGTGGTGCGCTACGAGGGCACCTGCGCGGTGCTCATCGAGCAGTTGCGCTACCAGTCGCAGCAGCAGGAACTGGCGCCTGAGCACCGCAAGGAGAAGGCCCGCATCATGCAGCGCATCCTGCGCAACGATGCCCAGATCCGCTGCCTGGCCGAGCCCTGGCTGGCGCAGTTCGAGCACCTGTTCGACGGGCAGCCGCAGATGATGCACTGACGTTGTGCTTTCCTTCCCTGGCTGCGGCGTGGTGGCGCCGGGCGGGGGGGCTCCAGGGGCAACGCAAAAAGCCGGCACCGCAAGGTGGCCGGCTTTTTTATATGCGAAATATGCCTCTAGCGCTTATCCATTAAGCGCTAGCAGCTATTAAATCATGAGCTAAAGTCGCGTCGATGCGCGCCTTACACCTGCATGTTCATGATGTCGGTGTAGGCCTGCACCATGCGGTTGCGCACATGCAGCGTGGCCTGGAAGCCGATCTGCGCCTTCTGCATGGCGACCATGGTTTCCTCGATGCTGACGTGGGGATTTTCCAGTTGCACTTCGCGCTGCAGACCGCTGGCCTGGTCCTGCGCTGCGCTCACGGACTGCAGCGCGTTCTTGAACGCCGAGGAAAAGCCGGCCTCCCGCACGCCTTCCTGCGGCGCGGTGACGCGGCGCGCCACCTGGGTGCCGGTGAGGGGAAACTGGGTGCTGTTGATGCGCAGGTCCATGGTGGGATCGGGAAATGTCAGGAATGGCGCAATCGTAGGGCGCCGTGGGGCGCGCAGAGGCGGGAAATGATGGCCAAAGCCGCGCTTTATCGGCTGAACGGCGGACGGGGCGGATTCCATAATCGCCGCACGCCAGAGCCTCGCCTGGCGCCCGTCTTTTTGTGGAAAACCCGATGTCTGCAGTTGCCGAAGTTCCCGACGCTCCGCCTCCCGTCGCCAGCCCTGGCTGGCCTCAGCGGCTGGCCTCGCTCGACCGTGCCGCACGCCTGCGCCTGGGGGGGGTGGCAGCGCTGCTGGTCGCGGCGCTGCTGGCCGCATTCTTCTACAGCCGCCAGCCCGACTACCGGGTGCTGTTCTCCGGCCTGAACGACAAGGACGGCGGCGCCATCGTGGCGCAGCTGTCGCAGATGAATGTGCCTTAGTCGCCCCTGATTTATTCGTAAGCCATTGATTTTGCTGGATATTTTCTTCATTCCGGCGTATAATTTCTCCCGTTCTGATAGCGCATCCGCCTTGATTTCTGGGAGTTTCGTGCCGTGATGTTCACCTGCCCCGCCACCGACGATTTCTTCCGCTCGCGCATCGACCAGATGATCGATCTGCGCCATCCGCTGGCGGTGCTGTCTTCGCGCATGCCCTGGCAGGAGATCGAGGCGCGGGTGGCCCACCTGCTGGTGCGCAAGGCCCACGCCGGGCAGGCCATGCCCGATCTGGATTTGTTCGGCGAGAAGCCCCAGCGCCAGGCTGCGGCCAGCAAGGCCGGGCGCCCGCGCGTGGCGCTGCGCATCATGGTCTCGCTGCTGTACCTCAAGCACGCGTTCAACGAATCCGATGAGGGCGTGGTGGCCCGCTGGGCCGACACCCCGCGCTGGCAGTTCTTCTCGGGCTGCGCGTACTACGAAGACCGCCAGCCCTGCGACGCCACCACCCTGGTCAAGTTCCGTCAGTTGCTGGGCGAAGAAGGCGTGGAAGAGCTGCTGGCGCAGACCATCAACGTGGCCGTTGAACTCAAGCTGATCAAGCCGCAGGAGCTCTCTCGCGTGATCGTGGACAGCACGGTGCAGCACAAGGCGATTGCGCACCCCACCGACAGCCGCCTGCTGGAGACAGCCAGGGTCAAGCTGGTCGAAGCAGCCAAGGGTGCCGGCATCGACTTGAAGCAGACCTTTGCCAAGGAAGGCAAGGAGCTGGGCCGCAAGGCCGGGCGCTATGCCCACGCGCGCCAGTTCAAGCGCATGCGCCGCGCCATCAAGCGCCAGCGCACCATCGTCGGGCGGCTGCAGCGCGAGATCGAGAGGAAGATCGCCACTGGGGCCAGCGCCATCGGGCAAGCCGTGCGCCAAGCGCTCGCCCAGACATTGAGCAAGGCCGCGCGCATCGTGGCCCAGAGCGGCCAGCGCAAGGCGGTGGATGGACAGCCCAAGCTGTACGCCTGGCATGCCCCGGAGGTGGACTGCATCAGCAAAGGCAAGGCCAAGCAGCCCTACGAGTTCGGCGTGAAGGTGGGCATTGCCAGCACGCTCAAAGGCAACCTGATCGTGGGCGCCCGGGCCTTCCACGGCAACCCGTACGATGGTCACACCCTCACAGAGCAACTGGAGCAGGCCACGATCCTGATGCAGGACAGCGATGCAAAACCAGCGACAGCGTTCGTTGATCTGGGCTACCGGGGGGTGGATGCGGACAACCCGGATGTGCACATCGTGCACCGGGGCAAGGCCAAGCGGATCAGTGAGCAGGAAAGAAAGCTGCTCAGGCGGCGCCAGGCTATTGAACCCATCATCGGGCACCTCAAGGCCGATCACCGCATGGGTCGCTGCCACCTCAAGGGCGAACAGGGCGACCGCCTGCACGCGGTGCTGTGCGCGGCCGGCTACAACATCAAGTGGCTGCTGCGCATGATCGTCAAGAAGGGGGTGGCCTTCTTGCAGGTGGTTTTTTTGTGCCTGCTGCAAGCCAGCACACAGGAGCGTTCTTGGCTGGCCGCTGTGATGGACATGCGCTCTTGGGCTGCTGATGCCCGATCAACCCTGTGCACAGCCCTGGCCAACCGGCTGACCTTGGGGGCTGGCAGGCTCTCCCAGGCTTGAAATGAATATTTCAGGGCCGACGCCTTACAAGTACACCGAAGGGGGCGGTGCCATCCTCGTGCCGGCCGAGCGCGTGCACGACGTGCGCCTGCGCCTGGCCACGCAGGGCCTGCCCAAGGGATCGGTGACCGGGTTCGAGCTGATGGAGACCAACCGCTTCGGTGTCACCCAGTTCCAGGAGCGTCTGAACTTCCAGCGCGGGCTGGAGGGGGAGCTGACGCGCTCGATCCAGGCGCTGGCCTCGGTGCAGAGCGCACGCGTGCACCTGGCGCTGCCACAGCAAAACGGTTTCTTCCGCGAGCAGCAAAAGCCCTCGGCCTCGGTGTTGCTCAGCCTGTACCCCGGGCGCTTCCTGGACCGCGCGCAGCTCGCAGGCATCGTGCACCTGGTGGCCTCCAGCGTGCCGGAACTCGCTCCCTCAGCCGTGAGCGTGCTGGACGATACCGGCAAGCTGCTGTCGCAGACGCCCGACATGGCCGGCGCCGGCGTGGACGCGCAGCAACTGGCCTATGTGCAGCAGATCGAGCAGCAGTACGCACGCCGCATCCTGGACCTGCTGGAGCCTGTCGTGGGCAAGAACAACGTGAAGGCCCAGGTGACCGCCGAAGTGGACTTCAACCAGACCGAGTCCACCGTCGAGCAGCACAAGCCCAACCTGGCGCCCGATGCCAGTGCCGTGCGCAGCCAGCAGGTGGTGGAAAGCGGCGGCACGCCCGGCGCGCAGCCACCGACCGGCGTGCCTGGCGCGGTGACCAACCAGCCGCCGCAGGCCTCCGCGGCTCCCATCAACGGCGCCAACCCCGCGCCCACGGCGGCCGGTGGCGCGCCGGGCAGCGGCGCTGCGGGCCAGGCCAAGCGCGAGTCCATCACCAACTATGAGGTGGACAAGACCACCCAGGTGACGCGCGGCGGTGCCGGCGCCATCAAGCGTGTGAACGCGGCCGTGGTGGTGAACTACCAGCCCGTGAGCGAAGGGCCGGGCAAGCCCGCGGTGAACAAGGCGCTGACGCCTGAACAGCTGGAGCAGATGACGGCGCTGGTGCGCGAGACGATCGGCTTCAACAAGGAGCGCGGCGATTCCGTCAACCTCATGAATGCCCCCTTCCTGGTGGAGGAGGCCCCCCCGGGCGAACTGCCGCTGTGGAAGCAGCCCGAGACGATCGAGTTGGCCAAGACGCTGGGCTGGCCGCTGGGCATCTCGCTGGCCGCGGCCATCCTGCTGCTGGGGCTGCTGCGCCCGGCGCTCAAGGCCCGCGCCCGCGCCGTGCAGATGGCGGCGCAGCAGCCGGCGGGGGCGCAGCTGAGTGCCATCGCCTCCGAAGAATTGCAGCGCCCCGGCCTGCCGGGGCCTGCGCAACCCGAAGAGCTGCAGCCCACGGCGGAACAACTGCGCCTGGAAGAGGCGCGCCAACTGGCCCGCGACAACCCCGTCGCCGTGGCCAGCATCCTCAAAACCTGGGTCAATGGCGACTGACGCCACCGGCCCGCACCGAATCACGAGACTGTCATGGACGAGCAAGGCCTGAACGACGCCGCCATCATGCTGATGTCCCTGGGCGAGGAAGAGGCCGCCGAGGTCTTCAAGCACCTGTCGCCCAAGGAAGTGCAGAAGCTGGGCGAGACCATCGCGCGCATGCGCACCGTCTCCCGCGAGAAGGTGGACGAGGTGCTCAACCGTTTCACCAGCGACGCGGCCGCGCAAAGCCTGCTGGTGTCCGACACCAGCAACTACGTGCGTGCCGTGCTCAAGCGCGCCCTGGGCGACGACAAGGCCGCGTTGCTGATCGACCGCATCCTGCAGGGCGGCGACGTGTCGGGCATCGAAAGCCTGAAGTGGATGGATCCGCTGTCGGTGGCCGAGCTGCTGCGCAACGAGCATCCGCAGATCGTCGCGGCCATCCTGGTGCACCTGGACGCGGAGCAGTCCTCGGACATCCTGATGCACCTGACCGAGCGCCAGCGCAGCGAAGTGATGCTGCGCATCGCCACGCTGGAGGGCATACAGCCCACGGCCTTGAAGGACCTGAACGAGGTGCTTTTCAAGGTGCTGGCCGGCGGCGACAAGGTGCGCAAGAGCTCGCTGGGCGGCATCAAGGCGGCGGCCGAGATCATCAACCTGCTGGGCTCGGGCATGGATGCGGCGGTGCTGGAGTCCATTCGCGGCTATGACATGGACCTGGCCCAGAAGATCATGGACAAGATGTTCGTGTTCGATGACATCGTCAAGCTCGACGACCGCGCCATCCAGACCGTGCTGCGCGAAGTGGCTTCCGAGACCCTGGTGGTTGCGCTCAAGGGGTCGCAGCCCGAGGTACGCGACAAGATTCTGTCCAACATGTCCTCGCGCGCCGCAGAGGCGCTGCGCGAAGACCTGGAGTCGCGCGGCCCGATGCGCCTGTCCGAGGTGGAGGCGCAGCAAAAGGAAATCCTCAAGACGGTGCGGCGCCTGGCCGACGAGGGCCAGATCGCGCTGGCCAGCGGCGGCGACGACGCCTTTGTGTAGGACTGATCAATGACCCGGTCCCTGCGTTATTACACCCGCTTCATCCCGCGCGAAGAGGTGGGCGACGTCACCCGTTGGGAGTTCGGTGACGTGGAGTTTCCCCCGGGCAGCCAGCCGCTGGCGCCCGAGCCGCCGGTGCTGGAGCCCGAGGCGGCGCCCGTGGAGCCTGGTATCGACGAGGCGCAGCACCAGGCCCTGGTGCAGCAGGCGCGCGAGGAGGGCTATGCCCAGGGCCTGGCCGAAGGCCAGGAGCAGACGCGGCTGCAGTGGCAGCAGCGCATGGACGACTACGTGGCCGGCCAGGGGCGCGAAGGCGCCGAGCGGCTGGCCCGACTCGCCCAGGCGCTGGAAGAAAGCTTCACCGGCATGCAGCAGGGCATGGCGCAGGAGGTATTGCAACTGGCCTGCGACATCGCGCGCCAGGTGGTGCGCCAGGAGGTCGCGGGCAATTCCCAGGCGGTGCTGCCCGTGGTGCGCGAGGCGCTGGGCATGCTGGTCAGCGAGGCGCGGCCCGCCACCGTGCGCCTGAACCCGGGCGACTGGGCCGCGCTGGAGCAGCCGCTGCGCGAGGAGTTTCCCGCCGGCCGCATCCAGTGGCTGGCCGACACCGCCGTGGAGCCTGGCGACTGCCGGGTGGAGTCGGGCGGCATGGTGGTGGACGGGTCGCTGGACAAGCGCTGGCGCCGCGCCATTGCCGCGCTGGGTCTGACCGCGGCCTGGAAGGACGTGGACCATGGCGATTGAGCCGGCCCGCGCCTGGGATGATTTCATGGCACAGGCGCGCGCGCGCCTGGCGCCGGAGCAGCCGCTGGAGACGCGCGGCACGCTCACCCGCCTGACCGGCCTGGTACTCGAAGCCACCGGCATCCGCGTGCCCGTGGGGTCGCAGTGCCAGGTGCAGATGAACGGCCAGGAGCCAGTGCTGGCCGAGGTGGTGGGGTTCGCGGGCGACACGGCCTACCTGATGCCCGCGGGAGACATCCATGGCCTGTCCAGCGGCGCCAGCGTGATGCCGGCTCCCGCCTACGTGCCGGCGTTGCAGTTGGGCGCGGCGCCGGTGGAGGAAGCCGGCGCGGGCGTGGGCGCACTGCTTCTGCCGATGGGTGACGGCCTGCTGGGCCGTGTGGTGGATTCGCAGGGCAACCCCCTGGACCATGCGGGACCCCTGGCGCAGGTGACGGCCCAGCCCATGGACCGCAGCCCCATCAATGCCATGGAGCGCGACCCGGTGCGCGAGCCGCTGGACACCGGCGTGCGCGCCATCAATGCCCTGCTCACCGTGGGCCGTGGCCAGCGGCTGGGCCTGTTCGCCGGCTCGGGCGTGGGCAAGAGCGTCCTGCTGGGCATGATGGCCCGCTACACCCAGGCCGACGTGATCGTGGTCGGCCTGATCGGTGAGCGCGGGCGCGAGGTCAAGGAATTCGTCGAAGACATCCTGGGCGTGCAGGACCGCGGCCGCGCCGTGGTGGTGGCCGCACCGGCCGATGCACCGCCGCTCCTGCGCATGCAGGGCGCGGCCTATGCCACGGCGATTTCCGAGCACTTCCGCGACAAGGGCCAGCATGTGCTGCTGCTCATGGACTCGCTCACGCGCTACGCCATGGCGCAGCGCGAGATCGCCCTGGCGATCGGTGAGCCCCCGGCCACCAAGGGCTACCCGCCCAGCTGCTTCGCCAAGCTGCCGGCGTTGGTGGAGCGCAGCGGCAACGGGCTGAACGGCGTGGGCTCCATTACTGCCTTCTACACCGTACTGTCCGAGGGCGACGACCAGCAGGACCCGATCGCCGACGCGGCCCGCGCGATTCTGGACGGGCACATCGTGCTGTCGCGCGCGCTGGCCGAAAGCGGGCACTACCCGGCCATCGACATCGAGCAATCTGCCTCGCGCGTGATGCACAACGTCGTGCCGCGCGCGCACTTCGAGCTGGCGCGAGGCTTCCGCGCGGTGTACTCGCGCTATCAGAAGAGCCGCGATTTGATCCAGGTCGGCGCATACATGAGCGGATCCGACCCGCAGCTGGACGAGGCGATCCGCCTGCAGCCGGGCATGACAGCCTTTTTGCAGCAGAGCATGTTCGAGGCCGCCCCCATGGACGACAGCATCGCCGCCATGGGCCAGGCGCTGGAAGGCGCGTGAGGCTAGGGCGATGGGAGGGCACGCCGCATGTCGTCGCTGAAGGCCTTCGAGGTGGCGGTGGAGCTGGCCGAACGCCGGCGCGACGCCGCGCGCCAGGCGCTCAAGAACGTGCAGGACGCGCGCCACGCCGCGCAGGCGCAGCTGGAGCAGCTCACGGGCTACGCCGCGGAAACGCAAGGCCGCTGGGGCATGAAGGCTGACAGCGCCATGCAACCCGAGGTGATGTACCACCACTACCAATTCATGGGCCGGCTGGACCATGCCATCGGCCTGCAGACGGGCGTGGTGAGCGGGCAGGACGTGCGTGTGGACAAGGCCCGGCAGGCGCTGCTGGAGGCCGAACTGCGCCTGGCCAGCCTGCGCAAGGTGCTGGAGCGGCGGCGCGCCGAGGTGGCCTTACAGCAGCAGCGCCGCGAGCAGAAACAAACCGATGAGCGCGCCGCGTTGCGCGCCGGGCGGGGGGCACGCTCCCCGCAGGATCAGGAGTATTGACCATGGAACAGACCCGTATTTCCTCCTCGCCTTCTACGGCTGCGCACGAGGCGCGCGGCGCCAGGGGCGCCTCCGCCAAGGCTGGCAGCGCCGCTGAGGACAAGGCGGCAGCGCAGGGCGACGGCTTTGCCCTGTTGCTGGCCGCTCTGGGCGGCGAGGGCGCGGCCACGGTGCTGGACACGCTGTCGGTGGCTGGCGAGGCATTGCAGACGCTCGAGGCGCTGCCGGACGCGGGCGCGCTGGCAGCCTGGGCGGCGGGTCTTCAGCCGGGAGCCGCGCTCGCGCAGCGGACGGGTGAGTCGATCGCAGCCGAGGCGGATGCCCTGGCCGGCCGCCTGGGCCTGGGCCTGGTGCGCGCGGGGCAGGATACGCTGGTGGGGCAGACCGCCCTGCTGGACGGCGCGGCGGAGCGGGTGGCTCTGCAGGGCGGGGCCTCCATGGCGGGGCCCGGCGGCGCCGCGGGCCGCGGCACAGCCTGGCGCGCGCAAGGCATGGCACTGCAGGCTGCGGCACAGGACGCCGCCGGGGCCGCAGGGGATGCCTTGCGCGCCGGTGCCCATGCGGCGCGCTCTGGCCTGCAGCAGGCAGCGGGCACGGTCTCGCACCTTGCGGCGCAGGTGTCCCAGGCCGTGGATGCGACCGCGCAGCGGCGCGACGGCGTGCCGATCGCTGGCACGCCGTTGCAGGCCCAGCCCGGCGAATGGATGGCTGCACAGGCAGCCCCCGCGGGCATCTCGGGCGCCGCTCCTGGCTCCGCAGCGGCGGGCGCGGGCGGGGCCGCCACCCCCGCGGGACTGCGGGGTGCGGACGCTGCCGCGGGCACTTCGGGCGCGGAGCCTTTCAGGTCACCTGCCGAGGGGGCCGGGCTGGAGTCGGCCGACGCCACGCTGGCGGGCATGGCCGGGGCAGAGGACGCCCTCGCGGATCAGTTGGCCGAGCAGGTGGCCTACTGGGTGCACCAGAAAACCCAGAATGCCGAACTGACGCTGGACCAGGATGGCCGGCCCGTGGAGGTGAGGGTGGCGCTCACGGGCGACGAGGCGCATGTGACCTTCCGCAGCGACCAAGCCGATGCGCGCCAGTGGCTGGACGGCAGCACGGCCCAGCTGCGGGAGATGCTGCAGCGCGAGGGGCTGCAGCTCGCCGGCGTGACGGTGGACACGGCGGGTGGCGGTGCCGCCGACCGGCAGGGCCGGCGGGACGAGGGCCGCCCGGGCGCGCGCCAGGCCGCCGTGCAGGCCGCCGCGCCTGCGGGGCAGGCCGGCGGCGGACGGGGCGTGGCCGAGCGCTCGGTGGATATCTTCGTCTGACGCATCCCCCGGGTGGCCCCTGTGCCGCACCGGCGGCACCGGCGGCAGCGGTGCGCATCGGGGCGCATGCGGCTGAAAACCCGGGTTTTGGGCGCTTATTCAGGCTTTCGCGGGTGCCGGGGCGTTCAATAATCGGCCATCACTGCGGGGAAGGGCCTTTCGGCCCGCCGCCCGCGGCCCACTTCCCCTGCCCTTGTTGCGCAAGAAAGCCCCAACGTGTCCGACAACACTGCTGCCCCGGCCAAAAGCAAGAAACTGATCATCATCCTGGCCGTTCTCGCCCTGGTGCTGGTGGCGGGCGGCGCCGCAGCCTGGATGATGCTGTCCCAGCGTCACGCGGCCGAGGACGAGGAGGGCGGCGGCCGGGCGGTCGCCCAGGCAGGCACGCCCAAGACACCTCCCACCTTCCTGCCCATGGACAACATGGTGGTCAACCTGGCCGACCCCGGTGGCGACCGCTTTGCCCAGGTGGGCATCACGCTGGAGCTGGCCGACGGCAAGACGGCGGACCAGGTGAAGGCCTACATGCCCACCATCCGCAGCGGCGTATTGCTGCTGCTGTCGCAGCGTACGACCGACGAGTTGCTGACGCGCGAGGGCAAGGAGAAGCTGGCGGTGGACATCCGCCGCGAGGTGTCGCGCCCGCTGGGCTACAGCGTGCCCAAGCCGCGCAAGCGCTCGGCCAGCCGCGATCCCTTGGACGAGGATGTCGAAGAAGAAGAACCCCGTCCCCGCGCCGACACCAATCCGGTGCGGCAGGTGCTGTTCTCCAGCTTCATCATCCAGTGAGGAAAGGTTGCAGCCATGAGTGAGTCCTTTCTGTCCCAGGAAGAAGTCGATGCCCTGCTGGAGGGCGTGACGGGCGAAAGCCAGAAGACCGTCAAGGAGGAGATCGAGGCCGGCGCCGTCCGCAACTACGACATCTCCAGCCAGGAGCGCATCGTGCGCGGCCGCATGCCGACGATGGAAATCGTCAACGAGCGGTTTGCGCGCAACTTCCGCATCGGCCTGTTCAATTTCATCCGCCGCAGCCCTGAGATCTCCGTGGGCACCGTGTCGGTGCAGCGCTACAGCGCCTTCCTGCGCGAGCTAGTGTAGTGTTTGATTCTTAATGAAACTTAATTGAGCAACCACGCTCCAATGCTCTACTACGGTTTGCATTGGAGTGAAAAATTGCGAGTTGCCCCGACGATTGTGTTGACGGATGAAGAGGAAAGCGAGCTGAGCCGGCTGGCGCGCTCCAAGCGCACCAGCGTCAGATTGGCCCAGCGCGCCCAGATCGTGCTGCTGGCCGCGCAGGGGCTGCAAAACAAGGATATTGCCGAGCAGCTTGGCATTGGGCGCGTGCAGGTGGCGCGCTGGCGTGAACGCTACCTGCAATTGGGGCTGCAAGGTATCGAGCGCGACTTGCCGCGCGGCGCACCGCCGGTGAAGGTGGATGTGGCCAAGCTTGTGAAGCTAACCACACAGACCAAGCCCGAGGCGGCCACGCACTGGAGCACGCGCACGATGGCCGCTGAGTTGGGCGTCAGCGCCAGCACCGTGATGCGCCATTGGCAGGCCCACGGTCTCAAGCCTCACATCGTGCGCGGCTTCAAGGTCTCGCGCGATCCGCAGTTCGTGCAAAAGCTCGAAGACATCGTGGGGCTTTACATGTCGCCGCCCGAGCATGCGCTGGTGCTGTGCTGCGACGAAAAGAGCCAGGTGCAGGCGCTGGACCGAACGCAGCCCGGGCTGCCGCTCAAGAAGGGGCGCGCGGCCACCATGACGCACGACTACAAGCGCAACGGCACAACCACCTTGTTCGCTGCGCTCAACGTGCTCAACGGTCAGGTCATCGGCCAGTGCCAGCAGCGCCACACCCACATCGAGTGGCTGAAGTTCCTGCGTCAAATCAATCGGGAGACGCCCAAGGACAAGACGCTGCATCTGATCGCCGACAACTACGCCACGCACAAGCATCCAGCTGTGCAGGAGTGGCTGGCCAAGCACCCCAGATTCAACATGCACTTCACGCCGACCTCGGCATCGTGGCTGAACATGGTCGAGCGCTTCTTTCGCGACATCTCCGAGAACCGGCTACGCCGCGGGGTGTTCACCAGCGTGCCCGAACTCGTCTCGGCCATCGATGAGTACATCGCGCATCACAACACCAACCCCAAGCCGTTCATCTGGACCAAGAACGCTCGCGACATCCTGCAAAAGGTCATCCGCGCCAATAGCCGATTAAGTTCCAAACAGAATGCAACACTACACTAGTGGTGCCGACCAACTTCAACATCGTCGCCATTCGTCCGCTGCGCGGCAGCGGCCTGGTCGTGTGCGAACCGTCGCTCGTGTTCGGCATCATCGACACGCTGTACGGCGGCGTGGGCAAGTTCCAGACCCGCATCGAAGGGCGTGACTTCTCGGCCACCGAGCAGCGCGTGATCAACCGCCTGGTGGACGTGATCTGCGCGGAATACAAGAAGGCCTGGCAAGGCATCTACCCCCTGGAGCTGGCCTACCAGCGCTCGGAGATGCAGCCGCAGTTCGCCAACATCGCCACACCCAGCGAGATCGTGGTGTCCACCGCCTTCCAGCTGGAGATCGGCGACCTGGCCGGCGCGATCCACATCTGCATGCCGTATGCCACGCTGGAGCCCATCCGCGACGTGCTGTACTCGTCGGTGCAGGGTGACGCGATCGAGGTGGACCGGCGCTGGGTGCGCGTGCTCACGCGCGAGATCCAGGCCGCCGAGGTCACCCTGGTGGCCGAGCTGGCGCGCGCCGACGCCACGGTGGAGCAACTGCTGGCCATGAAGCCGGGCGACTTCATCGAACTGGAGCGCGAGCCGCGCATCCGCGCCTCCATTGAAGGGGTGCCCGTTTTCGAGTGCCAGTACGGCACGCACAACTCCAAGTACGCGATCCGCATCGAGGAATGCCTGCGCGGTGCCGAAGCGCACTGGATGGGAGAAAAGAATGTCAACTGAATCCGACCACAACGACAACTCTGGCGGGTCCGCTGCGGACGACCCGTTTGCCGGCTGGGCCGAGGCGCTGGAAGAGCAAAAGCGCGTCGACGGGCAGACCATCGATGCCGAGCAGGGAGGCCCGTTGTCGGGTGAGCCCGCGCGCCCCTATGCCGCCGGCGGCGATCCGCAGGTGCACGACATCAACATGGTGCTGGACATTCCGGTGCAGCTGTCGGTGGAACTGGGCCGCACCAAGGTGCCGATCAAATACATCCTGCAGCTGGCCCAGGGGTCGGTGGTCGAACTGGACGCGCTGGCCGGCGAGCCCATGGACGTGCTGGTCAACGGCTACCTCATCGCCCAGGGCGAAGTGGTGGTGGTGAACGACAAGTTCGGTATCCGCCTGACCGACGTGGTCACGCCTTCGGAGCGGCTGCGCCGCGTCAGCCGTGGATAGCGTGGGTATGACGCAGACGCTGCTGCTGGTGGTGCTGTTCGTCGGCGCGCTGGCGGCCTTGCCGTGGCTGATTCGCAGGCTGCAGCAGCGCCAAGCCGGCTTGCAGGCCCATGCGGGCGGTGCCTCGCGTGTGCTTTCGGCGGTGGCCGTGGGGCCGCAGCAGCGCGTGGTGACCGTGGAGGTCGGCCCGCCGCAGCAGCGCACGCTGCTGGTGCTGGGCGTGACCGCGCAGCAGATCAACTGCCTGCATGTACTGTCGGCGGCTGCAGCGCCGGGGCCGGCATCCGCGCCCTCGTTCGCCACAGAGATGGCGGCCGCGCGCGCGCAGACCGTACAACCGGCGCATGCGGGCGGAGACGGCCATGCATAAGGCCGTGCGCGGCATCGCGGCCGGTGCGGCTGGCCTGCTGCTGGCGGGCGCCGCCTGGGCGCAGCAGCAGCCCGCGGGTGCGCTGCCGCTGGTGATCGGCTCGGGGCCGGGCGGCACGAGCTACTCGGTGCCCATCCAGACGCTGCTGTTCTTCACGGCGCTGTCGTTCCTGCCGGCCGTGCTGCTCATGATGACGGGCTTCACGCGCATCGTGATCGTGCTGTCGCTGCTGCGCCAGGCCATCGGCACGCAGTCCGCGCCGCCCAACCAGGTCATCATCGGCCTGTCGCTGTTCCTCACGCTGTTCGTCATGGGGCCCACGCTGGACAAGGTGTACCAGGAGGCCTACGTGCCCTACACCACCAACGCCATCACCTTCGAGCAGGCCATCCAGAAGGCCGAGGCGCCCATGCGCGGCTTCATGCTCAAGCAGACGCGCCAGTCCGACTTCGCGCTGTTCGCACGCCTGGCCAAGCTGGACGAGGGCGTGACGGCCGAGACTGCGCCGCTGCGCGTGCTGGTGCCGGCCTTCGTGACCAGCGAGCTGAAGTCGGCCTTCCAGATCGGCTTCATGATCTTCATTCCGTTCCTGATCATCGACATGGTGGTCTCCAGCGTGCTCATGTCGCTGGGCATGATGATGCTGTCGCCGGTGCTGGTGGCGCTGCCGTTCAAGCTCATGCTGTTCGTGCTGGCCGATGGCTGGAACCTGCTCATCGGCTCGCTGGCCGCGAGCTTCGCGACGTGAAGGATTTCGCATGACTTCCCAGTTCGTGCTCACCATGGGCCGCGATGCGCTTACCCTGCTGCTGATGATCGCCATGCCGGTGCTGGGGGTGGTGATGGCCGTGGGCCTGCTGGTGAGCATCTTCCAGGCCGTGACGCAGATCCACGAGGCCACGCTGGCCTTCGTACCCAAGCTGATCGCGGCCGTGGTGGTGTTCGCGATCGCCGGGCCGTGGATGCTGACCACGCTGGTGGACTTCCTGCGCCGCACGATCGAGGCCATTCCGTCCGTCGTCGGGTAGGCATCTTGATCACCTTCACCGAGGCGCAGATCATGGCCTGGCTGTCGCCGGTGCTGTGGCCGTTCCTGCGCGTGCTGGCGCTGTTCACGTCGGCGCCGGTGTTCTCGATGCGCGTGATCCCGGTGCGCACGCGCATCGGGCTGGCCTTTTTGGTGGCGGTGTGCGCGCAGGCAGTGCTGCCCGAGCAGCCGGTCATCAGCCTGAACAGCCGCGAGGCTGCGGGCGCGGTGGTGCAGCAGGTGGGGATTGGCCTGGCGATGGGCTTTGCGGTGCGTCTGGTGTTCGCGGCCGTGGAGCTGGCCGGCGAAATCATCGGCCTGCAGATGGGCCTGAACTTCGCTTCCTTCTTCGACCCCACGAGCAATGCGCAGGTGAGCGCGGTGGCGCGCTTCTTCGGCAACATCTCCATGCTGCTGTTCGTGGTGATCAACGGCCACCTGATGGTGTTGATGGCCGTGGTCAAGAGTTTCGACAGCTTCCCCGTGGGCGGCAACTTTCTGCAGGCCATCGGGCAGATGCGGCTGCACGAGCTGGGCGCGTCGCTGTTCTCCAGCGCCCTGTGGATCGCGCTGCCCATGATTGCGCTGCTGCTGTTTGTGAACCTGACCCTGGGCATCATCTCGCGCGTGGCGCCGCAGATGAACATCTATGCCGTGGGCTTCCCGGTCACGCTCACGGTGGGCATGCTGGGCATCACGGCCACGCTGCCGATGCTGGAGCAGCCCATGCTGGCGCTGCTGCAGCAGTCCATCGAGCTGTTCGCCGCGCCGCGTTAGCCAGTCAAAAAAGAGAGCTGCCAGCGCTTGCTGCAAGCCATTCTCAATATCAAAACATATTGAAATGCCTGTGCATCAAGCGGTGGCAGCTATTGTTTTCATACCAACCGATTGCGGATCGCATACACCGTCAGCTCCGCGTTGTTGGCCAGCTTGAGCTTTTCCAGCACCCGCGCGCGGTACACGCTCACGGTCTTGGGGCTGAGCATCAGCTCCTCGGCGATGTCCGACAGGCGCTTGCCCGAGGCGATCTTCACCAGCGTCTGCAGCTCGCGCTCCGACAGCGATTCATGCGGCAGCTCGGGCGTGGGCTGCGCCAGGCTGTCGGCCAGCAACTGCGCCACCTCGGGCGTGAGGTACTTGCGCCCCTGCACGATGGTCTGCACCGCGGCGATGAGCTGCACCGGGTCGCCCGCCTTGTTGGCGTAGCCGTGCGCCCCGGCCTTCAGGCAGCGCAGCGCGTACTGGTCCTCGGGATACATCGAGACGATCAGCACCTTGATGTCCGGGTGCGTCTCCTTCACGCTGGCCATCACCTCCAGGCCGCTGCGCCCGGGCAGGTTCAGGTCCAGCAGCAGCACGTCGCAGGCGGCCGTGCGCAGCACCTCGCGCAACTCGGGATAACTGCCGGCCTCGCCGGTCACGCGGATATCGGGCGACTCGGTCAGCGTGTCGCGTATGCCGCGCCGCAGCACGGCATGGTCATCGCATAGCACCACCTGGATCACTGCACATCTCCTGCATTGCCTGCGGGCGATGTTAGCGGCACGGTCATGATCACCGACGTGCCATGCCCCGGCCGGCTGCTGATGTCCATCCAGCCGCCCGCGCGCCGCGCGCGCTCCTGCAGGCCCTGCAGGCCGAAGGAGCGGGGCTTCTTGCGCATCTCGGGCGCCATGCCGCGGCCGTCGTCGGTCACCTCCAGCGTCAGCACGTCCTCGTGGTCCGACAGATCGATGCGCACCTGGCCGGCCTGCGCGTGCTTTTGCACGTTGGTCAGCGCCTCTTGCGCGGTGCGGTAGGCCACCAGTTGCAGCGCGGGCGGCACGTCCAGCGCCTCGCGGCTGGCGGTGACGCGCACGGGGATGCGCGTGCGGCGCTCGAAGGTCTCGGCCAGCCAGCGCACGGCGGCCACGAGGCCCTGGTCCAGCACGGGCGGTCGCAGGTTCATCATGAGGCGCTGTGCCGCGTCGATGGCGTGCTGCAGCATCTCGGTGGCGGTGCCAGCGTGTTCGCGCAGGCCGTCCTCAGCGGCGTGGCGGCCGATCCAGGCCAGGTCGAATTTCACCGCGGCCAGTGCGCCACCGATGTCGTCATGGATCTCGCGCGCGATGGCGGCGCGTTCTTCCTCGATGGAGGTCTGCAGGTGCTCGGCCAGGTCGGCCAACTGCTGCCGGGACTCGGCCAACTCGGCCGCGGCCTCCTCGCGCGCGCGGCGGGCCTGCGCGACCTCCATCGCACGCGCCAGCACATGCGGCAGGCGCGCCATGTCGTCCTTGAGCAGGTAGTCGGCAAAGCCCAGCCGCATGGCGTCTACCGCGGCGGCCTCGCCGATCGCGCCGGACAGCAGCACGAAGGGCGGGTGCCCCGGGCATTGCTCCACGATGCGCCAGGCATCCAGCGCCGTGAAGCCGGGCAGGCGGTAGTCCGCCAGGATCACGTCGAACGATTCCCGCTCCAGCCACCCGGTGAAGGCCTCCAGGGAGTCCACTTGGTGGATCTCATGGGACAGCCCGGCGCGCCGCAGCGTCAGCCGCACCAGCGCGTGGTCGGCGGTTGAGTCCTCGAGATGCAGCACTCGCACGGGTCTTTTCGGGGCCTCAAGATCAGTGGGAGTGGGTATCATAGGATACATATTGGAACAAATTGGGCCCGAAACGGTCATTCCAGCCTGTGGCGCGGTACAACGGATGCCGTAATGCTGCAGCACAGGCGACAGGATTGGGCCCCGGACGATGGTGCCGCCGGCTGTGCGCCAGCAGCTATGGAGAAACGATGCAATCTACGCTAAATACGCCAGATGGGCCTGCCGTGCAGGTGCCCGTCATGGTGGCGGCCGAGTTGCAGGATTCCCTGCTGATGGCCATGCACGACCTGCACCGGCTGGAAGGGCTGCTCAACCACGCCACCGAGAACCTGCTCGCGCGTTTCGGCGAGGCCAACGCCTCGCTGACGGATGAGCTCATCGGCGCGTCGGCAGAGTTGGCCGATCTGCGCACCGCCTTGCGCAGTGCAGTGACGGAGTTGCAGTTTCACGACATGGCGACCCAGCTCATCATCCACACTACCAAGGTGTTGCAGGGATGCGCCTTTCGCCTGGCGGCCGAGACCATGGGACAAGAAGAGGGGGAGGACGCCGCGCCGCTGGAGGGCGTGGTGCCCGATCGGCCCAACCCTGTCACGCAAAGCGAGATGGAGGCCGGCTCGATCGAGCTGTTCTGATCCAGGCGCGGTTCCCGTATCTCCCAACCCATTAACCTTATTCAAATCAAAAGTCGTTGGAGCTTTACATGCAGTCCATTCTTGCGGTCGATGATTCTCCGTCCATGCGGAAAATGGTTTCCTTCACGCTCACCGGAGCGGGGTACCACGTGGTGGAAGCGGTGGATGGCCAGGACGCGCTGGAAAAGGCCGAGACCCACGACATCCATCTGGTGCTGGCCGACCAGAACATGCCGCGCCTGGACGGCATCGGCCTCACGCGCAAGCTGCGCGAGCATCCGCGCTTCAAGAGCATTCCCATCCTCATCCTCACGACGGAATCCAGCGACCAGATGAAGCAGGCCGGCCGCAGCGCGGGCGCCACCGGCTGGCTGGTCAAGCCGTTCGACCCCACGCGCCTCATCGAAGTGATCCAAAAGGTCATCCGCTGATCGCGCCGGCCACACCAACACCTACGACGTAGCACACAGGAACTCGGGACCATGGCGGATACCTACCAAGAGGGCGCAGGCGCGGACTTTGACCTCAGCCAGTTCTATCAGATCTTCTTCGAAGAGGCCGGCGAGAACCTGGACCAGATGGAGCAGATGCTGCTGGACCTGGACGTGGATGCCGCCAACGACGAAGAGCTGAACGGCATCTTCCGCTGCGCGCATTCCATCAAGGGCGGCTCGGCCACCTTCGGTTTTTCGGATGTGGCGGAACTCACGCACCAGATGGAATCGCTGCTGGACCGGCTGCGCCGCCACGAACTGCAGCTGATCCCGCAGATGGTGGACGTGCTGCTGGAGTCGGCGGACGCCTCGCGCAGCCTGCTGGCACGCCATCAGGCGGGCGGGCAGGGTGAGGCGGTTTCCACGCATGATCTCGTGCGTCGCATCAGCGAACTGGCGGCCGGCGCCGTGCCAGCGGCAGCGCCCGCCGCAGCGGTGCCCGCTCCAGCGCCTGTGGTTGCTGCGGCACCTGCGCCAACGCCCGCGGTTGCGCCGGTGGTGCCCGCTGCGGCGGTCCCCGGCGGCGCTCGCTCGCTGGAGATCCACATCGGTCCACTGGCCCAGGTGACATTGGCCGATGCGATCAAGGACCTGTTCCGCGACATCCCGGGCTTGGGCAGCATCAACGATCTGCCGGAAGACCGCCCCGGCATGCGCCGGTTCGCGGTGCAGACCACGTCCACGGACGAGGATCTGCTGGACCTGTTCGCATTCCATGTGGCGAAGGAGCAGGTGGCCATCCACGACGCGGCGGCTTCCGCGGCGCCTGCCGCGCAAGAGGCCCATGAGCCGCTGGAGCCATCCGCTGCGGCCCTGGCCGAGCCGTACGGCTTCTTTGCCGGCGCGCCGGGCGTGCCTGTCGAGGCCGCTCCTGCCGCCGCACCGGCCAGTGCTGCTGAGCGGCCCGCCGCGCGTGCCGCCTCCGCCGAGGCCAAGGGCGGCGCGCAGGCCTCCATGGAATCGTCCACCATCCGCGTGGCGGTGAGCAAGGTGGATCAGCTCATCAACCTGGTGGGCGAACTGGTCATCACCCAGGCCATGCTGGCGCAGAACAGCCGTGGCCTGGACGCGGGCGTCTACCAGCAACTGCTGGCAGGCCTGGCCGACCTGGACCGCAACACGCGCGACCTGCAGGAATCCGTGATGTCGATCCGCATGATTCCCATGTCGATCGTGTTCAACCGATTCCCGCGCATGCTGCGTGACTTGGCGGGCAAGCTGGGCAAGAAGGTGGATTTCGTCACCCACGGCGAGGCGACCGAACTGGACAAGAGCCTGGTCGAGAAGATCACCGACCCGCTGACCCACCTGGTGCGCAACAGCTGCGACCACGGCATCGAGATGCCCTCCGACCGCCTGGCTGCGGGCAAGCCAGAACACGGCACCATCACGCTGTCGGCATCGCACCAGGGGGGCTCCATCGTGATCGAGGTGCGCGACGACGGCAAGGGCATGTCGCGCGAGAAGATCCTCAAGAAGGCGCGCGAGCGTGGGCTGGATGTTTCCGACGCCATGCCCGACAGCGAGGTCTGGAACCTGATCTTCGCGCCCGGGTTCTCCACGGCGGATGTGGTGACCGATGTCTCGGGCCGCGGCGTGGGCATGGACGTGGTCAAGCGCAACATCACCGCGCTGGGCGGTTCGGTGGAGATTGATTCCGCTGAAGGCTACGGCATGCGTGTGTCCGTGCGCCTGCCGCTGACGCTGGCCATCATGGACGGCATGTCGGTGGGCGTGAGCGACGAGGTGTACATCCTGCCGCTGTCGTCGGTGGTGGAGTCGTTCCAGGTCAACGGTGGCGAAGTGAACACCGTGGCCCAGGGCTCCCAACTGGTGAAGGTGCGCGACGAATACATGCCCGTGGTGGCGCTGGAGAAGATCTTCCAGGTGCCGCGCCCCGACGCGAATTCCACCAGCAGCATCATGGTGGTGGTGGAGGCCGATGGCAGCCGCGTGGCCGTGCTGGTTGACGAACTGCTGGGGCAGCATCAGGTGGTGGTGAAGAACCTGGAGACCAACTACCGCAAGGTGCCCAACGTGTCGGGCGCCACCATTCTGGGGGATGGCACCGTGGCCTTGATTCTGGACACGGCTGCCCTGGTGCGCCGTGCGCGCCACTGAATTGCGAAACGCTGAACGACGAGGAGTGAGGGCATGAGTCTGGTGGACAAGGGCGCAGAGACCACGGCTGCGGGCGCGAGGGAATACCTGACGTTCCGCCTGGGCCAGGAGGAATACGGCATCGACATCCTCAAGGTGCAGGAAATCCGCGGCTATGAAAACCCCACGCGCATCGCCCATGCGCCGGCTTTCATCAAAGGGGTGACCAACCTGCGAGGCACCATCGTGCCGATAGTGGACATGCGGCTGCGCTTCAACTGTGCGCAGGCCGAGTACAACAGCTTCACGGTCGTCATCATCCTGAACCTGCGCGAGCGGGTGGTGGGCATCGTGGTGGATTCCGTGAGTGACGTGATGGAGCTGACGCCCGAGCAGGTACGCACGGCCCCGGACATCGAGAGCTCCATCGACGCGCAGTGCATCCGCGGGCTTGGCTCGGTGGGCGACCGCATGCTCATCCTGCTGGACATCGAAAAACTCATGGCCGGCATGGATATGGGCCTTGCCATGGCCGGGGACTGATGCGGCGAGCCGCAGCCTTCCCGCTATACACACGTTGACGAGCGCGCCATGAGCCTGACCGCCAGCCCCACCGCCGCGTCGCGGCGCCCGGCCCGCCCGGCTGCGGGGGGTGCTGCTCCCGTGGCCGAGAGTGGCGAAGGGCGCGAGTTCGCCTGGACCCATCAGGACTTCGCGCGGGTGCAGTCCCTGATCTACCAGCGCGCCGGCATCAGCCTGCATGATGGCAAGCACGCCATGGTGTACAGCCGCCTGTCGCGCCGCCTGCGCGATACCGGGTACGACAGCTTTCATGAGTACCTGAGCTGGCTGGAAGGCCACGACGGGCCGGAGTGGCAGGAGTTCGTGAACGCCCTGACCACCAACCTCACGGCGTTCTTTCGCGAGCAACACCATTTCGAGATCCTGGCGTCGCTGCTGCGCATGCGCTCTGCCGGGCCATGGAACATCTGGTGCAATGCGGCTTCGACCGGCGAAGAACCTTACTCGATCGCCATGACCGTCCTGGAAACCCTGGGCAACAACGCGTCTTTCAAGCTGACGGCCAGCGACATCGATTCGCGGGTGCTGGCCACGGCCGCTCGCGGGGTCTATCGCCTCGACGGTCTGAAGGGCTTGAGCCAAGAGCGTCTGCAGCGCTTCTTTCTGCGCGGCAAGGGCAGCAACGCCGGGCTGGCACGTGTGCGCCCCGAGTTGCGCAAACCCATCGAGTTCCTGAGCGTGAACCTGATCCGCGACGACTGGCCGTTCCGCGAGCCCTTCGACGTGGTCTTTTGCCGCAACGTGATGATTTATTTTGACGGCCCCACCCAGCGGCGGGTGCTGGAGCGCATCCACCGTGTGCTCAAGCCCGGCGGCATGCTGTTCGTGGGACATGCCGAGAACTTCAGCGATTCGCGCGACCTTTTTGCCCTGCGAGGCAAGACGGTGTACGAACGCATCTGATACGGGCATTTTTGACCTACCGCGAGGCGCTGGCCATCCATGAGCATCACACCCGGAGCTGATCCACGGCCCTCTGCCTTGCCGGGCGGGGGCCTGGAGCGCCGGCGCACGCCCCGCATCACGCCTCTGCCTGTGAATGCCTCCGCAGGTACCGCGCCTGCCATGACGCTCCAGGAGCTCAAGGCCTGTCCGCGTAGGCCGGGTGAGGCATCATTCTTCTTTTTCGATCACCATTTCCAGCACAACGCGGTGAAGGTCTTGCCAGGCGAGTTTTTTGTCTCGCACGACAGCCTGGCCATCATGACGGTGCTGGGATCGTGCATTGCCGCCTGCCTGTGGGACAGCCGCATGCGCGTGGGAGGCATGAACCACTTCATGCTGCCCGAGGGGGACAGCGCCGATGCGTCGGGCCGGTATGGTTCCTACGCCATGGAACTGCTCATCAATGAGATGATGAAGCTGGGCGCTCGCCGCGAGACGCTGCAGGCCAAGATCTTCGGCGGTGCCCAGGTGATGCACAACTTCACCACGCTCAACGTGGGCGAGCGCAACACCCGCTTTGTGCAAGACTATCTGGCCACGGAGCGCATTCCGGTGGTGTCGGAGGACGTGCTCGACATCTATCCGCGCAAAGTGGTGTTCTTTCCGGTGACGGGCAAGGTGATGGTCAAGCGCCTGGCGCATGCCCATCCCGAAACGCTGGAGCAGGAAGTGGTGCGGGGCAACGCGGCTACCGTGGCGCGCGCCACCAGCGGAGGCTCCGTGGATCTGTTCTGATCGGCGGCACTAACAACACAGCAAGGATTTGAAAGGCATGAGCGGCAAGATCAGGGTGATCGTGGTGGACGATTCGGCATTGGTGCGCAGCCTGCTGTCGGAGATCATCAACCGCCAGAGCGACATGGAGTGCATCGGCACGGCCAACGACCCGCTGATCGCACGCGAGATGATCCGTGAGAAAAATCCGGACGTGATCACGCTCGATGTGGAGATGCCGCGCATGGACGGCATCGACTTCCTCGGGCGCTTGATGCGCCTGCGGCCGATGCCCGTGGTGATGATCTCGACCCTGACCGAGCGCGGCGCCGAAGTGACCATGCGGGCGCTCGAACTGGGGGCCGTGGATTTCGTCGCCAAGCCACGCGTGGGGCTGTCCAGCGGACTGAACGAATTGGCGGCTCAGATCGTGGACAAGATCCGCGTTGCGGCCGTGGCCCATGTGCGGCGCGCCCCCGCGCGCAGCGCTGCCGCCATTGTCCACCCCGATGCAGGTGCCGCTCCCGCGGCGGCCCCCGCTCCCGCGGCGTCGGCGCTGCTGGGGCGCGTCTCTACCGAAAAGGTGATCTGCATTGGCGCGTCGACCGGCGGCACCGAGGCCATCCGCGAGGTCCTGATCCATATGCCGGCCGACTCTCCGGCCATCGTGATCACCCAGCACATGCCGCCAGGGTTCACCACCAGTTTTGCCGCGCGGCTCAACAGCCTGTGCCAGATCACGGTCAAAGAGGCGGTGAACGGCGAGCGGATTCTGCCCGGCCATGCCTATATTGCGCCGGGGGGGCGGCAGTTCTACCTGGCACGCAGCGGCGCCAACTATGTAGCGGTGGTGGATGACAGCCCGCCGGTCAACCGGCACAAGCCTTCGGTGGAGGTGCTGTTCAAGTCGGCTGCCGCCGTGGTGGGGCGCAATGCCTACGGCATCATGCTCACCGGCATGGGCGGCGATGGCGCTGCTGCCATGCGTGAGATGCGCGACGCAGGCAGCTACAACTACGTGCAGGACGAAGCCAGTTGCATCGTCTTCGGCATGCCGCGCGAGGCCATCGCCCATGGGGCGGCCGACGAGGTGCTGCCGCTGTCGCAGATCGCACAGGCGCTGATTGCGCGCCTGCGCGGTTCCACCGACCGGTTGCACCACCGCATCTGACCGCGGCTTCGTCAGGACGAGAGCGCGGACCAGCGCTCCAGCGCCTGCATCAACAGATCTTCGATCTCTCCGTCGCGCGTGTGCAGTGCCGTCGCCCGCGTGCCGTCTCGGCTGTACAGGCTGCCGTCCGCCAATTCATCGCGGATCGCCTTTTGCTCGGCCTCCAGTGCGTCGATCTGGGCAGGTAGCTGCTCCAGTTCACGCTGCTCCTTGTAGCTAAGCTTCTTTTTTTGTAGCTGCTCGCGCTTGTCTGGCGGGCGTTTTGGCTCGTTTTGCTCGTATTTTTCTCAGGAACCGCCGGTCCGCCCGCGAGTGAACGGCTGCGGTTCGACTGGGCCAGCCAGTCCTGCACGCCGCCCTCATACTCCCGCCACAGGCCATTCCCCTCGAACGCAAGGGTGCTGGTGACCACGTTGTCCAGGAAGGTGCGGTCGTGGCTCACCACGAACACCGTGCCGTCGTAGTCCTGCAGCAGCTCCTCCAGCAGCTCGAGGGTGCCAATGTCCAGGTCGTTGGTGGGCTCGTCCAGCACCAGCACATTGGCGGGCCGCGCAAACAGCCGTGCCAGCAGCAGGCGGTTGCGCTCGCCGCCGGACAGCGAGCGCACGGGGGAGTGCGCCCGGGCGGGGGAGAACAGGAAATCGCCGAGGTAGCTCTTCACATGCTTGCGCTGCGTGCCGATCTCGATCCACTCGCTGCCAGGACTGATGAAGTCCTCCAGCGTGGCATCCATGTCGATACTGTGGCGCATCTGGTCGAAATACGCGACCTGCAGGTTGGCGCCGCGGCGTACCGTACCGCTGTCAGGCTCCAGTTCACCCAGGATGAGCTTGAGCAGGGTGGTTTTCCCCGCACCGTTGGGACCGATCAAACCCACCTTGTCGCCCCGCAGGATGGTGGCGCTGAAGTCCCGCACGATGGTTTTGTCGCCAAAGGTTTTGGTTACGTGCGCCAGCTCGGCGATGATCTTCCCCTGGTAGCTGTTCTGGCTGCCCGAGGCGATGTCCATCTTGACGCTGCCAACCGCGTCACGGCGCGCGGCGCGATTGGCGCGCAGGGTCTCCAGTCGACTGATGCGGCTCTGGCTGCGCGTTCGGCGCGCCTCCACGCCCTTGCGGATCCAGACCTCCTCCTGCGCCAACAGCTTGTCCGCCCGTGCATTGATGACGGCCTCTTGCGCCAACTGCTCTTCCTTTTGCGCCACGTACTGCGCAAAGTTGCCGGGATAGGAGCGCAACTGACCTCGGTCGAGCTCCACGATGCGCGTGGCGATCCGGTCGAGGAACGCACGGTCGTGGGTGATCGTGACGATGCCACCCTTGAAGTCGAGTAGCAGTTCTTCAAGCCACTCTATGGAATCGAGGTCTAGGTGGTTGGTGGGCTCGTCCAGCAGCAGCACGTCCGGGCGAGCCACCAGCGCTTGCGCCAGCGCGACTCGCTTGCGTGTCCCTCCCGAGAGGGTGCC
>NZ_CP065406.1:3207500-3872500 GCF_015832135.1 Diaphorobacter sp. JS3051
GGTAGCGAAATTCCTTGTCGGGTAAGTTCCGACCTGCACGAATGGCGTAACGATGGCCACACTGTCTCCTCCTGAGACTCAGCGAAGTTGAAATGTTTGTGATGATGCAATCTCCCCGCGGAAAGACGGAAAGACCCCATGAACCTTTACTGTAGCTTTGTATTGGACTTTGAACGGATCTGTGTAGGATAGGTGGGAGGCTTTGAAGTGAGGTCGCTAGATCTCATGGAGCCAACGTTGAAATACCACCCTGGTGCGTTTGAGGTTCTAACCTAGGTCCATTAGCTGGATCGGGGACAGTGCATGGTAGGCAGTTTGACTGGGGCGGTCTCCTCCCAAAGCGTAACGGAGGAGTTCGAAGGTACGCTAGTTACGGTCGGACATCGTGACGATAGTGCAATGGCATAAGCGTGCTTAACTGCGAGACTGACAAGTCGAGCAGATGCGAAAGCAGGACATAGTGATCCGGTGGTTCTGTATGGAAGGGCCATCGCTCAACGGATAAAAGGTACTCTGGGGATAACAGGCTGATACCGCCCAAGAGTTCATATCGACGGCGGTGTTTGGCACCTCGATGTCGGCTCATCTCATCCTGGGGCTGTAGTCGGTCCCAAGGGTATGGCTGTTCGCCATTTAAAGAGGTACGTGAGCTGGGTTTAAAACGTCGTGAGACAGTTTGGTCCCTATCTTCCGTGGGCGCTGCAGATTTGAGGAAGCCTGCTCCTAGTACGAGAGGACCGGAGTGGACACACCTCTGGTGTATCGGTTGTCACGCCAGTGGCATTGCCGAGTAGCTAAGTGTGGAAGAGATAACCGCTGAAAGCATCTAAGCGGGAAACTCGTTTCAAGATGAGATCTGCCGGGGCCTTGAGCCCCCTGAAGGGTCGTTGTAGACCACGACGTTGATAGGCTGGGTGTGGAAGTGCAGCAATGCATTAAGCTAACCAGTACTAATTGCCCGTGCGGCTTGACCCTATAACTTTGACTGCCAATCGCAGCTCAAGACTGTTATGCCAAGTACGCAATCAAATCCACGCTGATTCACAGACTCTATGAATTCGCTGTGCAGTCATCTCTGCTCAGCAACCCTTTATGCCTGATGACCATAGCAAGTTGGTCCCACTCCTTCCCATCCCGAACAGGACAGTGAAACGACTTCGCGCCGATGATAGTGCGGGTTCCCGTGTGAAAGTAGGTCATCGTCAGGCTCTTACAGCCCAAACCGCCCTCCCACTACAACAGTGGGAGGGCGTTTTGCTTTAGGCTTGAGCGGTCAACATCGGCTGGCGCACAGCATTCAACAACTCCCAGTTGCCCTGTAGATCTGCAGCCGCTTGGTGTGTTGACGGGGATGTATCTGCTGTAGCATTGACGTTCACGTCAACTAACACGTTACATTGGAGCAGCCTCCCGGTCTGCAATGCATGGCTACCTACACCATCAGTGATCTTGCCAAAGAATTCGATCTCACGACTCGCGCCATGCGGTTCTACGAGGACATGGGCTTGCTGCGTCCGGAACGGGCAGGTCCAGGGGGGCGGAATCGGATTTACAGCGCACGCGATCGCACACGGCTCAAATTGACACTGCGGGCAAAGCGCCTGGGTCTATCGCTTACCGAAGCCAAAGAAATCATCGACCTCTACGACAGCCCTCGTGACACGGGGGTGCAACTGCGCAAGTTCCTAGAGGTTCTTGCGGTTCATCGTAGGCAGTTGGAGTCCCAGATGACGGACTTGCAAGCCAATCTGGACGAGGTGCGGGAGCATGAGCGCGAGGCTCAGGAACTGCTTCAAAAAATTGAAGCCCCAACGCCCAAAGTCGTGGATAATTGACGTTTACGTAAACGTCATATTTGCGCGTCCTGGCTTTGTCCGGCCTGTAGCGTCGTCGTCTTGGGCGTATCGCAGTGGGGACATATCGAGCCAACGACCCGTGAGAGATCATCTTCCGAGGAGACACCCATGAGCACCGCCACCCAGTTGCCAGGCCTGAACTTTCAGTTGGGCGAAGACATTGACGCCCTGCGCGACGCGGTGCGCGAATTCGCGCGAGCCGAGATTGCGCCTCGCGCTGCCGAGATCGACCGCAACGACCAGTTTCCCATGGACCTGTGGCGCAAGTTCGGTGATCTGGGCGTGTTGGGTATTACCGTGCCGGAGCAATACGGTGGTGCCGACATGGGCTACCTCGCGCACATGGTGGCCATGGAGGAGATTTCTCGCGCCAGCGCATCGGTGGGTTTGAGCTACGGCGCGCACAGCAACCTGTGCGTGAACCAGATCAACCGTAATGGCAACGAAGCACAGCGAAAAAAATACCTGCCCAAGCTGATCAGCGGGGAACACGTTGGCGCCCTCGCCATGAGCGAGCCCGGTGCCGGCTCTGACGTGATCAGCATGAAGCTGCGTGCGGAGGACAAGGGCGGCTACTACCTGCTCAACGGTTCCAAGATGTGGATCACCAATGGTCCGGATGCCGACACGCTGGTGGTGTACGCCAAGACCGAGCCTGAACTGGGTGCGCGCGGCGTGACTGCCTTCCTTATCGAAAAAGGCATGCAAGGCTTCAGCATTGCGCAGAAGCTCGACAAACTCGGCATGCGCGGCAGTCATACGGGGGAACTGGTGTTCCAGAACGTCGAGGTACCGGCTGAGAACGTGCTGGGCGGCGTGAACAACGGGGCCAAGGTGCTGATGAGCGGCCTGGACTACGAGCGCGCCGTACTGACGGGTGGGCCGCTGGGCATCATGCAGAGCGTGATGGACAACGTGGTGCCCTACATCCACGACCGCAAGCAGTTCGGCCAGAGCATTGGCGAGTTCCAGCTCATCCAGGGCAAGGTGGCCGACATGTACACCGTGCTCCAGGCGGGCCGCTCGTTCGCCTACACGGTGGCCAAGAACCTGGACATGCTGGGTTCCGACCACGTGCGCCAGGTGCGCAAGGATTGCGCCAGCGTCATCCTCTGGTGCGCCGAGAAAGCCACTTGGATGGCCGGCGAAGGTGTGCAGATCTACGGCGGCAACGGCTATATCAACGAATATCCGCTCGGTCGCCTGTGGCGGGATGCGAAACTCTACGAAATCGGCGCCGGTACCAGCGAGATCCGCCGCATGCTGATCGGCCGGGAGCTGTTTGCCGAAACCTGCTGATGGCCTGCGCCGACGCCGCTCATTCATTCACAGCAAGAAGAAAAGGATTGCCTTTATGACCACCGCCTCCATCGACGAGCTGTTTGCCCACAACCGCGAGTGGGCGGAACGGATGGAGCGTGACCGGCCAGGTTTCTTCACCGGCTTGCTGGCGCAGCAGAAACCGCGCTACATGTGGATCGGTTGCTCCGACAGCCGCGTACCGGCCAACCAGATCACGGGGTTGGAGCCGGGCGAGGTGTTCGTCCACCGCAACATCGCCAACGTGGTCGTGCCCACCGACCTCAACTGCCTGTCGACCATCCAGTACGCGGTCGACCAGCTCAAGGTCGAGCACCTGATGGTCGTGGGCCACTACGGCTGCGGTGGCGTATTGGCGGCGCTGCAGGACGCACGCATTGGTTTGGCGGACAACTGGATCCGCCATGTGAAGGACGTGCGCGACAAGCACGCCGCCCTGCTTGAAGGCATGGACGTGCAGTGGCGCCACGACGCGCTGTGCGAACTCAACGCGATCGAGCAGGTGATGAACATCGCCCACTCCACGGTGATGCAGGATGCCTGGGCGCGTGGCCAGAAGGTGCAGTTGCACGGATGGTGCTACAGCCTGAACAACGGCTTGATCACCAATCTGCAGATGTCCGTACCTGACGTGGCGGGGCTCGGCGAGGCGCACCGCCAAGCGGTGGCCCTGGTGGCCAGCCGCGTGCGCCAATAGGGCGCACCGCACTGCGCGCGGTTCTGCAGGCACAGTCATGTTTCCCGAGCGACTTGATGCCCCGCAGGCCTACGACATCGCCAAGGCGATGATGGATGGCTTCAACCGCCACTACCGCCTGTTTCGCGCCGAGTCTGCGCGCGCCAAGCACCGCTTCGAGACCGCCGACTGGCATGGCCAGCAACGCGCCCAGCGCGAGCGCATCGAGTTCTACGATCTGCGCGTCAAGGAGTGCGTGCGCCGCCTCGACAAGGAGTTCCACGCGGGTGAACAGTCCATGGAGGTGTGGCACCAGATCAAGCTGCACTACATCGGGCTCATGGTGAACCACCTGCAGCCCGAGCTGGCCGAGACCTTCTTCAATTCGGTCACCACCAAGATCCTGCACCGCACGCACTTCCACAACGACTTCATCTTCGTGCGACCCGCGGTGAGCACGGAGTACATCGAAAGCGACGACCCCGGGGCGCGGCCCACCTATCGCGCCTACTACCCGTCGCGCGACAACCTGCACGAGACCGTCGTGCGCATCGTCGAGCACTGTGCGCTGCAGCGGGACTTCGAGGACCTGCCGCGCGATGCGGGCTACGTGGTGCAGGCCCTGCAGCAGCGCCTGGGCGCGGTCAAGCTGCGCACCAACTTTCAGGTCCAGGTGCTGTCCAGCCTGTTCTTTCGCAACAAGGGTGCGTACCTGGTCGGCAAGGTCATCAACGGCTACAACGAACTGCCGTTTGCGTTGCCCATCCTGCATGGTGAGGATGGTCGCCTGCTGATCGACGCCGTGCTGTTCGGCGAGAACGACCTGCAGATGCTGTTCTCCTTTGCGCGGGCCTACTTCATGGTGGACATGGAGATCCCCAGTGCCTACGTGCAGTTCTTGCGCAGCCTCATGCCGCGCAAGCCCCGTGCCGAGCTCTACACCGCACTGGGCTTGGCCAAGCAGGGCAAAACGTTGTTCTACCGCGATTTCCTGCACCACCTGCGTTATTCCACCGACAAATTCCGCATCGCTCCCGGCATCAAGGGCATGGTGATGCTGGTGTTCGACCTGCCGAGCTTTCCCTACGTCTTCAAGCTCATCAAGGACCAGTTCCCCGCACCGAAGGACACCACGCGTGAACAGGTGCAGGGCAAGTACCTGCTGGTCAAGCAGCACGACCGCGTGGGACGGATGGCCGACACGCTGGAATACAGCCTGGTTGCCTTCCCGCGTGAGCGTTTCTCCGACGAACTCATCGAGGAGATCCGCAGGCATGCGCCGAGCCAGATCGAGATCAGCGACCGCGACGGCGATGGCCGCCAGGAGGTCATCATTGCGCACCTGTACATCGAGCGGCGCATGATCCCGCTGAACATCCACCTGCAGGAATGTTTCGATACCGGGCTCGACAAGCCCGAGGCACGCAGCGCGCTGGAGCATGCCGTCACCGAATACGGCAACGCCATCAAGGACATGGTCGCCGCCAACATCTTCCCCGGGGACATGCTCTGGAAGAACTTCGGCATCACCCGCAATGGCAAGGTCGTGTTCTACGACTACGACGAGATTGAGTACCTCACCGACTGCAACTTCCGCCGCGTGCCGCCGCCGCGTTGTGAGGAGGACGAAGTGTCTGGCGAGGTCTGGTGGCCCGTGGGGCCGCACGATGTGTTCCCCGAGACCTTCGGCCCGTTCCTGCTGGGTAACGACTCCGTGCGCGAGGCGTTCATGCGCCACCACGCCGACCTGCTGGACGTGGAGTTCTGGCAGTCGCACAAGGAACGCATCCAGGCCGGCCACTTGTACGACGTGTTTCCCTATGACAGCGCGCGGCGCTTTCGCTGCGCAAGCCCTTCCTCATTTCAAACCCAAGGAGATTCCACATGAGCCAACACCACGACCCCGTCGTCATCGTCAGCGCCGCGCGCACGCCCATGGGCGCTTTCATGAGCGACTTTGCCGACCTCGCGGCGCATGACTTGGGCGGCGCCGCCATCAAGGCCGCCGTCGAGCGTGCCGGCATTGCCCCCGAGAAGGTGGACGAAGTGCTGTTCGGCAACTGTTTGATGGCCGGCCAGGGCCAGGCGCCTGCGCGCCAGGCAGGCTTCAAGGGTGGGTTGCCGCAGAGCACCGGCGCGGTGACGCTGTCCAAGATGTGCGGCGCGGGCATGGAGGCCACCATCCTGGCCCATGACCAGCTGATCGCCGGCAGCCGCGACGTGATGGTCTCCGGCGGCATGGAGAGCATGACCAACGCCCCCTACCTGCTCAAGAAAGGGCGCGGCGGCTACCGCATGGGCCATGACAAGGTGTACGACCACATGATGCTCGACGGCCTGGAAGACGCCTACGAGGCCGGCCGCTCCATGGGCACCTTCGGTGAGGACTGCGCCGCCAAGTACAGCTTCACGCGCGAGCAGCAGGACGCCTTTGCCATCGAAAGCGTCAAGCGCGCGCAGCAGGCGACGCAAAGCGGCGCCTTCGCGACCGAGATCACACCCGTCACGGTCAAGACCCGCAAGGGCGATGTGACGGTGAGCATCGACGAAGGCCCGGCCAAGGCCAAGCTGGACAAGATCGCCGGCCTCAGGCCCGCGTTCAAGAAGGACGGCACCATCACCGCCGCCTCCAGCTCCAGCATCAACGACGGCGCCGCCGCCCTGGTGCTGATGCGCCAGTCCACCGCCCAGCAACTGGGCTGCAAGCCCCTGGCCAAGATCGTGGCGCACGCCACCCATTCCCAGGCTCCCGAGTGGTTCACCACCGCCCCCGTGGGTGCAACCCAGAAGGCCCTGAAGAAGGCCGGCTGGAAGGTCGAGGACGTGGACCTGTGGGAGGTGAACGAGGCCTTCGCCGTCGTGCCCATGGCGCTGATGGCCGAGCTGAACGTGCCGCATGACAAGGTCAACGTGCATGGCGGCGCTTGCGCTCTGGGCCACCCCATCGGCGCCAGCGGCGCGCGCATCATCGTGACATTGATCCACGCGCTGCAGCGCCATGGCAAGAAGAAGGGCCTGGCCACGCTGTGCATCGGCGGCGGCGAAGGCACGGCCATGGCCATCGAACTGGTCTGACCCGCCAGCCATGGGCGCCCCTGCACACGCAGTGGCGCTCTTTTTTAATAGCTGCTAGCGCTTGATGAATAAGCGCTGGCGGCCTATTTGGCTTATCACTTATGTCCACAGTCCTGGTGATTGGAGCGTCGCGCGGCATTGGTCTGGAGCTGGTGCGCCAGTACGCGACCGACGGCTGGCGCGTGCTGGCCACGGTGCGTGACGAAGCCGGCCGCGCGCGCGTGCAGACGCTGGGCGCGCAGGCCCTCACCGTGGACGTGGCCCAGCCCGCCAGCGTAAGCGGACTGGCCTGGATGCTGGACGGCGAAAAGCCCGACCTGGCGTTGTATGTCGCAGGCGTGATGCGCCGCCCCGGTGCGCGCACCCCGCCCACGCGCGAGGACTTCGACGCCGTTATGCACACCAACGTGCTGGGCTCCATGCAGGTCATTCCGCAGGTGGCGCCGCTGGTGGAGGCCGCGGGCGGCGTGTTTGCCTTCGTGTCCTCGTCCATGTCGCTGATCGGCGGCGTGCCGGACAGCAACGCCTGGCTGTACCGCACCAGCAAGGCGGCGCTGAACATGGCCGTGGCAGCGGCGCAGCACGATTACCCGGCCGCGACGCTCGTCACCATCGACCCCGGCTGGGTGCAGACCGACATGGGCGGCGAGGCCGCTCCGCTCACCGTGGCCGACAGCGTGCGCGGCATGCGCGCGGTGCTGGCGCAGGTCACACCCGCGGACCGCGCACGCCTGCTGCACCACGACGGCCGGCGCGCCACGCACTGGTAAGCCCGCGCAACGCGCCACTTCAAGAACCACTGAACCCTACGGAGACACGATGCTGCTGACCCAAGACCAGGAAATGATCCGCGACGCCGTGCGCGACTTCGCCCAGCAGGAGCTGTGGCCGAATGCCGCGCGCTGGGACAAGGAACACCACTTTCCACGCGAGGCGCACCAGGGCCTGGCCGCCTTGGGTGCCTACGGCATCTGCGTGCCCGAGGAGCTGGGCGGTGCAGGCCTGGACTACCTGACACTGGCCCTGGTGCTGGAGGAGATCGCCGCTGGCGACGGTGGTACCAGCACCGCGATCAGCGTGACCAACTGCCCGGTCAACGCCATCCTCATGCGCTACGGCAACGCGCAGCAGCAGCGCGACTGGCTCACGCCCCTGGCGCGCGGCGAGATGCTGGGCGCGTTCTGCCTGACCGAGCCGCATGTGGGCTCCGACGCTTCGGCCCTGCGCACGACGGCCGTCAAAGAAGGCAACGAGTACGTCATCAACGGCGTCAAGCAGTTCATCACCAGCGGCCAAAACGGCCAGGTCGCCATCGTCATCGCCGTCACCGACAAGGGTGCGGGCAAAAAGGGCATGAGCGCCTTCCTCGTGCCCACCAACAACCCCGGCTATGTGGTCGCGCGGCTCGAAGACAAACTGGGCCAGCACAGCAGCGACACGGCGCAGATCCACTTCGACAACTGCCGCATCCCGGCCGAGAACCTCATCGGCGCCGAGGGCGAGGGCTACAAGATCGCGCTGGGCGCGCTCGAAGGTGGCCGCATCGGTATCGCCGCGCAAAGCGTGGGCATGGCACGCAGCGCGTTTGATGCGGCGCTGGCGTACTCGAAAGAGCGCGAGAGCTTCGGCCAGCCCATCTTCAACCACCAGGCCGTGGGCTTTCGCCTGGCCGACTGCGCCACGCAGATCGAGGCCGCGCGCCAGCTCATCTGGCATGCCGCCGCGTTGCGCGATGCGGGCCGGCCCTGCCTCAAGGAAGCCGCCATGGCCAAGCTGTTCGCCAGCGAGATGGCCGAGCGGGTGTGCAGCGTCGCCATCCAGACGCTGGGCGGCTACGGCGTGGTCAGCGACTTCCCGGTCGAGCGCATCTACCGCGACGTGCGCGTCTGCCAGATCTACGAAGGCACGAGCGACGTGCAGAAGATCATCATCCAGCGCGCGCTGGCTTGAATGCTATAAATATAATAGCTAATAGCGCTTGATGCATAAGCGCTAGAGGCCAAAAACACCTGATAAGTTGATGAACTACGAAGCCCTTCTGTTTGACTGCGACGGCGTGCTGGTGGACAGCGAGGCCATCACCAATGGCGTGCTGTGCGCCATGCTGAACGAGGCCGGCTGGGCGCTGGCGCCTGACGAGTGCATGCGGATCTTCATTGGCAAGACGGTGCGCAGCGAGGCCGCGCGCATCGAGGCGCACACCGGCCAGCCGCTGACCGACGCCTGGATGGCCGCGTTTTACGCGCGCCGCAACGCGCTGCTGGAGGCCGAGCTGCAGCCGATCGAAGGCGCCATTGAGGCCGTGCGCGCCGTGCATGCGCGCCTGGGCGGGCGCATTGCCTGCGCCTCGGGAGCCGACCGCTACAAGGTCGAAATGCAGCTGCAGAAAGTGGGCTTGGCGCCGTACTTTGGTGCCAACGTGTTCAGCGGCCACGAAATGCCGCGCACCAAGCCCGCGCCCGATGTGTACCTGGCCGCTGCCGCCGCACTGGGCGTGCCGCCGCAGCGCTGTCTGGTGGTGGAAGACACGGTGACGGGCGTTGCCGCCGGGGTGGCCGCCGGCGCCACTGTGGTGGGCTTCAGCCCCTCGCTGGTGGGGCACGGCGCACCCGAGGCCCTGCTTGCCGCCGGGGCGGTGCGCGTCATTGCCCACATGAGCGAGCTGCCCGCCCTGCTGGGCTGAGAGGCGGAGGCTCTATGGCCCCTGCCCGCCCGCCTTGCACGCCACAGCGCGCCGGACCCGTGCCGTCAATGCCCCGCCATCGCCTGTTGGGCCATGGCCTTGCTTTGCGCCTTGATCAGGGGTGTTGACGCGCCGTGCGGGCACGGCCGAAAAAACCTCGGCCTTTGACGCGTCTGCGGCGGGCGCTGCTGGCGCGGCAGGTTGCCGGCTTTCAGTGCGGCAATGCAATGCAGCCCGCCCGCGCAAGGCCGGGCTGCAACCGGTGCCTTAAAACGATTCCCAGTCGTCCTCTGCGCCTGCTCTGGCGGTCTTGACGGGTTTTGGCGGATTGGGGGCGTGCAGTGCGGCCGGTTTGGCGGGCGCTGCCTTGAAGGCCGTGGGCTTGCGTGCCGGTGCGGGCATGCGCACCGGGGCAGCCTTGGGTGCGGGGCGGGCTGTAAGCGCTGGCGCCGCTCTGGCCGGCATCGAGCTTGAACACCGCCACGGCCTGCACCAGTTCTTGCGCCTGGCTGCTCAGGCTGCCTGCGGCGGCGGCCATCTCTTCAACCAGCGCGGCATTTTGCTGCGTGGCCTGGTCCATCTGCGTCACGGCTTCGCCCACCTGGGCCACGCCGCTGGCCTGCTCGGAGCTGGCCGCGTTGATCTCGCCCATCAGGTCGGTCACGCGGCGAATGCTCTGCACCACCTCGGTCATGGTCTCGCCCGCCTGGTCGGCCATGGCGCTGCCTTGCTCCGCGCGCTCCACACTGGCGCTGATGAGCTGCTTGATCTCTTTGGCGGCCTCGGCGCTGCGCCCGGCCAGGGACCGCACCTCGCTGGCCACCACGGCAAAACCCCGGCCCTGCTCGCCGGCACGCGCGGCTTCCACGGCGGCGTTCAGCGCCAGGATGTTGGTCTGAAAAGCAATGCCATCAATCACGCCAATGATGTCGGCAATGCGCTGTGAGCTCTCGTTGATGCCCTTCATGGTCTGCACCACCTGGCCCACCACCTCGCCGCCGCGCACGGCCACGTCCGAAGCGCTGCGTGCCAAGGCGTTGGCCTGGCTGGCACTTTCGGCGTTCTGGCGCACGGTGGCGCCCAGCTGCTCCATGGAGGCGGCGGTTTCTTCCAGTGCGCTGGCCTGGCTCTCGGTGCGGGCCGACAAGTCCTGGTTGCCCTGTGCGATCTCCGAGCTGGCCATGGCCACGCTGTCTGAGCTGCGCCGCACCTGCGCGACGACTTGGGCAAGGCCTTCTTTCATGGCGGCAAGCTGGGCCATCAGGCTGGTGGTGTCGCCATCCTTCACGGCAATCGACTGGGTGAAATCACCGGCGGCCACGGCGCGGGCCACCTCGGCGGCGGTGCTGGGCTCGCCGCCCAGTTCACGCGTCAGGCTGCGGCTGATCAGCCAGCCCAGGCCTATAGCCAACAGCAATGCTCCAATGCCCAACGCGATGAGTACAGTGCGTGCATTCGAGGCGGTGGTCTGTGCGTCCTGGCCTGCTTCAGTGATGGCTTGCTTTCCATGATCCACCAAGGCGGTGACAACCGATCTGTAAGTCTCCAGTTCAGGTCGCAGCTTGGTGTTCAGAAATTCCCGGCTTTGGTCAGGCTGATCGGACTTGACCAACTTGATCAATTCGTCCTGTCCGGCGATATAGCGCGCGCGCTGCTCTTTGACCTTTTCCAGTTTGGCGCGCTCGGTTGGGTCAGTCACCGACTTGTCCAGTGCGTCAATTTGCTTGCCGATTTCCTGGCGTGCCTTGGCAATGGCCTGCACTTGGCGCTCGCGGTCGGCTGCATCGGGGGTCAGCATCATGTTGCGCAGCGCTATGGCAATCTCGTTGGTATGCGTCAAAATGGTAGTGGATGCAACGATGCGGGGGAAATGGTCGGCGACCACGGCTTTGAGGTCTGCTCCCATGCGGCTCATGGCCATCAGGCCCATGAGCACTGAAGCCACCAGCAAGACACAGACCACGCCAAAACCAACGGTCAGGCGCGTGCGCACGCGCCAGGAAGAAAAATCAAACACGGCAACTCCAGATGAGGGGTAGGTACCTGCAAGGCAATCCGACGACGCTCGCCGCAGGCGGGTCAGCCACTTCACCTTGGAGGATTGAAAATACAGCACCTGCGCAGGTTGCAGTAGTGCAGTTGTTACTCAATTTTACATTTTAGGGGTTTTCCCTTGGTTTGGCTACCGGCGTGGCATGGTCTGGATCAAGGCGAACACTTGCGCGCGGTTGTATGTGCTCATCTCGGTGCGTCCGTGGGGCCCCGGGCTGCACAGACGGCATTCAATAATCAGAGGGTTGTCCCGCCGATTGCTTCCACCGCCCGTCTGCCATGCCCCAAACCCCGCACCCACCCCAGTTTTTGCCCGCCTCTCCCTGTCCCTGCGGTGCTTTGTCGCCCCGGCAAAAAGCCCTGGTCTACGCCGACTGCTGCGGGCGTTATGTGGAGGATTTCGATGCCACGCCCGCGCCCGACGCCGAGCGGTTGATGCGCTCGCGCTATAGCGCTTTTGTGTTGCAACGGCGCGACTATTTGCTGGCCACCTGGCACGCCAGCCAGCGCCCGGCCACGCTGGAGTTCGAGCCCGGCGCGCACTGGCTGGGCCTTGCGGTGCGCAGCCACCGCGTGCTGGATGCCGACCACGCCGAGGTCGAGTTTGTGGCCCGCTACCGTGTGGCCGGGCGCGCCGTGCGACTGCACGAATGCAGCCGCTTCGTGCGCGAGGCCGGGCGCTGGTACTACGTGGATGGTGACAGCCGCTGAGTTGAGGCCAAAAATGGCTCTAGCCCTTATGGAGTAAGCGCAAGCAGCTATCAAAAACAAAGTGCTTGCGGTGCAGGCCGTTGGAAAAAAAGAAATTTCAATGAAAACTGCCCCAAGCGCTTATGTAGCAAGCGCCCTTAGCTATTTATTACAGAGCAATTTTGTCGCGCCGTGGGGCAGGAAGAGGGGACATCGGTGGCGCGGCCACACTGCGGGTGGCGCCCGGTCAGCGGCCCGTCACAACACCACGGGCGCACACGGCACACTCGGGGGAGTTTCCCGTTTTTTCTTCAAGGAGCACTCCATGCAACGACGCCAATTCCAGGCCTGTAGTTTTGCCGCACTGATCGCCCTGGCCACCACGCGGGCGCAGGCCCTGTCGCTGGGTGAGCTCAGCAATGCCGACGCCAGCAGCGGCGTGAAGGCCGCGCTAGAGCAGGGCGCGCTGGCGGCTGTGGGCTTGCTGGGCCAATCTGGCGGGTTTTTGAACAACCCCAAGGTGCGCATCCCGCTGCCGGGTTACCTCAACGACGCGGCCAAGCTGATGAAGCGATTTGGCCAGGGCCAGCGCATCGAAGAGCTGGAAACCTCGATCAACCGCGCCGCCGAAGCCGCCGTGCCCATGGGCAAGGACCTGCTGGTCGGCGCCGTGCGCAGCATGACGGTGACCGATGCCAAAAACATCCTGGCGGGCGGCGACACGTCGGTCACGCAGTTCTTTTCCGAAAAAACCCGCGCCCCGCTGGGCCAGAAGTTTCTGCCCGTCGTCACCCAGGCCACCAAGAAAGTGGGCCTGGCACAGCAATACAACGCCTTTGCGGGCAAGGCCGCGGGTTTTGGCCTGGTGAAGAAGGAAGACGCGACCATCGAGCAGTACGTGACTGGCAAGACGCTGGACGGCCTGTATCTGGTGATTGGCGAGCAAGAGCAGCAACTGCGCCAGAACCCGGCGGCAGCGGGCAGCGCCATCCTGAAGAAGGTGTTTGGGGCGCTGAAGTAAGGGGAGAAGGGCAGCGAAAAGAGTTTGAGCCAAATCGGGCTCTGGCGCTTATCTGGTAAGCGCCAGAAGCTATTATTTAAATAGCATCTGCCCGGGCAAAGCGCACGCAGCCAGCCCCGTCACCCCGCCTGCCGCTTCTTGAGCGCGCACAAATCCACCATGCCCGCCAGCGCCCGCGGGTCGCTGCCCGCCGGGAAGATGCGGTGCTTCTGGATCTTCTGCGTGCCGGTGGTCGGGATCTCGTCGGCAAACCACCACCAGCCCGGCGCCTTGTAGTAAGCCAGCTCGCGCAGGCAGAACGCCTGCAGGGTGTGCGCCGCGTCGGCGTGTGCCATGCCCGCTGCGGCAGCGGGGTCGAGCACCACGCAGGCCAGCACTTCCTCTTCGCGCACCGCGTCGGGCACAGCCATCACGGCCGCCTGGTGCACCAGCGGGTGGGTGAGCAGGAGCGCCTCGACCTCGGCGGCGGCAATGTTCTCGCCCGAGCGGCGGATAATGTTCTTGCGCCGGTCCATGAAGCGCAGCATGCCGCTGGCATCGCGCGTGACGATGTCGCCGGTGTGAAACCAGCCGCCGCGCCAGGCGGCCTCGGTGGCCTCCGGGTCGTTCAGGTAACCGCTGAAAAAGTCCTTGCGCGGCGTGGCCGCCGAATGGCGCACCCACATCTCGCCGGGCTGGCCGTCGGCCACCTCGGTGCCCGCTTCGTCCACCACGCACACCTCCAGGCCGGGCTCGGCGCGGCCAAAGGCGCGCGTGCCGATCTGGCGCGGCGCGTGGTGGTCGGAGATGACGCGCACGATCTCGGTCATGCCCCACAGCTCCACCAAGGGCAGGCCAAAGCGCTCTTCGAATACGGTGTGCAACTGCGGCTCGACACCGGCGCCGTAGCCAAAGCGCACGCTGTGCGCGCGCTCCAGCGGACTGGCAGGCTGGGCCAGCAGCATGGGCACCACCACGCCCAGGTAATGCACGATGGTGGCCCGGCTCTCGCACACCTCCTGCCACCAGCGCGACGGTGCAAAGCGGTCGGTCTGCACCTGGCAGCCGCCGGTCAGCAGCATGCAATAGAACGACAGGATGGACGCGTTCACATGGAACAGCGGCAGCGGGTTGTACAGCCGCTCCTGGCCTTCGCGGATGGCCACCATGCCACCCCGGCGCGCATACCAGTCGCCGGCCGCCAGTTCGTAGCGGTGCGACAGCACGCAACCCTTGGGCTGCCCGGTGGTGCCCGAGGTGTAAAGGATGCTGGCGGGCGTGTCGGCCTGCGGCGCGCCAGCCTGTGCGGGCTGTGCCGGTGGCGGCAGCGCAGCCATGTCATCGGGTGTGGCCACTGGCGGCTGGTGGCGCGCCTCGGCCAGCGCGGCGCGCACGGCGGGCAGGCGCGTGGGCAGGGCCACCACCAGGTCCACGCGCGCATGGTCGATCAGATAGGCCAGCTCGCGCGGGCGGTAGTCGCGGTTGATGGGCACCACGCACACACCCAGGGTGTTCAGCGCCAGTTTGTGCAGCAGGTGCTCGGGCCGGCTTTCCAGAAACAGGCCCACGCGGTGGCCCAGACCATAGCCGGCGGCGCGGTAGTGCTGCATGAGTGCGCGCACGGCGCTGGCGGCCTCGTCATAGCGGATCTCGCGGCCTTGCGGGTCGTAGCTGCGCGCCGGGTTGGCGGGCACGGCCAGCAGGCTGTTGGGCCCGTAGGCTGCGGCGGCGCGCATGAAGGCGTTGCCGATGGTGGTGGTCTGGGTGATGGTGATCATGGCGCTGTAGCGGCTGGCAGAGCGGGATGCGATGCAGTGTAGGCCGGTGGGCGCAAACCTGGGGTGCAATCGTTGTCACCGAGGTTGGATTCGATGCCGCAGCCCGGGCCAGCCTCGGATATTCAGCGGGGCGGTGCTGTGCAGCAGTTTCTGGGCGCGAACTCGTTGCGCTCAAGGGGCCAGGATCCAGTCGGCGATTTGCCCCACAACGTCTGTCTCCAGGCCGTTGAACCCGTGGTGGGCAAATGCTGCGCAGGCATCTCCCTGGTTCTTGCCGCCTGTGGCCGTGATGAGGTGGCTGCGGCGTGCGTGGGTCAGTTTCGCCATCAGGCTGGGAATGTCGGTGTACGCGCAATGCGCGCATCCGTCTTGCTGGTGGTGCACCACCAGCACGGGCACCTGGATTTTTTCAAGGGGCATGGCCGTCACCGGGCGCTGTTTGTCATCCGACAGGATGGACGCCGTCAACACCAGGCCATCGGGGGCGTCTGCGCCCTGCAGCACCGTTGCCGCATAGGCGGCCGATTGCGTGCCACGGCTGGTGCCCACCAGCCACACGGGCACTTTGGCGGTGGTTTTCAGCCATGCAATGGTGGCTTGCAAATCGGTCACATGCTCCGCCGTTTGGCGAAAACCATTGAGAAACGGTGCGCGTTGCCGATCCGATGGCGCATCCACCACCACCGTCATCAACCCCTTGTCGGCGAACAGTTGCCGCGATCTGACGAGGAAATTGCCTTCGCCCCATTTGAACGACCCGTTCGGAAATATCTGCAACCCCCCGTGTCCGCCCGCCAGCAGAACGACGGCGGCTTTGGGTTCAGGGGGCGTGATCACCAGCATGCGCTGCGTCACGCCTGGGCGGGTGGGCAGGTCTACCACCGTGGGCTGTGGCTGTGGCTGGGCCTGGGCCGTGCACGACAGGGCCAGTGCCGCGATACCGATGAGTCGCTTGAACATGTTGGGTGCTCCGTGAAGGGGTTGTGGGGCAAGAGTGCAGGCCTTCAAGGCTGCGTGTCTGGCGCGGGCGTGGTGGGTACGCCCTGTTCTTCGGCGGCCCGCGTTTGTGCCGCCATGGCCCGCTGGTAGCCAGGCCGTACCTGCAACCGCTGCCAATAGGCTTGGGTGGCCGGTCCAAATTGCGCGGCCAGGCCCAGGTGCTGCGCTAGCAGCAGCGCATACCCCACCGCCACATCGGCCGCCGTGAAGCGGCCCGCGCACAGATGGTCGTTGTGCGCCAATGCAGACTCCACTGCGCGCAGCCGCGCCAGAAACCAGCGCGTGTAGTCCTGCACCACCTGCGGCTGCTGCCGCTCCGTGGGTTCAAAGCGACCATAGCGCAGCACCAGCGTCTGCGGAAAGGTCAGCGTCGCATCGCTCATGTGCAGCCAGTTCAGGTAGGCGCCATAGGCGGGGTCGGTGGGCGGTACATCCAGGCCCGCGTCGGGGTGCGTGGCGGCGAGGTATTGGCACGTGGCCGCCGATTCGGTCATGCGCACATCGCCCTGGGTCAGCAGCGGCACCGTGCCCAGCGGGTTCAGTTCCAGAAAGCTGCGCGCCAGCGCCCGAGGCGGAAAGGGCAGCATGTGCAGCTGGTAGGGCAGTTGCAGCTCTTCGAGCATCCACAGGGGGCGGAAGGAGCGGGCGCTGATGCAGTGGTGGAGGTGGAGCATGGAGAAATTGCTTTGTGACGAAAGTCACTCACTCAGAACTTGCTCTGGCGCGCAGTGCGGAGGAGGTCAAAATGTTTCGGCATACAGATTAGCTGCGCTGCGAACCGTAGGACGCTAGTGTAGTGTTTGATTCTTAATGAAACTTAATTGAGCAACCACGCTCCAATGCTCTACTACGGTTTGCATTGGAGTGAAAAATTGCGAGTTGCCCCGACGATTGTGTTGACGGATGAAGAGGAAAGCGAGCTGAGCCGGCTGGCGCGCTCCAAGCGCACCAGCGTCAGATTGGCCCAGCGCGCCCAGATCGTGCTGCTGGCCGCGCAGGGGCTGCAAAACAAGGATATTGCCGAGCAGCTTGGCATTGGGCGCGTGCAGGTGGCGCGCTGGCGTGAACGCTACCTGCAATTGGGGCTGCAAGGTATCGAGCGCGACTTGCCGCGCGGCGCACCGCCGGTGAAGGTGGATGTGGCCAAGCTTGTGAAGCTAACCACACAGACCAAGCCCGAGGCGGCCACGCACTGGAGCACGCGCACGATGGCCGCTGAGTTGGGCGTCAGCGCCAGCACCGTGATGCGCCATTGGCAGGCCCACGGTCTCAAGCCTCACATCGTGCGCGGCTTCAAGGTCTCGCGCGATCCGCAGTTCGTGCAAAAGCTCGAAGACATCGTGGGGCTTTACATGTCGCCGCCCGAGCATGCGCTGGTGCTGTGCTGCGACGAAAAGAGCCAGGTGCAGGCGCTGGACCGAACGCAGCCCGGGCTGCCGCTCAAGAAGGGGCGCGCGGCCACCATGACGCACGACTACAAGCGCAACGGCACAACCACCTTGTTCGCTGCGCTCAACGTGCTCAACGGTCAGGTCATCGGCCAGTGCCAGCAGCGCCACACCCACATCGAGTGGCTGAAGTTCCTGCGTCAAATCAATCGGGAGACGCCCAAGGACAAGACGCTGCATCTGATCGCCGACAACTACGCCACGCACAAGCATCCAGCTGTGCAGGAGTGGCTGGCCAAGCACCCCAGATTCAACATGCACTTCACGCCGACCTCGGCATCGTGGCTGAACATGGTCGAGCGCTTCTTTCGCGACATCTCCGAGAACCGGCTACGCCGCGGGGTGTTCACCAGCGTGCCCGAACTCGTCTCGGCCATCGATGAGTACATCGCGCATCACAACACCAACCCCAAGCCGTTCATCTGGACCAAGAACGCTCGCGACATCCTGCAAAAGGTCATCCGCGCCAATAGCCGATTAAGTTCCAAACAGAATGCAACACTACACTAGCACCGCTGCTGCCTCGTCAACGGATGGTTAGGAGAACCAAGATAGAACAACGCTCGTGACGATAGAAACGGCAAACCCCGCTATCAAAACCGTCCGTATTACCTCAGTGGAGCTATGTCTCAGCTCACCCTGTCCAATGGCGAAGGTACCCATAGGAAAAAATTTGTCTCTGACAAAGTTCAGCGCAATTCCTGCGGCGAGGGGCGCGAGTGTGATCAACCCCTCCTTCAGAAAATCCCGTGCAGTCATTTGTGTATTGGAAGAAAAGGTGAGCACCTTGTCACCGGCTAGCAACAACTTGAGTGCAATAAGCGCAAACTGCGTCGCCATCCAGCCGCCAATCACCAACCAATACCAATCCACTCTTGCAATCCAAGAGTACCAAGGACGAAGCGAATCGACGGTGTCAGCGGCGAGTTCGTTTAAAGGGATCGCATTTTCCTCGTCCGCATCCAGGGAAATTCGTACGTTGGACCGACGCTCATTGCTGAGTGAAATAGAGAATCGCTGATCGTGCTTGTGGTCCCGCCCGGTGATCCGTAGTTCTTGGATTGCCGCACGGCTCGGGTTGTCAAACTCTTTAAGCTCATCTAGCAGGCCGTTGAAAAATCCCCCGCCGACGCCCGCGTTGGCCGCTACGATCTGAAGCCATCGGTGAACGACCCAGACGAGGACGATGAGAGGCAGTCAAGATTTCCAGGGGGCGATGTTCAGCTACATCAGCCTTGAAGAGCGCGTGCCGCAGGCACACCCGCTGCGCAAGTTGCGCGCGGTGGTTGATGCGCTGCTGGCAACCATGAACCGCGAGTTCGAAGCGGTGTACGCCCGCCGTGGCCGCCCATCGGTGCCACCGGAGATGCTGCTCAAGGCCTTGCTGCTGCAGATCCTGTTCTCCATCCGCAGCGAGCGCCAGTTGGTCGAAGCGATCAACTACAACCTGCTGTACCGCTGGTTCGTGGGCCTGAACATCGAAGACAAGGTCTGGGACCACTCCACTTTCAGCGCCAACCGCGAACGTCTGTTCAACGAAGACCTCGCCCGCGCCTTCTTCGAGCGCGTCAAGCTCAGTGCCCAGTGGGGCAAGCTCGCCAGCGACGAGCACTTCAGCGTGGACGGCACGCTCATTGACGCCTGGGCCTCGCACAAGAGCTTCAAGCGCAAAGACGACGACAGCGGCACGCCGCCTGGGCGCAACCCCGAGGTGGACTTCAAGGGGCAGGAGCGCTGCAACGACACCCACGAGAGCACCACGGACGCCGATGCCCGGCTGTTCAAGAAGAGCCAGGGCGACAAATCCCGCCTGTGCCACATGGGGCACATCCTCATGGAGAACCGCAACGGGCTGATCGTGGATGTCGAGATCACCCACGCCAGCGGCACGGCCGAGCGCGAGGCGGCGCTGGCCATGTTGGAGCGTCGGGGCAACAGGAACAAACGGGCCACGGTCGGTGCCGACAAGGGCTACGACAGCAAGGCCTTCATCAAAGGCTGCAGAAAGCTCAAAGTCACGCCCCACGTGGCGGCCAAGGACAAACACTCGGCGGTGGATGCGCGAGTGACACGGCACGAGGGCTACAAGACCAGCCTGAAGGTGCGCAAGCGCATCGAAGAGGCCTTTGGCTGGATCAAGACCGTCGGTGGTCTGGCAAAGACCAAGCTGATCGGTCAGGCCAAGCTCACGGGCCAGGCGCTGCTGTGCTTTGCCACCTACAACCTTGTGCGAATGGGCAGCATCGGCGGCTGGTGGGACGCGCATCATGCGTGAGCCCAGGGATACGTGCGCCCGAAATGGGCGGGAGGGCCTGCAAACCGGCCAGATGGGCCGTTGCAATCGCTGCGCAGACGCGTCTGGGCAGCTCGTGTCTTCGCACTCAGCGTCCCTGATGCGTTCGAAAAGCACTTTTTCAACGGCCTGCTAGAGATGCGAACTCTCGATCAAGTCGGTCTGAGCATTTGGCTACTATGGATACGTTAGGCAATCGCGTCGCCACAGATGAATAGATTCGCTGAAGAGATGACCAGTTGAGCAGGAAAGCCCGGGTTTCAAGCGTCGATCGGCTGAGTTTCATGGTGAATTTTCGCTGGGCAAGACTATTGGCCGCTGAATTGTCAGTGGAATCTCAACTTATGGGTTCTTCTAGACTCACCCCCCCCTTCCTAAACTCCGCCGGCGACTGCCCCGTCCACCCCCGAAACGCCCGGATAAAACTCTTCTCGTTCTCAAACCCGGCCGCCTCGGCCACCTGCTTGATGGGGCGCTGCGTGCGGTGCAGCAGCTCCACCGCGCGGGTGCGGCGCACCTCGTCCTTCAGGCCCTGCAGCGTGGCGCCTTCTTCCTTCAATTGCCGGTGCAGGGTGCGTGGCGACACATGCAGCAGTGCGGCCAGGGATTCGGCGCTGTGCTGGGGCAGGGCGTGGGCCGGTTGCCCCGGCAGGGGCGCGGCCAGCAGCTGGCGCACGCGCTGCACCAGCAGGCGGTCGCGGCGGTAGTGCAGCACCGTCAGGGGCAGGGCGTGCTGCAGCATCTGGCGCAGGGCCTGCTCGTCGCGGCGCAGAGGCAGGTGCAGGTATCGGGCGTCAAAGTGGATGGCGGTGCGCGGCGCGTGGAAGGTGACAGGGCCACGGAACAGCACGGCATACGCATCGGCATGCAGCGGCGCGTCAAACGCAAATTCGGCGGCGATGAGGGGGATACGCGAGTCCACCATCCAGCAGGCCAGGCCGTGGGCATTGCGCAGCACCGATACCAGGCAGAACTCGCGCAGCGCGCCCAGGTCGCGCGCCTCGGTGATGGCCAGGGTGGCAGTGTCGCCGGTGGTGGTGAGATGCAGCGCAATGTCGTCCGCCAGCAGGCCGTGGTGGCGGCACCAGCGGGCCAGTGCCACTTGCAGCGTGGGTGAGCTGATGCTGGCGCGCGCCAGCATGCCGTAACTGCCCCAGGGCAGGCGGCGGCTGAACCAGCCCAGGGCTTCGTCGTCCAGCTCGCGCATCGCAGCGGCGGACAGCATCTCCATCTGCTGCGCCGTGATGCGGCCCGCAGAGTTGCCAACCTGCTCTGGCGGGATTTGTGCCAGCGCCAGCACCTGCGCCGCGTCCATTCCGCGCGCTGCGTAGGCCTGCCCGATGGCCTGCACAAACGCCATCGGCGTGGCGGCCGTGGGTGTAGCGAGGAGTGCGGTGGGTGCGGGCGGTGGCGGCGCGGGGTCAGGGCGGTCGGGCATGCATGGAGTCTGCAACTCTGTGGCGCAATTTGCAACCTTTCTGACCCATCCCGGTCACCGCGCGTGCGGGGGTGCGGCGTATGCTGTGCAGCCTGTTGCCGGGCCCCGCGCGGGCGCTGGCCCACCCCGACCAGGAGACAAGCCCATGGAACCCGCATCCACCCCATCGGCCGCGTTGAGCCATGCGCGTGGCAGTGCCGCCACCCCCCTCATCGAGCAGACGCTGGGCGACTTCTTCGCCGGCATGGCGCAGCGCCAGCCCACGCGCGAGGCACTGGTCAGCCGCCACCAGGGCCTGCGCTACACCTACGCCGAGCTGCACCAGGCGGCCCGCCAACTGGCCAGCGCGCTGCTGGGCCTGGGGCTCGCCAAGGGTGACCGCATCGGCATCTGGTCGCACAACAACGCCGAATGGGTGCTGATGCAACTGGCCACGGCGCAGGTGGGCCTGATCCTGGTGAACATCAACCCGGCTTACCGCACGGCCGAGGTGGAGTACGCGCTGAACAAGGTCGGCTGCAAGGCGCTGGTGGCCATGCCGCAGTTCAAGACCAGCGACTATCTGGGCATGCTGCGCGAGCTGGCGCCCGAGTTGGCCGCGTCCCAGCCCGGCGCACTGCAGGCCGCGCGCCTGCCCACGCTGCGCACGGTCGTGTGGATCGACGCGGCCGGCTCAGGCGTGGCGGGCCAAGGCGACGAACAGCCGGGCATGCTGCGGTTTTCCACGCTGATGGCGCGGGGCGACGCGCAGGACGCGCGCATCGACGCCATTGCCGCCCAGCTGCACAACACCGACCCCATCAACATCCAGTTCACCAGCGGCACCACCGGGTTCCCGAAGGGCGCCACGCTCACGCACCGCAACATCCTGAACAACGGTTTTTTCATCGGCGAGTGCATGCGCCTCACGCCCGAGGACCGGCTGTGCATTCCCGTGCCGCTGTACCACTGCTTCGGCATGGTGCTGGGCAACCTGGCCTGCCTCACGCACGGCAGCACCATCGTGTACCCCAACGACGGCTTCGACGCCCTGACCGTGCTGGAGACCGTGCAGGCCGAGCGCTGCACCGGCCTGCACGGCGTGCCCACCATGTTCATTGCCGAGCTGGACCACCCGCGCTTTGCCGAGTTCAACCTCAGCACCCTGCGTACCGGCATCATGGCTGGCAGCCCATGCCCGATCGAGGTGATGAAGCGCGTGGTGGGCGACATGCACCTGTCGGAGATCACCATCGCCTATGGCATGACCGAGACCAGCCCCGTGAGCTGCCAGAGCGACGCCGAAACGCCGCTGGCCAAGCGCGTGTCCACCGTGGGCCGCGTGCAGCCGCACCTGGAGGTGAAGATCATCGACCCCGAGACCGGCGCCGTGGTGCCGCGCGGCGAGCGCGGCGAGCTGTGCACCCAGGGCTACTCCGTCATGCACGGCTACTGGGGCGACGATGCCAAGACCCGCGAGGCGATCGACGAAGGCGGCTGGATGCACACGGGCGACCTGGCCACCATGGACGACGAGGGCTACGTGAATATCGTCGGCCGCATCAAGGACATGGTGATCCGCGGCGGCGAGAACGTGTACCCGCGCGAGATCGAGGAATTTCTCTACCGCCACCCCATGGTGCAGGACGTGCAGGTGGTGGGCGTGCCCGACCAGCGCTTCGGCGAGGAGCTGTGCGCCTGGATCATCGCCAAGCCCGGCACGCGCCCCAGCGAGGACGACATCCGTGCCTTCTGCAAAGGCCAGATCGCGCACTACAAGGTGCCGCGCTACATCCGCTTCGTTACCAGCTTCCCGATGACGGTGACGGGCAAGATCCAGAAGTTCAAGATCCGCGACGTCATGAAAGACGAGCTGGGCCTTGCCGAAGACAAAACCGCTTGAAACGAGCCACCGCCATGATTCTTGAATCCCAACTCAACCCGCGCTCGGCCGACTTCCAGGCCAATGCCGCCGCCATGCGCGCCGTGGTGGAGGACCTGCGCGCCCAGATCGAGCGCGTGTCCCAGGGCGGCGGCGAGGCCGCCCGCGCCAAGCATGTGGCGCGCGGCAAGCTGCTGCCGCGCGAGCGCGTGGAGATGCTGCTGGACCCCGGCACGCCGTTCCTGGAGATCGCCCCGCTGGCAGCCCTCAACATGTACGGCAACGACGCGCCCGGCGCGGGCCTGATCGCGGGCATCGGCAGCGTGGCCGGCATCGCCTGCATGATCGTGTGCAACGACGCCACGGTGAAGGGCGGCACCTACTACCCCATGACGGTGAAGAAGCACCTGCGCGCGCAAGAGATCGCGCAGCAGAACTGCCTGCCGTGCATCTACCTGGTGGACTCGGGCGGCGCCAACCTGCCCAACCAGGACGAGGTCTTCCCCGACCGCGACCACTTCGGCCGCATCTTCTACAACCAGGCCAACATGAGCGCGCAGGGCCTGGCGCAGATCGCCGTGGTCATGGGTTCGTGCACGGCCGGCGGCGCCTATGTGCCGGCCATGAGCGACGAGACCATCATCGTCAAGAACCAGGGCACCATCTTCCTGGGCGGCCCGCCGCTGGTGAAGGCCGCCACGGGCGAGGTCGTCAGCAGCGAAGACCTGGGCGGCGGCGACGTGCACACGCGCCTGTCCGGCGTGGCCGACCACCTGGCACAGAATGACCTGCATGCGCTCTCGCTGGCGCGCGGGGCCGTCAAGAATTTGAATAGAAATCAGCCCGTAGCGCCCGCGGATCAAGCGCCAGTAGCTCCTAAATATGCAGCAGACGAGCTGTATGGCGTGATCCCCGTGGACACGCGCAAGCCCTTCGACGTGCGCGAGATCATCGCCCGCATCGTGGACGGCAGTGCGTTCGACGAGTTCAAGGCGCGCTACGGCAACACCCTGGTGTGCGGCTTCGCGCGCATCGAGGGCATGGCCGTGGGCATCGTGGCCAACAACGGCATCCTGTTCAGCGAAAGCGCGCAGAAGGGCGCGCACTTCATCGAGCTGTGCTGCCAGCGCAAGATTCCGCTCGTCTTCCTGCAGAACATCACCGGCTTCATGGTCGGGCGCAAGTACGAAAACGAGGGCATCGCCCGCCACGGCGCCAAGATGGTCACGGCGGTGGCCACGGCCAACGTGCCCAAGTTCACGGTGATCATCGGCGGCAGCTTCGGCGCGGGCAACTACGGCATGTGCGGCCGCGCGTACTCGCCGCGCTTTCTGTGGATGTGGCCCAACGCGCGCATCAGCGTGATGGGCGGCGAGCAGGCCGCCAGCGTGCTGGCCACCGTCAAGCGCGACGGCATCGAGGGCAAGGGCGGCAGCTGGAGCATGGAGGAAGAAGAGGCCTTCAAGACGCCCATCCGCCGCCAGTACGAGGAACAGGGCCACCCCTACTACGCCACCGCCCGCCTGTGGGACGACGGCATCATCGACCCCGCCGACACGCGCCGCGTGCTGGCGCTGGCGCTGGCGGCTTCGCGCCATGCACCGATCGAAGACATGAAGTTCGGCGTGTTCCGCATGTAAGGCGCGGTCCATGGATGCCGTCACCCATTTCAGCCGGCTCGCGCGCTACAACGTGTGGGCCACGGCGCGCCTGCTGGCAGCCGTGCAGGTGCTGCCCGAGGCGGACTACCGGCGCGACATGGGCCTGTTCTTTCGCAGCATCCATGGCACGCTCAACCATCTGCTGGTGGGCGAGCACTTGCTGTGGTTCGCGCGCTTTGCCGAAGGCACGTCGCCCCGCATGGCGCTGGATGCCGAGGTGGAGAGCGATCGCGTGCGCCTGGCCGAGCGGCTGCGTGAAGGCGCCGCGCGCTGGGAGCCGCTGATCGCCGGCTTTGCGCCAGCGCGCTGGGAGGGTGCGCTGTCTTACACCACCACGCGCAGCACGCCCGCCGTGCTGCCGTTTGCCGCCACGCTGGCGCATGTGTTCAACCACGGCACGCACCACCGCGGACAGATCACGGCGGCACTCACCGCGCTGGGCCAGCCGTGCCCGTCGCTCGACCTTGTCTACTTCCTGCAGAACCCGGATACGCCATGAGCCAGAACCTTTCCATCACCCAATCGGGCGCGGTGGCGCGCATCACGCTGACGCAGCCCGAGATCCGCAATGCTTTCAGCGACGAAGTGATCGCAGAGATCACCGCGGCCTTCACGGAAGTCGGGGGCCGCGCGGACGTGCGCGCCGTGGTGCTGGCCGCCGAGGGGCCGGCCTTCTGCGCGGGTGCCAATCTGAACTGGATGCGCCGCATGGCCGACTACACGCGGCAAGAGAACCTTGCCGACGCCGCCAAGCTGGCCGAGATGCTGCGCGTGATCTACGAATGCCCCAAGCCCACCGTGGCGCGCGTGCAGGGTGACGTGTACGCCGGCGGCATGGGGCTGGTCGCGGCCTGCGACATGGCGGTGGCGGTCGATACCGCGGGCTTTTGCCTGTCCGAGGTGAAGATCGGCCTGATCCCCGCCACCATCAGCCCCTACGTGATCCGCGCCATGGGCGCGCGCGCCGCGCACCGCTACTTCCTCACCGCGGAACGCTTCAGCGCGGCCGAGGCCTTGCGCATCGGTTTCGTGCACCAAGTGGTCGGCGCAGAGCAACTCGACGCCCAGGTGGACGAGCTGCTCAAGGCACTGACGGCCGCGAGCCCGAACGCCGTGCGCGCCTGCAAGACGTTGGTGCGCGATGTGGCCGGGCGCGAGATCGACGCCGCACTCATCGCCGCCACCGTGGAGGGCATTGCCGACATCCGCGCGAGCAGCGAGGGCCGCGAGGGCGTGCAGTCGTTCCTGCAAAAGCGCAAGCCCTCCTGGCTGGGCTGATCCGCTATGGACGCGCTCTGGCTCCAGATCGTGCAGTGGCTCCACAGCGTGGGGCTGCATGTCGATGCGGGTACCGCCCAGGCGGTAGCCGAAGGGGCTGCGCGCGCTACGCAGCAGCTGGACATGCCCGCCCTGCTGGCGCTGGCCGCCGCACTGGGCTGGGCCAGCGGCTTTCGCCTGTACGCCGTGGTGTTCCTGGTGGGCATGATGGGCGTGGCCGGCTGGCTGCCGCTGCCGCCGGGGCTGGCGCTGCTGCAGCACCCGCTGGTGCTGATGGCCAGCGGCTTCATGCTGCTGGTGGAGTTCTTCGCCGACAAGGTGCCCTGGTTCGATAGCGCCTGGGATGCCATCCACGCCTTCATCCGCGTGCCCGCCGGCGCGCTGCTGGCCGCCGGCGTGTTTGGTGCCGACAACGCCACCATGGCGCTGGCCGCGGGGCTGCTGGGCGGCTCGCTCTCGGCCACGGCGCTGGCCACCAAGATGACCACGCGGGCGGCGGCCAACACCTCGCCCGAGCCGTTTTCCAACTGGGGCCTGTCGTTCTTTGAGGACGGCCTGGTCGTCGGCGTGGTCTGGCTGGCCACGCAGTACCCGCTGGCCTTCGGCATCGCGCTGGTGGTGATGCTGGCGCTGTCGGCGCTGCTGCTGGTGGTGCTGTTCAAGTTCCTGCGCGCCGTGCTGCGGCGCATTTCCTCTTTCTTTTCCGATTCCGCCAAGGTGGCCTGAATGTTCCAAAAAATCCTGATTGCCAATCGTGGGGAGATCGCCTGCCGCGTGGCCGCAACCGCCCGCCGCATGGGCGTGAAGACCGTGGCCGTGTACTCCGACGCCGATGCCCAGGCCAAGCACGTGGCCGCCTGCGACGAGGCCGTGCATATCGGCGGCAGCGCCCCCAAGGACAGCTACCTGCGCTGGGAGCGCATCATCGAGGCCGCCCAGGCCACGGGTGCGCAGGCCATCCACCCGGGCTACGGCTTCCTGAGCGAGAACGAAGACTTCGCCCAGGCCTGTGCCGCTGCGGGGCTGGTGTTCATCGGCCCGCCGCCTTCGGCCATCAAGGACATGGGTTTGAAGGCCGAGTCCAAGCAGCTGATGGAGAAGGCGGGCGTGCCGCTGGTGCCTGGCTACCACGGCAAGGACCAGGACCCGCAACTGCTGCAGCGCGAGGCCGACCGTATCGGCTACCCCGTGCTCATCAAGGCCAGCGCCGGTGGCGGCGGCAAGGGCATGCGCCTGGTGGAAAAGAGCGAGGACTTTGCAGCGGCGCTGGCCAGCTGCCAGCGCGAGGCCATCAACAGCTTTGGCGATTATGCCGTGCTGGTGGAGAAGTACGTGCTGCGCCCGCGCCACATCGAGATCCAGGTGTTCGGCGACACGCAGGGCAACTGCGTCTATCTGTTCGAGCGCGATTGCTCCGTGCAGCGCCGCCATCAGAAGGTGCTGGAAGAAGCCCCCGCCCCCGGCATGACCGAGGCCCTGCGTCGCCAGATGGGCGAGGCTGCCGTGGCAGCCGCCAAGGCCGTGGGCTACGTGGGCGCGGGCACAGTGGAGTTCATCGTGGAACAGCCCGGCGGCTACGACGCGCCCGAGCAGATGAAGTTCTACTTCATGGAGATGAACACCCGCCTGCAGGTGGAGCACCCCGTGACCGAGGCCATCACCGGCGAAGACCTGGTGGAGTGGCAGCTGTGCGTGGCCAGCGGGCAGCCTTTGCCCAAGCGCCAGGACGAGCTGAAGATCATCGGCCACGCCATCGAGGCGCGCATCTGCGCCGAGAACCCTGACAACAACTTCTTGCCCGCCACCGGCCAGCTGCACGTGTACCGCAAGCCGGCATGCACCAGCTTCGAACGGGGCAGCGTGCGCGTGGATGACGGCGTGCGCGAGGGCGACGCCATCAGCCCCTTCTACGACAGCATGATCGCCAAGCTCATCGTGCACGGCGACACGCGCGCGCAGGCCCTGGCGCGGCTGGACGATGCGCTGGCGCAGACCCACATCGTGGGCCTGGCAACCAACGTGCAGTTCCTGCGCCACGTGGTGAAGACCGATTCGTTCGCTCAGGCGCGGCTGGACACCGCGTTGATCCCGCGCGAAGAGGCCGTGTTGTTCGGCCAGGAGCGCGTAGGCCTACCCTTGGCCGCGGCAGCCGCCGTGGCCAGCCAGTTGCAGCGTGAGCAGGCGCAGGAAGGCGCCAATCCGTTCAGCCGCCGCGACGGCTGGCGTTCGCTGGTAGCGTGCCGCCGGCGTTTCGAGTTCGACTTCAATGGCACACATGCCAAGGCCTGGCTGACCTATGAACGCGATGGCGGCTACCAACTGACCGTGGGAGAAGGCGAGGGAGCCGCGCGGGGTCCGCTGGCTTTCACGCCCTTGGCGGGCGGCCTGGACCTGCAATACGCCGGCCAGCGCACCTGCGCAACGGTCTATGCCCAGGGCGAGACCGACCACATCTTCACCCCCCGTGGCGCCACGCGCATCGAGGCATTGGACCTGCTGGCCCATGCGGGCGAAGCGGCCAGCGAGGGCGGGCGTCTCACCGCGCCCATGCCGGGCAAGGTGGTGTCGTTTGCCGTGCAGGCCGGCGACAAGGTGACCAAGGGCCAGCCCCTGGCGGTGATGGAGGCCATGAAGATGGAGCACACCATCGCCGCCCCCGCCGATGGCGTGGTGCAGGAGCTGCTCTACGCGCCAGGCGACCAGGTGGCCGAAGGCGCAGAACTGCTGCGGCTTTCCGCCGAGTGACGGCGGGGGCTTGCCCAGCCGCGGTACGCTCGTTGGCCATGAAGATCACCTTTTGCTGTACCGATACCAAGGCCGAACCCTGGCTGCAGGGGCTGGCCGCCGCCCTGCCGGGAGCCGACATTACCGTCTGGCAGCCCGGAGCCCCGCAGGCCGACTACGCCGTGGTCTGGGCACCGCCCCAGCAGTTCATCGACGAACAGCCCGCTTTGCGGGCGCTGTTCAACATCGGCGCGGGGGTGGATGCGCTGCTCAAGCTGCGCCTGCCGCCGTTCGTGCGCGTCGTGCGTCTGGATGACGCCGGCATGGCCGTGCAGATGGCCGAATACGTGTGCCACGCGGTGATCCGGCATTTCCGCGAGCTTGACCAGTACGAGGCCGCCATGCAGGCGGGCCAGTGGAGCTACCGCAAGCCGCGCCTGCGCCAGGACTTCCCCGTGGGCGTGATGGGCCTGGGCGTACTGGGCGAGCGCGTGGCGCGCGCGGTGGCGCAGTTCGACTTTCCCGTGCTCGGCTGGAGCCGCAGTCCGAAGCAGATGGCGGGCGTGCGCTGTTTCAGTGGGCAGGAGGGCTTCAACGAGTTCCTGGCCGCTACCCGCGTGTTGGTCAATCTGCTCCCGCTCACGCCCGAGACGCAGGGCATCATGAACCGCGACACGCTGGCCCGCCTCCTGCCCGGCGCCTACGTGATCAATGTGGCGCGTGGCGCGCACCTGGTCGAGGAGGACCTGCTCGCGCTGATCGACGCCGGCCATGTGGCGGGCGCCACGCTGGACGTGTTCCGCACCGAGCCGTTGCCTGCCGGGCATCCCTTCTGGGGACATCCCAAGATCACCCTCACACCCCACACTTCGGCACGCACGCTGCGCGACGAGAGCATCGCCCAGATCGCCGGCAAGATCGCGGCGCTCGCGCGCGGCGAGGCCGTGGCCGGCGTGGTGGATGCCGGACGCGGCTACTGACGAATCCCTCACCCAAGGACACCCACCGATGAACCCGAACATCCCCTCCCGCGTCAAGCTTGTGGACGTGGGCCCGCGCGACGGGCTGCAAAATGAGAAGCACCCGGTGCCGGCGGCCGTCAAGATCGAATTGGTACACCGCCTGCAGCAGGCGGGCCTCAAGGAAATTGAGGTCACCAGCTACGTTTCTCCGAAGTGGGTGCCGCAGATGGCCGACAACCACGAGGTCATGCAAGGCATTACACGCATGCCCGGCGTGCGCTATTCGGTACTGACGCCCAACCTGAAAGGCTGGGAGGCGGCCGTGCTCGACAAGCCCGACGAGATCGTGGTCTTCGGCGCCGCCAGCGAGGCCTTCAGCCAGAAGAACATCAACTGCAGCATTGCCGAGAGCATCGAGCGCTTCGCCCCCGTGGTCGAAGCCGCGCGCGCCGCTGGCGTGTATGTGCGTGGCGCGATGAGCTGCACCGTGGGCTGCCCCTACGAGGGCGAGATTGCACCCGAGCGCGTGGAATACCTGGCCGGGCTCATGAAGGGCATCGGCGTGCAGCACATTGGGGTGGCCGACACCATTGGCGTGGGTACGCCGCGCAAGGTGCAGCGCGCCATCGAGGCAACGCTCAAGCACTACGATCTGAACGACGTGTCCGGCCACTTCCACGACACCTACGGCCAGGCGCTGGCCAACACGCTGGCGGCGCTGGAGCTGGGCGTGTGGCAGTTCGACACGTCCGTGGCCGGCCTGGGCGGCTGTCCCTATGCCAAGGGCGCCACGGGTAACGTGGCCACCGAGGACGTGGTCTACATGCTGCACGGCATGGGCATCGAGACCGGTATCGATCTGGACCAGCTGATCGACGCCGGCGCCTACATCAGCGACTTCCTGGGCCGCAAGCCGCAGTCGCGCGTGGCCGTGGCGGTGCTCACCAAGCGCAAGGGCTGAGCGGCCACCCGGCGTCAGGCCAACGGCAGAGCCGGCGCTGCCGGGTGCTGCGCCGCGTCCTTGTGCGCCTGCTTGGCCTGGTACATGCGCTGGTCGGCGCAGCGCATCAGCTCCGTCAGCGTGGCGCCGTCCTGCGGGCTGTGCGCAACGCCCGTGCTGACGCCCACGCACAGTTCCTGGTGCTGGAAGTACACCGGCTGGCAGATAGCCAGCTCCAGATGCTTGACCAGCGCCGTCAGGTCGTCGCCCGCGGGCGCGTGGGCCAGCATGACCACGAACTCGTCACCGCCCAGCCGGGCCACGATGTCGCCGGACCGCGTGTGCGTCTGCAGCCGTGTGGCAACGGCGCGCAGCACCTCGTCGCCGGCGTCATGGCCATAGGTGTCGTTGATGGGTTTGAAGCGGTCCAGGTCGAGCAGCAGCAGGGCGTGCGTGCCCCCTTCCGACAGCAGTTGCGTTGCGCCCTGGGTCAACCCCATGCGGTTGGTCAGACCCGTGAGAGGGTCGGTGGTCGCGGCCTTGGCCAGATGGTCCGCGCGCAGCCGCAGGGCGATCTGGGAGGCATTCAGGCTGTCGATGCGGGTGCTCAACGCAACGGCGAACACCACCATCTCGGCCGCCACGCCGATCTGCAGGCCGTTGGCCAGCATGAAGGGCGCGTCGATCACCTTCCAGTTGCTCAGCACCACGCCGGCCACCGTGACGAACAGCAGCGCCTGCGCGCCCAGGTACCAGCGCGCGGGCGTGAAGCCCCGGCGCAGCACCAGAATGGCCGCGAGCGACGCGGCCGCGATGCCGGCGCTGGCCAGCAGTTCGTTCTGCGTCTGGGCGATGGCAAATTGCCCGAGCCCGCCGAGCACGGCGGTGAGCGCCGCCAGCAGGCCGATTGCCACCAGCACTCCGTCCATCAAGGGCGTCTGCCGGGTGTCCAGGAAACTGCGCGTGAACAGCGCGCCGAAGAACAGCCACAGGCTGGGCAATACGAAATAGCTGCGCTCCTGCCACCACGGCGCGTCGCCCCACAGGTAATGGGCCGTGTGGCCGTTGAAGGTGGCCAGCGTCAACAGCGCGAAGATGCACTGGCCGACGTGGAAGGTGTACGTGGTGTCCCGAAAGATGCCCACGAGCGTGAGGTTGTAGACCAGCAGTGCGATCAGGATGCCGTAGCAGATGCCGTCGAACAGCCGCTTGTGCTGGCGCCATTGCAGGTATTCGGCCGTGTCCCAGACGGACAGGTCGAAGGACGGCGCCGTCTCGCTGTACAGCCGGGCGTAGACCGTGTAGGTGCCCGGGCCCGGGGGCTGCAGGCGCATGAGGTAGCGCTCGCTGCCCAGGGGCCGCGTGGCGAAGGGCTGCGCCAGGCCCGTATGCACTGGCGGCGCAAGCGCCGTGCCCGACGCATCGAACGGGCCGTAGAACCGCACGTCCTGCAAAGACGTGGTCTGGGTGGCCAGCACCCAGTCGCCGCTGGCCGCGCGCTGCTCCAGGACCACTTTGAACCAGTGGTAGGCCGGTGTGGCCCCGCGCAGCGGCATGCGGGGGGCGGGCCGAAGCGCGCATCGGTAGCCGCTGCGCGCACATCGTCGATGGTGAGGGTGCCCAGGTCGTCCACGAGCCAAAAAAGCTGGCCGGTGCTTCCCAGCGATAGGCCCTTGCGGTGATCGTCCAGCACCGCAGGGGCGCCACCGGCCCAGGCCAGTTTGCCGACGAGAAGCCACAAGAGCAGGCAGGCGCGAAGCAGGTTCATGGACAATGGATGGCAGCCATCACACTGTAACCCCGCCTGGGGCTTGTGGTTGCGCCGAGGCACTCCGCATCCGTGCGTGCGCTTCGCCGTCCCAGGCCCCGGATTGCCCTGTTATGCACGCATTACCTGAAAGCACCCAGCGGGTGGCTGCCGAGTTGCAGCGCCTGCGCCACCCCCACGCGCCGCGCATGCTTGACGACGCCGCGCGCACCGCGCAGCAGGCGGCTGACGGGCTGGGCGTGGCGCTGGGGCAGATCGCCAAGAGCATCATCTTCCGGCGCAAGAGCGATGACGCGGCCGTGCTGGTCGTTACCTCCGGCGACCGGCGCGTGGACGAGAAGAAGGTCGACGCCCTCGTGGGCAAGACGGGCCGCGCCGACGCGGAATTCGTCAAGGCCAAGACCGGATTCGCCATCGGCGGCGTCTCGCCCGTGGCCCATTCCACCGCCCCTGTCACCCTCATCGACCGCGAGCTGTTCCGCTTCGATGTGATTTGGGCTGCCGCCGGCCATCCCCACGGCGTGTTCCAGTTGAGCCCGCACGATCTGCAGCGGCTCACCGGTGCCCCGGTGGCCGACGTGGTGCAGGAGATCAGCGCATGAGCGACGCCGCAGTGAATGCTTCTGAATTGATAGCTGCTCGCGCTGGTGAAATAAGCGCTAGAGGCCAATTTGGCTTAAATTCCCAGGAGCCGGTTCCGTCGCCCTGCGTGTCGGTCTGCCGCATGACGGCCGACCGCAGCCACTGCGAGGGGTGCTTCCGTACGATCGACGAGATCCGCGCCTGGTCGCAAGCCGATGGCGCCGCGCGCCGCGCGATCTGGACCGCCGCATTGCAACGCGCGGGGGTGGACCTTCCCGAAGAGCTGGAGCCACTGGCATGAAGCACATCACGTTCTACCTGGATTTCGTCTCGCCGTACGCGTGGCTGGCCTTCGAGCGGCTGCCGCAGGTACTGGAGGGGCTGAACTACCACCTGCACTACAAGCCGGTGTTGTTGGGCGCGCTGCTGCAGCAGCATGCCAACCCCGGGCCGGCCGGCGTGCCGCCCAAGCGCGACTGGACGTACCGGCACGCCACCTGGCTGGGCCATACGCTGGGCTGCGGTCTGGACATGCCGGCGCGCCACCCCTTCAATCCGCTGCCGTTGCTGCGCCAGGCGCTGGCGTGCAGCGACGATGGCACGGTCAACCGCTATGTCGCCGGCACCGTGCTGCGGCATGTCTGGCTGGGTGGGCAGGATGCGCTGGACCCCGCGCGCCTGGACGTGCTGGCGCAGGCCCTGGCAGAGCAGTTGCGGCCCGACGCCGAAGGCGCGGGCGCCCTGCCCAAGGCCCTGCTGCGCGCCAACACGGACGAGGCGTCGGCCCGTGGCGTGTTTGGCGTGCCGGCCTTTGAGGTGGATGGGCGCCTGTTCTGGGGGCTCGACAGCCTGCCCATGTTGCGCGCCTACCTGGACGGCGACGCGTGGTTTGATGGGCCGGCATGGGATGCGGCGCCCGCGGTGCCATCGGGCCTGCCTTCCGTGCGCTGAAGCGCATTCCTCGGCGGCGGCCGACGGGGCCGCGGCAGGCGTTCCAGGGCGCCGCAGACAGCGTTCTGCGGCGCCTTTTTGCATGGGGCCGTGCCCAGCACTGTGCGGCGGGCGTGGGTTTGTCATGCGTCAAGGGTTTGTCCTAGGGAGGGCAAACCCTGGCGAAAAACTGCGGGGTTACCCGTGTCTGGTGCCGTGCGCGAGACTCGCCGCAGCCTCGTGTAGTCCGATTTTTCGCATCAAGAAAAACGATCTGCGGGTTGCCACGGAGTTTGTCAGATGGCCGTAAGACTGGGGTGGCGGCAGCGTTTGGCGCATGTCAGCTTTCGGTCAGATGGCGGCCCGATATTGCGTCGCAAGCACCGCAGAGTGCTTCAGATCGTCGGTTTTTCGCGCTTTCTTACGCGCATTTTCGATTCCATCCCAATAAGCAGGAGACAGCATTCATGGCTACCAGCACTGCATACGCCGGCCGCCCCGGCGCTGCCGCCCGACCGATGTCGGCGGAAGAAAAGAAGGTGATCTTCGCCTCGTCCCTCGGCACCGTGTTCGAGTGGTACGACTTCTACCTCTATGGCTCGCTCGCGGCCATCATTGCCAAGCAGTTCTTCAGCGGGCTGGATGCTGGCGCGGCGTTCATCTTCGCGCTGCTGGCCTTCGCGGCCGGCTTCCTGGTGCGCCCGTTCGGCGCGCTGGTGTTCGGCCGCCTGGGCGACATGATCGGGCGCAAGTACACCTTCCTGGTGACCATCCTGATCATGGGCATCTCGACCTTCATCGTCGGCGTGCTGCCCAGCTACGCCAGCATCGGCATCGCGGCACCGGTCATCCTGATCGCGCTGCGCATGCTGCAAGGCCTGGCGCTGGGCGGTGAATACGGCGGTGCGGCCACCTACGTGGCCGAGCACGCCCCGCACGGCCGCCGTGGTGCCTACACCTCGTGGATCCAGACCACGGCCACGCTGGGCCTGTTCCTGTCGCTGCTGGTCATCCTGGGCACGCGCACCGCCATGGGCGAGGCGGCGTTCAACGACTGGGGCTGGCGCATTCCGTTCCTGGTGTCGATCCTGCTGCTGGGCATCTCGGTGTGGATCCGCTTGTCGCTGTCCGAGTCGCCGGCCTTCCAGAAGATGAAGGCCGAGGGCAAGACCTCCAAGGCGCCCCTGTCCGAATCGTTCGGCCAGTGGAAGAACCTGAAGATCGTGATCCTGGCGCTGGTGGGCCTGACGGCTGGTCAGGCCGTGGTCTGGTACACCGGCCAGTTCTACGCGCTGTTCTTCCTGACGCAGCAACTCAAGGTGGACGCCGTCACGGCCAACCTGATGATCGCCGCGGCCCTGCTGATCGGCACCCCGTTCTTCGTGGTGTTCGGCTCGCTGTCCGACAAGATCGGCCGCAAGCCCATCATCATGCTGGGTTGCGTGCTGGCCGTGCTGACCTACTTCCCGGCCTTCAAGATGCTGACGGAAGCCGCCAACCCCGACCTGGCCAAGGCCCAGGCGACAGCGGGTGTCGTGGTGATCGCCGATCCCGCCACCTGCTCGTTCCAGGGCAACCCCGTGGCACGCGAGATCGACTTCAAGAGCTCCTGCGACATCGCCAAGCGCTACCTGGTGCAGAACTCGGTGAGCTATGAGAACGTGGCCGGCCCCGCGGGCTCGCCCGCGGTCGTGAAGATCGGCGAAAAGACCATCACCGCGCCCACCGGCAACGTGGTCAACCACAAGTTCGACGAGGCAAGCGTGAAGGCCATCGCCGCCTTCAAGAAGGAGATGGCCGAAGACCTGAAGCTCGCCGGCTACCCCTCCAAGGCCGACCCCGCCAAGATGAACAAGGTGATGATGATCGTCATCCTGACGTATCTGGTGATCCTGGTGACCATGGTCTACGGCCCCATCGCGGCCATGCTGGTGGAACTGTTCCCCACGCGCATCCGCTATACCTCCATGAGCCTGCCGTACCACATTGGCAATGGCTGGTTCGGCGGCCTGCTGCCCACGACATCGTTCGCCATCGTGGCGTCCACCGGCAATATGTATAACGGCTTGTGGTACCCCATCATCATCGCCGGCATGACGGCAGTGATCGGCACGCTGTTCATCCGCGAAACCAAGGACGTGGACATCTACGCCAACGACTGACCTCGTTCCGCTCTTTTGTCAGGGTTTTCCCTGGCTGAGCCCTGCCGCCACACCTTTGCCTGTGCGAAAGTGTGGCGGCAATACGTCAGGGGTATTACAGGCGGGACTTTCCTCTGTGTTGGCCCAGATGGTTACACCTAGAATTTGCGCCGTAGCTGCACATTGTGCTAATCGGCTCCCTGCGGGCGGCGAGCTGTGCCTACCACAACTGATGGACACAAGCATTCAAGGAACTCAAATGCAAAAACCAAGTCGTTTGCTGCTCGCTACCCTGGCTCTGCTGGGTACTTCCGCTGTTTTCGCGCAAAGCAGCGTGACCCTGTACGGCCGCGTGAACACGTCGGTGGAACGCCAGAAGGTCGGCGGTACCAGCAACACCGTCATGCAGAACAACTCCTCGCGCTTCGGCTTCAAGGGCACTGAGGACCTGGGCGGCGGCCTGAAGGCCGGCTTCCAGCTGGAAAGCGGCTTCAACTCCGATACCGGCACGGGCTCGGGCTGGACCCACCCCACCACCGGCATGACCTTCGCCCGCCAGAGCGAAGTGAACCTGTCCGGCGGCTTCGGCATGATCCGCCTGGGCAACTTCATGCCCGAGTCGTACTACGCTACGGCCGACTACGTGAGCATGCACAACCATGACACGGGCACGTCTTCGGACGCTCTGTACTACGATCCCGTGTGGTTCGGCGGCCTGAGCACCACCAACAAGATCGGCTATCGCACGCCCAGCTTCGGTGGGCTGACGGTGGACGCTTCCGTCTCGTTGCATGAGAAAAACGCTGCCATTCCGCAAAAGAATGGCTATGACCTGGCTGCCAACTACAACATCGGCGCGCTGAACCTGGGCGCCGGCTACAGCCAAGTGGACAGCAATCGCCAGCTGGGCCTGCGCGCGTTGTACACCTTCGGCCAGTTCGTCGTGGGTGGCTACTACCAGCGTAACAAGGACGACAACCAGCTCCTCGCCACGGGCGCAGGCAACCGCAACAACTTCCGCCTGGCGGGCGCCTACATGATGGGTGCTTCCGAGTTCCACGTGAACGTGGGCCGCGCTGGCAAGTGGAGCGACATTGCCGACAGCTCCGCTACGCAGTGGACCCTGGGCTACAACTACAACTTCAGCAAGCGCACCAAGGTGTACGCTTTCTACACGAAGGTGGACAACAAGGCAGGTGCTACCTACATGACGGGCGCCGCTGGCCAGGACTTCAGCTCGCTGGCGCTGGGCGTTCGCCACAACTTCTGATGCACCGGCAGCGTAAGCTGCATGCAATGCAAGCCTGATTCAATGGAGTCGGGCTTGCGATCAGACAGGCCTCACACGATGGTGTGAGGCTTTTTTATTGGTGCCGCCCTTTTCCGTCGACAACAATTTTCAGGAGATGAGCATGTGGAAGATCGTGGTGGGTTTCGTGGTGTTCGCAGTGATCATGCTGTTCGTGATCATGAAGGCAGGAGACCAGGTGGACATGAGCGGTGAAAAGCATGGGGTGGAAGCGACGCACGTGCCCGAGTCCGCAGCTGCTCCCGCGTCCGGCGCCAGCGCAGCGCAGTGAACCGGCCCCACCCATCCAAAACGCGGAGCCAGGCTCCGCGTTTTGGATGGGGCGGTGGACTCCGCCGCCGTGGCGTTACGGCCCGCTCAGCGCTGGAATCGGCCGTCCGCTCCGATGATGGACAGGTCGGCGAAGTCCAGCCCCGAGTGTTCCTTTGCGCTGTAGGAAAGCTCCAGGCCCCCCAGGTCGAATTTGCTCAGGCTTTCCAGGGCCGCGTGCAGCCGTGCACGGTCCGGCTTGGGGCCGGCGCGGCGCAGGCCCTCGGCCAGCACCTTGGCGTTCACGAAGCCCTCGACCATGGCCGGAGTGAGTTCCTTCAGCCCTTGCGCCTTCGCCAATTCCAGGGCTTCTTTGATCACCGGGTAGTTCAGCGACCGCTCGGACGGAAAGACCTGCGTGACGATGACGCCGCGGGCCTGATCGCCCAGCGCCTTGGTGAAGCCCCCCGACGCATTGTTTGACAGCGTGACGATCTGCCCGCCCACGCCGGCCGCGCGCAGTGCCTTGATGCCGTCCACGACCGCCGCGCCGGTGCCGATGAAGATGACGGCCTGGGGATCCTGCGCACGCACGCGCGGGGCGATGGCTGAGAAATCTGGCTTCGCCCGGTCGAACTTCTCCACGAACAAGGCGGGCAGCTTGTTGTTCTGCAGGCCCTTTTGCGCACCGGCCAGGCCGTCCTGGCCGAAGGCGTCGTCCACATGCACGATGCCGATGCGCTGAACTCCCAGCAGCGCAAGGTGGGCGATGGCTTTCTCCACCTCGCGCTGGTAGGGCGCGCGGACGTTGAAGATATTGCGGGAAACGGGCTGGTGCAGCGCCATGGCGCCCGTGGAGGGCCCCACCAGCGGCACGCCGTACTTGTCCAGCAGCGCAACAATGCCCTGGGTGTGGGGTGTGCCGCGCGTCATGAACAGTGCCAGCACACCCTTGTCCTCGATGAGCGTGCGGGCGTTGTCCTGCGTCAGCTTGGGGTCGAACTTGTCGTCGAGCGCGACGAGTTCGATCTTCTGCCCGTTCACGCCGCCGCGGGCGTTGACGTGGTCCAGGTACAGCGACGCGCCCAGCATCGATTCCTTGACGGTTGCCGCCGCGGACCCGGTGATGCCGACGGTCTGACCCACGAGCAACTGCGCGTGGGCCAATGATGAGGCCGCACTGACCACCGCCAGGGCGCACGCTGCGCCCCACTTCTTCCAATGTGTCTTCATGAGGTGTCTCTTCCCTGTGTATTTGCGCGCGAGTGCGAGCAGGGGCGAGTGTATCGGCGGCAGCCTACGCTGGAATGACGTGCCGCAGACGCCGCGCGATCACCCGGGCGGCGTCTGACCTCACGAAAAGGGCTTCAGCGGCGGAACTTGCCGTCCGTGCCGATGATGGAAAGATCGGCGAAATCCAGGCCCGTGTGGTCGTCGGGGCCGTAGGAGATGTCCAGTCCGCCCAGATCGAACTTCTGGATGGATTCCAGGGCCGTCTGAATCTTCTCGCGCGACGGCTTCGGGCCGGCGCGGCGCAGGCCTTCGACCAGCACTTTGGCGGCGGCAAAGCCTTCGAGCATGGCCGGGCTGACCTCGGTCATTCCCTTGGCCTTGGCCAGGTCGATGGCTTCCTTGACCAGCGGGAAGGTCAGGCTGCGCTCGTTCGGGTAGACCTGCGTGACGATCACGCCGCGGGCATTTTCGCCCAGGCTCTTGATGAAGCCGCCCGAGGCATTGTTGGACAGCGTGACCACCTGTGCCGTGGAGCCCGCCTGGCGCAGCGCGTTGTAGCCATCCACCACCGACGTGCCCGAGGCGACCATCAGGACGGCCTGGGCCTGCGCCTGGGAGATCTTGGCCACCAGCGGGGTGAAGTCCGGCTTGGCGCGATTGAACTTCTCCAGCACCACGGGCTGCAGCTTGGCCTGGGCCAGGCCTTTTTGCGCGCCCGTCACGCCATCGGCGCCGAAGCTGTCGTCCGCATACAGCACGGCGATGCGCGTGATGCCCATCGAGGCCAGGTGGGTCATGGCCTTCTCGGCCTCGCGCTGGTAGGTGGCGCGCACGTTGAAGATGTGCTTGCGCACCGGCTGGTGCAGCACCATGGCGCCCGTGGACGGGCCCACCAGGGCCACGCCATGCTTGTCCAGGTGCGGGATCATGGATTCGGTGTGGGGCGTGCCGCGCGTGAGGAACATGACATGCACGTTCTTGTCCTCGATCAGCGTGCGCGCGTTCTCGCCGGCGGTTTTGGGGTCGAACTTGTCGTCCATCGAGATCAGTTCGATCTTCTGCCCGTGCACGCCGCCCTTGCCATTGACCGCGTCCAGGAACAGCTTGGCGCCCTGCGTGGTCTCCTGCACCCCTGCGGCCACCTGGCCGGAGAACCCGGCCGTTTGCCCCACCAGGATCTGTGCATGGCTTGCGCCCAGCGTTGCGCCCAGGACCAGGGCGGCCCCCCATTTATGCCATGGCTGCATGGCGTCTCCTCTCTTTGGTTGTTGGTGCGGCGCAGTCTAACGGATAGGGCCGGATGCGCCATCACCTGCGTGACCGGCTGTGGTGTGGTGTCCACCCGGTCGATGCGGAATCCGGCTCGTCCCTAGAATGTTCCGCCTCATTGCAGAAAGACCCGCTCATGACCCAGGGACTGATCCGTATCCACGGCGCGCGCCAGCACAACCTCAAGAACATCGACCTGGACATCCGCACGGGCGAGCTCACCGTGGTCACCGGTCCCAGCGGCTCCGGCAAGTCCAGCCTGGTGTTCGACACGCTGTATGCCGAGGGCCAGCGCCGCTACGTGGAGACCTTCAGCGCCTACGCGCGCCAGTTCCTGGACCGCATGGACAAGCCCGCCGTGGACAAGGTGGAGGGCGTGCCCCCGGCCATCGCCATCGACCAGACCAACCCGGTGCGCTCGTCGCGCTCCACCGTGGGCACGATGACCGAGCTGAACGACCACCTCAAGCTGCTGTTCGCGCGCGCCGGCCAACTCTTCGACCGCGAGACGGCGCTGCCTGTGCGCCACGATTCGCCGGACACCATCCATGCCGAGTTGCAGCGGCGCTGCGCGGCGGAGGACGACCCGCGCATCGTGCTCACTTTTCCCGTGGAACTGCCCGCGGGCACCACCGCGGAACAGCTGGAGCAATGGCTGTCGGCCAGCGGCTTCACCAAGGTGCAGGCCGAGCGCGAGGTGGCCACGCCCACCGGCCCGCGCAAGCTGCTGGACGTGGTGGCCGACCGCTTTCGTATGGGCAACGTGGAGCGCGCGCGCGCGGTCGAGGCGATCGAGGTCGCGCTCAAGCGCGGCGGGGGGCGGCTCAATGTCTATCGCCTGCGGGACGATGGCGAAGCAGACTTGTGGCGCTTCTCCACCGGCCTGCATTGCCCCGAGAGCGACCTGCGCTACGCCGAGCCCATCGCGTCCATGTTCTCGTTCAACTCCGCCGTGGGCGCCTGCGACACCTGCCGGGGCTTCGGCCGCGTGATCGGCGTGGACTACGGCCTGGTCATTCCCAACGACAAGCTCACGCTGCGCGCCGGTGCGATCAAGACCATCCAGACCCCCGCCTGGAAAGAAGCGCAGGACGACCTCATGCGCCATGCCGAGGCCGCCGGTATCCCGCGCGACACGCCCTGGTACAAGCTCACCGCGGAGCAAAAGCACTGGGTGATCGAAGGCACACCCGGCTTCAAGAACGGCAACTGGAACAAGCAGTGGTACGGCATCCGCCGCTTCTTCGAGTACCTGGAGAGCAAGGCCTACAAGATGCACATCCGCGTGCTGCTGTCCAAGTACCGCAGCTACACGCCATGCCCGGTGTGCGCCGGCGCGCGCCTGAAGACCGAGAGCCTGCTGTGGCGGCTGGGCAGCAAGGAGGACGCCGATGCCGTGCTCGACCCCGCGCAGCGCTTCCTGCCGCAGGGCGTGGCCTGGACGCGCGCGCAGCTGGAGGCGCTGCCCGGCCTGTGCCTGCACGACCTGATGTTGTTGCCCATCGACCGCCTGCGGCGCTTCTTCGCGCGCATGGCGCGTGTGCAGAATGCTCCTGTTTCAATAGCTGGTGACGCTCTCCAGTTAAGCGCTACAGGCCAAAACGACTCTCAGGCTGGCGATCGTCAGGCGCTGCAGCTGCTGCATGACGAGATCGCCACGCGCCTCAAGTACCTGTGCGACGTGGGCATCGGCTACCTCACGCTGGACCGGCAAAGCCGCACGCTGTCGGGCGGCGAGGTGCAGCGCATCAACCTGACCACGGCGTTGGGCACCTCGCTGGTGAACACGCTGTTCGTGCTGGACGAGCCCAGCATCGGCCTGCACCCGCGCGACATGCACCGCATCACCGAGGCCATGCTGCGCCTGCGCGACGCGGGCAACACGCTGGTGGTGGTGGAGCACGACCCCGCCGTGATGCTCGCGGCCGACCGTGTCCTCGACTTCGGCCCGGGTCCCGGCGAGCGCGGCGGGCAGATCGTGTTCGACGGCACGGTGGGCGAACTGCGCCGCGCGCCCACGCTGACCGGCCAGTACCTCGGCGGGCACAAACAGATCGGCACCGGGCTCAAGCGCCTGGTGACGGATGCCACGCCGCGCCTGGTGCTGGAGGGTGCGCGCGAGCACAACCTGCGCGATGTGAACGTGGAGTTCCCGCTGCAGCGCCTGGTCACCATCACCGGCGTGTCGGGCTCGGGCAAGTCCACGCTGATCCAGGACGTGCTGGCGCCCGCGCTCATGCGCCACTTCGGCAAGGCCACGGAGACGCCCGGCGCGCATGAGCGCCTGCTGGGCGCCGACCACCTGAGCGACGTGGTGTTCGTGGACCAGTCGCCCATTGGCAAGACGGCGCGCTCCAACCCCGTGAGCTATGTGGGTGCGTGGGATGCCATCCGCGAGCTGTTCGCTGTGGCGCCGCTGGCCCGGGAACGCGGCTACACCGCGGCCAAGTTCAGCTTCAATTCGGGCGACGGGCGCTGCCCGACCTGCGGCGGCTCGGGTTTCGAGCATGTGGAGATGCAGTTCCTGTCGGATGTGTACCTGCGCTGCCCCGACTGCGACGGCAAGCGCTACCGGCCCGAGATCCTGGAGGTGCGCATCGAACGCGGTGGCAGGCTGTTCAACGTGGCGGACGTACTGGATCTCACCGTGCACGAGGCGGCAGAGCTGTTTGCGAAAGACCGCGAGGTGATCCGCGCGCTGCAGCCCATCGTGGACGTGGGGCTGGAGTACGTGAAGCTGGGCCAGCCTGTGCCCACGCTGAGCGGTGGCGAGGCGCAGCGCCTGAAGCTGGCGGGCTTCCTGGCCGAGGCGGCCCGGAGCCAGGCCAAGTCGCGCCAGCCGCTGGCCCGCAAGGGCACGCTGTTCCTGTTCGATGAGCCCACCACCGGCCTGCACTTCGACGACATCGCCAAGCTCATGCGCGCGCTGCGCAAGCTGCTGGACGCGGGGCATTCGCTCATCGTCATCGAGCACAACCTGGACGTGATCCGCGCCAGCGACTGGCTCATCGACCTGGGGCCCGAAGGCGGCGACGCCGGCGGCCAGGTGGTGGCCGAGGGCGCACCCGAGGAGGTGCGCCAGCACCCCACGTCGCACACCGCGCAAGCGCTGCGCGAGTACGAACTGGCGCTGGGCGAGGGCGGCCATTCGGTGCACGAGCAGCAGGCGGTGCTACGAAAAGAGAAGCTGCTCGCGCTGGATGGAAAAGCGCCAGAGGCCAAAAACGCCATAGAGATCGTGAACGCGCGTGAGCACAACCTGCGGCACCTCACGCTGGACATTCCTCGCGGCCGGTTCAACGTGATCACGGGCGTGAGCGGCTCGGGCAAGTCCACGCTGGCGTTCGACATCCTGTTCAACGAGGGCCAGCGCCGCTACCTGGAGAGCCTGAACGCCTACGCCCGCAGCATCGTGCAGCCGGCCGGGCGGCCCGAGGTGGACGCGGTGTACGGCATACCGCCCACCGTGGCCATCGAGCAGCGCCTGTCGCGCGGCGGGCGCAAGAGCACCGTGGGCACGACCACCGAGGTGTGGCACTTCCTGCGTCTGCTGTATGTGAAGCTGGGCGTGCAGCACTGCGTGCACGACGGCGCGGCGGTGCAGCCGCAGACCAGCGAGAGCATTGCCGCGCAGCTGCTGCGCGACTACCGCGGCCAGCACATCGGCCTGCTGGCGCCGCTGGTCGTGAACCGCAAGGGCGTCTATACCGAACTGGCCGACTGGGCGCGCCCGCGTGGCTACACCCACCTGCGCGTGGACGGCCACTTCCTGCCGACCGCGGGTTTTCCGCGCATCGACCGCTTCAAGGAGCACACCATCGAGCTGCCCGTGGCCAGCGTGGACGTGTCGCCGGAGCATGAAGACACGCTGCGCACGCAACTGTCCAAGGCGCTGGAGCTGGGCAAGGGCGTGGTGCATGTGCTGAGCGGCCTGGACGGCCTGCAGCAGGCGCTGCAGGACGGAGCGCCCACGGCGCACATCGGGCGGTTGCAGGTGTTTTCCACCAAGCGCGCCTGCCCCGTGTGCGCCACCAGCTATGCCGAGCTTCAGCCTTCCCTGTTCTCCTACAACAGCAAGCATGGCTGGTGCCCCGACTGCGTGGGCACGGGCGTCAAGCTCACATCGGCGCAGCGCAAGGTGTTGGACGACTCCGTGCAGTCGGAGGACAACCGCGGCCGCGAGCAAACCTTTGCCGAGCCCGAAGTGGAGGACGTGGCCGACGCCGCCTGTCCCACCTGCCAGGGCACGCGCCTGAACCCGGTGGCGCGCGCCGTGCGGTTCGCCGGCACGCCGATCACCGAGGTGGCGCGCCTGTCGGTGGCCGAGGTGCGGCAGTGGATCGCCGGGCTGCAGCTGTCGGGGCGCGAGGCGGAGATTGCGCGCGACCTGATCCCCGAGATCCAGAGCCGTCTGGAATTCCTGGAGGAAGTCGGGCTGTCCTACCTCACGCTGGACCGCGGCGCGCCCACGCTCAGCGGCGGCGAGGCGCAGCGCATCCGCCTGGCGGCGCAGCTGGGCAGCAACCTGCAGGGCGTGTGCTATGTGCTGGACGAGCCGACCATCGGCCTGCACGCGCGCGACAACCAGATCCTGCTGAACGCCCTGCACAAGCTCGGCGACAAGGGCAACACCCTGGTGGTGGTGGAGCACGACGAGGACACCATCCGCCGCGCCGACCACATCATCGACATCGGCCCCAGCGCGGGCAAGCGCGGCGGGCGCCTGGTGGCCCAGGGCACGGTGGCCGACGTGCAGGCGGCTGCGGACTCGCAGACCGGCCGCTACCTGCTGCATGCCATGCGCCACCCGCTGCAGGCGCGTCGTCCGGTAGATGCTATTGAAAAAGTAGCTGATGGCGCCCATCCGGCGGGCGCTGGAGGCCAAAACGATGCGGAACCCCTGCGCTGGCTCACCGTGCACGGCGCGCACCTTCACAACCTGCAGCAGGTCACTGCACGCGTGCCGCTGCAGCGGCTGGTGGCCGTCACGGGCGTAAGCGGCTCGGGCAAGTCCACGCTGGCACGCGACGTGTTGCTGGCCAACGTGGCCGCCTGGGTGGGCCAGCGCGCCACCAAGGCCGGGCGCGACGCCATGGATGCGGGCAAGGCGCCGCCGCTGGCCGGCTGCACCGGCCTGTCGGGCTTCGAGACCCTGGACCGCGTGCTGGAGGTGGACCAGACGCCCATCGGCAAGACGCCGCGCAGCTGCCCCGCCACCTACATCGGCTTCTGGGACACCATCCGCAAGCTGTTCGCCGAGACGCTGGAGGCCAAGGCGCGCGGCTATGCGCCGGGGCGCTTCAGCTTCAACACCGGCGAGGGGCGCTGCCCGGCCTGCGAAGGGCAGGGCGTGCGCACCATCGAGATGAGCTTCCTGCCCGATGTGAAGGTGCCCTGCGAGGTCTGCCACGGCGCGCGCTTCAACCCCGAGACGCTGGCCGTCACCTGGCGCGGCAAAAGCATTGGCGATGTGCTGCAGATGGAGGTGGACGAGGCCGTGGAGTTCTTCGCCAGCATGCCCGGCATAGCCCACCCACTGCAGCTCTTGAAGGACGTGGGCCTGGGCTACCTCACACTGGGCCAGCCCAGCCCCACGCTCAGCGGCGGCGAGGCACAGCGCATCAAGCTGGTGACCGAGCTCACCAAGGTGCGCGACGACGTAGGCCGACGCGGGCAGAAAAGCCCGCACACGCTCTACGTGCTGGATGAGCCCACCGTGGGCCTGCACATGGCCGACGTGCACAAGCTCATCCAGGTGCTGCACCGCCTGGTGAACGGCGGCCACAGCGTGGTCGTGATCGAGCACGATCTGGACGTGATTGCCGAGGCCGACTGGATCATTGACCTGGGCCCCGAAGGCGGCAAGGACGGCGGGCGCATCGTGGCGGCAGCCACGCCTGAGGACGTGGTGCGCCAGGGCACGCACACCGGCAAGGCGCTGGCACCGGTGTTGGCGCGCTGACCGGGCCGCGGGGGCTTTTCCTACAGGGTGCGGCGTGCGTGGCTCACACGCCGCCCCTGGGCGCGCTTTCTAGGATCGAACCCATGTTGCCAGCACGCGTTGCTGGCGGTGTTCAACCCCCAACAGCACACAGCGCCATGAATTCCTTTGTCAGAACCTCCTGCGCCGCGGCGGTGGCCGCCGCCACTGCCCTTCTTCTCAGCGCCTGCGGCGGAGGCAACGACGACGATCCCACGCCCAGCGACCAACTGGGCGTGTTGACCGTCACCGGCTCCACCGTGGACGGCCTCAACGGGGTGTATGGCGACGGCAACATCAACCTCACCGATGTGGACAAGAAGAACCCCATCGGCTCCTACCCCGAGGTGTGCACCTTCCGCTTCGATGGTGCCAACCGCGTGGGCGGCAGCGGCCAGGCGTTTGGCGACATCCGCTACCGGCCCGATGCCACGTCGGTGTACGAGGCCTTCTTCACCTTCATGGACCGCGAGTTCCGCGCCGACGACGGCTGGAGCGACGTGGCCGTGGTGCGCGACACCGATCGCATCCGCCTGGTCAACAAGACGCTGACGGCCACCGACGGCTCGGGCGCCCGGGTGACGGTATCAGGCGTGATCCCCATGCGGCCCAACCGCCCGTCGGGCTGCTGAGCACCGCTTCCTCCCGCTCTTTTACGGCTCTCTTTTGCTTACCCCTCGCCCCTACTACGGGGTTTGCCCCGGCCCGCTACGGCGCCGGGGCTCTTTTTTGCGCGTGTTGCGCACGTAGTGGATGGGACAATGCGGTCCATGACCGCCACCACCGACACCCTCACGATCACCCGCCCCGACGACTGGCACCTGCACGTGCGCGACGGGGAGCCGCTGCGCACCGTGGTGCCGCACACGGCCGCGCAGTTCGGCCGCGCCATCATCATGCCCAACCTGCGACCGCCGGTGACCACGGCGCAGCAGGCCGCTGAGTACAAGCAGCGCATCCTCGCCGCCGTCCCCGAGGGGGTGGCCTTCGAGCCGTTGATGACGCTCTACCTCACCGACAACCTGCCGCCCGACGAGATCGCGCGTGCCAAGGATGCGGGCGTGGTCGCCGCCAAGCTCTACCCCGCAGGCGCCACCACCAACAGCGACGCGGGCGTGACCGATCTGCGCAAGACCTACAAGACGCTGGAGGCCATGCAGAAGGCGGGTCTGCTGCTGCTGGTGCATGGCGAGGTGACCAGCAGCGACATCGACCTGTTCGACCGCGAGGCGGTGTTCATCGAGAAGCAACTCATTCCGCTGCGCCGCCACTTCCCCGAACTGAAGATCGTCTTCGAGCACATCACCACGAAAGAGGCGGCGCAGTACGTGCAGGAGGCTGGCCGCTTCACGGCCGCCACCATCACCGCGCACCACCTGCTGTACAACCGCAACGCCATCTTCACCGGCGGCATCCGCCCGCACTACTACTGCCTGCCCGTGCTCAAGCGCGAGGTGCACCGCCAGGCGCTGGTGCAAGCGGCCACCAGCGGCAGCGACAAGTTCTTCCTGGGCACCGACAGCGCGCCGCACCCCGCGCACCTGAAGGAGCATGCCACCGGCTGCGCGGGCTGCTATACCGCGCACGCCGCCATCGAGATGTACGCCGAGGCCTTCGACAACGCGGGCGCGCTGGACAAGTTGGAAGGCTTTGCCAGCTTCCACGGCCCGGCGTTCTACGGTCTGCCGCGCAACACGGGCACGGTCACGCTGCGCCGCGAGAGCTGGACGCCGCCCGACAGCTTCGCCTTCGGCGAAGCCGCGCTCAAGCCGCTGCGCGCGGGCGAGGCGCTGCCCTGGCGCCTGGTGGCATAAAAAGCGTCACAACCCACACAGGGGGAGGTCACCCATGGCGGAACGCCAATTGCGCATTGCGCTGCTGATCGACGCCGACAACGCGCCGGCCGACAAGATCGACGAGATCCTCACCGAACTGTCCACGCTGGGCGAGATCAACGTGCGCCGCGCCTACGGCAACTGGACCAAGTCCGGCCTGGGCGGCTGGCAGCAGCGGCTGCTGGAGTTCGCCATCCGACCGATCCAGCAGTTCGACTACTCCAAGCGCAAGAACGCCACCGACATGGCGATGACGGTGGACGCGATGGAACTGCTCTATTCAGAGCGGCCCGACGCGTTCGGCCTCGTGTCGTCCGACGCTGACTTCACCCCCTTGGTCATGCACCTGCGGGCCAAGGGCTCGGCGGTGTACGGCTTTGGCGCCGCGCAGACGCCCAAGCCTTTCGTGAATGCCTGCTCGCGTTTCCTGTACCTGGAGTCGCTGGTCAGCGAAGAAGACGCCGAGGGCGCACCCCTGCCGGCGCAGCCCGAGGCCACGGCCGCGCCCGCGCAACCCGCCCCCGCCCCCGCCCCCGCCAAGACCGAGGATGTGCCCGCCCCCGGCGTGCCGCTGTGCCCCGCCACGCTGCGCGTGCCCACGGCCCAACTGCGCCAGGACACGCGCCTCATGAACCTGCTGCGTGATGCCGTGCAGGCGTGCGCGGACGAAACCGGCTGGGCCCGCGTGGGCGCGGTGGGCACACAGATTGGCAACAAGACCTCGTTCGATGCCCGCAACTACGGTTATGCCTCACTGTCCAAGCTGCTGGCGGCCACGCAGGCCTTCGAGTTCCGCGACGAGGGAACCTCGCGCGTGGCCGTGCGCGACAAGCGCGCGGCGCGTGCTCCGGCCCCGCCCGCCGGTGGGCCGGCCAGCACGTGAGCGAACCCTCCGCCGCGCAGGCGTTGGCGGCCATCGACTGGCAACGCCCCTGGCTTGCGCCGCTGGCGGTTCTGGGGCCACAGGTGGCGGCGCGCGTGCGGGCCGGCGCCTGCGTGGCCGACGCGCTCAACGCTGCCATGGACTGCGCGGGGCTGGCGCCGGGTATTCGCTTCGCGCCGCAGCAGGCACTCCCAGTGGGCGAGGCCTATGAGCAGTTCGTCCATGGCCAGCGCCGCGTGCCCACGCGCGACAACCTGCATGACTTCTTCAACGGCCTGATCTGGCTGCACTACCCGGCTACCAAGCGGCGTCTCAACGACTTGCAGGCCCGCGCCATCGCTGCGCAGGGCGTGGGCGCGGTGCGCGGGCCGCTGCGTGACGCGGTCACGGTGTTCGACGAGAACGGCGCCGTGCTGCTGGCGCCGCAACCCCTGCACGAAGCCCTGGCCGCGCGCCAGTGGCGCCGGCTGTGCGTGGAACTGCGCCCGCTGTGGCGGCAGGCGCGGCTGCTGGTCCTGGGCCATGCCCTGCTGGAAAAGCTGGTTTCACCCCGAAAATCGATCACAGCGCACGTCTATCAAGCGCAGGCAGCTATCAAAAACGAAGCAATGGCGGACCAGGCGCTGGCGCGAGACCTCAGCGCGCCATGGCTCGCGGCCAAGCCGTTCAATCCCCTGCCGATTCTGGGTGTGCCGGGCTGGTGGCCCGAGAACGAGAACTTTTGCTTCTATGATGACTCCCTCGTTTTCCGCAGCGCGCGCGTCGCATAATGCAACCACAACAGGCGCACCCTTCGCTGCCCGCGCGGCTTGAAGCGCCGCGCTCCATCCCCAACTTGTTTTCTGCCCGCCGCGCCTGTCCGCGGCCTTACCGTCGCTTTCCACGGAGAAGCCATCGATGAAACGCATTGCGCTCTTTTTGCTGACCAACGTCGCCGTCGTGGTGGTGCTGGGCATCGTTGCCAGCCTGCTGGGGGTGAACCGCTACCTGACGGCCAACGGCCTGAACCTGGGCGCCCTGCTGGGCTTTGCCTTCATCATGGGTTTTGGCGGCGCCATCATCTCGCTGCTCATGAGCAAGCCCATGGCCAAGATGAGCATGGGCGTGCAGATCATCAACGCGCCGCGCAATGCCGACGAGGCCTGGATCGTCGAGACCGTGCGCCGCTTCTCCGAAAAGGCTGGCATCCAGATGCCCGAAGTCGGCATTTACGAGGGCGAGCCCAATGCCTTCGCCACGGGCGCGTTCAAGAACTCGGCCCTGGTCGCCGTCTCCACGGGTCTCTTGCAGGGCATGACGCGCGAGGAGGTCGAGGCCGTGATCGGCCACGAGGTCGCGCACGTGGCCAATGGCGACATGGTCACCATGGCGCTGATCCAGGGCGTGATGAACACCTTCGTGGTGTTCCTGTCGCGCGTGATCGGCTACGCGGTGGACAGCTTCCTGCGCAGGAACGACGAGAACAGCTCGGGCCCCGGCATCGGCTACATGATCACCACCATCGTGCTGGACATCGTGCTGGGCTTCCTGGCTGCCATCATCGTGGCCTGGTTCTCGCGCCAGCGCGAGTTCCGCGCCGACGCCGGCGCCGCCCAGCTCATGGGGCGCAAGCAGCCCATGATCAACGCGCTGCGCCGTCTGGGCGGCATGCGCCCGGGCGCCATGCCCCCGAGCCTGCAGGCCATGGGCATCACGGGCAACATCGGCAAGCTGTTCAGCTCGCACCCGCCCATCGAGGAGCGCGTGGCCGCACTGCAAAACAGCCCGAGCGCCTGATCCAGCGCACGGTCTTTACTTTCGCTTCACAAGCCCCTGTCAACAACCGGCAGGGGCTTTTGCGTTGTAAAAGCATGACTGCCAGGAATGCGCCATGACGATGAACTTCCCTGTTTCTCTGGGCATGCGCCGCGTGCTGCCAGCCGTGGCGCTCGCCAGCGCCATCGCGGCACTGACCGGCTGCGTGGTGGCGCCGGCGTATCCCGTCGTGCCGCAGGGCGAGGTGGTGTATGCGCCGGCGCCCCCGCCGCCGCTGCGCACCGAGGTGATTCCTGTCGCGCCCTCGCCGGTGCATGTGTGGATCAACGGTTACTGGGGCTGGGGTGGCGGGCGCTATGTATGGACGCCGGGCTACTGGGCCGTGCCGCCGCACCGCGGCCACGTGTGGCACCCCTACCGCTGGCAACAGGGCCCGCAGGGCTGGTACCGCGGCGGCGGGCGCTGGGGGCCGCGCTGAACCCGACCGGCGATCAACCGCCGGTCGCTGCTGTCTCTGGCGCCGCCTGCGGGGCGGGCGGCAGCGCACTGCGGCCGGCCTTGGCCAACAGGAAGTCGATGCAGGTGCGCACCGCGCGCGTCTGGTGCCGGTTGGGCATGTACAGCAGGTACATGTGGGTGCCGAAGATGCTCAGCCGGTAGTCCTGCAGCGTGGTCAGCACCTCGCCGCTGGCGATCTTGTCCTGCACCACATAGTCCGGCACCACGCCCACGCCCAAGCCCGCCAACACACCCTGGCGCAGGAAGGGAAAGTGCTCTGAGATCAGCGTGGGCTCCAGCATCACCTCTTGCCGCTCCAGCCCCTGGTAGGCCGCCAGGCGCAACTGGCGCCCCATCACGCCGGCCGTGATCACCGGGGCATTGCGCAGCTCCAGCAGCGTGCGCGGCAGGCCGTGGCGCGCGGCGTAGTCCAGCGATGCGCAGGCCACATAGCGCACGTCGCCCAGGCTGCGCGCCACCACCGACAGCGGCGGCTCCTGGATCACGCGGATGGCGATGTCCACCTCGTCGCGCAGGTTGTCGGCGCGGTTCTCGAACAGCACGTCCAGCACGATGCCCGGGTACAGCTGCTTGAACTCGATCAGCCAGTCGCTCATCACCATCTGGCCGTAGCCGCTGGGCACGCTGATGCCCACGCGCCCGCGCAGCTCCTGGCCCAGGCTGGTGATGGTCTCCTGTGCGGCGGCCAACTCGTTGCGCACATTGCGGCCATGTTCATACAGGCGCAGCCCCAGCTCGGTGGGCTCCACGCGGCGCGTGGTGCGCTTGACCAGCTGCACGCCCAGCGACTTCTCCAGCTGCGCCAGGTGGTAGCTGACGTTGGCGCGGGTCATCTTCAGCTTGCGCGCGGCCTGGCTCAGGTTGCCGCTGTCCACGATCTCCACCAGCAGGGTCAGGGCATTCAGGTCCATGTCAGGCTCCGGTGGAAGGTAGGTATTTGTTCAAAAGGATTTGACGCTCTGTCAATTTGACTGTGGATTGTAAAGAACCATTATCAGAACAAGAATGCGACTTTTCCGTTACGAGACACCGGAGACGTACGCATGAGCCCTGCCGCCCAGGCCCCTGAAGTCCAGACCCGCCGCGAAGGCGCGGTGCTGGTGGTCAGCATCAACAACCCGCCCGTCAATGCCCTGGGGCAGGCGGTGCGCGCCGGCTTGCTGGCCGCGGTGGAGCAGGCCGAGGGCGATGCCGCCGTGCGCGCCCTGCTGATCGTGGGCGAGGGCAAGGCCTTCATCGCCGGTGCCGACATCCGCGAGTTCGGCAAGCCCCCGGTGCCGCCGTCGCTGCCCGAGGTGTGCAACCGCCTGGAGTCCTGCGGCAAGCTGGTGGTCGCCGCCATCCACGGCGCCGCGCTGGGCGGCGGGCTGGAAGTGGCGCTGTCTGCGCACTACCGCCTGGCCTTGCCCGCGGCCAGCCTGGGCCTGCCCGAGGTGAACCTGGGCCTGCTGCCCGGCGCCGGCGGCACCCAGCGCGCGCCGCGCCTGATGGGCGTGAAGGCGGCAGCCGAGCTGATGCTCAGCGGCAAGCATTTGAGCGCCAAGGCCGCCGCCGCGGCGGGCCTGGTGGACCGACTGGTCGAAGGCACCGACCCCGTGGCCGCCGGCCTGGCCTACGCCAACGAGCTGCTGGCCCAGGGCGCGCAGCCGCGCCGCACGCGGGACCTGAAGATTGCCGACCAGGCCGCCGCGCTGGCCGAGCTGGACGCGCTGGCGCTTGAGACCGCCAAGAAGACCCGCGGCCTGTTCTCGCCCGGCAAGATCGTGGAATGCGTGCGCGCCGCTGTGGAGCTGCCGTTCGACGAGGGCATCGCCAAGGAGCGCGCGCTGTTCGTCGAATGCCTGAACAGCCCGCAGCGCCAGGGCCTGGTGCACGCGTTCTTCGCCGAGCGCGAGACCGCCAAGATCCCCGAGGCGCAGGCCGCCGCGCCGCGGCACTTCGCCAAGATCGCCGTCATCGGCGGCGGCACCATGGGCGCAGGCATCACCGTGGCCGCGCTGGACGCAGGCCTCACCGTGACCATGATCGAACGCGACGCCGAGTCCATCGCGCGCGGCCAGAAGAACGTCGAGAAGGTCTACGACGGCCTGATCGCCAAGGGCCGCATGACCGCGGAAGGCAAGGCCGCCATCCTGGCGCGCTACACGCCCAGCACCCGCTACGACGACATCGCCGATGTGGACCTGGTGATCGAGGCCGTGTTCGAGGACCTGGAGGTCAAGAAGGCCGTGTTCAAGGAGCTGGACCGCGTCTGCAAGCCGGGCGCGGTGCTGGCCACCAACACCTCGTACCTGGACATCGACGCGATTGCCGCCGCCACCTCGCGCCCGCAGGATGTGATCGGCCTGCATTTCTTCAGCCCGGCGAACATCATGAAGCTGCTGGAGATCGTGGTGCCCGCCAAGGTGGCGCCCGACGTGGTGACCACCGCCTTCGCGCTGGCCAAGAAGATGAAGAAGGTGCCCGTGCGCGCCGGCGTGTGCGACGGCTTCATCGGCAACCGCATCCTGGCCGTGTACAAGCAGGCGGCTGACTACCTGATGGAAGACGGCGCCAGCCCCTACGAGATCGACGAGGCCGTGCGCGGCTTCGGCTTTGCGATGGGCCCGTTCCAGGTGACCGACCTGGCCGGTGGCGACATCGGCTGGGCCACGCGCAAGCGGCGCGCCGCCACGCGCGACCCTCAGGCCCGCTACGTCGAGGTGGCCGACCGCGTCTGCGAGCGCGGCTGGTTCGGCCAGAAGACCGGCCGGGGCTTTTACCTCTACCCGCAGGGCGCCCGCGTGGGCCAGCCCGACCCCGAGGTGCTGGCCATCGTGGACGCCGAGCGCGCCAAGAAGGGCATCACGCCGCGCCCATTCACGGCCGACGAGATCATGCGCCGCTACATGGCTGCCATGGTCAACGAAGGCGCCAAGGTGGTGCAAGAGGGCATTGCCCTGCGCCCGCTGGATGTGGACGTGACCTTCCTGTCCGGCTACGGTTTTCCGCGCTGGCGCGGCGGCCCGATGAAGTGGGCCGACATGACGGGCCTGGACAAGGTGCTGGCCGACATCCGCGCCTTCGAGAAGGAAGACCCGCTGTTCTGGAAGCCCGCGCCGCTGCTAGAAAAGCTGGTGGCCGAGGGCCGCAACTTCGACAGCCTGAACAAGGCAGCTTGATTCTCTGGCCGATTATCAAAAACAGGAGCTGCCAGCGCTTGTCATTCAAAGGTTTCAATGGGTTTTCATGCTTAAAGACCCGTTGAACAAGCGCTAGCAGCTATCAAAAACACAGCATCCCAAGACACCCAGGAGACCCGCCATGCGCGAAGCCGTCATCGTTTCCACCGCCCGCACGCCGCTCACCAAGTCGCACCGCGGCGAATTCAACCAAACCCCGGGCGCCCAGCTGGGGGCCTTCTCGGTGCAGGCTGCCGTGCAGCGCGCCGGCATCGACCCCGGCCTGATCGAAGACCTGGTCTGGGGCTGTGGCTACCCCGAGGGCACCACCGGCCGCAACATCGGCCGCCAGACTGCGCTGCGCGCCGGCCTGCCGGTGACGGTGGGCGGCACGGTGATCAACCGCTTCTGCTCCTCGGGCCTGCAGGCGATTGCCGTGGCCGCGGGCCGCATCGTGCTGGAGGGCGTGCCGGCCATGGTCGCCGGCGGCGTGGAGAGCATCTCGCTCATGAACCCCGCCGGCCGCAGCGGCGCCTCGCACCTGGACCCCTGGCTGGTGGAGCACAAGCCCGCGCTGTTCATGGAGATGATCGACACCGCCGACGTGGTGGCCCAGCGCTACGGCATCACGCGCGAGGACCAGGACGCGTTTTCGCTGCAGAGCCAGCAGCGCACGGCGGCCGCGCAGGCCAGTGGCGTGTTCGACAACGAGATCGTGCCCTGCGCCACCACCATGGCCGAGAAGAACAAGGAAACCGGCGAGGTGACCTACCGCGAGGTGGTCGCCACCATGGACAACTGCAACCGCCCCGGCACCACGCTCGAAGGCCTGGCCAAGCTGGAGCCCGTGAAGGGCGCGGGCAAGTTCGTCACGGCGGGCAATGCCTCGCAGTTGTCAGACGGCTCGGCCGCCTGCGTGATGATGGAAGCGAAAGAGGCCGAGCGCCGCGGCCTGCAGGCCCTGGGCGCGTTCCGCGGCTTTGCTGTGGCGGGCTGCGAGCCCGACGAGATGGGCATCGGCCCCGTGTTCGCCGTGCCGCGCCTGCTGGAGCGCGCGGGCCTGAAGGTCGAAGACATCGCCCTGTGGGAGCTGAACGAGGCCTTTGCCTCGCAGGCCCTGTACTGCCAGCGGCAGCTCGGCATTCCCATGGAGCGGCTGAACGTCAACGGCGGCGCGATTTCCATCGGCCACCCGTTCGGTATGACGGGCGCGCGGCTGGCCGGCCACGTCTTGCTGGAAGGCCAGCGCCGCAAGGCCAAGGACCCGTCCGTGAAATGGGCCGTGGTGACCATGTGCATCGGCGGCGGCCAGGGCGCGGCCGGGCTGTTTGAAATTTTCTGAAGAGACTCCCATGGATCTGCAATTCACCCCCGAGGAGCAGGCATTTCGCGACGAAGTGCGTGCGTTCCTGAAAGACAAGCTGCCCGCGCGCATCGCCGCCAAGGTCAAGGCCGGCCAGCGCCTGACCAAGGAAGACCAGGAGGAATGGCACGCCATCCTCAACGAGCGTGGCTGGCTGGCCAACCATTGGCCCCAGGAGCACGGCGGCCCCGGCTGGGGCGCGGTGCAGAAGTTCATCTTCGACACCGAATGCGCGCTGGCCGGCGGCCCGCGCATCGTGCCGTTTGGCGTGAACATGCTCGGCCCGGTGCTGATCAAGTACGGCAACGATCAGCAAAAGAAGTACTGGCTGCCCCGCATCCTGAACGGCGATGACTGGTGGTGCCAGGGCTATTCGGAGCCCGGCGCGGGCTCCGATCTGGCCTCGGTCAAGACCACGGCCGTGCGAGTCACTGACGAAACAGGCGACCACTACATCGTCAACGGGCAAAAGACCTGGACCACCCAGGGCCAGCACGCCAACATGATCTTTTGCCTGGTGCGCACCAACAAGGAAGCCAAGGCGCAGGCCGGTATCAGCTTCCTGCTGGTGGACATGACGGCGCCCGGCGTGGAGCTGCGCCCCATCCGCACGCTGGACGGCGACAAGGAAGTCAACGAAGTCTTCTTCACCGATGTGAAGGTGCCCGTGGAAAACCTGGTCGGCGAAGAGAACAAGGGCTGGACCTACGCCAAGTACCTGCTGACCTATGAGCGCACCGGCATCGCCGGCGTGGGCTTTTGCATCTCGGCGCTGGCCAAGCTCAAGGTCATCGCCGCCAAGGTGCACAAGAACGGCAAGCCTTTGAGCCAGGATCCGCTGTTCGCCGCGCGCATGGCGCGCGTGGAGATCGACCTGGAAAACATGAAGACCACCAACCTGCGCGTGATCGCCGCCGTGGCCGGCGGCGGCGTGCCCGGTGCGGAAAGCTCCATGCTGAAGATCCGCGGCACCGAGATCCGACAGGAAATCCTGTCGCTGATCCGCCGCGCCATGGGGCCGTATGCCGTGCCCTACATCGACGAGGCCCAGTACGAGGGCTGGAACGAGGCGCCCGTGGGCGGCATCGACGAGGCCGCCACCGCCGCTGCCAGCTACTTCAACTACCGCAAGCTGTCGATCTTCGGCGGCTCCAACGAAATCCAGAAGAACATCATCTCCAAGATGATCCTGGGCCTGTGACCTGATCGCGCGGGAAGAAAAGCACATGAACTTCGCACACACCGAAGACCGCCGCATGCTGGCGGACACGCTCGGCCGCTTCGTCTCCGAGCAGTACGCCATCGAGGCGCGCAACCGCATCGCCTATGGCGACGAGGGCCACAGCCCGCAGCTGTATGCGCAGCTGGCCGAACTGGGCGCCATCGGCGCGCTGTTTCCCGAGTCCGAAGGCGGCTTTGGCGGCGCGGGCTTTGACATCAGCGTGGTGTTCGAGAGCCTGGGCCGCGGCCTGGTGGCCGAACCCCTGCTGGGCGCGCTGGTGGTGGGCCAGGCGCTGATTGCCGCGGGCAGCGACGCGCAGAAGGCGCGGCTGGAAGACCTTGTGGCCGGCACCGCCATCGCCGCGCTGGCGCATGACGAGCCCGGCGGCCACTACGAGCTGAACCGCGTGACCACCACTGCCGCACGCACGGCCAGCGGCTGGGCGCTGAACGGCGCCAAGGGCGTGGTGGCCTTCGGCGAAAAGGCCGACCTGCTGCTGGTCTCGGCACGCACGGCCTGCGGGCCGCTGGACGATGCGGGCATCAGCCTGTTTCTGGTCGATGGCAATGCGGCCGGCATCGCCAAGCGCGCCTACAACCGCTTCGAGGGCGGCCGTGCCGCCGAACTCACCTTCAACAATGTGCAATTGCCGGCCGATGCGCTGCTGGGCGCCGAGGGCGAGGGCCACGCCGTGCTGCAGCACATCGCGGGCTATGCGCTGCTGGCGCTGTCCGCCGAGTCGCTGGGCGCGATGGACGTGGCCAAGGACCAGACGCTGGAATACCTGCGCACGCGCAAGCAGTTCGGCGTGGCCATCGGCACCTTCCAGGCCCTGCAGCACCGCATGGCCGACCTGCTGCTGGAAGTCGAGCAGGCGCGCTCGGCCGTGATCAACGCCGCCGACGCCATCGACAACGCCCAGGGGGCCGCGCGCGACCGGGCGCTGTCCGCCGCCAAGTACACCGTGGGCTACGTGGGCACGCAGGTGGCCGAGGAGAGCATCCAGCTGCACGGCGGCATCGGCATGACCTGGGAACTGCCGCTGGCGCACTACGCCAAGCGCCTGGTGATGATCGACCACCAGTTTGGCGACGAGGACCACCACCTGCAGCGCTTCATGGCCCTGGCGGCCTGAGGCGGGTCTCTGGAGCCCCTTCTTTGCTGAAAGAGGGGGTTAAGCATAAAAATAGCCACGAGCCATTGCGCATCAAGCGCGGATAGCTACAAAATAAATAGCATAGGAGATGCCCGTGACCGACAAAACCCTGGATGGCGCGCCAGACGGCGTCCTGCGCACCCGCCGTGAAGGCGCCGTGCTCGTGTTGTCCCACAACAATGTGGCGGCGCGCAATGCGTTGTCGCCGGCCTTCTATGCCGCCGTCACCCAGGCCCTGGTGGACGCCGTGGCAGACCCCGCCATCGGCGCCGTGGTGCTGACCGGCGAGGGCGGGCACTTCTGCGCAGGGGGCGACCTGCGCCAGCTGGCCAAGCGCCGCGAGCTGCCCATCGCGGAGCGCCGCGCCAAGCTGGAAGGCCTGCACGACCTGATCCGCGCCGTGCGCGACTGCCCCAAGCCCGTGATCGCCGCGGTGGAGGGCGCGGCCGCGGGCGCCGGCCTGTCGCTGGCGCTGGCCTGCGACATGCTGGTGGCGGCAAAGAACGCGGTGTTCTCCGTGGCCTACGTCAAGGTGGGCCTCACGCCCGACGGCGGCGCCACGGCCTTCCTGGCCGAGTTCGTCTCGCGCCAGGTGCTCACCGAGCTGTGCCTGACGGGTGAGCGCATCAGCGGCGAGCGCATGCACCAGCTTGGCCCGGTGAACCGGCTGTCCGAGCCCGGCCAGGCACTGGCCGATGCGGTGGCGCTGGCCGCGCAGGTGGCCAGCGGCCCCGCGTGGACCATGGCCCGCATCAAGGAGCTGTGCCGCGCCGCGCCGCGCACCACGCTGGAGCAGCAGCTGGAGCTGGAGGCGCAGTTCATGGTGCGCGCGCAGGAGACCGCCGAATCGCGCGAGGGCATCGGGGCCTTTCTGGAAAAGCGCGCACCCGACTACACGAAACTGCGCGGCGCGCACTGATTTTCGTATTGGCCGATATCCAAGGAGACAAGCCCATGGCATCCAACGCACCGACCCACGACATCGACTTTCCGCTCGACGGCGTGAGGGTGCTTGATCTTTCCCGCGTGTTCGCCGGGCCGCTGTGCGGCCAGGTACTGGCGGACCTGGGGGCCGAGGTCATCAAGGTGGAACACCCGGGCCGCGGCGACGATACCCGCGACTGGGGCATGCGCATCGGCAAGACCGAGACCACCTACTACAACAGCATGAACCGCAACAAGCGGTCCATCACCCTCGACCTGCAAAGCCCCGAGGGGCTGAAGATCGTCCACGAGCTGCTGCCGCAGTGCGACGTGGTGATCCACAACTTCAAGACCGGCGGCGCCGAGAAGCTGGGCCTGGGCTACGAGCAGCTCAAGGCGATCAAGCCGGATCTGATTTACTGCGCCGTGGCCGGCTACGACACCAGCGGCCCCGAGGCCAAGCGCCCCGGCTACGACCTGGTGATCCAGGGCGAGACCGGCCTCATGGCGCTCAACGGCGAGGCGGGCACGCCGCCGCTGAAGTTCGGTGTCGCCGTGGTGGATCTGATGACCGGCATGTACGCCGGCCAGGCCGTGCTGGCGGCGCTGTTCCAGCGCAGCAGAACGGGGCGCGGGCGCCTGATCGAGATGGCGCTGTACGACTGCGGCCTCACCATCACCGGCTACTACGGCCTGGACGCGCTCAAGCTCGGGCACGACCCCGAGCGCTACGGCAACGCGCACCCGTCCATCGTGCCGTACGGCATGTACGAGTCCGCTGACGGCCCGCTGATCATTGCGGTGGGCAACAACGCGCAGTTCGACAAGTTCTGCCGCCAGGTGATCGAGCGGCCCGACATCGTCGAGGACCCGCGCTTTGCCACCAACGTGAACCGCGCCAAGCACCGGCTGGAGCTGGGTCCCATGCTCAAGGAGCTGATCGCCACCTTCCCGCGCGACCTGCTGCTGCAGCGCCTGACCGCGGCCGGCATCCCCTGCGGCAAGGTGGCAGGCCTGCACGAAGCGCTGACCAGCGAGCGCACGCGTCGCGGCCGCCTGGTGCAGGACATGCCGCACCCCGTCGAGGGCACCACGCCGGTGTTCGCACCGCCGTACCGGCTGGACGGCCAGCGCCTGCCGATCCGCAATGCCCCGCCCACGCTGGGAGAGGGCACGCGTGAGGTCTTGCACCGGCTGCTGGCGCTCAGCGATGAGCAGCTGCAGGCCTTGCAGGCGCAGGGTGTGCTGACGCTGCCGCCGCAGTGAGCTATCTAAAAGATAGCTGCCAGCGCTTGATGGGTAAGCGCTGGAACCATTTTTTATTCTAGGAGACGTCATGAAATTTTCTGCAATCACCCGCCGCACCGCACTGGCCCTGGCCGCCGCGCCCCTGCTCGCCAGTGTGGCCGGCGGAGCCATGGCGCAGGCCGCCTGGCCCGACAAGATGGTCAAGCTGATCGTCCCGTTCCCGGCGGGCGGCCCCACCGACACGGCCTCGCGCATCGTGGGCCAGAAGCTGGCCGACCGGCTCAAGCAGCCCGTGGTGGTGGAGAACCGCGCGGGTGCCTCCGGCTCGATCGCTGCCGCACAGGTTGCCAAGAGCCCGGCCGACGGCTACACGCTGATGATGCTGGCCACCCCCACGCTGCTGGCGCCGCACCTGTACAAGAAGGCGGGCTACGACACGGTGAAGGACTTCACCCCCGTGGCCATGGTGTACGACCTGCCCATCGTGGTCGTGGTGAACCCCACGCAGCTGCCCAACGTGACCGACCTGGGCTCGCTCATCCAGCATGCCAAGGCGCAGAAGGTGCCGATGAACTACACCAGCTCGGGCACGGGCAGCTTCGGCCACCTGAGCATGGAACTGCTCAAGCAGATAGGCGGCTTCGACATGCAGCACGTGCCCTACAAGGGCAGCGCCCCTGCCATCACCGACACCATCGGCGGCCAGGTGCCCGTGATGTACTCGGACCTCATCGCCGCACTGCCGCACATCCAGGCCGGCAAGCTGCGCGCCATCGCCGTGGGCTCGCCCCAGCGCGTGGGCGTGGTGCCCGATGTGAAGACCATTGCCGAGCAAGGCTTCAAGGGCTACGAGGCCGTGTCCTGGGGCGGCTTGGTGGCGCCCTCGGGCACGCCCAAGGCCGTCGTGGACCGCGTGGCCCATGAGGTGCGCCAGATCCTGGCCGAGAAGGAAGTGCAGGACCGCCTGCTGGGCGCCGGCGCCATTGCCCATTTCATGGACCCCGCCCAGATGGGCCAGCGCGTGCAGCAGGACTACACCCGCTGGGGCCAGGTGATCCGCGACAAGGGCATCGCCAACGACTGAGCGAGCGCGCCATGAAGACCCGCATCACCGAGCTCTTCGGCATAGAGCACCCGATCCTCCAGGGCGGCATGCACCACGTGGGGTATGCCGAGCTGGCCGCAGCCGTCTCCAATGCCGGCGGGCTGGGCATCATCACCGGCCTGACGCAGAAGACGCCCGAGCTGCTGGCGCAGGAGATCGCACGCTGCCGCACGATGACCGACAAGCCGTTTGGCGTGAACCTCACGTTCCTGCCGTCGGTGAATCCGCCCGACTACCCGGGCTATGTGAAGGCGATCATCGAGGGTGGCGTGAAGATCGTCGAGACGGCAGGCAACAACCCGCAGAAGTGGATGCCCGCGCTGAAGGAGGCCGGCATCAAGGTCATCCACAAGTGCACCTCGGTGCGCCACGCGCTCAAGGCCGAGTCCATCGGCTGCGACGCGATCAGCGTGGACGGCTTCGAATGCGGCGGCCACCCGGGCGAGGATGACATTCCCAACTTCATCCTGCTGCCGCGCGCGGCCGAAGAACTCAAGATCCCCTTCGTCGCCTCGGGCGGCATGGCCGATGGGCGCAGCCTGGTGGCCGCGCTGGCGCTTGGCGCTGACGGCATCAACATGGGCACGCGCTTCATCGCCACCCAGGAAGCGCCGGTGCACGAGAACGTGAAGCAGGCGATCGTTGCGGCCTCCGAACTGGATACGCGGCTCATCATGCGCCCGCTGCGCAATACCGAGCGCGTGCTCACCAACAGCGCCACCGAGCGCGTGCTGGACAAGGAGCGCGCACTGGGCGCCGCCATCACCTTCGCGGACATTGCGCCCGAGGTGGCCGGCGTCTACCCGCGCATCATGCAGCAGGGCGACATGCAGGCCGGCGTGTGGTCCTGCGGCATGGTTGCCGGGCTGATCCATGACGTGCCCAGCGTGCAGCAGCTCATCGACTCCATCATGTCCCAGGCCGAAGCGCTGATCTCCCAGCGCCTGGCGGGCATGCTCCGATAACCCAGCAGAAAGAGACTTGTTATGAAAATCCTCGTCCCCGTCAAGCGCGTGGTGGACTACAACGTGAAGGTCCGGGTGAAGTCGGACGGCACGGGCGTAGACATCGCGAACGTGAAGATGAGCATGAACCCCTTTGACGAAATCGCCGTGGAAGAGGCGGTGCGGCTCAAAGAAAAAGGCGTGGCCACGGAAGTGATCGCGGTGAGCTGCGGCGTGGCGCAATGCCAGGAAACGCTGCGCACGGCGATGGCCATTGGCGCCGACCGCGGCATCCTGGTGGAAACCGATGCCGAGCTGCAACCCCTGGCCGTGGCCAAGCTGCTCAAGGCCCTGGTGGACAAAGAGCAACCGGGCCTGATCATCCTGGGCAAGCAAGCCATCGACGACGACGCCAACCAGACCGGCCAGATGCTGGCGGCCCTGGCCGACCTGCCCCAGGCCACCTTCGCCAGCAAAGTCGAAGTCGCCGGCGACAAAGTGAGCGTCACGCGCGAAGTCGACGGCGGCCTGGAAACCCTGGTCCTGACCACCCCGGCCGTCATCACCACCGACCTGCGCCTGAACGAGCCGCGCTACGTCACGCTGCCCAACATCATGAAGGCCAAGAAAAAGCCGCTGGACACCATCAAGCCCGAAGACCTCGGCGTGGACGTGGCCCCGCGCCTCAAGACCCTCAAGGTGGCCGAACCCCCGAAGCGCGGCGCAGGCATCAAAGTGCCCGACATCGCCACCCTGGTGGACAAACTCAAGAATGAAGCCAAGGTCATCTGACCCCCAGGAGAACACGAACATGACCACACTCGTCATTGCAGAACACGACAACGCCAGCCTCAAGGCCGCCACCCTGAACACCGTCACCGCCGCACTCGCCTGCGGGGGCGACGTGCACGTGCTCGTAGCCGGTGAAGGCGCGCAGGCCGCCGCCCAGGCCGCCTCCCAAATCGCCGGCGTCGCCAAAGTCCTGCACGCCGACGGCGCCAGCCTGAAGGACGGCCTGGCCGAGAACCTGGCCGCCCAGGTGCTGCAGATTGCCGGCAACTACAGCCACATCCTGTTCCCGGCCACCGCCAGCGGCAAGAACGTCGCCCCGCGCGTGGCCGCCAAGCTGGACGTGGCGCAGATCAGCGACATCACCAAAGTGATCTCCGCCGACACCTTCGAGCGCCCCATCTACGCGGGCAACGCCATCGCCACCGTGCAAAGCGCGGACAGCGTCAAGGTCATCACCGTGCGCGGCACCGGCTTTGACGCGGCGCCCGCCACGGGCGGCAGCGCCGCGGTGGAACCCACCGCCGCCGTGGCCGACGCCGGCAAGAGCAGCTTTGCAGGACGCGAAGTCACCAAGAGCGACCGGCCCGAGCTCACCGCCGCCAAGATCATCGTCTCGGGCGGCCGGGCGCTGGGCAGCAGCGAGAAGTTCAACGAAGTCATGACCCCGCTGGCGGACAAGCTGGGCGCGGCCATTGGCGCCAGCCGCGCAGCGGTGGACGCAGGCTACGCCCCGAACGACCTGCAGGTGGGGCAAACGGGCAAGATCGTGGCGCCGCAGCTGTACATCGCGGCGGGGATCTCCGGGGCCATCCAGCACCTGGCAGGGATGAAGGACAGCAAGGTGATCGTGGCGATCAACAAGGACCCGGAGGCACCGATCTTTGCGGTGGCCGATTATGGGCTGGAGGCCGATCTGTTCCAGGCCGTGCCGGAGATGGCCTCGCGCCTGTGACCTGCCTTGGCGCGGCGCAGGGCGCCCGGCGCAGCCGCGCTTTCGTTCGTCCGGCGGGAGCACCCGCGCCCGCAAGAACCCTGCCGGGGACTTCGTCGAGAGCCATGCAGGCATGCGGAGTCACCGCGTTCACCCGACGATGGTCTCGGTGCCTCGCGGTGCGCGGCCTTGGGACAGGGCAGGGGGCCGAAGCTCAGGCCGCCCCACCCGAGCCGCGCGTGCCCGAGGAGGGCAGCGGCAGGCCCAGCATCGCACAGGCCACGGCCTCGCCGACCTTGATGCCGTCCACGCCGGCCGAGAGGATGCCGCCCGCGTAGCCCGCGCCCTCGCCGGCGGGGTACAGGCCGGCGGTGTTCAGGCTCTGGAAGTTGTCGCCGCGGCCGATGCGCAGCGGCGACGAGGTGCGCGTTTCCACGCCCGTCAGCACCGCGTCGTGCATGTCGTAGCCACGGATCTTGCGGCCGAAGGCGGGCAGGGCCTCGCGCATGGCCTCGGTGGCGAAGGCGGGCAGGGCGTCGTCCATGCCGACCAGCGTGACGCCGGGCTTGTACGAGGGCTGCACGTCCCCCAGCGCGGTGGATGCGCGGCGCGCCAGAAAATCGCCCACGCGCTGCGCGGGGGCGTTGTAGTTGCCGCCGCCCAGGCGGTAGGCGTTCGACTCCAGCTGGCGCTGCAGAACGATACCGGCCAGCGGATGCACCTGCCCGGCGGGCAACGTGTCCACGCCGTGGGAGGTGCCCAGCGCGGCCTCGAAGGCCGCGGGGTCGCGCGGATAATCCTGCGGGTCCACGCCCACCACCATACCGGCGTTGGCGTTGCGCTCGGCGCGCGAATACTGGCTCATGCCGTTGGTGACCACGCGCCCGGGCTCGCTGGTGGCGGCCACCACGGTGCCGCCGGGGCACATGCAGAAGCTGTACACGGTGCGCCCCTGGCTGGCGTGGTGCACCAGCTTGTAGTCGGCCGCGCCCAGCAGCGGGTGGCCTGCATGCTTGCCCCAGCGCGCGCGGTCGATCACGCTCTGCGGATGCTCGATGCGCACGCCCACGGAGAACGGCTTGGCCTCCATGGCCACACCGTGCGTGTGCAGCATGGCGAAGCTGTCGCGCGCGCTGTGTCCCAGGGCCATGACCACGTGATCGGCGCGCAGCTCCTGCACTGCGCCGCTGGCCAGATCGCGCACGCGCAGGCCGCGCAGGTGGCGCCGGCCGGCGGTGTCGGTTTCGATGACCACGTCGTCCACACGCTGCTCGAAGCGCACCTCGCCGCCCAGCGCGATGATCTGTGCGCGCAGCGACTCCACCACTTTCACCAGCTTGAAGGTGCCGATGTGCGGGTGGGCCACGTACAGAATCTCGGGCGGGGCGCCCGCTGCGACGAATTCCTCCATCACCTTGCGGCCCAGGTGACGCGGGTCCTTGATCTGGCTGTAGAGCTTGCCGTCGCTGAAGGTGCCGGCGCCGCCTTCGCCGAACTGCACGTTGGACTCGGGGTTCAGTGCGCGCTTGCGCCACAGGCCCCAGGTGGCTTTGGTGCGCTCGCGCACGGGCTTGCCGCGCTCCAGCACGATGGGCCGGAACCCCATCTGCGCCAGCACCAGCGCCGCGAAGATGCCGCAGGGCCCGAAGCCCACCACCACCGGGCGCTGTGCGGGCGCTTCGCCAGCGCAGCCCACCGGGCGCCAGGCCATGTCGGGCGTGGGCTGGATGTGCGGGTGGCCGGCATGGCGTGCCAGCAGGGCGCCGGCATGGGACGCGTCCGCGAGCTGCAGGTCCAGGATGTACACCGCCATCAGGTCGGCCTTGCGCGCGTCGAAGCTGCGCTTGTGCACGTGCAGGGCGGCGATGGCAGACTCGGGCACGCCCAGCACCTGTGCGGCCTGGGCGCGCAGCAGGGCGTCGGGGTGGGTGTCGGCGTCGTCGGCGCCGGCGGGCAGGGCTGCCAGCGGCAGCTTGATTTCGGAGAGGCGGATCATGGGGTGCGGCCCGTGACTATCGGGCGGTGCCAAAGAGGAGGGCGATCATAAGGGAGCGCCGCACGGCCATGACCGGTGCGGAGAACTCAATTTGCTATTGTATTAATAGCTGTTTGCGCTTGTCTGAAAAGCGCTAGGGGCTGTTTTTCTTGAGAACTGGTGGTCGGCTGATGTCGCCGCCACCACAGCTCGGTCGCCAGCAGGGCCAGCGCCGCGGGCGCGAGCGGCGCGAAGTAGTACACCGCGCGGAAGGCCAGCACCACGGCCAGCGCCTGGCTCACGGGCAGGTGCACGGCCAGCACGGCCGTGCCCACGGCCTCCAGCACACCCAGGCCGGCGGGGATGCGCGAGACCAGCCCGGCCACCGCACCCAGCAGCACCGTGGCCAGCGCCGCGGCGTAGGGCACCTGCTGGCGCGCCAGCACCCACACGGACGCGGCCATCAACGCCCAGTGGGTGCACGACAGCACCAACTGCAGCAGCGCCACGCGCCAGGTCGGTAGCGGCAGGCGTCGCCCGCGCAGCATCAGCGGTCGGTGCCCGCCGCGCCGCGCGCACAGCGCCAGGTAGCCCAGCGCCACGCAGGCCAGCACCGTGCCCAACCAAGGGAGCTGGCCGCTGCCCATGCGCCAACCCTCGGGCAGCGGCGGTGTCCAGGCCCAGAACAGCGCACAGGCCAGCACGCAGTAGCCCAGCCAGTTGGTGGCGATGGACAGGCTGATCACCTGCGCGATCTGGCCCACATCCAGGCCCTGGCGCGAATACAACCGGTAGCGCACCGAAGCGCCGCCGATCAGCGAGCCCAGGTTGAGGGTGAAAGGGTAGGCGATCAGCGTGACGCCCATGGTGCGGGCGACGCCCAGCCCGTGGCGTACCACGTGGCGACCGAACAGGTCGAAGCACCCGTACACCAGGTGGCCGGCCCAGGCCAGGGCCGCCGCTGCAGCCAGCGTGGGCACAGGCAGCGCGCGCAGCGCCTGCCACACGCCGGGCCAGTCCACCTGCAGGCCCTGGCGCACCAGCAGCCATACCACCAGGGCGGCCACCGCTGCCATGGCGAGCCCGGCCAGCCAGCGCCAGCCCCGTAACCGGCGCCACCCGCTGCGGCGACGGCGGTGCGCGGTGTGGACAGGCGAAGTGGCAGGGCCGTGCATGGGCTGCCTTGCCTCAGGACGCGCGCGCCGTTTGGTCAGCGGGCGGCTCGGCCTGCATGACGGCGATGGCGGGCTCGTGTCGCGGCAGCCAGCCCGCCCAGGCGGGAAACCAGCGCATGAGGTGGTACACGCAGTAGCCGCGCAGCAGGCGCAGTGCCTCCCAGGCGCCGCGCGGAGCGGGCTCCACCTGGCGGCAGTGCCGCTGCATCAGGCGCGACAGGCGCTGATACAGCAGCGCATTGAAGGAGGCATCGCGGATGACGACGTTCGCCTCCAGGTTGAGCGACAGGCTGAGGGGGTCGAGGTTGCTGGAGCCCACGGTGGACCACTCGCGGTCCACCAGCGCCACCTTGCCGTGCAGCGGGCGCTCGCAGTACTCGTAGATGCGCACCCCCGCGCGCAGCAGGTGGTCGTACAGCAGCCCGGCCGCGGTCTTCACGATGGGCATGTCGGGTTCGCCCTGCAGGATCAGGCGCACGTCCACCCCGCGCCGCGCGGCGCGGCGCAGTTCGCGCACCAGCCGGTAGCCGGGGAAGAAATACGCGTTGGCGATCACCACGCGCTCGCGCGCGGCCCGCAGGGCGATACGGTAGTGGCGCTCGATGTCGTTGGTATGCCGGTGGTTGTCGCGCGTGACGAACATGGCGTGGGATGAGCCCGCTGCGGGCAGCTGCGGCAGCGGTTCGTGGCGGTGGGTGCGCTGGACAGACGGGGGCAGGACCGCCGTGCGGGTGAAGCGGTGCATGTGCGCCACGATGGGGCCATGCACCTCGACGGCATAGTCTTGCTTGGCCTGCGGGCCGAAGTCCGCCACATGGTCCGCCGAGTAGTTGATGCCGCCGATGAAGCCCAGCGTGCCGTCCACCACCACAATCTTGCGGTGCATGCGCCGCAGCAGGTTCAGGCGCTGGCCGAAAAGGCGCCGCCCTGGGTCGAACACACGAAAACGCACGCCCGCCTGCACCAGGCTTTCGACAAAATGATCAGGCAGGTCGGGCGAGCCAAAGCCGTCCACCAGCAGGTGCACCGACACGCCGCGCCGCGCCGCCTGCAGCAGCGCCGCGTGCAGCCCCTGGCCGATGTGGTCGTCGAACAGGATGAAGGTCTCCACCATCACCTCGCGCTGCGCCTGGGCAATGGCCTCGAACACGCGCGGGAAGAACTCCTCGCCGTTCTCCAGCAGGCGAAAGTGGTTGCCGGGTATCCAGCGCGAGGACGGTCGCGGGCGCATCACAGGAGGATCTCCGCGGCCAGCGGCGCATGGTCCGACAGGCGGTTCCAGGGCCTGCGCGGCAGGCTCATCGGCGTGTGCACCGAGGTGCCGCGCACATAGATGCGGTCCAGCGGCAGCAGCGGCAGCGATGCGGGAAAGGTGCGCACGGCACGCCCGCAGGCTTGCACGAACACTTCATGCAGGCCGGCTTCGCGCTGCAGCACGTCGTGCGCGCGGCCGCGCCAGTCGTTGAAGTCACCCGCGACGATCACCGGGTCCTGCGCGGGAAACGAATGCACCAGCGCGGACACGCGGCGCAACTGCTGCTGGCGGTGCGCCTCCTGCAGGCCCAGGTGTACGCAGATGGCATGGACCGGCCGTGAATGCTGGGGCGGCTGCAGCACGCAGTGCAGCATGCCGCGGCGCTCCGGGCCGCTGACCGAGATGTCGTGGTTCTCGTAGTGCACGATCGGGAACTTGGACAGCAACGCGTTGCCGTGGTGGCCATCGGTGTAGACCGCATTGCGGCCATAGGCGTACTGCGTCCAGATGGAGTCGGCCAGGAACTCGTAGTGCGGCTCCTGTGGGAAATTGGTCACGCGCCCCGCATGGCGCTGGTGCGTGCCCAGCACCTCCTGCAGGAACACGAGGTCGGCCGATACCTGGCGCACCGCCTCGCGCAACTCGTGCAACATGAAGCGGCGGTTGAAGGACGTGAACCCCTTGTGCACGTTCACGGTCAGCACCTTGAACGCGACGGGGGAGGAAGAGGGCGGGTTCTGAGTCATGGGGAAATCCAATGCCGGCCCGCTGCCGGGGGGCGCACCGCAGCGCGGCAGCGGAGGGCGATGGGGCATTGTTTCCCTGGCCGCCGGCACGCGGCTGTAGGACGGTGGACCATGCCGGTGCGTGAACATGCCGCGTCGTTGCGTTGGCGGCAAGGCATAAAAAAGGCCCCTTGCGGGGCCTTGTCGAAAAGGTGCGCCAGGCGTGTCAGGCGGGCAGGAAACCCTCGACCGACAGATAGCGTTCGCCGGTGTCGTAGTTGAAGCCCAGCACCCGCGCGCCCGCGGGCAGCTCGGGCAGCTTCTGGGCAATGGCGGCCAGTGTGGCGCCGGAGGAAATGCCCACGAGCAGCCCTTCCTCGCGCGCGGCGCGGCGGGCGTATTCACGCGCGGGCTCGGCCTCGACCTGGATCACGCCGTCCAGCAGGCTGGTGTCCATGATCTGCGGCACGAAGCCCGCGCCCAGGCCCTGGATGGGGTGCGGGCCGGGCTGGCCGCCCGACAGCACGGGCGATTGCGAGGGCTCCACAGCGAACACCTTGAGCTGCGGAAACTGCGCCTTGAGCACGCGCGCCACGCCCGTGATGTGCCCGCCCGTGCCCACACCGGTGACGAGTGCGTCCAGCCCGTCGGGGAAGTCGGCGGCAATTTCCTGCGCCGTGGTGCGCATGTGCACCTCGACGTTGGCCGGGTTTTCGAACTGTTGGGGCATCCAACTGCCGGGTGTCGCGGCCACCAGTTCCTGCGCGCGGGCGATGGCGCCTTTCATGCCCTTTTCCTTGGGCGTGAGGTCGAAGCGGGCGCCGTAGGCCAGCATCAGGCGGCGGCGTTCGATGGACATGCTGTCAGGCATCACCAGCACCAGCTGGTAGCCCTTGACGGCCGCTACCAGCGCCAAGCCAATGCCGGTGTTGCCCGAGGTGGGCTCGATGATGGTGCCGCCGGGCTGCAGAGCGCCACTGCGCTCGGCCGCCTCGACCATCGCCAGGGCGATGCGGTCCTTGATGGAACCGCCGGGGTTGGCGCGCTCGGACTTCACCCACACGTTGGCACCCGCGCCGAACAGGCGATTGATGCGCACATGGGGGGTGTTGCCGATGGTGTGCAGGATGTTGTCGACTCGCATGGTGTCTCCAGGGTAGAGGGTGGGAATCCGGCAAAGCGGGAGAGGCGTCCATTGTGGGGGAGTCGTTCAGCGGCGTCGCGATATGGATATTCCCGCTGTGGATATGGCGCCGGCGTGAATCGTCCGCCTGTGGGCCGGCTCGATTGATATGCATCAAGATTTGCCGGCGCGTGCGCGCCCGCCTGTGCCATCGGTCGGGTGCGCGCGCGACAATGGTCTCGTCTTCACTTTCCCTCCTGCGCCATGACCTTGCTGCATACCACCATGCTCATGCTCACCGCGAGCTGTGCGCTGATGCTGATCGGTTTCTCGGCGCGCGAGTCGCGCTGGGGCCCGGCGCTGATGATGGTGGGCATCGTGGGCGCGCTGCTGCTCATCGCCTACAACATCTTCCAGTTATTGCCCGCGCGTTGAGCGCGCCGGCCGCGCGCCGCAGCGGAGAAACGCGGATAATTGCGCCCGTGAAGCACGCCAGACCGCCGCTGGTGCAATCTGGGAAACCAGGCACTGGAGGAACGTCCGGACTGCACAGGACAGCGTAGCAGCTAACGGCTGCCCACCGTGAGGTGAGGATCAGAGCAACAGAGACGAGTCCCGGGGGAGTGCCTGCGAAGGCAGACCACTGGGGGTGAAACGGGCAATCTCTACGCGCAGCAATACCAAGTAGGCCAGCGTTGACGTGGTTCCGCGGAGCTGGCGGGTAGGTAGCACCGAGCCGTGGTGGTGACACCCGGCCCAGATTAATGGCGGTCACGCTGCGGGCAACCGCAGTGCACAGAATCCGGCTTATCGGCGCGCTTCACACTTTTATGCCAAAACAGCTGCCAGCCCTTGCCAGTCAAGCGCCGGCAGCTCTTTTTTCAGGAGCGCTCAGGAGCAATACGGCGCATGGCCGGCGCGCAGCGCGGTGGCGCGCTCCAGCGTGTCCGGATGGGTGCTCAGCAGCGTCCACAGGCCGTGGGATTGCGGCGGGTCCTCGGGCGTGGACGGGGCCTTGCCGGCCTGCGGGGAGGGGGTTGTGGAATCCTCGTCCCGCAGCATGGCCAACAGCAGATCGCCCATCGGTGCGGTGGGCAGGCCGGCATGGCGCATCAGTGCGAGCGCATGGCAGTCGGCCTCGCGCTCATGGCTGCGGCTGTAGGCCAGGCCCGTGAGCAACGAACTGCCCGTGGCCACCAGGCCGGATACGTCACCCAGCGCCAGCCCCAGACCCACCTGCAGCACCCCCTGCTCGACGAGCATGCGCGTGGTATGCCGGTGGGCCACATGGCCGATCTCGTGTGCCAGCACGCCCACCAGCGCGTCGTCGTCCAGGCGTTGCGCGCGGGCGGTTTCCACCAGCGCATCGGTCATCACCACCGTGCCGCCGGGCAAGGCGAAGGCATTGGGCCCCAGGCCGGAGCGGAACGCGAGCGTGTAGTGCGGCGCGTAACCGCCATAGCGCTGCAGCGCCGCGGGCGAAGCGGCCAGCAGCGCATCGAAACGTGCGCGCAGCGCGGCTTGGCGCGCAGGTGTGAGCGTGGTGGGCTTGAGCGTGCCCGCGTCCATCTGCGCCAGCGCACTCTGGGCCAGCGCCACCTCCCAGGCCAGCGGCACATGGCGCGTGAGCTGCGCGGCCAGCCAGGGCGTGCCGTGGCGGTAGAACGCGAACAACCCGGCCACGGCCAGCACCAGGACGACGGCAAACACGCCCCAGCGCGTCTGCATGCGCTGCGCCAGCCCCGGCCGGTGGCCGGCCGCATCCAGCGCGGCCTGCCAGGCGGCGGGGTCGTCGATCTCCAGGCTACCGTCGTCGCCCAGATCGGCCACGAGTTTTGATTGCGGACGCCAGGCGTTCCAGGACTCGGGCCAGGTCACGTCTCGGTGGGCAAAGCGGCGCGGCGGCGCACCGGGCACATGCAGTTCCAGCGCGGGGCCGTCGGGCGCGGGCAGCAGCCGCACCTGCACCGCGCGCGGTCGGCTGCTGCGCCCGTCGAACCAATGGGCGAGCACCATGCCCGTCAATGGCGTCTCCGCGAGGGGGCGCCGGGCGAAGGTGTTTTGGGGCGGCCGGTCATCCGATCAGGTCCAGGCCCGCCGCGTCAGCCAGCGCATCGCCGATGCCGCCCGGCTGCTGCCGGCCCAGGCGCCCCGCCACCTGGTCCACGCCGCCCTTGACATGGACGGTGACGGATTCGAGCTTCATGCGGTATTCGCTCACCATGGCGAATGGGCGGAAGAACCCCAGCGTCAGTACCGTGAGCAGCATGTTGCGCAGCCGCAGCAGCACATAGCCGCCCGTGCTGAGGTTGCACTTGAAGCGCGCGATGCGGCTCACACCGATGTTGCTCCAGGTCAGGCGAAACAGCGCGGCCTCGCGATAGGCGCGTGCCGGTGCGGTGGCCAGCATCATCGCCAGCAGCGCGCCCACGAAGGCCGCCATGATCAGCACGAAGATGCCCAGCCCCATCCCGCCCTTGCCCAGCTTGGACACGAGTCCGAGCGAGCCCGTGAAGAGGCCCGCGACCAGCGCGACGAGCACCAGCAGCGAGACGAGAAACACCGCCAGCGTGGCCAGCCACAGCTTCACGAAATCCATGTACACGGGCTTCCAGCGGCCGGCCTCGTTGCCGATGCGTGAGCGCAGCACCAGGAGGCTGCGGTAGTTGAACTCCAGCCGGATGATGCACAGCACCGTGAGCAGCAGGCCCAGCGCCACTAGACCTATCAGCGGCGCGGTGACCTCGGGCAGCTTGCGGCCGGTTTCTTCGTTCACCACCGCGGCCGGGGCCAGGGACTGCAGGCCCCAGAACACGCCCAGCCACACCAGTGCCAGAGCGAACACGGGCCAGCTGGCGGTGTAGACCTCGCGCCAGCTCGCCACGAACTGCAGACGCAGCCCGCGCCAGCGCGTGTTGGCCAGGCGAAAGCGCATGGCGCTGCCCCAGATCAGCGGCGACAGGGCCGCGCCGCCCAGGATGAAAAGGCCCACGGCCGTGTCCTGCCCCGTGTTGACGGCCAACTGGTAGGCGACCGTGAGCAGCAGCAGCACGACGAAGCCCACCACCATGCGCCGCTGCTGCGCGGTGAATTCCAGGGGGCTGCCTGCCACCAGCGTGTGGCCGTAGAAGTACTGAGCCGTACGCCGCCGCGCCCAGGGGGTGTACAGGCCCAGCGTCAGAATGCTCAGCAGTACGTTCACGATCCACACGCGGAAGTACTCGCCGCCGCTGCCCGTGAAGCGCATGGCGTGTGGCTCGATGTCTTGTGACTCGAAGGACGAGCGCAGCCCAGAGCGCGCCCGCGCGCGCTCGGACGATACCTGGACGTCCATGGTTTTTCCCTCTCTGGTGGTTGTTGGCGCGCAGTGTAGCGCAGCGCCCAGATGGAATTTTTCTAGACGTAGAAAGCTGGAACCGCCGCCATATCACCGCTGGCAGCTATAGCTAGGGCCTGTTCACACTATTTTTGCCAGATGCGTTGCGATCAAAAAGGGCCAGGCGCAAGGCGCCAAACGAAGCTGGGGTGCTACCCCAGCGAGGCTTGGCAACGCCGCGAATGGCCCTTTTTGATCGCAACCCGGAGGGAACGGAGTGAAAACCGCGCCATTCGTCGTTGCCCTCCTAGCCAAGGCCCCGGCCTTGGCGTCGTCACGCGCCTAGTGTAGTGTTGCATTCTGTTTGGAACTTAATCGGCTATTGGCGCGGATGACCTTTTGCAGGATGTCGCGAGCGTTCTTGGTCCAGATGAACGGCTTGGGGTTGGTGTTGTGATGCGCGATGTACTCATCGATGGCCGAGACGAGTTCGGGCACGCTGGTGAACACCCCGCGGCGTAGCCGGTTCTCGGAGATGTCGCGAAAGAAGCGCTCGACCATGTTCAGCCACGATGCCGAGGTCGGCGTGAAGTGCATGTTGAATCTGGGGTGCTTGGCCAGCCACTCCTGCACAGCTGGATGCTTGTGCGTGGCGTAGTTGTCGGCGATCAGATGCAGCGTCTTGTCCTTGGGCGTCTCCCGATTGATTTGACGCAGGAACTTCAGCCACTCGATGTGGGTGTGGCGCTGCTGGCACTGGCCGATGACCTGACCGTTGAGCACGTTGAGCGCAGCGAACAAGGTGGTTGTGCCGTTGCGCTTGTAGTCGTGCGTCATGGTGGCCGCGCGCCCCTTCTTGAGCGGCAGCCCGGGCTGCGTTCGGTCCAGCGCCTGCACCTGGCTCTTTTCGTCGCAGCACAGCACCAGCGCATGCTCGGGCGGCGACATGTAAAGCCCCACGATGTCTTCGAGCTTTTGCACGAACTGCGGATCGCGCGAGACCTTGAAGCCGCGCACGATGTGAGGCTTGAGACCGTGGGCCTGCCAATGGCGCATCACGGTGCTGGCGCTGACGCCCAACTCAGCGGCCATCGTGCGCGTGCTCCAGTGCGTGGCCGCCTCGGGCTTGGTCTGTGTGGTTAGCTTCACAAGCTTGGCCACATCCACCTTCACCGGCGGTGCGCCGCGCGGCAAGTCGCGCTCGATACCTTGCAGCCCCAATTGCAGGTAGCGTTCACGCCAGCGCGCCACCTGCACGCGCCCAATGCCAAGCTGCTCGGCAATATCCTTGTTTTGCAGCCCCTGCGCGGCCAGCAGCACGATCTGGGCGCGCTGGGCCAATCTGACGCTGGTGCGCTTGGAGCGCGCCAGCCGGCTCAGCTCGCTTTCCTCTTCATCCGTCAACACAATCGTCGGGGCAACTCGCAATTTTTCACTCCAATGCAAACCGTAGTAGAGCATTGGAGCGTGGTTGCTCAATTAAGTTTCATTAAGAATCAAACACTACACTAGATTGGCGCGGTTTTCACGCCATTCGCACTGGCAAAAATAGTGTGAACAGGCCCTAATGTAGCGAGATTGGCGACCGAAACACGCTGTGGCGGGCGGTTTGGTAGGCGGAAGCGCCGACCGCGCGGGCGGCGCTCGGGGTCAGTAGCTCGTGGCGACGGGCCCGCGTGCGCCTGGCCGGAAGCGCGCGGCCAGCCCGTCCGCGGCCTGGCGCAGCAGGAGCATGTCCATGCCCACGGCCACGAACTGCGCGCCCAGGGCCAGGCATTCGCGCGCCCGGGCTTCGTCCACCACGAGGATGCCCGGTGCCTTGCCGGCCGCGCGGATGCGGCGGATCGCGTCGTCGATCGCGGCGCGCACCGTGGGGTGGTTGGCCTCACCCGGGAAGCCCATGCTGGCGGACAGGTCGGCCGGGCCGATGAAGATGCCGTCCACGCCCTCCACCGCGGCGATGGCCTCAATATGCTCCAGCGCCTCGGCCGTCTCCACCTGCACCAGCAGGCAGAGCTCGTTCTCCGCATCGCGTACATAGGCCGCGTCGCGGCCGAAGTCCGAGGCGCGCATGGAGCCGCCCATGCCGCGGATGCCGCGCGGCGCGTAGCGCATGGCGGCCACGGCGGCGCGCGCCTCGTCCGCGTTCTGCACGAAGGGCAGCAGCAGCGTTTGCGCGCCGATGTCCAGGTAGCGCTTGATCAGTACCAGATCGTTCCAGGCCGGGCGCACCACGCCGTGCGTGTGGTTCCGGCAGCCGGCGGCCACAGCCTGCAGCTGCTGCACCATGAGCGGTACGTCGCTGGGCGTGTGTTCCGTGTCCAGCAGCACCCAGTCAAAGCCCGATCCCGCGATCAGCTCGGTGACCAGGGGTGATGGCAGGGTGGACCAGATACCGATCTGCGCCTGACCGGCGGCCAGTGCGTGCTTGAAGGGGTTGCGAACGGGCATGGCAGGTGGTCTGGGTCAGGTCAGTACTGGTACACGCCGCGGCCGGTCTTGCGGCCCAGGCGGCCGGCGGCCACCATCTCCTTGAGCAGCGGGCAGGGGCGGTACTTGCTGTCGCCGAACTCGGTCAGGTACACATCCATCACGGCCAGGCACACGTCCAGGCCGATCATGTCGGCCAGCGCCAGCGGGCCGATGGGCTGGTTGCAGCCGAGCTTCATGCCGGCGTCGATGTCCTCGGGCGTTGCCAGGCCCTCTGCCAGCACGAAGAAGGCCTCGTTGATCATGGGCACCAGGATGCGGTTGACCACGAAGCCGGGGGCGTTCTTCACGGTGATGGGCGACTTGCCCAGGCGCTCGGAGAGCTGCTTCACCGTGTCGTGCGTGGCGTCGGAAGTCTGCAGGCCGCGAATGATCTCCACCAGCGCCATCATCGGCACGGGGTTGAAGAAATGCATGCCGATGAACCGGTCGGCGCGCGACGTGGCGGCCGCCAGCTTGGTGATGGAGATCGAAGAGGTGTTGGACGCAATGATCACTTCGGGCGCCACCAGCGCGTCCACCTGCTTGAGGATCTTGAGCTTGAGTTCGTAGTTCTCGGTGGCAGCCTCGATCACGATCTGGGCGGCCTTCAGGTCGTCGTAGCTGGTGGAGGTTTTGATGCGCGCGAGGGCGGCGCTCTTGTCGGCTTCGGTGATCTTTTCTTTCTTGATCAGGCGGTCCAGGCTACCCGCCACGGTGGCCACGCCCTTTTGCACGGCAGCGTCGGAGATGTCCACCATCACCACATTGATGCCCGACACAGCGCATGCCTGGGCAATGCCGTTGCCCATGGTGCCCGCGCCGATGATGCCAACGGTCGAAATCGTCATATAAATGTCCCTTGAAAGTGTAGTAGTGAGAAAAAAACGATGCCGTGATGGTATCGGCAATCGCGCGTCTGCTGCTGCGTTGCAGCATCGCCATACAACGAGGGGACACTGCATGCGTGAGTTCGACTATGTCGTGATCGGGGGCGGCTCGGCGGGCTGCGTGCTGGCGGGGCGGCTGAGCGAGGACCCCACGGTGCGCGTGTGCCTGCTGGAGGCGGGCGGCAGCGATGCCAGTGTGCTCATCCATTGCCCGGCGGGGCTGGCCGCCATGGCGCGCAGCGGCGCCTTCAACTGGGGGCTGCACACCACGCCGCAGGCGGGCCTGGGCGGGCGTCGGGGCTACCAGCCGCGCGGCAAGGTGCTGGGTGGCTCCAGCTCGGTCAACGCCATGATCTACGCGCGCGGCCACGCCAGCGACTACGACCACTGGGCTGCGGCCGGCAATGCAGGCTGGGGCTGGAACGACGTGCTGCCGTACTTCCTTCGGGCCGAGCGCAACGAGCGCGGTGCAAGCGCCTGGCACGGCACGGACGGGCCGCTGAATGTGACGGACCTGCAGTCGCCGCAGCGTGCCAGCCGCGCCTTCGTCGAAGCCGGCGTGCAGGCTGGCCATCCACGCAATGACGACTTCAACGGCGCGCAACTGGAGGGCGTAGGTCTCTACCAGGTCACGCACCGGGCGGGCGAACGCTTCAGCGTGGCCAAGGCCTACCTCACGCCCCACCTGGGCCGGACCAATCTGCAGGTCGTGACCGGCGCGCAGGCCACGCGCATCCTGTTTGAGGGCCGGCGCGCCACGGGCGTGGAATACCGCCGAGGCGGCCAGACGCAGCAGGTGCGCGCCACGCGTGAGGTGCTGCTGTCGGCGGGGGCGCTGCTGTCGCCGCAATTGCTCATGCTCTCGGGTGTGGGGCCGGGCGCGCAGTTGCAGAGCCACGGCATTGGCGTGGTGCACGATCTGCCGGGCGTGGGCGCGCATCTGCACGACCATCCCGACGTGGTGCAGGTGATGGACGCACCGCGGTTGACGGACCTTTTCGGCCTGTCGCTGCCCGGGGCGCTGAACGTGCTGCGCGGCGTGCGGGAGTGGCGTGCGCACCGCGGCGGCATGCTGACCACCAACTTCGCCGAGGCTGGCGGCTTCATCAAGAGTCGCCCCGAGGAGCCATTGCCCGACCTGCAGCTGCACTTCGTGGTCGGCAAGCTGCTGGACCACGGCCGGCGGGTCACATGGGGTCATGGCTATTCCTGCCATGTATGCCTGCTGCAGCCCCGAAGCCGCGGCCGGGTGACGCTGGCCAGCGCCGACCCGGCGGCCGCTCCGCGGGTGGACCCGGCATTCTTCAGTGATCCCGACGACATGCGGCGCATGGTGCGCGGCGTGCGGCGCATGCGCGAGATCCTGGCGCAGCCCGCTCTGGCCAGCCTGGGCGCGCGTGAGCTGCCCCATTCGTCCCGCGCGCAAAGCGATGCACAGATCGAGCAGTTCATCCGCGACTGGGCCGACACCATCTACCACCCCGTGGGCACGTGCCGCATGGGCTGCGGTCCGCTGGACGTGGTGGATGCCCAACTGCGTGTGCATGGCCTGCAGGCTCTGCGTGTGGTGGACGCATCCATCATGCCGCGCATTGTGAGCGGCAACACGAATGCACCCACGGTGATGATTGCCGAGCGCGCGGTGGACTTGCTGCGCCAGGCTGCATGACGCGCTCCGGTTCGGCAGTGCGCGCTTAAGAAATTTTGAGGGTTCGCATAAGCGTTTTTTAGCAGCACGCCAGCGACGCGGAACTGGCTGCCATCGAGGGTGCGCTGGTAGCGTCGATACCGCCGGACGAGATGCTCGTCACGCTGCGCTGGATGCTGCCCAGCATGACCCCGAGCGAGCGGGCCATGGTGCTCGGTGACATGCGGCGCAATGCGCCTCCCGGCATCTTTGACACGGCATTGAGTGTCATGCGTCCGCACCTGTCGAATGGCGAGTGGGGCAAGCTGGCACGTGCTTTGGAGCTTGCGCGATGAGCCATGGGTTGTTGCGCCATACCCTGGCTGCATTCTGGCTTTGCGTGGCCAGCGCGAGTGCCCTGGCTGCGGGCCCCCCGCCCCCCGAACGCTTTCGGCTCACGCCCCAGTTGCTGGAGCGCATGGAGGCACTGCAGGCTGCGTCGCCAGAAGCCGCACGTCCCGGCGACGACGACGAGCCGGACGCGCAGTCCGTTCAGGAGCTGGCGCGTCAGCTGGATGCGGATCCGCGCATCCGTGCCTTGCTGGCCCGCCACCGGGTCAGCAGCATCGAGTACGCCACGGCGGTGTATGCCGCACTGCACGCGGGCATGTTCCTCGCCATGGAATCGCTGGCTGACAAGGCTTCGCGCACCAGCGCGCTGGCATCCTTCACCCCAGAGCAGCGCGCCAACATCGAGTTGCTGCGCCGGCGCCCAATCAAGTGAGCGCCGCGGCGGCGCGACCTTCAACCGCCGGCCATCTCTTCCAACTGCGCAGGTGCGTCCAGGCGCAGCCGCAGTCGCCCACGGCCGGTCTTGTCGATATGGATGCCGGTGTCGCTTTCCTGCAGTCGGCGCTGCAGCAACAGCAGGCGCGCCTCCAGGTTGTCGGCCACGCCTGGCAGGCGCAGGCTGGGGTCCAGGCGCAGTTCGCGGTTGCTGAAGTCCTGCCGTCCGGTGCGCTCATGGTCGCGCAGCAGCTTCCACAGGATCGCGCCCGCCACGCCCTTGATAAGGTAGGTGTCATTGACGAACACGCTGTCGTTCACCGCGAAATGCCGCACCCGCACGGGCGCCCCCCGCGGCGCCGGCGCGGGCGCGGCTTCTTGCGATGCTTCCGTGGCTTCGTCGGCCGACTGCAGCAGGTCGATCGCGGCGGCCAGCTGTCCTGCCAGCGCCACCAGCGCGTCTTCCTCAGGGTAGCGGAACTGCAGGTCCAGCGGGCTTTCCACGAACAGCACCCCCAGCGTGCGGCCGCAGCTCAACAGGGGCACGGCCAGCTGGCTGTGCGGCGCGGGCAGGCCCGGGTAGGGGATCTCGTGCGCGGGCGCGCTCTGTCCCAGGCTGCTGCGCATGGCATGGCTGTACAGCGCGGCATGGGTCATGTGGCTGATGCGTACCGGCGTGGCTTCGCGCGCGGCCACGCCTATCACGCCCTGGCCCAGCTTGATCTCCGAGCCCACGCCCGAATGTGTGTAGCCATGGCTTGCCACGGTGTACAGGTGGCCCGCTTGCGCATCCAGCATGAGCACCATCGCATGCTGCACGTGCAGATGCTCGTGCAGGCCCGCCAGCAGTGTCTGTAGCAGCTCGTCGAGCGTGGTGCAGCGCGCCAGGCGCTGGCTGCACAGGCGCACGGCGCCCAGCAGATCGGCGCGTGGCAGTTGCGCGGGGCTGGGTGCCAGTCCTTCTCCGGGCACGGGTTCGATGCGCTCGAAGGCGTAGCCATCCGATCCCTTGAGTTCGAAGACGCCCGCCATGCCGTTGTGCGAGGCGATGCCCGCCAGCTGCGCGCGCATGCGCTCGAACAGTGCGCCTTCCGCCTCCGTGCGCAAGAAGCGCAGGTGCAGGCGAAAGCAGCGTGCTGTCACGGGGTCCAGCACCAGCACGCTGGCATAGGGGTTGGCGAGGATGTTGGCGCGCGTCTTGTTGAAGAACTGGAACGACAGGGCCACATGCTGCTCATCGACGTAGACCACCTGTCAGATGTAGGCCACGTTGGGCGTGCCGTCGGAGGCGCAGGTGGCCATGATGGCAGGAATCGCGCCCTCCAGGCAGGCGCGGATGGAGCGCAGGGTGGGCGGCACGTTCACGGCTGGCGCTCCTTGCGCAACGGTTCGCCGGCATGCGGGCCGGGGGTCTGGTCGAACGCGGCTTCGGGCGAAAACTCCACTGCCACCAGATCGTCCCGTGGTGCATTCAGCATGGCCGCGGTGTACTGCGGGCCATAGCCCACCTGGGCCACGGCATGCTGCATGGCGGACAGGTAGCTTTGCAGCGCGGGCTCGTCGGCCGGCTGCACGGCACGTTGCACGGCGGCGGTGGCCTTGACCTGCACCGTGCGGTGCGAGGGGGGCACTGAAGACCACGGCAATGTGGCCGGTGGTGGCAATGTCGGCCAGAAGCTGTCGTGACTGGCTTCGCCGCAGGAAGACCGTGATGCGCTGGCCGTTGGTGCTGATGCGCGCGTCTACCGCGTCACGCTGGGACGCAACTGCGCGTCGCGCGAGGCCACGATGGTGGAGACGCCCCGGTCCACCAGGGCGATGTATTCGGCGCTCAGAAGCGTGGTCATGCGTGAAAGGCTCAGGCGCGAAAGCGCTTGCGGGTGAGCGCCAGGGCCACCCAGTACGCGGCCACGGTGGTCACGGCGATCACCAGGCCGTGGCGCAGTGGGTGCTGCGGCCACTGGTCCATGAAGAGAGGGCGCATCAGTTCCACGGCATTGGTGAGTGGCAGCCAGTCCGAGGCGAGGCGTATGGCCGTGGGCAGCTGTTCGCGCGGGAAGAAAACACCCGACAGGAACATCATGGGCGTGAGCACCAGCGTGAAGTAATAGGTGAAGAAGTCGTAGCCCTTGGCCAGCGCATTGAAGATGAGCGCGATGCTGGAAAACATGATGCCCACGCACAGCAGCACGGGCCAGGCCACGATCAGCTTGGGGCTGTAGCTGATGCCCAGCGCCAGCATCACCCCCAGGATGGCGGTGGTGGTGAACAGCGCCTTGAATGCGGCCCACAGCATCTCGGCCAGCAGCACGCTGTCCAGGCTGATGGGGGCGTTCATGATGCCGTCCCAGGTCTTTTGGACATGCATGCGCGAGAAGGCCGAGTACAGCGCTTCGAAGCTGGCCGCGTTCATGGCGCTCATGCAGATCGACCCGCTGGCCAGGAACAGGATGTAGGGCACGTTCTGCCCGCCCACCTGCACCTGTCCCACCAGCGCCCCCATGCCGTAGCCGAAGGCCACCAGCCACATCAGCGGCTCGGCGATGTTGCCCAGCAGGCTGGGCACCGCCAGCTTGCGCCACACCAGCAGGTTGCGCAAGAACACGGGCCACCAGCGCATCGACAGGTCGGGCGCGCGCCAGGGGCTGGGCGTGGTGGGCGTGGGCATGTCAGCCTTCCTCGCGGATTTGACGTCCGGTGAGCTTGAGGAACAGGTCCTCCAGGTTCGCGGGCCGGTGCAGGGTGCGCAGGCTGCCGTGGACCGACAGCGCCTGCAGCAGCGGGCGGGCGTCCTGCGTGTAGAAGAACACGGTCTCGCCGCTGACTTCCACACGCCGCGCCAGCGGACGCAACTGCGCATCCTGCGCCAGGGCCAGCGCGCCGGGGCCGTAGGCCTCGACCACGTCGGGCTCCAGGTGCTCGGCGATCAGCGCGCGCGGCGTGCCTTCGGCGATCTTGCGGCCATGGTCCAGCACCAGCAGGCGCGAGCACAGGCGCTCGGCCTCATCCATGAAGTGCGTCGTCAGCAGGATGGCCTTGCCGCCCTGCAGCAGCTGCTGCAGCCGCTCCCACATCAGGTGGCGCGCCTGCGGGTCCAGGCCGGTGGTGGGCTCGTCCAGCAGCAGCAGGCGCGGGTCGTTGACCAATGCGCGCGCCAGCGACAGGCGCCGGCGCATGCCCCCCGACAGTTCGCCCGGCCGCGCGTCGGCCTTGGCCGTGAGCGCGGCGAACTCCAGCAGCGGCGCGATGCGCTGTGCCATGGCCGTGCCCTTCAGGCCGAAGTAGCGGCCGAACACGCGCAGGTTTTCGGCGCAGCTGAAGTCCGGGTCCAGGCTGTCGAACTGCGTGACCACGCCCAGTTGGGCCTTGATGGCCAGCGCGTCCTGCGGCATGGCGAGCGGCGCAGCGCCGCCGCCAGGGTGAAAGTGCACGCTGCCCTCGTCGGGCGCCGTGAGGCCCAGGCACATGCGCAGGGTGGTGGTCTTGCCCGCGCCGTTGGGGCCGATCACGCCCAGGCACTCCCCCGGCGCGATGGCGAACGACAGCCCATCCACCACGGTGGCGGTGCCATAGCGCTTGCGCAGGTCGCGGGCTTCCAGAAGCACTTGCATGGCGCGATTGTGGGGGGAAGACCGCGCCATTGCAGAGGTTTATGAGAAAAATGGCGCTGGCGCTTTACTGACAAGCGCTGATAGCTATCAAAACCAGAGTGTTCTGAGAGCGGGGCGCCCTTTGGATGCCCGCTTTCCATGGTCCAATCGTCAAAGCCAACCAACCACGATGAACACCATGGACACAACCGGCTTTCAGGACACGCTGGCCGTTCTGGCGGGCGCCCTGGGCAGCGGCCTGCTGATGGGTATCGAGCGCGAACGGCGCAAGGGTCAGGGCCCGTTGCGCGCGCTCGCGGGCGTGCGCTCGTTCACGCTGGCGGCGGTGTCGGGTGCGACGGCGGCGCTGCTGGGCAGCGAGGCGCTGGTGGCGGTGGGCGCGGTGTTCATTGCGCTGCTGGGCGTGGTGGCCTATGCGCGCGACCGCTCCGAAGACCCCGGCGTGACCACCGAAATCGCGCTGCTGCTGGCCTACCTGATCGGCGTGCTGTGCACGCAGAGCCTGCCCGTGGCGGCGGGGCTGGCCGTCGCCGTGACCAGCCTGCTGGCGGCGCGTGAGGCGCTGCACGAGTTTTCGCGCGAGTGGCTGCGCCAGGGCGAGGTGCGGGGCGGGCTGATCCTGGCTGCGCTGGCGCTGCTGGTATTGCCGCTGGCGCCCAACCAGCCCCTGTGGGGGGAGGCGCTGAACCCCCAGGTGCTGGTGCGCCTGGTGGTGGTGCTGCTGGTGATCCAGGCGCTGGCGCATCTGGCGCGCCGGCTCATGGACGCGCGCCGCGCGAACGCCCTGTCGGCGCTGGCCTCGGGTTTCATCTCCAGCACCGCCACCATCGCCAGTCTGGGCGTGGCCGTGCGCGAGGGGCGCGAGCCCGTGCGCGCGCAGGGGGGTGCGGCCGTGCTGTCGTGCGTGGCGACCATGGTGCAGATCCTGGTGGTGGCGGCCACCGTGCAGCCCCAGTGGCTGGTGCGGTTGTGGGCGCCGGCACTGGCGGGCGGGGTGGTGGCGCTGGTCTGGGGGTGGGCACTGCTGCGCAGCATGCCCGCGGGTGAGGCGCCGGCCCCGGCGGACGTGGACGGCACGGCGCTGTTCAAACTGCGCGACGCGCTGCTGATCGCCGCGCTGCTCACGGCTGTGCAGGTGCTGGTGCAGGCACTGCGCGGCTGGTGGGGCGACGCGGGCCTGCTGGCCGGCGCCCTGGTGGCGGCGCTGGCCGACGTCCATGCGGCCGCCGCGGCCATCATGTCGCAGGGCCGGCCGCTGGACCCCGTGGGGCCCAGCCTGGTGAGCGCGCTGGCGGCGGGGCTGAGCGTGCACGCCGTCAGCAAATGCGTGACGGCCCTGGTCAGCGGGGGCTGGCGTTATGCCGTGGCGGCCGGTGGCGGCGTGGTGCTGCACACGCTGGCTTTCGTCGCGGTGTTGTTGCTACTCTAAATTGATAAAAAGCGGCTCAAACGCTTATGGGATAAGCGCGAGCAGCTATCGATGAAGTAGCAATGGCTGCGGCTACTGGAACGCCACTTCGGCAAAGCTGCGCAGCTTGCGGCTGTGCAGCCGGTGCACACCACCCGCGCGCAGGATGTCGATGGCGCGCATGCCGATGCGCAGATGCTGGTCCACGCGTTCGCGGTAGAAATGGTTGGCCATGCCGGGCAGCTTGATCTCGCCGTGCAGCGGCTTGTCGCTCACGCACAGCAGGGTGCCGTAGGGCACGCGAAAGCGAAAACCGTTGGCGGCGATGGTGGCGCTTTCCATGTCCAGCGCCACTGCGCGGCTTTGGCTGAAGCGGCGCTGGGGCATGTTGTCGGGCAGCAATTCCCAGTTGCGGTTGTCGGTGCTGGCCACGGTGCCGGTGCGCATGATGCGCTTGAGCTGGTCCTGCGGCATCTGCGTCACGTCGGCCACGGCCTGCTGCAGCGCCATCTGGATCTCGGCCAGCGCGGGGATGGGCACCCACAGCGGCAGCTCCTCGTCCAGCACATGGTCCTCGCGCACGTAGGCGTGGGCCAGCACGTAGTCGCCCAGCTGCTGGCTGTTGCGCAGGCCCGCGCAGTGGCCCAGCATCATCCAGGCGTGGGGGCGCAGCACGGCGATGTGGTCGGTGATGGTCTTGGCGTTGCTCGGGCCCACGCCGATGTTGACCATGGTGATGCCGCTGCGGTCCGCGCGCACGAGGTGGTAGGCGGGCATCTGCGGCAGGCGGGCCGGGGCCACGCCCAGGTCGTCGCCGACCTGCGCGGGCAGGCCCGTGCGGCGCGTGACCACGTTGCCCGGCTCGATGAAGGCGATGTACTCGCTGTCGGGCTTGGCCATCTCGGCATGGCCCAGGCGCACGAACTCGTCGATGTAGAACTGGTAATTGGTGAACAGCACGAAGTTCTGGAACCACTCGGGCTGCGTGCCGGTGTAGTGGCGCAGGCGGTGCAGCGAATAGTCCACGCGCGGCGCGGTAAACAGCGACAGCGGCTGCGCCTCGCCAGCGCGCGGCGACCAGGTGCCGTTGGCAATGCCGTCGTCCATGGCCTCCAGGTCGGGCAGGTCGAACACGTCGCGCATCAGCATGCGCCGCTCGGGGCTGAGCGTGCCTTCGATGTGGTCGTGCTCGGCGAACGAGAAGTGGATGGGGATGGGCTGATTGCTCACGCCCACTTCCAGCTCGACGTTGTGGCTGGCGCGCAACAGGCGCAGCTGCTCCGTGTAGTAGTCGGCGAACAGGTCAGGCCGCGTGAGCGTGGTCTCGTAGCGCCCCGGCCCCTCCACGAAGCCATAGGCCAGGTGCGTGGGCGCGCGCGCCACGGTGCTGGTCTGCACACGCACGAAGGGATAGAACGCGCGCACGGGCGCGGCGGGCGTCTCTCCCGCCACGAAGCGCTGCATGGCGCTGCGCAGGTGGTCGATCTGCTGCTGGTAGATGCGCTGCACCTGGGCCAGCGCCTCGGTCTCGGTCGCGTGGAAGGTGGGATCGGGAAGTGCGGGGATCTGAGCCATGGTGCCTATTGTCCACGCCGCATGTGTCAGCGTGGGCACGGCGCCGGGCCGGGCCAGGCCGGCCGCTCACTCGGCCTGGGCGCGCAGCCACTCGCGGGCGCGCTGCGCATCCATGGGCGGTGCGATGCCAAAGCCCTGCGCCAGTTCGCAGCCCAGGCGCTGCAGCAGCGCGAGCTGCTCCGCGGTCTCCACGCCTTCGGCCACGGGCTGCAGCTGCAGGCTGCGCGCGAGCTGGATGATGGCGGTGACGATGGCCACGTCTTCGCTGTCGGCAGGCGTGTCGGTGACGAAGGAGCGGTCCACCTTGATCTTGTCCAGCGGGTAGCGTTTGAGGTAGGCCAGCGACGAGTAGCCCGTGCCGAAGTCGTCCACCGTTACGGCAACGCCCAGGGCCTGCAGGGCCTGCAGGGTGGTGCGCGTGTGGTCGGCCTGCTGCATGAGGGCGGATTCGGTGATCTCCACCTCCAGGTACTGCGGTGCGAGCCCCGCCGACTGCAGCACCTGGGCGATCTCGCCCACCACGTCGCGCTGGCGGAACTCGATGGCAGAGAGGTTCACCGCCACCGGCACCCGGGGCAGCCCTTCGTCGTGCCATGCCTTGAGCTGGCGGCAGGCCTCGCGCAGCACCCAGCGCCCAATGGGCGTGATGAGCCCGCGCGATTCGGCGAGCGGAATGAACTCATCCGGCCCCACGGGGCCGCGCACCGGGTGTCGCCAACGCACCAGCGCCTCAAAGCCCACCAGCCGGCCGTCGGCCACCCGCACCTGGGGCTGGTAGTGCAGTGCGAAGGCCCCTTGGAACACGGCCTCGCGCAGCAGGTGCTCTTGCTGCAGCAGCTCCGTGGGTTGGCCTTCCATGCCCGGTTCATAGAACATGCGCGTGCCCCGCCCGCTTTCCTTGGTGTGGTGCATGGCCGCGTCGGCGCGTCGCAGCAGCTCGTCGGGGCTGTAGCCGTCGTCCGGAAAGACGCTGATGCCGATGGAGGGTGATAGCGACAGCGGCGTGCCACCGATGGCGAACTCGGCGCGCACGCGCGCCAGCAGCGCATCGGCCACTTCGGCCGCTGCGGCGCGGTTGGCCAGGTCGGGCAGCAGCACGATGAATTGGTCGCCGCCCACACGCGCGACGAAGTCGGTGGCCTTCACCCCGTCCTGCAGGCGCCGCGCAATCTCTATCAGCAGCTGGTCGCCGGCCTGGTTTCCCAGCGACTCGTTGACCGTCTTGAAGTGGTCCAGGTCGATGAACAGCACGGCGGCGCGGGTCTGCCGCTCCTGCGCGGCACTCGCCATGCGTGCCAACTGCATCATGAGGTGGCGCCGGTTGGGCAGTTGGGTCAGCGTGTCATGCAGCACCAGGAAGCGCGCCTGCTCCTGCGCCTGCTCCTGCGCCTGCTTGCGCGCCGTGATGTCGCGCACCACCACCACGCGGTAGTCACCCTCCTGCTGGGGCATGGTCTTGCCCACCACCTCGATCGGGATCACGCGGCCGTCCTTGTGGCGCATGGCGAGCTCGCAGGGCTTCTCGCTGCCGCGGCGCGTGTATTCCACGGCCAGCGCGCGGTACTCGGGCAGCGCGAAATCGAAGATGGATTGGCCTACGAGCTCGGCCAGCGAATAGCCAACCATGCGCTGCAACGCTTCGTTGGCATCCAGAATGCGCCCGTCGCGGTGAAAGGCAAGTCCCTCCTCGGTAGCGATGGCGAACTTGCGCATGCGCTCCTCGCTCTGGCGCACGGCGCGCTCGGCCTCCCAGTGGTGGGTGATGTCGTTGATGAGCACGAATGCACCCACCATCGCGTTGCGTCCTTCGCGCACCCCGAAGTGCGGCTGCAGGCTGATCTCCAGCATATGCGCGCGCCCCTGCGGGCCGGCGTATTCGCGGGTGTACTGAACGCTCTCCCCAGCCAGCGCGCGCTGCACGTAGGGCAGGATCTCCTGCCAGGCCTTTTCGCCGATCGCCTCGCGCACCGTCTTGCCGATGATGCTCTGCACCGTTTGCCCGCTGAAGGCGGCGTAGCGCTGGTTGGCGAACACGCAGCGCAGGCTGGTCGATTCGTAATAGGCCAGCATGACGGGCACCGAGTCGGCGATGAGCCGCAGCAGCGCATCACTGGCGCGGGGGCCCAGGTCGGGCAGGGGGGGGAGGCAGGGGGGCGAGGGGAGGGCATATCCAGTGCCAGTGGGCGGTCGGTCCCGGAGCTTATATCCCAACGCCTGGCCTTTGGCGAGCAGGCGTGTCCGGCGGCGCGCCGGGCGCTTGTGTGCCAGCAGGGCGGCAAGGCGGCGGGATAATCGCTGTATGCCTTCCGCACCCTCCGGCCCCTTGAGCGTTCCCGCGTGGATGACGCCCCACAACCTGCTGCGCGCCTCGGTGGGCGTGGCCCTGCTCACCATCGTGCTCAAGACGCTGGCCTGGTGGGTCAGCGGCTCGGTGGGCCTGCTGTCGGATGCGCTGGAGTCGTTCGTCAATCTGGCGGGCGCGATGTTCGCGCTGGCCATGGTGACCATTGCGCGCCGCCCGGCGGACGGCGACCACCCCTACGGACACCACAAGGCGGAATATTTCTCGTCCGGCTTCGAGGGCATTCTCATCGTGGGGGCCAGCATCGCCATCCTCTGGGCGGCCGTGCTGCGGCTGATGCACCCGCAGCCGCTGGAGCAACTGGGCTGGGGCATGGGCCTGTCGCTGTTGAGCACGGCCTGCAACGGCCTGCTCGCATGGGGCATGCTGCGCGCGGCGCAGGTGCATCGGTCGCTGGCGCTGGAAGGCGATGCGCGGCACCTGATGACCGATGTGTGGACCTCCATCGGCGTGGTGGGCGGGCTACTGGCCGCTGGCGCCACAGGTTGGCTGTGGCTGGACCCGCTGGTGGCGATCGCGGTGGCGTTGAACATCCTGCGCGAAGGGGGCGTGCTGATCTGGCGCGCCTCGCAGGGTCTCATGGACGAAGCCATGGAGCCCAGCCTGCTGGCGCGCGTGTTCACGGTGTTGGGCGAGCACAACCACGCCAGCGCAGGGGTGGTGTATTTCGACAGCCTCACCTCGCGCCGCGCCGGCGCGCGCAATTACGTGGATCTGCACATGCATGTGCCCGCGCACTGGACGCTGGGGCACGCCGCCGAGCAGCGCACCGCCGTCGAGCAGGCCCTGATGCAGGCCGTGCCCGGCCTGCGCGCCACCATCGAACTGCTGCCCGAAGGGCAGGCTACGGTGTTCGAGACTGCCGAGGCGGCCGCGCCGGGAGGAGCCGGCACATGATCGGCCTGCTGCAGCGCGTGCGCGAGGCGCGCGTGGAAGTGGCCGGCGAGATCGTGGGCCGCATCGGCCCGGGGCTGCTGGCGCTGGTGTGCGCCGAGCAGGGCGACAGCGAGGCGCAGGCCGACAAGCTGCTGGCCAAAATGCTCAAGCTGCGCATCTTCAGCGACGAGGCCGGCAAGATGAACCGCAGCGTGCAGGACCTGGACGGGCAGGGCACCTGCGGCGGCCTGCTCATCGTCAGCCAGTTCACCCTGGCCGCCGACACGCGCGGCGGCAACCGGCCCAGCTTCACGCAGGCGGCACCGCCGGCGCAGGGGGAGCGGCTGTACGACTACTTCGTCGCCCAGGCGCGCGCCGTGCACCCCATGGTGGCCACGGGCCGCTTTGCCGCCGACATGCAGGTGCACCTGGTCAACGACGGACCGGTGACCCTTCCGCTGCGGATAGCGCCGCCGGGATAATTGGCGACCATGACCATCTCTTCAGGCGCGTCGCCTGCTCCGTCCGCCACCGCCTTCTCATCGCTGCCTCTGTCCCCTGAAATGCTGGCCAACCTGCAGCAGCTGGGCTATGCGCAGATGACGCCCATCCAGGCCGCCAGCCTGCCTTTCAGCCTGCAGGGCCGTGATCTGATCGCCCAGGCCAGCACCGGCAGCGGCAAGACAGCGGCCTTTGGCTTGGCCATGGTCGATCGGCTGAACCCGCGCTGGTTCGCCGTCCAGGGCCTGGTACTGTGCCCCACGCGCGAGCTGGCCGATCAGGTGGCCACCGAGATCCGCCGCTTGGCGCGTGCGCAAGACAACATCAAGGTCGTCACTGTGTATGGGGGCGTGCCTTCGCGCGGCCAGATTGCTTCGCTGGAGAACGGTGCCCACATCGTGGTCGGCACGCCGGGCCGCGTGATGGACCTGATGGAGCGCGGCAAGCTCGACATCGCCAACCTCAAGACCTTGGTGCTTGACGAGGCCGACCGCATGCTGGACATGGGCTTCCTGGCCGATATTGAGACCGTGGTGCGCCAGTGTCCGGCCGAGCGCCAGACCCTGCTGTTCTCCGCCACCTATCCCGACGGCATTGCGGGACTGGCACAGCGTTTCATGCGCGCGCCCCAGATGGTGAAGGTGGCCGCCCAGCACGGTGCAGGCAAGATCGCGCAGCGCTGGTATGAGGTGGATGCACGCGAGAAGGTCGACGTGGTGGCGCGCATGCTCGCGCACTTTCGCCCTGCGTCGAGCATTGCCTTCTGCAATACCAAGCAGCAGTGCCGTAACGTGGTGACTGCGCTGCAGAGCCAGGGATTCAGTGCCCTCGCCCTGTTTGGCGAGTTGGAGCAGCGCGAGCGTGACGAGGTGCTGGTGCAGTTTGCCAACAAGAGCTGCAGCGTGCTCGTGGCCACCGACGTGGCGGCGCGCGGCATCGATATTGCCGACCTCTCGGCCGTGATCAACGTCGACGTGACGCCCGATCCCGAGGTGCACATCCACCGCATCGGCCGCACGGGCCGCGGCGATGCCGAGGGGCTGGCGCTGAACCTGGTCAGCATGGATGAGATGGGCAGCGTGGGCAGGATCGAATTGCTGCAAGGCCGTGCCTGCGAGTTCTTTCCGGTGGATGAACTCACCCCCACGGCAGGGGGCGAACTGCGGCCACCCATGTGCACCATCCAAATCATCGGCGGGCGCAGGGAGAAGATCCGCGCCGGCGACGTGATGGGCGCCATGTGCGCCGACTTCGGCTATGCGCGCGAGCAGATCGGCAAGATCAGCGTCAACGATTTTTCCACCTACGTGGCCGTGGACCGCGCCATCGCGGCCCAGGCCTGCGCCAAGCTGAATGCGGGCCGCGTCAAAGGCAAGATGGTGAAGGCGCGCTTGCTGTAGCGCGCCTGGGGGCGGGGTTCAGCCCTTCAGGAAGAACAGCCCTGCCATCACCAGCCCCGTGGCCACAATGCCCCAGCGCAGCACCGGCGCAGGCAGTTGGCGTGCCACGCGCGCGCCGCCATAGCCGCCCAACGTGGCGGCCACCATCATCACCAGGGCCTGCGGCCACAGCACGATGCCGCCTGCGGCATAGATGGCCACGGCAATCGCCGTGAGCAGGGCCGACACGAGGTTCTTCATGCCGTTCATGGCGTTGAGCTGCGTCTGCCCCAGCAGCCCGAACAGCGCCAGCAGCAGGATGCCCAGGCCGCCGTTGAAATAGCCACCGTAGGCCGCCACCGCCAGCATGCCCGCGCCGGCTTTCAGGGCCGAGGGCGTGCCATGGCCGGCTTTGCCGGCCCATTGCCGCAGCTGCGGGCCAAAGGCGAAGAGTGCCGTGGCCGCCAGCAGCAGCCAGGGCACGACCTTGCGGAAGGTGGCGTCGGGCGTGAACAGCAGCAGCGCCGCACCGGCCGAGCCGCCGATGAGCGACAGCACGACCACGGCGCGCATCGACAGGCCCGGCGGCGGCTGCATGTCTTCCCGAAAGCCCCAGGCACCGGCCATGTAGCCGGGCAGCAAGGCCACAGTGCCGGTGGCGTTGGCGACCACGGGCGGCACGCCGGTGAACACCAGCGCGGGCAGGGTGAGGAAGCTGCCGCCGCCGGCTACCGCGTTGAGCGCACCGGCCATGAATGCGGCGGCGAGCAGAAGTGCCAAGTGGCCGATGGAGGTCGTCCAGCCCAGGATGTCCATGCGTGGGTTCTTCCCTTAAGAGATGGTCGCCGCGTGAGAGGCGGACCTGCAGGACGCAGGTCGCGCGGCATCTTAGGCCGCACCGGCGGGCGCGTTTGTGACCTGGGCGCAAAACAGCTTTCCGCACCCCGGCGCCCGTGGTGGTGAGCGCCTGCCAGTTATGCCGCGTAGGGGTCCGCGAAGCCCAACTCCTGCAGGATGGCGGTCTCGTACGCTTCCATTTCCTGCGCGTCCTGTTCGCTGGTTTCGTGGTCCCAGCCCTGGGCGTGCAGCGTGCCGTGCACCAGCAGGTGGGCGTAGTGCTCCTCTAGCGTCTTGTTCTGCTCGCGGGCCTCGCGCTCGACCACGGGGGCGCAGAGCACCAGATCGGCCACGGCCACGGGCTCTTGCTGGTAGTCGAAGGTGAGCACGTTGGTGGCGTAGTCCTTGTGGCGGAACTCGCGGTTCAAGCGCTGGCCTTCCTCGGCGCCCACGATGCGCACGGTGATCTCGGCATCCACGGCCAGGGCGTGGCGGATCCAGCGCGCAACCGCGTGGCGGGGCAGGGTGGCGCGGTGCGCGGTGGCCTCCGCGTCGCGTGCAAATTGGAGGGACAAGGACAATTGGTTCAAAGCCATTTTGGCCTCCAGCGCTTATCTATCAAGCGCGAGTAGCTATGAATTTGTGAGCTTTTGGCCGGCGACTACTCGCCTGCGCCGCGGCGGCTGCGCTGCGCGTCGTAGGCATCCACGATGCGCGCCACCAGCGGGTGGCGCACCACGTCGGCGCTGGTGAAGCGCGTGACGGCGATGCCCTTGACGCGCTTCAAAACCCGCTCGGCGTCGATCAGGCCGCTCATCGCGCCCTTGGGTAAGTCGATCTGGCTCACGTCGCCCGTGACCACCGCGCGCGCGCCGAAGCCGATGCGCGTGAGGAACATCTTCATTTGCTCGGGCGTGGTGTTCTGCGCCTCGTCGAGGATGACGAAAGCATTGTTGAGCGTGCGCCCGCGCATGAAGGCCAGCGGCGCGATCTCGAGCGCATTGCGCTCGAAGGCCTTCTGCACGCGGTCAAAGCCCATCAGGTCGTACAGCGCGTCATACAGTGGGCGCAGGTACGGGTCCACCTTCTGCGTCAGGTCGCCCGGCAGGAAGCCCAGGCGCTCGCCAGCTTCCACGGCCGGGCGGGTGAGCACGATGCGCTGCACGCTGCTGCGCTCCAGCGCATCCACCGCGCAGGCCACGGCCAGGTACGTCTTGCCGGTGCCCGCCGGGCCGATGCCGAAGGTGATGTCGTGCGTGGCGATGTTTTCCAGGTAGGTGGCCTGCGTGGGCGTGCGCGCGCGCAGGTCGGCGCGGCGCGTGGTGAGCTGGATGGCGCTGGCTTCGTCATCGCCCTGCATGCTGGCGTCGCCGGCCAGCATGAGCTGCAGGTGTTCTTCCTTGATGGGGCGATCCGCCATCTCGTACAGCGCCTGCAGCAGTTCCATGGCCTGCGTGGCCTTGGCCTTGGGGCCGTCCACCTTGAACTGCTCGTGCCGGTGGGCGATGGAGACCTGCAGCGCCGCCTCGATGGTGCGCAGGTGCACATCGGCGGGGCCGCACAGATGGGTCAGGCGCGTGTTGTTATGGGGGGTGAAGGTGTGGCGCAGGATCACGCTGATAATTCCGGTCGAAGTTCCGCGGCGGGTGTCCGGCGCGGCAAAGGACATCCATGATAGGCAAATTGACCGGCACGCTGCTGGAAAAGAACCCCCCCGAGGTGCTGGTGGACTGCCACGGCGTGGGCTACGAGGTGCAGGTCAGCATGAGCACCTTCTACAACCTGCCCGCTGTGGGCGAGCGGGTGAGCCTGCTCACGCAGTTCATCGTGCGCGAGGATGCGCAGTTGCTGTACGGCTTTGGCACGGCGCAGGAGCGCCAGGCGTTTCGCGAACTCATCAAGATCAGCGGCGTGGGGCCGCGCACAGCGCTGTCCATCCTCTCGGGCATGGGCGTGGCGGACCTGGCGCAGGCCGTTTCGCTGCAGGAAGCAGGGCGCCTGGTCAAAGTGCCGGGTATCGGCAAGAAAACCGCCGAGCGGCTGCTGCTGGAGCTGAAAGGCAAGCTGGGCGCGGACGTCGGCGTGCGCGCGCATGCGGCCAACGACAACCAGGCCGACATCCTGCAGGCGCTGCTGGCCCTGGGCTATAACGACAAGGAGGCCGCCGCTGCGCTCAAGGCGCTGCCGGCGGATGTGGGAGTAAGCGAGGGGATCAAGCTGGCGCTGAAATCGCTATCCAAATAGTTCTTACGTAGAGGAGAGAGCAATGCAATTACTGACAACAACTGCGGCGCAATGGGCCGCGATACCCCTGGTGCTGGCCTTGTCCGCTTGCGGTGGAGGTGGCGGCGGCAACGACACTCCCTCTCCTGCGCCTCCGGTGGCGGGCGACCGTATCGAGCCCTATGACCCCAGCGGCACGGCCAAGGTGGCCACCTCGCAGCAGCCGGTGAGCCCGGTCGTCAGTGCACAGGCAACCCGCACCATCGCCCTCGGCGCGTTCACGGCCGTGAAGGACGTGGTCTCCGCCACTCCCGGAACGCCCTTGCAGATCGGCGAGGCGCGCAGCGTAGCGGACACCGCCACCGTCGCCGCCACTGCGGCTCTGCTGCGCAGGCAACCGACGGCACGGGGCACGCAGGCCGCCGCGCTGCGCTTCACGGCCGACGGGGCGCATGGCGTGCGCCTGGGCGTGCTCGTGCAGTCGCTGCCCGAGGGCGCGGTGCTGCGCTTCTACGGCGAGCAGGGCGCGGGGGCCATGGAGGTGCGCGCGTCCGAGCTGCAGGACATGGCCGCGCGCAATGCGCGTGGCGGTGCGGATGACACCACCGCGCGCACCTATTGGAGCCCGGACTTCAGCGGCCCGCAGACCACACTGGAAGTGGAGATTCCCGCTGCGGCCTCGCCAGCGGCCGTCCGGCTGTCCGTGCCGCGGCTGTCGCATTTCACGCTGGCGCCCGCACAGGCCGAGCAGGCCCTTGCCCAGAAGGTGGGCGAGTCGGGCAGCTGCAACGTGGACGCGACCTGCCGGCCGGAGTTCAACGACCAGAGCCGCTCGGTGGCGCGCATGATCTTTGTGCGCGACGATGGCAAGAGCTACCTGTGCACCGGCACGCTGCTCAACGATGCCGCGTCCAGCGGTACGCCCTACTTCCTGAGCGCCAACCATTGCATTTCCACGCAGCCCGTGGCGTCCACGCTCACCACGGACTGGTTCTACCGTTCCAGCAGCTGCGGCATTGCCACCGTGAACCCCGCCGCCGTGCGCGTCACCGGCGGTGCGGCGCTGCTGTACGCGTCGGCCACCACGGACACGGCCTTCATGCAGCTCAACAGCCAGGCGCCTGCCGGCATCGTCTATGCAGGCTCGTACTTTGGCAGCGTGGGCGTTGGCACGGTGCTGGCGGGTGTGCACCATCCCCAGGGCGATCTGCAGAAGGTCAGCCTGGGCTCCGTGCAGCGCTACAGCACGTGCGTGGACAACAGTTGCCGTTCCAGTAATGCGGACGACGGCACCTTCCTTACGCTGGGCTGGCAGGAGGGGACGACCGAAGGCGGCAGCAGCGGCTCGGCCGCGTTCGTGACGTTTGGCGAGCGCCGCTATGTGGTGGGCCAGCTTCTGGGCGGAACCGCCAGCTGCGCTGCGCGCGACGGCGTGGACTATTACGGTCGTTTCGACACCAGCTACCGCACGGCGCTGCGGCGCTGGCTGAATCCGACGGCGGCCAACTAGTGTGGTGTCTCAAAAATAGATAGAACTATTTTGACCGGTGTTGGTCGAATCAGCTTCCTTATAGGAGACTACGCTGATGGCCCACCCTGGACGCCCCGCCACGAAGCTGCAGATCACCGATGCCGAGCGCGCAGAGCTGCATGCGCGACTGCGCGTACGCAAAGCGCCCGAGGACGAGAAGCTGCGCATGCGAATCGTGCTGGGCTGCGCAGATGGGGAGTCGGGCACCATGATTGCCCAACGCTTGGGCACGACGGTGCAAACTGTCTCCAAGTGGCGGCGGCGCTACCGGGCGTATCGTCTGGCGGGTTTGACCGATGCCCCGCGCGCTGGCCGCCCGCGCAGTGTGGGCGACGAGCAGGTTCAGCTCATTGTGGACAAGGTTCGCCAGAGCAAGCCTGACAACGCCACGCACTGGAGCGTGCGCCAGATGAGTCGGCACGCTGGCGTATCGCCCGCGACGGTGCAGCGCATCTGGCATGCCTTTGGGCTGAAGCCGCACCTGCAAGAAACCTTCAAGCTATCGACGGATCCCCATTTCGTGGACAAGGTACGGGATGTGGTGGGGCTGTATATGGCACCACCCGATCGCGCCTTGGTGCTGTGCGTGGACGAGAAGAGCCAGATCCAGGCTCTGGATCGCACCCAACCAGGGTTACCACTGACGTTTGGCAAACCCAGCACGCGCACGCACGATTACAAGCGCCATGGCACAACGTCGCTGTTTGCAGCGCTGGATGTGGCCACTGGCAAAGTCATAGGACAGCTCAAGCGCCGTCACCGCAGTGTGGAATTCCTGCAGTTCCTCAAAGCCATCGATGCAGCGGTGCCTGGCGAACAAGACATCCACCTGATCATGGACAACTACGGCACGCACAAGACGCAGGCAGTGCGGGCCTGGCTAGCAGCCCATCCTCGCTACCACGTTCACTTCACGCCCACCTCAGCGTCCTGGCTCAATCTGGTCGAGCGTTTCTTTAGCCAGATCAGCGAGCAGTGGATCAAGCGCAGCGCCCACACCAGCGTTGCTCAGCTGGAGCAATCCATACGGGAATACATTGATCGTCACAACGAGGATCCCAAGCCGTTCGTGTGGCATAAAAGTGCGGACACCATCTTGGCATCTGTGGCGCGGGCAGCGAGTACCATTATTTGATGATTACTTTTGAGACACCACACTAGGGCCTGTTCACACTATTTTTGCCAGTGCGAATGGCGTGAAAACCGCGCCAATCTAGGCGCGTGACGACGCCAAGGCCGGGGCCTTGGCTAGGAGGGCAACGACGAATGGCGTGGTTTTCACTCCGTTCCCTCCGGGTTGCGATCAAAAAGGGCCATTCGCGGCGTTGCCAAGCCTCGCTGGGGTAGCACCCCAGCTTCGTTTGGCGCCTTGCGCCTGGCCCTTTTTGATCGCAACGCATCTGGCAAAAATAGTGTGAACAGGCCCTAACCCACCAGCACCAGCCCGGGCGGCAGGCTGTCGCCCAGGCTGCGCTGCTGGTCCTCGGTCTCCATGGCCGTGGGCTGTTCCACCAGCGCGATCCAGCGTGCGGGCGCGTGGGTGGCGCGCATCTTTTCCAGCACTTCGGTGCGCAGAGCGTCGGGCAGGTCGCGGGCGCGGTCGCCGGTCATGCGGGCGATCTGCACGGCGGCGAACAGGGCATGCTCGTTGTGGCGCCAGTCCTCGCGCAGCGTGGCATGCAGAAACTCGGCCGCGGCCTCGGGCGGCATCACGCGGTGGGCGTTGGCTGCCAGCGGCTGGCGCGCGGCCAGGCGGCCGATGGCCCACCAGGTCTGTGCGGACTCATCGGGCCGCAGCAGGCGCTGCAGCATCCACTGGCCCATTTCCTGGCGGTACTGCCAGGGCACGGCCTCCATGGCGGCGAACAGGCGCAGCATGTCGTCGTAGCTGCCCCACGCGGCCTTGCCCTGGCTGCGTTGCACGGTCTTTTGCATGCAGCCGGCCACCGCTTCCAGCACCTGCATCTGCTGCGCCTCGTCCAGACCCGCGGCCACACGGCGCCAGAACACCCACCATTCGGTCCAGTTGGCGGCGTCCTGGCCGTGGCCCAGGCCCTGGGGGTAGAGCTGCCAGACCTGCGCGATGCGCCACGCGTCCAGCTCGGCGCCCACCCCGGGGCGCAAGCACCAGCCTGCCAGGTTGAGCCACGTGCGTTCGTGCTCGGGCGTGCGCCGGCGGCGGCGCGCACGCGCCAGCAATGCATCGAACAGCGCGCGCAGCAAGGCCACGTCCCAGCCGGCGCGGGGGCCCAGGAGTTTTTCCAGCGACTGGCGCAGCTGGCGCACCTCCCTGGGCGCTACGTCCTGTGCCTGGGTGCCGAAGATGCGGTCGATCAGCGCCAGCGCCTGGGGCAGGCGTGAGGCTTTACCCTCCGAGCCTTTTTGGCCGCTGACGCTTTCCGATTCTGCGCTGGCAGCTATCGATTTGGAAGCGCCATCGGTGCCCGCCGCGCCGCGCACGGCGAAGGGCAGCAGCCAGGATTGGTCCGCCTCCTGCGTTGCCACGCAGCGCACCTCCAGCGTGCCCACCTCGGTCATGCAGGCCTGCAGCTGCACCTCCACCTGGGCGGTGGCGCGGCCTTCGGGTGCGGGCAGCACCGTGGCCAGCGGCGGCAATTCCGCCCAGCCGTCGCCCTCCAGCGGTGCGATCTGCCCGGCCTGCGCCTGGCCCTGGCTGCGCGCCACCAGCGCGAAGCGCACGGCCTGGCCCAGCCGCAGCGCGAAGCGCCGGCTCGTCAGGACCAGGCGCACGCCTTCTTCGGTGCCGCGGGGCAGCAGGCAGATGCCCTGCGGCGCAGTGCCCGCCTTGCCCGGCAGCACCAGCCAGTAGCTGCGCGCCGAGCCGCCGCCGATGCGTGGGACTATGGTTTTAGGAGCTGCTGGCGCTTGTTCTGACTGGGCTGTGTGCGTATTTGATGATGAATGCTGCGCCAACCCGTACGCCGCAGCGCCGCGCGCCACGGCCCAGTCGGGGTGCGGGTTGTGCAGCACGCGGGGCAGTGCGCCGCGCCAGTGCGCAAGCACCTCCGCGAGCCGCTGCACCAGCGCCGGTGCATGGAATACCCCGCCGTTGAGCAGCAGGGTGTCGGGCAAGTCGCCCCCGGCGTGCTGCGCCAGGAACTGCGCCAGATGGCGCGTGATGGCCGCGTCGGCGGGGTAGGGCAGGCCCAGCCCGCGCAGCGCACCCTGGCGGCGCGCCGGGCGATCGCCAATCGGCACCTGCGGCAGAAAGCCTTCCACCACGCATTGCAGCACCTGCGCGCGCGTGAGCGTGGCCGTGTGCGTCTGCGCCAGCATGCGGCTGCCCGTGCCCAGCAGCGTGACTGCGGCGCTGTCGGGGGCGCCGTCGGCCAGCAGCAACTCCTTGGCCTGTCGGCAGCGCTGCACCAGTTGGGCAAAGCGCGCGGCGGGCAAACGCGCGGCGGGTAACCGCGCGGCGGGTAACCGCGCGGCGGGCAGGTGGCCACCGTCGCCGGCGAACTGCGGCTCCAGCAGGTGCGCCAGCGCCAGGTCCATGTTGTCGCCGCCCAGCATCAGGTGTTCTCCCACGGCGATGCGCGTCAGCCGGGGCGTGCCGCCGGCCTGCGTGTCCACGCGGATCAGCGTGAGGTCCGTGGTGCCGCCGCCCACGTCCACCACCAGCACCAGGCGGCAGCCCGCCAATTGCGCGGCCAGTTGTTCGCCTTGCAGCGCCAGCCAGTCGTGGAATGCGGCCTTGGGCTCTTCCAAGAGCTGCAGCGCTGGCAAGCCGGCCAGGCGTGCGGCTTCCAGCGTGAGCGCGCGCGCGCCCTCGTCGAACGAAGCCGGCACGGTGAGCACCAGGTCTTGCGCATGCAGCGGCGCATCGGGGTGGGCGGCGTCCCATGCCGCGCGCACATGTGCCAGGTACGACGCGCTGGCCTGCACCGGCGAGACCCGGGCCACGTCCTGCGGCGCGCCCCAGGGCAGGATGGGCGCCGTGCGGTCCACGCTTGGGTGGGACAACCAGCTTTTGGCGCTTTCCACCAGCCGCCCTGGCACGGCTGCACCCAGGTCGCGTGCCCAGCGGCCGAGGGTGGCGGGGGTGTCGTCCGTGGCCTCCAGGGGCGGCCAGGGCTGTCGCCACGCCTCGCCCAACTCGCCGGGTGCCGCCTGGTAGCGCGCCGAGGGCAGCAGCGGCTGCGCCTGCACGTCGCCCGCCGAGAGGCGCTGCGGGATGGGCAGCAGTGCGATGTCCGCCGCGCGGCCTTCCAGCGGCGCATAGGCGCAGGCGGTGTGGCTGGTGCCCAGGTCGATGCCGACGGTGTAGCGTTTCACCCGGCTAAGCCCATGAAGACAGCGCGCGTGCGATGCGCGCGTTGAACCGCTGCACCTGGGCGGCGGACAGGCGCTCGGCGCCGTAGAGCGAGAGCATGTCGAAGGCACTGCGTGGCGCGCAGGTGCCCAGCAGCGCGGTCTTGAGCACGCGCCGCACAGGCCGGCGCAGCACCAGCCGGTCCACCCACCAGGGCGAGCCCAGCGTGGTGATGGCCAGCGTCGTGCGCAGCCGGTGCAGGCGGGGGCGGATGGGCCCCAGGTCGCTCGCATGGTCGTAAGCCACGCCGGGCGCCCATACGCGGTCGAACCAGCCCTTGAGCACCGCCGGAAAGCCGAACCACCAGGTCGGAAAGACCAGCACCAGCGCCTCGGCCTGCAGCAGCCGGTCGATCTGCGCTTGCACGGCGCCGCCGTCGAAGGCCGTGCCGTAGTAGCTGCGGCGCTCCGCCGCCGTGAGCGCGGGCGCGAAGCCCGTGCGGCACAGGTCCTCCACCTGCACCGTGTGCCCTGCGGCGGTGAGGGTGCGGATGGCTTCCTGCGCCAGCGAATGGCACAGGCTGTCCTCCAGCGGATGCGCGATGACGACCAGGCAGTGCATGGCGCCGGCGTCAGGCCTGTGTCTGGGCGCGCACGTCGAACTCCACCTTCCAGCGCTCATGGCCTCCCACGGGCACGGCGCTCAGCTCCAGCGTGCCGATGTCGGTCACGCGGGCGTGCAGGGTGACGGGTACGACCTCGCCGGGCGTGCGGCCCTCGGGGGGCAGGTGGGCCTCGATCTCCTGCAGTTCCACCAGCTCTTCGGGTCCCCAGAAGTCCAGCAGCGTGCCCACGGTGTCGCCGCGGCGCACGCTGGAGCCGAAGAAGCGCAGCCGCACCGGCTCGCCCACCACCAGGCCGAATTCCTGGGCATGCAGCGCGACCTCGGTGCCTTCCTCCATGCCGAACGGCGCCAGGCACAGGGCGCTCAGGGGCGGCTCCATGCCGGGAATGGCGGGCATGTTGCTCTCCACGCCCACGTAGTAGCTTTGCGCCGTGCCGCCGCGGATGCGCACGCCGCGCCCCGCCGCAGTGACATGGCCGAAGTACGCCGCGCCGCGTGCCACGGCCAGGTCCAGCTGGGCGCCTTCCAGCAGCCGGGCCGGGGCGGCGCCCTCGGCAGCCAGCCAGCCGTTGATGACACCGACGATGCGCTCAGCGATCTGGGGGGCCTTCAGCACGCCCCCGTTGAACAGAAGGGCCGTGGGGTGCAGGAAGCTGGCGCCCCCCGCTTGCCTGCCGGCCAGGCCAGGGATCTGTGCCGTGGCATCCAGCTGGCGCGACAGGAAGGCCGCCAGGTGGCGCGTGACGGCCGCGTCCTGCGCGTAGGGCAGGCCCAGTTGCGTGAGCGCGCCGCGCGCGCGGGTCAGCGGCTTGTCGCCCACGGCCACCTGCGGGAAGAACCCCTCGACCAGCAGCGCCTGCACTTCGGCGCGCGTCACCTCGGTGCGGATGCTGCCGCCGATCAGCTTGCTACCGCGGCTGGGGACAACCACAGGCACGGATGGCAGCGCCTCGTCGGCCAGCAGCTGCTCCTTGGCCGCGCGGCAGCCATGGGCCAGGGCGCGGGTCTGCCAGGCATCCAGCGGCTTGCCCTCCTGGGCCAGCTTGCGCGCCACGCCATAGGCCAGCGCCAGGTCCATGTTGTCGCCGCCCAGCAGGATGTGCTCTCCCACCGCCACGCGCTGCAGTTCCAGGGCGCCGTCCTTCTCCAGCACCGCGATCAGCGACAGGTCCGTGGTGCCGCCGCCCACGTCCACCACCAGGATGATGTCGCCGCTGGCGACCTGCTTGCGCCATCCGCCGCCGCTGGCCTGGATCCAGCTGTACAGCGCGGCCTGGGGCTCTTCCAGCAGCGTCAGGCGCTCCAGGCCGGCGGCGCGGCAGGCCTCGGCCGTCAACTCGCGCGCGGCCGGGTCGAACGATGCGGGAATGGTGACGGTGATGTCCTGCTGCTCCAGCGGCGCCTCGGGGTGGGCCTGGTTCCAGGCCCAGCGCAGGTGCGACAGGTAGCGCGCCGATGCGGCCAGGGGCGACACGCGTGGCACCTCTGGCGGCGCATCGGGCGGCAGGATGGGCGCACGCCGGTCCACGCCCGGGTGGCACAGCCAGCTCTTGGCGCTGGACACCAGACGGATCGGCGTGGCCGCGCCGCGCGTGCGCGCCAGCTCGCCCACCACGCAGTCCTGGCCTGCGCCGCCACCGGGCAGCGCCGTGTCGGCGGCGCTCAACTCGCTCTCATGCGGCAGGTACAGGAAGGAGGGCAGCAGCGGCCGCGCCTCCACGCTGGCCGGTCCGGTGAGCTGCGGAATATCCAGCACCTGCTGCACGACGGTGTCGCCGTCGCTGGCGTGCCGGTCCACGTACGACAGCGCGCAGTGCGTGGTGCCCAGATCGATGCCGATGCTGTACTGGGCGTTATTTTTGCCTGTAGCGCTTGCAGGGTAAGCGCTGGCAGCTATGGTTTCAGGAGTGTTGGGCATATCCGTGTTCACAGCTCCACCTCGGCCTGGGCCAGCACGGCGGCGGCCCGCGGGTCGGTGAGCTGCGGCAGGCGCACGGCGGTCGCCTTCCAGCCGCGGTGGGTCAGCTGGCCCGTGAACGGCGCCTGGCCCAGCACATTGCCCGTGAGGCGCACGGCCGTGGCGTCAAAGCCGACCGGCAGGGTGACGTGGCTGCCCTCGCCCTCCGGGCGCACGGCCTCGATGGTGAAATGCTCGCGCAGCACCTTGCGGCAGCCCTCGTGGACCACGCGCGCGGCGGCGCCGATCTCGGCATCGGAGTAGGGCGCCACGTCTTCCTGCAGAAAGTCCACCAGGCGCGCCTCGCGCTGCAGCAGGCCCAGCAGCTGCAGCGCGGCGGTGTCGGTGGCGACTTCGACGCGCTTTTCCACCACTTTCTCGACGGGCACCTCCACGCGGACCTCGACGATCTTCTCCACGATTGTCTCCACGGGCACTTCCACCCGCACTGCCTGGGGAGCCGGTGGCGCCACGTCGGCGGCCAGCGCTTCACCCGCGCGCAGGCGCTGGATGTCGGCGGCCAGGCGGCCGTTGCCCAGGATGGCGAAAAAGCTGCCGATGGCGATGGCCACGCGGCGCAGGAAGGAGGGGGGTGCTGGAGTGTTCATGGCTGTCGCTGCAAGAGGGGCGCCGGGCCGAGGCGGCGCGGCGCACAGGGGCGGGTGCGGCGTTCGAGTGGTCCGGGAGGGGGACGGGGCTCGCCCGCGCGCGGCGCGCGAAGGCGGCGATGTTACCGAAAGGCGGCTATCCCTGGCCCGCGCGGGGTGGCGGGGCGGCCCGGCAGCGCGGGGGAATGGGGGACAATGCACGCGCCCTTCCTGGTCCGCTTCGCATGACGATCCATACCGACGACTTTGCCCCCTCTCCCCCTCCTGCGCGCGAGCGCGTGGTGTCGGCCGCACCGGCCTCCTCACAGGAGGAAGCGCTGGAGCGTGCGCTGCGCCCCAAGCTGCTGCAGGAGTACGTGGGCCAGGCCAAGGCGCGCGAACAGCTCGAGATCTTCATCGGCGCGGCCAAGAAGCGCGGCGAGGCGCTGGACCATGTGCTGCTGTTCGGCCCGCCGGGCTTGGGAAAAACCACGCTCAGCCACATCATCGCCACCGAACTGGGCGTGAACCTGCGCCAGACCAGCGGCCCCGTGCTGGAAAAGCCCAAGGATCTGGCAGCGCTGCTCACCAACCTGGAACGCAACGACGTTCTCTTCATCGACGAGATCCACCGCCTTTCGCCCGTGGTCGAGGAAATCCTCTACCCCGCGCTGGAGGACTACCAGATCGACATCATGATCGGCGAGGGGCCGGCCGCGCGCAGCATCAAGCTGGACCTGCAGCCCTTCACGCTGGTGGGCGCCACCACGCGCGCGGGCATGCTCACCAACCCGCTGCGCGACCGCTTCGGCATCGTTGCGCGGCTGGAGTTCTACACGCCCGATGAATTGGCGCGCATCGTCATGCGATCGGCCGGCCTGCTGGGCGCGCCCATCGATGCCGAGGGCGGCATGGAAATCGCGCGCCGCTCGCGCGGCACGCCGCGCATCGCCAACCGCCTGCTGCGCCGCGTGCGCGACTATGCAGAGGTGAAGGGTTCGGGCCACATCACCCTGGACATTGCCAACCGCGCGCTGACCATGCTGGACGTGGATCCGCAGGGCTTCGACGTGATGGACCGCAAGCTGCTGGAGGCCGTGGTGCATCGCTTCGACGGCGGCCCCGTGGGACTGGACAACATTGCTGCCAGCATCGGCGAGGAGAGCGGCACCATCGAGGACGTCATCGAGCCCTACCTGATTCAGCAGGGCTATCTGCAGCGCACACCGCGCGGGCGCGTGGCCACGCTGGCCGCCTACCGCCACCTGGGCGTGGCGCCGCCGCGCGCCGCGGGCGGGCTGTTCGAGTCCGCCTGATCGCTCAGGCCGCGTGGGGGGTGAGCGGCTGGGTCCGTGCGTCGGCTTGGTGCGCTGCGCCGCGGGTCAGCGCTGTGACCATCCCGCTCACGATGAGCACCTGGGCCGCATAGGAGGTGGCCAGCACCCACAACTGCGACAAGGGCAGCGGCTGCACGAAGCGGTTGGTGGCCAGCAGCGAATCGCTGAGCATGAAGCAGCACGCGCCCAGCGCCACCGCAAGCGACGAGCGCTCGCGCAGCGCTGCGTGGCGCCCCCAGGCCTGCGCCGCCATCAGCGCGATCACCACCACATACACGGCCACCGGCACCCGCAGCGCGGCCGGCAACCCGCCCTGCCACAGGAAGGCGTACATGCCGATGCCCAGCGCCAGCGTACCCCCGAGTGCCCCGCGGTGGCCGAACCACCCCACGCCCTGCTTGAACAGCGCGATGTAGCACAGGTGCGCCAGCAGGAAGCTCACCAGGCCGGGAATGAACAGGTGCTCTGACAGCATCAGGAACACGTCGCCCGCCAGCGAACCCAGCAGCGCGCCCAGCAGCAAGTATGAGCGGTGCAAGCCAAAACGGCCTGTAGCGCTCATTGGATAAGCGCGAATAGCTACATAAGTGATAGCAATCGCCATGGTCAGCGGCTTGAACAGCAGGTGCCACGCCGTGAACCCCAGCGCGCTGGTCGCCGTGGCCAGCGCGCCGGCTTCGATCATCAGCGCCAACCCCATGCCAATGCGCCCCTGCATGGCCGCGCCCAGCGCCCACTGGCAGGCCAGCAGCGTGGCGAACCACACGGCGTTGGTCGCCAGCGGTGCGCCGTCGGCCTGCCACAGGAATGCCGCCACGCCCGCCAGCAGCAGCACGAACTGCACGCCGGCAAACCAACGCAGCGGCGCGGACAGGGGTGGGTCGAACAGGGGCATGTCGTGGAGGTTGAAGGCCGGCTTGGGAAAGCGCTGCGCCACGTCGGCGGGGCGCCAGCCGGGGGCTTTCAGCCACACGCGCAGCTTGTCCGCCCAGCGGCGGGCGTGCCAGCTGTCGTGCAGCAGACCTGCATACACCTGGGCGTTGGCCCAGAGCGGGTCCCAGCTGTTGAGCAGGCCGCGCGTGCCGTACACGCATTTCTCCCGGGGGTCCTCGTCCTTGAAGGTACCGAACAGCCGGTCCCACACGATCAGGATGCCGCCGTAGTTCTTGTCCAGGTAGCTGTCGTTCACGGCGTGGTGCACGCGGTGGTTGCTGGGGCTGCAGAACCAGCGGTCGAACCAGCCCAGCCGCCCCACCTGCTCGGTATGCACCCAGAACTGGTACAGCAGGTCGACCAGCCCCACCACCACGAACACGAGCGGCGGCACGCCCGCCAGCGCCATCGGCAGGTAGAACACCCAGCCCAGGACCGCGCCGGAACTGGTCTGGCGCAGCGCGGTGGACAGGTTGTAGTCCTGGCTCTGGTGGTGCACCGCATGCGCGGCCCACAGCACGGCCACTTCGTGCCCCATGCGGTGCAGCCAGTAGTAGCAGAAGTCGTAGAACACCAGCGCGATGAGCCAGCCGTACCAGGTGGTCCAGAACGCCTCGCTGCGCCACAGCGCCAGGTGCTCATAGGCCAGCGTGTACAGCCCCACGCGCAGCAGCACGGTGAACACCGCGCTGGTCTGGCTGAGCATGCCCAGGCTGACGCTGCTCACCGCATCGGCCAGCCGCAACGCGGGCCGCCCGCGCCAACGGCCGATGGCCCATTCCAGCGCCATGAGGGCGAGGAACACCGGGGTGACGAGGACGATGATCTGGCTGCCGGACATGGGAACGATTGTGGGCTGCAGCCAAGTCCGCCGCGAGGAGGGCAACCCTTAAGCGCCTGCGCCTGAAAATCGGGTAGGTGGGCCTGGTTGCGCTGAAGGGGGCCGCGCCCTTCCACGCCGCCGCAAGGCGACCCGCGTCGCCGTCATCGCTGTCCGTCCCCGCCGCCGGGGCCCGCGTCCGCTCAGAAACGCTCCCACGGCTGCAGGTAGCGCCACTGCCCCTGGGGCACCTTGGCCAGGGGCACGCGGCCGATGCGGATGCGCTTGATGGCCCGCACGGACAGGCCCACGGCTTCGCACATGGCCGGGATCTGGCCGGGGCGGATGCCCTTGAGCGCGAAGCGCAGGCGTGTCTCGCTTTGCCAGCTGACCTTGATGGGCGGCAGCGGCCGGCCGTTGAAGCTCAGGCCGTGGCAGAGCTTTTGCAGTCCGCCGTCCGCGATCTGGCCTGCCACCTCCACGATGCACTCCTGTTCCAGCGTTTCGATGTCTTCCTGCAGCTTGCGGGCCATGCGCCGGTCCTGCGTGTAGACCACCAGGCCGCTGGCCTCGGTGGGCAGCGGCGTGAAGCATTCGAGCTGTTTGAAATGGCGCAGCAGCACGCGCGTGCCGGCGGCGTCTTCGGGCAGGTGCGACTGCGCGTTGAGCAGCGCGACGGCTTGCGGCGCGCCCTGGCTGCGGCTGCCGTGCGCGCCCGGTGCGCGGTGCGTCGCGCCAGTGACCAGGCCCAGCCCCGCCTCGTAGCCCGGCGGCTTGTGCAGCAGCAGGGTGACGGGCGTGAGCTCCATCGGGTTGGCGTCCGGCGCCAGCACCACGCTTTGCGCGGACGCCACGCGCGCACCGGGCAGCTCGACCACCTGACCGTCCACCGACACCCATCCCCCCTCGATGTACTGCTCTGCCGTGGTGCGCGAGCACTGGAACTGCTGCGCCACGCGCTTGGACAGGCGCACCGCGTCCGTTGGATGGCTGGACTCAGTCATTGCCGGGCTCCAGCATGCGGATGCGCTCCACATGCGCGAGCAGCGAGCGCTGCGCGATGGGCCACATGCGCTGCGGCACGTCGTCGTAGGCCAGGCGCACCCAGTCGTCCATGCTGCCTTCGGGCTGGGCCTGCATGGCGGCCAGCACCTTGGCCTCGCGCGCCAGGCGGTGGGCCTTCAGGCGCGCGATGGCGGTGCGCGCCCCATCTTCCGGGCCTCCCAGCACGTAGCCGTGCGCGGGCAGGATGAAATCGGCGCCGTGCTCGGCGCACAGCGCGTCCAGCCGGTCCAGCGAATCCAGGTAGTCCGCCATGTTGCCGTCGGGCGGGTCGATGACCGTGGTGCTGCCGTTCAGGATGTGGTCGCCCGAGAACAGCAACCCGTCCTCGCGCAGCAGCAGGCACAGATGGTTGGCTGCATGGCCGGGCGTGTGGATGACCTGCAGGGTATGGGTGATTTCGCCGTCCGGCCCTTGTCCAGCAAGCGTGAGCAGCTCATTATCTTGTAGCGAACGGTCGGGCGTGAACTGGCTGGCTGCACGTGCCGTGGGCGCCGAGGGCAGGCCCAGGATGGGCGGTGTGGCGCGCCCGGCGCGCACGCACATCGCCTGCAGCGGCGCGGCGCCGGGGGAATGGTCGGCGTGCGAATGGGTGCACACGATCATGCGGATGTCCCCGCCCGCGGCGCGCCAGAGCTTGTCCAGGTGCTCGGTGTCGGCCGGACCGGGGTCGATGGCGATGTAGCCCGTGGCCGGGTCGCCCACCAGGTAGCTGTTGGTGCCGGGGCCGGTCATCACGCCGGGGTTGGGGGCAGTGAGGCGCTGCACGTTCTTCAGCAGCGGCACGGGCGTCTCGCTCTGCCAGTCCAGCGCATGCTCGCCGCGGCCCGTGGGCGTGACCAGCGCCAGTTCGCCGAAAGGCGCCTCATCCTCCATGAAGCGCGCCTCCTTGCCGCCCAGCAGGCCCGAGCGCGGGCTGCTGACCCACAGGGGCTGCTCGTGCGCGACGGCGGCGAGCACGGCGTCCACGTCCGCAAACTGCGCCAGGCGCTGCAGCGTGCGGATGGTGGGGAAGATCATGAAGAACTGCCCCGCCTCGTGGCGCGCCAGCGCGTCGGCAGGGCTCACCCACACGGGCTCGAACTGCTCGGACTCGTCGGCCACGGGCTCCTGCCCCTCGGGCATGCGCGCGACGAGAAAGGGCACGGCGAAGCGCTTCGGTAAATTGCGGTCGGCCGTCCAGTGGGCCAGCCAGTACACGCGGTCGGCCGCCAGGCGCAGGCCGCGCGCGGCGCATTGCGCGGCGAACGTGGTGCCGGCCGGTGCTTGGCGTGCGATGGCGGCGATGTCGTCGGCCCCGGCCCAGCGGCCGTCGCCGTGGCGCGCCAGCAGCACGCCCAGCTCCTCGAAGCTTTCGCGGATGGCGGCCAGCGCGTCGGTCAGGCGCGCGGCGGTCTGCGCCGGGCGGTGGTCGGCCAGGGCGTGGGTGGCGGGGTCGGCGTCCTGCGTCTCGATGCCGCCGCCGGGGAACACGTAGGCGCCGGGCACGAAGCTGGCCTTGTCGGAGCGGCGCGTCATCAGCACCTGCAGCGTGCTGCCGCCGCCGGGTTGGGGCGCATCGCGCAGCAGCAGCACGGTGGCCGCGTGAAGGGGGGTGACCGGCTCGCGGTGGGGGTGTAGTTGTTGGCTCAGGCGTGGCATCGGCGCATTATCGGCAGGCGCACGCCGCCCGCCATCAGCCCTGCAGCGGGCGCAGCTGGGACAGGCGTTCCAGCACCGGGCCGATCAGCGGTTGGGCGCGCGGAATGCCCACGCTCCAGAGCATCTCCAGCAGCTCGATCAGCGCGGCGCCGTCGGCGCTGCGCTGCACGAGATGGGTGGCGGTGGCAACGTCTTCGGCATGCAGCCGGTCAAGTACGTCAACGGTCAGAGTCATGGTGGCCTCGCTCTCTCTTTTCTGGGGGCGATCAAAGGGACAACCTGCCCATGCCGGCCGAACCGCACCCGCGGCGGACGTGTTCAATCCGTGGGACGCAGCTGCAGCAGCCGCTGGAGCACGGGCTCCAGCAACTGCGGCGCGCGCGGAATGCCGCAGTTCCACAGCATCTCCAGCAGTTCGATGAGCGCCACGGCGTCGGCGCTGTCTTGCACCAGTTCCGTCGCGGCATTCGGGTCGGCGGCATGCAGCCGGTCGAGTACATCCATCGTCAGGGTCATCGCACCTCCGTTGTCGTTATCGTGGCCCGCCGCTGCCGGCAGGGCGGCGCGGCGGGAACCCCGGATGCTCCCCATGCAGCCCAGGGGCGGGCTGATCGAAATCAATAGCCGAGCAAAAAACTCGGATGTCAGCCGTGCGGGGTTTCCCCGTGGTTGCACCCAGGCGACGCGCGCATGCGGCGGATAATCGCGCCATGCACATCCGCTTCACCAAGATGCAGGGCGCGGGCAACGACTTCGTGGTACTCGACGAGACGCAGGGACGCCTGGGGCTCACGCCCGCGCAGTACCGCTTTCTGGCCGACCGCCACTTCGGCGTGGGCGCCGACCAGATCCTCACCGTGCGCCCCTCGCCCGGCGCGGGCATCGACTTCGAATACGTGATCCACAACGCCGACGGCGGCCAGGTGGAGCAGTGCGGCAACGGCGCGCGCTGTTTCGCGCGCTATGTGCGCGACAAGGGCCTCACCGCGCAGGACACGATCCGCGTGCAGACCATGGCCGGCGTCATCGCCCCGCACCTGACCGCCGACGGCCGTGTGACGGTGGACATGGGCCGCCCCGAGCTGGAGCCGGCGCGCGTGCCGTTCGACACCACGGGCCTCGCGCCCGTGTCGCAAGGTTCAGGCCAAAAATGGCCTCTGGCGCTTGATGGACAGGCGTCAGCAGCTACGCTATTGGTAGCAGTGGTGTCCATGGGCAACCCGCACGCCGTCCAGTTGGTCGACGATGTGGACACTGCCCCCGTGGCGCAGACCGGTCCCTTGATCGAAAGCCACCCGCGCTTTCCCCAGCGCGTGAACGCGGGCTACCTGCAGATCGTGAACCGTGGTGAAGTGCGCCTGCGCGTGTACGAGCGCGGCGCGGGCGAGACGCTGGCCTGCGGCACGGGCGCCTGCGCCGCCGTGGTGGCCGGCATCCGCCTGGGGCTGCTGGATGCGCGCGTGCAGGTGCACACGCGGGGCGGCCTGCTCACCATCGACTGGGCCGGCGGCTTGCAAGACCCCGTGTTCATGACCGGCCCCGCTACCACCGTCTTCGAAGGCGAGATCGACATTCCGGACGCTTTATGACCTCTTCCTCTCCCGTATCCCCCATCACCGAAGACGACATCGCGCACTTCCTGGCGAACACGCCGGGCTTCTTCGAGCGCCATGCCGAGTTGCTGGCCAGTGTCACCATCGCCAGCCCCCACGGCCAGCGCGCCGTGAGCCTGCACGAGCGCCAGGCCGAGATGCTGCGCGAGAAGATCAAGGGCCTGGAACACCGCGTGATGGAGATGGTGCGCCACGGCACCGAGAACGCCGCCATCACCCAGAAGATCCACCAGTGGACGCGCGAGGTGGCCGCCGTGCGCGATGCGGCCCGCCTGCCGCGCGCCGTGGAGAACGGCCTGCGCACGCTGTTCGACGTGCCACAGGTCGCGCTGCGGGTGTGGAACGTCGCGCCCGAGCACGCGGGCCTCGTCGCCACCCAGCCGGTGAGTGAGGACCTGCGCCTGTTCGCCTCGTCGCTGACCATGCCGTTCTGCGGGCCCAACCTGGGTTTCGAGGCCACGGCCTGGCTGCCCGAGGCGGGCGAGGTGCAGTCGCTGGCGCTGCTGCCGCTGCGCGAAGGCGCGATCGACAGCGCCGACCAGCCGGCCTTCGGCCTGATCGTGCTGGGCTCGCACGACCCGCACCGCTTCGAGGCCACCATGGGCACGGAATTTCTCTCGCGCATGGCCGAGCTGGCCAGCTCGGCGCTGTCGCGCATGCGATGAAAAAGTGAGCGGCTTGCGCTGGATGGATAAGGGTTTGCGTAGGTTTTTTGCCTGAAAACACCACGCATCAAGCGCAAGAAGCTCCTTATTCAGTAGCAAATGAACGACACGCCAGTTGCCCTGCACCTGCCGCCTGAGGCGTTGCAGTACCTGGAGCATGTGCGCGTGGAAAAGCGCCTGGCCGCGCGCACCCTCACGCTCTACACGCTGGACCTGCAGCGCCTGGCCGCCATGGCCGCGGGCGTGGATCTGCCGCTGCTGCGCCTGACCAGCGCGCACATCCGCCGCTTCGTGGCGCAGATGCATACCAGCGGGCGCAGCGGGCGCGGCATCGCGCTCATCCTCTCGGGCTGGCGGGGGTTCTACACCTGGGCCGCGCGCCAGGGGCTGGTGCCGCACAACCCCGTGCAGGACGTGCGCGCGCCCAAGGCGCCCAAGCCCCTGCCCAAGGCCCTGCCCGTGGACGAAGCGGTGCGCCTGGCCGAGCACCAAGAGACGGGCGCCGACCCCTGGCTGGAGGCGCGCGACGCGGCCATCGTCGAGCTGCTCTACGGCTGCGGCCTGCGCGTGGGCGAACTGGTGGGCCTGGACGTGGCGCCCAGCCCCGCCGCGCACCAGCAGGGGCGCGGCTGGGTGGACCTGCAGGCGGGCGAGGCGCATGTGTTCGGCAAGGGCTCCAAGCGACGCAGCGTGCCCGTGGGCCGCGCCGCCGCCGCGGCGCTGCAGGCCTGGCTGGCGCAGCGCGCGCTGCCGTTGGGTGCCGCGGGCGCGGCGCGGCTGGAGCCGGCGCTGTTCATCGGCCGGCGCGGCGCGCGGCTCACGGCGCAGTCCGTCTGGTCGCGCCTGCGCCAGCGCAGCCAGGTGGCGGGCCTGACCACGCCCGTGCACCCGCACATGCTGCGCCACTCGTTCGCCAGCCACCTGCTGCAGTCCAGCGGCGACCTGCGCGCCGTGCAGGAGCTGCTGGGCCACGCCAACATCACCACCACCCAGGTCTACACGCGGCTGGATTTCCAGCACCTGGCGCGGGTGTACGACGCGGCGCACCCGCGCGCGCGGCGCAAGCCCTAGGTGGCGGGCGGCGGGCGGTAGCCTGGTCCCGCACGCTCTGCGTCCGGCCGGGTGCGACAAAAGCGCTCACCCGCGCGCGCACAATCCGGGGATGAAAACCATTCGACTGAAACCCGGCAAGGAGCGTTCGCTGCAGCGCCGCCATCCCTGGATTTTTGAAGGTGCCATCGCCAAGGGCGGCGGCGACAGCGGCGAGACGGTGCGGGTGGAGTCGGCGGAGGGCCAGTTTCTTGCCTGGGCGGCGTTCAGCCCCCAGTCGCGCATCCGTGCCCGGGTGTGGAGCTTTGACGAGAAGCAGCGCATCGACGCTTCTTTTTTTATAGCTGCTTGCGCCCGATCCATAAGCGCTAGAGACCGTTTTCCCATTGAAAGCAATGGCGTGCGGCTGGTCCATGGCGAATCCGATGGGCTTCCGGGGCTGATCGTCGATCGCTACGAGGACACGCTGGTGGCCCAGTTCACCAGCGCGGGCACGGAGCGCTGGAAGGCCGTCATCGCCGATGCGCTGCTTCAGGCGACAGGCCTGTCGCGCCTGTACGAGCGCTCCGACGCCAGCGTGCGCCAGTTGGAAGGCCTGGCGCCCGCCACCGGCTGGCTGCGCGGGCAGGGGCCGCAAGAGCTGACGATCCGCGAGCATGGCTGGCGGCTCACGCTCGACATTGCCGAAGGGCACAAGACGGGCTTCTACCTCGACCAGCGCGACAGCCGGCACCATTTCTTTGCCACGGTGCAACGCCTGGGCCTGCAGCGCGTACTCAACTGCTATTGCTATACGGGCGGCTTCACGGTGGCGGCGCTGGCCGGCGGCGCGGGGCAGGTCACGTCCATCGATTCTTCCGGCCCCGCGCTGGAGCGTGCGCGGGCGCACGTGCAATTGAACGGGTTCGACGCGGCGCGGGCCGAATTTCTGGATGCCGACGTGAATGGATCCCTGCGCCGCTTCCTGGCCGAAGGGCGGCGCTTTGACGCCATCGTGCTCGACCCGCCGAAGTTCGCCCCCACGGCGGCGCATGCCGAGCGTGCGGCGCGCGCCTACAAGGACATCAACCGCCTCGCGCTGCAACTGCTGGAGCCTGGCGGCGTGCTGTATACCTTTTCCTGCTCGGGCGGCATCAGCGCCGAGCTGTTTCACAAGATCGTGGCCTCGGCGGGTGCGGATGCGGGCGTGGACGGCTACGTGCTGGGGCGCCTGGCCGGCGCGCCCGACCACCCGATGACGCTGGAGTTCCCCGAGGGCGAGTACCTCAAGGGTCTGGCCATCATGCGCAAGCCGGCATGACGCTGCGGGCGCGAAGGTCTTGACAGGCTCTGTACACTGAAATTCGATTCCCATGCGGCGGTCGTCCAGGCCGCCGTTTTGCGTTTGCACTCCACGGAAAGCGACCCATGGCCCTGATTCCCGTCACCATCCTCACCGGCTTCCTCGGCTCCGGCAAGACCACGCTGCTCAAGCGCGTGCTGTCCGAAATGCACGGCCAGAAGATCGCCGTGATCGAAAACGAGTTCGGCGAGGAAAACATCGACACCGACATCCTCAAGACCGAGTCCAAAGAGCAGATTCTGCAGATGAGCAACGGCTGCATCTGCTGCACCATCCGCGAGGATCTGCGCGAAACCCTGCAGCTGTTGGCCGCCAAGCGCCGCAAGGGGCTGGTGGCGTTCGACCGCGTGGTGATCGAGACCACGGGGCTTGCCGACCCCGGCCCCGTGGCGCAGACTTTTTTCATGGACGATGAGATCGCCGAGACCTATCTCATCGATTCCATCATTACTTTGGTGGACGCCAAGCACGCCCAGCAGCAGCTGGACGACCGCCAGGAAGCACGCCGGCAGGTGGGCTTTGCCGACCAGATCTTCCTGTCCAAGACCGACCTGGTGAGCGAGGAGGAGAAGAACGACCTGATCCACCGCCTCAAGCACATGAACCCGCGCGCGCCCATCCGCGCGGTGCATTTTGGCGATGTGCCGCTGGCCGAGGTGCTGGACCTGCGTGGCTTCAATCTCAATGCCAAGCTGGACATCGACCCGGACTTCTTGAAGGAAGAAGACGCGCACGACCACAGCCATTGCGACCATGACCACGGGCACTGCGAACACGAGCACGACCATGGTCATGGCCATGCGCACGGCGGCCACGACCATGGCCATGAGCACAAGCATGACGAGCACTGCAAGCACCCGCATCACCACCACCATGACGACGACGTCAAGAGCTTTGTCTACCGCGCCGACCGTGCCTTCGATCCGGCCAAGCTGGAGGACTTCCTGGGCGCCATCGTCAATATCTACGGCCCGCGCATGCTGCGCTACAAGGGCGTGCTGAATATGAAAGGCACCGATCGCAAGGTGATCTTCCAGGGCGTGCACCAGCTCATGGGCAGCGACCTGGGTCCCCAGTGGGCCGAAGGCGAGGCGCGCCAGAGCAAGATGGTGTTCATCGGCATCGACCTGCCGCAGGACATCCTGCAACAGGGGCTGGAGCAGTGCCTGGTGTGAGACCCGTGGTGGCTGGCGGCAAAGTGCACTACGCCTGTGTGGTATCCACAACGTTTTGCGCTCGGCCAGCGCAGGTCTATACAATCGCGCCCCGGCAAAAACGCCCCCTGGGGCGCGTGCCATTCGCACCGTGCTGCACGAGGGGCCCTGGGCCCCGCACGCAGGCGGAAAAAGCCCGAACTGCGAGGAGACAGGAAGTGAAAGCCCAGTCCAGCAAAGCCCAGGCTGCGGCCCAGGCCAAGCGCGCGGGCGACGAACCCGCGCAGGTAACCGCGCGGCGCCTCCGGCCTTCTCCTTCCGGTTCCGGGCAATTGACCGTACCATCCAAGGCCACCGCGGCGGCGCCCGGCGCCCCCGAAGCCAGCTTTACCAAAACTATGCCTACGACCCTGCAAACCCCTGTGGCGGCCGCCAAGAAAGATCCCAAGCTGGCCAACAACTGGAAGACCAAGTCTGCCGAAGACCTGACGGATGCCGAAGTGCTGGCCATGCCCGAGAGCGAGTACATGAATGAGAAGCAGCTGGCGTTCTTCCGCCACAAGCTGACTCAGCTCAAGCAGAACATGCACCACAACGCGGGCGAAACCACCGAGCACCTGCGCGAGGACACCGTGGTGGTCCCTGATCCGGCCGACCGCGCGACGATCGAGGAAGAGCACGCGCTGGAACTGCGCACGCGCGACCGCGAGCGCAAGCTGCTCAAGAAGATCGAGCAGTCCATCGCGCGCATCGACGCCGGCGACTACGGTTATTGCGACGAGACGGGCGAGCCCATCGGCGTAGGCCGCCTGCTGGCGCGCCCCACGGCCACGCTGTCGCTGGAGGCGCAGCAGCGCCGCGAACTCAAGCAGAAAATGTTTGGCGACTGACCCAGCGGTCGATTGCCGCGAGACGCCCGCACTGCGCACGCCCATTTGCATCCATGAGCAAGGAGGACACCACCACATCCGGCGGCCTGCTGTCCAAGATGGTGCGGTTCGTGCGCAATCCCACCGTCAACTGGTCCGATCTCGATGCGGTCGAGGCGGACCGCGAGAGCCAGTACAGCAAGCAGATGCTCAAGGAGATGATCGAGCGCAAGCGGCGCAACGATTTCGTGCGCCGCCGCGAGTTCGATCAGCTGCGCAAGCTGCGCCAGCGCGAGGCCCTGCACGGCCAGCGCCCTGAAGACATCACTGCGCGCACGTCGTTCTTCCAGACCAGCATGACCTCGCCCGATGAGCGGGCCGTCACGCTCAAGAAGATCGACGAGATCGAGGCGCAGATGTCGCAGCAATGGTGGAAAGGCAAAGGGTCGGGCGAAACCCCGGCCCCAACCCCTGCGGCGCCCGCGCCTGACGGTGCGGCGCTGCCCGCAGCGTCCGCAGCCCCCGCGCCGCGACCCCCACCGGTGGCTGCCGCGGCTTTTGCCGCCGCACCCACCGCAGGACAACCGTCGCCTGCGGCCGCGGCCATGGCGGCGGCGCTGGCCTCCAGCGGGCTGGCCGGCGACCCCGCGCGCGCCTTTGCGCCGACGGCGCCGCTGAGCCTGCCGCCGACGCTCGACAAGGCGCCCGCCGTCGAGCCGATGTTCCACGACGCGAGCCCGGTGGTCGTACCCCCGCCGCTCGCGGAGGACGCGCCGCAGCCCGCGCCGTCCCAACCGGAGAAGTTCGTGCACGAACCCGACCTGGAAGAGGCCGCGATCCGCTTTGCCAATGGCGACTATGCCGGCGCGGAGTCGGGCCTGAAGGAAGTGCTGGTCCAACACGAGCACAGTGACCCCCAGCAGCAGCATGACATCTGGATGACCCTGTTTGACCTGTACCGGGCCACGGGCCAGCAGGAGCCTTTCGACGCGCTGGCCATTGACTATGCCGCTCGTTTCGGTCGCTCGGCGCCGCTGTGGTTCTCGTTGCCCGAACAGCTGGGTTTGAAGGCCATGACGCCTGACGTGGGTGCACCCGCCATCCCGCAGAGGGAACTGAGCTGGAGTGCGCAATCCACCCTCACGCAGCAATCGATTGCGGCGCTGCAGGCCTCGCTGGCGCGTTCCGCGCCGCCCTGGACCCTGAACTGGACGCGGCTGACCGCGATCGATCTGCCGGCGGTCACCGCGCTGGCCGAGCTGTTCGAGGCCTGCGCGGAGCGGGATGTGCAGATCCACTTCGTCGGCACCGCCGCGCTGCAGGGGGTCCTGCAGGCCCACACCCAGTCGGGGGACCGCGGCGCCGATCCACAGTGGTGGCGGCTGCGCATGGCGGCACTGCGGCTCATGGGGCTGCCCGATGAATTCGAACTCGTCGCGCTGGACTACTGCGTCACCTACGAGGTCTCGCCGCCATCGTGGGTGCCTCCGCGCTGCGGCTACAGCGGCGACGACGGTGCGCAGCCACCGGCCACGCCAGACGCGGCCGACAGCGCGCTGTACGCGTCGGGGTTCGCGCTGTCGCAGCCGGGCGGCGTGGACGAGGGGCCTGCCGCCACGCTCGAAGGCCACATCGAGGGGGATGCGGCCTCCGTCCTGGAGCCGCTGGAGCCTCTCGTGCGCCCCGGTGTGCCGCTGAACGTGGCCTGCGACCGGCTGATCCGCATCGATTTCGCTGCCGTGGGCTCGGTGCTGAACTGGGCGGCCACCCAGCAGGCGCAAGGGCATGTGGTGCAGTTCACCAACCTGCACCGGTTGGTCGCCGTGTTCTTCAACGTGATCGGCGTGAACGAGCACGCCTGGGTGGTGCCTCGCAAGAACTGAGGCCGCACCGGCTATTTGCCACTCCGGGGCCGTTGCCGAGAAGGTGCTCTGCCGTGCTTGCAAGGCGGCGCGGCGCCCCCATATGCACCAGCTATGGAACAGTACCACGGCACCACCATCCTCAGCGTCCGGCGCCAGACGGCAGACGGCATCCAGGTCGCCCTTGGCGGCGACGGCCAGGTCACCCTGGGCAACATCGTTGTCAAGGGCACGGCGCGCAAGGTGCGCAAGCTCTACCAGGGGCGGGTTCTGGCAGGCTTTGCCGGCGCCACGGCCGATGCGTTCACGCTGTTCGAACGTTTCGAGGCCAAGCTGGAAAAGCACCAGGGCCAACTGACGCGCGCGGCCATCGAACTCACCAAGGATTGGCGTACCGACCGCGTGCTGCGCCGCCTGGAGGCCATGCTGGCCGTGGCGGACCATTCCGCGTCCCTCATCATCACCGGCAACGGCGACGTGCTGGAGCCCGAGCAGGGCATCGTCGCCATCGGCTCGGGCGGCGCCTACGCCCACTCGGCCGCCAAGGCGCTCTTGAGCAACACCGACCTGCCCGCGGCCGAGATCGTCAAGAAGTCGCTGGAGATCGCGGGTGAGCTGTGCATCTACACCAACATGCACCACACCATCGAGACGTTGTAGGCGTCGTGTGGTTGGCTATCTTTTTTGTAGCTGTTTGCGCTTGTCTATCAAGCGCCAGCGGCTCATTTGACTCATAAAGACAGGCAGGCTGCAGCATGTCCTCCATGACTCCCCAGGAAATCGTCTCCGAGCTCGACCGCCACATCGTCGGCCAGAACGGCGCCAAGCGCGCCGTGGCCATTGCACTGCGCAACCGCTGGCGCCGCCAGCAGGTGGACGCCAGCCTGCGGCACGAGATCACGCCCAAGAACATCCTCATGATCGGCCCCACGGGCGTGGGCAAGACCGAGATCGCGCGGCGCCTGGCGCGCCTGGCGGACGCGCCGTTCATCAAGGTCGAGGCCACCAAGTTCACCGAGGTGGGCTACGTGGGCAAGGACGTGGATTCCATCGTCCGCGATCTGGTGGAAGTGGCCGTGAAACAGACGCGCGAAGCCGACATGAAGAAGGTGCGCGTGCGTGCCGAAGACGCCGCCGAGGACCGCATCCTGGACGTGCTCATTCCTCCGGCGCGCGGCGCCAGCGTCGATACCGCGCGCACCGGCGAGCCCGCGGGTGACAGCACGGCGCGCCAGGTGTTCCGCAAGAAGCTGCGTGAGGGCCAGCTGGACGACAAGGAGATCGAGATCGACCTGGCCGATGCGCGGCCGCAGTTCGAAATCATGAGCCCGGCCGGCATGGAGGAGATGACCGAGCAGTTGCGTGGCATGTTCAGCCAGATGGGCCAGGAGCGGCGTCGCGCGCGCAAGCTCAAGATCGCCGAGGCCATGAAGCTGCTGGTCGAGGAAGAGGCCGCCAAGCTGGTCAATGAGGAAGAAGTCAAGACGCGGGCGCTGGCCAACGCCGAGCAGAACGGTATTGTTTTCATCGATGAGATCGACAAGGTCGCGTCGCGCCAGGAGGCCGGCGGCGCCGACGTCTCGCGTCAGGGCGTGCAGCGCGACCTGCTGCCGCTGGTGGAGGGCACCACGGTGTCCACAAAGTACGGCATGGTCAAGACCGACCACATCCTGTTCATCGCCTCGGGGGCGTTCCACCTGGCCAAGCCGAGCGACCTGATCCCCGAGCTGCAGGGGCGCTTCCCTATCCGCGTGGAACTCACCTCCCTGTCGGTGCAGGACTTCGAGGCCATCCTCACGCAGACCCATGCGTCGCTGGTCAAGCAGTACCAGGCGCTGCTGGAGACGGAAGGCGTCACCCTGGATTTCACGCCCGAGGGCATCACCCGCCTGGCCCACATTGCCTTCGAGGTGAATGAGCGCACCGAAAACATCGGCGCGCGCCGCCTGTCCACGGTGATGGAGCGGCTGCTGGACGAGGTGAGTTATGACGCCACGCGCCTGTCGGGGCAGACCGTGGTGGTGGATGCCGGCTACGTGAATGCGCGGCTGCAGTCGCTGAGCCAGGACGAAGACTTGTCCCGATACATCCTGTGATGCCTGGTTGCGCGGGGCGTCAAGCCTTCATAAACCACTTGCATACCTGCAGCTAAGTGCTTAATCAATAAGGACATTTGCCCGATTTTCACCTTGGAAATCGGCGCTAAGTCCTTGATTTCATTGCAAAATTTTGTTGCGGCGCCTCTTGCCTGGTGTTCTTTTCCTGCTACAGTGCAAAAAAGTGCAATTAAGTGGTGAAAAGTGCCCTTTGCGCCCTCTCTCGGGGTGGAAAGCGGCAGTAGCGGGCAAGGGGTTCCATCGGTGTTTCAAGGGGCGTCATCGCTGAGTCTGGATGCAAAGGGGCGGCTGTCCGTGCCGACCCGGCATCGTGACGCCCTCACGGCGCAGGCGGGCGGCCAGCTCACCCTCACCAAGCACCCCGATGGCTGCCTGATGGTCTTCCCCCGTCCCGAGTGGGAGAAGTTCCGCGAGCGCATTGCCCAGCTGCCCATGTCCGCGCAATGGTGGAAGCGCATCTTCCTCGGCAACGCGATGGACGTGGAGATGGACGGCACCGGCCGGGTGCTGGTCTCGCCCGAATTGCGCGAGGCGGCCGGCCTGTCCAAGGACGCCATCCTGCTGGGCATGGGCAACCACTTCGAGCTGTGGGACAAGGCCACCTACGAGGCCAAGGAAGCCGCGGCCATGCAGGCCGAGATGCCCGATGTCTTCAAGGATTTCTCTTTCTAGGGGCCGCGTGTGAACCAGCCCCTGCAACACACCACGGTCCTGCTCGACGAGGCGGTGCACGCCTTGCTGGGCGATGGCGATGCGCCTGCGGGCACCTTCGTGGACGGCACCTTTGGCAGGGGAGGGCATTCGCGGCTCATCCTGCAGCGGTTGGGGCCGCAAGGCCGCCTGGTGGCGTTCGACAAGGACACCGAAGCCATTCAAGCAGCGGCGCGCATCACGGATGCGCGCTTTTCCATTCGGCACCAGGGGTTCAGCCATCTCGGGGAACTGCCCGCCGCCAGCGTGTCCGGTGTGCTGCTGGACCTGGGCGTGAGCTCCCCGCAGATCGACGACCCCCAGCGCGGGTTCAGTTTTCGTTTCGATGGTCCGCTGGACATGCGCATGGACACCACGCGTGGCCAGAGCGTGGCCGAGTGGCTGGCAGATGCCGAAGCGGCACAGATTGCGGAGGTGATACGTGACTACGGTGAAGAACGGTTTGCTGGCCCCATTGCAAAGGCGATTGTTGCTCGGCGCACGGAACGCGGCCCCATTGCAAGCACCGCCGAACTGGCCGACATCGTGGCTGGCGCGGTCAAGACCCGCGAGCCGGGCCAGAACCCTGCAACGCGCACATTTCAGGCTCTTCGGATTTTCATCAACGCCGAGCTTGAGGAGCTGCAGCAGGCGCTAGAGGGCAGCCTGCACGTGCTGCGGCCCGGTGGCCGGCTGGTGGTCATCAGCTTCCACTCGCTGGAAGACCGCATCGTCAAGCAGTTCATCGCACAGCACTCCAAGGAGGTCTACGACCGCCGTGCGCCGTTCGCGCCGCCCCAGCCGATGCGGCTCAGGGCGCTGGAGCGCATCAAGCCGAGCACGGACGAGGTGGCCGCCAACGCGCGTGCGCGCAGCGCCGTGATGCGCGTGGCGGAACGCACGGAGGTGCCCGCATGAGCGACGCGCGGATGCGCCATGTGGCCACGCTGCACGCGCATGCACGGGGCGCGCTCGCTCCGCGGCACAGTCCTTCGAGCGTTGCAGGGCACACGGGAGGCGGGCGATGACGCGCATCAGCCTTGTGCTGCTGCTGGCGGTGATGGCCAGCGCGCTATACCTGGTGCATACGCAATACCAGTCGCGAAGGCTGTTCACCGAACTCGATCGCGCGGTGGCTGAGTCGCGCCGCCTGGAGACCGAGCACCAGCGTCTGCAGGTGGACAAGCGCGCGCAGGCCACGCCGCTGCGCGTGGAGCGCCTGGCGCGCGACCGGCTGCAGATGCGTACCGCCACGCCGGCCATTACCGAATACGTGACCGACGGCGGTAACGTCGTCGTGCCAGCTGGCGAGGGGCGCGCGCCGTGAGCAGCCGCAGCGTCAACTACACCTCCAGCCCTCTGCTGGCCAGCAAGACACCTGTCTGGCGCAGCAAGTTCATCGTCGCCCTGGTGGCGCTGGGTTTCGTGGGCCTGGCGGGGCGCGCCGCCTACGTGCAGGTGATTGGCAACGACTTCTTTCAGCGCCAGGGCGAGGTACGTTTTGCGCGCACGCTGGAGCTGCCGGCCAACCGGGGCCGCATCCTCGACCGCAATGGCCTCATCCTCGCTTCCAGCGTTCCGGCGGCCAGCATCTGGGCCATCCCTGAAGATGTGGAAATGGCCAAACCCGAGGTGCGCGCCAAGCTCAAGGACCTGGCGCGTCTCATGGACATGCCGCTGTCCACGCTGCAGGACAAGCTGGCCGACGAGGACAAGACCTTCGTCTGGATCAAGCGCCAGCTCGACTGGGACGTGGGCCAGCAGGTCACCGCCCTGGGGCTGAAGGGCATCTACCTGCGCAAGGAATACAAGCGCCAGTATCCCGAGGGCGAAGCCGCCGCGCACGTGGTGGGCTTCACGAACGTGGAAGACCATGGTCAGGAAGGCATGGAGCTGGCCTTCGACAAGGATCTGGCGGGCAAGCCGGGGTCGCGCCGCGTGATCAAGGATCGCCTGGGCCGCGTGGTGGAGGGCGTAGGCGCCGAAGTGCCGCCCGTGGATGGCAAGGACATGCAGCTGTCCATCGACAGCAAGGTGCAGTTCTTCGCCTACCAGAAGTTGCGCGACACCGTGCAGGCGCACAAGGCCAAGGCCGGCAGCGTGGTGGTGCTGGATGCGCGCACGGGCGAGGTGCTGGCCTTGGCCAACTACCCCAGCTATGTGCCCGACAAGCGCCAGAACCTGACGGGCGAGCAACTGCGCAACCGCGCGCTCACCGACGTGTTCGAACCCGGCTCCACCATCAAGCCCATCACGGTGGGGCTGGCGCTGGAGAGCGGCCGCTTCAAGCCCGAAACCAGCGTGGACACCACGCCAGGCCGCTTGACCATCACCGGCTCGACGATCAGCGATACGCACAACTACGGGCTGTTGACCGTGGAGGGCGTGATCCAGAAGTCCAGCAACGTGGGTACCACGAAGATCGCGATGCAGCTGCCGGCGCAGGAAATGTGGGAAACCTTCTCTGCCGTCGGCTTCGGGCAAAAGCCGCAGATCGCCTTTCCGGGGGTGGCGAGCGGGCGGCTGCGCCCCTACAAGAGCTGGCGGCCCATCGAGCAGGCCACCATGTCCTACGGCTACGGGCTGTCGGCCAGCCTGTTCCAGATGGCGCGCTCCTATACCGTGTTTTCCAACGGCGGCAAGGTGATTCCCGCCACCATGCTGAAGACCCACGAAGCGCCCGTGGGCGTGCCCGTGTTCTCCGAACGCACCGCCAACCAGGTGCGCAAGATGCTGCAGATGGCCGCGGGGCCCGGCGGCACGGGCCAGAAGGCGCAGACGGTGGGCTATTCCGTGGGCGGCAAGTCCGGCACGGCGCGCAAGCAGGTGGGCAAGAGCTACGCCTCGGGCAAGTACCGCGCCTGGTTCACCGGGCTTGCGCCCATCGACCACCCGCGCATCATCGTGGCCGTGATGGTCGACGAACCCAGCAACGGCGTGATCTACGGCGGTGCGGTCGCGGCGCCGGTGTTCAGTGAAGTGGTGCAGCAGACCCTGCGCATGATGGGCGTGGCGCCCGACATGGCCGTCAAGCCGCTCATCGTCTCCAACGGTGTGGAGGAATCGCTGTGAACGCACTGCACACGCTCACCACCCTGCAGGAGGCCGTGGACTGGCTGCGCCAGCGCGTCACGGGCACGCTGCAGACGGACAGTCGCCTGATCCAGCCGGGCGATGGGTTCATCGCGTGGCCCGGCGCGGCCACGGACGGGCGCGCCCACGTGGGCGACGCCGTGGCGCGCGGCGCTGCCGCCTGCTTGGTGGAGTGCGAGGGCGTGGAGCCCTTCGCCCTCGCGGGAGACCACATCGCGGCGCTGCGCGGCCTCAAGGCCGCGACCGGCATGATTGCCTCCGAATGGTTCGGCCACCCTACCCAGCGCCTGCAGGTGCTGGCCGTGACTGGCACCAACGGCAAGACCAGCACGGCCTGGTGGCTGGCGGATGCGCTCAATCAACTATCAAAAGAAGAGCTGCCAGCGCTTGCTGGATGCGCGCTAGTGGGTACTTTGGGCATGGGCGTGCCGCCAGTGTTGCAGACCACGGGCATGACGACCCCCGACCCGGTGCGCCTGCAGCGCGCCTTCGCGCAGTTTGCGGAAGCGGGCCATCGCGCCTGCGCCATCGAGGCATCGTCTATCGGCCTGGCCGAGCACCGCCTGGACGGCACACGCATTCACGTGGCGCTGTTCACCAACTTCACGCAGGACCACCTGGACTACCACCCGGGCATGGCCGCCTACTGGCAAGCCAAGCGCGCACTGTTCGACTGGCCGGGGCTGCGCGCATCTGTGGTGAATGTGGACGACCCGCAGGGCGCCGCTCTGCACGCCGAGCTGCAGGGCAGCGACCTGGATCTGTGGAGCGTCTCTCTGCAGGGCCCCGCCCGCCTGCAGGCCAAGCACATCGTGCACACGGGTGCCGGCCTGGCCTTCACGGTGGCCGAAGGCGCGCATACCGAGGTGCTGCAAACCCAGGTCATCGGCCTGTACAACGTGTCCAACCTGTTGGGCGTGATTGCAGGCATGCGTGCGCTGGGGGTGCCCCTGGCGCAGGCGCTCCAGGCCTGTGCGCGCCTGCGGCCCGTGCCCGGGCGCATGGAGCAGTTGGCGGCCGCTGGTCAGCCGCTGGTGGCTGTGGACTATGCCCACACGCCCGATGCGCTGCACCAGGCGCTGGCCGCGCTCAAGCCCGTGGCGGCGCAGCGCGGAGGGCGGCTGTGGTGCGTGTTCGGCTGCGGTGGCAACCGCGACGCCGGCAAGCGCCCGCTGATGGGAGCCGTGGCACAGCGCGAGGCCGACGAGGTCATCGTCACCAGCGATAACCCGCGGGGTGAGGAGCCGCAATCCATCATCCACCAGATCCTGCTGGGCACGATTGCAGGCACCAGCGTGCGTGCCGAGGTCGACCGCGCCGCGGCCATCGCGCAAGCGCTGGCCGAGGCCGGCGCCAACGATGTGGTGCTGATTGCCGGCAAGGGCCATGAGGACTATCAGGAGACGGCGGGCCAGCGTGTGCCGTTCTCCGACATGGCGCACGCGCGTGCAGCGCTCGCGCGCCGAGGAGGCGTGGCATGAGCCACCACCAGAACAACTCCCCCATGATGACGCTGCAACAGGCGGTTGATCTGCTGCGCGCCCGCATTCCTGGTGCGCGACTGATCGGCGAAGGTGCCACGCCGCTCGCGCGCGCGCACACCGATACCCGCACGCTGGCCGCAGGTGACCTGTTCGTGGCGCTCAAGGGTGAGCGTTTCGATGCGCACCAGTTTCTGTCCCAGGCGCGAAGGGCCGGCGCCGCGGCGGCCATTGCGCATGCGGGCCTGGCCGACGCCGGTCTGCCCGGCATCGAGGTCCCCGACACCCTGGCCGCCCTGGGTGCGCTGGCCGCTGGCTGGCGCGCGCAGCGGGATCTGCCGCTGATCGCCGTGACCGGCAGCAACGGCAAGACCACGGTCACGCAAATGATCGCGGCGGTGCTGCGGGCCTGGAAAGGCGACGCCGCGCTGGCCACGCAGGGCAACTTCAATAACGACGTGGGCGTGCCCCTCACGCTGCTGCGCCTGCGGCCGGGCCACGAGGCTGGGGTGGTCGAGTTGGGCATGAACCATCCCGGCGAGATCGCGAATCTGGCGGACATTGCCCGGCCCACCGTGGCCCTGGTCAACAACGCCCAGCGCGAGCACCTGGAATTCATGCACACGGTCGAGGCCGTAGCGCGCGAGAACGGCAGCGTGCTGTCTGCCCTGCCGGCCGATGGCACGGCTGTGTTCCCGGCGGCAGATGCCTTCACGCCCTTGTGGCGCGAGCTGGCCGACACGCGGCACTGCCTGACCTTTGGCGAGGCCGCGGGCGAGGTGCGCTGCGCCGCAGCGCAATGGGGCGACGGCGCATGGCAGGTGCGCATCGACACCCCCAACGGCGCATTCGATACGCGGCTGGCCATCGCAGGGCGCCACAACGTCACCAATGCCCTGGCCGCCACGGCCTGCGCGCTGGCCGCGGGGGTGCCTCTGGCGAGCATTGCGCAAGGGCTGGCGGCTTTCGCGCCGGTCAACGGGCGCTCGCGGGCGCTGGCCGTGCGTTGCGGGGGGCGTTCCATCACGGTGGTGGACGACAGCTACAACGCCAACCCCGACTCGGTGCATGCGGCCATCGAGGTGTTGGCCGCACTGCCTGGCCCGCGCCTGCTGGTGCTGGGGGATATGGGCGAGGTGGGCGACCAGGGGCCGCAGTTCCACGCCGAGGCCGGCGCGCACGCCCGTGCGCGCGGCATCGAGCAGCTGTTTGCGCTGGGCGACCTGAGCGCCCACGCCGTGCAGGCCTGTGGGACGGCCGCACGGCATTTCAAGGACATGGCCACGCTGCAGGCCGCAGTGGGGCAGGCCCTGCCCACGGTGGGCAGCGTGCTGGTGAAGGGATCGCGATTCATGAAGATGGAACAGGTCGTGCAGGCGCTGCAGGCACTGCATGAGGACGGCGCCGCAGGCGCGGCCGCGCAAGGGGGAGCCGCATGCTGCTGATGCTGACCCAATGGCTGCAAGGCCTGTCGCCCGAGCTGAGCTTTCTGCGGGTGTTCCAGTACCTCACGCTGCGGGCGGTGATGGCGGCGCTGACTGCGCTGCTCATCGGCCTGATCGCGGGGCCGAAGGTCATCCGCATGCTGACCTCGCTCAAGATCGGCCAGCCGATCCGCGGCTACGCCATGCAGACGCACCTGTCCAAGAGCGGCACGCCCACCATGGGCGGCGTGTTGATTCTGGGCTCCATTGCCATCTCCACGCTGCTGTGGTTCGACCTGTCCAACCGTTTCGTGTGGATCGTGCTGGCCGTGACGCTGGGGTTTGGCGCCATCGGCTGGGTGGACGACTGGCGCAAGGTGGTCAACAAGGACCCCGAGGGCATGCGTTCGCGCGAGAAGTATTTCTGGCAATCGGTGATCGGGCTGCTGGCCGCGCTGTACCTCGTCTTCAGCATTTCCGAGAACTCCAACACGCGGGTGTTCGAGCTGTTCATCACCTGGGTGCAGTCCGGCTTTTTGATGGACCTGCCGCCCAAGGCAGGCCTGCTGGTGCCGTTCTTCAAGGAAGTGAGCTACCCGCTGGGGGTGCTGGGCTTCGTGATCCTGACCTACCTGGTGATCGTGGGCTCCAGCAACGCCGTGAACCTGACCGACGGCCTGGACGGCCTGGCCATCATGCCCGTGATCATGGTGGGTGCCTCGCTGGGCATCTTCGCCTACGTGACCGGTAACGCGGGCTATGCGAAATACCTGCTGTTCCCTTATATCGCCGGCTCGGGCGAGTTGTTGATCTTCTGCGCCGCCATGGCGGGCGCGGGCCTCGCCTTCCTGTGGTTCAACACCCACCCCGCCCAGGTTTTCATGGGCGACGTCGGCGCGCTGGCTTTGGGCGCTGCGCTGGGCACGATCGCGGTCATCGTGCGCCAGGAGATCGTGCTGGCCATCATGGGCGGCATCTTCGTGGTGGAAGCGCTGTCGGTGATGCTGCAGGTGACCTGGTTCAAGTACACCAAGCGCAAGTATGGCGAGGGCCGGCGCCTCCTCAAGATGGCGCCGCTGCACCACCACTTTGAAAAGAGCGGCTGGAAGGAGACGCAGGTCGTCGTGCGCTTCTGGATCATCACCATGCTGTTGTGCCTCGTGGGTCTGACCACGCTGAAGCTGCGATGAACACTGGCCACCACGATCCCCTGCACCCCGACGCATTCGGCGCCGCAGCGACGACTGTGCCGCCGGCGCCCGTGTCCGCGCCCGGGGAGCGGGACGACGCGTTGCCGCAGGATGCGGCGCACGACAGTCCGCCGCAGGATCTATCGCCCTTGCCAGCGCCCGCGCAAGATGCAGCGGCGCGCTATGACTACACCGCACCCGCGGTGTCAGCCGCGGCCGCCGCGGCCGAGTTCGTGGCGCGCATCTTTGCCGACGCGGCTCCGGCGGACGGTGGCGCTGGCGCGTCTGCTGAAGACACACCCGTTTCTCCGGCTGCGGACCACGCCGTTGAGGAACCTGCCGTCGCGTCCGAGGAGGCCCCGCAGGCGCCGCCCGCGCTTGCCGGCAAACAGGTGCTGGTGCTGGGCCTGGGCGCTTCAGGCCTGGCCATGGCGCGCTGGTGTGTGCGCTGTGGTGCGCAGGTCACCGTGGCCGACACGCGCAGCAGTCCGCCGCAGCTGGCGGTGCTGCGCGCAGAACTGCCGCAGGTGGAGTTCATCGCCGGCGCCTTCGATGAGACCCTGGTGCAGGGGCGTGCGCTGCACGCGGTATACCGCTCGCCGGGTCTGAGTCCGAATGAGATTGCTCCTGTTGTTATAGCTGCTCGCGCGCGCCAGATAAGCGTGGAAGGCGAATTGGGCTTGTATACGCAGGCGCTGCGCGAGCTGCGTGCCGGTCAGGGCTACGCGCCCGCGGTGCTGGCCATCACCGGCACCAACGGCAAGACCACCGTGACCTCGCTCACGGGGCTGCTGGTGGAGTGTGCGGACAAGCGCGTGGCGGTGGCCGGCAACATCGGCCCCACGCTGCTGGATACGCTGGCGCAGCACATCGACGCGGGCACGCTGCCCGAGGTGTGGGTGCTGGAGCTGTCGAGCTTTCAGCTCGATGGCGTGCAGGGCTTCGAGCCCACGGCCGCGGCCGTGCTGAACATCACGCAAGACCACCTGGACTGGCACGGCAGCCTGCAGGCCTACGCACAGGCCAAGGGGCGCATCTTCGGCGAGACCGGCCTCATGGTGCTCAACCGCGAGGACGCGGAAGTCATGGCCCTGCTGCCGCCGCCAATGCGCGTGAAGCTGCAAAAGCCCCAGTTGCGCGCGCACGTGACCTTCGGTGGCGACATGCCGCAGCGCCCGGGGGACTTCGGCATCGAGGTCGTGAGCGGCATGGCCTGGCTGGTGCGCGCACACGAAGCGGACGAAACGGCCAAGCGCGGCAAGGCGCAGGACGCCGAGCTGCACATCCAGCGCCTGATGCCCGCCGACGCGCTGCGCATCCGCGGGCGGCACAACGCCATCAATGCCCTGGCTGCGCTGGCGTTGGCCCAGGCTGCGGGCTGCCCGCTCGCGCCCATGCTCTACGGCCTGCGCGAATACCGCGGTGAGCCGCACCGCGTGGAGCCCGTGGGCATCGTGCGCGAGGTGGAGTACTTCGACGACAGCAAGGGCACCAACGTGGGCGCCACGGTGGCTGCGCTGACCGGGCTGGGCGCCGACCGGCGCCTGGTGGTGATCCTGGGTGGCGATGGCAAGGGTCAGGACTTCTCGCCGCTGGCCGCGCCCGTGGCGCGCTATGCGCGCGCGGTGGTGTTGATCGGGCGCGACGCGCCGCAGATCCGCGCCGCGCTGCAGGGCTGCGGCGTGCCGCTGCAGGACGCCGCCACGCTGCCCGAGGCCGTGCAGTTGGCCACACAGCGCGCCCATGCGGGCGACGCCGTGCTGCTGTCGCCCGCCTGCGCCAGCCTGGACATGTTCGACAACTACGCGCACCGCGCTCGCGTTTTCTGCGAAGCCGTGCAGGCGCTGGCCGAAGACGCCGGCCAGACGCTGGAAGGAGGGACGGGATGACCGCCGCGCCCGCCGCTTCCCGTCCCTCGCTGTGGCAGCGCGTGCGGGCCTGGGCGGGCGCCGCGCCGGCCGCAAACGCCGACGTCCTGCCCGTGCGCGTGGGCGGCACCGAATACCGTCGCACGGCCGCCACGCCCGCGCGCGTGCTGGGCTTCGACCAGGCGCTGTTGTGGGTGGTGGTCCTGCTGCTGGCCTTCAGCGTGGTGATGGTGTATTCGGCCTCGATCGCCATGCCGGACAACCCGCGCTTTGGCAACATCGCGCCCACGCACTTCCTGCTGCGCCACGCGATTGCCATCGGCGTGGGGTTCGTCGCGGCACTGATCGCGTTCCAGGTATCGATGGACACCTGGGAGCGCATGGCGCCGTGGTTGTTCGTGGCCTCCATCGTGCTGTTGATCGCGGTGCTGATCCCGCACGTGGGCACCATGGTGAATGGCGCGCGGCGCTGGCTCAGCCTGGGGTTCATGAACTTCCAGCCGTCCGAGCTGGCGAAGTTCGCGGTGCTGATCTACGCATCGGACTACATGGTGCGCAAGATGGAGGTCAAGGAGCGGTTCTTTCGCGCCGTGCTGCCCATGGCCGCCGCCGTGGCGGTGGTGGGTGCGCTGCTGCTGGCAGAGCCCGACATGGGCGCCTTCATGGTGATCGCGGTGATCGCCATGGGCATCCTGTTCCTGGGGGGCGTGAACGCGCGCATGTTCTTCCTGATTGCGGGTGTGCTGGTGGCGGCCTTCGCCATCATGATCGCCAGCTCACCCTGGCGCCGCGAGCGCGTGTTTGCCTACCTCGATCCGTTCAGCGAGCAACACGCCCTGGGCAAGGGCTACCAGCTCTCGCATGCGCTGATCGCCATCGGCCGCGGCGAGATCTTCGGTGTGGGGCTGGGCGGCAGCGTCGAGAAGCTGCACTGGCTGCCCGAGGCGCATACCGACTTCCTGCTGGCGGTGATCGGCGAAGAATTCGGCCTGGTGGGCGTGCTCACGCTGATCGTCGCCTTCCTGTGGATGACGCGGCGCATCATGCACATCGGCCGCCAGGCCATTGCGCTGGACCGCGTGTTCTCGGGCCTCGTGGCCCAGGGCGTGGCGATCTGGGTGGGCTTTCAGGCCTTCATCAACATGGGAGTGAACCTGGGGGCGCTGCCCACCAAGGGGCTGACGCTGCCGCTGATGAGCTTTGGCGGATCGGCCATCCTGATGAACCTGGTCGCCATCGCGGTGGTCCTGCGTGTGGATTACGAAAACAAGCTGCTCATGCGCGGAGGCCGTGCATGAGGAACCTTATTCACCGTCTCGGGCTTGTGGCAGTGCGTCGGTACTGCCGGCTTGCCATGCCCCTGCACGCGCGCCGCGCACCAGGAGCGCCGACATGACGTCAAGTTTCGGCCACAGCCAGCACCCCCGCCGTGGGCGATCCGCGCGCGCGCGGGCCGGACGGCGCGAGGGCGTTCAGTCCAATTTTCCCGCGACGCAGGTCCTGGAGCGCTCTGCGCACTCCCTTCCCGCGCGCCAACGCACGGCGCTGGTCATGGCCGGTGGCACGGGCGGACATATCTTTCCTGGCCTGGCACTGGCCGAGGCGCTGCGCGAACGTGGCTGGCAGGTGCATTGGCTGGGCACGCCCGGCAGCATGGAAGAGCGCCTGGTGCCGCCGCGCGGTTTCGCGTTCGAGGCCATCGACTTCTCCGGCGTGCGCGGCAAGGGCCTGAAGACACTGCTGGCCTTGCCACTGCGGCTGGCACGCGCATGCCTGCAGGCGCGCGCGGTCGTGCGCCGGCTGCAGCCGGACGTGGTGATCGGCCTGGGCGGGTACGTCACCTTCCCTGGCGGCATTGCCGCGCGCCTGGCGCGCAAGCCGCTGCTGCTGCACGAGCAGAACTCCGTGCCCGGCATGGCCAACAAGCTGCTGTCGCGGCTGGCCACGCGGGTCTACACGGCCTTTCCCAATGTGCTGCCCGATGCGCAGTGGGTGGGCAACCCCATGCGGCGCGCCTTCACGCGCCAGCCCCGTCCCGAGCGGCGCCTTGCCGGGCGCGAAGGTCCGCTGCGCCTGCTGGTGGTGGGCGGAAGTCTGGGCGCCAAGGCGCTCAACGACATCGTGCCCCAGGCGCTGGCATGGATCCATGAGCAGGACCGTCCCATCGTCACCCACCAAAGCGGAGAGTCCCAAATCGAGGCCCTGCGCCGCAGCTACGCGGCGGCGGGCGTCGAGGCCACGCTCACGCCGTTCATCGAGGACACCGCGGCCGCGTTCGCCGACGCGGACCTGGTGCTGTGCCGCGCGGGCGCCAGCACGGTGACGGAGATTGCGGCCGTGGGGGCTGCGGCGGTCTTCGTGCCATTCCCGCACGCGGTGGACGACCACCAGACCACCAACGCGCAGTACCTGGTGAAGGTGGGCGGGGGCTGGCTGGTGCAGCAGGCCGACCTGACCGCCCACGGCCTGGCCGAGATGCTGCAGAACATGAAGCGCCAGGACCTGCTGGCCAAGGCGCAAAAGGCACGCACGATGCGAAAGATCAACGCAACCCGCGACATCGTCGCGGCATGTGAAAGGCTGGCACGATGAAGCAGGCCATTCGCCACATCCACTTCGTCGGCATCGGTGGCTCCGGCATGTGCGGCATTGCCGAGGTGCTGCACAACCTGGGCTATGTGGTTTCCGGCTCCGACCTGGCCGACAGCCCCACGCTGCGCCGCCTGCAGTCATTGGGCGTGGCCACCCATGTGGGCCACGCGGCGGCGCACATCGCTGGTGCGGACGCCGTGGTGACCTCCACCGCTGTGCAGGCCGACAACCCCGAGGTGCTGGCCGCGCGTGAGCGCAAGATTCCCGTGGTGCCGCGCGCGTTGATGCTGACCGAGCTGATGCGCCTGCGCAAGGGCATCGCCATTGCCGGCGCACACGGCAAGACCACCACCACCAGCCTGGTGGCCAGCGTGCTGGGGGAGGCGGGGCTGGACCCGACCTTCGTGATCGGCGGGCGGCTGAACAGCGCGGGCACCAATGCCAAGCTGGGCCAGGGCGAGTACATCGTGGTCGAGGCCGACGAGTCGGATGGCTCGTTCCTCAACCTGCTGCCCGTCATGGCGGTGGTCACCAACATCGATGCCGATCACATGGAGACCTACGGCCACGACTTCGGCCGGCTCAAGCAGGCATTCGTGGACTTCCTGCACCGCATGCCGTTTTACGGCACGGCCATCCTGTGCATCGACAACCCGGCGGTGCGCGACATCCTGCCGCTGGTGACCTGCCCGGTGACGAGCTACGGCCTGTCCGAGGATGCCGAGGTGCGCGCCGTGGATGTGCGTGCCGTGGGCACGCAGATGCATTTCACCGTGCAGCGGCGCAACGGCGTGACGCTGCCGGACCTGCAGGTCGTGCTCAACCTGGCCGGCGAGCACAACGTGCTCAACGCCCTGGCGGTGATCGCCGTGGCGGCCGAGCTGAACGTGCCCGACGAGGCCCTGCTGCGCGCACTCGCCGGTTTCACCGGGGTGGGGCGGCGCTTCCAGCGCCACGGCGACCTGCCCGCGCAGGGTGGGGGGCACTTCACGCTCATCGAGGACTACGGGCACCACCCGGTGGAGATGGCGGCCACGCTTGCGGCCGCGCGCGGGGCGTATCCGGGGCGGCGCTTGGTGCTGGCCTTCCAGCCGCACCGTTACAGCCGCACGCGCGACTGCTTCGAGGACTTCGTCAAGGTGCTGGGCACAGCCGACGCGGTGCTGCTGACCGAGGTCTATGCCGCGGGCGAGGCGCCCATCGTGGCGGCCGACGGCCGGTCGCTGGCGCGCGCACTGCGCGTGGCCGGGACGGTGGAGCCGGTGTTCATCGACAACGTGGCCGACATGCCGCAGCGCATTGCCGCGGGCGCCCGGGATGGCGATGTGGTGCTGTGCATGGGGGCGGGCTCGATCGGTGGCGTACCCGCCAAGGTGGTTGATTTGCTACAAAAAAATGAGCTGCTAGCGCAGGAAGGACGGGCGCAATGAGCCAAAATGACCCCAAGATTGATGTGAAGGCGCTGGGCAAAGTGGCCGTGCTCATGGGGGGCACGTCGGCCGAGCGTGAGGTGTCGCTGATGTCGGGCGGCGGCGTGCTGCAGGCGCTGCGCTCGCGCGGCGTGGACGCGCATGCGTTCGACCCCGCGCACAGTGATCTGTCGGAGCTCAAGGCCCACGGCTACAGCCGCTGCTTCATCGCGCTGCACGGCCGCCATGGCGAGGACGGTACGGTGCAGGGCGCGCTGGAGCTGCTGGGCATTCCGTACACCGGTCCCGGCGTGATGGCGTCCAGCATCGCCATGGACAAGATCATGACCAAGCGCATCTGGCGCGCGGACGGCCTGCCCACGCCAGACTGGCGCCTGGTGTCCAGCAGTGCGGAGACGGCCCAGGCCTTCCAGGCGCTGGGCGCGCCGATGATCGTCAAGCCCTCGCGTGAGGGCTCCACCATCGGCCTGACCAAGGTCACTTCGCTGGGGCAGTGCGAACAGGCGTATCGGCTGGCCGCGCAGCATGACCCCGAGGTGCTGTGCGAGCAGTTCATCGATGGTGACGAGACCACCTGTCCCATACTGGGCCAAGGCGCCGAGGCGCGCGCGCTGCCGGTGATCCGCATCGAGGCACCGCAAGGCAACTACGACTACCAGAACAAGTACTTCACTGACGTCACGCAGTACCACTGCCCGAGCGGCCTGCCCGAGGCCGAGGAGCGCGAGATCCAGCGCATCGTCGTGCAGGCTTACCGTACGCTGGGTTGTCGCGGCTGGGCGCGCGCCGACATCATGATCCGCGCGAGCGATCGCAAGCCCTTCCTGCTGGAAATCAACACCTCGCCCGGCATGACCGGCCACTCGCTGGTGCCGATGTCGGCCAATGCCAGCGGCATCAGCTACCCCGACCTGTGCCTGCGCATCCTGGCGAGCGCGTCGCTGGACGCGCTGCAGGGCCGGGCCGGTGCGGCAGGAGGACGGGAGCCGGTATGAACAACACGCTGCCCGCACCGCTGGACGTTCGCCTCATGAACATGACCGCTACGGTCCTGTTCCTGGGCTGCGCCCTGGCCGTGCTGGCGGTGGGCGGGGGCTGGCTGCTGCGCCACCCTGCGTTTTCGATCGGGCGCATCGTGGTGGAGGGCGACCTCGTGCACACCAGCGCGTTGAGCCTGCGTGCCAACGTTGCGCCGCAACTCGTGGGCAACTTCTTCACCATCGACTTGCAGGCCGCGCGCCGCGCCTTCGAGCAGGTGCCCTGGGTGCGGCAGGCCTATGTGCGCCGCGAGTTCCCTAGTGGACTGCGCGTGCAGCTGCAGGAGCACGACGTGGTCGCCTACTGGGGCGCCGAAGGCAGCGACACCCTGGTCAATAGCCGGGGCGAGGTCTTTGAAGCCGACGCGGGCGACCTGGAGCAGGACAACCTGCCGCGCCTGATGGGCACGCCCGAGCGCTCCGCGGAGTTGCTGCAGATGTACCGCCAGCTGGCGCCCGCGTTGGCGCCGCTGGGTTCCGGCATCGACTCGTTGCAGCTCACGGGAAATGGAGGCTGGCGGGTCACGCTGGACAGCGGGGCGGTGCTGGAGCTGGGGAGTGGCTCGACGCAACTGCTGATGCAGCGCGTGTCGCGTTTGGTGCACACGCTGCCGGACGTGGCGCAGCGGCAGGGGCGTCGCGTGGATGCGCTGGAGTACGCCGACTTGCGGCATGAAAGCGGCTATGCGCTGCGCCTGCGCGGCGTCACCACCGTGAGTACGGACGCACAGAAGGCGGCTGCGCTGCGCGCGGCGTCGCGTGCGCGCAGGGCGGGGCAGAACAACTGAGGGCAGGACAGAGAACTATGGCAAGAGAATACAAAGACGTGGTCGTGGGGCTGGACATCGGCACCGCCAAGGTCATGGCAGTCGTCGCTGAAGTGCTGCCCGGGGGCGAGCTGAAGCTGGCCGGCCTGGGCGTAGCCCCCAGCAATGGCTTGAAGCGCGGCGTGGTGGTGAACATCGACGCTACGGTGCAGAGCATCCAGCAGGCGCTGAAGGAGGCCGAGTTGATGGCCGACTGCAAGATCCAGCGCGTCTATACCGGCATCACGGGCAGCCATATCCGCGGCCTCAACTCCAGCGGCATGGTGGCCGTGAAGGACAAGGAGGTCACGCCGGCGGACGTGGCGCGCGTGGTGGAGACGGCCAAGGCCATCAACATCTCCAGCGACCAGCGGCTGCTGCTGGTGGAGCCGCAGGAGTTCGTGATCGACGGGCAGGATGTCAAAGAGCCCATCGGCATGAGCGGCATCCGCCTGGAGGCCAAGATCCACATCGTGACCGGCGCGCAGAGCGCGGCCGAGAACATCATCAAGTGCGTGCGCCGCTGCGGCCTGGAAGTGGAGCAGCTGATGCTGAACCCGCTGGCGAGCAGCCAGGCCGTCCTTACCGATGACGAGCGCGAACTGGGCGTGGCCGTGGTGGACATTGGCGCGGGCACCACCGATGTGGCCATCTTCACCGGGGGGGCGATCCGCCACACGGCGGTGATCCCGATCGCGGGCGACCTGATCACCAGCGATATCGCGATGGCGCTGCGCACACCCACCAAGGACGCCGAGGACATCAAGGTGGAGAGCGGCTACGCCAAGCAGTTGCTCGCCGACCCTGAGGCGCAGGTCGAGGTGCCGGGCCTGGGCGACCGCAGCCCGCGCATGCTGTCCAAGCAGGCGCTGGCGGGCGTGATCGAACCGCGCGTGGAGGAGATCTTCTCGCTGGTGCAGCAGGTGATCCGCGAGTCCGGCTATGAGGAGGTGCTGTCCTCGGGCATCGTGATCACGGGCGGCAGCTCCGTCATGCCGGGCATGGTGGAGCTGGGCGAGGACATCTTCCTCAAGCCCGTGCGCCGCGGCATCCCGAAGTACTCCAGCGCGCTGGCCGACATGATTGCCCAGCCGCGCGCCGCCACGGTCATGGGCCTGCTGGAAGAGGCGCGCCTGGCGCGCCTGCGCGGCTTCAAGGTGGCAGCCAAGAGCGGGTCGGTGAAGACCGCATTTGGCCGCTTCAAGGACTTCATCGTGGGGAACTTCTGACATGACCTTCCCCCCGCTCTGGATGGCACGCGCCAGTCCGCCGCCGCGGCGCCGCGGGCGATGGCGAAGTACCGCACCTCCGCCCGACGGCAATGACCGTCCCCTAACAAACACCAACCTACGGCAATTGCAAATCACAACCCAAGTTTCAGGAGCACCATCATGACCATCGAAATGATCGAGTCCGAAGAGTTCAACCAGGGCACGCAGATCAAGGTGATCGGTGTCGGCGGGGGCGGCGGCAACGCCGTCGAGCACATGATCTCGCGCAACGTGCAGGGCGTGGAGTTCGTCACGGCCAACACCGACGCGCAGGCGCTCACCCGCAGCACGGCGCATCGCACCATCCAACTGGGCGCAAGCGGCTTGGGCGCAGGCAGCAAGCCTGACAAGGGCCGCGAGGCCGCCGAGGCTGCGCAGGAGGACATCCGCCAGGCCATCCAGGGCTCGCACATGCTGTTCATTACCGCCGGCATGGGCGGCGGCACGGGCACGGGCGCTGCGCCCGTGATCGCGCGCGTGGCCAAGGAGATGGGCATCCTCACGGTGGGCGTGGTCACCAAGCCCTTCGATTGGGAGGGCGGGCGCCGCATGAAGAACGCCGACGATGGGCTGGCCGAGCTCGAAGCCAACGTCGACTCGCTGATCGTCGTGCTCAACGAGAAGCTGCTGGAGGTGCTGGGCGATGACATCACCCAGGAAGAAGCCTTCGCGCACGCCAACGATGTGCTCAAGAACGCGGTCGGCGGTATCGCCGAGATCATCAACGAGTACGGCCAGGTGAACGTGGACTTCGAGGACGTGCGCACCGTGATGGGCGAACCCGGCAAGGCGATGATGGGCACGGCCACGGCCAGCGGCCCGGATCGCGCGCGCATCGCGGCCGAGCAGGCCATCGCCTGCCCGCTGCTCGAAGGCATCGACCTGTCGGGCGCCAAGGGCGTGCTGGTGCTGGTCACCGCAAGCAAGGGCAGCCTCAAGCTGGCCGAATCGCGGCTGGCAATGAACACCATCAACGCCTACGCCTCGCCGGACGCGCATGTGATCTTCGGCGCGGCATACGACGACACGCTGGGTGACGAGATCCGCGTGACCGTGGTGGCCACGGGCCTGTCGCGCCAGAACGCGCGCCGCCAGCCCATGCAGGTGGTGCAGGGCAGCCTGCGCACCGGCACGGACAACGTGGCGTACCAGATGCCGATGGCCGGCGCAGCGGTCGGAGTTTCCGCCGGCATGGTGGGCGGTGCGGCCCAGGCCGACTACGGCAGCATGGCCGTGCCGAGCGTCTGGCGCACCAACCGTTCCGTGGCCACGGCGCGCGTGGATGCGCTGTCTTCGGGCGGCATGGATGAACTGGAGATTCCGGCCTTCCTGCGCAAGCAGGCGGACTGAAGCTCCACCGGCGCCACGACCAAGGTGCCTGAATGAAAAAGCCGCTGGCGTGCCAGCGGCTTTTTCATGTGCGGTCGCGCATCCGCATGACGTGCGCTACACGGCGCGCGCTGGCGCCTGCGGGCGCCGCACGGATCGGCGTCAGAACGATTCCCAGTCGCCGTCGTCCGGGCCGGCGCCGGGCGCCTTGGCGGGCTTGGCCTGTAGCGCGGGTGCCGCGGGAGTGGACAGAGCGCGAGGTGCGCTTGCGGCCGGGCGCGCCGCGGGGGTGCAGCACGCGTGATCGCCGTGGCGGGGCGGGGCCGCTGTACCTCGCCTGCCTGCACGCGGAACAGCGCCACCACGTCCGTCAGCTTCATGGCCTGCTCGCGCAGGCTGGCCGCCGCGGCGGTGGATTCCTCCACCAGCGCGGAGTTCTGCTGCGTCATCTGGTCAAGCTGGTGCATGGCGGTGCTGACCTGGGCAATGCCCTGGCTTTGCTCGGAGGTGGCGGCGCGCACTTCGCCAATGATGTCCGTCACCCGCTGAACGCTGCTGACGATCTCGGTCATGGTGCTGCCGGCGCTGTCCACCAGTGTCGTGCCGGAGCGGACCTTTTCCACCGAATCGTTGATCAACGCCTTGATCTCCTTGGCGGCTTGCGCACTGCGCTGCGCGAGCGTGCGGACTTCTCCGGCCACCACGGCAAAGCCCCGGCCTTGTTCGCCGGCGCGTGCGGCCTCCACGGCAGCGTTGAGCGCCAGGATGTTGGTCTGGAAGGCGATACCGTCGATCACGCCGATGATGTCGCTGATCTTGCCGCTGCTGGCGTTGATGCCTTCCATGGTGCTCACCACCTGGGATACCACGTCCCCGCCGCGTGCCGCCACCTGCGCGGCCGATGCGGCCAATTGGTTGGCGGTCTGGGTGGCATCGGAGGTCTGGCGCACCGTGCTGGAGAGCTCTTCCAGGGGTCTCCTCGTTTTCAGTGCAATAAGTGACGGTACGCAAAGCTAGCACTGGCGCGGGGGTGGTCTGGGTAGACCGTTGATTTCATTGACTTTCCTGTTCGCTTTGTAAACGGGTATGGTGGCCTCCCACTTTTGAGGTTCACGATGCAGGGTTGGCACACAACGTTTTTGGGGATGCGTGGGCTCCCCCGCGATATCAGCGACTTCGAGATGAAGGCATTTTTCACCTTCGATGGTGCCGAGCGCGACGCAATCAATGCACGCCGAGGTGATTCCCACAAGCTTGGTCTGGCGCTCCATATTGGTTTCCTGCGCATGAGTGGGCGTTTGCTCGGTGCCTTTCGGGTAATTCCAGTAGCCTTGTGGCGCCACCTTGGCAACGAGCTTGGCATTGCAGCACCAGAAGTCGCCTCGCTGAGAGCCATGTATGAACGCGGGCGCACGCTATTCGATCACCAACAAGTAGCCTGCACGGTCCTTGGATTCCAGTGGATGAGCGAGCACCAGCGCCGCTCACTGGTACGTGAACTGCGCGACGAAGTGGCGCGCTGCGCCGACCGCGATCAGCTACTCGTGCGGGCGCGTCAATGGCTGTACAAGAACAAGCTGGTGATCGTGCACGAGCGGGCAATTCGGACACTGATTGCGGCGGCACTTGCCCAGCTTGAAGTTGAAACAGGCACCGCCATCGCCGCCAGCGTTGATCCAGCAACACTTGATCGCTGGCGAGCCTCAGTTTCAGAGCTGCGCCCAGATGGACAAACCCAGCAGAGTTGGCTATGGGCTGCACCGGCGAAACACTCAACCCGCCAAATCAGCGAGGTACTGGAGCGCATCGACCTGCTTTACACGCTGGACGTTCATAAGCACCTGGCAGACATCCCCGATCTCATCTTGCGCCGCTACGCGCGCCGACTTGTCTCCAGGCCGCCCTCAGCCGGAGCCAAGATCAAAGAGCCAGCGCGCACCGTGGAGGTCGCATGCTTTCTTCGGTATTGCCTGTTCACCACCACAGACCAGTTGATCCTTATGGTGCAGCGCCGGATCGCCGATCTGTGGCGTCAGGCTGCCGCCGATGTCCCCGCTACCGTCAATTGGGCCGCAATGTACAAAACGCTGCTCGGCGAACTTGTTGCCTTGAGCGCGCAAGGTGCGGTGCCAGATGCTGAGTTGCGTGCCCGTCTTGAAGCCTTGATCACCGAAACCCAGAAACGCAAACCACCGAGCAGGGCCTCCCTGGTCCGCGAGGGATTGATTGATGGAATTCGCCCCGTGCGGTCGTTGCTCGTCGCCATTGCAAAGCTGCCCTGGCAGGCCACCGGCGAGCATCCTGCCATCGAGTACCTTGCCAAGCTGCAAGCTTTATATCTCAAAGGATCCAGAAAGCTGCCAGTTGAAGTGGTGGCACCAAGTCTGGGAATGATCTGGCAGGTTTCGATCTCCAGCCCAGACCGGGAACGGGCGTTTCAGGCGTTGGAGGTGGCCACCCTGTTTGCCCTGCGCCGCGCGGTGCGCAATGGCTCGGTCTGGATTGAGCACAGCCTGAGCTTTCGGGGTCGTGCGCGCTTGTTCTTCACGGACGAGCGTTGGCAGGCAGAGTCCAAGAAACACTATGCCCGTCTATCGTTACCCAGCAAGGCTGCCACTTTCTTGAAGCCTTTGCTGGCCAGAGTAACTGCCGGTGTCGATGCGGTGGCCGCTGCAGCCCGCAGTGGCGTACTGCGCGTGGATGATGAACTCCATTTGTCGCCATTGCCCGCAGAGGACGAAGACCCAGAAGTGACCAAGCTGCGCGCGGCTTTGGGTCACCGCATCGGTGAGGTTCAATTGCCGGAAGTGATTCTGGCCGTTGACGCCCAGGTGCGCTTTAGCTGGATCATGCTCGGACGTGAGCCGCGCTCTACCGACGAGCTGCTGATGGTCTATGCCGGCATCATGGCCCACGGCACCAGTCTGACTGCGGTCGAATGCGCGCGCATGATTCCGCAATTGTCTGCCACCAGCATTCGCCAGGCCATGCGCTGGGCGCGGGACGAACGGCGTCTGAGCCAGGCCTGCCAGGCTGTGCTGGAATTCATGCAGCGACACCCGATTGCCGCCACCTGGGGGCGGTCCGATTTGGCATCTTCTGACATGATGACCATGGAGACCACCAAACGGGTGTGGCAAGCCCGGCTTGATCCTCGGCGCAACACACCTTCCATTGGAATCTACTCCCATGTAAAAGACCGGTGGGGCATCTTCCATGCGCAGCCCTTTGTGCTCAATGAGCGCCAGGCGGGCGTGGCCATTGAAGGTGTCATCCGCCAAGAAAAGCTGGAGACCAGCCAGCTTGCTGTGGATACCCATGGCTACACCGACTTTGCCATGTCACATGCCCGTTTGCTTGGTTTTGATCTTTGCCCGCGGTTGAAGGAACTCAAACAGCGCCACCTCTTTGTGCCACGCGGCACCAAAGTGCCCGCAGAAATCGCTGCGGTGTGCGAAGCCAATGTCGACGTCGCTTTGATCGAAAAGCATTGGGATAGTCTGGTGCACCTGGCAGCCTCGGTCATGAGCGGACATGCCAGTGCGGTGGCAGCTCTTGCGCGGTTCGGTTCTGCCGCCCAGGGCGATCCAATCTATGAGGCTGGCGTGCAATTGGGGCGGTTGCTGCGTACGGCGTTTTTGGCTGACTACTTTGTCAAGGACGCTTTCAGGAACGAGTTGCGCCGGGTGCTCAATCGGGGCGAGGCTGTTAACGCCCTCAAGCGCGCCATTTATACCGGCCGGATCAGCCCGGCGCAGGCCAAACGTGTCGATGAAATGCAGGCTGTGGCCGATGCGTTGAGCCTGATGGCCAACATCGTGATGGCGTGGAATACCTCACAGATGCAGTAAGTGTCCGCCCAACCCCGTACTTGCTGACCGGCTCGCGGCCAGGCATCGTCACCTCCTGAATGGACAGGGGGTTTTTCGATGCAGACAGGGCTACCTTGGCACCGGCCGCCGCTCCGGCGCCCGTGGTCACACGTCCACGACGTGACGCAGCAGCGCGAAGGAAACTTTCCACAGCCCACCGTCGCCCGTGTCGATGCTGGCGGTGCGCTGGTTGATCCGGGTGATGACCCCGACTTGAGCGCGCAGGTGCTTATCTTCAAAGGACACCTTCTGCCCGCGCTGGAAGTCGTCGCGACTTGGCTTGGGCGCGGCCGGCGGCGGCATGGTCGCCGTGGCGCCTTGCGTGATGTCGGTCTCTGCGCAGGCGGGCGGTTCCACCGCCGCATAGGCCAGTCGCCAATGCCGCAGCGTGGCCTGGTCTTGCACCAGGATCTCCTTGTCCTTCATCTCGACCACCCGCGCCGGCCGCATCTGCCCGCTCTCCAGCTCGAAGTAGCGCACCGTCTGCCCCAGGTGAAGTTGTCGGCGGATCTCGATCACCCGTTTCGGATCGGTGATCATCCGCTGCAGGATGGCCTGCAGGCGGTACAGCTGCAGGCTGCTGGCCTGCCCGAGAGCATCGAGCAGCCGACGCTCCTGGTCCTCGATCATCATGCCGGCTTCCAGTGCATCGGCAGCAGTTGTTCCAGCTGGCTGAGGCGGCAGTCGTTGATGCGGCTGAACACGTCCTTCAGGTACGCGTACGGCTCCACGCCATTGAGTTTGGCCGTCTCGATCAGGCTGAGGGCCACCGCCGCGGCGTGGCCGCCGCGTTCGCTGCCCGCGAAGAGCCAGTTCTTTCGCGACAGGGCGATCGGCCGCATCGCCCGCTCGCTGGCATTGTTGTCCACCGCCAGCATCCCCTCATCGAGGAACGCCGTCAGCGCGGGCCAGTTGCTCAGGGTGTAGGCCACCGCCTTGCCAAGCGCCGATTGCGGCAGCAATGCTGCGACGTGCCCCAGCAGCCACTGGTGGAAGTCGGCCAGCAGCGGGCGACTGCGACGCTGACGCTGCAACCGCTTCTGATCAGGGTCGGATTCGGCGATCTCCCGCTCGATGTGATACATCTCCCCGATGAAGCGCAGGGCCTCATGGGCCACGCCAGGCGGCGCGCCGGGCGGTGCGGTCTTGACCACCTCCATGTACCGTCTGCGGGCATGGGCCCAGCATGCCGAGTGGATGACGTCGCCACCTTTGAAGAGGCTGTGATACCCGGCGTAGTCGTCGGCCTGCAGCCACCCCTTCCAGCCGGCGAGCATGCGCCGAGGGTGCGCGCCGGAGCGGTCGGTGGTGAAGTCGTACAGCGCCGCTGGCGCCACCGGCTGCCACTGGCCTGCTGCATCGCGTTTGTGCCCGCCGGCCAGGTAGCACCACAGCCGCGCCGTGATGGTCTTGCCGGCGCCGCTGCCGCGTGCGGCCTGCATCGCCAGGGTGGTGTCGTCCGTGAGGATCACCGGGCTGGCCAGCACGTGTGCCTTTAGCGGCGGCATCAGGCGGGCCAGCAATTCGCAGCCGTCCAGCGTCCAGTCGCACAGCGTCTGCCGCGGGGCGGCAAAGCCCAGGCGCGCAAAGCCACGCTCCTGGCGCGCCAGCGGGTTGTGATCGAGGTACTTGGCCACCAGCACGTGTGCCAGCAGGCCCGGCCCGGCATTGCTGCGGGGCAGCGGCGAGGTGATGGCGCTGGCGGTGCGCACGGTGCTGCTGCCCTGGTCGTCCTCGCAGCGGTACTTCAGCCGCGCGTGCTGCAGCACCAGCAGCTTGGCTGGCGTGTATTCGATCGTCTCGCTGACCTCCTCGCCGATGCGCTGGACCCGGGTGAACTGGGCCTTCTCCTGCTCGCTCAGATCGTGCTCGACGCGCACCCGCGGCAGGCTCGGATCGATCGCGGGGCGTCCACGGCGGCGGCGATGGTGCTCGCCCACGCGCTCGCGCGTCTCGGGCGGCACGGGCAGTTCGACCGTGTCGACCCACAGTTCGGTCTGGCCCACATGCAGCACCTCGCTGCTGCGGCCGAACATCCGGTGGCGCAAGGCAGCGAGCTGCTGGGCGAGATTGGCCATCTGGGCATCGGCCTGCTCGCGCACCGCCTGCAGCTGCTGCGCGAGCTGCACCACCAGGTCCTTCAAAGGCTCCACCGCGTCGGGCAACTGGGCGCGATCGAGGTAGGCGGTGGACATGGGCAATGATCTTCCCATGCACTTCGCGGCATGGCCATTCGGAGAATCGAGAATTGCTAGACACCATCGCGCTCGATCTACTATGCAACCATCGATGCTGTGACCGCCGGCAGGCGCTTCACGCGACTGAGGTCGATGCCGTCGAGCCAGGCCACCAGCTCGCTCATGGCGATGCCGTTGCCCGCCAAGCGCGCCGGATCGGCGAAGCGGCCGCGCTCCAGGCGCTTGTACAGAACCCAGAATCCGTGACGGTCCCACACCAGCAGCTTGGCCTTGTCGCGCCGGCGCGCGATGAACACGAACACGTGTCCCGACAACGGGTTCAAGCCCATGCTCATCGCGACGATCTGGCCGAGCGCATCGATCGACTTGCGCATGTCCACGGCTTCGGCGTAGACGTAGGCGCGGATCGCCGAGGACAGGATCACGCCAGTCGCTCCAGCACCCGGGCAAGCACACGCTCGGCGCTCGCACCCGCCAGACGCAGCGTGATGCCCCCGCACAGAGCGATCTCCACGTCGCTTGCAATCGACGGCACGCTTTGCGAGCCGATCGCGATGAAGGAGGCGGAGCCCTTCGCGGCCTCGGCCGCGGCCGGCATGGTGCCGATGGAGCGGCGATGCTTGGCCAGGCGATAGCGGTAGGTGGACAGAGCCAGGGCGTTGTCGTGGCAATACTGCCGCACGCTCATGCCTTGACTGAGACGGCGATCCTCGTGTGCGAGCCAGAAGGCGTCGTCGCGCTCGGCGCCGTCGCGAACCTGGCCGGATTCGACAGCGTCGCCGCGGGGCGAGTCACCAGCTGCCGGAAGATCTTGCTGCATCGTCGTTCTCCTGTTGGATGGAAGGCTCGACGATGCCTGGTGGCTACGAGTTCAGCAAGAACGGGGAAGAGCGGACAGATACGGCTGTTGCGCGTGGCATCGGCATCTGCCTTGGTACGTCGTGCCATGGTTGAACCCTCCGAAACGCGACGCTACGCGTTGTGAAACTTTTCCAATATACATACATGGATGTATGTATGTGGGTATGCTACGTTCTTTTTTGCGCCACTGTCATCCGCCGATGCCAACATACATCGCTAGCATCACGCAGTTTTGCCGCACCCTGCCCCCAAAAAAAGGACTTCCATGCCCCACCTGAACAACGCGATGGCGCCCACTATTCGCCAGCCCCAGCGTCTGCCGGCAACCGTTTTTTACCTGGCTCTGGCAGCAATTGTCACGCTGGGCGCCTGCGGCAAAAAGGATGACGCAGCTGGCGCCGCAGGCAGGTGGCCATCCTCGGCCTGTCCAAGAGCCAGATGAAGCCCGTGTGGGACGGCCAGCAGTTCGTGCCGCGCCTCACGCTGCCGCTGAGCCTGTCGTACGACCACCGCGTGATCGACGGCGCCTCTGCCGCGCGCTTCAACGCCTACCTGGGCCAGGTGTTGGCGGACTACCGCCGCATCCTGCTGTAAGGACGGAGCACAACATATGGCAATCATCGACATCAAGGTGCCCGACATCGGCGACTTCGCCGAGGTGGGCGTGATCGAAGTGCTGGTGCAGCCGGGCGACACCATCCGGGCCGAGCAGAGCCTGGTCACCGTGGAGTCCGACAAGGCCTCCATGGAGATTCCCAGCAGCCACGCCGGCGTGGTCAAGGAGCTCAAGGTCAAGCTGGGCGACAAGGTGGCCGAGGGCTCCGTGCTGCTGACGCTGGAAGTGGCGCAGGGTGCGGCGGCGCCGGCTGCGGCCCCTGCCGCGGCGAGCACGCCCAGCGCGCCGCCATCTGAGTCAAAACCGGCTCCAGCGCCCGCTGTTCAAGCGCCAGCAGCTCCTAAAACCGAAGCGGCCAGCTTCGGCGGCAGTGCCGACGTGGAGTGCGATGTGCTGGTGCTGGGCGGCGGCCCCGGCGGTTACAGCGCCGCCTTCCGCGCGGCCGACCTGGGCCTGAACGTGGTGCTGGTCGAGCGCTACGCCACCCTGGGCGGCGTGTGCCTGAACGTGGGCTGCATTCCCTCCAAGGCGCTGCTGCACGTGGCCGCGGTGATGGACGAGGCGAGCCACCTGAAGAGCGCCGGCATCGACTTCGGCGCGCCGCAGGTCCACATCGACACCCTGCGCGGCCACAAGGAAAAGGTCATCGGCAAGCTGACCGGCGGGCTGGCGCAGATGGCCAAGATGCGCAAGGTGACCGTGCTGCGCGGCTACGGCCACTTCGTCGGCGCCAACCATCTGGAGGTGGAGGAAACCACCGGCACCAGCCAGGACAAGACCGGCGCCAAGAAGGTGGTGGCGTTCAAGCGCGCCATCATCGCCGCCGGCAGCCAGGCCGTGCGCCTGCCGTTCATGCCCGACGATCCGCGCGTGGTGGATTCCACCGGCGCGCTGGCGCTGCAGGGCGTGCCCAAACGCATGCTGATTCTGGGCGGCGGCATCATCGGCCTGGAAATGGGCACGGTGTACAGCACGCTGGGCGCGCGCCTGGACGTGGTGGAGATGCTGGACGGCCTGATGCAGGGCGCTGATCGCGACCTGGTCAAGGTGTGGCAGAAGATGAACCAGCACCGTTTCGACAACGTGATGCTGAATACCAAGACCGTGGCCGCCGAGGCCACGCCCGAGGGCATCAAGGTGAGCTTCGCGCCCGCCAAGGACGGCGTCACGGTGCCCGAGCCCCAGGTGTACGACCTGGTGCTGCAGGCCGTGGGCCGCACCCCCAACGGCAAGAAGATCGCCGCTGACAAGGCCGGTGTTGCCGTGACGGACCGCGGCTTCATCAACGTCGACATCCAGATGCGCACCAACGTGCCGCACATCTTCGCCATCGGCGACATCGTGGGCCAGCCCATGCTGGCGCACAAGGCGGTGCACGAGGCGCACGTGGCGGCCGAGGTCATCGCCGGCGAACTGCAGGGCAACAAGGAACTGGCAAGCGCCGCCTTCAACGCCCGCGTGATCCCGAGCGTGGCCTATACCGACCCCGAAGTGGCCTGGGTGGGCCTGACCGAGGACCAGGCCAAGGCGCAGGGCATCAAGGTCAAGAAAGGCCTGTTCCCCTGGGCGGCCAGCGGCCGCGCCATCGCCAACGGGCGCGACGAAGGCTTTACCAAGCTGCTGTTCGACGACAGCCCCGAGGCGCACGGCCACGGCCGCATCCTGGGCGGCGGCATCGTCGGCACGCACGCCGGCGACATGATCGGCGAGATCGCCCTGGCCATCGAGATGGGCGCCGACGCGGTGGACATCGGCAAGACCATCCACCCGCACCCCACGCTGGGCGAGAGCATCGGCATGGCGGCGGAGATTGCCCACGGCAGTTGCACGGATGTGCCGCCTGCGCGCAAGTAAGTCCGCAGCCAAGCTACCCTGCCAAGGCCCGAACTGGCGACGGTTCGGGCCTTGTGCTTTGCGTACCCAAACAATCGCCGCAGAATACTGTGCATTTGAAAGGGGTATCTATTTAGCTCCAGTGACGTGAGAATAGCTGGATGGAAACCCAGATGCTAACGCCAACTCCTGGAGGGGACTACCCCCGCACCTGGAACGAATTTCTTGACTGGTTTGCCACCGAAGAGGCTTGCCAGGCGTTCCTGGAGAAGCTTCGGTGGCCCCAAGGCTTCGTCTGCCCGCGTTGCGGCAACGCTGGCGATGTGTACCGCGCCAGCCGCACCCGCCTGATGTGCCGCTCATGCCAGTACCAAGGCACAGTGACATCTGGAACCATCTTTGACAAGACGCGCACACCGCTGCGTGTCTGGCTGGCTGCAGCTTGGTACCTGACCAATCAGAAACAAGGCGTGAGCGCCCTGGGGCTGCAGCGCGTATTGGGTTTGGGGAGCTACCAGACCGCCTGGACCATGCTGCACCGGTTTCGACGTGCCATGGTCCGCCCGGGCCGGGACAAGCTCAAGGGGCTTGTGGAGGTGGATGAAACGTACCTGTCCATCACGGATCGCAAGAATCCCGCCACCCCTGCAGGGCGCAAGAGCAGCACCACCAAAGTGTTGATGGTCATGGCGGTGGAGATCGTGGAGCCCAAGGGGTTTGGGCGCATCCGGTTACGCCGCATTGACCGAGACGCCGCCACCCACGTAATCCCCTTTGTGCAGGAGGTGGTCGAGCCTGGAGCCCAGGTACGCACGGATGGTTCGGCGGCATACCGCGCTCTGGGAGAACTGGGTTACACCCACCAGCGCACCGTCATGCTCGGCTCAGGCGTACCTGCCCATGTCTCCATGGCGGGAGTGCACCGGGTCGCCTCACTGGTACAGCGCTGGGTGCTGGGAACACATCATGGCTCTGTACAGCCAGACCACCTGGACGCCTATCTCGATGAATTCGTGTTCCGTTTCAACCGGCGCACATCCAGCTCACGCGGGATGCTGTTTTACCGCTTGCTGCAGCAAGCGGTGGTTACGCCGCCAGTGACGTATGGGGATGTCGTGAGCAAGAACACCGGGGAGAGCCAATCGGATACCATTGCTGGATGAAATCACAGTATCAATGGGGCTGCTGGAGCTAAATAGATACCCCTTGCATTTGTACAGTATTCATGTCAGCCACTTCCAAGCCCAAGCTCTACAACCCACGCCACCCCGAACGCACGCTGCTCTACCAAACGGTAGCCGAGCACTACGAGACCTGGCTAGAGTTGGCCAGCGCGGGTCAGTTCGACGGCCAGGGCGACCACCACACCCCCAAGCCCTTCGTGCGCAAAGCGTTTGCCAAGTATCTTGAGTGCGGCATCTTTGCCCATGGCTTTGCCCGCGCTCGCTGCGGCGACTGTGGGCACGACTACTTTGTAGCCTTCTCCTGCAAAGGCCGGGGAGTCTGCCCCTCGTGCACCACCCGGCGCATGGTGGAGACAGCAGCGCACCTGAACGATCACGTATTCCCCCGCCTGCCGGTGCGCCAGTGGGTGCTGTCGGTTCCCAAGCGGCTTCGTTACTTCATGCAGCGCGACGGAGCGGTGCTGAGCATGGTGCTGCGCATCTTTCTGCGGGTGATCGCACAAACTCTGCAGACCCACAGCCCCGGTGCGGCCCATATGGACAAGGCAGGCCTGCACATCGGTGCCATCGCCTTCATTCACCGATTCGGCTCCAGCCTCAATGAACACGTCCACTTCCACGTTTGTGTGGTGGACGGGGTGTTTGAGGAAGTGGAGGGCGAGGGCGATGCTGATGCGACCCCTCGAATCTCATCGCCGGGTGTCATCTTTCACGCGGCCACCGGCATCGATGCGGCTACCGTGGCCCCAGTGCAGACCACACTGCAAAAACGCATCCTGCGCGCCTTCGTTGCTCGGGGCCTGCTGGAGAACTGTGACGCCAAAGACATGCTGGGCTACAAACACAGCGGCTTCTCGGTGGATGCGGGGGTGTGCATCGAAGCCCACGACCGCGCTGCGCTGGAGCGGCTGCTGCGCTATTGCGCGCGTCCACCGTTTTCCATGGAGCGCCTACGCAAAGAGGGAAGCAAACTGGTGTACCGCTGTGCCAAACAGCGCAGCGAGCCCACCAGTGACAAGCGTGGTGCCAAGGCAGATGAGCTGCACCTCACACCGCTGGAACTGATCGACCGCATCGCCGCGCTGGTGCCACCGCCACGCACCCACCGGCACCGCTATTTTGGCGTGTTGGCACCCAACTCGCCGCTCAGGGCTGCGGTGACGGCGCTGGCGACACCGGCGCAAGCCGCTCCCGTGCTGGGCGCGTCGATCAGCACGGGGGAGTGCGCGCCTGGTGTGGTACCGATGAGCAGCGCGCTGCCATCCCAGAGCGAGCCGGTGCTGCCCAAGCGTGCAGCGCACTACCTGTGGGCGGTGCTGATCGCCCGCATCTACGAGGTGTTCCCCCTCTTGTGTCCGCTGTGTGGCGGGCATATGCGCATCATCGCGTTCATTACGCACAGCGCTGACATCCGGCACATCCTGGACCACATCGGGGCAGATTCAGAGCCACCCCGCATCTCCCCGGCGCGCGGGCCACCGCTGTGGGATGACTGTAGTGATGCGCAGATGGATGACGGGGCGCAAACCGAGCCAGCAGACTGGGACCTAGCGGCGCAACCGGCACCGGACTTTGAGGTCGATCAGCGCATCAGTTGGTGAATGAACAAAGCGGCGATTTTGACTTGCCGCGAACTGGCTCTGCGCCCGGTACACGCCGAGCGCCGCAAATCACTCTCCTGAACGCCAAACCCTGGTGGTGAACCTGACACCTGGGCGGGAAAATCGAGTGTCTCAGCCGGCTTGATGGCGCTTCCGCGGTGCGATACTTGGCCTCATGCGGTTAAAACGCCTATCCGTCGGGCGCCAGCACGAAGTCCCAGTCCACGCGCCAGAACGGCGCTTGCATGCCGTGGCGGCGGGCCTCTTCGGGATTGTCCACCTTCCGGAAGTCAGGAAACGGATCGCGGCCAGCCACTCCTGGTGCGTGGGCTCGACCTCCTTGACGGCCGCATGCAGGTGCCGCACTAGCGCGGCCATGCCCTGCTGGAGGCGCGGCGAGGCGTCCTCGCCCATGCGGGCGTTGACGACCTCGGCCGAGCTGTCTTCGGCGAAGTACGCGAGGCCACCGCGGTCGCTGTCGGATGGGGGCTGTGGCATGGAGTCTCCTGTTCGTGGCGGTGGCGGGCGCCCTGCCCGCCGGGCGGCGCGCTCAGGCCTGGGCGACGTCATGCCGGCACGGCGTCCGCCTGCAGCACCGGCCCGCGGGCCTGCGGCTCCACCGCCCCCACCCAACCAGCCGCCGCGCCGATGCTGTGCAGCAGGTGCTCCGTGAAGGCACGCACCTTGGCATTCGCCTTGCCGCTGGGCCGCAGCAGGTGGATGCCGCTGACCTCGGCCGGCGGCGCGTCTTCCAGCTGCAGCGCCACGATGCGCCCGGCCGCCAGGTCTTCGCCGATGGCCCAGTTGGGCATCAGTGCGATGCCCAGGCCGCGCGCCGCGCACAGGCGCCGCGTGTCGCAGTCGTTGCTCTCCAGCGCCACCTGCGGCGGCTGACGCCAGTCGATGCCGGCCAGCTCGCGCCAGCCACGCACGCTGGTGCTGTGCTGGCGGTCGATCAGCCGGTGCTGCGCCAGATCGGCCATGCAGCGCGGCGTGCCGTGGCGGCGCAGGTAGGCCGGCGAGGCGCACATCACATAGCGCTGGCTGCCGATGCGCCGGCTGACCAGCGCGCTGTCGGGCTGGTCGCCGATGCGGATCACGAGGTCGAAGCGCTCGGCCACCGGATCGACCACGCGCTCGGTCAGCTCCAGCTCGACATTCAAGGCTGGATAGCGGTCGAACAGCGTGGGCAGGTGCGGGGCCACATGGCGGCGGCCGAACGCGGGCACACAGCTCACGCGCAGCAGGCCCTGCACGCTGCCGTCCAGCGCCACCACCTCGCTGCGCGTGTCCATGAGCTCGTGCAGGATCTTCAGCGCGCGCTCGTACAACAGCGCACCGGCCTCGGTCAGCGCCAGCGCGCGGGTCGATCGCGTGAGCAGCGGCACCTGCATCTCGCGCTCCAGCGCGTCGATCTGCCGGGCCACGGACGAGGCCGCTAGGCCGCGGCGCCGCGCGGCGGCGGAAAAGCTCTTGTCCTGCACCACGTCGACGAACAGGGAAAGGCTTTCGGCAAAACCCAGGGGATTCATCTGTGCACCTCACGCAAAGGCGTTTGACCCGCGGGCGGCATTCCGCTCGCGTGGCGCAAAGAATAGCATCGGCCGCCTCATCCGACCGAGCCTTCACGCCATGCACACACACGAGACACCACGCGCCCACGGGTGCATTCCCGCAACAACCCTGCGCCGACGCCAGGCGCTGCTGGGTGCGGCCGCGGCGCTGCTGCTGGCCGGCCCAGGACCGGCGCGTGCCGACGACTACCCCAGCCGCATGCTCACGCTGATCGTGCCCTTCGCTGCTGGCGGCACCGTGGACAAGGTGGCCCGCATGCTGCAGGAGCCGCTGCGCGAGCGGCTGGGCCAACAGGTGGTGGTGGACAACCGCGGCGGCGCCGGCGGCACCATCGGCATGGCCCAACTGGCCAAAGGCGCGCCCGACGGCTACACGGTGGCCATGGTGTTCGACTCCTACGCGACCGAGCAGCACATCCACCGCAAGCTGCCCTACGAGACGCTGCGCGACTTCGCTGGCGTCTCCTATGCCGTGCGCTCGCCCATGGTGCTGGTGGTGCCCGCGGCTTCTCCCTACAAGACCGTGCAGGACTACGTGGCCGCCGCGCGCCAGCGCGAAGTGACCTACGCCTCGGTGGGCGCTGGCAGCTCTAACCACCTGGCGGCCGAGCTGTTCCACAAGACCGCCGGCAGCCGCGGCCTGCACGTGCCCTACAAAGGCGGCGGCCCGGCCATCGCCGACCTGCTGGGCGGCCATGTCGATTCGATGATCGCCAGCCTGCCACTGGTGCTGCCGCACGTGCAGGCCGGCAAGCTGCGTGCGCTGGCCGTGACCTCGCAGGCGCGCAGCGCCGCACTGCCCCAGGTGCCGGCCGTGGCCGAGGCGCACAAGGGCTTCGAGATCTACTCCTGGGTCGGCATGGTGGCGCCGGCCAAGACGCCCGCGCCGGTGCTGGACAAGCTCTCGGTGGCGATGGCGGCCACGCTGCGCGACCCGGCGCTGGCGCGCCGCATGGCCGACAACGGCTTCGAGGTGGTGGCCGGCGACCGCGCCGCCATGGACCAGCTGGTGCAGCGCGAGAGCCAGCGCTGGGGCGAGCTCATCGCCAAGCGCAAGATCAGCGTGGAGTGAGCGCCGTGCAGAACCAGCCCTTCACCTACGAGAGCCGGGCGCAGCGTGTGCTGTTCGGCGCCGGCACGCTGGCGCAGGCGCCGGCCGAGCTGGAGCGGATGGGCGCGCACAAGGCCCTGGTGCTGTGCACCGCGCCGCAGCGTGCCCAGGCCGAAGCCGTGGCGGCCCTGCTCGGGCCGCGCGCCGCCGGCATCTTCGACGGGGCGGTGATGCACGTGCCCATGGCCAGCGCCGAGGCCGCGCGCGCTGCGGCAGCACAGGCCGGCGCCAATGCGCTGGTGGCCGTGGGCGGCGGCTCCACCGTAGGCCTGGCCAAGGCGATTGCGCTGGTCTCGCCGTTGCCGGTGCTGGCCATCCCCACCACCTACGCGGGCTCGGAGATGACGCCCATCTACGGGCTGACCGAGAACGGCCTCAAGCGCACCGGCCGCGACGTGCGCGTGCTGCCGCGCAGCGTGCTGTACGACCCCGAACTCACGTTGGCACTGCCGGTGGGCCTGTCGGTGGTGAGCGGCATCAACGCCATCGCGCACGCGGCCGAGGGCCTGTACGCGGCCGACGGCAACCCGGTCATGGGCCTGATGGCGGCCGAGGGCATCGCCGCGCTGGGCCGCGCGCTGCCCGCGCTGCACGCCGCGCCGCACGACCTGCACGCGCGCAGCGATGCGCTGTACGGCGCCTGGCTGTGCGGCCTGGTGCTGGGCAGCGTGTCCATGGCCCTGCACCACAAGCTGTGCCACACGCTGGGCGGCAGCTTCAACCTGCCGCACGCCGAGCTGCACACCGTGGTGCTGCCGCACGTGCTGGCCTACAACGCCAAGGCGGCGCCGCACGCCATGCAGCGCATCGCCGCCGCGCTGGGAACCGCCGATGCCGCGCTGGGCGTGCACACGCTGGCGCGGCGACTGGGCGCACCCACCGCGCTACGCGACATCGGCATGCGGGAAGAAGACCTGGACAAGGCGTGCGCGCTGGCCCTGCGCGACGCCTACCCCAATCCACGGCCGATCGAGGCTGCGCCGCTGCGGAACTTGCTGCAGGAGGCGTTCGAAGGTGCGGCGCCGCGGCCGCCAAACCTCTCAACAACACCGAACGACGGAGACGACCCCATGACACGTCTACAAACCTGCATCGCCGCAGCCAGTTGCGCCGCACTGGTCGCCTGCGCCAGCGGCTCCGGCACGCCGCCAGAGCGCACTGTGCAGGCGCGCGTCGTCGCCCAGCAGTCTGGCCCCTCCTTCCTCGAAAGCATCGCCGAGGGCCCGGACCGCGCCTTGTATGTCACCGACTTCCACAACCGCCAGCTGTTGCGCTACGTGGACGACAAGGGATTCAGCGTGCACGCCCGGCTCGACGTCCATCCATGGGGCATGGTGTTCGACAGCGATGGCACGCTGTACTTCGGTGCGGCCGAGCGCGGCATCGTGGACAAGACCTCGCCGCCCACGCAGTGGGTCTGGCGCCAACGCCGCGGCGAGGCACCGCAACCCTTTCTGAAGATCGAGCAGGCACGCGCGCTGAACGGCATGACCCTGCTCGCGCCAGGCCGCATCCTGATCGCCGACGGCCGCGGCGGCACGGTATGGCTGCTCGATGTCGCCGCCCGCAGCGCCAGCCCCTTCGTGCGCGACGCGCTACTGGATGTGCCACCCGGCTTCGCGCTGCCCACACCGGCCGCGAACGGCCTGAAGATCCACGCCGGGCACCTGTACGTTTCCAACACGGCGCGCGTGGCCATGTTGCGCATTCCGCTCGGTGCCGACTTGCGGCCCGGCGCCGTGCAGGTCTTCGTGGAACCGCTGCGCGCGGACGACTTCGCTTTCTCCCCGAGCGGCAACCTGTATGTCACCACGCACCGGCGCGAAATCCTGCGCGTCACCCCTGAGGGACGCGTCTCGGAGGTGCCAGGCATCGGACCCGAACTGGTGGGCAGCACTGCCATGGTCTGGCGCAGCGGCGAACACAGCGCCTACGCCATCAACGATGGCGGCTTCATCGGCTTCCACTGGTACGGGGGCTCCACGCCCACGGCCTCGAACCTGGTGCGGCTCGACGGGCTGGACTGAGCGGTTGTGCATCTCTGGCGGGCCCTGACGCCAAGGTGGCATGCCCCACCCTCGCTGTTCCATGCGGAGAACACCCCAGCCGGCCCGCATCAGCGCCCCAGAAAGTCAGGCTTTTGGCGCGCGAAGAACGCGTCCACGCCGGTGCGGAAATCGTCCGTCGCGGCGCACACCTGGAACGCCGCCGACTCCGCATCAAGCTGCTCGGGCAGCGCGCGGTCAAAGCTCGCGCGCATGAGCCGGCGCAGCTGGCCCAGCGCCACCGTCGGGCCATTGGCCAGCCGCTGCGCCAGCGCCATGGCTTCGCCCGCCAGCGCATCGGCCGGCACCACGCGGTTGACCAGGCCCATGCGCTCGGCCGCCGCCGCGTCGAGCATGTCGCCCAGCATGGCGATCTCCAGCGCACGGCGCAGGCCGACCCAGCGCGGCAGCGCCCAGGAGGCACCCACGTCGCAGCTCGTGCCGATGTTCACGTAGGCCAGGTTGAAGCGCGTGCCCTCGGCCGCGAGCACGAAGTCGGCCTGCAGCATGAGCGACAGGCCGGCGCCGGCCGCCACGCCGTGCACCTGGGCCACCACGGGCGCATCGATGCCGGCCAGCACCACCAGCGCCTCGTGCAGCGGGCCGATCAGCGCCTTGGCGCCGCCCTGCGGATCGGCCTGCAGCACCGCCAGGTCGCCGCCGGCCATGAAGCCCTTGCCGCTGCCCGACAGCAGCACGGCGCGCACGCTGCTGTCGGCGGCGATGTCGCGCACGGCCGCGAGAAAGCCCTCGGCCATGGGCACGTCCAGCGCATTGAGCGTGGCCGGGCGGTTGAAGCGCAGCGTGGCGACCGCGCCTTCGCGGCCGATCTGCAGGGGGGCGTCGTCTTGCGTCATGCGGGGCTCTTTCGTGGTGCGCGCCGGCCCGGTTGGCGGGTGGCGGCAGCTGGGGGAACAGGGGGAACGGCGGGAACGGGGGCGAGCACGCCGCCCAGCAGCAGCGCAATGCCCTGCTCGGCGATCTGCTCGGGCGCCATGGCGCCGTCGGGCCGGTACCAGCGGCCGATCCAGCTCAGCGCGCCGGCCAGCATGAAGGCCGCCAGCTTGGGATCGCAGGGCTGCAGCGAGCCTTCGGCAATGCCCTCTTCGACCAGCCGGCGGAACTCGTGGTCGATGCCGGCCTTGAGCCGGCGCAGCTCCTTGCGCAGCGGCGGCGGCAGCGGGTCTTCGCCGATGCGGATCACGCACTGGCCGAAGTCGTCCATCACGATGGCCGCGTAGCTGCGCATGCAGGCCTGCAGCTGGTCCAGCGCGCGGCCGCCCTGCTGGCGCACCTCGGCAATGCCCTCCTGCATCATGGCCAGCGCCGCGCGCACGCATTCGAGCAGGATGTCGTCCTTGCTCTTGACGTAGTAGTACAGCGTGGGCTTGCTCACATGGAGCTTCTTATTTAGCTCCAGCAGCCCCATTGATACTGTGATTTCATCCAGCAATGGTATCCGATTGGCTCTCCCCGGTGTTCTTGCTCACGACATCCCCATACGTCACTGGCGGCGTAACCACCGCTTGCTGCAGCAAGCGGTAAAACAGCATCCCGCGTGAGCTGGATGTGCGCCGGTTGAAACGGAACACGAATTCATCGAGATAGGCGTCCAGGTGGTCTGGCTGTACAGAGCCATGATGTGTTCCCAGCACCCAGCGCTGTACCAGTGAGGCGACCCGGTGCACTCCCGCCATGGAGACATGGGCAGGTACGCCTGAGCCGAGCATGACGGTGCGCTGGTGGGTGTAACCCAGTTCTCCCAGAGCGCGGTATGCCGCCGAACCATCCGTGCGTACCTGGGCTCCAGGCTCGACCACCTCCTGCACAAAGGGGATTACGTGGGTGGCGGCGTCTCGGTCAATGCGGCGTAACCGGATGCGCCCAAACCCCTTGGGCTCCACGATCTCCACCGCCATGACCATCAACACTTTGGTGGTGCTGCTCTTGCGCCCTGCAGGGGTGGCGGGATTCTTGCGATCCGTGATGGACAGGTACGTTTCATCCACCTCCACAAGCCCCTTGAGCTTGTCCCGGCCCGGGCGGACCATGGCACGTCGAAACCGGTGCAGCATGGTCCAGGCGGTCTGGTAGCTCCCCAAACCCAATACGCGCTGCAGCCCCAGGGCGCTCACGCCTTGTTTCTGATTGGTCAGGTACCAAGCTGCAGCCAGCCAGACACGCAGCGGTGTGCGCGTCTTGTCAAAGATGGTTCCAGATGTCACTGTGCCTTGGTACTGGCATGAGCGGCACATCAGGCGGGTGCGGCTGGCGCGGTACACATCGCCAGCGTTGCCGCAACGCGGGCAGACGAAGCCTTGGGGCCACCGAAGCTTCTCCAGGAACGCCTGGCAAGCCTCTTCGGTGGCAAACCAGTCAAGAAATTCGTTCCAGGTGCGGGGGTAGTCCCCTCCAGGAGTTGGCGTTAGCATCTGGGTTTCCATCCAGCTATTCTCACGTCACTGGAGCTAAATAGATACCCCTTGCATTTGTACAGTATTCATGTCAGCCACTTCCAAGCCCAAGCTCTACAACCCACGCCACCCCGAACGCACGCTGCTCTACCAAACGGTAGCCGAGCACTACGAGACCTGGCTAGAGTTGGCCAGCGCGGGTCAGTTCGACGGCCAGGGCGACCACCACACCCCCAAGCCCTTCGTGCGCAAAGCGTTTGCCAAGTATCTTGAGTGCGGCATCTTTGCCCATGGCTTTGCCCGCGCTCGCTGCGGCGACTGTGGGCACGACTACTTTGTAGCCTTCTCCTGCAAAGGCCGGGGAGTCTGCCCCTCGTGCACCACGCGGCGGATGGTGGAGACGGCGGCACACCTGAGCGACCACGTTTTCCCCCGCCTGCCGGTGCGCCAGTGGGTGCTGTCGGTGCCCAAGCGGCTTCGGTACTTCATGCAAGCGCGACGGAGCGGTGCTGAGCATGGTGCTGCGCATCTTTCTGCGGGTGATCGCACAAACTCTGCAGACCCACAGCCCCGGTGCGGCCCATATGGACAAGGCAGGCCTGCACATCGGTGCCATCGCCTTCATTCACCGATTCGGCTCCGGCCTCAATGAACACGTCCACTTCCACGTTTGTGTGGTGGACGGGGTGTTTGAGGAAGTGGAGGGCGAGGGCGATGCTGATGCGACCCCTCGAATCTCATCGCCGGGTGTCATCTTTCACGCGGCCACCGGCATCGATGCGGCTACCGTGGCCCCAGTGCAGACCACACTGCAAAAACGTATCCTGCGCGCCTTCGTTGCTCGGGGCCTGCTGGAGAACTGTGACGCCAAAGACATGCTGGGCTACAAACACAGCGGCTTCTCGGTGGATGCGGGGGTGTGCATCGAAGCCCACGACCGCGCTGCGCTGGAGCGGCTGCTGCGCTATTGCGCGCGTCCACCGTTTTCCATGGAGCGCCTACGCAAAGAGGGAAGCAAACTGGTGTACCGCTGTGCCAAACAGCGCAGCGAGCCCACCAGTGACAAGCGTGGTGCCAAGGCAGATGAGCTGCACCTCACACCGCTGGAACTGATCGACCGCATCGCCGCGCTGGTGCCACCGCCACGCACCCACCGGCACCGCTACTTTGGTGTGCTGGCACCAAACTCGCCGCTGAGAGCGGCGGTAACGGCGCTGGCTCAGCCTGCTGCGTCGCAACCAGCCACGGTGGAGACTGCACAACCTGGCGCGGGCGTACCTGGGGTGGCGGCGCCGGGCAACGCGGCCACACCCACACCCGAACCTGAAGCACGCCCGAAGCGAGCGGCGCATTACTTGTGGGCGGTGCTGATTGCCCGCATCTACGAGGCATTTCCGCTGCTGTGCCCCATGTGCGGTGGGCAGATGCGCATCATTGCCTTCATCACCCACAGCGCCGAAATCCGCCACATCCTGAACCACATCGGGGTGGAGTCTGCCCCCCCCGCACATCACCCCGGCACGCGGGCCACCGCTGTGGGAGGGCTGCGACGCGCCGGTGGATGATGGTGCGCAAGGCGAGCCGGATTGGGATCTGGCAGCTCAACCCGACGAGGTAGACCAGCGCGTCAATTGGTGACCCAGTGAAGCGGCGGTATCCATCGCTGCGGGGAAGCAGCTGCGCGCGCGCCAGGCCCAAATGCATACTGCCTCCCAAGCTCTTGCCATTGAGCGGCAAGCGAGCGCTCAACCTTCCTTGGCCGAACGTGTTTCGAGGCCCAAAACTCGTGCCATACTTGGCCTCATGCGGTTGAATTTCCTATCCGTCGGGGTTTGATCCGCTCAAGAACTTCGTGCCCATCACGCAGATCAACGCGGCGCCGCTGGCCATCGTGGTCGCCTCGGCCTCGCCCCTCAAGAGCTTTGCCGACCTGGTGGCGCGCAGCAAGGGCGAGCCGGGCCGCGTCACCTATGCCACGCCCGGCAACGGCACGCTGTCGCACCTGGTGGGCGTGGTGCTGTCCAAGGAAAACGGCGTGCCCATGACCCATGTGCCCTACAAGGGCGCGGGGCCGGCCATCAACGATCTGCTGGGCCAGCAGGTCGATGTGCTGATCACCTCCACCTCGTCCGTGGCCGGCATGATCCAGGCGGGCCAGGTGCGTGCGCTGGCCGTCACCAGCCCGCGCCGCATCGGCGTGTTCGGCAAGGTGCCCACGCTGGAGGAACTGGGCCTGCGCAATGCGCGCTTCGAGGACTGGTACGGCTTCTTCGCTCCCGCCGGCACGCCGCCCGAGCGCGTGGCCTTCTTGCACGACGCCATCGTGCGCACCCTGCAACTGCCGGAAGTGACCAAGCTGGTCGTCGATGGCGGCAGCGAAGTCGTGGCCAATACGCCCGAAGCCTTTGCCGCCCAGCTGCGCCAGGACATGGAGCGCTGGTCGCGCGTGGTCAAGCTCTCGGGCGCGAAGATCGACTGATGGCTGCCGAACACGCCCCCGTGCCTGGATCATCGGCCTCTGGCGCCCCCGCGCTGGACCTGCAGACCCGGCTGCTGCATGCGGGCAAGCGCCCGACCTATGCGGGCGGCACGGCCGTCAACCCGCCCCTGGTGCGCGCCAGCACCGTGCTGTTCGAGAGCACGGCACAGCAGCGCGAGATGCGCGAGCGCCGCGCCGGCGAGCGCATCTTCAGCTACGGCGCGCGCGGCACACCCACCGGCTTTGCGCTGGAAGATGCCGTCAGCGAGCTGGAAGGCGCCCACCGCACGCGGCTGCTGCCTACCGGCCTGGCGGCCATCGGCATGGCCCTGCTCAGCTACCTGCGCCCCGGCGACCATGTGCTGCTGACCGACAGCGCCTACCAGCCTGTGCGCCACCTGGCCGGCCAATGGCTGCGGCCCTACGGCATCGAGTACGACTTCTTCGCGGCCGATGGCAGCGACGCCCAGGCGCGCATGCGCCCCAACACCCGCATGGTCTATGCCGAATGCCCGGGATCGCTGGTCTACGAAATGTGCGACCTGCCCGCGCTGGCGGCCATGGCCCATGCGCGCGGCGCTCTGGTCGTGGCCGACAACACCTGGGGATCGGGCTGCCAGTACCGGCCGCTGGCGCTGGGGGCCGATGTCTCGGTGATGGCAGCCACCAAGTACCTGTCAGGCCACTCCGACGTGATGATGGGCACCGTGGCCACCACCGAGGCCGCCTGGGAGCCGCTGGCCGCGCGCTGCGATGCCTTCGGCATGGCGGTCAGCCCCGACGATGCCTGGCTGGTGCTGCGCGGCATGCGCTCGCTGGCCGCACGGCTGCAGATGCACGAGGCGCATGCGCTGGAGGTGGCGCACTGGCTGCAGCAGCACCCGGCCGTGGCCACCGTGTTCTGCCCCGCGCTGCCCACGCACCCCGGCCATGCGCTGTGGCTGCGCGACTGCCAGGGCACCAACGGCCTGGTGTCGCTGGAGCTGCAGCCCGGCACCGCCGAGGCCGCCGTGGACCGCTTCATCGACGGCCTGCGCCTCTTCGGCATCGGCGCCTCCTGGGGCGGCTACGAGAGCCTGGCGACGGCCGCGCACATGGCGCAGGCGCGCAGCGTCACCGACTGGAGTGCGCGCGGGCCCGTGGTGCGCCTGCACATCGGTCTGGAGTCGCCGCGCGACCTCATCGCCGATCTGGAGCAGGGGCTGGCGGCACTTTAGTGGATAACACGCTCTAGCGGCCTGCCTGAGCGCTCGCCAGCTCGCCGGCCAGCGTCTGCACCAGCGCAGCGGCCGGCATCTCGCGCGCCAGCGGCGCACCCTGGCCGGCCCAGTGGGCTGCGTAGTCGGAGCTGCCCTGCGCCGAGGCCGCCTGGTGCAGCGCCTTGCCTGCGTCGTAGACGCGCGGATAGTCGGGCAGGGGCTGGCCATGGCTGGCGCCCAGCGCATGCAGCCGGTTGACCATGCCGCGCGCCGGCCGGCCCGAGATGGCGGCGGTGATGCCTGTGTGGTGGGCGCGTTCGCTGCGCAGCTCGGCACGGTAGGCCGGGCTGGCGGACGATTCAGGGCAGAGGATGAAGGCCGTGCCCAGCTGCGCCGCACAGGCGCCCAGGCCCAGCGCGGCCGCGATGCCTTCGCCATCCATGATGCCGCCGGCCGCGATCACCGGCAGGGCCGTGTTGCGCGCCAGCACGCGCACCAGGGCGAAGGTGCCCATCATGCGGTCCTGCGCGGGATCGAACGTTCCGCGGTGTCCCCCGGCCTCCACGCCCTGGGCCACGATGGCCTCGACACCGGCCTGCTCCACCTGGCGCGCCTCGTCCAGCGACGTGGCGCTGGCCAGGGTCACGACGCCGGCCGCGCGCAGCGCGTCGATGAAGCCCTGCTCAGGCAGCCCGAAATGAAAGCTCACCACGGCGGGCCGCTCCTGCAGCAGCATGGCCTGCAGCGCGGCGTTGCCGACGGCGGTGGCGTAGATCTCGTTGAGCGTGGCAGGCGGCGTGGCGCCAAAGCGCGCGAACTCGGGCGCCAGATGGGCCAGCCAGGCGGCCTCGCGCTGCGCATCGGCCCGGGCCGGCCGGTGGCAGAACAGGTTGACGTTGAAGGCGCCCGAAGTCAGCGCGCGCGCCTGCACGATCTGCTGGCGTGCCTGCTCCGTGCCGCTGGCGCCAATGCCCAGCGAGCCCAGGCCGCCCGCATCGGTGACGGCGGCCGCCAGCGCGGGCGTGGACGTTCCGGCCATGGGGGCCTGGATGATGGGATGGCGCATGCCAAGGCGGGCCATCCACGCGGTCTTTGCGGTGCTCATACGACTCCTTGTTTCCTGTCTCGAATCCGCGCACTCATGCGGCAGCCTGCCGGCGCGCGCTGGCGCGGCTGGCGGCGATCATGAGCGTGCCCAGCAGCAGCGACACGCTGCCGATGACGAACAGGCGCTGGTACGAGCCCAGGCCCGCATAGCTCCAGGCCATGACATACCCCGACACGGCCTGCATCAGCGCAAAGGCCGCCGTGGCATAGCCCCACATGCGCTTGTGCTGCACGGGGCCGATCAGCTGCATCAGGTAGCCCGAGGTGATGGCCGCCATGCCCGGCGACAGCGCGCCCACCAGGAAGGACGAGGTCGCATGCCCCGCAAATCCCACCCAGAACAGCGGCATGGCAATGGCCAGGGTCTTGACCGCATAGGCGCCCGTGGTCGTGCCCCACCAGCCAAAGCGCGTGGCGCACAGCGAGGCCACCAGCGGCCCGGCAATGGCGCCCAGGCCGAACACGGCCCACTGCGTGGAGGCATAGGCATCGCCCAACTGCAACTCGCGCGCCAGGTAGTCCACCCAGAACACCGTGTGCGGCACAAAGCCGAAGGCGTCCGTCATATAGGCCAGCATCACCAGCACCACGGGCAGCGTCCACAGGGGCGCGGCGGGCACGGGCCGGGCATGGGGCGTGATGGCGATGGGCGCAGGCACCGGCAGCCGCCGCACATGGCGCCAGCCCAGCCAGCCGGCCCAGGCGCAGACCGCCGCCAGCGCCCACCAGACGGCACCCAGGCTCTGGCGCGCCAGCAGCGGTATCAGCGTGGCCGACAGCAGGGCGCCGGCACCTATGCCGCAGAACATCAGCGGCCCCAGGGCCGCACGCCGCTGCAGGGGCGTGGCCGCCAGGGCCACGGAGGGGCCCAGCACCATCAGGATGGCGCCGCCAATGCCCGAGATGCAGCGCCAGGCAAAGAACCAGGGCATGGGCAGCGGCCAGGCGCAGGCCGCAAAGCTCAGCGCCAGGGCCACCCAGCACCACAGCAGCACGCGCAGCGCGCCCAGGCGTTCGGCCAGCGGCGCGGCGGCCAGCGCCCCGATCAGATAGCCCAGCAGATTGGCCGCGCCCAGATAGGCCACCTGCTCGCCGCTGAACCAGCCGGCATGCACCATCTGCGGCATCAGCGCCGTGTAGGCAAAGCGCGCCAGGCCGACGCCGCTGAGCGTGGCCATGAAGCCGGTCAGCAGCAGGGAAGTTTCGTTGCGTTGGATCACGGGAGTGGGCGCCATGCGGGGAGGATGGGCATACCTTAAGCCGCCGGAGTCATCATGTCCAATGATTCAAAATGATGGCGTCGATCTCGATTGAAGATGAATGCCACTGGAGCCGCGATGCAATTGAAGTCCCTGCGCATGTTCCTGGCCGTCTGCGACAGCGGCAGCTTCGGCGCCGCCGCGCAGCAACTGCACACCGTGCAGTCCAACGTGACGGCCCATGTGAAAAAGCTCGAGGACGAGGCTGGCGTGCAGTTGCTGGAGCGCAGCGCTCCCGTGCACGCCACGCCTGCCGGCCGCCTGCTGGAGCAATACGCGCGGCGCATGCTGGCCGACCATGACGAGGCGCTGGCCCTGCTGCAGGGCAGCGCCCGGGCCGCCGGCGCGCTGCGCATAGGCTCCATGGAAACCACGGCCGCGCTGCGCCTGCCGCCGCTGCTGGCGCGCCTGCACCAGGCCCGGCCCGGCCTGGACCTGGAGCTGCGCACGGCCACCACGGCCGAGCTGCTGGCTGACCTGCTGGCAGGGCGGCTGGACTGCGCCTTCGTCTCGGGCATGCCGCCCCAGTCGCGGCTGCAGGGCTGGAAGGTTTTCGAGGAGGAACTGGTGCTGGTCACCGCATTCGCGCTGCCGCGCTTTCCCGATGCCGCCCAGCTCAGCGCCGTGCCCTTCCTGGCCTTCCGCCAGGGCTGCAGCTACCGCCAGCGCATCGAACTGCTGCTGGCCACGCGCGGCGTGGCCGCACGCATCATGGAAATGGGATCGCTGGACGCCATCCTCGGCTGCGTGGCCGCCGGCATGGGCTACGGCCTGCTGCCGCGCAGCGTGGTCCAGGCCCAGCAGCACCGCTTCGGCGTGCACATCACGGCCCTGCCCGGCGCACTCGCCCAGGAAGTCGCCCGCGTGGAAACCTGGTTCGTCGTGCCCGCGCGCCAGGGCTGGTCGCCTGCGCTGCATGCGTGCGTGGAGGTGCTGGGGATCGAGGGTGTGCAGGGCGAAGAGGCCCTGGGCATGGAAGCCGTCCCGGCAGCGTCTGCCTGAAACTCAGAACAGATCGGAAGGCAAGGCTGCTGCCTTCTGGGCGACGTCCACCAGTCTTTGGGCCTGGGCGGTCGCATAGGCGGCGATGCGCTGGGCGAAGGCGTGTTCTTCTGGCGTGTAAGGCGATTCGCCCAGAACCTTGGCCGCCGCACCAGGGGCTGCCTTGGCCATGCGCTGGGCTTCACGTGTGAGCAGCCTGCGGTCTATCGCACACAGGTGCGCGAAATGCGCAAACTCGAAGGGTGTGAGTTCCTCCAGCGCAAAGCAGTCGCCGAAGGCCATGGCCAGTTCCTGGGATACATCGGGATACTGGGCCACGCTGACGAGGTCGTACCAGGGTGCGGTCGCCAGGCCCTGCGGCAGCACGTGGAAGGAGAAGTTCTTGCCATGTGCGTCGCCATTGCCGATCAGTATCTGGAACAACGCCCATCGGATCATTGCCAGCTTGTCCGCAGCCTTCGCCACCGAGTGCTCCAGTAGACCGAACAGCCGGGGAAAGCTCATGCCGTCGCGGTATAGCCGGGCATCGCCCACGCTGCCGATGTGGTGCTCGTACTTGTAGCTGACGGGAAGATCGCCCGCTTGGCATGCATCGATGATGTGGGTGCGCACGACCCGCCTTTGCGGCGCCTGCCGCACGCGGTCAAAGCGCCTGACTGCCAGCACCGGCTGTGGCACGTGCAGCATCTGCACCTCGGCTGCAGGCAAGCGCATGGCCGCTGCCAGGCGCATGCAGAAATGCTCGTTCACCACCATGTGCGGCACCGCGCTGTCGCGCGGCTGGGGTTTGAGGATGTGGGTGGACGGAACGTTGTCGGGAAGGAAGATGGTGCCTTCCTGCACGCTCTCGCCTTCCACGTGCACGGGCAGCTTGTCCTGGTAGCCGGCCACCGACATGCGCACTTTGCCATCCCACTCGATGAAAGGGCGCGTGTCTCGGTCTGCAATGCGTTGGGCGAGTTCGGCTGTCGATATGGGGCGAGCGGTATTGGCGGCCTGGGGATCGGGCTTGCTGCCGTCGGCCTGAAACCGGAAAGCCCCGGTGGTCTCGGCGCCGAGGGCGCGTATCAGACCGAAGATGTTGCCCTTGCCTATGCCCTGACTTCTGGCCACCACATCCAGCACCGCGCCTTCGGGCAGCAGGTTCTCGATGAAACGCCGGATGGAGCGCGAGTCGTAGCCCCCTTCGGGAGCGGCCAGCGGCAGGCAGGGCGCCAGGTAGAAAGGCCGTTCCTGCTCCAGCCATGCAGGCGCATACCGCAGCCCCCAGAAATCGTTGTGCGGTTCGTGGGTCACATCGGCCACGTGCGTGCCGACATCGTTCCACAGCGAAAGCGAAAGCGACGGCGACGTGGCCATGTGCGCTTCAGGCCCGTGGAAGTCGTGCCATCAGGGCGTCCTGCTTGGGCGCGATGACCATGGCCAGGCCCAGCCCGTCGAGTACGGCCAGCAGCTTGTCGGAGCCCACGCCGCCCTTGCCGTTCTCCAGACGGGAGAGCAGATCCAGCGACACGCCGCACAGGGCTGCCGTGTCATCGATGCGCAGGTGCTGGGCCTTGCGCATGGCACGGATCTGGGCGCCGAGCCTGGACAGGTCAGCGATGACCACGGCCCCGGGCTGCAGGGGATCCTGCTGCGGGCCGTTCATGGGCGTGGAAGACGGCATGGATGAATTGGCTTTATTTCTGATATTCCGAAATTCTAGGATTTCTTAGGGAATTTTCAAAACAATTTCCAATATTCCGAAATTCAGGAGTACTTCGTTTCATTCAGGAGGAAATTTCGGAATATCAGAAATAATTCCGACAACCATGCAACCGCGTCCAATGCAGATCCTCATGAAGGCAACCGCAACACCCTCCGATACTGCATGGCCTCGGCCACATGCCCGGTCTCCACAGCCGCGCTGCCGGCCAAGTCGGCAATGGTGCGCGCCACCTTGAGCGCGCGGTGGGTGCTGCGGGCCGACCAGCCCAGGCGTGCGGCGGCCTTGTGGGCGAAGGCCAGGGCCTCGGGCGACAGGCCCAGGTGGTCGTCCAGGGCCTGGCCCTGGAGCTGGTGGTTGGCACTGCCCTGGCGCTGCAGGGCCAGCGCGCGGGCCTGGACCACGCGCTCGCGCACGGCCTCGCTGGTTTCGCCCGAGCGCGCGGCCAGCAGCTCCTGCGGGGGCAGGGCGCCGACTTCCACATGCAGGTCGATGCGATCCAGCAGCGGGCCGCTGATGCGCGCCTGGTAGCGCGCCACCTTGTCGGGCGTGCAGCGGCAGCGCTGCACCGTCGACCCCCAATGGCCGCAGGGGCAGGGATTCATGGCCGCGACGAGCTGGAAGCGCGCGGGGAATTCGCAGCGCTGGGCGGCTCTGGCGATGGTGATCTGGCCGGTCTCCAGCGGCTCGCGCAGCGCCTCCAGCGCACTGCGCGCGAACTCGGGGAATTCGTCCAGAAACAGTACTCCGTGATGGGACTGCGAGATCTCGCCAGGTGGGCACGAACATAGTTACCGCCACATTCCACCAAATTTGCAAGCAACTCTGATGAATTTGCGTCAATTACAACAAAAATGCAGCCATCCCGAACCGCTCGCTTTCAGTTTCAGGAAGCACCCCGCGCCGGTTGTCCACGGCCACGTACTGACAGAAGGCCGTACCGGCCCTCGCCTAGCACGCCAGTGAAAACCTCGATGAACGCAATATCCTCGATATCGGCTGGCGGATCGGAGTTCTCGAGCACGATGACTTGCAGCTTGCCTTCAAGGCTAGCGAGATGCCTGTAGAACTTCTCGGCCAAGCTGGATGCCTTCAGTGCCTTTTCGTCATCCGACAGCTCGCCATGCCGAGATTTGAGTGGCTCGCGATAGGTCAGTAGCGGGGTATCGAGAACGATGAAGCCTGGATGTGGCAAGCCGTTATCGATGCAGTGGATCGCCATGGCAACGTTGAAGGCTGCGTGCAGCACAGCGCGTACACCCTTGCCGTTTGCATCCCTCGCCTTACCTGCGACGGTGATGTCGTTGGCTTTGGGATCGAATTGCACCTTGTCCGCATCTGGAAAGCCCCACGCGGTCAATACCTCCTTAATGGTCTCGCCGAAGCTGAACACAGTTGAGGAATCAGGACCAACAGGTAGCGAGTCGCGGTCGCTCTTGGTGGATGCCGCGTCGATGGCTGCGCGCCGGGCGGCCAGCGTTTCACGCCACTTGTGGAGTTCTATCACTTTCCCGAGCTCCGCGCGCCGCGTGTTAAAAGCCTCGAAGCTCAAACGCAGCGTTGCCTCTGCCGGACGCAAGCCGAGAGCGTTCCGATCGAACTCTTCGATGTCATCATCCAGCGAAGAGATGGACGCTGCCAGCGCTAACGCTTCCAACCCAAGCGAGTCGATCACGTGGGACAGCTCGCGCTGTTCGCGTTCAATCTTGCGCGCCTCTGCAGCGGCGGCATTGTGCGTAGTGGCGATTTCTTCGACCGCATGTAGGTGCTTCTGAGCGCTAGGTGGCGCTCCGCACACCGGGCAATCGCGTTCTGACATTGCCGCGAGCAGACTGCCACCTTCCTCGATGGAATGTAGCCGGTCAAGGTCTGAGCTATAGATCGCCTGCAGCTTTATGAAACGTTCCAGGGTGATGTCGAGCTCAGCCGCGCGCGTGGTCAGGGACTGACGGTGATCTACTGCACCACGCCGCTCAGCTGCGCATTGGTCCAATGCAGCCTGTACAGTCTGTAACTCCGCCGACGTTATGGTGCCATTGGCTTCTAGTTCGGAAAGTTGCCTCTCGGCTTCGGTGCGGTCTCGCGATTCTTCTTCCAGTTGCCTGTCAAGCTGGGCCAGCATATCGTCGATAAGCTCCAGCTTGCCGGCTTTTGCGGCGACCCGCTCCGTCTGGGTCGGGATCGTCACAATGGCAGCGTCATCCTGACCTGTGAGCAGCAGCTTGAACAGGTTCTGCTCTAGGGTGCGATCCGGGTGGTTGCCCGACAGCAAAACCGGGCTACGCTTGGACATGATGTCTTCTTCTCCGACCACGGCGTACTTCGCCAGGACTCGGATCGACAGTTGTTCCTTTTCCCCGCTTCCTGCGTTGCGCACGATCCACCGGTCATGTAGGCCCAAGGCTTTCAGAATGCGGTAAGAGGCAGTGTCGATAGCCTTCTCTTTGTGCCGCCACTTCAACACTTCAGCCTTGCCTGTCGGGTGGGAGCTGATGAGTCCAGGGAAGAGCTTGAGATTTCCGCCTGCAATCGGCCGATAGAGCGTGAAGTCGCCTTCTTCGCCGAGGGTCACGCCCAGCCACACCGCGTCGTACGGCTTGATTTCGTCGTTCTCTGGCAACTTTTTCACAGCGCCGAGCATGAAGAGTATGGCCTCGGACGCGAACGACTTGCCGGTGTTCGATGCGCCGTAGATGATGTTCAGGCCGTTGACGAAATTGAGCTTGGCAGGCTCTATGGTAGGTCCGGTGAAAGCCAGATGGCGCAGTCGAATGCCCTTCATGACTGGATCCCTTTGAACGACTCGTCGGCACAGAAGTCCGCGGTCCATCGGCTGATGCGCTTTTCCATCTGCGCGCGTATGTCCGTCGACGACAGATCGGCAAAACGCTCGGCCATCCACTGGGCCCGGTCCTTTAGCGCGAAGGTGTATGGCGCCTGCAGCAGATCGAGGTAGATCGGAGCATCGTCGCTTGCTCCATAGGTGATGCCATCTTCGGTCTCGAAGACGTCGACTAGGTGCAACTGCTGCATCAAGCGAAGGCTTTTCTCCAAGAGCGGACGGCGGACCACCAATTCGGCGGCGCGATTGGGTAAGGCAGGATGAAGGCTACCCGGCGCTTCGATGTCGTCCAGATCTCCGGTATGCACCACCAGATGATCCAGCCAGGTCATCTCCAAAAGGTCAAAGCGTCGCGGGTGGAAGGCCTCCAACACGACCAGAGCGCGAATGCCCGTCTCCAGCGCACTGTTGAAGGGGTGCGTCCGAGGTGATTGCCTTCTTAACGGTCCCATGGCATTACTCCCTCGTTTGCGAGCATGTGGCAGGTGCCCTGTTTTACATGTGGCCCTGCGTGTCGGCCTAATATGCCCGACGTCTGCAGCAGCGCAGCTTGCTGCATGACTTTGTTTAGGCGAGTGAACTTACTGGAGTGTTCGTCTTGGTGCACATCGACGACACCACTGTGAACTTCGTGACGGAAAGTCTTGACGAAATCGACCGGCGTCGAGTCCCGGTAAAAGCGGTCAAACGCCGTGGCGTCAAAAAATCGCGTCCGCTGGATCCTGAGGTGCTCTCCATGAGTCGGGCATGCCAGCGCTGCCTCTGGATCGGCGTAGGTCCCTGGCCCCCGCTCCTCGTAGATGCACACCAGCTGGCTCAGGTACGCCGACTCGTTATCCTGGATTGCATCGGGCACGATGCCCCTCGGGCTTTGACCCGGATCGGCATCGAACCACTTTACCAAGGCTGGCATGCATGCCGGATCCTTGGCTAATCGGCTTGCGTCGAGCCAGTGAACCTGCGCGAAGTTGAAAGCGCGGATCTTGCCCTCGATCTCCGGTGACAGCGTCACCGTCGCGTTCTCGACTAAGTCATCCGCTATGTATGTGTTCCAGAGATCCAGAAACGCCTGCTTGAGCGTGTCGGGGTGTGCTACGAATTCGCGCACCTTTCGTACCACGCCCAAAGGCGCCACAAAGGTATATGCCCTCGGTAGTGAGTAGGTACCAGCGGCCGAGTGCATGAAGATTTTGCCCAGTTCAACAAAAAGCGCCTTCTCCGACAGCTTCGTGCTGAGTTGTTTGCACTGGTAATTGTCCCACGGCCCATCCATCCTGCGGTCGGTGACGTAGCCGGTGACATCGCGGCCCCTGTCTCCTGTGCCGCTCCAGCGTTCATGAGAGTGGTAGTCCTTGTAACGCTGCTCTAGCCAATCGTCGACAAAATCCTCAAGTTCTGCCGCATTCAGCACTGAGATTAAGCCGGGGTAGTTCTTACGCAAAGGGGCTCCTCCCTGGTCCTGTCTTTGATGGGGTGCGGGATGTGATCGCCCGATGATTGGCTGCCTACCAAAAAATGGCGATATTTTCGAGAGTGCTTCCGGCCGACCAATGAAAATTCTGCTACTCAGCGAGCACCAGCCCAGTTCACCAAGTCGAGGTCACGACGTGCTACCTGGAAGTTGGCATCTTGTGCCACCCAGCGAGGTGCCCTTTTGTAGCAGTCCTTGATGATACGCAATTGCTGATCGAGCAAAGATTGCGCGGACTCACTGTTTGCTGACAAGGCCTTCCAAAAACCAACAAACGCAACAGCTAGCCGCAAGTAGGTATCGACACGCTGGTCTTCCAGCTCAATGCACTCCAGCTGCATGGTAATTGTGCTAAGCCACTTCTCCATAACGCCACTCGGCCTCGCGATGCCCCACTGAAGATCAGAAAATTTCTCGGCATATCGACGCGCAGATTCCACCATCAGCGGCTGTTTGGAAGAAACTGCCGCAGCCTTCATGCTCTTGATATCTGCCAGCGCATTGCGTACCTGAGTTGCTGCGTGTTCGGGGTCGTTAGCTTGATACCGCTGAACGGCATAGGCGCGTGCATCAATGCGCCGGCTCAACCAGTAAATTGAGTTGCCAGCGTCGCTCTTCAATGCGCGATCGACCACTCCAATCGCACCATCGAAGTCCGTCGACGCGATCTCAGTCTTGTACCACTGGTCAAAGAAGATGTCCTTACGCTGGCCTGCGTCATAGGACCTCTCAAAGGCACGGCGGATGTCACCTGCCGATGAGCTCTGCATCGCGGCGAGCGCCCTCGCACGCACGGACAACAGGTCAGCGTTCCTGCCCCCTAGCCGTTCGTTAACTTCATCCACAGTCTTTACTGCTAGGTCGGGAGTGCCTCCGGCTATCTGAGCCATCGCCTGATTGATGGCGGCTGCAACCGATCTTAGAGGCGTGGCCTTGTCGTTGACCACTGAGCGGTACTTGCTGGTGTGTACCTTCTTGACCAGTTCGTCGTACTCAGGAAGCACCTCCTTCCCCAACGACCGCACCAGTTGTCGGGTCGTCGTGGAAATCGCGTAGCGAGGCGTTCCCGCGATCTGAGGACTGTCAATTAGGAAAAGCGTTTGCAGATCGTTGGCGACGTCCACCATCGTGGTGTCGCTGAACCCCAGGATGTCCTTGACTTCAGCGAAGGAGCAAGAACCCAGGGTTGATATGATGACGAGCATCTTTTTAGCTTCAAGGCGCAACTGCAGGACCTCGCGCTTCAGCGCTGCATTGCGTACTTCTAGACCGAGATGGTTACGCCATTGTTTGAGTGCATCCGCGATAGGCATGCCCCCACGGAGCAAGCGCAGGACGGACTCGACGAAGAGCGGTGAACCGCCGGTCGTCTTCATGAGGTGCTCCAAGTCATTCGCACTCAATGGCGCGAGTCTGAGTCGCTCGCACCACGAACTAGTGAAATCAGCGAGCTCCTCTTGGTCGAAGCCCCGGATCTCGATGGAAGAAGCCGCCGAAGCCGTAACATTGTTGCGGGTAGTGAACAAAAAGCGTGACTGTGCTCCTGCAAATTGCTGACAAACCTCGATCGCTCGACGTTGCTCATCAGGCAGCAGACTGTCCAAGTCATGTCGGCCCAACCCGAACGCATGCTCATCAAGGTGATCGTGGATCGCTTAAGCGATCGCGTGCTCGGCGTCCACATCGTCGGCCTGGAGGCTGCCGAGATGATTCAGTTGGCGGGCATAGCGCTGCAAATGGGGGCGACCAAAGCACAGTTCGACACTGTGCTTCCGGTACACCCGACGGCGGCCGAAGAAATCGTGACGCTACGCGCACCGACGCGTCGCCACGGCTGAGAGGCCCGGGACGAGCCGATGGACCTGCCGCGCCACCAGACTTCGATGACCGTGCTGATGACACCCGACACAGTCAACTTCGCCGGCAATGTTCATGGCGGCACTATTCTTAAGCTGCTCGATCAGGTGGCTTACGCCTGCGCCAGCCGCTGGTCGGGTCAGTACGTGGTGACGCGAAGTGTCGATCAGGTGGTGTTTCGCGAACCCATTCATGTCACACGCAGCACACGCAGCCGGTGCCACTGCCCTGCGCGCAAGTAAGTCCGCAGCCAAGCTACCCTGCCAAGGCCCGAACTGGCGACGGTTCGGGCCTTGTGCTTTGCGTACCCAAACAATCGCCGCAGAATACTGTGCATTTGTAAGGGGTATCTATTTAGCTCCAGTGACGTGAGAATAGCTGGATGGAAACCCAGATGCTAACGCCAACTCCTGGAGGGGACTACCCCCGCACCTGGAACGAATTTCTTGACTGGTTTGCCACCGAAGAGGCTTGCCAGGCGTTCCTGGAGAAGCTTCGGTGGCCCCAAGGCTTCGTCTGCCCGCGTTGCGGCAACGCTGGCGATGTGTACCGCGCCAGCCGCACCCGCCTGATGTGCCGCTCATGCCAGTACCAAGGCACAGTGACATCTGGAACCATCTTTGACAAGACGCGCACACCGCTGCGTGTCTGGCTGGCTGCAGCTTGGTACCTGACCAATCAGAAACAAGGCGTGAGCGCCCTGGGGCTGCAGCGCGTATTGGGTTTGGGGAGCTACCAGACCGCCTGGACCATGCTGCACCGGTTTCGACGTGCCATGGTCCGCCCGGGCCGGGACAAGCTCAAGGGGCTTGTGGAGGTGGATGAAACGTACCTGTCCATCACGGATCGCAAGAATCCCGCCACCCCTGCAGGGCGCAAGAGCAGCACCACCAAAGTGTTGATGGTCATGGCGGTGGAGATCGTGGAGCCCAAGGGGTTTGGGCGCATCCGGTTACGCCGCATTGACCGAGACGCCGCCACCCACGTAATCCCCTTTGTGCAGGAGGTGGTCGAGCCTGGAGCCCAGGTACGCACGGATGGTTCGGCGGCATACCGCGCTCTGGGAGAACTGGGTTACACCCACCAGCGCACCGTCATGCTCGGCTCAGGCGTACCTGCCCATGTCTCCATGGCGGGAGTGCACCGGGTCGCCTCACTGGTACAGCGCTGGGTGCTGGGAACACATCATGGCTCTGTACAGCCAGACCACCTGGACGCCTATCTCGATGAATTCGTGTTCCGTTTCAACCGGCGCACATCCAGCTCACGCGGGATGCTGTTTTACCGCTTGCTGCAGCAAGCGGTGGTTACGCCGCCAGTGACGTATGGGGATGTCGTGAGCAAGAACACCGGGGAGAGCCAATCGGATACCATTGCTGGATGAAATCACAGTATCAATGGGGCTGCTGGAGCTAAATAGATACCCCTTGCATTTGTACAGTATTCATGTCAGCCACTTCCAAGCCCAAGCTCTACAACCCACGCCACCCCGAACGCACGCTGCTCTACCAAACGGTAGCCGAGCACTACGAGACCTGGCTAGAGTTGGCCAGCGCGGGTCAGTTCGACGGCCAGGGCGACCACCACACCCCCAAGCCCTTCGTGCGCAAAGCGTTTGCCAAGTATCTTGAGTGCGGCATCTTTGCCCATGGCTTTGCCCGCGCTCGCTGCGGCGACTGTGGGCACGACTACTTTGTAGCCTTCTCCTGCAAAGGCCGGGGAGTCTGCCCCTCGTGCACCACCCGGCGCATGGTGGAGACAGCAGCGCACCTGAACGATCACGTATTCCCCCGCCTGCCGGTGCGCCAGTGGGTGCTGTCGGTTCCCAAGCGGCTTCGTTACTTCATGCAGCGCGACGGAGCGGTGCTGAGCATGGTGCTGCGCATCTTTCTGCGGGTGATCGCACAAACTCTGCAGACCCACAGCCCCGGTGCGGCCCATATGGACAAGGCAGGCCTGCACATCGGTGCCATCGCCTTCATTCACCGATTCGGCTCCAGCCTCAATGAACACGTCCACTTCCACGTTTGTGTGGTGGACGGGGTGTTTGAGGAAGTGGAGGGCGAGGGCGATGCTGATGCGACCCCTCGAATCTCATCGCCGGGTGTCATCTTTCACGCGGCCACCGGCATCGATGCGGCTACCGTGGCCCCAGTGCAGACCACACTGCAAAAACGCATCCTGCGCGCCTTCGTTGCTCGGGGCCTGCTGGAGAACTGTGACGCCAAAGACATGCTGGGCTACAAACACAGCGGCTTCTCGGTGGATGCGGGGGTGTGCATCGAAGCCCACGACCGCGCTGCGCTGGAGCGGCTGCTGCGCTATTGCGCGCGTCCACCGTTTTCCATGGAGCGCCTACGCAAAGAGGGAAGCAAACTGGTGTACCGCTGTGCCAAACAGCGCAGCGAGCCCACCAGTGACAAGCGTGGTGCCAAGGCAGATGAGCTGCACCTCACACCGCTGGAACTGATCGACCGCATCGCCGCGCTGGTGCCACCGCCACGCACCCACCGGCACCGCTATTTTGGCGTGTTGGCACCCAACTCGCCGCTCAGGGCTGCGGTGACGGCGCTGGCGACACCGGCGCAAGCCGCTCCCGTGCTGGGCGCGTCGATCAGCACGGGGGAGTGCGCGCCTGGTGTGGTACCGATGAGCAGCGCGCTGCCATCCCAGAGCGAGCCGGTGCTGCCCAAGCGTGCAGCGCACTACCTGTGGGCGGTGCTGATCGCCCGCATCTACGAGGTGTTCCCCCTCTTGTGTCCGCTGTGTGGCGGGCATATGCGCATCATCGCGTTCATTACGCACAGCGCTGACATCCGGCACATCCTGGACCACATCGGGGCAGATTCAGAGCCACCCCGCATCTCCCCGGCGCGCGGGCCACCGCTGTGGGATGACTGTAGTGATGCGCAGATGGATGACGGGGCGCAAACCGAGCCAGCAGACTGGGACCTAGCGGCGCAACCGGCACCGGACTTTGAGGTCGATCAGCGCATCAGTTGGTGAATGAACAAAGCGGCGATTTTGACTTGCCGCGAACTGGCTCTGCGCCCGGTACACGCCGAGCGCCGCAAATCACTCTCCTGAACGCCAAACCCTGGTGGTGAACCTGACACCTGGGCGGGAAAATCGAGTGTCTCAGCCGGCTTGATGGCGCTTCCGCGGTGCGATACTTGGCCTCATGCGGTTAAAACGCCTATCCGTCGGGCGCCAGCACGAAGTCCCAGTCCACGCGCCAGAACGGCGCTTGCATGCCGTGGCGGCGGGCCTCTTCGGGATTGTCCACCTTCCGGAAGTCAGGAAACGGATCGCGGCCAGCCACTCCTGGTGCGTGGGCTCGACCTCCTTGACGGCCGCATGCAGGTGCCGCACTAGCGCGGCCATGCCCTGCTGGAGGCGCGGCGAGGCGTCCTCGCCCATGCGGGCGTTGACGACCTCGGCCGAGCTGTCTTCGGCGAAGTACGCGAGGCCACCGCGGTCGCTGTCGGATGGGGGCTGTGGCATGGAGTCTCCTGTTCGTGGCGGTGGCGGGCGCCCTGCCCGCCGGGCGGCGCGCTCAGGCCTGGGCGACGTCATGCCGGCACGGCGTCCGCCTGCAGCACCGGCCCGCGGGCCTGCGGCTCCACCGCCCCCACCCAACCAGCCGCCGCGCCGATGCTGTGCAGCAGGTGCTCCGTGAAGGCACGCACCTTGGCATTCGCCTTGCCGCTGGGCCGCAGCAGGTGGATGCCGCTGACCTCGGCCGGCGGCGCGTCTTCCAGCTGCAGCGCCACGATGCGCCCGGCCGCCAGGTCTTCGCCGATGGCCCAGTTGGGCATCAGTGCGATGCCCAGGCCGCGCGCCGCGCACAGGCGCCGCGTGTCGCAGTCGTTGCTCTCCAGCGCCACCTGCGGCGGCTGACGCCAGTCGATGCCGGCCAGCTCGCGCCAGCCACGCACGCTGGTGCTGTGCTGGCGGTCGATCAGCCGGTGCTGCGCCAGATCGGCCATGCAGCGCGGCGTGCCGTGGCGGCGCAGGTAGGCCGGCGAGGCGCACATCACATAGCGCTGGCTGCCGATGCGCCGGCTGACCAGCGCGCTGTCGGGCTGGTCGCCGATGCGGATCACGAGGTCGAAGCGCTCGGCCACCGGATCGACCACGCGCTCGGTCAGCTCCAGCTCGACATTCAAGGCTGGATAGCGGTCGAACAGCGTGGGCAGGTGCGGGGCCACATGGCGGCGGCCGAACGCGGGCACACAGCTCACGCGCAGCAGGCCCTGCACGCTGCCGTCCAGCGCCACCACCTCGCTGCGCGTGTCCATGAGCTCGTGCAGGATCTTCAGCGCGCGCTCGTACAACAGCGCACCGGCCTCGGTCAGCGCCAGCGCGCGGGTCGATCGCGTGAGCAGCGGCACCTGCATCTCGCGCTCCAGCGCGTCGATCTGCCGGGCCACGGACGAGGCCGCTAGGCCGCGGCGCCGCGCGGCGGCGGAAAAGCTCTTGTCCTGCACCACGTCGACGAACAGGGAAAGGCTTTCGGCAAAACCCAGGGGATTCATCTGTGCACCTCACGCAAAGGCGTTTGACCCGCGGGCGGCATTCCGCTCGCGTGGCGCAAAGAATAGCATCGGCCGCCTCATCCGACCGAGCCTTCACGCCATGCACACACACGAGACACCACGCGCCCACGGGTGCATTCCCGCAACAACCCTGCGCCGACGCCAGGCGCTGCTGGGTGCGGCCGCGGCGCTGCTGCTGGCCGGCCCAGGACCGGCGCGTGCCGACGACTACCCCAGCCGCATGCTCACGCTGATCGTGCCCTTCGCTGCTGGCGGCACCGTGGACAAGGTGGCCCGCATGCTGCAGGAGCCGCTGCGCGAGCGGCTGGGCCAACAGGTGGTGGTGGACAACCGCGGCGGCGCCGGCGGCACCATCGGCATGGCCCAACTGGCCAAAGGCGCGCCCGACGGCTACACGGTGGCCATGGTGTTCGACTCCTACGCGACCGAGCAGCACATCCACCGCAAGCTGCCCTACGAGACGCTGCGCGACTTCGCTGGCGTCTCCTATGCCGTGCGCTCGCCCATGGTGCTGGTGGTGCCCGCGGCTTCTCCCTACAAGACCGTGCAGGACTACGTGGCCGCCGCGCGCCAGCGCGAAGTGACCTACGCCTCGGTGGGCGCTGGCAGCTCTAACCACCTGGCGGCCGAGCTGTTCCACAAGACCGCCGGCAGCCGCGGCCTGCACGTGCCCTACAAAGGCGGCGGCCCGGCCATCGCCGACCTGCTGGGCGGCCATGTCGATTCGATGATCGCCAGCCTGCCACTGGTGCTGCCGCACGTGCAGGCCGGCAAGCTGCGTGCGCTGGCCGTGACCTCGCAGGCGCGCAGCGCCGCACTGCCCCAGGTGCCGGCCGTGGCCGAGGCGCACAAGGGCTTCGAGATCTACTCCTGGGTCGGCATGGTGGCGCCGGCCAAGACGCCCGCGCCGGTGCTGGACAAGCTCTCGGTGGCGATGGCGGCCACGCTGCGCGACCCGGCGCTGGCGCGCCGCATGGCCGACAACGGCTTCGAGGTGGTGGCCGGCGACCGCGCCGCCATGGACCAGCTGGTGCAGCGCGAGAGCCAGCGCTGGGGCGAGCTCATCGCCAAGCGCAAGATCAGCGTGGAGTGAGCGCCGTGCAGAACCAGCCCTTCACCTACGAGAGCCGGGCGCAGCGTGTGCTGTTCGGCGCCGGCACGCTGGCGCAGGCGCCGGCCGAGCTGGAGCGGATGGGCGCGCACAAGGCCCTGGTGCTGTGCACCGCGCCGCAGCGTGCCCAGGCCGAAGCCGTGGCGGCCCTGCTCGGGCCGCGCGCCGCCGGCATCTTCGACGGGGCGGTGATGCACGTGCCCATGGCCAGCGCCGAGGCCGCGCGCGCTGCGGCAGCACAGGCCGGCGCCAATGCGCTGGTGGCCGTGGGCGGCGGCTCCACCGTAGGCCTGGCCAAGGCGATTGCGCTGGTCTCGCCGTTGCCGGTGCTGGCCATCCCCACCACCTACGCGGGCTCGGAGATGACGCCCATCTACGGGCTGACCGAGAACGGCCTCAAGCGCACCGGCCGCGACGTGCGCGTGCTGCCGCGCAGCGTGCTGTACGACCCCGAACTCACGTTGGCACTGCCGGTGGGCCTGTCGGTGGTGAGCGGCATCAACGCCATCGCGCACGCGGCCGAGGGCCTGTACGCGGCCGACGGCAACCCGGTCATGGGCCTGATGGCGGCCGAGGGCATCGCCGCGCTGGGCCGCGCGCTGCCCGCGCTGCACGCCGCGCCGCACGACCTGCACGCGCGCAGCGATGCGCTGTACGGCGCCTGGCTGTGCGGCCTGGTGCTGGGCAGCGTGTCCATGGCCCTGCACCACAAGCTGTGCCACACGCTGGGCGGCAGCTTCAACCTGCCGCACGCCGAGCTGCACACCGTGGTGCTGCCGCACGTGCTGGCCTACAACGCCAAGGCGGCGCCGCACGCCATGCAGCGCATCGCCGCCGCGCTGGGAACCGCCGATGCCGCGCTGGGCGTGCACACGCTGGCGCGGCGACTGGGCGCACCCACCGCGCTACGCGACATCGGCATGCGGGAAGAAGACCTGGACAAGGCGTGCGCGCTGGCCCTGCGCGACGCCTACCCCAATCCACGGCCGATCGAGGCTGCGCCGCTGCGGAACTTGCTGCAGGAGGCGTTCGAAGGTGCGGCGCCGCGGCCGCCAAACCTCTCAACAACACCGAACGACGGAGACGACCCCATGACACGTCTACAAACCTGCATCGCCGCAGCCAGTTGCGCCGCACTGGTCGCCTGCGCCAGCGGCTCCGGCACGCCGCCAGAGCGCACTGTGCAGGCGCGCGTCGTCGCCCAGCAGTCTGGCCCCTCCTTCCTCGAAAGCATCGCCGAGGGCCCGGACCGCGCCTTGTATGTCACCGACTTCCACAACCGCCAGCTGTTGCGCTACGTGGACGACAAGGGATTCAGCGTGCACGCCCGGCTCGACGTCCATCCATGGGGCATGGTGTTCGACAGCGATGGCACGCTGTACTTCGGTGCGGCCGAGCGCGGCATCGTGGACAAGACCTCGCCGCCCACGCAGTGGGTCTGGCGCCAACGCCGCGGCGAGGCACCGCAACCCTTTCTGAAGATCGAGCAGGCACGCGCGCTGAACGGCATGACCCTGCTCGCGCCAGGCCGCATCCTGATCGCCGACGGCCGCGGCGGCACGGTATGGCTGCTCGATGTCGCCGCCCGCAGCGCCAGCCCCTTCGTGCGCGACGCGCTACTGGATGTGCCACCCGGCTTCGCGCTGCCCACACCGGCCGCGAACGGCCTGAAGATCCACGCCGGGCACCTGTACGTTTCCAACACGGCGCGCGTGGCCATGTTGCGCATTCCGCTCGGTGCCGACTTGCGGCCCGGCGCCGTGCAGGTCTTCGTGGAACCGCTGCGCGCGGACGACTTCGCTTTCTCCCCGAGCGGCAACCTGTATGTCACCACGCACCGGCGCGAAATCCTGCGCGTCACCCCTGAGGGACGCGTCTCGGAGGTGCCAGGCATCGGACCCGAACTGGTGGGCAGCACTGCCATGGTCTGGCGCAGCGGCGAACACAGCGCCTACGCCATCAACGATGGCGGCTTCATCGGCTTCCACTGGTACGGGGGCTCCACGCCCACGGCCTCGAACCTGGTGCGGCTCGACGGGCTGGACTGAGCGGTTGTGCATCTCTGGCGGGCCCTGACGCCAAGGTGGCATGCCCCACCCTCGCTGTTCCATGCGGAGAACACCCCAGCCGGCCCGCATCAGCGCCCCAGAAAGTCAGGCTTTTGGCGCGCGAAGAACGCGTCCACGCCGGTGCGGAAATCGTCCGTCGCGGCGCACACCTGGAACGCCGCCGACTCCGCATCAAGCTGCTCGGGCAGCGCGCGGTCAAAGCTCGCGCGCATGAGCCGGCGCAGCTGGCCCAGCGCCACCGTCGGGCCATTGGCCAGCCGCTGCGCCAGCGCCATGGCTTCGCCCGCCAGCGCATCGGCCGGCACCACGCGGTTGACCAGGCCCATGCGCTCGGCCGCCGCCGCGTCGAGCATGTCGCCCAGCATGGCGATCTCCAGCGCACGGCGCAGGCCGACCCAGCGCGGCAGCGCCCAGGAGGCACCCACGTCGCAGCTCGTGCCGATGTTCACGTAGGCCAGGTTGAAGCGCGTGCCCTCGGCCGCGAGCACGAAGTCGGCCTGCAGCATGAGCGACAGGCCGGCGCCGGCCGCCACGCCGTGCACCTGGGCCACCACGGGCGCATCGATGCCGGCCAGCACCACCAGCGCCTCGTGCAGCGGGCCGATCAGCGCCTTGGCGCCGCCCTGCGGATCGGCCTGCAGCACCGCCAGGTCGCCGCCGGCCATGAAGCCCTTGCCGCTGCCCGACAGCAGCACGGCGCGCACGCTGCTGTCGGCGGCGATGTCGCGCACGGCCGCGAGAAAGCCCTCGGCCATGGGCACGTCCAGCGCATTGAGCGTGGCCGGGCGGTTGAAGCGCAGCGTGGCGACCGCGCCTTCGCGGCCGATCTGCAGGGGGGCGTCGTCTTGCGTCATGCGGGGCTCTTTCGTGGTGCGCGCCGGCCCGGTTGGCGGGTGGCGGCAGCTGGGGGAACAGGGGGAACGGCGGGAACGGGGGCGAGCACGCCGCCCAGCAGCAGCGCAATGCCCTGCTCGGCGATCTGCTCGGGCGCCATGGCGCCGTCGGGCCGGTACCAGCGGCCGATCCAGCTCAGCGCGCCGGCCAGCATGAAGGCCGCCAGCTTGGGATCGCAGGGCTGCAGCGAGCCTTCGGCAATGCCCTCTTCGACCAGCCGGCGGAACTCGTGGTCGATGCCGGCCTTGAGCCGGCGCAGCTCCTTGCGCAGCGGCGGCGGCAGCGGGTCTTCGCCGATGCGGATCACGCACTGGCCGAAGTCGTCCATCACGATGGCCGCGTAGCTGCGCATGCAGGCCTGCAGCTGGTCCAGCGCGCGGCCGCCCTGCTGGCGCACCTCGGCAATGCCCTCCTGCATCATGGCCAGCGCCGCGCGCACGCATTCGAGCAGGATGTCGTCCTTGCTCTTGACGTAGTAGTACAGCGTGGGCTTGCTCACATGGAGCTTCTTATTTAGCTCCAGCAGCCCCATTGATACTGTGATTTCATCCAGCAATGGTATCCGATTGGCTCTCCCCGGTGTTCTTGCTCACGACATCCCCATACGTCACTGGCGGCGTAACCACCGCTTGCTGCAGCAAGCGGTAAAACAGCATCCCGCGTGAGCTGGATGTGCGCCGGTTGAAACGGAACACGAATTCATCGAGATAGGCGTCCAGGTGGTCTGGCTGTACAGAGCCATGATGTGTTCCCAGCACCCAGCGCTGTACCAGTGAGGCGACCCGGTGCACTCCCGCCATGGAGACATGGGCAGGTACGCCTGAGCCGAGCATGACGGTGCGCTGGTGGGTGTAACCCAGTTCTCCCAGAGCGCGGTATGCCGCCGAACCATCCGTGCGTACCTGGGCTCCAGGCTCGACCACCTCCTGCACAAAGGGGATTACGTGGGTGGCGGCGTCTCGGTCAATGCGGCGTAACCGGATGCGCCCAAACCCCTTGGGCTCCACGATCTCCACCGCCATGACCATCAACACTTTGGTGGTGCTGCTCTTGCGCCCTGCAGGGGTGGCGGGATTCTTGCGATCCGTGATGGACAGGTACGTTTCATCCACCTCCACAAGCCCCTTGAGCTTGTCCCGGCCCGGGCGGACCATGGCACGTCGAAACCGGTGCAGCATGGTCCAGGCGGTCTGGTAGCTCCCCAAACCCAATACGCGCTGCAGCCCCAGGGCGCTCACGCCTTGTTTCTGATTGGTCAGGTACCAAGCTGCAGCCAGCCAGACACGCAGCGGTGTGCGCGTCTTGTCAAAGATGGTTCCAGATGTCACTGTGCCTTGGTACTGGCATGAGCGGCACATCAGGCGGGTGCGGCTGGCGCGGTACACATCGCCAGCGTTGCCGCAACGCGGGCAGACGAAGCCTTGGGGCCACCGAAGCTTCTCCAGGAACGCCTGGCAAGCCTCTTCGGTGGCAAACCAGTCAAGAAATTCGTTCCAGGTGCGGGGGTAGTCCCCTCCAGGAGTTGGCGTTAGCATCTGGGTTTCCATCCAGCTATTCTCACGTCACTGGAGCTAAATAGATACCCCTTGCATTTGTACAGTATTCATGTCAGCCACTTCCAAGCCCAAGCTCTACAACCCACGCCACCCCGAACGCACGCTGCTCTACCAAACGGTAGCCGAGCACTACGAGACCTGGCTAGAGTTGGCCAGCGCGGGTCAGTTCGACGGCCAGGGCGACCACCACACCCCCAAGCCCTTCGTGCGCAAAGCGTTTGCCAAGTATCTTGAGTGCGGCATCTTTGCCCATGGCTTTGCCCGCGCTCGCTGCGGCGACTGTGGGCACGACTACTTTGTAGCCTTCTCCTGCAAAGGCCGGGGAGTCTGCCCCTCGTGCACCACGCGGCGGATGGTGGAGACGGCGGCACACCTGAGCGACCACGTTTTCCCCCGCCTGCCGGTGCGCCAGTGGGTGCTGTCCGTGCCCAAGCGGCTTCGGTACTTCATGCAACGCGACGGAGCGGTGCTGAGCATGGTGCTGCGCATCTTTCTGCGGGTGATCGCACAAACTCTGCAGACCCACAGCCCCGGTGCGGCCCATATGGACAAGGCAGGCCTGCACATCGGTGCCATCGCCTTCATTCACCGATTCGGCTCCGGCCTCAATGAACACGTCCACTTCCACGTTTGTGTGGTGGACGGGGTGTTTGAGGAAGTGGAGGGCGAGGGCGATGCTGATGCGACCCCTCGAATCTCATCGCCGGGTGTCATCTTTCACGCGGCCACCGGCATCGATGCGGCTACCGTGGCCCCAGTGCAGACCACACTGCAAAAACGTATCCTGCGCGCCTTCGTTGCTCGGGGCCTGCTGGAGAACTGTGACGCCAAAGACATGCTGGGCTACAAACACAGCGGCTTCTCGGTGGATGCGGGGGTGTGCATCGAAGCCCACGACCGCGCTGCGCTGGAGCGGCTGCTGCGCTATTGCGCGCGTCCACCGTTTTCCATGGAGCGCCTACGCAAAGAGGGAAGCAAACTGGTGTACCGCTGTGCCAAACAGCGCAGCGAGCCCACCAGTGACAAGCGTGGTGCCAAGGCAGATGAGCTGCACCTCACACCGCTGGAACTGATCGACCGCATCGCCGCGCTGGTGCCACCGCCACGCACCCACCGGCACCGCTACTTTGGTGTGCTGGCACCAAACTCGCCGCTGAGAGCGGCGGTAACGGCGCTGGCTCAGCCTGCTGCGTCGCAACCAGCCACGGTGGAGACTGCACAACCTGGCGCGGGCGTACCTGGGGTGGCGGCGCCGGGCAACGCGGCCACACCCACACCCGAACCTGAAGCACGCCCGAAGCGAGCGGCGCATTACTTGTGGGCGGTGCTGATTGCCCGCATCTACGAGGCATTTCCGCTGCTGTGCCCCATGTGCGGTGGGCAGATGCGCATCATTGCCTTCATCACCCACAGCGCCGAAATCCGCCACATCCTGAACCACATCGGGGTGGAGTCTGCCCCCCCCGCACATCACCCCGGCACGCGGGCCACCGCTGTGGGAGGGCTGCGACGCGCCGGTGGATGATGGTGCGCAAGGCGAGCCGGATTGGGATCTGGCAGCTCAACCCGACGAGGTAGACCAGCGCGTCAATTGGTGACCCAGTGAAGCGGCGGTATCCATCGCTGCGGGGAAGCAGCTGCGCGCGCGCCAGGCCCAAATGCATACTGCCTCCCAAGCTCTTGCCATTGAGCGGCAAGCGAGCGCTCAACCTTCCTTGGCCGAACGTGTTTCGAGGCCCAAAACTCGTGCCATACTTGGCCTCATGCGGTTGAATTTCCTATCCGTTAAACGGGCGCGCCGGGTGTCTTGGATATCCATGGCACAGAGTTTAGTGGGTTCTAAATTAGTATTCACTTGACTCTGGGTTTAGTGACAACTAAACTCGTTGACCTGTATGCACAGACCCTCGTCCACCCCTTCTCGAACCTCTGGCCGCAGAAGGCCGGATTTCCACCTACATACTGATGCCAGGCCCGCCGTGATCAAGCACATTGTCATGTGGAAGCTCAAAGGCAGCACGCCCGCTGAGCTACAAATCAATCGCCTTACCGTTAAGCAAGCCCTCGAAAGCCTACGGGGCAAGGTGCCTGGGCTATTGCACCTGGAGGTTGGGCTCGACCAAAGCGATGTCGACTACGCATTCGACGTCGTGCTCTACAGCGAGTTCGAGTCGGTCGTTGCGCTGGCCGCGTATGCCGATCACCCGGAGCATCAACGAGTACGGCGCGAAATGAGCGATCTGCGCATACAGCGTCATCAAGTCGACTACTTTACCAACTGAAGAACGCAATCCGCATGAGTCACCAAATCGATCCAGCCGCCTGGACCACCCTGTTCACCGAAGCGCGCAGCCAGAACGGCTGGCTCGACAAGCCTGTCGACGAATTGCTGCTGCAAGAGTTGTACGAGATCACACGCATGGGGCCGACATCCATGAACTGCCAGCCCGCGCGATTCGTGTTCCTGACCACCGACGCGGCTAAGGCCAGGCTGATGCCGGCCTTGATGCCCGGCAATGTAGAAAAGACCCGCACAGCACCCGTGGTGGCCATCGTGGCCTACGACAGTCGCTTCTACGAGGAGATGCCACGCATCTGGCACAACCCCGCCGCACGCGACATGTTCGGCGGCAATGCGGAGTTGGCAGCGAGCACTGCGTTTCGCAACGGTTCGCTCCAAGGCGGCTACTTGATGATGGTCGCGCGCGGGCTCGGTCTGGATTGCGGACCCATGAGCGGTTTTGTTGCCGACAAGGTGGATACCGAGTTTTTTCCCGATGGCCGTTGGAAGACCAACTTCCTGTGTGGGCTGGGACATGGTGACCCCGCCAAGTTGATGGCACGCCAGCCACGCCTGCCCTTCGAGGATGCATGCCGCGTACTGTGAGGCAAGCTTCGTTTTGAGAAAGCCAACATGATCACGCTACACACCTGGGCCACGCCGAACGGGCGCAAGATCTCCATAGCGCTCGAAGAACTGGACTTGCCGTACGAGGTGCGTACGGTGGACATCGGCCGCGACGAGCAGTTCGCGCCTGAATTTCTGGCGCTCAACCCGAACAACAAAATCCCGGTCATCGAAGACAGCGACGGCCCCGCAGGGAAGCGCCTGGTGTTGTTTGAGAGCGGCGCGATCCTGCTTTACTTGGCCGAGAAGACCGGTCAACTGTTGCCTGCTGATCCTATCGCCCGGCTGCGGACAATCCAGTGGCTGATGTTTCAGATGGGCGGGGTCGGTCCAACGTTCGGGCAGACGCACCACTTTCGGCGCTACGCGTCCGATCAGACTTATGGCCTGGAGCGTTACACGAAGGAGACCCACCGACTTTACCGGGTGCTCGACGGTCAGCTCGCACACTCTCCCTACCTCGCGGGCGACGAGTACACGATCGCCGATATCGCAACGTATCCGTGGATTGCCCGCTTCGAATTGCACGCATTGACGTGGGATCAGGTACCACACGTCAAGCGCTGGTTTGACAGGGTGGGCGAGCGCGCCGCAGTGCGGCGCGGCATGGCAGTCCCCAAGATTTGAGCGCAATGAAGGGCAATGACATGCTGAAAGTACTGGGACGGTCGAGTTCATCCAATGTTCAAAAGGTCATGTGGTGTTTGGCTGAACTGTCTCTGCCGAGTGAGCGGGTGGACGTCGGCGGCGCTTTTGGCGGCAACCGCGAGGTGTCCTATTTGCGGCTGAACCCGAACGGTGTAGTGCCCACGCTGATCGATGGCAATCACGTGGTTTGGGAGTCGAATACGATCCTTCGCTACCTTGGCAACACTCGGGGCGAATTCTTGTACCCGCAGCAACCTGCGCGCCGAAGCGAGGTGGAATGCTGGATGGACTGGCAGCTAGGGACGCTGAACAACGGCATCACGCCCTTGTTTCAATCCATAGTCCGAACGCCGATGGATCAACGCCGGCCGGAAGTCATTGAGCAACACCGTGCGGCAACGGCACGCTGGATGTCGCTGCTCGACACGGCTCTGGCGCAAAGCGCGTTCGTCGCCGGGTCGGAGCTCTCGTTGGCCGACATTGCGCTCGGGCCCTCGGTCTATCGCTGGTTCGAACTGCCTGTGGAACGACCGGAGCATCCGCATTTGCTAGCCTGGCTCGAGCGCATGTCGCAACGGCCAGGGTTCCGCACCCACGTTATGGTAGGCCTATCGTGAAGGAGTTCGACTTCTTCGTGATTGGCGGTGGCTCTGGGGGCGTGCGCGCTGCCCGCATCGCCGCAGGACACGGCGCCCGAGTGGCATTGGCCGAGTCCTCACGCATCGGCGGCACCTGTGTCATACGTGGCTGCGTGCCCAAGAAACTGATGGTGCTGGCCTCACGCTATGCGCCGGATTTTGACGTTGCAACGGGCTTCGGCTGGACAGTTGGTGAGCGCCGCTTCGACTGGCAACGCTTGCGCAGCAACGTGGCTGCGGAGGTAAGCCGCCTGGAGGCTGCGTACACCACGGGGCTGTCGCAGGCCGGGGTGTCGATCCTTCACGACCACGCGAGCCTGGAAGGCCCAGGCGTGGTTCGAATCTCCGGCAGTGGTGAGCGCATCCGCGCGCGCCATATTCTCATCGCCACCGGGGCACGCCCGACCGATGCGGACAACCTACCGGGCGCGGAACTGGCAAGCAATTCCGACGCCTTCTTCGAATGGCCCTCGCAGCCGGCACGAGTGCTGGTTCAGGGCGCCGGGTACATTGCACTCGAACTGGGTTGCCTCTTGCAGCGCCTGGGCTCGCAGGTCACACTGGTGATGCGCGGCGCAACCGTGCTGCGCGGCTTCGACAACGGTCTGCGCGAACATCTCCAGCAGGCCCTGCTCGACACGGGTTTAGCCATCATGCCAGGCTGCACGGTGACGGGGCTCACTCGCCACGCCGACGGCAGCATTCAGGCGCGGTTGTCTGACGGCAGTTCAGCCACTTTTGATGCAGTCTTGCGGGCCACGGGGCGTCAGCCCAACACACGCGAGCTGAACCTGGAGCGAGTTGGTGTGACCACTTCTGCGAGCGGTGCGATCATCGTCGACGAGTGGTCGCAGACCTCGGTGGCCGGTATCTACGCCGTTGGCGATGTCACCGGACGAGCGATGCTAACCCCAGCCGCCGTGCGCGAAGGACATGCGCTGGCTGATGCGCTATTCGGTGGTCGCAAGGTTCCCATTGCCCACGATCTGATTCCTACCGCCGTTTTCACTACGCCCGAGGCGGCTACGGTCGGCCTCGGCGAGGAGGATGCCATAGCGCGATTCGGTGCGGTCGACGTCTACGAGGCGCGTTTCAAACCGATGAAGCACGCCATGTCGGCCCAACCCGAACGCATGCTCATCAAGGTGATCGTGGATCGCTTAAGCGATCGCGTGCTCGGCGTCCACATCGTCGGCCTGGAGGCTGCCGAGATGATTCAGTTGGCGGGCATAGCGCTGCAAATGGGGGCGACCAAAGCACAGTTCGACACTGTGCTTCCGGTACACCCGACGGCGGCCGAAGAAATCGTGACGCTACGCGCACCGACGCGTCGCCACGGCTGAGAGGCCCGGGACGAGCCGATGGACCTGCCGCGCCACCAGACTTCGATGACCGTGCTGATGACACCCGACACAGTCAACTTCGCCGGCAATGTTCATGGCGGCACTATTCTTAAGCTGCTCGATCAGGTGGCTTACGCCTGCGCCAGCCGCTGGTCGGGTCAGTACGTGGTGACGCGAAGTGTCGATCAGGTGGTGTTTCGCGAACCCATTCATGTCACACGCAGCACACGCAGCCGGTGCCACTGCCCTGCGCGCAAGTAAGTCCGCAGCCAAGCTACCCTGCCAAGGCCCGAACTGGCGACGGTTCGGGCCTTGTGCTTTGCGTACCCAAACAATCGCCGCAGAATACTGTGCATTTGTAAGGGGTATCTATTTAGCTCCAGCAGCCCCATTGATACTGTGATTTCATCCAGCAATGGTATCCGATTGGCTCTCCCCGGTGTTCTTGCTCACGACATCCCCATACGTCACTGGCGGCGTAACCACCGCTTGCTGCAGCAAGCGGTAAAACAGCATCCCGCGTGAGCTGGATGTGCGCCGGTTGAAACGGAACACGAATTCATCGAGATAGGCGTCCAGGTGGTCTGGCTGTACAGAGCCATGATGTGTTCCCAGCACCCAGCGCTGTACCAGTGAGGCGACCCGGTGCACTCCCGCCATGGAGACATGGGCAGGTACGCCTGAGCCGAGCATGACGGTGCGCTGGTGGGTGTAACCCAGTTCTCCCAGAGCGCGGTATGCCGCCGAACCATCCGTGCGTACCTGGGCTCCAGGCTCGACCACCTCCTGCACAAAGGGGATTACGTGGGTGGCGGCGTCTCGGTCAATGCGGCGTAACCGGATGCGCCCAAACCCCTTGGGCTCCACGATCTCCACCGCCATGACCATCAACACTTTGGTGGTGCTGCTCTTGCGCCCTGCAGGGGTGGCGGGATTCTTGCGATCCGTGATGGACAGGTACGTTTCATCCACCTCCACAAGCCCCTTGAGCTTGTCCCGGCCCGGGCGGACCATGGCACGTCGAAACCGGTGCAGCATGGTCCAGGCGGTCTGGTAGCTCCCCAAACCCAATACGCGCTGCAGCCCCAGGGCGCTCACGCCTTGTTTCTGATTGGTCAGGTACCAAGCTGCAGCCAGCCAGACACGCAGCGGTGTGCGCGTCTTGTCAAAGATGGTTCCAGATGTCACTGTGCCTTGGTACTGGCATGAGCGGCACATCAGGCGGGTGCGGCTGGCGCGGTACACATCGCCAGCGTTGCCGCAACGCGGGCAGACGAAGCCTTGGGGCCACCGAAGCTTCTCCAGGAACGCCTGGCAAGCCTCTTCGGTGGCAAACCAGTCAAGAAATTCGTTCCAGGTGCGGGGGTAGTCCCCTCCAGGAGTTGGCGTTAGCATCTGGGTTTCCATCCAGCTATTCTCACGTCACTGGAGCTAAATAGATACCCCTTGCATTTGTACAGTATTCATGTCAGCCACTTCCAAGCCCAAGCTCTACAACCCACGCCACCCCGAACGCACGCTGCTCTACCAAACGGTAGCCGAGCACTACGAGACCTGGCTAGAGTTGGCCAGCGCGGGTCAGTTCGACGGCCAGGGCGACCACCACACCCCCAAGCCCTTCGTGCGCAAAGCGTTTGCCAAGTATCTTGAGTGCGGCATCTTTGCCCATGGCTTTGCCCGCGCTCGCTGCGGCGACTGTGGGCACGACTACTTTGTAGCCTTCTCCTGCAAAGGCCGGGGAGTCTGCCCCTCGTGCACCACCCGGCGCATGGTGGAGACAGCAGCGCACCTGAACGATCACGTATTCCCCCGCCTGCCGGTGCGCCAGTGGGTGCTGTCGGTTCCCAAGCGGCTTCGTTACTTCATGCAGCGCGACGGAGCGGTGCTGAGCATGGTGCTGCGCATCTTTCTGCGGGTGATCGCACAAACTCTGCAGACCCACAGCCCCGGTGCGGCCCATATGGACAAGGCAGGCCTGCACATCGGTGCCATCGCCTTCATTCACCGATTCGGCTCCAGCCTCAATGAACACGTCCACTTCCACGTTTGTGTGGTGGACGGGGTGTTTGAGGAAGTGGAGGGCGAGGGCGATGCTGATGCGACCCCTCGAATCTCATCGCCGGGTGTCATCTTTCACGCGGCCACCGGCATCGATGCGGCTACCGTGGCCCCAGTGCAGACCACACTGCAAAAACGCATCCTGCGCGCCTTCGTTGCTCGGGGCCTGCTGGAGAACTGTGACGCCAAAGACATGCTGGGCTACAAACACAGCGGCTTCTCGGTGGATGCGGGGGTGTGCATCGAAGCCCACGACCGCGCTGCGCTGGAGCGGCTGCTGCGCTATTGCGCGCGTCCACCGTTTTCCATGGAGCGCCTACGCAAAGAGGGAAGCAAACTGGTGTACCGCTGTGCCAAACAGCGCAGCGAGCCCACCAGTGACAAGCGTGGTGCCAAGGCAGATGAGCTGCACCTCACACCGCTGGAACTGATCGACCGCATCGCCGCGCTGGTGCCACCGCCACGCACCCACCGGCACCGCTACTTTGGTGTGCTGGCACCAAACTCGCCGCTGAGAGCGGCGGTAACGGCGCTGGCTCAGCCTGCTGCGTCGCAACCAGCCACGGTGGAGACTGCACAACCTGGCGCGGGCGTACCTGGGGTGGCGGCGCCGGGCAACGCGGCCACACCCACACCCGAACCTGAAGCACGCCCGAAGCGAGCGGCGCATTACTTGTGGGCGGTGCTGATTGCCCGCATCTACGAGGCATTTCCGCTGCTGTGCCCCATGTGCGGTGGGCAGATGCGCATCATTGCCTTCATCACCCACAGCGCCGAAATCCGCCACATCCTGAACCACATCGGGGTGGAGTCTGCCCCCCCCGCACATCACCCCGGCACGCGGGCCACCGCTGTGGGAGGGCTGCGACGCGCCGGTGGATGATGGTGCGCAAGGCGAGCCGGATTGGGATCTGGCAGCTCAACCCGACGAGGTAGACCAGCGCGTCAATTGGTGACCCAGTGAAGCGGCGGTATCCATCGCTGCGGGGAAGCAGCTGCGCGCGCGCCAGGCCCAAATGCATACTGCCTCCCAAGCTCTTGCCATTGAGCGGCAAGCGAGCGCTCAACCTTCCTTGGCCGAACGTGTTTCGAGGCCCAAAACTCGTGCCATACTTGGCCTCATGCGGTTGAATTTCCTATCCGTCGGGGTTTGATCCGCTCAAGAACTTCGTGCCCATCACGCAGATCAACGCGGCGCCGCTGGCCATCGTGGTCGCCTCGGCCTCGCCCCTCAAGAGCTTTGCCGACCTGGTGGCGCGCAGCAAGGGCGAGCCGGGCCGCGTCACCTATGCCACGCCCGGCAACGGCACGCTGTCGCACCTGGTGGGCGTGGTGCTGTCCAAGGAAAACGGCGTGCCCATGACCCATGTGCCCTACAAGGGCGCGGGGCCGGCCATCAACGATCTGCTGGGCCAGCAGGTCGATGTGCTGATCACCTCCACCTCGTCCGTGGCCGGCATGATCCAGGCGGGCCAGGTGCGTGCGCTGGCCGTCACCAGCCCGCGCCGCATCGGCGTGTTCGGCAAGGTGCCCACGCTGGAGGAACTGGGCCTGCGCAATGCGCGCTTCGAGGACTGGTACGGCTTCTTCGCTCCCGCCGGCACGCCGCCCGAGCGCGTGGCCTTCTTGCACGACGCCATCGTGCGCACCCTGCAACTGCCGGAAGTGACCAAGCTGGTCGTCGATGGCGGCAGCGAAGTCGTGGCCAATACGCCCGAAGCCTTTGCCGCCCAGCTGCGCCAGGACATGGAGCGCTGGTCGCGCGTGGTCAAGCTCTCGGGCGCGAAGATCGACTGATGGCTGCCGAACACGCCCCCGTGCCTGGATCATCGGCCTCTGGCGCCCCCGCGCTGGACCTGCAGACCCGGCTGCTGCATGCGGGCAAGCGCCCGACCTATGCGGGCGGCACGGCCGTCAACCCGCCCCTGGTGCGCGCCAGCACCGTGCTGTTCGAGAGCACGGCACAGCAGCGCGAGATGCGCGAGCGCCGCGCCGGCGAGCGCATCTTCAGCTACGGCGCGCGCGGCACACCCACCGGCTTTGCGCTGGAAGATGCCGTCAGCGAGCTGGAAGGCGCCCACCGCACGCGGCTGCTGCCTACCGGCCTGGCGGCCATCGGCATGGCCCTGCTCAGCTACCTGCGCCCCGGCGACCATGTGCTGCTGACCGACAGCGCCTACCAGCCTGTGCGCCACCTGGCCGGCCAATGGCTGCGGCCCTACGGCATCGAGTACGACTTCTTCGCGGCCGATGGCAGCGACGCCCAGGCGCGCATGCGCCCCAACACCCGCATGGTCTATGCCGAATGCCCGGGATCGCTGGTCTACGAAATGTGCGACCTGCCCGCGCTGGCGGCCATGGCCCATGCGCGCGGCGCTCTGGTCGTGGCCGACAACACCTGGGGATCGGGCTGCCAGTACCGGCCGCTGGCGCTGGGGGCCGATGTCTCGGTGATGGCAGCCACCAAGTACCTGTCAGGCCACTCCGACGTGATGATGGGCACCGTGGCCACCACCGAGGCCGCCTGGGAGCCGCTGGCCGCGCGCTGCGATGCCTTCGGCATGGCGGTCAGCCCCGACGATGCCTGGCTGGTGCTGCGCGGCATGCGCTCGCTGGCCGCACGGCTGCAGATGCACGAGGCGCATGCGCTGGAGGTGGCGCACTGGCTGCAGCAGCACCCGGCCGTGGCCACCGTGTTCTGCCCCGCGCTGCCCACGCACCCCGGCCATGCGCTGTGGCTGCGCGACTGCCAGGGCACCAACGGCCTGGTGTCGCTGGAGCTGCAGCCCGGCACCGCCGAGGCCGCCGTGGACCGCTTCATCGACGGCCTGCGCCTCTTCGGCATCGGCGCCTCCTGGGGCGGCTACGAGAGCCTGGCGACGGCCGCGCACATGGCGCAGGCGCGCAGCGTCACCGACTGGAGTGCGCGCGGGCCCGTGGTGCGCCTGCACATCGGTCTGGAGTCGCCGCGCGACCTCATCGCCGATCTGGAGCAGGGGCTGGCGGCACTTTAGTGGATAACACGCTCTAGCGGCCTGCCTGAGCGCTCGCCAGCTCGCCGGCCAGCGTCTGCACCAGCGCAGCGGCCGGCATCTCGCGCGCCAGCGGCGCACCCTGGCCGGCCCAGTGGGCTGCGTAGTCGGAGCTGCCCTGCGCCGAGGCCGCCTGGTGCAGCGCCTTGCCTGCGTCGTAGACGCGCGGATAGTCGGGCAGGGGCTGGCCATGGCTGGCGCCCAGCGCATGCAGCCGGTTGACCATGCCGCGCGCCGGCCGGCCCGAGATGGCGGCGGTGATGCCTGTGTGGTGGGCGCGTTCGCTGCGCAGCTCGGCACGGTAGGCCGGGCTGGCGGACGATTCAGGGCAGAGGATGAAGGCCGTGCCCAGCTGCGCCGCACAGGCGCCCAGGCCCAGCGCGGCCGCGATGCCTTCGCCATCCATGATGCCGCCGGCCGCGATCACCGGCAGGGCCGTGTTGCGCGCCAGCACGCGCACCAGGGCGAAGGTGCCCATCATGCGGTCCTGCGCGGGATCGAACGTTCCGCGGTGTCCCCCGGCCTCCACGCCCTGGGCCACGATGGCCTCGACACCGGCCTGCTCCACCTGGCGCGCCTCGTCCAGCGACGTGGCGCTGGCCAGGGTCACGACGCCGGCCGCGCGCAGCGCGTCGATGAAGCCCTGCTCAGGCAGCCCGAAATGAAAGCTCACCACGGCGGGCCGCTCCTGCAGCAGCATGGCCTGCAGCGCGGCGTTGCCGACGGCGGTGGCGTAGATCTCGTTGAGCGTGGCAGGCGGCGTGGCGCCAAAGCGCGCGAACTCGGGCGCCAGATGGGCCAGCCAGGCGGCCTCGCGCTGCGCATCGGCCCGGGCCGGCCGGTGGCAGAACAGGTTGACGTTGAAGGCGCCCGAAGTCAGCGCGCGCGCCTGCACGATCTGCTGGCGTGCCTGCTCCGTGCCGCTGGCGCCAATGCCCAGCGAGCCCAGGCCGCCCGCATCGGTGACGGCGGCCGCCAGCGCGGGCGTGGACGTTCCGGCCATGGGGGCCTGGATGATGGGATGGCGCATGCCAAGGCGGGCCATCCACGCGGTCTTTGCGGTGCTCATACGACTCCTTGTTTCCTGTCTCGAATCCGCGCACTCATGCGGCAGCCTGCCGGCGCGCGCTGGCGCGGCTGGCGGCGATCATGAGCGTGCCCAGCAGCAGCGACACGCTGCCGATGACGAACAGGCGCTGGTACGAGCCCAGGCCCGCATAGCTCCAGGCCATGACATACCCCGACACGGCCTGCATCAGCGCAAAGGCCGCCGTGGCATAGCCCCACATGCGCTTGTGCTGCACGGGGCCGATCAGCTGCATCAGGTAGCCCGAGGTGATGGCCGCCATGCCCGGCGACAGCGCGCCCACCAGGAAGGACGAGGTCGCATGCCCCGCAAATCCCACCCAGAACAGCGGCATGGCAATGGCCAGGGTCTTGACCGCATAGGCGCCCGTGGTCGTGCCCCACCAGCCAAAGCGCGTGGCGCACAGCGAGGCCACCAGCGGCCCGGCAATGGCGCCCAGGCCGAACACGGCCCACTGCGTGGAGGCATAGGCATCGCCCAACTGCAACTCGCGCGCCAGGTAGTCCACCCAGAACACCGTGTGCGGCACAAAGCCGAAGGCGTCCGTCATATAGGCCAGCATCACCAGCACCACGGGCAGCGTCCACAGGGGCGCGGCGGGCACGGGCCGGGCATGGGGCGTGATGGCGATGGGCGCAGGCACCGGCAGCCGCCGCACATGGCGCCAGCCCAGCCAGCCGGCCCAGGCGCAGACCGCCGCCAGCGCCCACCAGACGGCACCCAGGCTCTGGCGCGCCAGCAGCGGTATCAGCGTGGCCGACAGCAGGGCGCCGGCACCTATGCCGCAGAACATCAGCGGCCCCAGGGCCGCACGCCGCTGCAGGGGCGTGGCCGCCAGGGCCACGGAGGGGCCCAGCACCATCAGGATGGCGCCGCCAATGCCCGAGATGCAGCGCCAGGCAAAGAACCAGGGCATGGGCAGCGGCCAGGCGCAGGCCGCAAAGCTCAGCGCCAGGGCCACCCAGCACCACAGCAGCACGCGCAGCGCGCCCAGGCGTTCGGCCAGCGGCGCGGCGGCCAGCGCCCCGATCAGATAGCCCAGCAGATTGGCCGCGCCCAGATAGGCCACCTGCTCGCCGCTGAACCAGCCGGCATGCACCATCTGCGGCATCAGCGCCGTGTAGGCAAAGCGCGCCAGGCCGACGCCGCTGAGCGTGGCCATGAAGCCGGTCAGCAGCAGGGAAGTTTCGTTGCGTTGGATCACGGGAGTGGGCGCCATGCGGGGAGGATGGGCATACCTTAAGCCGCCGGAGTCATCATGTCCAATGATTCAAAATGATGGCGTCGATCTCGATTGAAGATGAATGCCACTGGAGCCGCGATGCAATTGAAGTCCCTGCGCATGTTCCTGGCCGTCTGCGACAGCGGCAGCTTCGGCGCCGCCGCGCAGCAACTGCACACCGTGCAGTCCAACGTGACGGCCCATGTGAAAAAGCTCGAGGACGAGGCTGGCGTGCAGTTGCTGGAGCGCAGCGCTCCCGTGCACGCCACGCCTGCCGGCCGCCTGCTGGAGCAATACGCGCGGCGCATGCTGGCCGACCATGACGAGGCGCTGGCCCTGCTGCAGGGCAGCGCCCGGGCCGCCGGCGCGCTGCGCATAGGCTCCATGGAAACCACGGCCGCGCTGCGCCTGCCGCCGCTGCTGGCGCGCCTGCACCAGGCCCGGCCCGGCCTGGACCTGGAGCTGCGCACGGCCACCACGGCCGAGCTGCTGGCTGACCTGCTGGCAGGGCGGCTGGACTGCGCCTTCGTCTCGGGCATGCCGCCCCAGTCGCGGCTGCAGGGCTGGAAGGTTTTCGAGGAGGAACTGGTGCTGGTCACCGCATTCGCGCTGCCGCGCTTTCCCGATGCCGCCCAGCTCAGCGCCGTGCCCTTCCTGGCCTTCCGCCAGGGCTGCAGCTACCGCCAGCGCATCGAACTGCTGCTGGCCACGCGCGGCGTGGCCGCACGCATCATGGAAATGGGATCGCTGGACGCCATCCTCGGCTGCGTGGCCGCCGGCATGGGCTACGGCCTGCTGCCGCGCAGCGTGGTCCAGGCCCAGCAGCACCGCTTCGGCGTGCACATCACGGCCCTGCCCGGCGCACTCGCCCAGGAAGTCGCCCGCGTGGAAACCTGGTTCGTCGTGCCCGCGCGCCAGGGCTGGTCGCCTGCGCTGCATGCGTGCGTGGAGGTGCTGGGGATCGAGGGTGTGCAGGGCGAAGAGGCCCTGGGCATGGAAGCCGTCCCGGCAGCGTCTGCCTGAAACTCAGAACAGATCGGAAGGCAAGGCTGCTGCCTTCTGGGCGACGTCCACCAGTCTTTGGGCCTGGGCGGTCGCATAGGCGGCGATGCGCTGGGCGAAGGCGTGTTCTTCTGGCGTGTAAGGCGATTCGCCCAGAACCTTGGCCGCCGCACCAGGGGCTGCCTTGGCCATGCGCTGGGCTTCACGTGTGAGCAGCCTGCGGTCTATCGCACACAGGTGCGCGAAATGCGCAAACTCGAAGGGTGTGAGTTCCTCCAGCGCAAAGCAGTCGCCGAAGGCCATGGCCAGTTCCTGGGATACATCGGGATACTGGGCCACGCTGACGAGGTCGTACCAGGGTGCGGTCGCCAGGCCCTGCGGCAGCACGTGGAAGGAGAAGTTCTTGCCATGTGCGTCGCCATTGCCGATCAGTATCTGGAACAACGCCCATCGGATCATTGCCAGCTTGTCCGCAGCCTTCGCCACCGAGTGCTCCAGTAGACCGAACAGCCGGGGAAAGCTCATGCCGTCGCGGTATAGCCGGGCATCGCCCACGCTGCCGATGTGGTGCTCGTACTTGTAGCTGACGGGAAGATCGCCCGCTTGGCATGCATCGATGATGTGGGTGCGCACGACCCGCCTTTGCGGCGCCTGCCGCACGCGGTCAAAGCGCCTGACTGCCAGCACCGGCTGTGGCACGTGCAGCATCTGCACCTCGGCTGCAGGCAAGCGCATGGCCGCTGCCAGGCGCATGCAGAAATGCTCGTTCACCACCATGTGCGGCACCGCGCTGTCGCGCGGCTGGGGTTTGAGGATGTGGGTGGACGGAACGTTGTCGGGAAGGAAGATGGTGCCTTCCTGCACGCTCTCGCCTTCCACGTGCACGGGCAGCTTGTCCTGGTAGCCGGCCACCGACATGCGCACTTTGCCATCCCACTCGATGAAAGGGCGCGTGTCTCGGTCTGCAATGCGTTGGGCGAGTTCGGCTGTCGATATGGGGCGAGCGGTATTGGCGGCCTGGGGATCGGGCTTGCTGCCGTCGGCCTGAAACCGGAAAGCCCCGGTGGTCTCGGCGCCGAGGGCGCGTATCAGACCGAAGATGTTGCCCTTGCCTATGCCCTGACTTCTGGCCACCACATCCAGCACCGCGCCTTCGGGCAGCAGGTTCTCGATGAAACGCCGGATGGAGCGCGAGTCGTAGCCCCCTTCGGGAGCGGCCAGCGGCAGGCAGGGCGCCAGGTAGAAAGGCCGTTCCTGCTCCAGCCATGCAGGCGCATACCGCAGCCCCCAGAAATCGTTGTGCGGTTCGTGGGTCACATCGGCCACGTGCGTGCCGACATCGTTCCACAGCGAAAGCGAAAGCGACGGCGACGTGGCCATGTGCGCTTCAGGCCCGTGGAAGTCGTGCCATCAGGGCGTCCTGCTTGGGCGCGATGACCATGGCCAGGCCCAGCCCGTCGAGTACGGCCAGCAGCTTGTCGGAGCCCACGCCGCCCTTGCCGTTCTCCAGACGGGAGAGCAGATCCAGCGACACGCCGCACAGGGCTGCCGTGTCATCGATGCGCAGGTGCTGGGCCTTGCGCATGGCACGGATCTGGGCGCCGAGCCTGGACAGGTCAGCGATGACCACGGCCCCGGGCTGCAGGGGATCCTGCTGCGGGCCGTTCATGGGCGTGGAAGACGGCATGGATGAATTGGCTTTATTTCTGATATTCCGAAATTCTAGGATTTCTTAGGGAATTTTCAAAACAATTTCCAATATTCCGAAATTCAGGAGTACTTCGTTTCATTCAGGAGGAAATTTCGGAATATCAGAAATAATTCCGACAACCATGCAACCGCGTCCAATGCAGATCCTCATGAAGGCAACCGCAACACCCTCCGATACTGCATGGCCTCGGCCACATGCCCGGTCTCCACAGCCGCGCTGCCGGCCAAGTCGGCAATGGTGCGCGCCACCTTGAGCGCGCGGTGGGTGCTGCGGGCCGACCAGCCCAGGCGTGCGGCGGCCTTGTGGGCGAAGGCCAGGGCCTCGGGCGACAGGCCCAGGTGGTCGTCCAGGGCCTGGCCCTGGAGCTGGTGGTTGGCACTGCCCTGGCGCTGCAGGGCCAGCGCGCGGGCCTGGACCACGCGCTCGCGCACGGCCTCGCTGGTTTCGCCCGAGCGCGCGGCCAGCAGCTCCTGCGGGGGCAGGGCGCCGACTTCCACATGCAGGTCGATGCGATCCAGCAGCGGGCCGCTGATGCGCGCCTGGTAGCGCGCCACCTTGTCGGGCGTGCAGCGGCAGCGCTGCACCGTCGACCCCCAATGGCCGCAGGGGCAGGGATTCATGGCCGCGACGAGCTGGAAGCGCGCGGGGAATTCGCAGCGCTGGGCGGCTCTGGCGATGGTGATCTGGCCGGTCTCCAGCGGCTCGCGCAGCGCCTCCAGCGCACTGCGCGCGAACTCGGGGAATTCGTCCAGAAACAGTACTCCGTGATGGGACTGCGAGATCTCGCCAGGTGGGCACGAACATAGTTACCGCCACATTCCACCAAATTTGCAAGCAACTCTGATGAATTTGCGTCAATTACAACAAAAATGCAGCCATCCCGAACCGCTCGCTTTCAGTTTCAGGAAGCACCCCGCGCCGGTTGTCCACGGCCACGTACTGACAGAAGGCCGTACCGGCCCTCGCCTAGCACGCCAGTGAAAACCTCGATGAACGCAATATCCTCGATATCGGCTGGCGGATCGGAGTTCTCGAGCACGATGACTTGCAGCTTGCCTTCAAGGCTAGCGAGATGCCTGTAGAACTTCTCGGCCAAGCTGGATGCCTTCAGTGCCTTTTCGTCATCCGACAGCTCGCCATGCCGAGATTTGAGTGGCTCGCGATAGGTCAGTAGCGGGGTATCGAGAACGATGAAGCCTGGATGTGGCAAGCCGTTATCGATGCAGTGGATCGCCATGGCAACGTTGAAGGCTGCGTGCAGCACAGCGCGTACACCCTTGCCGTTTGCATCCCTCGCCTTACCTGCGACGGTGATGTCGTTGGCTTTGGGATCGAATTGCACCTTGTCCGCATCTGGAAAGCCCCACGCGGTCAATACCTCCTTAATGGTCTCGCCGAAGCTGAACACAGTTGAGGAATCAGGACCAACAGGTAGCGAGTCGCGGTCGCTCTTGGTGGATGCCGCGTCGATGGCTGCGCGCCGGGCGGCCAGCGTTTCACGCCACTTGTGGAGTTCTATCACTTTCCCGAGCTCCGCGCGCCGCGTGTTAAAAGCCTCGAAGCTCAAACGCAGCGTTGCCTCTGCCGGACGCAAGCCGAGAGCGTTCCGATCGAACTCTTCGATGTCATCATCCAGCGAAGAGATGGACGCTGCCAGCGCTAACGCTTCCAACCCAAGCGAGTCGATCACGTGGGACAGCTCGCGCTGTTCGCGTTCAATCTTGCGCGCCTCTGCAGCGGCGGCATTGTGCGTAGTGGCGATTTCTTCGACCGCATGTAGGTGCTTCTGAGCGCTAGTGTAGTGTTTGATTCTTAATGAAACTTAATTGAGCAACCACGCTCCAATGCTCTACTACGGTTTGCATTGGAGTGAAAAATTGCGAGTTGCCCCGACGATTGTGTTGACGGATGAAGAGGAAAGCGAGCTGAGCCGGCTGGCGCGCTCCAAGCGCACCAGCGTCAGATTGGCCCAGCGCGCCCAGATCGTGCTGCTGGCCGCGCAGGGGCTGCAAAACAAGGATATTGCCGAGCAGCTTGGCATTGGGCGCGTGCAGGTGGCGCGCTGGCGTGAACGCTACCTGCAATTGGGGCTGCAAGGTATCGAGCGCGACTTGCCGCGCGGCGCACCGCCGGTGAAGGTGGATGTGGCCAAGCTTGTGAAGCTAACCACACAGACCAAGCCCGAGGCGGCCACGCACTGGAGCACGCGCACGATGGCCGCTGAGTTGGGCGTCAGCGCCAGCACCGTGATGCGCCATTGGCAGGCCCACGGTCTCAAGCCTCACATCGTGCGCGGCTTCAAGGTCTCGCGCGATCCGCAGTTCGTGCAAAAGCTCGAAGACATCGTGGGGCTTTACATGTCGCCGCCCGAGCATGCGCTGGTGCTGTGCTGCGACGAAAAGAGCCAGGTGCAGGCGCTGGACCGAACGCAGCCCGGGCTGCCGCTCAAGAAGGGGCGCGCGGCCACCATGACGCACGACTACAAGCGCAACGGCACAACCACCTTGTTCGCTGCGCTCAACGTGCTCAACGGTCAGGTCATCGGCCAGTGCCAGCAGCGCCACACCCACATCGAGTGGCTGAAGTTCCTGCGTCAAATCAATCGGGAGACGCCCAAGGACAAGACGCTGCATCTGATCGCCGACAACTACGCCACGCACAAGCATCCAGCTGTGCAGGAGTGGCTGGCCAAGCACCCCAGATTCAACATGCACTTCACGCCGACCTCGGCATCGTGGCTGAACATGGTCGAGCGCTTCTTTCGCGACATCTCCGAGAACCGGCTACGCCGCGGGGTGTTCACCAGCGTGCCCGAACTCGTCTCGGCCATCGATGAGTACATCGCGCATCACAACACCAACCCCAAGCCGTTCATCTGGACCAAGAACGCTCGCGACATCCTGCAAAAGGTCATCCGCGCCAATAGCCGATTAAGTTCCAAACAGAATGCAACACTACACTAGGTGGCGCTCCGCACACCGGGCAATCGCGTTCTGACATTGCCGCGAGCAGACTGCCACCTTCCTCGATGGAATGTAGCCGGTCAAGGTCTGAGCTATAGATCGCCTGCAGCTTTATGAAACGTTCCAGGGTGATGTCGAGCTCAGCCGCGCGCGTGGTCAGGGACTGACGGTGATCTACTGCACCACGCCGCTCAGCTGCGCATTGGTCCAATGCAGCCTGTACAGTCTGTAACTCCGCCGACGTTATGGTGCCATTGGCTTCTAGTTCGGAAAGTTGCCTCTCGGCTTCGGTGCGGTCTCGCGATTCTTCTTCCAGTTGCCTGTCAAGCTGGGCCAGCATATCGTCGATAAGCTCCAGCTTGCCGGCTTTTGCGGCGACCCGCTCCGTCTGGGTCGGGATCGTCACAATGGCAGCGTCATCCTGACCTGTGAGCAGCAGCTTGAACAGGTTCTGCTCTAGGGTGCGATCCGGGTGGTTGCCCGACAGCAAAACCGGGCTACGCTTGGACATGATGTCTTCTTCTCCGACCACGGCGTACTTCGCCAGGACTCGGATCGACAGTTGTTCCTTTTCCCCGCTTCCTGCGTTGCGCACGATCCACCGGTCATGTAGGCCCAAGGCTTTCAGAATGCGGTAAGAGGCAGTGTCGATAGCCTTCTCTTTGTGCCGCCACTTCAACACTTCAGCCTTGCCTGTCGGGTGGGAGCTGATGAGTCCAGGGAAGAGCTTGAGATTTCCGCCTGCAATCGGCCGATAGAGCGTGAAGTCGCCTTCTTCGCCGAGGGTCACGCCCAGCCACACCGCGTCGTACGGCTTGATTTCGTCGTTCTCTGGCAACTTTTTCACAGCGCCGAGCATGAAGAGTATGGCCTCGGACGCGAACGACTTGCCGGTGTTCGATGCGCCGTAGATGATGTTCAGGCCGTTGACGAAATTGAGCTTGGCAGGCTCTATGGTAGGTCCGGTGAAAGCCAGATGGCGCAGTCGAATGCCCTTCATGACTGGATCCCTTTGAACGACTCGTCGGCACAGAAGTCCGCGGTCCATCGGCTGATGCGCTTTTCCATCTGCGCGCGTATGTCCGTCGACGACAGATCGGCAAAACGCTCGGCCATCCACTGGGCCCGGTCCTTTAGCGCGAAGGTGTATGGCGCCTGCAGCAGATCGAGGTAGATCGGAGCATCGTCGCTTGCTCCATAGGTGATGCCATCTTCGGTCTCGAAGACGTCGACTAGGTGCAACTGCTGCATCAAGCGAAGGCTTTTCTCCAAGAGCGGACGGCGGACCACCAATTCGGCGGCGCGATTGGGTAAGGCAGGATGAAGGCTACCCGGCGCTTCGATGTCGTCCAGATCTCCGGTATGCACCACCAGATGATCCAGCCAGGTCATCTCCAAAAGGTCAAAGCGTCGCGGGTGGAAGGCCTCCAACACGACCAGAGCGCGAATGCCCGTCTCCAGCGCACTGTTGAAGGGGTGCGTCCGAGGTGATTGCCTTCTTAACGGTCCCATGGCATTACTCCCTCGTTTGCGAGCATGTGGCAGGTGCCCTGTTTTACATGTGGCCCTGCGTGTCGGCCTAATATGCCCGACGTCTGCAGCAGCGCAGCTTGCTGCATGACTTTGTTTAGGCGAGTGAACTTACTGGAGTGTTCGTCTTGGTGCACATCGACGACACCACTGTGAACTTCGTGACGGAAAGTCTTGACGAAATCGACCGGCGTCGAGTCCCGGTAAAAGCGGTCAAACGCCGTGGCGTCAAAAAATCGCGTCCGCTGGATCCTGAGGTGCTCTCCATGAGTCGGGCATGCCAGCGCTGCCTCTGGATCGGCGTAGGTCCCTGGCCCCCGCTCCTCGTAGATGCACACCAGCTGGCTCAGGTACGCCGACTCGTTATCCTGGATTGCATCGGGCACGATGCCCCTCGGGCTTTGACCCGGATCGGCATCGAACCACTTTACCAAGGCTGGCATGCATGCCGGATCCTTGGCTAATCGGCTTGCGTCGAGCCAGTGAACCTGCGCGAAGTTGAAAGCGCGGATCTTGCCCTCGATCTCCGGTGACAGCGTCACCGTCGCGTTCTCGACTAAGTCATCCGCTATGTATGTGTTCCAGAGATCCAGAAACGCCTGCTTGAGCGTGTCGGGGTGTGCTACGAATTCGCGCACCTTTCGTACCACGCCCAAAGGCGCCACAAAGGTATATGCCCTCGGTAGTGAGTAGGTACCAGCGGCCGAGTGCATGAAGATTTTGCCCAGTTCAACAAAAAGCGCCTTCTCCGACAGCTTCGTGCTGAGTTGTTTGCACTGGTAATTGTCCCACGGCCCATCCATCCTGCGGTCGGTGACGTAGCCGGTGACATCGCGGCCCCTGTCTCCTGTGCCGCTCCAGCGTTCATGAGAGTGGTAGTCCTTGTAACGCTGCTCTAGCCAATCGTCGACAAAATCCTCAAGTTCTGCCGCATTCAGCACTGAGATTAAGCCGGGGTAGTTCTTACGCAAAGGGGCTCCTCCCTGGTCCTGTCTTTGATGGGGTGCGGGATGTGATCGCCCGATGATTGGCTGCCTACCAAAAAATGGCGATATTTTCGAGAGTGCTTCCGGCCGACCAATGAAAATTCTGCTACTCAGCGAGCACCAGCCCAGTTCACCAAGTCGAGGTCACGACGTGCTACCTGGAAGTTGGCATCTTGTGCCACCCAGCGAGGTGCCCTTTTGTAGCAGTCCTTGATGATACGCAATTGCTGATCGAGCAAAGATTGCGCGGACTCACTGTTTGCTGACAAGGCCTTCCAAAAACCAACAAACGCAACAGCTAGCCGCAAGTAGGTATCGACACGCTGGTCTTCCAGCTCAATGCACTCCAGCTGCATGGTAATTGTGCTAAGCCACTTCTCCATAACGCCACTCGGCCTCGCGATGCCCCACTGAAGATCAGAAAATTTCTCGGCATATCGACGCGCAGATTCCACCATCAGCGGCTGTTTGGAAGAAACTGCCGCAGCCTTCATGCTCTTGATATCTGCCAGCGCATTGCGTACCTGAGTTGCTGCGTGTTCGGGGTCGTTAGCTTGATACCGCTGAACGGCATAGGCGCGTGCATCAATGCGCCGGCTCAACCAGTAAATTGAGTTGCCAGCGTCGCTCTTCAATGCGCGATCGACCACTCCAATCGCACCATCGAAGTCCGTCGACGCGATCTCAGTCTTGTACCACTGGTCAAAGAAGATGTCCTTACGCTGGCCTGCGTCATAGGACCTCTCAAAGGCACGGCGGATGTCACCTGCCGATGAGCTCTGCATCGCGGCGAGCGCCCTCGCACGCACGGACAACAGGTCAGCGTTCCTGCCCCCTAGCCGTTCGTTAACTTCATCCACAGTCTTTACTGCTAGGTCGGGAGTGCCTCCGGCTATCTGAGCCATCGCCTGATTGATGGCGGCTGCAACCGATCTTAGAGGCGTGGCCTTGTCGTTGACCACTGAGCGGTACTTGCTGGTGTGTACCTTCTTGACCAGTTCGTCGTACTCAGGAAGCACCTCCTTCCCCAACGACCGCACCAGTTGTCGGGTCGTCGTGGAAATCGCGTAGCGAGGCGTTCCCGCGATCTGAGGACTGTCAATTAGGAAAAGCGTTTGCAGATCGTTGGCGACGTCCACCATCGTGGTGTCGCTGAACCCCAGGATGTCCTTGACTTCAGCGAAGGAGCAAGAACCCAGGGTTGATATGATGACGAGCATCTTTTTAGCTTCAAGGCGCAACTGCAGGACCTCGCGCTTCAGCGCTGCATTGCGTACTTCTAGACCGAGATGGTTACGCCATTGTTTGAGTGCATCCGCGATAGGCATGCCCCCACGGAGCAAGCGCAGGACGGACTCGACGAAGAGCGGTGAACCGCCGGTCGTCTTCATGAGGTGCTCCAAGTCATTCGCACTCAATGGCGCGAGTCTGAGTCGCTCGCACCACGAACTAGTGAAATCAGCGAGCTCCTCTTGGTCGAAGCCCCGGATCTCGATGGAAGAAGCCGCCGAAGCCGTAACATTGTTGCGGGTAGTGAACAAAAAGCGTGACTGTGCTCCTGCAAATTGCTGACAAACCTCGATCGCTCGACGTTGCTCATCAGGCAGCAGACTGTCCAAGTCATGTCGGCCCAACCCGAACGCATGCTCATCAAGGTGATCGTGGATCGCTTAAGCGATCGCGTGCTCGGCGTCCACATCGTCGGCCTGGAGGCTGCCGAGATGATTCAGTTGGCGGGCATAGCGCTGCAAATGGGGGCGACCAAAGCACAGTTCGACACTGTGCTTCCGGTACACCCGACGGCGGCCGAAGAAATCGTGACGCTACGCGCACCGACGCGTCGCCACGGCTGAGAGGCCCGGGACGAGCCGATGGACCTGCCGCGCCACCAGACTTCGATGACCGTGCTGATGACACCCGACACAGTCAACTTCGCCGGCAATGTTCATGGCGGCACTATTCTTAAGCTGCTCGATCAGGTGGCTTACGCCTGCGCCAGCCGCTGGTCGGGTCAGTACGTGGTGACGCGAAGTGTCGATCAGGTGGTGTTTCGCGAACCCATTCATGTCACACGCAGCACACGCAGCCGGTGCCACTGCCCTGCGCGCAAGTAAGTCCGCAGCCAAGCTACCCTGCCAAGGCCCGAACTGGCGACGGTTCGGGCCTTGTGCTTTGCGTACCCAAACAATCGCCGCAGAATACTGTGCATTTGTAAGGGGTATCTATTTAGCTCCAGTGACGTGAGAATAGCTGGATGGAAACCCAGATGCTAACGCCAACTCCTGGAGGGGACTACCCCCGCACCTGGAACGAATTTCTTGACTGGTTTGCCACCGAAGAGGCTTGCCAGGCGTTCCTGGAGAAGCTTCGGTGGCCCCAAGGCTTCGTCTGCCCGCGTTGCGGCAACGCTGGCGATGTGTACCGCGCCAGCCGCACCCGCCTGATGTGCCGCTCATGCCAGTACCAAGGCACAGTGACATCTGGAACCATCTTTGACAAGACGCGCACACCGCTGCGTGTCTGGCTGGCTGCAGCTTGGTACCTGACCAATCAGAAACAAGGCGTGAGCGCCCTGGGGCTGCAGCGCGTATTGGGTTTGGGGAGCTACCAGACCGCCTGGACCATGCTGCACCGGTTTCGACGTGCCATGGTCCGCCCGGGCCGGGACAAGCTCAAGGGGCTTGTGGAGGTGGATGAAACGTACCTGTCCATCACGGATCGCAAGAATCCCGCCACCCCTGCAGGGCGCAAGAGCAGCACCACCAAAGTGTTGATGGTCATGGCGGTGGAGATCGTGGAGCCCAAGGGGTTTGGGCGCATCCGGTTACGCCGCATTGACCGAGACGCCGCCACCCACGTAATCCCCTTTGTGCAGGAGGTGGTCGAGCCTGGAGCCCAGGTACGCACGGATGGTTCGGCGGCATACCGCGCTCTGGGAGAACTGGGTTACACCCACCAGCGCACCGTCATGCTCGGCTCAGGCGTACCTGCCCATGTCTCCATGGCGGGAGTGCACCGGGTCGCCTCACTGGTACAGCGCTGGGTGCTGGGAACACATCATGGCTCTGTACAGCCAGACCACCTGGACGCCTATCTCGATGAATTCGTGTTCCGTTTCAACCGGCGCACATCCAGCTCACGCGGGATGCTGTTTTACCGCTTGCTGCAGCAAGCGGTGGTTACGCCGCCAGTGACGTATGGGGATGTCGTGAGCAAGAACACCGGGGAGAGCCAATCGGATACCATTGCTGGATGAAATCACAGTATCAATGGGGCTGCTGGAGCTAAATAGATACCCCTTGCATTTGTACAGTATTCATGTCAGCCACTTCCAAGCCCAAGCTCTACAACCCACGCCACCCCGAACGCACGCTGCTCTACCAAACGGTAGCCGAGCACTACGAGACCTGGCTAGAGTTGGCCAGCGCGGGTCAGTTCGACGGCCAGGGCGACCACCACACCCCCAAGCCCTTCGTGCGCAAAGCGTTTGCCAAGTATCTTGAGTGCGGCATCTTTGCCCATGGCTTTGCCCGCGCTCGCTGCGGCGACTGTGGGCACGACTACTTTGTAGCCTTCTCCTGCAAAGGCCGGGGAGTCTGCCCCTCGTGCACCACCCGGCGCATGGTGGAGACAGCAGCGCACCTGAACGATCACGTATTCCCCCGCCTGCCGGTGCGCCAGTGGGTGCTGTCGGTTCCCAAGCGGCTTCGTTACTTCATGCAGCGCGACGGAGCGGTGCTGAGCATGGTGCTGCGCATCTTTCTGCGGGTGATCGCACAAACTCTGCAGACCCACAGCCCCGGTGCGGCCCATATGGACAAGGCAGGCCTGCACATCGGTGCCATCGCCTTCATTCACCGATTCGGCTCCAGCCTCAATGAACACGTCCACTTCCACGTTTGTGTGGTGGACGGGGTGTTTGAGGAAGTGGAGGGCGAGGGCGATGCTGATGCGACCCCTCGAATCTCATCGCCGGGTGTCATCTTTCACGCGGCCACCGGCATCGATGCGGCTACCGTGGCCCCAGTGCAGACCACACTGCAAAAACGCATCCTGCGCGCCTTCGTTGCTCGGGGCCTGCTGGAGAACTGTGACGCCAAAGACATGCTGGGCTACAAACACAGCGGCTTCTCGGTGGATGCGGGGGTGTGCATCGAAGCCCACGACCGCGCTGCGCTGGAGCGGCTGCTGCGCTATTGCGCGCGTCCACCGTTTTCCATGGAGCGCCTACGCAAAGAGGGAAGCAAACTGGTGTACCGCTGTGCCAAACAGCGCAGCGAGCCCACCAGTGACAAGCGTGGTGCCAAGGCAGATGAGCTGCACCTCACACCGCTGGAACTGATCGACCGCATCGCCGCGCTGGTGCCACCGCCACGCACCCACCGGCACCGCTACTTTGGTGTGCTGGCACCAAACTCGCCGCTGAGAGCGGCGGTAACGGCGCTGGCTCAGCCTGCTGCGTCGCAACCAGCCACGGTGGAGACTGCACAACCTGGCGCGGGCGTACCTGGGGTGGCGGCGCCGGGCAACGCGGCCACACCCACACCCGAACCTGAAGCACGCCCGAAGCGAGCGGCGCATTACTTGTGGGCGGTGCTGATTGCCCGCATCTACGAGGCATTTCCGCTGCTGTGCCCCATGTGCGGTGGGCAGATGCGCATCATTGCCTTCATCACCCACAGCGCCGAAATCCGCCACATCCTGAACCACATCGGGGTGGAGTCTGCCCCCCCCGCACATCACCCCGGCACGCGGGCCACCGCTGTGGGAGGGCTGCGACGCGCCGGTGGATGATGGTGCGCAAGGCGAGCCGGATTGGGATCTGGCAGCTCAACCCGACGAGGTAGACCAGCGCGTCAATTGGTGACCCAGTGAAGCGGCGGTATCCATCGCTGCGGGGAAGCAGCTGCGCGCGCGCCAGGCCCAAATGCATACTGCCTCCCAAGCTCTTGCCATTGAGCGGCAAGCGAGCGCTCAACCTTCCTTGGCCGAACGTGTTTCGAGGCCCAAAACTCGTGCCATACTTGGCCTCATGCGGTTGAATTTCCTATCCGTACCTTGTTGCTCACACCAGACGCCGTGCTGTCCTTGTACCCTTTCGTCTACAGCAAGTTGGACTACGATCCGTTCGCGGATCTGGCTCCCGTAGCCACCGTAGCCACTACGACTGACGCCCTTGCGCTGGGTCCCTTGGTACCGCCTTCCGTGCGTGGGCTCCGGGATTTCCTGGCCTGGGCCAAGGAGCACCCTGAACACGCAAGTTTCGGATCTCCCGGTACCGGTACACCATTGCATCTCTTGGGGGCGCTGGTAGCCAAGGAGGCTGGCGTCTATCTCAGGCACGTGGCTTATCGTGGCGCCGCGCCTGGAGTTACCGATCTGATCGGTGGGCAGATTGCATGCATGGCTGCGCCTACGGGGACGTTCTTGTCTTTCCAAAAGGCGGGGAAATTGCGCATCATCGCAACCTCTGGGCCGCAGCGAACACCCTTCACGCCCGACACTCCCACATTTGCAGAGCAAAAGTTCGGTGCAGACTACCCCGCTGGCGATCAGTGGCTCGGCTTTTTTGCTCCATCAGGCGTTTCGCCCCAAACCGTTTCACGCCTTCATCAAATGGTTGCCGAAGCCGTCAATCGCAAGGCGGTTGCGGAGGCTCTTGCCTCCCTGGGCTTGGTAGCACACAGCTTAACGCCGCAGGCCATGGCGTCCAGCCTGCGAAAACAACATGAAAAGTGGTGGGAAGTTGTCAGACGCGTGGGCTTCACCGCCGAGTCTTGAGATGCCATTAACCTCTCGTTTCATCCGCCCACTTTCGCGGCACGCAGTGCTTCGATCTGCTCCTCCAGCGGGCCCCAAACGGGCGAACTCGACATTGCCGCAGTGCTTGCACGCATCGAGCACCGCCGCACGCTTGTCCGTCAGGACCTGGGCTTCCCAGCGCTCGTTGAAATTGCCGACCTTCTGGGCACCTGGCGCAGTTGAATCGGGCTAACTGTCATGACCCTGGCGGGTCACCCTGGATGATGGAAGACACTGTGGGCGTGCAGGCCAGCACGGGTAGAGGTCGGTCAATTCTTTGATGGCACTCGACCGCGATCGCTAACTTGCCCCGTTGCCGACCACTCCTACCCAGTCGGCCCTGAACAACTCGTTTTAGCCGCGAGCCAGCGCGGAGCGGCGCGAAGTCAAGGCGGTGAGCGGCGATGTTGACGTGGGTGCCGGCAAGGCCAGCGTGGCGGTCATGGCGATCAGTCCGAGCAAGGCGCAATAAAGCACCCGCAGGTGCCGCAGGATCATCCGCAAGTTGTGCCCGGCGCCGCACAGCAGAGCGTGCAGCGCGTCGCCACCCGCGCCCTTGAGCCAGTTCTTGCCCAGTAGGCCGTCGGCCTTCATGTGTCCGATCATGGGCTCGACCACCTGACGCCGCTTGAGCAGCTTCTTCAGCCGCTTGGGCAACTTGCGCGTATGACTGATCAGCAGTCGCGCCCAACACGCGGGCTCGACACCGCGGTAGCCACGGTCGGCCAGCGCGATCTTGGGTGTGTGGCCGGTGAGGATCTCGACCAGCTCGAGCTGGCTGTCCACCGTGTGGCCGTCATACGGGTTGCCGGGCATGGAGCGCATGCCCACCACCAGGCCCTCTTTGGCCGTCACTGCGATGGACACTTTCACGCCGAACTCGTAGGGCGTTCTGGCTTTGCCCTTGGCGATGCACTCTGCCTCGGGCGCGTGCAGCGCATACAGGGGTCTCCTCGTTTTCAGTGCAATAAGTGACGGTACGCAAAGCTAGCACTGGCGCGGGGGTGGTCTGGGTAGACCGTTGATTTCATTGACTTTCCTGTTCGCTTTGTAAACGGGTATGGTGGCCTCCCACTTTTGAGGTTCACGATGCAGGGTTGGCACACAACGTTTTTGGGGATGCGTGGGCTCCCCCGCGATATCAGCGACTTCGAGATGAAGGCATTTTTCACCTTCGATGGTGCCGAGCGCGACGCAATCAATGCACGCCGAGGTGATTCCCACAAGCTTGGTCTGGCGCTCCATATTGGTTTCCTGCGCATGAGTGGGCGTTTGCTCGGTGCCTTTCGGGTAATTCCAGTAGCCTTGTGGCGCCACCTTGGCAACGAGCTTGGCATTGCAGCACCAGAAGTCGCCTCGCTGAGAGCCATGTATGAACGCGGGCGCACGCTATTCGATCACCAACAAGTAGCCTGCACGGTCCTTGGATTCCAGTGGATGAGCGAGCACCAGCGCCGCTCACTGGTACGTGAACTGCGCGACGAAGTGGCGCGCTGCGCCGACCGCGATCAGCTACTCGTGCGGGCGCGTCAATGGCTGTACAAGAACAAGCTGGTGATCGTGCACGAGCGGGCAATTCGGACACTGATTGCGGCGGCACTTGCCCAGCTTGAAGTTGAAACAGGCACCGCCATCGCCGCCAGCGTTGATCCAGCAACACTTGATCGCTGGCGAGCCTCAGTTTCAGAGCTGCGCCCAGATGGACAAACCCAGCAGAGTTGGCTATGGGCTGCACCGGCGAAACACTCAACCCGCCAAATCAGCGAGGTACTGGAGCGCATCGACCTGCTTTACACGCTGGACGTTCATAAGCACCTGGCAGACATCCCCGATCTCATCTTGCGCCGCTACGCGCGCCGACTTGTCTCCAGGCCGCCCTCAGCCGGAGCCAAGATCAAAGAGCCAGCGCGCACCGTGGAGGTCGCATGCTTTCTTCGGTATTGCCTGTTCACCACCACAGACCAGTTGATCCTTATGGTGCAGCGCCGGATCGCCGATCTGTGGCGTCAGGCTGCCGCCGATGTCCCCGCTACCGTCAATTGGGCCGCAATGTACAAAACGCTGCTCGGCGAACTTGTTGCCTTGAGCGCGCAAGGTGCGGTGCCAGATGCTGAGTTGCGTGCCCGTCTTGAAGCCTTGATCACCGAAACCCAGAAACGCAAACCACCGAGCAGGGCCTCCCTGGTCCGCGAGGGATTGATTGATGGAATTCGCCCCGTGCGGTCGTTGCTCGTCGCCATTGCAAAGCTGCCCTGGCAGGCCACCGGCGAGCATCCTGCCATCGAGTACCTTGCCAAGCTGCAAGCTTTATATCTCAAAGGATCCAGAAAGCTGCCAGTTGAAGTGGTGGCACCAAGTCTGGGAATGATCTGGCAGGTTTCGATCTCCAGCCCAGACCGGGAACGGGCGTTTCAGGCGTTGGAGGTGGCCACCCTGTTTGCCCTGCGCCGCGCGGTGCGCAATGGCTCGGTCTGGATTGAGCACAGCCTGAGCTTTCGGGGTCGTGCGCGCTTGTTCTTCACGGACGAGCGTTGGCAGGCAGAGTCCAAGAAACACTATGCCCGTCTATCGTTACCCAGCAAGGCTGCCACTTTCTTGAAGCCTTTGCTGGCCAGAGTAACTGCCGGTGTCGATGCGGTGGCCGCTGCAGCCCGCAGTGGCGTACTGCGCGTGGATGATGAACTCCATTTGTCGCCATTGCCCGCAGAGGACGAAGACCCAGAAGTGACCAAGCTGCGCGCGGCTTTGGGTCACCGCATCGGTGAGGTTCAATTGCCGGAAGTGATTCTGGCCGTTGACGCCCAGGTGCGCTTTAGCTGGATCATGCTCGGACGTGAGCCGCGCTCTACCGACGAGCTGCTGATGGTCTATGCCGGCATCATGGCCCACGGCACCAGTCTGACTGCGGTCGAATGCGCGCGCATGATTCCGCAATTGTCTGCCACCAGCATTCGCCAGGCCATGCGCTGGGCGCGGGACGAACGGCGTCTGAGCCAGGCCTGCCAGGCTGTGCTGGAATTCATGCAGCGACACCCGATTGCCGCCACCTGGGGGCGGTCCGATTTGGCATCTTCTGACATGATGACCATGGAGACCACCAAACGGGTGTGGCAAGCCCGGCTTGATCCTCGGCGCAACACACCTTCCATTGGAATCTACTCCCATGTAAAAGACCGGTGGGGCATCTTCCATGCGCAGCCCTTTGTGCTCAATGAGCGCCAGGCGGGCGTGGCCATTGAAGGTGTCATCCGCCAAGAAAAGCTGGAGACCAGCCAGCTTGCTGTGGATACCCATGGCTACACCGACTTTGCCATGTCACATGCCCGTTTGCTTGGTTTTGATCTTTGCCCGCGGTTGAAGGAACTCAAACAGCGCCACCTCTTTGTGCCACGCGGCACCAAAGTGCCCGCAGAAATCGCTGCGGTGTGCGAAGCCAATGTCGACGTCGCTTTGATCGAAAAGCATTGGGATAGTCTGGTGCACCTGGCAGCCTCGGTCATGAGCGGACATGCCAGTGCGGTGGCAGCTCTTGCGCGGTTCGGTTCTGCCGCCCAGGGCGATCCAATCTATGAGGCTGGCGTGCAATTGGGGCGGTTGCTGCGTACGGCGTTTTTGGCTGACTACTTTGTCAAGGACGCTTTCAGGAACGAGTTGCGCCGGGTGCTCAATCGGGGCGAGGCTGTTAACGCCCTCAAGCGCGCCATTTATACCGGCCGGATCAGCCCGGCGCAGGCCAAACGTGTCGATGAAATGCAGGCTGTGGCCGATGCGTTGAGCCTGATGGCCAACATCGTGATGGCGTGGAATACGTATCTGTCCGCTCTTCCCCGTTCTTGCTGAACTCGTAGCCACCAGGCATCGTCGAGCCTTCCATCCAACAGGAGAACGACGATGCAGCAAGATCTTCCGGCAGCTGGTGACTCGCCCCGCGGCGACGCTGTCGAATCCGGCCAGGTTCGCGACGGCGCCGAGCGCGACGACGCCTTCTGGCTCGCACACGAGGATCGCCGTCTCAGTCAAGGCATGAGCGTGCGGCAGTATTGCCACGACAACGCCCTGGCTCTGTCCACCTACCGCTATCGCCTGGCCAAGCATCGCCGCTCCATCGGCACCATGCCGGCCGCGGCCGAGGCCGCGAAGGGCTCCGCCTCCTTCATCGCGATCGGCTCGCAAAGCGTGCCGTCGATTGCAAGCGACGTGGAGATCGCTCTGTGCGGGGGCATCACGCTGCGTCTGGCGGGTGCGAGCGCCGAGCGTGTGCTTGCCCGGGTGCTGGAGCGACTGGCGTGATCCTGTCCTCGGCGATCCGCGCCTACGTCTACGCCGAAGCCGTGGACATGCGCAAGTCGATCGATGCGCTCGGCCAGATCGTCGCGATGAGCATGGGCTTGAACCCGTTGTCGGGACACGTGTTCGTGTTCATCGCGCGCCGGCGCGACAAGGCCAAGCTGCTGGTGTGGGACCGTCACGGATTCTGGGTTCTGTACAAGCGCCTGGAGCGCGGCCGCTTCGCCGATCCGGCGCGCTTGGCGGGCAACGGCATCGCCATGAGCGAGCTGGTGGCCTGGCTCGACGGCATCGACCTCAGTCGCGTGAAGCGCCTGCCGGCGGTCACAGCATCGATGGTTGCATAGTAGATCGAGCGCGATGGTGTCTAGCAATTCTCGATTCTCCGAATGGCCATGCCGCGAAGTGCATGGGAAGATCATTGCCCATGTCCACCGCCTACCTCGATCGCGCCCAGTTGCCCGACGCGGTGGAGCCTTTGAAGGACCTGGTGGTGCAGCTCGCGCAGCAGCTGCAGGCGGTGCGCGAGCAGGCCGATGCCCAGATGGCCAATCTCGCCCAGCAGCTCGCTGCCTTGCGCCACCGGATGTTCGGCCGCAGCAGCGAGGTGCTGCATGTGGGCCAGACCGAACTGTGGGTCGACACGGTCGAACTGCCCGTGCCGCCCGAGACGCGCGAGCGCGTGGGCGAGCACCATCGCCGCCGCCGTGGACGCCCCGCGATCGATCCGAGCCTGCCGCGGGTGCGCGTCGAGCACGATCTGAGCGAGCAGGAGAAGGCCCAGTTCACCCGGGTCCAGCGCATCGGCGAGGAGGTCAGCGAGACGATCGAATACACGCCAGCCAAGCTGCTGGTGCTGCAGCACGCGCGGCTGAAGTACCGCTGCGAGGACGACCAGGGCAGCAGCACCGTGCGCACCGCCAGCGCCATCACCTCGCCGCTGCCCCGCAGCAATGCCGGGCCGGGCCTGCTGGCACACGTGCTGGTGGCCAAGTACCTCGATCACAACCCGCTGGCGCGCCAGGAGCGTGGCTTTGCGCGCCTGGGCTTTGCCGCCCCGCGGCAGACGCTGTGCGACTGGACGCTGGACGGCTGCGAATTGCTGGCCCGCCTGATGCCGCCGCTAAAGGCACACGTGCTGGCCAGCCCGGTGATCCTCACGGACGACACCACCCTGGCGATGCAGGCCGCACGCGGCAGCGGCGCCGGCAAGACCATCACGGCGCGGCTGTGGTGCTACCTGGCCGGCGGGCACAAACGCGATGCAGCAGGCCAGTGGCAGCCGGTGGCGCCAGCGGCGCTGTACGACTTCACCACCGACCGCTCCGGCGCGCACCCTCGGCGCATGCTCGCCGGCTGGAAGGGGTGGCTGCAGGCCGACGACTACGCCGGGTATCACAGCCTCTTCAAAGGTGGCGACGTCATCCACTCGGCATGCTGGGCCCATGCCCGCAGACGGTACATGGAGGTGGTCAAGACCGCACCGCCCGGCGCGCCGCCTGGCGTGGCCCATGAGGCCCTGCGCTTCATCGGGGAGATGTATCACATCGAGCGGGAGATCGCCGAATCCGACCCTGATCAGAAGCGGTTGCAGCGTCAGCGTCGCAGTCGCCCGCTGCTGGCCGACTTCCACCAGTGGCTGCTGGGGCACGTCGCAGCATTGCTGCCGCAATCGGCGCTTGGCAAGGCGGTGGCCTACACCCTGAGCAACTGGCCCGCGCTGACGGCGTTCCTCGATGAGGGGATGCTGGCGGTGGACAACAATGCCAGCGAGCGGGCGATGCGGCCGATCGCCCTGTCGCGAAAGAACTGGCTCTTCGCGGGCAGCGAACGCGGCGGCCACGCCGCGGCGGTGGCCCTCAGCCTGATCGAGACGGCCAAACTCAATGGCGTGGAGCCGTACGCGTACCTGAAGGACGTGTTCAGCCGCATCAACGACTGCCGCCTCAGCCAGCTGGAACAACTGCTGCCGATGCACTGGAAGCCGGCATGATGATCGAGGACCAGGAGCGTCGGCTGCTCGATGCTCTCGGGCAGGCCAGCAGCCTGCAGCTGTACCGCCTGCAGGCCATCCTGCAGCGGATGATCACCGATCCGAAACGGGTGATCGAGATCCGCCGACAACTTCACCTGGGGCAGACGGTGCGCTACTTCGAGCTGGAGAGCGGGCAGATGCGGCCGGCGCGGGTGGTCGAGATGAAGGACAAGGAGATCCTGGTGCAAGACCAGGCCACGCTGCGGCATTGGCGACTGGCCTATGCGGCGGTGGAACCGCCCGCCTGCGCAGAGACCGACATCACGCAAGGCGCCACGGCGACCATGCCGCCGCCGGCCGCGCCCAAGCCAAGTCGCGACGACTTCCAGCGCGGGCAGAAGGTGTCCTTTGAAGATAAGCACCTGCGCGCTCAAGTCGGGGTCATCACCCGGATCAACCAGCGCACCGCCAGCATCGACACGGGCGACGGTGGGCTGTGGAAAGTTTCCTTCGCGCTGCTGCGTCACGTCGTGGACGTGTGACCACGGGCGCCGGAGCGGCGGCCGGTGCCAAGGTAGCCCTGTCTGCATCGAAAAACCCCCTGTCCATTCAGGAGGTGACGATGCCTGGCCGCGAGCCGGTCAGCAAGTACGGGGTTGGGCGGACACTTACTGGAATACCTCACAGATGCAGGCGGTCCTGGATCGCTGGTCGAACCGCCGCCAGGTCATTCCACCGGAACTGATCGGGAAGATTGCGCCCACCAGGCTGGAGAGCATCAACTTGCGGGGTGTGTTTCGCTTCCCGGTTGACCGCTATGCTGACCAAATCCTGCCTTCGCGGCCAAATGCATCGATAACTGGCACCAATGGATGAAACCGACCACGGTTTGACGCCACGAATCGCAGATTTGAAAGTGAACAGGAAAGTCAATGAAATCAACGATCTACCAACACCACCTCCGCGCCAGTGCTAGCTTTTCGTACCGTCACTTATTGCACTGAAAACGAGGAGACCCCGACAGGGCCGAGTGGATGGAGAGGATGTCCTGCTGCTGCGCATGGTGGCTGGAGCGTATGTCGGCCATCGTGCGCGCGGCGTCCTGGATGGCCGCCACCACCTGCGCCATGGTTCGCCCCGCATCAGCGGCCAGGGTGGCGCCGGCATCCACCTGCTGCACGGATGCCTGGATCAATGCCTTGATCTCGCGCGCGGCTTCGGCCGAGCGGTTCGCCAGGCTGCGCACCTCGCTGGCCACCACCGCGAAACCGCGGCCTTGTTCGCCGGCACGTGCGGCTTCCACCGCGGCGTTCAACGCCAGGATGTTGGTCTGGAACGCGATCGAGTCGATCATGCCCGTGATGTCGCCGATCTGGTGCGCGCTGTGGGCCACTTGCTGCATGGTCTGCTCCATGCGCGTCACCACGTTGCTGCCTTCGTGCGCGGCGGCTGCCGCCTGTGCGGCGCGTGCCTCGGCATGCTCGGCGGTCTCGGCCGATTGTTGAACGGCGCGTGTCACATGCTCCAGCGCGGCGGCCGTTTCCTGCAGGCTGGCTGCGGCCTCCTCGGTGCGGGTGGACAGGTGGGCGTTGCCGTTGGCCATCTCGGACGAAGCCGTGTGCAGGCTGTGCACAGAGGTGCTCACCTGTCCCGCCAGGCTGCGCAGCGCGGACTGCATGACCGACAGGGACGTCAGCATGTGCCCGGTTTCATCCCGGTCGTGGCCCACGATGTCCTGGCGCAGGTCCAGCCCCGCAACACGCTGCGCGGTGTCGCTGGCCAGTGCAATGGGCCGCGTGATGCTGCGCACCAGCCACAGCGCGAGCAGGGTGCCCAGCACCAGGGACAGGCTGCCGAACGCCAGCAGTGACCAGCGCGCCCGCAGGCTCCAGCCGCCCACGGCCAGGGCGGCCGTGTCGATGGACTGGCGCTGCGACTGTGTGAGCGCATCCAGCGCCCCCAGCAATGCCTGGGACGCGGGCAGGAAGCGTTCGCCATACACCTGTTGAATGCGTGACGTGAGGCCGAAGTCGCGTGCCTGCACCAGTGCGGCCTGGGCCTCGTGGAAGTCGGCGGCCCGCGCCTTCACGCGGGACAGCAGTTCCTCGTCGGCTGTGCCGGCCAGCCGCTGCGCCAGGGTGGCTACCAGCCTGTCGTACTGCTGCTGCGTAGCGGCAATGTCGGCGCCGATGGCTTGCCCCACCTCGGGCTCTGAACTCAACGCCACGGCCTTGTAGCGCTCGGCATTGATGGCCTGCAGCCGGTAGGCATCGGCCACCAGCCGTTCGTTGGCCACGCTGTGCTGAACCATGTCGTCTGTCGACTGGCCGATGTGCCGCAGCGACCACACGCCGATGGCCGAGCCGACCAGACTCAGCGCCAGCACCGTCATGAACAGGCCCAGCAGCCGGCGACCCAGCGGGCCGATGGAAAGAGAGCGGGTAGGGGAAGAAGAGAAGGACATGCGCGTGTTCGGGGTGACCAAAGCCTTAGGGCCGAACCGCACTATGGACAAAGATTGTGACAATATGTTTTCTAGGCATGCCTTGCCGCGTTCCCTAAGCCCCGTCTCACCAGAGACAACGGGACCGTGATTACCCTGCCTTGGGATTGAGCGCTTGCAACATACAGTTGCATTCCGGTCCGCCCACGAGGCGGTATCTCTGCCATGGCGTGGAACTTGCACACGCCGGTCATCATGTTCAGCAAAGGAATGCCATGAGGGTTCTGGGGCAGCTTTCCATTCGCGCGCGGCTGTATTTCGCCACGACTTTTTCCCTGGTCCTGCTGACTGCAGTGGGCGCTCTGGGCTACGTTGCGCTCGACCGCTCGCGCAGCACGCTGCAAGAGCTGTTCGCGCGCCAGGTGCAGACGCTCACCGACATGGCCGAACTTCGCACCGGCCTGGGGCACCTGCGCCGCGCCGAGAAGGACATCATCATCAACTTCAACAACGCCGTGGAGGTGCAGGCGCTGCGTGAGGGCTGGAGCCGCCAATTGGATGCGCTGCGCAAGAGCATGGCGCAGGTGCGCGAGGTGCAGGCCGGCAACGTGGAATTCACCGGCGCACTGGACAAAGCGCTGGCCGAGGTCGGGCAGTACGAAGGCGGGCTCGTGCCGATCTTCGACCAGATCGAGCGCGCCCTGCTCGATGGCGCGGGTGCGGGGGCGTATGCCGAGCGTTTCAAGGCCCACATGGACACCACCGATGCCCTGCTGGCCAGCCTGGCCACGCAGGCGCGCGGCCACATGGAAGAGGCGCGCGCCGCCCTGGACCAGCGCACCGCCACCATGTCCATGCTGATTGCTGCAGCCGTGCTGTTGGGGTTGGCGGTGCTGGTGCCGCTGACGTTGTTCAGCGTGCGTTCCATCACGCAATCGCTGGAGCAGGCGCGCGCGCTGGCCGAGCGCATTGCCGCGGGCGACCTGTCGCATGCGGTGCAGTCCCGCCAACGTGACGAGATCGGCAGCCTCGTCGCTGCCATGGGCCGCATGCAGGATGCGCTGCGCACCCTGGTGGGCCAGGTGCAGCAGGCTGCGGGCAGCATCGCCACGGCCAGTGACGAGATTGCCCTGGGCAACCAGGACCTGAGCCAGCGCACCGAGCAGACCGCCGCCAGCCTGCAGCAGACCGCCTCGTCCATGGAGTTGCTCACCGGCACGGTGCAGCACAGTGCCGAATCGTCCCGCCAGGCCAGCGGGCTCGCGGCCAACGCGGCCGAGGTGGCGGTGCGCGGCGGCGCGGTGGTTGCGCAGGTGGTGCAGACGATGGGCGAGATTTCCGACAGCTCGCGGCGCATCGGCGACATCACGGGCGTGATCGACTCCATCGCGTTCCAGACCAACATCCTGGCACTCAATGCCGCCGTGGAGGCCGCGCGCGCCGGTGAACAGGGCCGGGGCTTTGCCGTCGTGGCCAGCGAGGTGCGCAGCCTGGCGCAACGCAGCGCCGACGCCGCCAAGGAAATCAAGGCGCTGATCGGCGCCTCCGTCGAGCGGGTGGAGGGCGGCTCGCGCCTGGTGGCGCAGGCGGGCGAGACCATGACCGAGATCGTGGCCAGCGTGCGCCGGGTTTCCGACATCGTGGCCGAGATCACCAGCGCGGCCGCCGAGCAGGCGGGCAGCATTGGCCAGGTAGGCCAATCGGTCAGCCACCTGGATCAGATGACGCAGCAGAACGCCGCGCTGGTGGAAGAGTCCGCAGCCGCGTCGCAGTCGCTGCGCGACCAGGCGGGCCGACTGACCGAGGCGGTCAGCCGCTTCAAGCTGCAGGGCGGCGCGCCGCAGCCGGGGGCCGTGGCGTTGGCGCGCGCAACCACCGCTCGGGAAATGGCGGAGAAGGACGTTGGCTTGCCCGCGCTTGCTGCGTAGGGAAAGGCCCCAGAGGCAAGGGCCGCGTTCAGTCGTTCAGTAACTGCGCCCGGCCTTGTACATGGCGTGCTGGCGCCGCGTGAGCTGCGCGACCTCGCCCACGCGGGCCATGGCCGCCCCGGCGTGCGCGTGGGTGATGGCCAGGCCCAGGGCGTCGGCGGCATCGGTGCCCGGCAGGCCGGGCAATTCCAGCAGACGGCGCACCATCTCCTGCACCTGCGACTTGGCCGCGCGGCCGTGGCCTACCACGGCCTTCTTCATCTGCAGCGCGGTGTATTCGGCCACGGGCAGATTGGCATTCACCAGCGCGGTGAGCGCCGCGCCGCGCGCCTGGCCCAGCAGCAGCGTGGACTGCGGGTTGACGTTGACGAAGATGATTTCCACCGCCGCTGTGCTGGGCTGGTAGCGCGCTGCCACCTCGCTCACGCCGTCGAACAGCACCTTGAGCCGGCCCGGCAGATCCCCCAGCGCGAGGCCCGTGGCGCGCCCCGTGGTGCGGACGGTGCCGCTGGCCACGTAGCGCAGGCGATGGCCGTCCACGTCCACCACGCCGAAGCCCGTGGTCTGCAGTCCGGGGTCGATGCCAAGGATTCTCATGGACTATTAAATTTATAGCTGTTCGCGCTTGCTGCTATTGGTTTTGAGGTCGATTTTGCTTGTATGAATGACATGTGGTTCAGGGCAACTCGCTGCGCCCCATGCGCGCCAGCAGCGCGCGCGTGCGCCCGGCCAGGTAGGCCGAGCCGGGCGCCTTCTCGAAGCGTTTGGGCGCCGGCAGCATCACGGCCAGGCGCGCGGCCTCGGGCGCGGTGAGCTGGCGCGCGCTCTTGCCGAAGTAGCGCTGCGCGGCGGCCTCGGCGCCGAACACGCCTGCCCCCCATTCCACGTTGTTCAGGTAGATCTCCAGGATGCGCTGCTTGGGCAGGAGTTGCTCCAGCGCCAGGGAGAGCACGAATTCCTGCCCCTTGCGCACCAGGTTGCGCTCGCCCGACAGCAGCAGGTTCTTGGCCAGTTGCTGGGTGATGGTGGAGCCGCCGCGGATCTTGGGCGCGCGGCCCGTGGCCGACGGCCGGGCGGCCAGCTGCGCCTCGATGCGCACATTGCGCTCCCAGGCCTTTTCGATGGCATCCCAGTCCACGCCGTCGTGGTTGACGAAGTTGTCGTCCTCCGATGCGACCACCGCGCGCTTGAGGTGGTCGGATATCTGTGCGTACGGCACCCACTGCTGGCGCCAGCGCATGCCGCTGCCTTGGGACCATTGCGCCCAGGCCTCGGACCGCTGGAAGGTGGTGGATTCCGGGTCGATCACCGCCATGGCCGCGATGCGCGCTACGAAGAACAGCTGCAGCGCCAGCAGTGCCAGCAGCACCAGCATGCACCAGCGCAGTGCGCCCCGCATGCCTCAGGCCCCCGCGGCGATGGCCGCGCGCAGCTCCTGCAGCACCGGGGCCGACGGCGGGCGCACGCCGCGCCACAGCTGGAAGGCCTCGGCCGCCTGCTCCACCAGCATGCCCAGCCCGTCGCGCGCGGTGGCGCCGTGGCCCGTGGCCCAGTCCAGAAAGGGCTGCGCCGCGGGGCCGTACATCATGTCGTAGGCCAGGCTGCCGGGGCGCAGCACGCTGGCGGGCACGGGCACCGGGCCGCCTTCCAGGCTGCTGGCCGTGGCGTTGATGATCACATCGAAATCGGCCCCTGGCGCTTGCATGTCCAGCGCCAGTAGCTCTGTTTTTTGTAGCGCTGCGAGCGCGGCGTGGCTGTCCACCAGTGCCTGGGCGCGCGCGGGCGTGCGGTTCACGACGGCGATGCGCCGGGGGTGCTGCCGCAGCAGCGGGCCCAGCACGCCGGCGGCCGCGCCGCCCGCACCCACCAGCAACACGTCGCGCCCGGCGAGCGGAACGCCCGCGCCTTGCGTGATGTCGGCCACCAGGCCCAGGCCGTCGGTGTTGTCGGCATGGATGCTGCCGCCGTCGAACACGAGGGTATTGGCCGCGCCGGCCAACTGCACGCGCTCGCTGCGCGTGGTGGCCAGCTGCGCGGCCTCCAGCTTGAACGGCACGGTGATGTTGCAGCCGCGCCCGCCTTCGGCGGCGAAGCTCTGCAGCGCCTGGGCGAAGCCGTCCAGCGGAACCAGGCGGCGCTCGTAGTGCAGCGACTGGTCCGTCAGTTGGGCAAAGCGCGCGTGGATCCACGGCGAGCGGCTATGGGCGATGGGATTGCCCATCACGCAGTAGAGGTCGGCGGCGGCGGTCATCAGCGCAGGTCGGTTTCCAGGGTCTGGTCGCGCGTGAACTTGAAGCGCGAGACCACGGCGATCTGATCGGCCTTGGCGCGCATCGCCGGGCCGAAGTGGCCAAAGGGCCCCGCGGCGCGGGCGATGGCCTCGGCGCGGCGGTCCAGCAGGCGGTTGCCCGAGCCCTGCACCACCTCGGTGGCCAGCACGCGGCCGTCATGGTTCACTGTCAGGATCATGATCAGCTCGCCGTAGAGCTTCTTGCCGCCCTGCTCGGGGAAGTTCTGCGTGCCCTTGTCCTCGACCTTGCGGCGCAGCGCGTCGTAGTACACGGCGTACACCTCTTCGCGCGTGGCGGGGCTGATGTAGCGCTTGCGCGGGCGGGCGTTTTCCTCGTTGATGCGCTTTTCGATCTCGGCCAGCAGCTTCACCAACTGGCGGCGCTTTTCGTCCTGGGCCTGGCTGTCGGTGCTCTGGCTGGGCTTGCGCGGGTCGGGCTCGGGCAGCACGGCGAGCTGCTTGCGCAGCTGGGCCAGCATCTGGGTCTGCTGCTCCAGCATCTGGTCCATCTTGCGCTGGGCTTCCTCCAGGTCGTCGCCGATCGTGGTGAGGGCCGAGTAGGGCAGGGGGCTGGTGGCGCGTCCCTTGGCGGCCTCGCCGCCACCGGCCAGCGACGCCTGCGCGATGGCCTGCGCCTTGTCGGGGCGCTCGTTGGACTGCGCGTTGACCAGGATCACCTCCAGCGGCGTGTCCTGGAACACGCGGTTGAAGCTCTCGGGGTCCACGAAGCGCACCGTGAGCAGTGCGGCATGCACGGCGATGGAGACGCCCAGCGCGATCTGCAGCGTCGTCAGGCGTTGAAGCAGGGTGGAGATTTTCATCGTCGGGCCGCCATCACTGCAGGCCGCGGCGCCCCTGTGGGGCGGCGCGCTGCATGGCGGTGGAGCAAGGGAGCGGTTGTCACGGCGCCCGATTATCAGCGGTGCCGCCGGCGCCCTCGCCCTCGGCCTCGTTGACATCGACCGCGATGGCGATCGGGCCGGCCACGGCCTCCTCGTCGCCCTCGTCCTCGTCCACCGGGCCGTCGTCGCTGGCATCCAGCGGGTCGTCCAGGCGCGCCACCAGGGTGCCCGCCACGTCCAGCGTGATCTCGTCGATCTCGCCGAGCTTGACGCGCACGCGTGCGCCGCGCGGCAGCTGCTGCGCGCCCAGCACGGGCAGCACCAGTGGCAGGGTGTCGGCGCGCACCAGGAAGCTGCCGTTCGGCCCTTCCTTGAACACGGTGGCTTCCAGCTCGGTGATCTGGTTCTGCTGCAGGTACTTGAGCGTCCAGAAGCGCTCCATGCCGGCCTGGTAGCCGTTGTAGGCGCTGTAGGCGGCATCGAAGCTGCTGATGATGGAGAACAGCTCCGCGTCCTTGGGCTTGAACGGTGCGGCCAGTGCAGCGGTCTTGCCGTGGCGCGCGCAGGCAATGATCTGCCACTGGTTCACCAGGTCCACGTAGCGGCGCAGCGGCGAGGTGGCCCAGGCGTAGCTCTTCACGCCGATGCCGGCGTGCGGCAGCGCCTTGGTGGACATGCGCACCTTGACCCCCGGCGCCAGGCTGGCCTGGCTGCGGTAGATGCCGGGCACGCCGTGCTCGGCCAGCATGTTGCCCCAGGTGCTGTTGGCGACGATGGCGGCCTCGGCCACGATCAGGTCCAGCGGCGCGCCGCGCTTGCGGGTGGTGATGTCCACCGTTTCGCTGCCATCGGGCTCGGCGCCGTCGTTGCGGGGCTTGTGGGCCCCCACGCTTGCCGCTTCGCTGGCTGCGCTGCCCCCCGAGGGGGCGTTCGCGCCTTCGGGCGGCCGGGCGGCGCTCAGGCGGAAGGTGTAGTCCGGCCGGTTGAAGGTCTCGGGCTTGCCGCGCACCACCTCGCGCTGGGCCTTCAGGCTTTTCGCCAGGCGGTGCAAAAAGGAGAGCTGCTCACGCAGATCCAGCAAGGCCTGTGGCGTGTTTTCATGTTGAATGGTTGGGTCGGCCAACCACTCTTCCGTCACGATGTGGTCCAGCTGGTCGTGGCGCAGGTTCACCGTCACGGGCACGCGCTCCAGGCGCGTCTCGGTGGCGGTGATGGCCAGCGTGGCCTCGTCGATCGTCACATACAGCGACACGGCCGGGTTGGCGCGCCCCTCGTCCAGCGTGTAGATCTGCACCACGTCGCCCGGCAGCATGGTGATCTTGTAGCCCGGCATGTAGACGGTGGACAGGCGCGTGCGCCCCAGCTTGTCCAGGTCGCCCCCGGGTTGGATCGCCAGGCCCGGCGCTGCAATGTGGATGCCCAGCGTCACGGTGCCGGTGCCCAGGCCCTGCACCGACAGGGCGTCGTCGATCTCGGTGGTGGCCGAATCGTCGATGGAATAGGCCTGCACATCCGCCAGCGGCAGGTCGGCCGGCGGCTGGGGTGCCGCCAGCGGGGGAAAGCCCGTGCCCTTGGGGAAGTTGTCGAACAAAAAGCGCTTCCAGTGGAACTGGTAGCTGGAGTCGATCGCACCCGCGGCCTGCAACAGGTCCAGCGGAGCCTTCTGCGCGCTGCGGCTGGCCTCGACCACGGCCTTGTACTCGGGCGCGTTCTTGTCGGGGCGGAACAGAATTTTGTAGAGCTGCTCGCGCACGGGTTGCGGGCAGGTGCCGGCGACGAGTTCGGCGGCCCAGGCGTCGATCTGCGCCTGGATCTGCTTCTTCTTCTCGATGGCGGCGAGGGCCTGCTGCAGCACCTCGGCCGACGCCTTGCGAAAACGCCCCTTGCCCGCGCGGCGGAAGTAGTGCGGCGCCTCGAACAGCGCCACCAGCATGCCGGCTTGCTCGGTCACCGGCGCCTGGGCAGAAAAATAGTCGCGCGCCAACTCGGCGAAGCCGAACTCCTCCTCGGGCGCGAACTCCCAGGCCAGCGGAAGCTCCACGCCGGCGGCGATCTCGCGCGCCTGCGCCAGCAGCTCGGCCGGGGCGGGCTTGTCGAACTTCAACAGGATGTTGGCGGCCTTGACCTTGACGCGTTTACCCGAGTCGAGCTCAATCTGTGCCGAGCTTTCGGCTTCGGAGAGGATGCGGCCGGCCAGGAACTTGCCGGCTTCGTCGAACAGTGCATGCATAGGGGCGCGATTTTCCCATGGCGGCGGGCAGCGCCCCTGTTCGTGGCAGGTGATTGCGGGTGTTTGTCACGCCAGGCCTTCGGCGTGCGTCCAATGGGCAAAGGGTCTCAACGAAAGCGAGGCGAGCCATGCACCCATCCGAGGACCTGCCGCAGGCGGCGGTTGTCACTGCCATCCCGATCGCCGACCGTGCGGCGGACGCGGCCTTGGTGACGCGCGCCCTCGCCGGCGAGGCGGGAGCCTTCGCCGCCATCATGCGGCGCCACAACCGGCTGATGTTTCGCGCCGCGCGCGGCGTGGTGCATGACGACGCCGAGGCGCAGGACGTGGTGCAGGAGGCCTATTTGCGCGCCTTCACGCGGCTGCGGGCCTTCCGCGGCGATGCCGCGCTGGGCACCTGGCTGGCGCGCATCTGCCTGCGCACGGCCTTGGACGTCTTGCGCCGGCGTGCGCGCAGCGTGGCGATCGACCCCGCGCAGGCCAGCGACCAGGAGCCGCAGCCGGAGGATGCCATGTCCTATTTCGCCCCGCCCGACGACGCGCCCGACCAGGCACGTGCGCGTGCCCAGTTGCGCGCCCTGCTGGAGTCGGCCGTGCACAGCCTGCCGCCGCTGTACCGCAGCGTGTTCCTCCTGCGTGCCGTGCAGGAGATGAGCGTGCAGGAGGCGGCCTTCTGCCTGGACATCAGCGAAGAGCTGGTGCGCACCCGCTACCTGCGCTCGCGCGCCATGTTGCGCGACGCGCTGGGCGCGCGGGTGGAAGCCTGCGCCGACAGCGTCTTTCCGTTTGCGGGCGCGCGCTGCGACCAGGTCGTGCAGCAGGTGCTGGACGCACTGGCGCGGCGCGGGCTGCTGGCCTGACGGGCCGGCGCCACCCCGCCCACGCCTATGGCCTGCGCGCCGCTGTGCGCCGCGCCGATTACCCGCGCCGCCGGCGCGGCACTTGTCCCTTTCTTCAAGGAGATGACCATGAACCACTCTTCCTTCTTCCTGCCTCCTTCTTCTACTTCTGCACTGCTCGCGCGCCGCCGCACGTTGGGCGCGGCCGTGCTCTCGGCCTCGGCCGTGGCGTTGCTGGGTGGGCGCGACGCGCTGGCCGCCGCTGCCAAGACCGATGCGCGACAGCACGAGGCCGACGTGCGCATCCTCAACACCGCACTGGCGGCGGAGTACGAGGCCGTGGCCGCCTACCAGGTGGGCGCCGAGAGCGGTCTGCTCACCTCCGGCGTGCTGCCGCTGGCGCAGCAGTTCCAGGGCCACCACAAGGAGCATGCCGACGCGATCGCCGGCGCCGTGCAGAAGATGGGCGGCAAGCCCGTGCAGGCCAAGGCGCAGTACGGCTTCCCGACCGACAAGCTCAAGGCCGAAGCCGACGTGCTGCGCTTTGCCGCCGGACTGGAGCGCGGCGCCGTGTCGGCCTACCTGGGCGCGGTGCCGCTGTTTGCCGACCGTGCCCTGGCGCAAGTGGCCGCCAGCATCCTGGGCGACGAGGCCATGCACTGGGCCGTGCTGCGCCAGGCCCTGGGTGAGGCGCCGGTGCCCTCGGCGTTCCTGTCGTGACCCGCGTCCAGGCAGGTGGGCGTAGGCGGGCCTGGGCGTTGGTGGGCGGATTGGCGCTTGGTGCTGCGGGCATGGCGGTCGCCGGGCCCGCACCGGCAACGCCAGCGCTGGCCGCGCCCCAGCCCATGGCGCCTGACGCAGCGCAGCTGGCGCGCGGCCAGCAGATCTACGCGCGCTGCGCGGGGTGCCACGCCATCGAGGGCCACCGCACGGGACCGCAGCACTGCGGCCTGTTCGGCCGCCGCGCGGGCACGGCGCCGGGGTTCGACGGCTACTCCCCGGCCATGAAGGCCAGCGGCATCGTCTGGGACGAGCGCACGCTGCAGCGCTTCCTGAAGGACCCGCCAGCCACCGTGCCCGGCACGTCCATGGGCTACGCGGGCGTGAAGGACGATGGCGAGCGTGCGGCGCTCATCGCCTGGCTGCGCCAGGCCACGCAGCCGGGGAGCGCCTGCACGCCCAGGTAGTCATTTGCTCTACTTTTGATAGCTGCCAGCGCTTGCTGCAAAAGCGCTGGAGGCATTTTTGGCTTGAAGTGCGGCTAGGGCCTGTTCACACTATTTTTGCCAGTGCGAATGGCGTGAAAACCGCGCCAATCTAGGCGCGTGACGACGCCAAGGCCGGGGCCTTGGCTAGGAGGGCAACGACGAATGGCGCGGTTTTCACTTCGTTCCCTCCGGGTTGCGATCAAAAAGGGCCATTCGCGGCGTTGCCAAGCCTCGCTGGGGTAGCACCCCAGCTTCGTTTGGCGCCTTGCGCCTGGCCCTTTTTGATCGCAACGCATCTGGCAAAAATAGTGTGAACAGGCCCTATTGCCATGGCGGCGCCTATGATGGGCGCCACCATGACGCCCACGATCGCCTTTGCACCACCACCCCGCCATGCGTCCTGATTTCGCGCCGCTGGCGGTCCTGGCGATGGCGCTGCCCTTCGTCTTTGGCATTACCGAGGCTCCGTATTCCAACTTTTGGCCGCTGCTGGCCAGCGGCGCCTGCGCCTGGCTGCCGGCGGCGCTGGCCTGGTGCGGCGCCTGGCGTCCCAGTGCCGCGCACCTGGGCGCCCATCTGGCGGCGGGTCTGCTGCTGGCGGCGCTGGTGGCCGCGGCCATCGGCCTGGTGCAGTTCTTCATGGGCGACCCGGGGTGGGCGCCGTGGGTGCATGCCTCCAGCCCGGGCCTGGCCTTCGGCAACTTGCGCCAGCGCAACCAGCAGGCCACGTTGCTGGCGCTGGGCGTGTGGGCGCTGCTGTGGTGGGTGGCGCGCCTGCAGGAGCAGGTGGACGGCAACCCGGTGCTGGCAGGGCGCGGCGCGCGCTGGCCGGTGCTGGCGGCGGTCGCGGTGCCCTGGGCCATGGTGCTGCTGGCCACTGCGGGCGCGGCCACGGCCTCGCGCACGGGGGCACTGGAGTGGCTGGTGGTGTTGGCGCTGCTCGCCGTGTGGCGGCGCAGCAGCGGCGCACTGGCGCTCGGCATGGCCGGCGTGGGGCTGGCGGTCTATGCGGTGGCCGCGTGGGGCTTGCCGCAGCTGTTGCTGCGGTGGACGGGCATGCGCATGGACGGCCTGTTCATGCGGATGGCCGATGGCTCCCAGACCTGCGTCGGCCGCGCTACGCTGTGGTCCAACGTGCTGGAGCTGATCGCCCAGCGGCCCTGGGCCGGCTGGGGCTGGGGCGAGCTGGACTACGCGCACTACATCCACCCGTTTGCGGGAGAGCGTTTTTGCGTGCTGCTGGACAACGCCCACAACCTGCCGCTGCATCTGGCAGTGGAACTGGGCCTGCCGGCCGCGCTGCTGCTGTGCGGCGTGCCGCTGTGGGCCGCGCTGCGCGCGCGCCCCTGGCGCGAGACGCAGCCCCACCGCCAACTGGCCTGGGGCGTGCTGGCCCTTGTGGGCGTGCACAGCCTGCTGGAGTTCCCGCTGTGGTACGGGCCGTTTCAGCTGGCCACCGCGCTGGCCGTGCTGGTGCTGCTGGCGCCCTGGCTGTCGCATGCGGCGCGCTGGCGCCCCGTGGGTGCGGTGGTGGCGGGCGTGGCACTGCTGGCGGCACCGGCCATGGGGTTCGTACTGGTACGGGACTACGCGCGCGTGAGCGCGCTGTACCGTCCCACGGCCGAGCGGCCCGCGGCGCTGCGCGCGCTGACGGCTGCCGACGCGGCGCGGCAGGTGTGGTTCTTCCGCGCGCCAGCGCAGTTCGCGCAACTCACCACTGCGGTGGTCACGCCCGCCAATGCGGCCGAGATGCATGCCCTGGCGTTGCAACTGCTGCACTACTCGCCCGAGCCGCGCGTGATCGAGAAGCTCATCGCCAGCGCGCGGCTGCTGGGCCGCGAGGACGAGGTGGCGCTGCACACCGACCGCTACCGCCGCGCCTATCCGTACGACTTCGGGCGCTGGCAGCGCGGCCAGCCTTCCGGTGGCCCGCCGCTGGAGCGCTGATCAGGCCAGGTCGCAGAACGCCAGCACCTCGGGCAGGTGCGGGGCGAAGTCGCTCAGCGCGTGGTCGCCGCCGGGCAGTACGCGCTGGGTGGCTTGCGGGTAGCGCGCGACCATCTCGCGCCAGTCCAGCAGTTCGTCACCCTGCGCGGCGATCAGCAGCTCCGGCCCTGCGGGCGGCAGGTGGCGCACGTCCAGCGCCTGCAGCTCGGCGATGTACTCGGGGCGGAAGAAGAACCGCTCTTCGGGGTTGTGCCACGCGGTCTGCTCGCCGATGTAGCGTTCCAGGTCGCGCGCGGGGTGGACGGCGGGGTTGAGCAGCACGCTGGTGCAGCGCGCCTGTTGCGCCACCCAGCTGGCGTAGTAGCCGCCGAGCGACGAGCCGACCACCGCCATGCCCGGTCCCTGCGGCCAGGTGGCGATGCCGCCTGCGACCAGCGCCATCGCCGCGCGCGGCGAAGGGGGCAGCTGTGGGCACCAGAACGTCACGCTTGGGTGGTGCTGCGCCACGTGCGCGGCCACCTGACGGGCCTTGGTGGACTGGGGCGAGGAGCGAAAGCCGTGCAGGTACAGCAGGTGGGTGGTGGGCATGGCTGTCAGCGTCGGCGCTGTCGAAAGGCAAATGCCGGTCCGGCAACGGGTTTTGGTGGATGATGCGTGGATCTTGTAGCCAGCTTACGCCATGCCCGATTCCGTTTCCCGTCCGGCCACCCTGGGCGCTGCAGCGGGCGCCATGCCCGCTCGCCAGCGCCTGGGGCGATTCGAGTTGCTGCACGTGCTGGGCCGGGGCGCGCAGGCGACCGTGTGGCTGGCGCGGGACACGCGCCTGCACCGCGAGGTCGCGGTCAAGTGGCTGGCCGACGGCGGCGACGCGCAGGCGCAGGAGCAGTGGCTGCGCGAGGCGCGCCATGTGGGCCGGCTGTCGCACCCGCGCATCGTGCCGGTGTTCGAGGCCGACGTGCACGAAGGCCAGCCCTACCTGGTGTTCGAATATGTGCCGGGCTGCACGCTGGCCGAGCATCTGGCGCATCAGGGCCGCTGTGCGGTGCACGACGCGGTGGAGCTGCTGGTGGACGTGCTCGAAGGGCTGCAGGCGGCGCATGAGGCCGGCATCGTGCACTGCGACCTGAAGCCGTCGAACGTGATGGTGGATGTCCAGCGCCATGCGCGGATCATGGATTTCGGCATCGCCGCGGCCATGGCCAGCCCTGGGGGCGGCCCCGTTGCGCGCGGCACGCCGGCCTACATGGCGCCAGAAGCGGTGGCGGGCGCGGCGCCCGCGCCCGCGTCGGACATCTACGCCGCTGCGCTGGTGCTCGTGGAACTGCTCACCGGCAGGCGTTTGATTACTGAGCGTGACCCGGTGCAGGCGCTCGCGCATGTCGCCCGCCACGCGCCGCAGCTGCCCGACGATCTGGGGGCGGGCGTGGACGATGGCCTGCGCTCCATCCTGCGCCGGGCCCTGGCGCGCGACCCTGCCGAGCGCTACGCCAGCGCGCAGGAAATGTGCGATGCCTTGCGTGCCTGGGCGGCGCCGGTGAGCGCCCCTACGGCGGCAAGCAATGCCGCGCTGGACTTCCTGCTGCGGCGCATGCGCCACAAGAGTGACTTTCCGGCGCTGTCCGATTCGGTGGCGCGCATCCAGCGCATGACCCACTCGGAGGACGACAGCATTGCTGATCTGACCAACGAGATCCTCAAGAGCGTTGCCCTCACCAACAAGCTGCTGCGATTGGTCAACAGCGCCCCCTTTTCCCACCTGGGGGCGGCATCGGCACGGTCTCGCGCGCGGTGAGCCTGGTGGGCTTCAATGCGGTGCGCAACATGGCGCTGTCGCTGGTGCTGCTGGAGCACATGCAGGACCGGGGGCACGCCAAGCAGATGCGCGAGGAAGCGTTTCTCGGCGCGATGTTCCAGGGCCTGGGGCGCATGCTGTGCTCGTTTTATTTCCCGGAGGAGGCGGCCCGGATCCGTGCGCTGGTGGCCTCTGACCGGCCGTCGGGGGGCGATGAAGCCGCGGCTTTGCAGGTGCTAGGACTGAGCCTGGAAGACCTGGGTGTCGGCGTGGCGCGTGTGTGGAGCCTGCCCGATTCCCTGCAGCGCTGCATACGGCCACCGCAGGGGCGGCCGCCGCAGCGCCGCCCGAGGGCGTGGAGCGGTTGCGCTGGGTGGGACGTGCCGCGAACGAGGCAGCCACCATCATGCTGCAGCATGAGCCGGAACCCGCGGGCGCCCGCCTGCAGCGGCTGGCGGCGCACTATGCGGTCGCTTTCTCGATGACGCAGCAGGAGTTCGTCAAGGCCACGGTGCTGGCACGCGAGCAGCTCATCGCCATGGCCGACGCCCTGGACTTGCGCGTGGACAAGGGCTCGCCCGCGGCGCGCCTGCTGGCTCCGCCCACCGCCCTGGATGCGCCGCCGGTATTGGCCGACCCGGCCACGGGCCATGAGCTGCATTACGACGCCCTGCAGACCCTGCCTCTGACGCTGGCGCAGTCCACTGATGCGGCGCCTTCCGCCAGCCAGGCGGCCGAGGTGCTGGCCGCTGGCATCCAGGAGGTCAGCAACGCCATGGTGGAGGACTTCCGCCTGAATGACATCGTGCGCATGGTGCTGGAAACCATGCTGCGTGCGCTGGGCGCGCGGCGCATCGTGTTCTGCCTGCGCGAGGTCAAGACCGAGCGCATGACCGGGCGCTTCGGACTGGGCGAAGGCAGCGCAGACGCCGTGCGCGCCCTGGCCGTGCCCCTGAAGGACGCGGATGACCTGTTTGCCGCCGTGTGCCAGCGGGGCGCCGATACCCTGATTGCCGACGCCACCGAGGAGCGTGTGCGAGCGCGTCTGCCGGCATGGTTCCTCGGCAGCTTCGATGCCACCAGCTTTCTGCTGCTGCCGCTGTCGATCAAGCAGCGTCCCTTTGCGCTGATCTATGCCGATCATGAGCGCCCTGGCGGCCTGGTGGTGGACGACAAGATGCAGGGGCAGCTGCGCACGCTGCGCAACCAGCTGGTGCTGGCGTTTCGCCAGGCCGACTGATGCTTAGTCCTGGAATCACGCAGGGGGCTTGGCCTGGCACCCGATAATCGCGCCCCATGGCCGCCGCTTTCGACAAACCTTCCCTGCCGCAACGCGTCCTGCCGCTGCTGCGCGGCTTTGACTGGCCGCTCATCGCGCTGCTGCTGGCGTTGTCATCCATCGGCCTGGTGGCCATGTATTCGTCGGGTTTCGATCATGGCACGCGCTTTTACGACCATGGCCGCAACATGCTGCTGGCCGCGGGCATCCTGTTCGTGGTGGCCCAGGTGCCGCCGCAGCGGCTGATGATGCTGGCCGTGCCGTTGTACACGCTGGGCGTGGCGCTGCTGGTGGGCGTGGCGCTGTTCGGCATCACCAAGAAGGGGGCGCAGCGCTGGATCAACGTGGGTGTGGTGATCCAGCCCAGCGAGCTGCTGAAGATCGCCACCCCGCTGATGCTGGCCTGGTGGTTCCAAAAGCGCGAGGGCCAGCTGCGTGCGCTGGATTTCGTGGTGGCGGGGGCGCTGCTCATGGTGCCCGTGGGCCTGATCATGAAACAGCCCGACCTGGGCACCTCGCTGCTGGTGATGGCCGCGGGGCTGTCGGTGATTTTCTTTGCGGGCCTGCCCTGGAAGCTGGTGGTGCCGCCGGTGCTGCTGGGCGCGGTGGGCATTGCGCTCATCGTCTGGTTCGAGCCGCAACTGTGCGCCGAGGGCGTGCGCTGGCCGGTGCTGCACGACTATCAGCAACAGCGCATCTGCACGTTACTGGACCCCACGCGCGATCCGCTGGGCAAGGGCTTTCACATCATCCAGGGCATGATCGCCATCGGCTCGGGCGGCGTGTGGGGCAAGGGCTTCATGGCCGGCACGCAGACGCACCTGGAGTTCATCCCCGAGCGCACGACCGACTTCATCTTCGCCGCGTTCTCCGAGGAGTTCGGCCTGGTGGGCAACCTCACCCTGATCGTCTGCTTTGTGCTGCTGGTGTGGCGCGGGCTGGCGATTGCGGCCAACGCCAATACGCTGTTCGGGCGCCTCATGGCGAGTGCCGTGGCGATGATCTTCTTCACCTATGCCTTCGTGAACATGGGCATGGTCAGCGGCATCCTGCCCGTGGTGGGGGTGCCGCTGCCGTTCGTCAGTTACGGCGGCACGGCCATGGTCACGCTGGGGCTTGCGCTGGGGGTGCTGATGTCGGTGGCACGCGCACAGCACCAGCCCGAGCAGGGGCCGCCGCGGGCGCGGTAGCGGGGCTGCGGGGGGAACCTGCGTGCACGCAGGGTCTAGGGCGCCTGCCTACAATCGGCCGATGATTTCCCGCGAACCCACCATTGAACGCCTGGGCCTGGCCCGTGAGCTGCTGCTCACCCCCTTCGGCCTGGACGAGTCCCACCTCTCCCGCGCCCTGGCGGAGATCCGCGCGCACCGCGTGGACGACGCCGACCTGTACTTCCAGTACACGCGCAGCGAAGGCTGGAGCCTGGAAGAGGGCATCGTCAAGACGGGCTCGTTCTCCATCGACCAGGGCGTGGGCGTGCGCGCGGTGAGCGGCGAGAAGACGGCCTTCGCCTACTCGGATGATATTTCCGAGGCCTCGCTGCTCGACGCGGCCCGTACCGTACGGTCCATTTCGGCCGCGGATAAGGTGGGACGTGCGCGAGTAGCTTCAAAAAAGATAGCAAACAGCCGTTCACTGTACCCGCACATCGACCCCATCGCCTCGATGGACAGCACCGACAAGGTGCGCCTGCTGGAGCGCGCCGAGCAATGTGCCCGCGCCAAGGACCCGCGCGTGGTGCAGGTCATGGCGGGCCTGGCCAGCGAGTACGACGTGGTGCTGGTGGCGCGTGCCGATGGGCTGATGGCCGCCGATGTGCGCCCGCTGGTGCGCCTGTCGATCACCGTCATCGCCGAGCAGAACGGCCGCCGCGAGGTGGGCTCGGCCGGCGGGGGCGGGCGCTTCGGTCTGGCCTATTTCACCGACGAGCAGATCGGGCAGTATGTCCATGAAGCCGTGAATGCTGCGTTGGTCAACCTGGAGTCGCGCCCCGCGCCCGCGGGCGAGATGACCGTGGTGCTGGGCCCCGGTTGGCCCGGTGTGCTGCTGCACGAGGCCGTGGGCCACGGGCTGGAGGGCGACTTCAACCGCAAGGGGTCGAGTGCCTTCAGCGGCCGCATCGGCCAGCGCGTGGCGGCCAAGGGCGTCACCGTGCTGGACGATGGCACGCTGGCCGACCGCCGCGGCTCGCTCAACGTGGACGATGAGGGCCATGCCACGCAGCGCAACGTGCTCATCGAGGACGGCATATTGAAGGGCTACATCCAGGACGCGATGAATGCGCGCCTCATGGGTGTCAAGCCCACGGGCAACGGCCGGCGCGAGAGCTATGCCCACATCCCCATGCCACGCATGACCAATACCTACATGCTGGGCGGCGACAAGGACCCGCAGGAAATCGTCGCCAGCATCAAGAAGGGCCTGTACGCCACCAACTTCGGCGGCGGACAGGTGGACATCACCAGCGGCAAGTTCGTGTTCTCCGCGAGCGAGGCCTACTGGGTGGAAAACGGCAAGATCCAGTACCCCGTGAAGGGCGCGACCATCGTCGGCAGCGGCCCGGAGTCGCTCAAGAAGGTGACCATGATCGGCAACGACATGCGCCTGGACAGCGGTGTGGGCACCTGCGGCAAGGAAGGCCAGAGCGTGCCCGTGGGAGTGGGCCAGCCCACCATGCGCATCGATGGCCTGACGGTGGGCGGCACGGCCTGAGCGCCGCGGCCGGTTGTGTGCCATGCCCACGCCACTCTCCAGCCGCCCGCAGACTTTCACCGATCCGGACCGTAATCCGCACGGCGGCGAGGCGGACGAGGACGCGCGTGCGCTGCGCGACAGCGTGGGCGAGCTGGCCCAGCATATCGAGGCCGCCACGCGCGCGCGCCGGGGGCAGCTGGGGCCCGAGGCCGTGCGGCGCAGCGCCGAGGCGCTGGCGCATTGCGCAAGGCGCCACCAGCTGCACCTCACAGGCCTGGGGTCGGCCTGGCATGCGCTGTATGAATTCGGTGTCTACCAACGCGCGTTGCGCGAATTGCGCGATGCCCTGGCGCAATGGCAGCAGGCCTTGCAGCAGCGTAGCCCCTCTGAGGCCGAGCGCTTCAGTACTTTTGAGCGGCAGGCGTGGCGCACGCTGGGAGAGGCGCGGCTGGTGCTCGACATCTATATGCAGGGCGACCCCTGCATGGAACGATCGGCGCCCGACACCCGGCCTGCCGCGGAGCGCCCACCGCGTGCGCCACTGCTGGCGCGCCTGCGCCGGTGGTGGTTCGAGGGACGGCATCCGTAAGCGGTTGTAGCGCGACGGCAACACGGTGCCTATGTTGCGGTGCCGCAATACGTGCTACATTGGTTCGCATGTCAGTTCACAGCGCGTTTTACTTTTACTTTTGGTTCTCTGTCCCTGGCGGATGAGAGGTACGCGCGCACCCAGACTGAGCCCCCTTCTCTAAGAAACCGCCGAAGCTGAAAAGCCCGGCGGTTTTTTGTTATCTGTTCTCCGTTTTCCATCTTCACCCCCCACACACCCGAGAGGAAGCACCCATGAACGCCCATGTCTCCAGCAGCGATGCCTGGTATCCCAACGTCGAGAAAACCAGCGAAACCGACGACCAACGCATCAAGGACATCACCGTGCTTCCTCCTCCAGACCACCTGATTCGCTTCTTCCCGATCCGCGGGTCGGAGGTGGAGTCGCTGATTGCCAACACACGCCGCAGCATCCAGCGCATCATGAGCGGCGAGGACGACCGGCTGCTCGTCATCATCGGCCCCTGTTCGATCCACGACCCGCACGCCGCGGTGGACTATGCGCGCAAGCTCAAGGCGGTGCGTGAGCAGTACAAGGACCAGCTGGAAGTGGTCATGCGCGTGTACTTCGAGAAGCCCCGCACCACCGTGGGCTGGAAGGGCCTGATCAACGACCCCTACCTGGACGGCAGCTACCGCATCGACGAGGGCCTGCGCATCGCGCGCCAGCTGCTCATCGACATCAACCGCCTGGGCGTGCCGGCGGGCAGCGAGTTCCTGGACGTGATCTCGCCCCAGTACATCGGCGACCTGATCAGTTGGGGCGCCATCGGCGCGCGCACCACCGAAAGCCAGGTCCACCGCGAACTGGCCTCCGGCATTTCGGCCCCCATCGGCTTCAAGAACGGCACCGATGGCAACATCCGCATCGCCACCGATGCCATCCAGTCCGCCAGCCGCGGCCACCACTTCCTGTCGGTGCACAAGAACGGCCAGGTGGCCATCGTGCACACCGCGGGCAACAAGGATTGCCACGTGATCCTGCGCGGCGGCAAGGCGCCCAACTACGACGCAGCCAGCGTTGCCGCGGCCTGCAAGGACCTGGAGGCCGCCGGCCTGCCGGCGTCGCTGATGGTGGACTGCAGCCATGCCAACAGCAGCAAGCAGCACGAGAAGCAGCGCGATGTGGCGCGCGACATCGCCGCGCAGATCGCAGGCGGCTCGCGCAGCGTGTTCGGCGTGATGGTGGAAAGCCACCTGCAGCCCGGAGCGCAGAAGTTCACGCCGGGCAAGGACGATGCCACGGCGCTGGAATACGGCAAGAGCATCACCGATGCCTGCCTGGGCTGGGACGACTCCGTTGCCTGCCTGGCCGAGCTGGCGGCCGCCGTGCAAGCGCGGCGCGTGCGCTGAAGCGGGCGCGGTGTAAGCTCGCGGCACGGGAATGGCGCGGCCGCGCCGTCCCGTTCACCCGTCAACACTATTCCATCAAGAGGCGAGACAGCTCATGCACAGCGAAGTATTGGTCACCCTGAGCCCCGATCAGGAATTCCGTCTGGACGCGCAGGGGGGACAGCCCCTGTCGCACGAGGACGCGCGCCGCTGGCTGGACGATGAATTTCTACGCCTGGAATGCGAGCCGCTGCGCGCCAGCGGCAAGGTGCTGCTGGCCGACAAGGTGCTGACCGTGGCCCGCGCCGCGGGGGCGACGCTGCTGGCCGATCCTGCATGGTCCGGCCAGTTTGCCCGCGCCACCGTCGCTGCGCTTGCCAGGCCCGTCGTGCGCGTGGACGTGCCGGGCATGGCTGTCAGCTTCTAAGTCTCAAGCCAAAAAGGCTGCTAGCGCTTATTAATCAAGCGCTAGCAGCTATTGTTTTGATAGTTCTGCGAGCAGTTGGGCGTGCACTCCGCCAAAGCTGCCGTTGCTCATGCAGACGATGTGGTCGCCCGGCTGCACCGCCGCGCGGATCTGGCCCACCAGCGTGGGCAGGTCGCCCGCCGTCTGCGCGCGCGCACCCATAGGGGCCAGCGCCGCAGCGGCGTCCCAGTCCAGGCCGGCGGTATGGCAGAAGGCCAGGTCGGCCGGCTCCAGCGCCCAGGGCAGTTGCGCCTTCATGGTGCCCAGCTTCATGGTGTTGCTGCGCGGCTCGAACACCGCCAGGATGCGCCCGCGGCCTTCGCCTTTGGGGCCCACGCGCCGGCGCAGTCCGTCCAGCGTGGTGCGCAGCGCCGTGGGATGGTGCGCAAAGTCGTCATAGACAGCGATGCCCCGCACCGTGCCGCGCAGCTCCATGCGGCGCTTGACGTTCTCGAAGCGCGCCAGTGCCTCGGCCGCCTGGGCAGGCGTCACGCCCACATGCTCGGCGGCCGCGATGGCAGCGAGGGCATTGAGCTGGTTGTGCACGCCCGTCAGCGTCCACTGCACGCGTGCCACTGTGCGGCCCCGCTGCAGCACCTCGAAATCGTGCGGCTCGCCTTGCGCGCCGAAGTCGCTCACCGCGGTGCCAAAGTTGGCCACGCCGCTCCAGCAGCCGGCGTGCAGTACGCGTGCCAGGCTCTCCTCCAGCCCGTTGACCACCACGCGGCCCGAGGGCGGCACCGTGCGCACCAAGTGGTGGAACTGCCGTTCGATCTGGCCCAGGTCGTCAAAGATGTCGGCGTGATCGAACTCCAGGTTGTTCAGCACGGCGGTGCGGGGGCGGTAGTGCACGAATTTGCTGCGCTTGTCGAAGAACGCGGTGTCATATTCATCGGCCTCGATCACGAACAGCGGCGCCGTGGCGAGCGGTCCTGGCCCGGCCAGGGGCCGTACGGGTGCGCCCAGACGCGCGGATACGCCGAAGTTCATCGGCACACCGCCCACCAGGAAGCCGGGCGCCAGGCCCGCGCATTCCAGAATCCAGGCCAGCATGGACGTGGTGGTCGTCTTGCCGTGCGTGCCGGCGACGGCCAGCACATGGCGGCCCTGCAGCACATGCTCGGCCAGCCATTGCGGCCCGCTGGTATAGGGCGCGCCCGCGTCGAGGATGGCCTCCATCAGCGGAAACTTCGGCGTGCCGTCCGCCAGCCGCGCGCGGCTGACCACGTTGCCCACCACGAACATGTCAGGCTTCAGCGCGAGCTGGTCGGCGCCATAGCCTTCGATCAACTCTATTCCCAAGGCGCGCAACTGGTCGCTCATGGGAGGGTAGACGCCGGCGTCGCAGCCGGTGACACGGTGGCCCGCCTCGCGCGCCAGCGCGGCCAGGCCGCCCATGAACGTGCCGCAGATGCCCAGGATGTGTATATGCATGGCTCCCGATTCTATGGACCTCGGTGGAACCTCCAGGATTTATGAGAAAAATGGTTCTAACGCCCGTTGATAAAGCGCGAACAGCTATCGAATAAGGAGCAAATGGCGGATGCATGGTGCATTGCCCCTGCGGCGGGTGCGCCGTCAAGGTTGCGTCAACGGTATTGCGGGGCATTGGGGCGACAATGGACGTCCTGCGTTCTGGACCGTGCCGCCATGCAAAACGCCCTTGCCATCGAAATCGCCAATGCCGCAGCCCGCCTGGTGGTCGAGGAGGGGCTGGAGTGGGGGGCGGCCAAGCGCCGCGCGGTCAAGGAGTTGGGGCTGCCCCAGCGCACGCCGCTGCCCGACAACGACCTCGTCGAGGATGCCGTGCGGGAGTACATCGGCCTGTTTTGCGCCGATACCCAACCCTCCGAATTGCGGGCGCTGCGCGAATTGGCGCTGGTGTGGATGCAACGCATGCAGGACTTCCGCCCCTACCTGGGTGGTGCGGTCTGGCACGGCACGGCCACACGGCTGTCCGACATCTACCTGGCGCTGTTCTGCGACGATCCCAAATCGGCCGAGATTGCCCTCATCGACCACCATGTGAATTACGAGCCGCGCACCGTCATGGGTTTCCGGGGCGAGCCGGTCGATGCCTTGAGTCTGAGCAGCCGATCCGCCGCGTTGCACGAAGAGATCGGTGTGCATCTGCTGATCTATGACCTGGACGACCTGCGTGGCGCGCTGCGCCCCGACGCCCGGGGGCGCGCGCCCCGGGGTGATCTGCAAGCCGTGCGCCGGTTGCTGCAGGAAATGCCTACTTCCACCCTGTCTTCATGAACGAGCCCACTCTTTCCTCTTCGGCGTCTGCCGATTCCGCAAAGGCGCCGAGCGCCCATCCGCTCCGCCGCCGCCGCTGGCTGCTGGTGGGGGCCGGTGCCCTTGCCGCCCTGGGGGGGGCGGGGCTGGCGGCCTGGCGGCTGCGGCCGGGCCCGGTGCAGGAGGGCGTGTCCGACGACGTCTGGGGCGCGCAGTTTGAAGGCCCGGCGGGCGAAGTGCTGTCCATGGCCGCCTTGCGGGGTCGCCCCCTGCTGTTGAATTTTTGGGCCACCTGGTGCCCCCCGTGCGTGGAAGAACTGCCGCTGCTCAATGCCTTTTATGGGGAACACCGCGCCAAAGGGTGGCAGGTTGTGGGCTTGGCGATCGATCAGCCTTCCAACGTGCGCAAATTTCTAGAGCGCATGCCTCTCGATTTCCCAATCGCCTTGGGGGGGCTGGGCGGCACCGACCTGGCACGCCGGCTGGGCAACGAAAAGGGCGGGCTGCCCTTTACCGTACTGTTTGGCGCAAATGGCAGCATTTTGAAGCGTAAAATGGGCCAACTGACGGCGCAGGATCTCCAAGGCTGGTCCACAACGTGGTGAGCGTCTGTGTTTCCTCAATGGAGATGGTGGCAATTGGGGTCGTTTCGGTGAAATAGTCCGAAATTAGGGTAAATTCGCTCCCCATTCCGTTTCTAGCCGTTGGAGCCCCCATGGATTTGCGAAAACTCAAGACCCTCATCGATCTGGTCTCCGAGTCGAATGTTTCTGAACTCGAGATCACCGAAGCCGAGGGCAAGGTCCGCATCGTGAAGAGCGGCGGGGCCGTGGTGCAGCAGTTCGTCGCCGCTCCCGTCCAAACCCCCATGGCCGCCGCGCCCGTAGCGGCCGCGCCCACCGCGCCCGTCGCCGAATTGCCTGCCCCCGCGGCGGCGGCCCCTTCTGGCCATATCGTCAAGTCGCCCATGGTGGGTACGTTCTATCGCGCGTCCAGCCCGGGCGCGAAGCCGTTTGTCGAGGTGGGCAGCAAGGTCAAGGAAGGTGACACGGTGTGCATCGTCGAAGCCATGAAGATCCTGAACGAGATCGAGGCCGACAAGTCCGGCACGGTGACCCGCATCCTGGGTGAGAACGGGCAGGCGGTGGAATACGGGCAGCCGCTGTTCGTCATCGAGTAAGCCGCGCATGAGCGCTTCAGCCCCCGCCGCATGCGCTCGTTGCGCGTGCATGGCAGCACCAGGCGCTGGCGCGGGTTTTTGTCTGCATGCGGCCTTGAGCCGCGAGGCCAACCATGTTTAAGAAGATTTTGGTCGCCAATCGCGGCGAGATTGCCCTGCGAATCCAGCGTGCCTGCCACGAACTGGGCGTGAAGGCCGTGATGGTCTATTCCGAGGCCGACCGCGACGCCAAATATGTCAAGCTGGCGGAGGAGGCTGTGTGCATCGGCCCCGCGCCCTCGCCGCTGTCCTACCTCAACATGCCTGCCATCATTTCGGCGGCCGAGGTGACGGACGCCGAGGCCATTCACCCGGGGTATGGCTTCCTGTCGGAAAACGCCGATTTCGCCGAACGGGTGGAAAAGAGCGGGTTCCAGTTCATCGGCCCGACGCCCGACTCCATCCGCATGATGGGTGACAAGGTGTCGGCCAAGCAGGCCATGATCCGCGCGGGCGTACCCTGCGTGCCGGGCTCCGATGGCGAGTTGCCGGATGATCCGGTGCAGATCCGCCGCATTGCCAAGAGCATCGGTTACCCGGTCATCATCAAGGCCGCTGGCGGTGGTGGCGGCCGTGGCATGCGGGTGGTGCACACCGAGGCGGCGCTGGTCAACGCGGTGCAGATGACCAAGGCCGAGGCGCAGGCCGCTTTTGGCAACCCGGCCGTGTACATGGAGAAATTCCTCCAGAACCCGCGCCATATAGAGATCCAGATACTGGCCGACAAGTACCGCAATGCCGTGTACTTGGGCGAGCGCGACTGCTCCATGCAGCGTCGCCACCAGAAGGTGATCGAGGAAGCGCCGGCACCGGGTATTCCGCGCAAGCTGATCGAGAAGATTGGCGAACGCTGCGTGGCCGCCTGCAAGAAGATCGGCTACCGCGGTGCGGGTACGTTCGAGTTCCTGTACGAGAACGGCGAGTTCTACTTCATCGAGATGAACACCCGCGTGCAGGTGGAGCACCCGGTGACCGAGTGGATCACGGGCGTGGACATCGTGCGCACGCAAATCATGGTGGCTGCAGGCGAAAAACTGCCGTTCACTCAGCGCCAAGTTCAGATCCATGGCCATGCGATCGAGTGCCGGGTGAACGCGGAGGATCCCTACAAGTTCATCCCGTCGCCGGGCCGCATCACGATGTGGCACGCGCCTGGCGGCCCGGGCGTGCGCGTGGACTCGCACGCCTATACGAACTACTACGTGCCGCCGAATTACGACTCCATGATCGGCAAGATCATCGTGCACGGCGATACGCGCGAGCAAGCCCTGGCGCGCATGCGCACGGCACTGTCGGAAACGGTGATCGAAGGCATCAATACCAACGTGGCGCTGCACCGCGAACTCATGGTGGACGCCAAGTTCGTAGCGGGCGGCACCAACATCCACTACCTGGAGGAGTGGCTGTCGCAGCGCCAGCGCTGATCGTCAGCACTTCTGACCTGCCCGCTGGCATCCGGAAACGGATGCCAGCTTTTTTTCATGGATCGCGTGCAAGGAGGCTGATCCCATGTTCGAGCTGAACCTGTTGTGTCCCGAGGAACGGGTGGAGACCGTGAGCGACGCGCTCGATGCGCTGGAAGCCTTGAGCGTTTCGGTGGAAGATGCCGACGCGCACACCGATGCCGAGCAGGCGCTTTTTGGAGAACCTGGCATGCCGGCCCCGCGTGAGGGTTGGCAGCGTAGCCGCATCACTGCCCTGTTTCCTACGCAAGAGGCGGCCGAGGAGGCGCGGCAACTGTTGCAGGCCCAGGATTTCTTCGAGGGCTGCATCGTGCAGGGGGTGAGTGTGGTGCAGGAGCAGGACTGGGTCCGGCTCACGCAATCCCAGTTCGCGCCGGTGGACATCACGCCCGATTTCTGGATCGTGCCGACGTGGCACGAGATGCCCGCGGCTGCGCGCCGTAGCATCCGCCTGGATCCAGGGCTGGCCTTTGGCACGGGAACCCACCCAACCACGCGCATGTGCCTGCGCTGGATTGCCAAACATGGCGACGCGGCCGGGCAGGCGCTGGGGCGCGTGCTCGACTATGGCTGCGGCTCCGGCATCCTGGCGATCGGCGCCGCGAAATTTGGCGCCACAGAGATCGACGCGGTGGACATTGACACGGCAGCCGTGGAATCCACGCGACAAAATGCGCAAGCCAACGGCGTGCAGGTGAACGCGGGTCTGCCCGAGCGCGCGCAAGGGCAATACCAGACCGTGTTGGCGAATATTCTGGCGACGCCGCTGAAGGTGCTGGCGCCCTTGCTCAGCGGCCATGTTGCGCAGGGCGGGCACCTTGTGCTGGCCGGCATCCTGGAGCGGCAGGCGCAGGAGCTGCAGGAGGCCTATGCGCCGTGGCTGCAGTTGCAGGTGTCGGACCGTGAGGATGGCTGGATCCTGATGTCCGCGCGTCGCTAACCGCGCGGGCTGCGCGGGGGCCGTAGAGGGGCCCCTACAATCCACAGCCGATGAGCCAGATCACCCGCTGCCCCCACTGCTCCACCACCTTTCGGGTGGTTGCCGATCAGCTGCGGATATCGGAAGGCTGGGTGCGATGCGGGCACTGCAAGGAGGTGTTCGATGCATCGCAGCACTTGCAGGTGCAGGAGGCGGAGCCGTTGCTTTCCGACCTGCTTCTGGATGCGCTCAAGCCTCCGCCACAGCCCGTCGGTAAAGCCTCGGAAGGCATTCAGGTCTGGGGCAGTGCGCGGCATGTGGAGGCTCCAACGTCGCTTGCGCCGGACCCGGTGATGTCTGCAGCGGCCGCGTGTGCACCGCAGGAAGTGGTTCCCGCGGAGGATGAAGGCCTGCGTACGGAAGGCGAACCTCCACCATGGGTTCCCCCACCGCCCCCGGTCCCCGCCTTTCTGCTGGCGAATCCGGAGGGCGCAGCGCCTGCGAAGACGACGAAAGCAATGGCCGCGCCCCTGGTGGATGCCGATGCGGCGCCCCTCTCTCCAGCCGCGCGCGATATTCACGCCCCGCCAGTCCATACGCTCCCGCAGGGTTACGAGTTACCGGCGGCGCCTCTTGAGGACGATGCGGAATCGGAGGAACCCAGCAGCCACGAATCCGCGGAAGCCCCTGCCGTTCTGGTTTCACCGATACCCACAGAGGAGGGGGGCACGTCCGCTGCGGGGAGGGCGGCGCAGGAAACCATCGAATCACCAGAGATGGCGCCCAGCCCGGCTGGACCGCTGGAGTCCCTGGCGCCATCGGAGGATGCAGGCGCGCCATCGCTGGAGCGGGAAGAAGGGCACGCCGACGACCGCACGGATCCCGTCATTGAACCTGGCTTCGTGAAGGCTGCGCGGCGCAACGCGTTCTGGCGCAGGCCCTCCGTGCGTGTGGGCCTGTCCTTGGTCGGCTTGACGTTGGTGGTGGCCTTGCTTCTCCAAATCACCATCCAGGAACGGGACGACATCGCATCGCGTCATCCCGCGGCCCGCGCATGGATGGAGCGACTGTGCGCGCGCTTGCAGTGCGTGCTGCAACCTCCACGGCACATCACGGCCGTGGTCATCGACAGCTCATCGTTTCTGAAGGCGCGCCACGATCCGTCCGGGTACCAGTTGCAGATGAGCGTGAAGAATACGTCGACCCAGGCCGTTGCGATGCCGGCGCTGGAACTCACGCTGACGGATGCGCAAGACCAACCCATTGTGCGGCGCGTATTGCTGCGTGACGAACTGGGGGCCCCCCTGGAATTGGCACCAGGTTTCGTGTGGAGCGGTGCACTGCCGTTGCAGGTGATCCAGGGCGCTGCGCAGGTGGCCGGCTATCGGCTGGTGGCCTTCTATCCCTGATTTTTTACTCTTGAGCTTTGACCCTATGGCTGCGCTGATTTGCGGTTCCCTGGCCTTCGACACCATCATGACGTTCGATGGGCGTTTTGCAGAGCAAATATTGCCCGAGCAACTGCATATCCTGAATGTGTCGTTTCTCGTTCCCACATTGCGCCGCGACTTTGGAGGATGCGCTGGCAATATCGCATACAGCCTCAAGCTGTTGGGAGGCAACCCGCTGCCCATGGCCATGCTGGGCGCTGATGGCGGCGAATACTTGGCGCGACTGCAGCAACTCGGCGTCGACACCCGCTTTGTCGGCCGCGTGGAGGATACATACACCGCCCAGGCGATGATCATGACCGATCGGGACAACAACCAGATCACGGCGTTCCACCCCGGTGCCATGATGCAGGCCCACCTGCACCGCATCCCGCCCGGGGCGGGTGCGCACGTGGGCATCATCGCGCCGGACGGCCGTGAGGCCATGCTGCAGCACGCGGCGCAATTCGTCGAGGCGGGCATTCCGTTCGTGTTCGATCCGGGACAGGGGTTGCCCATGTTCGATGGCGCAGACCTGCGTCGATTCATCGAGCAGGCGAGCTGGATCGCCGTCAATGACTACGAAGGCAAGATGTTGTGCGACCGTACGGGCTGGAGCCTGGCAGAGATCTCGCATCGGGTCCGCGGCCTGATCGTCACACTGGGAGCACAGGGATGTGAAATATGGGAACAGGGTGTCAGGACGCATGTTCCCCCTGTGCAACCGGCGCAGGTGGTGGACCCCACGGGCTGCGGGGATGCCTGGCGTGGCGGTTTGCTCTACGGCCTGGAGAAGGGGTGGACCCTGGCACGTTGCGCTCAGTTGGGCAACCGGCTGGGCGCGCTCAAGATCGCACAGCGTGGTCCGCAGAATTACCAGCTGGACTTTCAACCCGACTGAGCGAGTGGCTGGGATCGAAGAAGCGTTTCTGACTGCGGATTTGCCATAAAAAAACCCGGTGCAAGCACCGGGTCGTAGGCTGGACTGTCCCGTAGCCTTATGGCTTGCCACCCGTAGGGAAGGGCCATGCGGCTTGCGGGTTCAGCGTTGTTTGCGCGACAGGAGCGGGCGCTGCGGCAGGAGCCTTAGCCTTCTTCGCGGGCGCGGCTGCCTTCTTGGCGGGTGCTGCCTTCTTGGCTGCTACGGCCTTTTTGGCAGGAGCGGCTGCCTTCTTGGCGGGTGCTGCCTTCTTGGCTGCTACGGCCTTTTTGGCAGGAGCGGCTGCCTTTTTGGCGGGTGCTGCCTTCTTGGCTGCTACGGCCTTTTTGGCAGGAGCGGCTGCCTTCTTGGCGGGTGCTGCCTTCTTGGCTGCTACGGCCTTTTTGGCAGGAGCGGCTGCCTTCTTGGCGGGTGCTGCCTTCTTGGCTGCTACGGCCTTTTTGGCAGGAGCGGTTGCCTTCTTGGCGGGCGCTGCCTTCTTGGCTGCTACGGCCTTTTTTGCAGGAGCGGCTGCCTTCTTGGCTGGAGCCGTCTTCTTAGCGGGAGCTGCTTTCTTTGCAGCGGGTTTCTTCGCAGTTGCCATCATTTTCTCCTTGGGTCGATTTGCAAAGAGCACCCCACGCCTGCATTGGGCGTGGAGCGATCCATGGCGACGACTGAATATGCGTCACCACGAATGCGGAAACGCCCCAAGGCCGCAGCGCCGAACGGTGCTGTGTGCGCGGAGCGTGGTTGAAAAATCATGGCCTGGTCTACGAAGATGTCAGTCCCAGGACAAGGCGCCGCCCGACTGGTACTCGATGACGCGCGTCTCGAAGAAGTTGCGTTCCTTCTTCAGATCAATCATCTCGCTCATCCAGGGGAACGGATTCTCTTCATTCGGAAAGAGCGCTTCCAGCCCGATCTGTGTGGCGCGGCGGTTCGCGATGTAGCGCAGGTAGCCTTTGAACATGGAGGCGTTCATGCCCAGCACGCCACGCGGCATGGTGTCTTCGGCATAACGGTATTCCAGTTCCACTGCCTTGATGAACAGGGCCTTGATCTCGTCCTTGAACTCGGCCGTCCACAGATGTGGGTTTTCGAGCTTGAGCTGGTTGATCAGGTCGATGCCGAAGTTGCAGTGCATGGACTCGTCGCGCAGGATGTACTGGTACTGCTCGGCAGCGCCGGTCATCTTGTTCTGGCGGCCGAGTGCCAGGATTTGCGTGAAACCCACGTAGAAGAACAGACCTTCCATCAGGCAGGCAAAAACGATCAGCGACTTGAGTAGTGTCTGGTCGCTCTCGGGTGTGCCGGTCGTGAAGCGCGGATCCATGATCGCTTCGATGAAGGGGATCAGGAACTCGTCCTTGTCGCGAATGGACTGGACCTCGTTGTAGGCGTTGAAAATCTCGCCTTCGTCCAAGCCCAGTGACTCCACGATGTACTGGTACGCATGGGTGTGGATGGCTTCCTCGAACGCCTGGCGCAACAGGAACTGCCGGCATTCCGGCGCCGTGATGTGGCGGTAGGTGCCCAGCACGATGTTGTTGGCGGCCAGCGAGTCGGCCGTGACGAAGAAGCCCAGGTTGCGCTTGACGATGCGCCGTTCGTCCTCGGTCAGGCCGTTCGGGTCCTTCCAGAGTGCGATGTCCCGCGTCATGTTCACTTCCTGCGGCATCCAGTGATTGGCGCAGGTGGCGAGGTATTTCTCCCACGCCCACTTGTACTTGAACGGCACCAGCTGGTTGACGTCGGTCTGGCCGTTGATGATGCGTTTGTCGACCGCAGACACGCGGCGGTGTTGGGGTGCTGCAGACGTAGTAGGGACAGTGCGCGTCGAAGTGCTGGCGACGGACTGCAACACGGGTGCTTGGAAACCGTTTGGCGGAGGCTCCACAGGGCGGTCGTTGGAGTGACTGCCGTCCAAGAGTTTTTGCGATGAGGGCTTGACTTCGTCGTCCCAGGTGAGCATAGGTTTTCCAGTGGTCGGATTATGGAAGCAGTGCTTCAAAATGAAAAGCACCGAAGCGTTGCCAGGCGTGATCTGTTGCTTCACGACACATGCGAACGAGGCGACGGAGTGTCGCGCTGCGCCCGCATGCGCACGGCATCACTGGCAGGCTTCGCAGCCGGGGTCGTCAATGGCGCAGAACTTCACGTCGGTCGCAGGGATGGCAGCAGCCTGCGCCTGCGCTGCGGCCACGGCAGCGTTCAGTGCCGAGCTAGGTGCCATCGTTCCCTCCCCCGTGTCGCTTGCGCCGGACGCGACGGCATTGAGCTGGCGTGTGTTCACGGTGCTCATCTCCACATGCGTCGCGCTCTGCGTGCGCAGGTAGTAAGTGGTCTTCAGACCGCGTATCCACGCAAGCTTGTATGTCTCGTCGAGCTTCTTGCCTGAGGCGCCGGCCATATAGATGTTCAGGCTCTGCGCCTGGTCGATCCATTTCTGTCGACGCGCCGCCGCTTCGACGAGCCAGGTGGGAGCGACTTCAAAGGCCGTGGCGTACAGTGACTTGACGGTGAGGGGAACGCGGTCGATCGCGTGCAGCGACCCCTTGAAGTGCTTGAGGTCCATGAGCATCACGTCGTCCCACAGGCCCAGCTGCTTCAGGTCGCGCACCAGGTACTGGTTGATGACCGTGAACTCTCCCGAGAGGTTGGATTTGACGGAGAGATTGCCGAAGGAGGGCTCAATGGAGGCGTCCACGCCAACGATGTTAGAGATGGTGGCTGTGGGCGCAATGGCGATGCAGTTGGAGTTGCGCATGCCGTCTTGCGCGATCTTGGCGCGCAGCATGTCCCAGTCCAGACGGGTCGTACGGTCCACGTCCACGTAGCCGCCACGTTCCTGCTGCAGCAACTGCAGTGAATCCAGCGGCAGGATGCCCTGGGACCACAGAGAACCCTGGTAACTGGAGTATTGGCCCCGTTCTTGGGCGAGATCGGTTGAGGCCCAGTAGGCGTAATAGCAGAGAGCCTCCATGGAGGTATCGGCAAACTCCACTGCGGCGTCGCTTGCGTAGGGGATGCGCAGTTCATACAGCGCGTCCTGGAACCCCATCAGGCCCAGGCCGACGGGGCGGTGGCGCAGGTTGGAGTCCTTGGCCTTCTGTACGGCGTAGTAGTTGATGTCAATCACGTTGTCCAGCATGCGCATGGCCGTGCTCACGGTTTTGCGCAGCTTGTCGAGGTCGATGCCTCCGTCCTTGAGATGGCGCGCGAGGTTCACCGATCCCAGGTTGCACACGGCCGTCTCGGCATCGCTGGTGTTGAGCGTGATCTCGGTACAGAGATTGGAACTGTGCACTACGCCTACATGCTGCTGGGGAGAGCGGATGTTGCACGGGTCCTTGAAGGTGATCCAGGGATGGCCGGTCTCGAACAGCATGGACAGCATCTTGCGCCAGAGGTCGACGGCCGGTACGCGTTTGAACAGGGGCAGCTCGCCGCTCTCGGCCTTGGCCTCGTAGGCGATGTAGGCTTTTTCGAAGGCCTGTCCGTACAGGTCGTGCAGATCAGGGACATCCGAGGGGGAAAACAGTGTCCACAGGCCCTTTTCCATTACGCGTTTCATGAACAGGTCGGGAATCCAGTTGGCCGTGTTCATGTCGTGTGTGCGTCGCCGGTCGTCGCCGGTGTTCTTGCGCAGCTCCAGGAATTCTTCGATGTCCAGGTGCCAGCTTTCCAGGTAGGTGCAGACGGCACCCTTGCGCTTGCCGCCCTGGTTCACGGCCACGGCCGTGTCGTTGACCACCTTGAGGAACGGCACCACGCCTTGCGACTCGCCGTTCGTGCCCTTGATGCGTGCACCGAGGGCGCGTACGCGTGTCCAGTCGTTACCCAGGCCGCCCGCGAACTTGGACAGCAGGGCGTTTTCCTTGATGGATTCGTAGATGCCCTCCAGCTCGTCGGGCACCGTCGTCAGGTAGCAGCTGGACAGCTGCGAGCGCAATGTCCCGCTGTTGAACAGCGTGGGCGTGCTGCTCATGAAATCGAAGGAGCTGAGCAGTTCGTAGAACTCGATGGCACGGGCGTTGCGGTCGTCCTCGCGCAGCGCCAGGCCCATGGCCACGCGCATGAAAAAGGTCTGAGGCAGCTCGATGCGCGTTTTGCGCACATGCAGGAAGTAGCGGTCGTACAACGTCTGTAGGCCAAGATAGTCGAACTGCAGGTCGCGCTCGGCCTTCAGTGCGCTTCCCAGGCGCTGCAGGTCGAATTCCATCAGGCACGGGTCGAGCAACTCGTTGTCCACGCCCTGGCGGATGAATTGTGGAAAGTTGTCGGCGTAGGCCAGGGCCATGTCGGCGGGATTCACGTCGCGGCCTAACACCTCGCGCACGATGGTGTGCAGCAACAGTCGTGCCGTCGCGTAGGTGTAGCCGGGATCTTTCTCGATCAGGGTGCGCGCCGCGAGGATGGATGCCTTGTACACCTCGTCCATGGGTACGCCGTCGTACAGGTTGCGCATGGTCTCCGCGATGATGGGCGCGGCCTGGACGTCCGATCCCAGGCCCGTGCATGCGGCTTCCACCAGGCTCTGCAGGCGCAGAATGTCAAGCTCCACGCGCTGACCTTGGTCCTGTACATACAGGGCCGGCATCTGGGGTAGCAGTTGTTCCTTCTTCTGTGCGCGTTCTTGCGCGCGGCGCTCGCGGTAGAGCACGTAGGCGCGTGCCACCTCATGATGGCTGCCTCGCATCAGGCCCAGCTCCACCTGGTCCTGCACGTCCTCAATGTGGAACGTTCCTCCCGCGGGGCGCGAGCGCATCAGCGCGCGCACGACTGCCTGGGTCAGCTGATCCACCACTTCGCGCACGCTCGCCGAGGCTGCTCCCTGTGCCCCGTGAACGGCCAGGAATGCTTTCATCATCGCCACGGCGATTTTTTGCGGCTCGAAGGGCACCACGGCGCCGTTGCGGCGGATGATCTGGTAGTGCATCAGTGGATGGGTCCCGGTCGGCGTGGCCGACGGGGTGGCCCGTGCAGGCGATGGGGTGTCAACAGGAACGGATAGGGGCGCAGCGTGCATGGAGGTCCTCGGAGGTGTTCGGAGAAATGGCCAGGCGGACGGGCAGTCACCTTCGGCCGGCGAAACGGCGGCGTAGACTGTCGCCGCACACTATATCTAGTGTGTCTTTATGGTTCAAGACACTAGGGGTAGTGTATCCCCATAAGAGGCTGGCGAGATCGTTTCGTCGTGATTGAACGCCTGGGCCTTCTACTGCCGTCGCAACCCCCGTAGGATCAGGCCCGCATCCGACGGCTTGAGCCATGGTGCGGCATGCTGGCCGATCTTGCGCGCAAACGCGCGTGCAACTTCATCCTGAGCGGTGAAGGCGAGGCGAAGGCGCAAAGTGCGGCAATGCGTCCGGGTGCCTGGGGGATCAACACCCTGGCGGAAAAAGAACACCCGCGCCGGCGAAGGCTCCATGAAGTACACGCCAGTCAAACCCAGGGCCTGGGTCGTGTTTGCGTTCAGGGGCGATGTGCTCATGTCCCGCGATGTAGCGCACGGGGTAGCGCTGCCGCAGCGCCTTGCAAAGGGTCACAAGGGTGGCGTACTGCGCTTGCTCGAAGCTCCCGCCTTCCAGCCCCTCGAGCTCAACGCCGATCGAGTCGTCGTTGCAGGCATCGCGCCCCCGGTAGTGGGAACGGCCCGCGTGCCAGGCGCGTCGGCCCACGTCCACGAACTGCCACAGCACACCTGCGCGCGTGATGAAGAAATGCGTCGACACTTCCAGGCCGCGAATCTGCTGGAAATAAGGATGGGCGTCCCAGTCCAGCTGGTTCATGAAAAGCCGGTGGACATGGTCCCCGCCAAACTGCCCGGGGGGAAGGCTGATGGAATGCACCACGATGAGGTCCACGCTGGCCTGCGGGGGGCGTGGCCCGTGGTTGGGCGAGTCCATGCGTCTCGCATTCGCGTACCAGCCGCCGTGCCAGGCGGGCCGCCGGGCCGCAGGCTCAGGGCTGCGCGTCGCCATGGCTGTCGCCGTCTTGCGGTACCTCGATGTGCAGCCGGGCAATCCGGTAACGGATCTGGCGCAGGCTGATGCCCAGGCGGGCTGCGGTGGCCGTGCGGTTGAAACCCGCCTCGCGCAGGGCGCGCACGAGTATTTCCCGTTCCTGCTGGTCGAGCCAGGCTTGCAGATCGTTGGGCAGGGGCATGCCTTCGCTGATGCCGGACCAACGAGGGGGCGCGTGCGGCTCAGCAGGCTGCGCGATGGCTGGTGCGGACGGTACGGGCTGCGGTAGGGGTGGCGGTGCCTCCACGGTGGGGGCTGGCGCGCCTTCAACGTGCAGCTCATGGCCATCGCTGAGGGCTACCGCGCGATGCAGCAGGTTTTCCAGCTCGCGCACATTGCCGGTGAGCGGGTGCTGTGCGATGCACCGCAGCGCTTCTTCCGTCAGGCGGGGAACGGCCACCCCCGACTCTTGCTCGATACGGGCCAGCAAGGCCTCGCACAGCGCGGGCAGGTCCTCTCGCCGCTCGCGCAACGGTGGGATCAGCAGTTCGATGACATTCAGCCGGTAATACAGATCCTGGCGGAAGCGCCCCGCCTGCACGTCGGCGGCCAGGTCTCGGTGCGTGGCGCTGACGATGCGCACGTCCACGGCCTCTTCCTGCGTGGAGCCCAGGGGCCGTACCGTGCGCTCCTGGATCGCACGCAGCAGTTTGGATTGCATGGGCAGCGGCAGGTCGCCAATTTCGTCAAGGAACAGCGTGCCTCCACGGGCGGCCTGGAAGTAGCCCTCCCGGTCGTGCGTAGAGCCGGTGTAGGAACCCTTGCGCGCGCCAAAGAACTCTGCCTCCAGCAGGTTCTCGGGAATCGCGCCGCAGTTGACGGCGATCAGCGGGCCTTCGGAGCGCTGGCTGCTGGCGTGCAGCGCGCGGGCCACCAGTTCCTTGCCCGTGCCTGACTCGCCACGCACCAGCACGGGGGCCATGCTGCGCGCCACCTTGGCGATGCGCTGCTTCACATTGCGCATGGCTTCGGAGTCGCCGATCAGGCGATCCAGCACAGGATCTTGCATGTCCGGCCACTGCGTGACATTGCGTGCGCCGGGGCGGGTGGCTTTGGGCGCCGCCAGTACGGCGCCAATACCCTGCACCGCCGAGGCCACCACGGCACGGAATTGCTTCAGGTCCACGGGCTTGGTCAGGTAGTCGAACGCGCCCGCGCGCAGCGCCTCCACCGCGTTCTCGGCCGATCCATAGGCCGTCATGACCACGCAGCGTTCACGCCGCTGCTGGCTGCGCAGGTCGTGCAGCAAGTCCATGCCGAAGCCGTCGGGCAGCCGCATGTCGGTGATCACGACGTCGAACTTCTGCGTCTGCAGCTGTTGGCGCGCGTCGTCCACGCTGGCGGCGGTCTCCACGCGGTAGCCTTCACGCAGCAGGGTCAGCTCATAGAGGGTGCGCAGATCGGGTTCGTCATCAACGACAAGAATGGAGGCGGTGGATGCATTCATGGTCTGTGGGCCGTGTCAGACCACGATTGTGTCAAACAGTGATGCGCTGTCTGCAGGGCGCGAAAGGCTGCGGAAGGTCACAGTGAAGGCGTTTCCCGCCACCTCGCCGCGCGCCAGGCTGCGTGTGGTGCGCTGGTGGCCGATGGCCGCTCCGTGGCGCTGGCACAGCTCGCGGCAGATGTACAAGCCCAGCCCGCTGGAGCGGCTTTCGGATGAGAAGAAAGGCTCGAACAGATGCCGCTCCACCGATTTGTCCAGCGGCGCGCCGTCGCTCCACACCTGCACGCCGGCCTTCCCGCCGGGGGTGGCGCGCGTCGCGAGGCACAGCGAATCGGGTTCGGGGCCCTTGTAGCGCAATGCGTTGTCCAGCAGGTTCACCAGCACACGCCGCAGGTGCTCGGCGTCGAACTCCACCTGCGCTGCGCCCGCGTCCAGTATCAGTTGCCCCTGGCGGCGTGCGGGGTCCTGCGCCGTCCAGTCGTTCCACACCTGCTGCACCGTGGCATCCAGTGCCACGGTGGAGGAGCTGGCCTGGTGGATCTGGTGCTGCACGCGCGCAATGTCCAGTACGTCCTCCGTGATGCGCACCAGCCGGTCGGCGTTTTGACGCACCATGTGTGTCAGGCGCTTCTGTGTGGGGTCGTCCAGGTCTTCTTCCAGCAGTTCGTTGGCCTGCACGATCGCTGCCAGCGGGTTGCGGATCTCATGTGCCACGGCGGCCGACATGCGCCCCATGGCGGCCAGCTTCTCGGTGCGCAGGCGCGCTTCCATTTCGCGCAGGTCGTGCAGGAACATCACGCACAGCGGCTCCCCCGGAGAGTCGTCCGGGGCGTCCTGCGTGTGGGTGAGCCATGCGCGCACGCGCAGGGCCATGGGGATCTGGCCATCGTGCAGGACGTTGACATCGGCATGCTGGGGACGCTCCATCTGGAAAGTGGCGCACGCCAGGTCCATGAGGGGTTTGAAGGCCGCCGTGTGGGTGAGCGTCAGGGAGGAATCTCCGGAGATCTTGTGGCCGAGCATCAGCAATGCCGCGGGGTTGGCCAGGCGGACCTGGCCATGCAGGTCCAGCACCAGCACGCCATCGGCCACGTGCTGCATCACCAGGGCGCTGACTGCGCGGTGGGTGCGCGCATCCATCTGGCTGCGCCGGGCCATCTGCTGCTCGCTGGTGAGCTTGGCGGCCAGCAGGTGCACCAGATAGGCGACGATGAAGTAGCCGGTGCCTGTCAACGCCGCCTGCAGGTAGCGCTGCGTGCCGTCTCCGGCGCCGCCGTATGTGCCCAGCCACCAGGCCCAGGCCAGCAGCAGCAGCGTGGCGCCGGCCGTGGTTGCCAGAGCCAGTGTCAAGGATCCCAGCACGCCTGCCATCAGGACCGGAAGCCCGAACAACGGCGTGAAATTCAAGCCGCCCGACTGCTGCAGCGCCTGCAGCACGCTGACCAGCAACAGATCCAGCCCGATGGAAGGCAACCACTGGATGCCGGGGCGCGGGTCGGGCACCGCGCCGTGCCCCCACACCCGCAGCGCCACCGTGGCCACCAGGTAGCCCAGGCAGATGCTGAACAGCAGCGGTTCGCCGGCCTGGTTGAGTGCAATGCCCAGCAATTGCAGCAGCAGCAGCGCCAGCGCCACCATCACGCGCGCTGTGAGGAAGGCATTCCACAGGCGATGAAAGGGCAGGGGAGAGGCGGCGGCTGCCAGCTTGGAGGGCATTGGCTCAGGCGGGCCCACGGTCCCGGTGGGCGGTGCTGCAGTAGTACATATGCGCCCCCCCGGGCACGGCATCGCCACGTGGCAGGTGCACGCCGCAGTGGGCGCAGCGCACCATGTCCTGTGGCGGTGCGATGGGCGGACGCTGGGTGTTGCCTTGCCGCGGCGCAGACGCACGGCGCTGCGCGCGCCACACCGCGTAGACCACGGCCAGCACAGCGAACAGGACCAGGTATTTCATGCCGCCCGCCCCAGCACCACTTCCATCACGAAGCGCGAGCCCACGTAGGCCAGCAGCAGCAGTGCCGTGCCTGCATACAGCACGCGCACGGCGCTGCGGCCGCGCCAGCCAAAGCGCGAGCGGCCCAGCAGCAGCACTGCGAAGGTGATCCAGGCCAGCAGCGAGAACACGGCCTTGTGGTCCCACAGCCAGGCGCGGCCGTAGAGCTGCTCGCTGAACAGCCAGCCCGCCACCAGCGTGGCCGAGAGCAGCACAAAGCCCGCCGTCACGAAGCGGAACGTGAGCCGCTCCAGCGTCAGCAGCGGCATGCCGCTGTGCGAATCGGCTGCCAGGCGCATCTGGCGCTCGGCACGGCTCATGAGCCAGGCGTGCACCACCGCTGCGGCAAACAGGCCATAGCAGGCAATGCCCAGCGTGAGGTGCAGCGGCAGCCAGGGCGAGGCGGATACGTGCAGTGGCCGGCCCGGAAACAGCGCCGCCACCAACACGGCCGCGCCGCCCAGTGCGCACAGCACCCAGCGCGCGCGCATCTGCGGAAACAGCTGCCGCTCAACGGCGTAGGTGGTCAGTACCAGCCAGGCCGTCATCGACAAGGCAGCGGCAAAGCCGAAATGCGGCGTGCTGCCCAGCAGGCCCCAGACCAGCGCAGCGCCATGCAGCATCCAGGCAGGGGCCATGATGGCCAGTTGGCCGCGGCCTGTGGAGGTGCGCGGCGCCAGGGCCGCCGCCAGCGCGTAGGCGGCGGCGGTGGCCAGGGCGAGCAGCCAGCCGAGCGGGGAAGCACTGGGTAAAATCATGGGTTCGCAGTTTAGCCTTTCGCCCCTGGTCGTCGGGGCTGTGCCATCGGTCGGCATTACGCCCGGGCCGGTGCATCTGGAGCATTTGGCCATGGCCTCCGCACTCACCGAAAAACTCACCCGTCTCGTCAAGGAGATGCGCGGCCAGGCCCGCATCACCGAAGCCAACGTGCAGGACATGCTGCGCGAGGTGCGCATGGCCCTGCTGGAGGCCGACGTGGCGCTGCCCGTGGTGCGCGACTTCATCGCCCGCGTGAAGGAAAAAGCCCTGGGCCAGGAGGTGCTGGGTAGCCTGAAGCCCGGCCAGGCGCTGGTGGGCATCGTGAACAAGGAGCTGGCCGCGACCATGGGCGAGGGCGTGGCGGACATCAACCTCAACGCGCAGCCGCCGGCGGTGATCCTGATGGCCGGCCTGCAGGGCGCGGGCAAGACCACCACCACGGCCAAGCTGGCCAAGCACCTGATCGAAAAGCGCAAGAAGAAGGTGCTGACCGTCTCGGGCGACGTGTACCGCCCCGCCGCCATCGAGCAGCTCAAGACCGTGACCAAGCAGGCCGGCGCCGAGTGGTTCCCCAGCACGCCCGACCAGAAGCCGCGCGACATCGCCCTTGGAGCGCTGGACTACGCCAAGAAGCACTTCTTCGACGTGCTGCTGGTGGACACGGCCGGCCGCCTGGCCATCGACGAGGTGCTGATGCAGGAAATCAAGGACCTGCATGCCGTGCTGAACCCGGTGGAGACGCTGTTTGTCGTCGATGCCATGCAGGGCCAGGACGCGGTGAACACCGCCAAGGCTTTCAAGGAAGCGCTGCCGCTCACGGGCATCGTGCTCACAAAATTGGACGGTGACTCGCGCGGCGGTGCGGCGCTGTCGGTGCGCCAGGTGACGGGCGCGCCGATCAAGTTTGCCGGCGTGTCCGAAAAGATCGACGGCCTGGAGGTGTTCGACGCCGAGCGCCACGCGGGCCGCATCCTGGGCATGGGCGACATCGTCGCGCTGGTCGAGCAGGTCACGGCCGGCGTGGACATGGAGGCGGCGCAAAAGCTCGCCGCCAAGGTCAAGAGCGGCGACGGGTTCGATCTGAACGACTTCCTGGCCCAGTTGCAGCAGATGAAGCAGATGGGCGGCCTGTCCAGCCTCATGGACAAGCTGCCCGCGCAGCTCACGGCCAAGGCCGGTCAGGTGGACATGGACAAGGCCGAGCGCGACATCCGCCGCAAGGAGGGCATCATCTGCAGCATGACGGCGCTGGAGCGCCGCAAGCCCGAGCTCATCAAGGCCACACGCAAGAAGCGCATCGCCCAGGGCGCCGGCGTGCAGGTGCAGGAGGTCAACCGCCTGCTCAACGAGTTCGAGCAGATGCAGGGCATGATGAAGAAGATGAAGGGCGGCGGCCTCATGAAGCTCATGAAGAAGATGGGCGGCATGAAGGGCGGCCTGCCGGGCATCGGAGGCATGCCGCGGTTCTGAACAGGGGAGCGGTGACCGCTCCTATAAATAGAGCTGCTCGCGCTGGTATTTCAAGGGTTTCAGGCGGAAAAACATTGGAAATCCAGAGGTAGCAAGCGCTGGTAGCTATGGTTTTTGAGGGTCATCCGACCGCGGTCGTGACCTCGCCCATCACCACCTCGCCGCGCAGCGTGTAGGTACGCGCCTCGGTGATCTTCACGTCGATCATCTGGCCGATCAGCCGCTCGTGGCCGGGGAAGTTGACCACGCGGTTGCATTCGGTGCGGCCCATCAGCTCGCTGCCGTCGCGCTTGGATACGCCCTCCACCAGCAGACGCTGCACCGTGCCCACGCGCTCCTGGCTGATCTCCAGGATGTTGCGGTTGATCACGGCCTGCAACTCCTGCAGGCGGCGCAGTTTCACCTCATGCGGCGTGTCGTCGTGCAGGTTGGCGGCGGGCGTGCCGGGGCGCGGGCTGAAGATGAAGCTGAAGGAATTGTCGAAGCGCACATCGTGGATCAGCTTCATCATCTTCTGGAAGTCTTCCTCGGTCTCGCCCGGGAAGCCCACGATGAAGTCGCTGCTCATCGCCATGTCGGGGCGGATGGCGCGCAGCTTGCGGATGGTGCTCTTGTATTCCATGGCCGTGTAGCCACGCTTCATGGCCATCAGGATGCGGTCGCTGCCGTGCTGCACGGGCAGGTGCAGGTGGCTCACCAGCTTCGGGATCTTGGCGTAGGCCTCGATCAGGCGCGGCGTGAACTCGTTGGGATGGCTGGTGGTGAAGCGGATGCGCTCGATACCGGGAATCTCGGCCACGTACTCCAGCAGCAGCGCAAAGTCGGCTTTCTCCGCCGTGTCGCCCATGGCGCCCAAATAGGCGTTCACGTTCTGGCCCAGCAGCGTGACTTCGCGCACGCCCTGGTCGGCCAGGCCGGCGACCTCCACCAACACGTCCTCGAACGGGCGGCTGACCTCTTCGCCGCGCGTGTAGGGCACCACGCAGTAGCTGCAGTACTTGGAGCAGCCTTCCATGATCGACACGAACGCGCTGGCGCCCTCCACGCGCGCGGGCGGCAGGTGGTCGAACTTCTCGATCTCAGGGAAGGAAATATCCACCTGCGGCCTGGCCTTGGCGGCGCGGGCGTTGAGCAGATCGGGCAGGCGGTGCAGCGTCTGCGGGCCGAAGACCACATCCACGAACGGGGCGCGCTTGATGATCTCCTCGCCCTCTTGGCTGGCCACGCAGCCGCCCACGCCGATGAGCACGCCCTTGTCCTTGAGGTGCTTGACGCGGCCGAGGTCGCTGAACACCTTCTCCTGCGCTTTCTCGCGCACCGAGCAGGTGTTGAACAGGATCAGGTCGGCTTGCTCCGGGTCGTCGGTGGGCTCATAGCCCTGGGCGGCGCCCAGCACATCGGCCATCTTGTCCGAGTCGTACTCGTTCATTTGGCAGCCGAAGGTCTTGATGAAAACTTTCTTGGACATGGCTTGTGTCTCTTCAATCTCGCGAAAGACCAGCCGCCGCGGCGCAGGCGGCAGCGGGGCGGTTGCGGGCTGGCCAGCGGGGCCGGCGAAACGCGAACGCGCGCCGGGCTTCAGCGCGGTGGATCAGCGCGGGTGTGTCAGCGCAGCGCGGCGGGCTTGGTGTCCCACTCGAAACGCACGTTGGTTTCCGTGTCGCTGCCCTTGCGGGGCAAGGCGGCCTCGGCGGGCGTGAGGATCCAGGCGGTGAGCAGCATGCCCGTGCTGGCCTCGGTCACGTAGTTCGCCTTCAGGGGCTTGCCCTGCACGGTGTGGGTCATGACCAGCGCGTTCTGCGGGCTGAACAAGCGCATGCCCGGCGCCACCTGGATGGCATTGCCGTTGAGCAGGGCCGTCGTGCGGTCTTGGAAGTTCAGCGTGCCGCGCAGCGCATTGGCGGGGAAGGTGCGCGCAAGGCCGGTGGCCGCCACCGCCTGGGCCCTGGCGGCCGTGGGCGCGGTGCCGCCCAGCAGTGCCAGGCATGCGAGGGACGCCAGCCAGGCGCCGCGGGTGCGGGTGGACGCGAAGGTGCGGGTGTTGCAGCGATTCATGGTGTACATCCAGGGGCTGAAACGAAAATTCTAGTGGCAGGCACCGGCCCGCCACGCGGCTAAAGAAAAACCCGCAGCACCTGGGGCGCTGCGGGTTATATCTGGTGGTGGTACCGGGACTTGAACCTGGGACATCAGCATTATGAATGCTGCGCTCTAACCAACTGAGCTATACCACCGAAGCCGCGAATTATAGAACAAAAATTTATTGGTGCGTGAAGACTGCGGCGCGCTTATTCACGAAGGCGTCCATGCCTTCCTTCTGGTCCTGGGTGGCGAACAGCGCATGGAACAGGCGGCGCTCGAACATCACGCCATCGCTCAAAGTCCCTTCGAAGGCGCGGTTCACCGATTCCTTGGCGGCCATCACGGCGATCTGCGAGAAACCGCTGATGACGAGGGCCGCACCCAGGGCTTCTTCCATCAGCTTGTCCAGCGGCACCACGCGGCTGACGAGGCCGGAGCGCTCGGCTTCCGTGGCGTCCATCATGCGGCCGGTGAGGGCCATGTCCATGGCCTTGGCCTTGCCCACGGCGCGCGGCAGGCGCTGCGTGCCGCCCGCGCCGGGGATCACGCCCAGCTTGATTTCGGGCTGTCCGAACTTGGCATTGTCGGCCGCGATGATGAAGTCGCACATCATCGCCAGCTCGCAGCCGCCGCCCAAGGCGTAGCCGCTCACCGCCGCGATGACGGGCTTGCGGATGCTGCGGATCTGCTCCCAGTTGCGGGTGATGTAGTCACCCTTGTACGCATCGGCAAAGCTGTACTTGGCCATGGCGCCGATATCGGCGCCCGCGGCGAAGGCCCTCTCGCTGCCCGTCAGGATGATGCAGCCGATCTTCTCGTCGGCGTCGAACGCCTTGAGGGCCTCGCCCAGCTCGGTCATGAGCTGGTCGTTGAGCGCGTTGAGCTGCTTGGGACGGGCGAGCGTGATGATGCCGACCTTGTCCGCTTCGGTGCGGACTTCGATGCATTCGTAGGCCAAGGTGATCTCCTGTTTGTAGTGGGTGGGATGCCGGGAATATACCCAAGCCTTCATGCCTGAGGACCCGGCTGGGCCGGCCCCAGCCAGCGCTGGGCCGCGGCGGCGTCCTGCACGTCCAGGCGCACCGTGTCAGAGGCCGCGCCGGCGCCTGGCAGAGTGAGCGCCAGGCGCATCAGACGCTGGTCGCGCGCCACCAGGGCCGTGATCTGGGTGGCGCTGGCGGCGTACAGCGGCACATCGTCCAACTTGTGCAAGCGCCAGGCCTGGCCCGGCGTTTCCAGCGCCAGCCATTCGTCGCCGGCCATGAAGCCGGCCGCCTCTGCCGCACCGCCGCGCAGCACGGTCTTGATGTGCACGCCGTGGTTCTCGTTCACGCGCAGGCCCAGGCGCTGGGCGATCTGCGCGGGCTCCGCCTGCAACCGGATGCCATGGGCGGCCAGCAGCTCGGCCAGCGGCAGCTCCGCCGTGCCGTGCGCCCACTGCCCGATCTCGCCGGACCAGTCGCGCCCCGACAACTCCTGCAAAACGGCCAGCAGGTCGGTCTCGGCCATGGGGCCGCCGCCCGTGCGCTGCCACAACGCGCGCATCACGTCGTCCAGCGTGGTGCGGCCTTCGCGGCGCAGCGCGAGGTCCAGGCACAGGCCGACCAGCGCGCCCTTGGTGTAGTAGCTCACGGTGCTGTTGGGCGTGTTCTCATCCTGGCGGTAGTACTTGACCCAGGCGTCGAAGCTGGCCTGCGCCACCGACTGCACCTGGCGGCCCGGCGTCTGCAGCATCTGGTTGATGTTCTTGGTCAGCAGACGCAGGTAGGTGGCGTGGTCCACCAGGCCCGCGCGGCGCAGCAGCAGGTCGTCGTAATAGCTGGTGAAGCCTTCGAAAAACCACAGCAGCTCGGTGTAGTTCTCGCGCGTGTAGTCGTAGCGCGCGAATTCGGCGGGGCGCAGGCGCTTGACGTTCCAGGTGTGGAAGTACTCGTGGCTGATGAGGCCGAGCAGGGTGGTGTAGCCCTCGGGCGTGGCGGCCTCGCCCACGCGCGGCAGGTCGCGCCGGCCGCAGATGAGGGCGGTGGAGTTGCCGTGTTCCAGCCCGCCGTAGCCGTCGTGCACCACGTTGAGCAGGAACACATAGCGTGTGAACGGCGGCTGCTGCGCGCCATGCCAAAAGCGGATGGCCTCCTCGCAGATGCGCTGCACGTCGCGCAGCAGGCGCTCGCCATCCAACGACGGCGCGGCGCCGGCCACCACCAATTGGTGCGCCACGCCGCAGGCGGTGAACTGGGCGCTCCAGAACGGGCCCATCTCCACGGGGCAGTCGACCAGTTCGTCATAGTTGCGTGCGCGGTACAGCCCGAAGCCGGACGGTGCGACCGCCACCGGCTCCAGCCCCGTGGCCAGCGACCAGCCGGCCAGCGCGGGCGGGCACGCGACCTCCAGCGTGTGAGGCGCGTCCTCTTGCCCGTGCACGCGCAGGCACAGGCTGGTGCCGTTGAAGAAGCCTCGCGTGGCGTCCAGCCAGGCGGTGCGCACCGAGGTGTCGTAGGCGGCCACCTCGTAACTCAGCACCAGCGGCGTGCCCGCCGTGCACTGCGCGCGCCAGCGGTGCTTGTCCAGCTGCTGCAGGGACACGGGGGCGCCGCCCTGCTGCGCCTGCAGCGACTGCAGGTTCTTGGAGAACTCGCGCACCAGGTAGCTGCCCGGAATCCACACCGGCAGCGACAGCTCCTGCTGCGCCGCCGGCACCGCCACGGTGAGCGTGACGCGGTACAGGTGGGCGTGGGTCTGCGTGGGGTCGATGCGGTAGTGGACGGCGGCGGTGCTGGCGGCAAGAGACATGGCGGAATGCAGCGAGAGGGGTGACGTCAAAAAAAATAGCTGCTTGCGCTTACTAGACAAGGGTTTCAATATGAAATGTATTGAAAGTCCTCAGTGAGCAAGCGCTAGCAGCTCTCATATTTGCAGCGCATGCCGATGAAGGATGCGCGGTGGGCGGCAGTGGCGCCTTACTTCCCGGCAGCGGCCAGGCGCTTTTCCACGTCCTGCGCGCCGATGGCGCCGGGCACGCGCGAGCCGTCGGCAAAGATCAGCGTGGGCGTGCCGGTGATCTTGTGCTTGCGCCCGAACGCCAGGTTGCGCTGCAGCGCTGCCGTGTCGCAGCTGGCCGCTGCGGGCGTCTTGTCGCGCAGCATGTGGTCGTCCCACGCGGCCGCGCGGTCCTTGGCGCACCAGATGTTGCGCGACTTCTCGGCCGAGTCCGGGCTGAGGATGGGGTAGAGGAACAGGTACACCGTCACGTTGTCCACGTTCTGCATGTCCTTCTCGAAGCGCTTGCAGTAGCCGCAGTTCGGGTCCTCGAACACCGCCAGCTTGCGCTCGCCGTTGCCGCGCACCAGGGTGAAGGCGTCCTGCAGCGGCAGGGCCTTGAAGTCCACCGCCGTCAGCTTGTTGATGCGGTCCTCTGTGAGGTTGCGCCGCGCCTTGGTGTCGATCAGCTCGCCCTGGATCAGGTAGTTGCCCTGGGCGTCGGTGTAGAACAGGTCGGTGCCGATGCGCACCTCGTACAGCCCCTTCATGGGCGTGGAGCGCACTTCGTCGATCTGCTGCAGCTGCGGGATGCGCTCGGCCAGCGCCTTGCGGATCGCTGCGTCCTGTGCCGATGCGTTCAGGCCCAGGCACAGGGCAGTGGCGGCCAGCAAGGTGGGGAGGAGTTTCATTGCGTTGGTTTCCGTTCTACTCAGAAAAAGGGGGCTCGTCGTGTCAGTCAGCGCCCATGGCCTGGCGGGCCACCCAGGCCTTGAGCGGGCCGCTGCGCTCGAAGCCCTTCATGCCCCAGTTGCGCAGCGCGGCCAGCGCGCCCTCGCGCCGGGTGAAGAGTTGCTGCAGGCCGTCCATGGCCATGCCCATCGGCAGCAGCGCGGCCTTGCGTTCGCGCTCGTAGCTGCGCAGCAGGCGCAGATCGCCCACGCTGCGCCAGGCCGCGCGCTCGTGCAGCACACGCGCCAGCGTGCGCGCGTCGCCCAGGCCCAGGTTCAGGCCCTGGCCGGCCAGGGGGTGCACGTTGTGTGCGGCGTCGCCGGCCAGTGCCCAGCTGCGGCGCGCACCCAGGGCGGACTGGCCGGGCAGGGCGCCGCACCAGTGGCGCGCCTGGGCCTGCTGCAGCGGCCAGCTGGCGCGCGGGCCCGCGAGCTGCAAAGCGCCCAGCGCATCGCGGCTGGCTTCGCGCAGGCGCTGGGTGAAGCTGCCCTCGTCGGCCTGCAGCCAGTGCGGAGCCTGCTCCTGCGGCACCGACCACACCACGGCCACGGCGCGCCCCTGGGCGCCGTCCAGCGGCAGGAAGGCGAGGATGCTGCCGTCGGGCAAGAACCACTGGCGCGCCACCTGGCCGTGGGGCCGCTCGCACACCAGCCGCGTGGCGATCGCGTGCTGGGCGTAGGGGGTGATGTCGAATTCGGCACCGAACTCGGCGCGCGTGCGGCTGGCGCGGCCTTCGCACACCACGGTGAGCGCGGCGTCCACGGGCGCGGCGACCGGCTCCACCAGCGGCTGAAAGCGCACGGCATCTGCCAGGCGCGCCTCCAGCGCGGGCACGTCCACGATCCAGGCCAGCGCGTCGTGGCCCTGCTGGGCCGCGTCAAAGCGCACCTGGCCGTCCTGGTCGGCGTGCACCTGCATCTGCAGCACGGCCGTCGCATGCTGCGCGTCGGGCCAGCCGCGCACGGATTCCAGCAGCGCGCGCGAGGCGGCGTTGAGCGCGTAGGCGCGCACGTCGCCGTCGGAGGGGGAGCCCTCCGGCGGGCCCACCAGCGCCACGCGCAGGCGGTCGCGCGCCAGCAAGAGTGCCAAGGTGCGGCCCACCACGCCCGCGCCGCGGATACATACGTCAAATGTCTGCGCCATCCCGGGATTGTAGGAGCCGCGCTACGCCCCTGCGCCGGGTGGGGCGGCGGCACAATCGCGGGCCAATCCCCTCATCCATCGCCAGCGACAGGAGCAGCAGCGTGAGCTTTCGTGCAGACCATGATTTGACCGGTACCGTGGCCCGGCTGTTCATCCATCCCGTGAAGTCCTGCGCGGGCATCGAGGTGCAGCAGGCTCTGCTGACCGATACCGGGCTGGACCTGGACCGCGCCTGGATGGTGGTCGACGCGCAGGGCGTGTTCCTGTCGCAGCGCACGCTGCCGCGCATGGCGCTGATTCGCCCGCAGTTGCGCAGCGACGACCTGGTGCTGCGCGCGCCCGGCATGCTGGCGCTGCATGTGGCGCTGGACCGGGTGGAGCAGCCGGCCACCGTGCAGGTGTGGGACGACACCGTGCCCGCCTGGGACATGGGCGACCTGGCCGCGCAGTGGTTTTCGGACTTTTTGGGGCTGCGCTGCCGGCTGGTGCGGTTTGACCCGGAGCACCGCCGGCTGTCCAGTCTGCGGTGGACCGGCGGCATCGAGGCGCCCACCCAGTTCGCGGACGGCTTTCCGCTGCTGGTGGCGAGCCAGGGGTCGCTGGACGGCCTCAACGAGCGGCTGCTGGCCGCGGGCGAGGGGGCGGTGGGCATGGAGCGCTTTCGGCCCAACCTGGTGATTGCCGGGGTCGAGGCGCACGACGAAGACCGCATCGACGAGCTGTTCATCGGCACGGGCGAAGGCGAGGTGCGGCTGCAGCTCGTCAAGCCGTGCACACGCTGCCCCATCCCCAACATCGACCCCGCCACGGCCGAGAGCACCCCGGCCGTCAGCACGGCCCTGCGCCGTTACCGCCAGGACCCGCGCATGGACGGCGCGATCACCTTCGCCATGAATGCCATCGTGCGCGAGGGCACGGGCACGGTGCTGCGCGTGGGCCAGCCCGTGGCGGCCAACCTGCGGTTCGACTGAGGGGGGCCCTGCGGGGGCGCCCGGCGAGGGGAGCGCCTGCGGGGCATTGGCCCGCGCGCGCTTCGCTGCATACCCCCTCCCGTAAAATGGCGGGTTTGTCTCCCGAACCTACGAAAGCCCTGCCATGAGCCTGAAATGCGGCATCGTGGGCCTGCCCAACGTCGGCAAGTCCACCCTCTTTAACGCCCTCACCAAGGCCGGCATTGCCGCCGAGAACTACCCTTTTTGCACCATCGAGCCCAACACCGGCGTGGTGGAGGTGCCCGATCCGCGCCTGCAGCAGCTGGCAGAGATCATCAATCCCGAGCGCATCGTGCCCGCCATCGTCGAGTTCGTCGACATCGCGGGCCTGGTGGCTGGTGCCTCCAAGGGCGAAGGCCTGGGTAACCAGTTCCTGGCGCACATCCGCGAGACCGATGCCATCGTCAACGTGGTGCGTTGCTTCGAGGACCCGAACGTGATCCACGTGGCCGGCCGCGTGGACCCCATCGCCGACATCGAGGTCATCCAGACCGAGCTGTGCCTGGCCGACCTGGCCACCGTCGAGAAGGCCCTGCAGCGCTATAGCAAGGCGGCCAAGAGCGGCAACGACAAGGAAGCCGCCAAGCTGGTGCAACTGCTCACGCCCATCCAGGCTGCGCTGGATGAGGGCAAGCCGGCGCGCACCGTGCCCGTGTCCAAGGAAGACGCGCCGCTGCTCAAGCAGTTCTGCCTGATCACCGCCAAGCCGGCGATGTTCGTGGGCAACGTGGCCGAGGACGGTTTCGAGAACAACCCCCTGCTGGACAAGCTCAAGGCCTATGCCGAGGCCCAGGGCGCGCCCGTGGTCGCCATCTGCGCCAAGATCGAGGCCGAGATGGCCGAGATGGGCGACGAGGACCGCGACATGTTCCTGCAGGAAATGGGGCTGGAGGAGCCGGGCCTGAACCGCCTGATCCGCGCGGGCTTCAAACTGCTGGGCCTGCAGACCTACTTCACCGCCGGCGTGAAGGAAGTGCGCGCCTGGACCATCCACGTGGGCGACACGGCGCCGCAGGCGGCCGGCGTGATCCACGGCGACTTCGAGCGCGGCTTCATCCGCGCGCAGACCATCGCGTTCGAGGACTTCATCCAGTACAAGGGCGAGCAGGGCGCCAAGGACGCGGGCAAGATGCGCGCCGAGGGCAAGGAATACGTCGTCAAAGACGGCGACGTGATGAACTTCCTCTTCAACGTCTGAGTCGCCAAGCCGTTTTCCTGATGTTTCATGAAACACCAGGAAAGCATGAAAATCCCCAATAAAACCGCGCAGTTGCGCGGTTTTATTGTTTCATAGCGCTGCTTCAAGTTTCCCGAGCAGTCAATGCATGCCTGAGTACGCTAGCGAGTACAGCTCTTGGAGTATGTACGAATAAGTGAGTATAGTGCCGCTGTCGCCATGACAAGGAGTCAGCCACCATGCTTACCGACACGCACTGCCGCAACGCCAAGCCCAGGGAGAAGCTCTACCGCTTGAATGACCAGCGCGGGCTTTACCTCGAAGTCAAGCCCAACGGAGTCAAGGCTTGGCGATACCGCTTCACACTGGATGGCAAGGCCAGCATGTTTGCGCTTGGCGAATACCCTGCTGTTACGCTCTCTGAAGCCAGGGAACGCAGCGAGGCCGCACGCAAACTGGTCAAGCAAGGCATCAATCCCGCGCAGCAAAGGCAGCTCGACCGCATCCGGAAAGCCAGCGAAGCAAAGAACACCTTCGAGATCGTCGCCAAGGAGTGGCTGCAGACAAAGGACTGGGAAGATGTCACCAAGAACCGGCGTCTGGATATGCTGGAACGCGTGGTGTTCCCCAGTATCGGCAATATGCCGGTTCGCGAAATAACGCCAACCCATGTCCTGGACATCCTGCAGAAAACAGCAAAGCGTGGCGCGCCCACGGTCGCCGCCGAGGCGCGGCGCACCATGTCCGCCGTATTCGAGTTCGCCGTCGCCACCTTGCGAGCCGACAGCGACCCGGTTTGGCCGGTGCGCAAGGCGCTACCGGCAAACAAGACCCAGCACAAGCCGGCACTGAGTAAAGAGCAGATCGGCAAACTGCTGAGCGACTTCGCAAACCACCGCTGCAGCTTTCAGGTAAGTCATTGCATGCAACTGATGTGGTGGACCCTAGCGCGACCGACCGAAGTGGCCGAGGCGGCCTGGGATGAGTTTGACCTTGAGAAGGCTGTTTGGCGTATCCCGGCGCAGCGCATGAAAGCGCGCAAGGAGCACGTCGTGCCTCTGCCACGACAGGCAGTGGAGATGCTCAAAGGACTGCATGCCATTACCGGCAACCGCAAGCACCTGTTTCCTGGCCGGGATGATCGCAACGCCCCTATGTCCGCCGCATCGCTTCGCCAGGCGCTCAAGGTTTTGGGGTGGAGTGGCGCTTATAGCCCACACGCCACACGGACCACCGGCAGTACCCGCCTTAACGAGATGGGCTACCGTCCCGATGCCATCGAAGCGCAGCTTGCCCATGCTGACCAGAACAATGTGCGTCGTACCTACAACCACGCCACCTATTTCGATGAGCGTCGCACCATGATGCAGGAATGGGCGGACAAGTTGGATGAATGGAAGGGGCAAGCATGAAGCCGATCAAAACATCAAGCGATGGGCATGCCTTTCTCCCCCTCGGTCAAATTGAATATGAAGTTTTCGCCCGCAGAACCCGTTGTGGCCTTCCTGTTTTCAGAGACCCCGCTGCTTTTTCCGAGCAGCTCAAAACTTTGGCGGCGTGGCATGCGGACCAAGTCAAGCCCCTCAGAGACGAAGAGAGAAAAAAACGCTACCAGGCCGTTGCCAAAGCCGTTCACCTACTGCAAGAAACATTGCTGGGTTTAAAGCCTGATGAAATCAAGTGGCTCCTAAGTGAGGAAAATCGATATTTGTCGTCAGGCACGCTTGATGCGGCAGCTAATGAGCCGGATGACGAGCAGTTGTGGGCGGAGCTAAATATCGAACCAGCACAATGCCATGAGCACGTCCTGATCCGACACAACCTACACACACTTCAAATGATTGCAGAAGGGCTCGCTTCTAACAAAAGAGGTAGGCCATCACTTACCGCCGAGCTTGATACCGCGGCGGAGTTCGTTTTGATTTGCCACATCGCTGGTTGGACGCTTGGCGTTGCAAATAGCGGGAGAGAGAGAAAACGGGGGGACCAAGTCCTAGAGTCCGACGCGGTACGTTGCTTGGCCGCAGTCTTTCACGAAGCGGGAGAAAACTCCGTAACCAGTATTCAGCGCGCTAAAACCATGCTTCGCAAGATGCGCAAGGGGGAAAGATGCTACTGTAGTGTTTGATTCTTAATGAAACTTAATTGAGCAACCACGCTCCAATGCTCTACTACGGTTTGCATTGGAGTGAAAAATTGCGAGTTGCCCCGACGATTGTGTTGACGGATGAAGAGGAAAGCGAGCTGAGCCGGCTGGCGCGCTCCAAGCGCACCAGCGTCAGATTGGCCCAGCGCGCCCAGATCGTGCTGCTGGCCGCGCAGGGGCTGCAAAACAAGGATATTGCCGAGCAGCTTGGCATTGGGCGCGTGCAGGTGGCGCGCTGGCGTGAACGCTACCTGCAATTGGGGCTGCAAGGTATCGAGCGCGACTTGCCGCGCGGCGCACCGCCGGTGAAGGTGGATGTGGCCAAGCTTGTGAAGCTAACCACACAGACCAAGCCCGAGGCGGCCACGCACTGGAGCACGCGCACGATGGCCGCTGAGTTGGGCGTCAGCGCCAGCACCGTGATGCGCCATTGGCAGGCCCACGGTCTCAAGCCTCACATCGTGCGCGGCTTCAAGGTCTCGCGCGATCCGCAGTTCGTGCAAAAGCTCGAAGACATCGTGGGGCTTTACATGTCGTCGCCCGAGCATGCGCTGGTGCTGTGCTGCGACGAAAAGAGCCAGGTGCAGGCGCTGGACCGAACGCAGCCCGGGCTGCCGCTCAAGAAGGGGCGCGCGGCCACCATGACGCACGACTACAAGCGCAACGGCACAACCACCTTGTTCGCTGCGCTCAACGTGCTCAACGGTCAGGTCATCGGCCAGTGCCAGCAGCGCCACACCCACATCGAGTGGCTGAAGTTCCTGCGTCAAATCAATCGGGAGACGCCCAAGGACAAGACGCTGCATCTGATCGCCGACAACTACGCCACGCACAAGCATCCAGCTGTGCAGGAGTGGCTGGCCAAGCACCCCAGATTCAACATGCACTTCACGCCGACCTCGGCATCGTGGCTGAACATGGTCGAGCGCTTCTTTCGCGACATCTCCGAGAACCGGCTACGCCGCGGGGTGTTCACCAGCGTGCCCGAACTCGTCTCGGCCATCGATGAGTACATCGCGCATCACAACACCAACCCCAAGCCGTTCATCTGGACCAAGAACGCTCGCGACATCCTGCAAAAGGTCATCCGCGCCAATAGCCGATTAAGTTCCAAACAGAATGCAACACTACACTACCTCCATGGTGACAAACACGTATCCGGTGAAATCAGCTACCGGATCAGTTTTCAAGGCGTTTCTATAAACTCTCCGGATTGATCTAGCAGCTCGCATCCGCTGGAGGGGATTTACGACGGACAGAAAGTGACGCGGTTTTGCGCATATTTAATGTCCGTGCGCACGGCTTCAATCAGTCGCAGCATGGCCTCGTGTTCAAGATCATTCGAGGTGTTTCATGCGCGTCATAAAGGTTCAGGATGTCTGCGACAAAATTGCCGTCAGCCGGACAACCCTCTGGCGACTTTGCCAGACTGAAGATTTTCCAAAGCCAGTTCGGCTAGGCCCTGGCGGCCGTTCGATTGGCTTTTTTGCCCACGAGATCGACGCGTGGCTTGAGACTCAGGCGGCGGAGCGCGAGCACGACGGTTGTCCGGCTCTCCAGAGGGCGAAGTCATGAGCCGCATCCGCATTGACGACTCCGCCGAATACTGGTGGTCTCTGCCTTGCAGCCTGCTGCGCGATGCGCGGCTGAGCTATGAAGCGCGAGGCGTGGCTTGCCACTTGCTCTCGCTGGGCCGCAACTGGCAGTTGCGCGCTGTCGCACTGCCGCGCGTGTTGCACGATCAGTCACGAGCGAAAGGCCATCTTGGGCGAGACCTTTGCCGCCGCATCCTGCGCGAACTTGAAGATGCCGGCTACCTGGCGCGGAGGAAGTTCCAGGACGAGGAAGGGCTTTGGCGATGGGAGTCCGTGTTGACACCCGTTTCGCAAAAGGTGCCACAGACATCCATGGCCGGCTTGGCCGGCGACGGAGAAACCGTGGACGGCGCATCCGTCGCCGGTCAGGGCGGTGATATAGGTGTAGGTGAATACAAGGAAGAAGTAGTAGTAAAAAATATAAAACCACTACTACAGACAGGGGCTGTGGATAACTCTCCGAAAACGGGAGAGGCTTCCGCGCCCTTGGACTTGTCGCACCCTTCCCTTCTACCCTACCTGCGCGTCATAGGCGACGTAACCCGCCGCTTCGGGCCCTCGCTCACGGCAGAACAGATTCAGCTTGCCGCTGACGAATTGGCTGGCGTGCTATCGGCAGCCGGTAGTGGCAAGCACGCGGGCATCCGCTCCGTGCGCTCATGGCTATTGGCCGTGATGAATAGCGCTGTCGCGGGAGACTTCATCCCTGAGTTCGCGCCGAGTATCGCCCGCTGGCGAAAGAACCGACAGGAGGCGATGGAGGCATCGGCATCCCGCGCCCCTGTGCAACAGCCAGAAGCCGAGCGTCAAAAAGCTAAGGCTGAACGCGCAAAGGCCATCGCCGATTTGAAAGCGATGTTTCATGGCCGGAAGCCATGATCGACGCGAATGAGATGGTTGCGCTGATCGAATCGTGCCGACGCGAGATGCAAGCCATGCTCCCGGCCGATGAGTTTGCCAGCTTGAGCAGCAAGACCAGACAAGACTATCGCCAGCTCGGCCGAACGCTGTTGCAGCGTGCCCGCTACGCCGAAGGTGGGGTGGCCGAAGTCATGACGGCCACCCTGCGTCCGACAACCTTCTACAAACGCGTCGCAGCGCTTCGCTACTGCCTGTACGCCGATCTTGTCGAGCAGCTGAAAAGCCTGCGTTCCGCGCTCTCTGCCCGACCTGTGGACAGGTTGCAAGTCATGGCCATCCAAGCCCAATTGCAACAACAGCGTACATTTCTGCGCGAGTTCGAGACAGCCCGGCAAAGCGGCCCAACCGATGAGCGCCGCAAGCGTGCCAGCAAGCGGCAAGCCTTGCGCGGCCTCCCCGGCGACTGGCGCGAGCAACTGTATCAGCGCGCTGCGAAAGGCAAGTATGCCGATGCGATTCTGGTCGCCGCGCTGACCGGCTGCCGCCCGGAAGAGCTCCGGCAAGGCGTGCACATTCGCCGGGTGAACAATCCGCGCAGCGGCATGGGCGAGATCAGATTCGAGATCGATGGCGCCAAGGTCAAGGCGCATCAAGGCCAGCCGCACCGCTTGATCGCCTATGGCGCACACGATCCCCATCCATTGCTGGAGGCTCTGCGCATCCGGCTAGCGGGGCGGCGGGAATTGCTCGTTTGCATTGACAGCCCAGTCAACTTCACCGTCGAAGCCCGTCGGCTGGCACACAGCCTCTGGCCGAAGCACAAGCACGCCGTCACGGCTTACTGCCTGCGCCACCAATGGGCGGCCGACCTGAAACGGCACGCGGCTGCGGACTCAGTCAGCCAGGGGCTGGGACATGCCAGCGCCAAGACACGGCGACACTACGGGCAAGCCAATCAGGCCAGCAGCCGGCATGCCCTGCAACCCATCGCCATCGAGGCGGAGCGCCCTGTAAAGCCGACTACCGCTAACAGGCCGTTGAAAAATCCCCCGCCGACGCCCGCGTTGGCCGCTACGATCTGAAGCCATCGGTGAACGACCCAGACGAGGACGATGAGAGGCAGTCAAGATTTCCAGGGGGCGATGTTCAGCTACATCAGCCTTGAAGAGCGCGTGCCGCAGGCACACCCGCTGCGCAAGTTGCGCGCGGTGGTTGATGCGCTGCTGGCAACCATGAACCGCGAGTTCGAAGCGGTGTACGCCCGCCGTGGCCGCCCATCGGTGCCACCGGAGATGCTGCTCAAGGCCTTGCTGCTGCAGATCCTGTTCTCCATCCGCAGCGAGCGCCAGTTGGTCGAAGCGATCAACTACAACCTGCTGTACCGCTGGTTCGTGGGCCTGAACATCGAAGACAAGGTCTGGGACCACTCCACTTTCAGCGCCAACCGCGAACGTCTGTTCAACGAAGACCTCGCCCGCGCCTTCTTCGAGCGCGTCAAGCTCAGTGCCCAGTGGGGCAAGCTCGCCAGCGACGAGCACTTCAGCGTGGACGGCACGCTCATTGACGCCTGGGCCTCGCACAAGAGCTTCAAGCGCAAAGACGACGACAGCGGCACGCCGCCTGGGCGCAACCCCGAGGTGGACTTCAAGGGGCAGGAGCGCTGCAACGACACCCACGAGAGCACCACGGACGCCGATGCCCGGCTGTTCAAGAAGAGCCAGGGCGACAAATCCCGCCTGTGCCACATGGGGCACATCCTCATGGAGAACCGCAACGGGCTGATCGTGGATGTCGAGATCACCCACGCCAGCGGCACGGCCGAGCGCGAGGCGGCGCTGGCCATGTTGGAGCGTCGGGGCAACAGGAACAAACGGGCCACGGTCGGTGCCGACAAGGGCTACGACAGCAAGGCCTTCATCAAAGGCTGCAGAAAGCTCAAAGTCACGCCCCACGTGGCGGCCAAGGACAAACACTCGGCGGTGGATGCGCGAGTGACACGGCACGAGGGCTACAAGACCAGCCTGAAGGTGCGCAAGCGCATCGAAGAGGCCTTTGGCTGGATCAAGACCGTCGGTGGTCTGGCAAAGACCAAGCTGATCGGTCAGGCCAAGCTCACGGGCCAGGCGCTGCTGTGCTTTGCCACCTACAACCTTGTGCGAATGGGCAGCATCGGCGGCTGGTGGGACGCGCATCATGCGTGAGCCCAGGGATACGTGCGCCCGAAATGGGCGGGAGGGCCTGCAAACCGGCCAGATGGGCCGTTGCAATCGCTGCGCAGACGCGTCTGGGCAGCTCGTGTCTTCGCACTCAGCGTCCCTGATGCGTTCGAAAAGCACTTTTTCAACGGCCTGCTAATGTGGTGTCTCAAAAATAGATAGAACTATTTTGACCGGTGTTGGTCGAATCAGCTTCCTTATAGGAGACTACGCTGATGGCCCACCCTGGCCGCCCCGCCACGAAGCTGCAGATCACCGATGCCGAGCGCGCAGAGCTGCATGCGCGACTGCGCGTACGCAAAGCGCCCGAGGACGAGAAGCTGCGCATGCGAATCGTGCTGGGCTGCGCAGATGGGGAGTCGGGCACCATGATTGCCCAACGCTTGGGCACGACGGTGCAAACTGTCTCCAAGTGGCGGCGGCGCTACCGGGCGTATCGTCTGGCGGGTTTGACCGATGCCCCGCGCGCTGGCCGCCCGCGCAGTGTGGGCGACGAGCAGGTTCAGCTCATTGTGGACAAGGTTCGCCAGAGCAAGCCTGACAACGCCACGCACTGGAGCGTGCGCCAGATGAGTCGGCACGCTGGCGTATCGCCCGCGACGGTGCAGCGCATCTGGCATGCCTTTGGGCTGAAGCCGCACCTGCAAGAAACCTTCAAGCTATCGACGGATCCCCATTTCGTGGACAAGGTACGGGATGTGGTGGGGCTGTATATGGCACCACCCGATCGCGCCTTGGTGCTGTGCGTGGACGAGAAGAGCCAGATCCAGGCTCTGGATCGCACCCAACCAGGGTTACCACTGACGTTTGGCAAACCCAGCACGCGCACGCACGATTACAAGCGCCATGGCACAACGTCGCTGTTTGCAGCGCTGGATGTGGCCACTGGCAAAGTCATAGGACAGCTCAAGCGCCGTCACCGCAGTGTGGAATTCCTGCAGTTCCTCAAAGCCATCGATGCAGCGGTGCCAGGCGAACAAGACATCCACCTGATCATGGACAACTACGGCACGCACAAGACGCAGGCAGTGCGGGCCTGGCTAGCAGCCCATCCTCGCTACCACGTTCACTTCACGCCCACCTCAGCGTCCTGGCTCAATCTGGTCGAGCGTTTCTTTAGCCAGATCAGCGAGCAGTGGATCAAGCGCAGCGCCCACACCAGCGTTGCTCAGCTGGAGCAATCCATACGGGAATACATTGATCGTCACAACGAGGATCCCAAGCCGTTCGTGTGGCATAAAAGTGCGGACACCATCTTGGCATCTGTGGCGCGGGCAGCGAGTACCATTATTTGATGATTACTTTTGAGACACCACACTAAGGGGCCGCGTCATCGAGCCGCCTCAAGCACGGAATCCACGCCCTGACGAGAATCGTGGCGAGGTGGGGCAAAATGCAGTACATTTGCGTGACATCACTGACGAGACGCTGCCATGTCACGCCTGAAGGACGAAACCCTATCCATCCGCACCTCCGCTGAGATCAAGCAGCTTTTGCGCTTGGCGGCTGAGCGCGAGCGCCGCTCGGTGGCTTCGATGATCGAAATCCTGGTGCTGGAGTACGCCCGCGCGCACGATCTGCACGCCGATGGCCTCGCGAAAACGCCAGTCAAGAGCACGCCATCCAAATGACGCAAGCAGCTTCGACAATCACACTCAGCCAGCTTGAAAGCCACCTCTGGGAATCCGCCAACATCCTGCGCGGCCCGGTGGATGCGGCTGACTTTAAGACCTACATCTTTCCGCTGCTGTTCTTCAAGCGCATCTGCGACGTCTGGGACGAGGAGTACCAGGAGATCGTCGATGAGACTGGCGATGAGCAATTGGCCTGGTTTCCCGAGTCGCACCGCTTCCAGATCCCGGAAGACTGCCACTGGAACGACGTTCGCACCAAGGCCAGCAATGTCGGGACGGCCCTTCAGCGCGCGATGCGCGAGATTGAGAAAGCCAACCCCGACACCCTGTACGGCGTGTTCGGCGATGCCCAGTGGTCGAACAAGGACCGGCTGTCTGATGCCTTGCTAAAGGACCTGATCGAGCACTTCTCCAAGCTGCCGTTTGGCAACAAGAACGTCAACTCGGATCTGCTTGGCGACGCCTACGAATACCTGATCAAGAAGTTCGCCGACGCCACCAACAAGAAGGCCGGCGAGTTCTACACCCCGCGCAGCGTCGTGCGGCTGATGATCGACATGCTCGATCCCAAAGAAGCCGAGACCATCTACGACCCGGCCTGCGGTACCGGCGGCATGTTGCTGGCTGCCGTGCAGCACGTGAAGGAACAGCATGGCGACGTGAAACGGCTGTGGGGCAAGCTGTACGGACAAGAGAAGAACCTCACCACCTCATCCATCGCGCGGATGAACCTCTTCCTCCACGGCATCGAGGACTTCCAGGTGGTGCGCGGCGACACCCTGCGTAACCCGGCCTTCTTTGAGGTCGACCGACTGGCCACGTTCGACTGCGTGATCGCCAACCCCCCTTTCTCGCTGGAAAAGTGGGGCGAGGACCTGTGGCTGAACGATCCCTTCGGCCGCAACTTTGCCGGCCTGCCACCCTCATCCAGCGGTGACTTCGCGTGGGTGCAGCACATGGTCAAGTCGATGGCCGACGTCAGCGGCCGGATGGCTGTGGTGCTGCCCCAGGGCGCGCTGTTCCGCAAAGGAGTAGAAGGCAACATCCGCCAGAAACTGCTGGAGATGGATCTGGTCGAGGCCGTAATCGGCTTGGCGCCCAACCTGTTTTACGGCACCGGCCTGGCCGCGTGCATCCTGGTCTTGCGCAAGCGCAAACCGGCCAAGCACAAGAAGAAGGTGCTGATCGCCGATGCGTCGCGCCTGTTCCGCCGGGGCCGCGCGCAAAACTATCTGGAGCCCGAGCACGCCACCGAAATCCTCAGCTGGTATCGCGGCTTTGCTGACGTGCAGGACGCGGCCCGCGTGGTCAGCCTCGACGAGATCAAGGCCGAAGACTGGACGCTGAACATTTCGCGCTATGTCCTGCCACCATTGCAAGAAGACATCCCGCCGCTGCCCGCTGCCATCGCGGCATTCAAGGACGCGCTCACCCGCTGCCGTGAAGCCGAAGCGCGGCTTGCGCAGGTCATGACTGAAGGGGGATGGCTGCAATGAGTCACCCAAGCAAACGCATCAGCCAACAAGAACTCGAAAGCTACCTCTGGGGCGCCGCCGTGCTGCTGCGCGGCCTCATCGACGCCGGTGACTACAAGCAGTTCATCTTCCCACTGCTGTTCTACAAGCGGGTCTCGGATGTCTGGGACGAGGAATACCAGGCAGCGCTGGCCAACTCAGGCGGTGACCTCTCCTACGCGCAGTTCGCGGAGAACCACCGCTTCCAGATTCCCGAGAGCGCGCACTGGAACGATATACGCCAGACCCCGAAGAACGTTGGTGCCGCCATCCAGAAGGCCATGCGCGCCATCGAAAGCGCCAACCCGGATCTGCTCGACGGCATCTTCGGTGACGCGCCCTGGACCAACCGCGAGCGTCTGCCCGACGAAACGCTGAAAAACCTCATCGAGCACTTCTCGACGCAGACGCTCTCGGTAGCCAACGTCCCCGAGGACGAGTTGGGCAACGCCTACGAGTACCTGATCAAGAAGTTCGCGGACGATTCCGGCCACACGGCGGCCGAGTTCTACACCAACCGCACCGTCGTCCACTTGATGACGCAACTTCTTGCACCTCAGGCCGGCGAGTCCATCTACGACCCCACCTGCGGCACCGGCGGCATGTTGATCTCGGCGCTGGACGAAGTGAAGCGCTCGGGCGGCGAGTACCGCACGCTCAAGCTCTACGGGCAGGAACGCAACCTCATCACCTCATCCATCGCCCGCATGAACCTGTTTCTGCACGGCGTGGAGGACTTCGAGATCATCCGGGGCGACACCCTGGCCGAACCCAAGCACATCGAGGGCGACCGCCTGCGCCAGTTCGACGTGATCCTGGCCAACCCGCCGTACTCCATCAAGCAGTGGAACCGCGAGGCCTGGAGCAGCGACAAGTGGGGTCGCAACTCCCTGGGCACGCCGCCGCAGGGCCGTGCCGACTATGCGTTCCAGCAGCACATCCTGACCAGCCTCACCACCAAGGGGCGCTGCGCCGTGCTCTGGCCCCACGGCGTGCTGTTCCGCAACGAGGAACAGACCATGCGCGCCAAGATGGTCGAGCAAGACTGGGTGGAGGCGGTCATCGGGCTGGGGCCCAACCTGTTCTACAACTCCCCTATGGAGTCGTGCATCGTCATCTGCAACCGCAAGAAGGTCGCCGCTCGCAAGGGCAAGGTGATCTTCATCGACGCGGTGAACGAGGTCACCCGGGAGCGCGCACAGAGCTTCCTTACGCCTGCGCACCAGCAGCGCATCCTGGACGCCTACAAGACGTTTGCCGATGTGCCCGGTTTTGCCAAGGTCGCCACACTGGCCGAGATTGGCGCCAATGCGGCCAACCTGTCGATCCCGCTGTACGTGAAGCGTATTGCCGCCGCCATCGCCACCGACAGCAATTGCGACGCGGTATCGTTGCGTTCGGCCTGGGACCAATGGCAAACCGATGGCAGTGCGTTCTGGCAACAGATGGACGCGCTGGTGGCAACGCTAGACGGGCTTGGTACCAATAAGCCCACTGTCGAAATAATGCCGCTGCAAGAGAAGGCAAAGCGGGTCGTACAGCCAGCATTTAAACGTGCGGTACTGGCGGCTGAAATAGTGCATCAACTACACGGTGAGCAGCGATTCGGCAGCGTCAAGCTGGAAAAACTGCTTTTTCTGAGTGAAAAGCATTTTGGCCTTGAAGCTGATATGCAAAGCCAGTACTACCGGCAAGCGGCGGGCCCATACGACCCCAGAGCTATGCGCTCCATCGTGAGCAACCTGAAATCGCATAAGTGGTTTGATGTCGCCAAAGGGAATGGGCGGACACACTACACGCCGCTGGAAAAATCCGGCCAGCACGCTGACTATTACTCTCGCTATTTCGTACATGTTCGCGACCGCATCGACCTCTTAATCGCGCGCCTCAAGACGGCAAGTACCGAGCAATGTGAGATCGTCGCCACTTTGTACTCAGCTTGGGTTGATTTGAAATCTAAGAATGAGCCATTCATTGATGAGGACATCATCCACGAAGTGACGCACAACTGGCACCCCAGCAAGCAACGCATTGAGACAGAACGCTGGTACAAGGCATTAGCTTGGATGCGTGCTCACCGCCTCACACCTGAGAATCAGGGGGAGTTGGTATAATGGCGCGCCGCGTTAAGTTCGGCGACGTGGTGCGCCTCTCGAAAGCTCGCAGCAAAGATCCGCTGGCCGATGGCATTGAACGCTACGTCGGTCTGGAACATATCGAACCAGGTGACTTGCGCATCCGCAGTTGGGGCAGCGTCGCCGACGGCGTGACCTTCACCAGCGTGTTTCAACCTGGGCAGGTGCTGTTCGGCAAGCGACGCGCTTACCAGCGGAAGGTGGCTGTGGCGGATTTCTCCGGCGTCTGTTCCGGGGACATCTACGTGCTGGAGACAAAGGATGTGCAGCTCTTGTTGCCAGAGTTGCTGCCATTCATTTGCCAGACCGATGTCTTTTTTGATCACGCGGTGGGCACATCAGCTGGCTCGTTGAGCCCCCGCACCAACTGGACGAGTTTGGCGGACTTTGAGTTTGTGCTCCCGCCGATGGATGAGCAGCAGCGTCTTATACGTCTGCTCTTGAACGCTGAGGCCGCAAGAACAGCAGCCGAAGATGCAGCGGCCCATTCAGAGAGGCTGAGAAAGTCACTGTTATTCGAAACCTTTGATGCACTACAGGGCGAAGGTACGGTCCGCATTCCTTTTCTAGCAACCGAGATCGATTGTCGGTGGGTCAAGGCGCGTGATGCTGGCCAAATACTTATGGGCCGGCAGTTGTCGCCGAAATACAAAACCGGGAAAAACACAAGGAAGTATCTGCGCGTTGCAAATGTGTTCGATGGATTCATCGACACGAGTGATGTCAATGAGATGGACTTCAATGAGAGTGAGTTCTCGACATTCAGGTTGCAGAGCGGAGATGTTCTGCTGAACGAAGGGCAAAGTCGGGAGCTTGTTGGCCGCAGTGCGATATTCCGCGATGAAGTCCCAGATTGCTGCTTTCAAAACACGCTGATTCGATTTCGCCCAAATGCGGAGGTGATGTCAGAGTTCGCGCATTACTACTTTCAGTATTGCCAATACACATCTCGGTTCGTCCAAATTTCAAAACAGACAACATCAATCGCGCACTTGGGCGTCCAGCGGTTTGCGGAAATGAATTTTCCCCTCGTATCGATTGATGCACAGAAAGCAATCGTGGAAGCCTTATCCGCCGTAGTGGCGGCCATTCCACAGCTTAAGAAGCGGGCAAAGACTGCAAGTGCGATAAGGAATCAGGTTCTTATGGAGGGGGCTTCGAGATGAGTTTTACAGAATCCAACACCGTCGAAGCCTACGTCCGCGATCTGCTCGCTGGCCCCATTAAGGCTATCCCGGCCAACACCGTTCAGGAACCGCTCGCCAGCTATGGTCCTAGCCCCAAAGGCGTCGGCTGGCGTTACGCCGCCCCGGCTGAGGTGCCGCGCCAGATCCAGGAAGTGCTGGTCGAACACTGGCTGCGCGATGCACTGATCCGCCTGAACCCCGAGATTGCCGCCCAGCCCGACCGCGCCGACGAGGTGCTCTACAAGCTGCGTGCCATCGTGCTGTCGGTGCGCTCGGATGGTCTGATTCGCGCCAACGAGGAAATGACCGCGTGGATGCGCGGTGAGCGCTCGATGCCCTTCGGCCACAACAACGAGCATGTGCCGGTGCGGCTGATCGACCTGGATGATCTGTCGCAAAACCACTACATCGTCACCCAGCAATACACCTACCGTGCAGGCCCCACCGAACGCCGGGCTGATCTGGTGCTGTTGGTGAATGGCCTGCCGCTGGTACTGATCGAGGCCAAGACCCCGGTCAAAAAATGCATCAGCTGGGTCGACGCGGCGGTGCAGGTGCACGATGACTACGAGAAGTTCGTGCCTGAGCTCTTCGTCTGCAACGTGTTCTCGGTGGCGACCGAGGGCAAGGCGTACCGCTATGGCTCCATCGGGCTACCAGTCAAGGACTGGGGCCCTTGGCATCTGGATGGTGATGGCGAGGATAGTCAGCACCATCCGCTGAAGTCGCTCAAGCTGTCGGCCGAGAGCATGCTGCGCCCGCATGTGGTGCTGGACATCCTCGGCAGTTTCACCCTGTTCGCCACCAACAAGAAAAAGCAGCGCATCAAGATCATTTGCCGGTACCAGCAGTTTGAAGCGGCCAACAAGATCGTCGAGCGGGTGCTGGCGGGCTACCCCAGGAAGGGCTTGATCTGGCATTTCCAGGGCTCGGGCAAGTCGCTGCTGATGGTGTTTGCCGCGCAGAAGCTGCGCATGCACGCAGGATTGAAGAATCCCACCGTGCTGATCGTGGTGGATCGGATCGATCTTGATAGCCAGATCACCGGTACCTTCACCGGAGCGGACATTCCCAACCTGGAAAAGGCGGATACCCGCGAGAAGCTGCAGCAGCTGCTGGCGCAGGACGTGCGCAAGATCATCATCACCACGATCTTCAAGTTCGGCGAGGGCCCCAACTCAACAAAAGGGGGCAGCCTGAACGACCGCAGCAACATCATCGCCTTGGTGGACGAAGCCCACCGCACGCAAGAAGGCGACCTGGGCCGCAAGATGCGCGAAGCCCTGCCCAACGCGTTTCTGTTCGGCCTGACCGGCACGCCGATCAACCGTGCCGACCGCAACACCTTCTACGCCTTTGGTGCAGACGAGGATGAGAAAGGCTACATGAGCCGGTACGGCTTCGAGGAGTCAATCCGCGACGGTGCCACGCTGAAACTGCACTTCGAGCCGCGCTTGATCGATCTGCACATCGACAAGGTCGCCCTCGATGCCGCCTACAAGGATTTGACCGGCGGCCTGTCGGACCTGGACAAGGACAACCTCGCGAAGACCGCCGCCAAGATGGCCGTGCTGGTCAAGACGCCTGAGCGCATCCGCAAGGTGTGCGAGGACATCGTCGAGCATTTCCAGACCAAGGTGGAGCCCAACGGCTTCAAGGGCCAGATCGTAACGTTCGATCGCGAGTCCTGCCTACTGTTCAAGGCCGAGCTGGACAAGCTGCTGCCGCCCGAGGCTACAGACATCGTGATGTCGGTGCAGGCGTCCGACAAGAAGGAGCATCCAGAGTACGCGGCCTACGACCGTTCACGCGATGAGGAAGAACGGCTGCTGGATCGCTTCCGCGACCCGGCCGATCCTCTGAAGCTGATCATCGTCACGGCCAAGCTGCTGACCGGCTTCGACGCGCCCATCCTGCAGGCCATGTACCTGGACAAGCCGCTGCGCGACCACACGCTGCTCCAGGCCATCTGCCGGGTGAACCGTACCTACTCCGAGCAGAAGACCCACGGCCTGATCGTGGACTACCTCGGCATCTTCGATGACGTCGCGGCGGCGCTGGAATTCGACGACCAGAGCGTCAAGCAGGTGGTCAGCAACATCCAGGAGTTGAAGGACAAGCTGCCCGAAGCCATGCAGAAGTGCCTGGCCTTCTTCTCTGGCTGCGATCGCAGTTTGCAAGGCTACGAGGGCCTGATCGCCGCGCAGCAGTGTCTGCCCAATAACGAGGTGCGGGACAACTTTGCTGCCGAGTACAGCGTGCTCAACAAGATCTGGGAGGCGCTGTCACCGGACACCGTTCTGGGCCCCTTCGAGAAGGACTACAAGTGGTTGTCGCAGGTGTACCAGTCGGTACAGCCCTCTAGTGGCCACGGCAAGTTGATCTGGCATTCGCTGGGCGCCAAGACCATCGAGCTGATCCACCAGAACGTGCATGTTGACGCGGTGCGGGATGACCTCGACACCTTGGTGCTGGACGCTGATCTGCTGGAAGCGGTGCTGTCGAACCCAGACCCGAAGAAGGCCAAGGAGATTGAGATCAAGCTCAAGCGCCGGCTGCGCGGGCATGGCGGCAACCCCAAGTTCAAGAAGCTGTCGGAGCGGCTCGATGCGCTGAAGGACCGCTTCGAATCCGGGCAGATCAACAGCGTCGAGTTTCTGAAGCAGTTGCTGGAGATCGCCAAGGAGACGCTGCAGGCCGAGAAGGACGTGCCGTCCGAAGAGGACGAGGATCGCGGTAAGGCGGCTCTCACCGAGTTGTTCAACGAGGTCAAGACTTCTGAGACGCCCATCATGGTCGAACGCGTGGTCACGGACATCGACGAGATAGTGCGACTGGTCCGCTTCCCGGGCTGGCAAGGTACGCAGGCCGGCGAGCGTGAAGTCAAGAAGGCCCTGCGCAAAGCCCTCTTCAAATACAAGCTGCATGCGGATGAAGAGCTGTTCGAGAAGGCCTACAGCTACATCCGGCAGTATTACTGAGGGAATGAACATGAGCGTCAACGCAAGCCCATCCTGGCCTTACCCCGGCGCACGCTGGTGGAAGTTCGACTTCCATACCCACACCCCAGCTTCCAAGGATACCGGGGCATGGCAGGTAGCCATCGGCACGCCGAATGAGTTAACGCCGCAGACATGGCTGCTCAAATACATGGCCGCCGAAATCGACTGCGTGGCCGTCACCGACCACAACACGGGCGAGTGGATCGACAGGCTCAAGGCGGCCTATGCGGAAATGAAGCGCGAGGCCGACGCGGGCACGCCGCCGGGCGGCTTCCGTGAGTTGCACCTGTTCCCCGGTGTGGAAATCTCGGTGCAGGGCGGCTTTCATCTGCTGGCGATCTTTGACCCGTCCGCCACCAGTCAGACCATCAGCGACCTGCTAGCGCAGGTGGATTACCAAGGCACGCGTGGCGACAGCGATGGCGTTACCCGTCTCGGTGCCGCCCAGGTGGTGGAGCGCATTCTGGCGGCGGGCGGCCTGGCCATTCCGGCACACGTCGAAGGCGACAAGGGGCTGCTACAGGTCGAACCTGGTACGCGTAAATGCATGATGGATGCCAATACGGTTAAGGCGATCTTGCAGGAGCCCGGCATCCTGGCGCTGGAGTGGGCCGCCTCCAACAGCCCTGTGCCCATGGTGCTGGAGGAGCTGAAACTGCGCTTTGCCAGCGTGGTGGGCAGCGATTGCCACAGCTTCCAAGGTACGGCTGTTCCGGGTTCGCGCTACACCTGGATCAAGATGGCGCGGCCTAGCCTGGAAGGCTTGCGTCTTGCCTTGCTGGATGGGCAGGAAGTCTCTGTTCGGCGCAGCGATGAGAGCGACGGCTTTGCGCCGTTCAATACGCCCGAGCATTTCATTGAGTCGATTGAAATCCGCGACGCTCGCTACATGGGGCGCGGCAGGCAGCCTGCCGAGTTGCCGCTCAATCCGTACTTCAATGCCTTGATAGGTGGCCGTGGCACAGGTAAATCGACCACCGTGCATGCCCTGCGTCTGGCTTATCGCCGTGAGAAGGAGCTGTCACTCAGCTCGGAAGCCGGGCAGACCTTCAAGCGTTTCAATCAGGTTGCCAGGGGCCGCAATGACGAAGGCGGACTACGGGCGGAAACCAGCCTCTGCGTGCAAGTGCAGCGCGATGGCATGCCCTATCGCCTGATCTGGCGGCAGGATGGCCAGGGCCATGCGGTGGAGGAATGGAACGCCGCTACGGGCAGTTTCAAGCCTTCGGCCAGTCAGGCCGTCACCGAGCAACGCTTTCCGGTGCGTCTGTTCAGCCAGGGGCAGATCGCCGCGCTGGCCGGTGACAGCCAGCAGGCGCTGCTCAAGGTGATTGACGATGCGGCGGGCACGCAATCGCAGCAAGCCGCTTTCGAGGAAGCCAAGCGTGCCTTCCTGGCCGCACGGGCGCAAATGCGCGAGCTGGATGGCAAGCTGCAAGGGCGTGAAGCGTTGACGCTGGCCCTGCAAGATATTCAGCGCAAGCTGGCCCGCTTCGAGGGCGCCGATCATGCCGCCCTGCTGAAAAACTATCAGCGCACCAACCGGCAAAGCCGCGAGCTGGAACGCCAGTTCGACGCCTCCGCCGAACTGGCAACCCGCTTGAAAGCGCTTGCCGACGATCTGTTGGCGGAAGACTTGCCGGAAGGCTTGTTCGATACCGCCGAAGACGGACCAGCACTGAGCATTGTCCAGGCGCTGCACGCCGCCATCGCCAAGGCGCAGCAGGACGTCGAGCGCGCGGCAAACGTGCTGCAGGAGCGTGGGCAAGTCCTGAGAGGTGAACTGGAGGCTTCGCCCTGGTTTGCGCGGATCGACGCGGCCAAGACGGCTTACGAGCAGCTCAAGGCCGACTTGCAGCAACAAGGCGTCAGCGACCCCAGCGAGTACGGTCGTCTGGTGCAAGAAAAGCAGCGCCAGGAAATCGAGCTGAAGAAGCTGGAAGCCTTGCAGAAGCAGCACACTGAGTTGCGCGAGAAGGCCAAGTCGTTGCTGGAACAGGTGCAATCCGCCCGCCGCGCCATCAGCGCCCAACGGAGCGCATTTCTGCAGGCAACGCTGCAAGGCAATCCCTTTGTGCGCATCGAGCTGATCCCGTACAGCCGGGACGCGCAGGGCATCGAGCGCTCCTTGCGGGAGGTGCTTGGTGCTGTCGACGAGCGCTTCAAGGCCGACATATATCAGGAACCGCAGGAAGAGGGCTTGGCGCGAGGGGTAGTTGCCGATCTGATGCTGCTCAGTGAGCTGTCTTTAAACACGTTGCCGAGTTCCCAAGACATCGAAGCATACGAGAACTCCATTGAGACGCTGAAGAAGCGGCTCGTTGAAGCAGCCGTAGGAAAGGACGAATTTGGCGCACGATTTAACAGTTTCCTGAAAGCGGAAGCCGACAAGCGCCCGGAATTCATCGATCACATTCTGTGCTGGTTCCCCGAAGACGGTTTGCAGGTGGAGTACAGCCGCAAAGGTGACGGGCGGGACTTTCAGTCCATCGGCCAGGCGTCCGCCGGGCAGCGCGCGGCGGCCATGCTGGCCTTCCTGCTGGCGCACGGCAACGAGCCACTGGTGCTCGACCAGCCAGAAGATGACCTGGATAACCACCTGATCTACGGACTGGTCGTGCAGCAGATCCGCAGCAACAAACTGCGCCGTCAGCTCATCATCGTGACCCACAACCCCAACATCGTGGTCAATGGCGATGCGGAGTTGATCCACGTACTGGACTTCAACCACCAGTGCCACGTGAAGCAAACCGGCTCTTTGCAGGATCAGGCTATGCGCCGCGAAGTCTGCCAAGTGATGGAAGGCGGCGAAGAAGCGTTCGAACGACGTTACCAACGCCTGGGAAGAGAGGTTTGACATGTTCGACAACATCGCCGACTTGATCGACAAGATTCGCCTGGGAGAGGACTCCTATCTGGAGTTGAAGGAAGTCCGCTTTGCTGGCCAAAAGGTGTCAGCACCCCATAAAGATTCGCTGGCCGATGAGCTGGCCGCTTTCGCCAACAGCCGGGGTGGTGTGTGCGTGCTCGGCGTGGACGACACCCGTGAAGTGCTCGGTATCCCGCTGGAGCGCTTGGACCTGGTGGAGGATTTCGTCCGGCAGATTTGCCTGGACAGCATCACCCCGCCGCTCGCGCCGGTGATCGAGCGTCTGAGCCTGCCCAGCACGTCAGGCGAGCCCTTGCCTGTATTGAAAGTCGATATCGCAAGCAGCCTGTTCGTGCATAAAAGCCCCGGCGGCTATTTGCACCGCGTGGGCAGCGCCAAGCGTGAAATGGCTCCGGACTATCTGGCGCGGCTGTTCCAGCAACGCAGCCAGGCGCGCATCATCCGCTTCGACGAGCAGCCGGTGCCTGGCGCCACGCTCGATGACCTTGCAGATGACCTCTGGCAACGTTTTGCCAGTCCTCGCGTGCAAGATACGCGTGCGGTGCTGCTGGATAAACTGGCCATGGCGCGCCCCGATACCGACGGCGCACTTCGGCCAACCATCGCCGGCGTGCTGATGGCCAGCGCAGATCCCCGCCGCTGGCTGCCAAATGCCTTCATTCAGGCGGTGGCCTACCGTGGCACCGAGGTGCTGCCGCAAGGCGACACGGCCTATCAGCTCGACGCCCAGGACATCACCGGGCCGCTGGATGCCCAGGTGCTGGCGGCTTGCCACTTCGTCCGCAAGAACATGCAGGTCTATGCCACCAAGGATGAGGGCAGGCACGATCTGCCGCAGTACGACATGACCGCCGTCTTCGAGGCCCTGGTCAATGCCGTTGCACACCGGGATTACTCGATCCATGGCGCCAAAATCCGCCTGCGGATGTTTGCGGACCGGCTGGAGCTGTATTCGCCAGGCGCCATCCCCAACACCATGACGGTGGAGAGCCTTCCCTACCGCCAGGCCGCGCGAAACGAAGCCATCACCAGCCTGCTGGCCAAATGTTCCGTGCCCGAGGCGGACAAAGCGATCACAGGCCGCAGCGCCATGATGGACAAGCGTGGTGAAGGGGTTCAGATCATTCTGGATCAAAGTGAACGGCTGTCCGGCAAGCGGCCGGTTTACAGGCTAGTGGATGACTCCGAGCTGTTGTTGATCATCCCTGCTGCCGAGCCTCCCGCAGCAGTTGAGTGAGATTGAGAGGATAAGGAAGCACCATGGCCAAGGCTGAAGCCAGCGTTGAAGAACTGGTCTCGATGATCGAGCGCGGTGAGCTGCGCTTGCCGGAAATGCAGCGGCAGTATGTCTGGCGCTCCACGCGCGTACGCGACTTGCTCGACTCTCTGTATCGGGGCTATCCCTCGGGGGCGATTCTGCTGTGGGAAACCGATGAGGCCGTGCCCCTGCAAAGCTTTGCCGTCAGCCAAAGCAATAACCCTTATCAGAGCACCCGCCTGTTGCTCGATGGACAACAGCGTCTGACCTCGTTGTCTGCCGTCATTCGTGGCGAGCCGGTGTCGGTGCGCGGTCGCCGTCGGCCCATCGATTTGCTCTTTAATCTGGAGCATCCCGACCAACTGGCCGTCGTGACCGAAGTGGATGAGAACGGCGATGACGCCGAGGTCGATGAGGAAGGCGAACTGGGCGGCGACGAGGCCGACGCCAGCGAGGACGAACTGCTGACGCGCTTCAACAAAATGACCTTCGTGGTGGCGACCCGGAAGCTGGAGCAGTTGCCGCAGTGGGTGAAGGTATCCGAAGTCTTCAAGACCGACAGCGATGCGCCTTTCCTCAAACGTGCGGGCATCAGTGGCTTTGATGATCCGCGTTACGAGAAATACAGCCAGCGCCTGGCCCGGCTACGTGGCATTCGCAAGTACGTGTATCGCATGGACGTGCTGGAGCGAACACTGTCCTACGACGAGGTCACGGAAATCTTCGTGCGGGTCAACTCGCTGGGTGCCAAGCTGCGCAGCTCCGATCTGGCTCTGGCGCAGATCACGGCCAAATGGCGGCACTCGCTGCAGACCTTCCTGGACTTCCAGAATGCTTGCGCCCAGAACGGTTTCGAGCTGGATCTGGGTTTGCACCTGAAGAATTTGATGGCCTTTGCCACCGGGCAATCCCGTTTTCTGACCGTCGGCAGCCTGACCCTGGACGTACTGCAGCAAGCGTGGAAAGAAGCCTGCGAGGGGATGGAATTTGCCCTCAATTTCGCACGCAGCAATCTGGGTATCGACAGCCCTGCCTTGCTGTCATCGCCCTTCTTACTGGTGGTACTGGCCTACTTTGGACACCGCCGCGACTATGCCCTCAGCACGGAAGAGGCGCAGCAGTTGCGCTACTGGGCCTTGGCCGCCAATGCCAAAGGCCGTTTCTCGCGGGGTTCCAGCGAGACCATTCTGGATCAGGATTTGGCGACCATCCGCAATGGCGGCGGCGTCAATGAACTGATCGACCGGCTGCGTCTGCAGTTCGGCCGTCTTGACATCACGCCGGAAGAGCTGGAGGGGCGCAACCAGCGCAGTGCGCTGTTCAAGACCATGTTCCTGGCATTTCGTGCGGCAGGCGCCAAGGATTGGCGCAGCCACCTTGCCATTGCTCTGGACCACTCGGGCAGTCAGCACCGCTTGCAGTTTCATCACATTTTCCCCAAGGCATTGCTGCGCGGCAGCTACACCCCTCGCGAGGCCGACGACATCGCCAACCTGGCTTTCATCGGCGGCAAAACCAATCGTGCGATCAGCGACAAAGCGCCTGTGACCTACCTGTTGCCGCTGGTGGCGCAGCACGGTGAAACACCATTCGCATCACAGTGCATCCCGGTGGAGGAGGAACTGCTGGCACTGGATCACTACAAGGCGTTCTTGCAAGAGCGCCGCAAACGCATCGCGGCGGCACTGAATGCTTTCATCCATGCGACCGCTTGAGCTGTCAGTGCCACCGTGTTGCCACACTATGACCCACATGTCGCCACAATGCTGCCGCCATGTTCAACACAATGTTGCCACGCTGTTCACCACATTGACGCCACTTTGTGCACACAGTGTTGCCACCATGCCTGACACATTCCGGGTGGGACGCAGGCCGAGAGTCGCTTGTCCGCGGCGCGATGAGCACATTCTTTGTGCTGGCTCGCGAGAGCACAAAGAATGTGGCCGCTGGGCTCGATTTCGCCAGAAATCGGGCGCGGCGGCGTGGGGACAACGAATGGTCGATGCGTCCAGCCTGCACCTTATGAAACCCCGCTGCGGCCATGCGCCGGGTTGCCGCCCTGTGCGGCTGGCGGGTGAGAGCATGCCGCACAGGGCATGCCTGCTCGGTGGTGGGAGACTGAACTGACATGGCCAACCCTCGCTCGCTGGTCTACGCGCTTTACACCCATTGGGACACCGTGGAGCTTTTGGTGCGGCTGTCGCGCGAGTTTGCCGTGCTGACCAGCGATCAGGTGTTGAACGGCATTGCCAAGGTATCCGGGCAACGGGATGCCGAAACGCAGGGCGCGGTGCTACGTGCCTTGGTCAATGCGGACATCCTGCAAACCTTGCCGCGCAGCAGCGATCTGCAGCTCAATGCCTATGTGCTGGAGTTCGTGCGCGGCCTCACCCGTGAACATGAGCTGGGCCTGGCTGCCGTACTGCAGGCGCGTGTTGCGGCCATCCGTGAAGCCACCGAAGCACTCAATGAAGGGATGCTCGGGGCCGACATGGATCGCGTGCGCGGAGCCGCCAACAAGCTGGCAGAACTCTTCCGCCAGATCAGCCTGCAGCTCGATCAGGACCGGCACGCGCTCTTTGAACTGGCGGAAAACGCCAAAAGCGCCGACAGCAGCATGCCGATCAGCCAGCGCTACCGCGAGGTGCTGGAAGCCTACGATCATTATGTGGAGCCGATGAACCAGATGATGGACAGCGGCTCGCAGGGCACCTTCTATCGCTATCTGGAAGAAGCGGAGCGTGCGCTCGACTTGAGCCTGGAGCAATTGTCGGTACAGGGTGCGCTCTACTCGCATCGCCTGCAGTTGCGTCAGGTAGCGCACCAGGCCAAGGAGCTGCGGCGCTTTGGCCGGCTGGTTGCGCAACAGTGCGCCGATACACTGCTGCCCTTGCGCGAAGAGCTGCGTCAGCACAACGCCCTGACCAGTGCCATCAGCTTGCTGTTGGGGCAGGTGCGCAAACGCGGCCTGCGTCGCGCACTATCGCGCCCGGCGGATGAGACCGCACTCCCCGTCTGGCGCAATGAGCGTGGTTTCAAATTGCAATTGGGCGATGAGGTGCGGGCAGTCATGGCAGCCGCGCGCCAATACCAGCCGCAGGCGGTGGCCTTTCCGCAGGATGAACCCGGCGATGACGCTCCGTTGCTGGAGCAGGTGGACGAGACTGCCATTCGCGCGCATCTGGCCCGCAGCCTGCCGGTGGAAAATCTGCTCGATTGGCTGCACCGCCATTACGCCCATCTGCAGGATGCCACCCTGCTGCGCCTGTTTCATGACCTGCAACATGAGCCCGGCTGGCAGTTCGAGGCCGCCAGCCAGCCTGAAAAAACCACGCTGCAGACGATTCGCGTCCTGCATCACCCTCACCGCGTGAGTATCCCGCAATGACGATCCCACATGCTCTGGCAGCCGCGCTGTCACAGATGCCGGCATTGGCCGAGCTGTTCCGCTTGTTTCTCTCCGGCAAACACCTGAATCGAATGGCCGAGCCCACGCTGTGGGCGGAGCTGGAGCAGCACGAGGCCAGCTATGTCGGCTTGTTTGCCGCGCTGGGGTTCGAGCTGCGCCTGGATGCCAGGGGCTTTGCCTGGTTTCACAACAGCGACGCCAACAGCAACATTGGCAAGATCAGCCGCCAGCTGGCCTTGCTGTTCATGGTGATCTTCGATGCCCAGGCCAACGCCGGCAAGGCCCTGCAGCGCTTTACCGATTGGCTGATCGACAGCGCCTGGCTGGTCGAGGTCTACAAGCAACAGCAAGACCTGCTGGATGCCGAGGGCCTCAACCCCGACGCCCTGGTGGAGCTGCTGGGCCGCGCCTGCAACCTGGGCTTTGCCATGGCAGAGCCAGCGGGCTGGCGACTGCTGCCCGCTGTATGCCGTTACCTCGATCATTTCGAGAGCCTGGCGTTGACGGCCAAGACCGATGGCGACGAGCCGAGCGTGCCAACGGAGGATGACTGGGCTGCGGATGCACCAGACGACGAGGAGAACACCTGATGCAGTACGGCTTCCAACGTCTGGTCCTGCTGGGGAGTGCCGGCTACTCGCGCGCCGAGCTGCCGCTCGATGGTGCGGTCTCTCTGGTGGCGCCCAACAATACCGGCAAAACCAGCCTGATCAATGCCCTGCAGTTCCTGCTGATCATCGACCGCCGCCGTATGGATTTTGGTGCGCACGATGTGGATAAGAGCCGGCGCTTCTATTTCCCCAACAACAGCGCCTATGTGCTGCTGGAGGTGTCGCTGCCGGAGTCCGGCACCGTAGTGCTGGGCTGCGTGGGCAAAGGGGTAAGCTTCGAGTACGAGTATTTCGCCTATGCCGGGCCGCTGAAGGTCGAGGAGTTCTGCCTGCCGGATGGCACCTTGGTGGCACAACCGCAACTAGCCAGCCATCTGGCGAGCTTTGGGCGCCGGGTGTTCAGCTACAGCAGCAGCGAATTTGCCGACATGGTGTATGGCGGGCGCAGCCGCAAGCTCGCCAGTCAGCAGGACTTCTGCGTTTTCCGGCTGGAGCATGCCAGCGATGCCAGCGTTTTTCAGCGGGTGCTGACCCGCACACTGCGCTTGGACAAACTGCGCTCCAGCGAGGTAAAGGACTATCTGCTGCAGATTTTCCGCCGCGATCTGCCGGATGCCAGCATCGACTTCAAGGCCGAATGGGACAAGGCGTTTGCCGACCTCAACGCCGAACGCAGTCAGTACCTGGCCGCCGTGCGGCTGCAAGCCACTCTGAGCGAACTGGAACAGAAGCAGGAGGCCCGCTTGGTGTTGCGCGGCAAATTGCTGTGCTGGCGCCCCTTGATTGACACGGCACTGGGTCAGTGGCAACAGCATTACGAGTCCCGCCAGCAAGCCTTGCAGGATGAACTGGAACAGTGTGATGTGGCGCTGCAGCGCCTGCGCGAACAGGATATCCAGTCCGCACGCGAGCAGAACCAATGCGAGCAGGAACAACAACAGCTTCGCCAGCACAGCGAACAGTTGCGCGCGTTGCAGCAGCGTTTTGCCCTGATCCCCGACCGCGCCCTGCTGGAGGCGCGCCGCCGCGAGTTGCAGGAACAACGGGATGCGCTGGTGGTAAGGATCGGCCAGGCCCAGAGCCGCACGCCTGCGGCCATCGAGCGCGAGCTGGCCCGGATCGAACGGGAATCCGCGCAGCTGGCGCAGGAGTTGCGCACCCAAGGGCAGAACCTCTATCAGCAACTGGCTGGTGTCGTATCTGCGGAACAACTCAACGCGCTGAACAAGCTGCTGGCCAAGCCGGTACTGACCCTGGGCAGCGAGGATTTCCGCCTTGATGGCAAGGCCCTGCTTGCGGCCTTGGTCGATGCGAATGCCGGGCAATTCAATTTGCCTGGCCTGCAACTGCGGCTGGAAGCCCTGCCGGCACAGTATCAGCAACGGACCCTGGCGGAACTGAGCGAATTGCAGCAGGAGTTGCAGCAACAGCAGGCTCAGCTGCAAGAACAACTGGCCACCGCCCTGGCTCTGGAAAACGTCAAACAGCAACGCCAAGCGCTGGAGCAGCAACTAGCCGAACTGGATGCCGAGTTGCGGGACTACACGCACATGCAGGACTTGCAGCAAAGCGAGGCCGAGCGCGAGGAGCGGTTGCAGACACTGGCGCAAAAGCTCGCCGACCTCAGCGCCAGTCTGGCGCAGTCGGCAGAGCGGCACCGCGCATTGGATCAGCAGCGGCAGCAGCGGCAGCAGGATTTGGCGGCCTTGCAGCAGCAACACCGGCAGATCGAGCAACGCCGTCATCAGCGCATCGACCACGAAGGCCCCTTCACCTGGCTGGCCGACCTGCCGCACAGCCCTTGGTTGGCCCAGCCCGAGTTCGCGCTGGAACAGCTGGCCGAGCGCCTGCAGACCTATCAGGCAGACTGCCGCCAGTTGCTGGAGCTGGATGAGCAGATTCGCCATCTGCTGGGTGAAATCCATACCGCCGGATTGACCAAGTATCAGTTTGTCGGCGAACCGGAAAGCGAGATTGTTCGTCTCGTTGAATTCGCCCATCACCTGCCGCAGGAAGCCGAAGCCCTGGAAAAGAAAGTACGCTCGGCGGTGGTGAATGTGGCAGCCTGCCTGCGCGAACTGCGCGACGGCCTGTTTGCTTTCAAGCGCCGGATGCGCGAGTTCAACCGCAAGATCAGCGGCCGGCAACTTTCCGATCTGGCAGTGTTCAAGATCGAACCCGAAGACGAAACCATTCTGGTCGAAGCCATCGAACTGCTGATCAGTACCGCCGCCACTGTGGACAGTGGCGAAACCTTCGAACTGTTCAACCAGCAGAGCGTCCTTGACGACGAGCAGCTCAATCGCGCCAAGACCCTGCTGATCGAAGAGGGCAACGCCCGCCATGGCCTGCGTGTGGCCGACCTGTTTCGCCTGCGCTTCTGGGTCGGCAAGGCAGATCGCGAGCCGGAAGCCTTCGATGACCTCGACAGTGCCGCCTCCAATGGCACCGTGCTGATGGCCAAACTGGTGACGGGGCTGGCGATGCTGCATTTGATGCAGGATCAGCGTCGCCCTATCCAGGGCATCTGCTATCTGGACGAGGCACTGGCCCTGGACGCCCGCAATCAGCGCAGCCTGATCGACACGGCGGCGGAGTTCGGCTTCTCGTTGATTTTTGCCTCGCCCGCGCCGCTGACGACCGTGCGCTACTGCGTGCCGATTCACACGCGCAACGGCAGCAACCAGATCAGCCGCCATAGCTGGCAGATCATCGAACCGCTGGATGCCTGAGTATGGATCGAACCCTGCGCACAGCCTTGCTCAAGCTGCATGGCCAACAAACCCTGCCGGCCAGCCATTTCACCGCCGCTCAGCGCAGCGCTCTGGATCGCTTTGCCCGGCAGACAGGAGCGGTAATCTGCCAGCGTCAGGGGCGCGGGGATGTTTACCGTGTCAGCGATCCGCGACTATTCGATATCCATCTGAGCGCACTCTCCCCCCAGGTCGGGATGCTGGCCACGGACGACCTGCCGCTGCGGGCGCAACACATCGCCCACGCGCGCGACAGCAAAGCGCGCAATCATCAGCATGAGTGCTACTACCCCTTGCTCAAGGCCGTTGGCGAAAAGGTTCTCTGGCGGCAAGGCGAACACGGGAGCGAACTGCCACTCAGCCAGCTCACGCACCACTTCGGGGCTACCAGCCTGCGCATTGAAACTGGCGACACCTGGCAAAGCGGGCAGCCGCTCTGGCTGGTGGAGAACCAAGCACTGTTTGACCGCACAGATTGGCTGCCGGGCGGAACCCAGGGGACTCTGTTGTACTACGGTGGACAGCTTGATGGCCGACTCGTCGGCTGGTTAGCGCAGCACCCGCGTGCCAGCCGTGTCGTACTGTTCCCAGATTATGACGGTGTGGGACTGGCAAACTTCGCGCGACTTTACACACAGCTTGGCGACGCCTGCGAATGCTGGCTGATGCCCGACTGGCAAGGCAAGCTGGCACGTTATGGCAGCCAGCGGCTATGGCAGGATACGTTTCGGGAGTTCACCAGTGCTGTTCCGCAGTTACCTGATTATCTGGGCCCGTTAACCGAACAAATGCGCCAATCCGGACGGGCGCTCGAACAAGAAGCGGTCTGGCTATCTGTTCTGTAGATGCCCTTTGAGTAAGCTCGCAATGTCACCTGGGGCCAGGCCAGCCTCTAGGGACCGCCTCAGCGCCAGCTCCAGTTGTTGCCAGCCCTGCGCTGAAGAGACATTACTGCCTAATGTTTCGGTCAGACGGAACATCAGCCCTTCCAGCAGCTCTTCGTCACCCACGTCCGCTGCGGTCTGCTCCGCTAGTGCCAAGAGGACGTTGCGCGCAGATGCCAACGAGTCGATTGGCACCCCGGCCAATGCCGTAGGCGTAGTGATGACACGATCCACCCTGGCGACTGTCGCCAGATCAAGGGCCTGATCGACGCCCGGCTCGATCTTCATGCGGATCAGCACATCGCCAGCCAACAGAAAGCGCGTCTTGATAAGCCCCGGCTGCTCATCCTGAAACAACCACACCGGCTGGTTGTTGGTCTGCAACAGGCTTAGTACGAGCCTGCTGTCATCCAGTGCCCCGCGATCCTGCCACTGGTGCAACACGTCGGTACGCAGGCGGCCGCCTTCCACACCGAGGTGGTGCAGCAGGCCGATCAAACGTTTGGCGGAGATCACCTGTTCCTTGCCACGCAGCCAGACCGAGAGGTTGGCAGTACGGATGCCGGTGGCTTCGGCGATCCGCCCCAGCGTTTCCCCGCGCAGTCGTATCAAGGCGGCGGCAAAGCCTGGCAATTGTTCGTTGGCAATGCTTGGCATGTCGGGCTCTGTGAATTCACTGTAAATCACTATAAGACTTATTGACCGACAAGACGAGCGTGCGGAGTTTGGTGATTCGCGCAAACCACTGTTATAGTAATTTATAGTTAGGCTATTTGAGAGGCCATCATGCGTAAGCCAAAGCAAGCCCGTCCGTTGCGCCTGCGGGAATACGAAGCAGCCATTGCTGCACTCAAGGCGCAGCATCCCTGGCTTGCCCGGCAGATCGTCGAACCCGCGCCAGGGCATCTGGCCGTGGTGGCACATCTGTTTGCTCAGCTGGAATACCTGCTGCCGCCCACAGTGCTCGCACGCAAGGGCTCACTGTCAGTGAGCTGCAACCGGGATCGCCTGGCCATCCATTACCAGCCGCCGCGACGCCACAGCGAACGTGCAGCGGCCGTGCTCGATTTGATTGCCCAGACCAAGCATCTTTCGCAGCAACAATGCCCGGTTTGCGGTGCGCAGGTTGTCGGGGATGGCATCCGTCCGCAACGCTGTCCGCAACACGACGGCATCCAAGGATTGTTTGCCGAAGAAGTGCGCCGCAGCCGCCAGCTCATCGTCGAACAAGGTGTGCAGCAGGTGGTGCGCGACTTGGGCAAGGTAACGAGCGAGGATGCACGTGCCGCCGTGGCAGCTGAAAATGAGCCGGTCTTGAGTGAAGCCGAACCGGAGCAGGTTCAGGAACAGTCGACAGAAGCGGCCAAATCAGAGCCAGCGCCGAGCATCGTCTTTCTCGATGAAGCCGGGCTGGAGGCGTTCGTGGATCGCCACCGACCAAAAGGCGACGACAAGTTCAAGCGCGCACAGGCGATGGCAGAGCGGATCAAGCGGGCGGGCCATGGTAGCCGCCAACTGGGCCTGCTACCCCCGGACTGGAAAGCCCTGCTGGATGAGTTCGCGCAGGCTTTCCCAAACTTCCATGAACTGGCCGAGCTGCTGCGTGATCACTTCGCCTTGTCCAGTCTGGGCGATGGCCGCGTGTCCTGGCCTGCCGTGTTGCTGGTCGGCCCGGCGGGCATTGGTAAAACCGAGGCGGCACGCTGGCTGGCCGATCAGCTCGTGCTGCCGTTTCGGGTCTTCGATATGGCGAGCACGCAATCGAGTTCGCCGCTCGCAGGTTCCGAATCGTTCTGGAGCAATTCCGAGCCAGGCCAGCTCTTTGAGCTGTTGGCCTACCAGCCACTGGCCAACCCGGTGGTGGTACTCGATGAACTGGACAAGGCCAGTAACGGCAGACCGCAATACGATCCGCTGGCAGCACTCTATACCTTGCTGGAACCGCGCAGTGCGCGGGATTTCATCGACCTGTCGATCCGCGACTTTGCCATTGACGCCAGTCATGTCAATTGGATGGCGACCGCGAATGAGCTGGAGGCGATTCCGGGGCCGCTACGCTCACGGCTGACGGTGTTGCACATTCAACCACCCAAGCCGGAGCAGGTCAGAAGCATCGCGCAGTCGATTTACAACCGACTCCGCGACGAGTCGAGCTGGGGCACGGCCTTTGCCGAGAGGCTGGATGATGATGTCCTGTCCCGTCTGCAAGCCTTGCCGCCGCGCAGTGTGCGTCTGGTTCTGCAGCGGGCCTTGGGTTCGGCAGCTCGTGATGACCGAGGAGTCGTCCAGGTGCAAGACATCAGGCCGCTGGTGGAGATCAGCCGCCGTGGCGTTGGCTTTGTCAGCGAGGGATGGAATTGAGGTTGGCGATCCAGGCCGCACCGGCGGCCAGCGCATCGGCCTCGCTGGCATAGGTTGTCGATGGGCCGCTGATGATGCAGGGCTCGGTTTCGCCGTCGCCTTCCACTGTCCATAGCTCCCAGGTTCCGTCGTTTTTCCAACTGGGGATGGCGGTGTAGGGTTTGTCTTTCAGCGCAGCCAGCGCGGCATCCACTTCGGGACGGATTTGCAGCTCACCCGAGTAGATATAAGGTGTCGCGCAGCGGGCATCAGATCGGCTCATGTTCCGTACTCCAGAAAAGTTCCAGTAGCGCACTCGCCTGCAGGTAAATACCGGGGTTGCGCGCTTCACTCGGGCCAGCAATGTTGAGAATAGCGATGGGATGGCTAAGCAACCAGCCTTGCCATGCCGTCAACAGATCTTCTGTAGGGTCATGCAAATCGCACAGCAGCAGCGGCTTGCCGTGTCCCGCCGCCAGATCGCGAGTGAGCAGGCTGCCGCCTTCGAGCCTGCCCCGGTAAAGGATCAGTGTGGCATCAGAGTCCAGCACATTGCGTTTGGTGCGCTGGCGGTAGCCGCTGGATTCGGTCTCCAGCAACTGGTAGCGAGCATCCAGTACGCCATCAGCGGCCCGTCGGCCTGCCGGGCACCAACCGCCGTGCGGAATCTGCCGGGCAATGGCGAAATCCAGCGCCGCCCGGTCTACGCCGGTCTGGCCGCCGGAGAGGATGCGCTGAATGCTCACCCTTGCTCCGTTGCGGCGACCGTGCAAGTCACTTGAACCTCTGCGCTGGGCTGATCTGCCGAGAGCTGGCCGATGCGCCCGCGCTGGCTGGCAAGCTTCAGTTGCTTGCGCACCTGTTCCAAGCTGCGCTTTTCGATCACTGCGGTATAGCTCGCACCCAATTCACCATCCGGGTCGATGAACAGCTCGATACGCGTCACCGGCAACCCGAACACTGTGAAGCTGCGTGCCGGTGTCAGCGACCAACTGCCGGGAGCATTGGGCGCAATGCCCTCCAGTACGTGCAACGGCAAGGCTTGACGGCATTCCACGGCGGCGACGATGGCTGGCTCGATTCGCAACCAGTGGTTGAGGTCTGGGGCAGTGCCATCCATCAGCACCACCGGCATGGCTGCCAGTAGAAACGCTTTCATCCCTTGATGTTCCTGATCCAGAAGCGGCGGTCATCGACCGTGAAGTTGGGGTCATAGCCGACCAGCGTCAGCAACGAACCAACATAGTAAAGGCCGAACTGATTTATCAGCCAGCGTTCCATCGCCGGGTCGCTGGGCAGCTTGCTGTACGGTGGGGTTGGCCCGTCACTGCGAACCTGGCCACTGGTTTTGCCAGTGATGGAAAAGCTCTTCCAGGTCAGCACGAAGTTGTTCGACTGTTTCGGCAACTCCGGTGCGCAAAGCGACAGATTGCTGAAGCGCTCGGAGCGCTTGGCATCGTGCCAGAGCACGGCGTCAAAGCGAATGCAATCACTGGCTTTGAGCGTGAGGCTACGGGTCAGCGTCATCTGATCGGCCGGAATTTGCAGATTGCTGATCACCACCTTGGGCCACTCCGGGGCGCGACCGTCGGTAGACAGATTCTGGCGCAGGGCGTTATGCAGCGGAGTGCCCAACAAACTGTTGCGGCTTGCTGCGCTTGCGGGCGTAGCCGCTTGCGACAGACTGGTTCCAATGGATTGTCCCAGTCCGTTCAGGGAATCCAGCGCCCCCTGCATGTCGGTGGTGGCACAGCCTGTCAGCACGAACGGCAGAAGCAACAAGCTCCGGTAGTGTTTCATCGCAGTTCCTCGCGAGGTTATCCGTTGAAGAGGGCATTGAGCCGGGCACACCAGGTTTCCGCCGCCCGGCGGCTCATGGGGAAACTGAGCACTGGTCGTTGCGGATCGGCGGTTTGCAGCTCGATGGCGAAGTCTTTCGCGCGCACCGTGCGCTCGAAGGTCGGCACGCTCATGCCGCTGGCGTTGACCTGACGGCTACCGCCGTTCATCTCCATGCTCTCGACCTCGCGCCAGGTCATCTGCCAGCCGAGCAGCCAGGAGAAGTCGTGCAGTTTGTATGCCTCATTGACCACATCGCAGGCCGCGATCTTGCGATTCCGGGAGTCAAAAACAAGGAATGCCGGCGCGGGATAACCCAGGAGATGTCCAGCATCGAATGACAGCCCCTGCTGGGCGTTGAGCTTGGCGACAAGGGCCTGGCAGCGGGCCTGCAGACGTGCCAGAAAGCGGAAGGACAGCGTGAAGATCGCCAGCGAAATCAGTAGATACAGCGCCCATTCGCTGGTCATCAAGGTCCACCAACTTGGCCTCCCCCACAGAGAGCCAGCTGGCCCCATGTTGGATAGCCCAGCCTGCACGATGATGAGCACAAACACCGCCGCCATCAGCCCAGCTATTCCCGCCACCGGAACTGCCAGCCCCGCCGCCACTCCCATCCCCGCAGACTTCCAGACGCTTGCCATACGTCATTCCCTCCATTTTGTTACTCATAGAGGTCATTTTATGGCGCATGCATTCAATTGTCACTTATAGTACGGGTACTTATCGGGCGTAGCCCTATAGAGGGGGTACTCATAGAGTCATTTCTCTTTAAGAAGAGAAAAATATGGCCCTTGATCCCCGACTACGCTTCGGCCTGAAGCTGATAGAAATCAGAAAGACCAGAGGGTGGTCGCAAGAACGCCTGGCACTGGAAAGTGGCTTGGCCCGTAGCTATTTGGGTGGGGTTGAGCGTGGTCAGCGCAACATCGCATTGCTCAACATCTTCAAGCTGGCCGAGGCGCTGGGGGTGGAGCCTTCAGTACTGCTGGAGGCGCCGGCGGCTGGACAGGAGCCTGCACCGTAACATCGTAGCGCTACGGTATCGTAACGTTACGATGGTCACTGCCTAGTCGCTCGCGGCAGCTATCGCAGCCATCTGCTTTCAAGAATAAGTAAAGTCCACTAAAATGGTACTTACGCAATTTCTTACGCGTTAAGGGTCATAAAAGTGACTTTTCATCTCTCGACTCCCGCTGAGATCCTGCACGCGCTGGGTGTTCGTCTGCGCGAGCAGCGGCTTGCCCAATCGCTTACGCAGCGTGAACTGGCGCAAATGGCCGGACTGTCCTTGGGGGCGTTGCGCAAACTCGAAAGCGACGGTCAGTGCTCGCTGGAAACGCTGGTCCGTGTCGCGCAGGCACTTGGCTTGCTGGAGGCGCTGGACGATCTCTTTGTACTCAAACGGCAATCCATCGCCCAGATGGAGCAGGTGGACCTTGTGAGCCGCCGCCAGCGTGCGCCGCGTAAGAAAACATCATGAAGCTGCTTACCGTACATTATTGCGGCTGGGGAGAAGACTGGCCGTTGGGACGCTTGGCCGATGACGGTCAATCCCTGCTCTTCGAATATTCTCCCGAGGCCTTGTCTCAAGGCTTGGAACTGTCGCCCTTGCACCTCAAGCTGCGTGCGGATGCCTACGGAGGTTTTCCGATCCATTTGCATCGCCTTCCGGGCCTGATCGCCGATAGTCTGCCTGACGGCTGGGGTTTGCTGCTGATGGATCGGTTGTTCCGTCAACACGGCTTGCGCCATCCCGGGCCACTGGACCGGCTGGCCTTCATTGGTGAGCGCGCGATGGGCGCGTTGCGCTTCGTTCCGGCAAGCGACGCCGGCGCCCACGAGCCCGACTGGTCCTTGCTGGCGCTGGCCGAGCAAAGCCGTCTCGCGCTCGCGGGCGAGGCGGGGGCAGCCCTGCGCGAGCTCGCGCTCACCGGCGGCTCACCGCAAGGGGCTCGCCCCAAGGCCTTGGTGCAGTACGACGCAATGACCGGGCAAGTCAGCACCCGTCCGGATGCGCCCGGCAGTCCCTGGCTGGTCAAGTTCCCGGCGCAGAACGAACACAAAGAGGTTTGCGTCATCGAGCAGCTCTATGCCGAGTTGGCTCGGGACTGCGGACTGGATGTGCCCGAAAGTCGTTGGTTCGACCTTGGCCCCGAACTGGCCGCCTTCGGCGTCGCGCGCTTCGACCGGGAGGGAGGGCAACGCGTCCCGGTGCACAGTCTGGCTGGATTGTTGCAAGTGGATTTTCGCCTGCCCGGTGCCACCGACTATACCGCCTTCCTGCGGGCTACCCGTTTCCTGACGCGCGACGAGCGCGAAGTGGAGAAAGCCTACGCACGAGCCGTCTTCAATGTGCTTTTCCACAACCGTGACGACCATCCCAAGAATTTCGCGTGGCGTCTCGGGCCTGACCGGCGCTGGCGTCTGGCTCCGGCATTCGACCTGACCTTCAGCGAAGGCCCGATGGGCCAGCATCACCTGGACGTTTGCGGCGAAGGTGCTGCCATCGAACGCCGGCATTTATTGCGTCTGGCGGAGGAAGGTGGCGTCCCAAGGAAACGGGCGGAAGAGGTCATCGAACGGATGTTGCTGCAGGCAAGCTCATTGGGTGAGCGGTTGGAGCGTGCGCCGATCAGGCAGATGCTGGCGCAACAGATAAAATCCAGTATTGATGCCTGTCGCCGGCGTCTGGAAAGCTGAATCCGAGCCGGCGCAACGGCGCCAGATCACGGTTGAACGTACTCAATGCTGAGTTTCTTGAGTACAAACATGAGTATGTTTTTTTAATGGAGCAGCATGGTGAACTGTTCATTCAATGACTTGCAGTCACAATCGCTGTTCAACGTCTGACCCGCACTTCGGCTGGCAGCGCCCGCTTGACGGGCACAAAGGCCCAGGAAAGTCCGCGGTGCCTGGTGTGCATGCGTGGGGAGCCAGCACCCGCGCTGCCGCACTTGCTGAAGCTGTGGCGCGCCGTGCGTCCCCTCGCGTGACCCCCGGGGCCGGGTGCCAGTGGCGCGCCCGTATGCCGTGCGATCAGGGATGCAGCCAGCGTACCCAGTCGCCCGGCACCAGGTACAGCAGGCCGGCCGTCATGCTGGCATAGCGGAAGAACTTGCCAATCGCCATGTAGACCAGGCAGGGCCAGAACGGCATGCGCAGCCAGCCGGCCACGGCGCACAGCGGGTCGCCCACCACGGGCAGCCAGCTCAGCAGGCAGGTCTTGGGCCCCCAGCGGCGCAGCCACACGCGGGCGCGCCGTTCGGTGCGGCTCAGTTCGCGGGCGGGCTTGGCGGGGGGCTGCGCATGGCCCGCGTGGCGGTGCCGGCGAGCGGCGTCCCAGGCGCGGTGCGCGCCCAGGCCCATCCACCAGCTGACCGCGCCGCCCAGCGTGTTGCCGGCCGTAGCCACCAGGATCGCGGGCCAGAGCAGTTCGGGGTTCAGCTTGACCAGGCCGAACACCGCCGGCTCCGAGCCCACGGGCAGCAGCGTGGCGGAGATGAAGGCCACGATGAACACCGTGCTCAGGCCGAATTGGGGCAGAGCCAGCAGGTCCAGCAGTTGGTGCATCCAGATTTCCATAGCAGGGCTGCAAGTGTAGGGGCAGCGGTGCGCTGGCTGCGTCGCCACCCGCGGGCGCAACATGCGCAATCGCAGTGCTGGCTTTTCGGTTGCTGAAATTTTGGGCAGGTAGAATCCGCCCCTTCGCCCACACACCCCCAGCCCGCCCGTACCGTCCATGCAGATCGGCCCCATTCCCTTGGCCAACCGCCTGTTCGTCGCCCCCATGGCGGGCGTGACGGACCGGCCGTTTCGCCAGCTGTGCAAGCGGCTGGGCGCGGGCTATGCGGTGAGCGAGATGGTGACCTCGCGCAAGGACCTGTGGAACAGCCTCAAGACCAGCCGCCGCGCCAACCACGAGGGCGAGCCCGGCCCGATCGCGGTGCAGATCGCCGGCACCGACGCGGCCATGATGGCCGAGGCCGCGCTCTACAACATCGACCGCGGCGCACAGATCATCGACATCAACATGGGCTGCCCTGCCAAGAAGGTCTGCAACAAGTGGGCGGGCTCCGCCCTGATGCAGAACGAAGCCCTGGCCGTGGAGATCGCCGAGGCCGTGGTAGCCGCCTGCGCACCGCGCGGCGTGCCCGTCACGCTGAAGATGCGCACCGGCTGGTGCCAGCAGCACAAGAACGCCGTGGTGCTGGCGCGCCGCTTCGAAGACGTGGGCATCCAGATGCTCACGGTGCACGGCCGCACGCGCGAGCAGGGGTACAAGGGCCAGGCGGAGTACGACACCATCGCTGCCGTGAAGGCCGCGGTGCGCGTGCCCGTGGTGGCCAATGGCGACATCACGTCGCCCGAGAAAGCCCGGGCGGTGCTGGCCGCCACAGGCGCCGACGCGGTCATGATCGGGCGCGCGGCCCAGGGCCGGCCGTGGATCTTCCGCGAGATCGGCCACTACCTCGCCACTGGCGAGCACCTCGCGCCGCCGCTGGTGGCCGAGGTGCGCCGCCTGCTGCTGGAGCACCTGCAGGACCACTACGGCCTGTACGGCGAGGCCAGCGGCGTGCGCAGCGCGCGCAAGCACATCGCCTGGTATGTGCGCGCGCTGCCGGGCGGCGAGGCACTGCGACAACACATCAACACCATCGAGGACTGCGCGGCGCAGTGGCAGGCGGTGGCCGATTTCTTCAGCGCGCTGGGCGCGCAGATGGACCGGCTGCCGTCCGCACACGACGGCGCCGACGCGGTCCCGCCCGTGAGGGAAACAGAGCATGAGCCGGAACAACATTGAACAATGCGTGCGCGAGAGCCTGCAGGGCTACTTTCGCGACCTGGGCGGCGAGACGCCCGACGGCGTGTACGACATGGTCATGCGCCTGGTGGAAAAGCCGCTGCTGGAGGTGGTGATGAGCCACGCCGACAACAACCAGTCCCGCGCCGCCGAATGGCTGGGGCTGAACCGCAACACGCTGCGCAAGAAGCTGGTGGAGCACAAGCTGCTCTGATGTTGCTTCTAAAAGAATAGCTGGTGGCGCTTGCCCATCAAGCGCTACAGCCCGATTTCATCAAAACCATCACGAGTCCCCCATGAACGCACTCCTTTCCGTCTCCGACAAGACCGGCATCGTCGAATTTGCCCAGGCGCTGCATGCGCTGGGCATCCGCCTGCTGTCCACCGGCGGCACCGCCAAGCTGCTGGCCGAGAGCGGCCTGCCCGTCACCGAGGTGGCCGAGGTCACGCAGTTCCCCGAGATGCTGGACGGCCGCGTGAAGACGCTGCACCCCAAGGTGCATGGCGGCCTGCTGGCGCGCCGCGAGCTGCCTGCGCACATGGCGGCGCTGAAGGAGCACGGCATCGACACCATCGACCTGCTGGTGGTCAACCTCTACCCGTTCGAGGCCACGGTGGCCAAGGCCGGCTGCACGCTGGCCGACGCCATCGAGAACATCGACATCGGCGGCCCCGCCATGGTGCGCAGCGCCGCCAAGAACTGGAAGGACGTGGGCGTGGTCACCTCGGCCGACCAGTACGACGCGGTGCTGGGCGAGTTGAAGGCCGCGGGCAAGCTGTCCGACAAGCTGCGCTTCGCGCTGTCGGTGGCGGCGTTCAACCGCATCGCGCAGTACGACGGCGCCATCAGCGACTACCTGTCGTCCATCCAGTTCGACGAGGCCAAGCTGTCCGAGAGCTACGTGCCCGAACGCGCGCTGTTCCCCGGCCAGAGCAACGGCATCTTCACCAAGATCCAGGACCTGCGCTACGGCGAGAACAGCCACCAGCAGGCCGCGCTGTACCGCGACCTGCACCCCGCGCCCGGCTCCATCGTCACCGGCGTGCAGCTGCAGGGCAAGGAACTCTCATACAACAACATCGCCGACGCCGACGCGGCCTGGGAATGCGTCAAGAGCTTCAAGCTGCCGGCCTGCGTGATCGTCAAGCATGCCAACCCCTGCGGCGTGGCCGTGGGCACGAGCGCGCTGGAGGCCTACAGCAAGGCCTTCCAGACCGACCCGACGAGCGCCTTCGGCGGCATCATCGCGCTGAACCGCCCCGTGGACGGCGCGGCCGCGCAGCAGATCGCCAAGCAGTTCGTCGAAGTGCTGATGGCGCCCGACTTCACGCCCGAGGCGCTGGAGGTGTTCAAGGCCAAGGCCAACGTGCGCCTGATGAAGATCGCGTTGCCTGCCTCCGGCGGTGCCACGGCGTGGGAGCAGGGCCGCAACCTGATGGACGCCAAGCGCGTGGGCTCGGGCCTGCTGCTGCAGACGGCCGACAACCATGAGCTGCAACTGCCCGATGTGAAGGTGGTGACCCTCAAGCAGCCCACGCAGGAAGAGATGCAGGACCTGCTGTTCGCCTGGAAGGTGGCCAAGTACGTCAAGAGCAACGCCATCGTGTTCGTGAAGGGCGGCATGACCATGGGCGTGGGTGCGGGCCAGATGAGCCGGCTGGATTCGGCGCGCATCGCCAGCATCAAGGCGCAGGCCGCGGGCCTGTCCCTGCAGAACACCGTGGTGGCCAGCGACGCCTTCTTCCCGTTCCGCGATGGGCTGGACGTGGTGGTCGACGCGGGCGCGACCTGCGTGGCTCAGCCCGGCGGCTCCATGCGCGACCAGGAGGTCATCGACGCGGCCAACGAGCGCGGCGTGGCCATGGTCTTCACGGGCGTGCGCCACTTCCGTCACTGACACGCGCTGACCACGCCGCATGCCGGTGGACCCAGACCCGCTGCACGACGACACACCGCTGCCCCGGCCCCGCTGGCTGGGCTGGGCGCTGGTGGTGTTCATGGTGCTGGTGGTGCTGGGCGTGCTCAACGTGGGCTGGCGCATCCTGCAGCCGGGGCCCGCAGCCCAGGCGCTGGACGCCGCCCAGCAGGTGCACCCGGAACGGGCCGCGGGCCGCGCGCTGGTCGAGGCATCGGATTGCCTGCGTTGCCATGGCCTGGAGCGGCACGCCGTAGGCCCGGGCTTTCGCCAGATCGCCTTGCGCTACGCCGGCCGCAGTGATGCGGCCGCGTACCTGGCCGGCAGGATCCGCGAGGGCAGCGTGGGCGTATGGGGCCGCACGCTGATGCCGCGCCATCCCCAGATCACCGAGGCACAGGCCCTGCAGATGGCGCAGTGGCTGCTGGCGCTGCCGCCCGCCGAGGGGGTGGTGCGCTATTGAATCAATAGCTGTTAGCGCTTATCGGACGGGCGTTAGAGCCAAAAAACGCTGTAAACCCTCGCGCGGACGTCGGCACCGCTTGCGCCGTCCCGCTCACACCTTCAGCAGGCGGCCCGGCGTGCCGGCCTGTACGGCCAAGGTGGTCTCGGCGCTGGTGGTGAACTGGCGGCTGGTGATGGTGTTCACGTACACCCACTGCGCACGGCATTCGGTGGCCGTGGCGGTCACCACCATGTAGCCGCGGCGCGCGGTGTCGCAGTACTTGAGCGGCTCCACCAGCTGCAGCAGCGCCGCCGACAGCGTGGCCGGGTTTTCATTGGGCAGGTATTCCTCGAAGCCGGGCGAGCTCACCGACGAGGTGGCGAACTCCACGCCCACGGGGTTGCCGTTCATGTCGTTCAGCTCGCTGGCCCAGGCATTGTGCGTGTCGCCCGCCAGCACCACCAGGTTCTTGTTCATGGCGCGGGCCATGCCCAGCACCGTCTCGCGGGCGGCCTGGTAGCCGTCCCACGCATCCAGGTTGTAGGGGATGGAGGGCTGCGCCAGGATGGCTTGCTCCTCGGGCGTGAGCGTGGCGGGCGCCGTGCGCGCCTTGGCGACGATGGCCGCGTAGCGCGACACCGTCACGCCGCTGCCCGGCTGCAGCGTTTCCATGAGGATGGGCGCGGGGATGTTCATGCGGCCCATCAGCACCTGCTGGCCCAGTACCTGCCAGGTAGCGCTGGAGGCGGCCATCTGCTGCTGTAGCCATTGCGTCTGCGCGGTGCCCAGCAACTGGCGCGCGGGATTGCCCACGGCCGCGGTGAAGCCCGCTGCGTCGAAGCCGCCGGGCTTGAAGAAGGCGGCGTAGTCGACCTGCGCATCGCGTCCCACCACGCGCGTGTCCAGCATGTGCAGCGCCAGCAGGTTGCCGAAGGCGAAGCTGCGGTAAATGACGTCCGGCTGCGCATTGCGTGTGGGCATCCACTCGTGGTACGCCTGTAGCGCCACGGCCTTGCGCGCGGCAAAGCTGCCTTCGGCGGCTTGGTGGTTTTCGGCGCCGTTCATCCAGGTGTCGTTGGCGATCTCGTGGTCGTCCCATACGGCGATCATGGGCGCGGCGGCGTGCAGCGCCTGCAGGTCGGCATCCGTCCGGTACTGGGCATGGCGCGTGCGGTAGTCGGCCAGGCTCAGGATCTCGTTGGCCGGCTGGGACAGTCGGCTCAGCGCCGCCGCGTTGCCCGAGGCGTAGCCACCCTGGCCGTATTCGTAGAGGTAGTCACCCAGGTGCACGGTGGCGTCCAGGTCGCCGCGCCGGGCGGCATCGGCGTACACGTTGAAGTAGCCGGCTGGGTAGTTGGCGCACGAGAACACGGCCAGCTTCACCTGGGCCACGCTGCCCGTGGGCAGGGTGCGGGTGCGTCCCGTGGGCGAGGTGGCCTCGAAAGCCTTGAAGCGGTAGTGGTAGGCGGTGGCGGGCTTCAGGCCCGTGGCGTCCACCTTGACCGTGTAGTCGCGCGCGGCGCTGGTGCGCACCTCGCCGCGCGCCACGATGCTGGCGAAGGCGGCGTCGCTGGCCACCTCCCACTGCACGGGGATCTCGGCGCTGAAGTCGGCGGGCGGCGTGACGCGCGTCCAGAGCATGACGCGGTCGGCCAGCGGGTCGCCGCTGGCCACGCCGTGCGCGAACTGTACGGCGGGTGCGTCATCGTCGCCGCCGCCACAGGCCGCCAGGGGCAGGGTGCCCAGCGCGGCGGCGCCCAGCGTGATCTGCCGCACGAAACGGCGGCGCCCGCCGTCTGCGGCGGGCGGGGTGCTGGCGTGCGCAGCCTGCAGGAGGTTGGTGAGGGGCTTGGAATCGTCGTGTCGCTGCATGGCGGGCGGGTGAAAGGTGATGAACCCGCCAAGGCTCGCAGCAAGGGATGACGGTTTCATGAACCACCGTCGCGCACGCGTCAGTGCGCCCATCCGCCGGTCACCCGCAAGGATGGTCGCGGGCGAGTAAGCACGTTTTATGCCTCCAGCGCCCTCCCATCAAGCGCTGGAAGCTATGAAAACTATAGCTTTTGGAGCACGTCGCGCGCCACGGCCACGGTGTCGGCGATGTCCTGCTCGGTGTGGGCGGCACTCACAAAGCCGGCTTCGTAGAGCGCCGGGGCAATGTAGACGCCGCCTTCCAGCAGGCCGTGGAACAGCGTGTTGAAGCGCATGCCGTCGGTGTTGAGCACCTCGGGGTAGTTCTGCGGCAGTTGCGGCAGCAGGAAGAAGCCGAACATGCCGCCCTGGGTGTCGCCGCAGAAAGGCACACCCGCAGCGCTGGCCGCGCCCGCGAGGCCGTCGATCAGGGCGCGGGTGCGAGCGCCCAGGGCGTCGTAGAAACCGGGCTTGGCGATCTCGCGCAGCGTGGCCAGTCCGCAGGCCGTGGCCACCGGGTTGCCCGACAGCGTGCCCGCCTGGTAGACCGGGCCCAGCGGCGCAAGCTGCTCCATCACGGCGCGCGAGCCGCCGAAGGCCGCCAGCGGCATGCCGCCGCCGATGACCTTGCCGAGCACGGTGATGTCCGGCTTGAAGCCCGGGATGGCCTGGGCGTACAGGCTTTGCGCCCCGCCCAGCGCCACGCGAAAGCCGGTCATGACCTCGTCGATGACCAGCAACGCGCCGTGCTGCGTGCACAGCTCGCGCGCGCGGCGCATGAAGGGCACGCTGGCGCGCACGAAGTTCATGTTGCCGGCGATGGGCTCCATGATCACGCAGGCGACGTCGGGGCCGTGCAGCGTGAAGGCCTCCTCCAGCTGGGCCACGTCGTTGTATTCCAGCACCAGGGTGTGCTGCACCACTTCTTGCGGCACGCCGGCGCTGGTGGCGTGGCCGAAGGTGGCCAGACCCGAGCCGGCCTTCACCAGCAGCGAGTCGGCATGGCCGTGGTAGCAGCCGTTGAACTTGATAATCTTGTTGCGCCGGGTGGCGCCGCGCGCGAGGCGGATGGCGCTCATGCCGGCCTCGGTGCCTGAGCTGACCAGGCGGATCATCTCCATGGAAGGCACGTGGCGGATGATCTCCTCGGCCAGCTCCACTTCACGCTGGGTCGGCGCGCCGAAGCTGAAGCCCTCCAGGGCCGCTTTCTGCACGGCCTCCAGCACGGCCGGGTGGCCATGGCCCAGGATCATGGGTCCCCAGGAGCCGATGTAGTCGATGAAGCGCTGGCCGTTGGCGTCCCACATGTAGGCGCCCTGGGCACGCGTGATGAAGCGGGGCGTGCCGCCCACGGCGCGGAACGCGCGCACCGGCGAATTCACGCCGCCGGGGATGAGCGCCTTGGCGCGTTCGAAAAGGGGGAGATTGAGGTCAGTGTTGTGTGTCATGGGGTGGCAAATCGAAGCCCTCCACGACCGCGGAGGGAGATACGTCGTCGTCGGTGTCCTCATCGTCGGGCTGCGCCCAGAACATGCGGTCGGGCAGCACATGGCCCATGCCGGGGCGGAATCCGTGCTGCAGGCAGCCGTCCAGGTAAGTGAGCGCTTCGCTCGTGGCCTCGCCCAGGTCGCTGCCGGTGGCAATGAGCGCCGCCAGGGTGGCCGACAGGGTGTCGCCCGCTCCGATGAAAGTCACTTCAAAGCGTTCGAAGCGCCCGCTGCCCAGCACCGTCTGCGGTGAGGCGAGCACATTGTCGATATGCCGCTCCGCCGCGGGAATGCCGGTTACCAATAGGTAGGGCACGCCTATCTCCGCGACTGCCATGGCCAGGTCGCGTGCCGAGGGTGGGCGCTCACTGCCCCAGTCCGGCAGCAGCCAGCGCCACAGGGTGCTGTGGTTTCCAACCAACACCGATGTCTGCGGCAGCAACAGCTCGCGGAAGGCGTCGTGGTACTGGTCGATGAGGTCGTCCTGCCACCACGACAGGTCCGGCATGAAGGCGATGACGGGCACGTCCGCATAGTCGGCGGCGATCTCGGAGATGGCGCTCAGGTTCTCGGGGCTCCCCACGAAGCCGACCTTGATCGCGTGCAGCGGCATGTCTTCCAGCACGGCACGGGCCTGCTCGGCGACCGTCTCGTCTTCGAAGGCGTAATGGTCGAATATCTCGGCGCTGTCACGCACATAGGTCCCGGTCACCACCGGCGCGACATGCCCCCCGACCGAGGACACCGCCGAAATATCGGCCGCCAATCCTCCCGCGCCGCTGGGGTCGTTTGCATTGAAAACCATCACGCAGATGGTGGGGGCGGTGGATTCGCTGTCATCCGCCGTCAAGCTTGGGCTGTCGGGTGCTGAAGGGGTATTCGATTGCATGGGTGGGTGCCAGCGTAACCGGTGGCACGAAAGCTGCATCCCGCAGTGATGACTAGATACAATCGTTGCATTGTATGTGAAGGCCCCTTAAGCTGTGACGGACCCAAAAACTTGGATGTGTTTGATTTGCGGTTGGATATATGACGAAGCTGCGGGCTGCCCCGAGCACGGCATTGCCCCCAACACCCGCTGGGCAGACGTTCCCATGAACTGGACCTGTCCCGAATGCGGCGCCCGCAAGGAAGACTTCGAGATGGTCGAGATTTGAGGCGCGGCTCCTGCCAGCGTTGTTTTTTCGTTCCTCAGGAGCAGTGAGAAATTGGCTACGACGACGACCGGTCCCACCTTCCGTGTCCTGGTGGTGGACGACAGCAATACCATACGGCGCAGCGCCGAAATTTTCCTCAAGCAGGGAGGGCACGAGGTTTTATTGGCCGACGATGGTTTCGATGCCTTGGCCAAAGTCAATGATTACCAGCCTCAGCTGATTTTCTGCGACATCCTCATGCCCAAGCTGGATGGTTATCAGACCTGCGCCATCATCAAACGCAACGCGCATTTTGCTGATACGCCCGTGGTAATGCTTTCATCCAAGGACGGGGTTTTCGATAAGGCGCGCGGCCGCATGGTCGGTTGCCAGGAATATCTGACCAAACCATTTACCAAAGACCAGTTGCTGCAGGCTGTGCAGCAATTTGGAAATGCCCAATAAGGAGTTTTGTAATGCCGATTCAGAAAGTTTTGGTCGTGGACGACTCGAAGACCGAGTTGATGTTTCTGACCGACTTGCTGCAGAAAAAGGGCATGCAAGTGCGTACCGCCGAGAATGCCGAAGAGGCATTTCGCCGTCTGGCCGAGGAAAAGCCGGACCTGATCCTGATGGACGTGGTCATGCCCGGCCAAAACGGTTTCCAGCTGACCCGTGCCATTACCCGCGATCCGCAGTATGCGGATGTGCCCATCATCATGTGCACGAGCAAGAACCAGGAAACCGATCGCGTGTGGGGCATGCGCCAGGGCGCGCGCGGCTACATCACCAAGCCAGTCGATCCTGCAGAACTGCAGGCCAAGATCGACGCGCTGAACTGAGGCCGGCTGCATACCCATGGCTAACCGCGAAGCCCTGAAAGAGCTACAGACACGACTTGCCGCCCGGCTGCAGGCTGCCAGAGGCGAGGGTGTGTCCGTGTCGTCCTGGTTGGCCGTGGAGTCTGCCGGACGCTATTTCCTTCTCCCCCTTGGACAATCGGGGGAGATCTTCTCCTGGGGCGGGGTGCAGCCCGTTCCGTATACCCAACCGTGGTTCCTGGGCGTGGCCAACCTGCGTGGCGCGCTCACCGGCGTGGTGGATCTGGCGGGCCTCCTTGGCGCCGCGCAGATGCGCACGGAGCAGGCCTTGGCAGAATCCAGCCTGCTGGCCTTCAATGGTGCGCTGGACGTGAATGCCGCCTTGCTCGTGGACCGGCTGTCCGGCCTGCGGGGAATGGAGGCCTTCGTCGCCTCCGAGCCGCCGGAGGCCGATGCGCCCCCCTATTTCGGCACCACCTATCTTGATGCACAGGGCACGCGTTGGCAGGAATTGAACCTGCACGCTCTTTCCCAGCATCCCGCTTTTCTCAGCATCAGCGCTTGATTATTTCTGTAAGGCAGCACCATGTCCGTCGTCAATCCATTTGGAAAATTGTTTAACCGCAAGCCCGCCGACCCGGATGCTGAGCTGAACCCCGCTGACTTGGCGCAGCACCCGGCGGGCGGACTGCTTGCCGATGCGTACCAGACCGATGGCATGGCCAGCGTGCAGGGCGATCCCGGCGATGCGGCGCAATATCCCGAAGGGGAGTTTGCGGATGAAGACTTGGTCTCGCTGCCTCTGCTGGGCCGCGCAACCACTGCCGTCCACCAGCGCCGCCTGCTGATGCTGCTGGGTGTTGGCTTGGTGGTGCTCGCCTTGATTGCCGGCTGGGTGCTGCAGCAAGCCAACCGCTCGGCGCAGCAGCTGACGGCGACCGGCCAGTCGCTGATGCAGTCGCAGCGGCTTGCAAAGTCCGTGTCGCAGGCCTTGGTGGGCAGCCCCCAGGCCTTCCCCGAAGTGGTGGAGAGCTCGGGCGTGCTGGCGCGCAACGTGCGCGCACTCAACGGTGGCGACAACGAACTGGATGTGCAGGCACTGGGTGAGCCTTTCCGCCCCGAACTGGATGCCATCACGCCGTTGGTGGAGCGTGCCGAGCGCAACGCGGGCGTGGTGATGGGTCAGCAAAAGATCCTGACGCAGGTGGGCGACGCTCTGCGTACCATCAACCGCCAGTCCTCGGACCTGCTGGAGATCGCGGAGACGGTCTCGTCCCTGAAGCTTCAGCAAAATGCGCCGGCCTCCGAGATTTCTGCCGCAGGCCAGCTGGTGATGTTGACCCAGCGTATCGGCAAGTCGGCTAACGAGTTCCAAACGACGGAGGGCGTGAGCCCCGAGGCGGTGTTCCTGCTGGGCAAGGACTTGAACTCCTTCAAGGAAATCGCACAGGGCATGCTGGACGGTAGCGCCGACCTCCGCCTGGCTGCCACCCGCGATGCCCAAACCCGCGAGCAACTGGAGTCGCTCATCAAGCTGTATGAGCAGACGCGTACGCAAGCCGGCGCCATCCTGGGCAACCTCCAGGGTCTGGTGTCCGCACGTGAGGCGCAATCGGCCATCCTGGCAGACAGCGAACCGCTGCGCCGTCAACTGGAAGGCCTGCAAAGCAAGCTGTCGGCACAATCGGGCATGGGTGCGGGCCAGTTCGCTGCGCTCGCCGTGGCCGGTATCTTCGTGCTGCTGTGCGGCGTGGGTATTTCGCGCGTGCAGCTGCTGGACAGCCGCAGCCGCCAAGCCACGGCCGAAGCACAGCAGCGTGATGCCAAGCGCCAGGAACAGGAAGCCAAGCGCATCAACGACGCCAACCAGGCGGCCATTCTGCGACTGATGAACGAACTGCAATCGGTCGCTGAAGGGGACCTGACGCAGGAAGCCACCGTGACGGAGGACATCACGGGCGCCATCGCCGACTCGGTGAACTACACGGTGGAAGAACTGCGCCAACTGGTGGGCAGCGTGCAGAAGACGGCAACCCGGGTGGCGCAGACGACGGCCATGGTGGACAACACCTCCACGGAGCTGCTCGCAGCGTCCACCGAGCAGCTGCGAGAAATCCGTGAAACGGGCCGTTCGGTGCTCGAGATGGCAAGGCGTATTAACGACGTGTCTTCGCAAGCGCAGGAATCCGCCTCGGTGGCCCGCCAGTCGCTGCAGGCCGCCGACCAGGGTCTGCAGGCCGTGCAAAACGCCATCGGTGGTATGAACGCCATCCGCGACCAGATCCAGGATACGTCCAAGCGCATCAAGCGCCTGGGCGAGTCATCCCAGGAGATTGGCGAAATCACCGAGCTGATCTCGGACATTACCGAGCAGACCAACGTGCTGGCTCTGAACGCGGCCATCCAGGCTGCCTCTGCCGGTGAAGCCGGTCGCGGCTTCTCGGTGGTGGCGGAAGAAGTGCAGCGTCTCGCGGAGCGCTCCGCAGACGCCACGCGCCAGATCTCGGCGCTCGTGAAGGCCATTCAGACCGACACCCAGGACGCGGTGGCCGCTATGGAGCGTTCCACCCAGGGCGTGGTGGAAGGAGCGCGTCTATCGGACAGCGCAGGAACGGCGCTTTCGGAGATCGACCGCGTGTCGCGGCGGCTGGCCGAGCTGATTGAGCAGATCTCATCGTCAGCCTCCCGCGAAGCGGACCTCGCCAACGGCGTGGCAGACAACATCCAGCATATTTTTGCGGTGACGGAGCAGACCGGAGAAGGTACCCGTACGACTGCGCAGCAGGTGCGTGAACTGTCTCACGTGGCCGAGGAACTGCGCCAGTCGGTGGCGCGATTCAAGATTGCCTGACGTCTTCCATTAACGAACTTGCTCCGGATCAGCCGGGGACGAATCCATGTCATCTGTTGACGCCGCAAACGCACAGGGCGCCGATTGGGCCCAGGGCGAGCAGGATCTTGGGCCGCTCGCATGGGTGCTCGATGAACTGCGCAAATCCTTGGATGGTGCCGTCAAGGCCATGCGCCGTTTCGTGCGCGATGCCGAGATAGCGCGGGAGTCCGATCTCGCCTCACTGGACGCGGGGCCCTTGCGCATCGCACGCCAGCAACTCCACCAGGCCAGCGGCGCGCTGGAGATGGTGGGGATGGCGCCTCCGGCCCTGGTGTTGCGCGCCATGGAAACGGCGGTCCAGCGGTTCGTTCAGCGGCCGGAGACCTGCAGCGATGATGCAGCGGCCGTCATCGAGCGCGCCAGCTTTGCCTTGATCGAATACCTGGAGCATGTGCTCGCAGGCAAGTCCGTGTCGCCGGTGGCGCTGTTTCCCCAGTACCGCGAGGCGCAGACGCTGGCGGGGGGCGAGCGGGTGCATCCAGCGGACTTGTGGCCCGTGGAGCGGCGCTTCCATGATCCTGACGTGCCGGTTGCCGCTGCGCCGCTGCCCTATGGATCGGAAGCGCGTGCGCGGCTGGACAGCGCGGTACTGCGGCTGGTGAAGAATGCGGACCCGGGCGCCGCTGCAGACATGCAGACAACCTGCCTGGGCTTCGCTGCGGCGCAGACCGACCGCCAGGCTCGCGCTTTCTGGAAGATCTGTGCAGGCTTTTTCGAGGCGTTGGCGCAGCAGGCACTCAATCCGGACCTGTATGCCAAGCGCGTCGCTTCGCGCGTGCTGATGCAATACGCCACCTTGGCCAAGGGGGACACGGCGATCAGCGACCGTCTGGTGCAGGATCTTCTGTTCTTCTGCGCCCAGGCCGTGGTGCCTGCGACGGCGGATGCAGCTTCCCGCATGCCGGTACTGACGGCCGTGCGGCGCGCGTTTGATTTGAATCGCTACCAGCCGGTGGACTATGACCAGCCGCGCTTCGGTCTTTTCGACCCTGCCATTCTTGCGCAGGCGCGCAAGCGCATTGCCGCGGCCACGGAAACCTGGTCCGCACTTGCGGGTGGAGACCGCAACAAGCTCAAACCGGCAGCGGACCAGTTCAGCCTGGTGTGCGATTCATTGCGCAAACTGCACCCGGACAGCGAAAGCCTGGCACTGGCCCTGACGCGTGCCCTGGAGGCCACCACGCGGTCGGGCGAGCCTCCTTCGGCAGCGCTGGCCATGGAAGTGGCCACCTCTGTGCTGTATCTGCAGGCGTCCTTCGAGGAACTGGATGCCGCCCAGCAGTACATGGCGGAGCGAGCTGCGCGGCTGTCCGAGCGACTGGACAGCGTGGTTGCCGGCGGGGAATCGCAGCCTCTTGAACCCTGGATGGAAGAGCTGTATCGCCGCGTCAGTGACCACCAGACCATGGGTAGCGTGGTCGGTGAACTGCGTGCGACTCTGGCAGAGGCAGAGAAGTCCATGGACCAGTTCTTCCGCAGCCCGGAAGACATGACCCTGCTTGCCTCCGTGCCTGGCAGCCTGCAGCAGATGCGCGGCGTGCTGTCCGTGCTGGGACTGGATCAGGCCTCCTTGGCCGTGGTGCGCATGCGCGACACGGTCGAGCGCATGCTGACCAACGACCTGCCCGAGGAAGAGCGCCCGCAGGTTTTCGAGAAACTGGGCAACAGCCTGGGAGCGCTGGGCTTTCTCATCGACATGCTGAGCTACCAGCGTGCCATGGCGCGCAAGCTCTTCGTTTACGACGAAGAGCTGGGCGAGTTGCGTGTCCTCATGGGGCGGGCGCGTGCGCAACTGCCTCATCCGGGCGCGCATGATCAGGAAGCGCCTGCCGTACCCGCGTTGGAGCTCCCATTCCCCGACGCACCCGAACCCGCGGCGGCGGCTGTGGTCGAGAGCGCCACGCCGTCTGCACTGGCGGACATTGATTTTTCGCTGCTTGACGTGGACGTGGCGACGTCGGAAGGCGCCGTTTCGGCGGTGGTCGCTCCGGAAGAGCCCGCGCTTCCAGTGGTTCCTTCGAGCAACGTCGCTGCCGCAGCCCTGCCGGAGGACGATGGCGAGGATGAACTGCTCGACATCTTCCTGGAAGAGGCGCGCGAAGTTGTCGCCACCGGCTTGTCGGCCATCGACGCGCTGCGTGCTGCACCGGGTGACCTGAGCGAGCAGACCACGCTGCGGCGGGCCTTCCATACCCTCAAGGGTAGCTCGCGCATGGTGGGACTGAACGAATTTGGTGAAGCCGCGTGGTCCATGGAGCAGACGCTCAATGCCTGGCTGGCCGAGCAAAAACCCATCAAGGAAGCGCTGCTGCAACTCTCCTCCGAGGCGTTGGGCGCCTTTGGTCGATGGGCCGATGACATCGCAGCAGGAGCTGCCGACCCGTGGAAGGCCGAAGCCTTCCGGGTTGCGGCGGATGCGATGCGCACGGATGGCACGTTGCTGCCACTGGGCGTGCCCTCATCCGATTCTGCGGACACCACTGCGGCCGTGGCGCCGCAAGTGCCCGCAGAACCGCTGTTGCCTGACGAGCCCGTGTTGTCGGTGCCAGACCTTCCTGAGCCCGCGGCCGAACCACAAGCATTTGCCATTGAACCGCCTGCACCGCTCGAAGCGGTTGACGCCCACGCCAACGCTGCCGCGCTGGAGTTTGATCTGGTGCTGCCGGATGTCGACGTGCCGTCTCAGGACGCGACGGCGGGCCATGAGGAAGTGGGCGGCGACTTTGTCGACACCTTCATCGATGCGGATGAGGCCGACCAGGCCGTGTTGCCGGTGGAGGGGGTGCCCGCAGCTCCCGAGACGGCGACGGAGGAGGTGGATTTCTCCCTGTTCGAGGCTGCGCTGCAAGCCACCGATGCGCCAGCACAGGAGGTCGGCGAACCCGCTTCAACAGTAGCGGCTGACACGGTGGCGGAGCCGGCGGATAACGCATCCGCGGTGCGGCAGGACGAGACATTCTTTATCGGCACGGATGGCGTCCAACCCGAGTTCATCCTGGACGAGGAGCCAGCGGCGGACGTACCGTCTGCGCAAGCCGCTGAAACCGTGGCTGGGACGGACGGTCCGGTGGAGGAAGCGGTCGACGAAGCGGTCAAGGTCATCGAGCACCTGCGCATCGGCATACCGCTGTACAACGTGTACCTCAACGAGGCCGACGAATGGTCGCGCCGCCTCGTGACTGCGTTGCAGGAATGGTCGCTGGAATTGCACCAGCCGCTGCCGGACAGCGCGGTGGCGTTGGCGCACTCGCTGGCAGGCAGCTCTGCCACTGTCGGGTTCTTGGCACTGTCCAATCTTGCGCGTACCCTGGAACATACGCTGCAGCATGTTCAACTGCTGCAGCAGGGTCTCCCCGAGCATGCGCAGGCATTCAACGCCGCTGCCGAGGACATCCGGAGGCTGCTGCACCAATTCGCCGCAGGCTTCCTGAAGGAGCCCAGCGCCTCGGTGCTGGAACAGCTCAACGAGATCCTGCAGACCGAAGTGATCAGCGGCATGGTGTCGCTGGAAGACCGTGCTTTCGCCGAGGCAGAGGCACAAGCATTTGAGACGCTGGAGCCGGCTCCGGCAACGCCTCAGGGCACCGCGCATGCGACGACCGTCGACGAGCCGACTGCCCCATCGCCCGTGGTGGCGCCTACGCTCTCCGTAGGCCACGACCGCGTGATTGGCGATACTGTCGCGCCTGCCGTGTCGACCACCGTCGATATCGATGACGACATCGATGCGATGGACAACATCGACCCCGATCTGTTCCCCATTTTCGAGGAAGAAGCGGTTGAACTGCTGCCCACGCTGGGTGGGGCGTTGCGCCAGTGGTCGTCCCGGCCGGAGAACCTGGGCGCACGCAGCGAACTGCTGCGCGCCCTGCACACCCTCAAGGGCAGTGCGCGCCTGGCAGGCGCGATGCGGCTTGGCGAAATGGCGCATCGCATGGAAACGGCCGTGGAGCAGATCGACACGGAAACCGTGGCGGCCGCAGACATTGAGCCCTTGCTGGTCAACTTCGACGCTTTGCAGACGAGTTTCGACGCGCTGCGCGCAACTGGAGCGGAGCCGGTGGCACCGGCCGCTGAGCATGGGCATGACGCACAGGTGGTCCAATCCGCTACCGCGCCAGGGCTTTCCCAGCCGCTCGCTCCGCCCGTTGCGTTGCGTGCGCCGTTGGGTGCAGCCCCTGCGCCGGCCCCCCTGCGTGCGGCAGGTGGGCATTCCGTGCGCGTACGTTCGCAACTGCTCGACCGGCTGGTGAACCAGGCGGGCGAAGTGATGATCGCGCGTTCGCGGCTGGACGTGCGCATGTCGCAACTGCGCAGTTCGCTGACCGATTTGTCGGGCAACCTGGAGCGCCTGCGCCAGCAGTTGCGTGACATCGAGGTACAGGCGGAATCACAGATGCAGTCCCGCTTGGCCCTGTCCAAGGACATGGCGGCGGGCTTCGATCCGCTGGAATTCGACCGCTTCACCCGCGTTCAGGAACTGACACGCATGATGGCGGAGTCGGTCAACGACGTGGCCACCGTGCAGCGCAACATGCAGCGTGCGATGGAAGACGCCGAAGACGATCTGATCGCCCAGGGACGCCAGGCACGTGAGTTGCAGCGCGACCTGCTGCGCACGCGCATGGTGGAGTTCGAGGGCATCTCGGAGCGCCTCTATGCGGTGGTGCGCCAGGCATCCAAGGAAACCGGCAAGCAGATCAAGCTGGACATTTCGGGTGGTTCCATCGAGATGGACCGCGGCGTGCTGGACCGCATGACCCCTGCGTTCGAGCACCTGCTGCGCAACTGCGTGGGGCACGGCATCGAGGAACCCGAGATGCGTGCCGCTGCCGGCAAGGCTCCTGTGGGTTCGATCTCCATCGACTTGCGGCACGAGGGCAACGACGTGTCGGTGGCGTTCCGCGACGACGGGGCAGGCCTGAACATCGCCCGCATCCGGGACAAGGCCGTGGCGCAAGGGTTGATTGCCCCCGATGCGCAGCTGAGCGATGGCGAGGCGGCCAACCTGATCTTCATGCCGGGCTTCTCCACGGCGTCGGAGATCACGGGCCTTTCTGGCCGTGGTATCGGCATGGACGTGGTGCGCTCGGAGGTGAATGCCCTGGGTGGCCGCATCGAGACCTCCACCGAGGCGGGCAAGGGAACGTCCTTCCGCATGGTGCTGCCGCTCACGACAGCGGTGACCCAGGTGGTGATGCTGCGCGCGGGCAACCTGACCATCGGCGTGCCAGCCAACCTGGTGGAGATCGTGCGCCGCAGTTCCGGCACGGAGCTCGACGCTGCCTACGCCAGCCATACCTTCTCGGATGGCCTGGAGGATCTGCCCTTCTACTGGGCGGGTGCATTGCTCCAGTCGTCCTCGCGCAGCACGGAGGTCACGGGCAAGAGCCGCCCCGTGGTGATCCTGCGCAGCGCGTCGCAGCGCGTCGCGATGCACGTGGACGAAGTGCTGGGCAACCAGGAAGTCGTGGTGAAGAACCTGGGGCCGCAGCTGTCGCGTCTGCCAGGCCTCGCGGGCATGTCCGTGCTGGCTTCGGGCACCGTGGTGCTGATCTACAACCCGGTGGCGCTGGCCACGGTGTACGGCGACCAGGTGCGCGCGGCCACGCACGCACCGGCGGTGGACCAAGCCGGCGCGGTGGTGGCTGCCGAGGGCGGCACGCCCGCCGCTTCGCTGCTGGTGCCGGTGCAGCAGGTGCCCTTGATCCTGGTGGTGGACGACTCGATCACCGTGCGCCGCGTCACGCAGCGCCTGCTGCAGCGCGAAGGCTACCGAGTGGCCCTGGCGGCCGACGGCCTGCAGGCGCTGGAGCGCCTGCAGGAAGAGCGCCCCGCGGTCGTGTTGTCCGACATCGAGATGCCGCGCATGGACGGTTTTGATCTCGCGCGCAACATCCGCTCCGACGCTGCGCTGCAGGACCTGCCGATCATCATGATCACTTCGCGCATTGCGCAGAAGCACCGCGACCATGCGATGGAACTCGGCGTGAACCACTACCTGGGCAAGCCCTACTCCGACGAGGAGCTGATGAGCCTGGTGCGCCACTACGCCAGCCTGAACACGGAGGCAGCAACCGCCTGACGGCGACGCAGTCCAGTGTCACCCAGGCCCGGCAGGCTGCACGCCTGCCGGGCCTTGTCTTTTGTGCGCCGGGGCGATGCCCTCGGATAACGGGCCGATGCGGTGGTTGGCCGTAAAATTGCCGCATGCCTGCCGATACCGCGCCCATGAATCTGACGCACCACTTCCTGATCGCCATGCCGGGCGTGGAAGATGCCTCTTTTTCGCGCAGTGTGGTGTATTTGTGCGAGCACAGCGAGCGCGGCGCGCTGGGTTTGATCATCAACAAACCCACGCCTATCAGCCTGGAAGGGCTGTTCGAGAAGGTGGACCTGTCCCTCGGGCGAGAGGATCTCACGCTGCAGCCGGTATTCCAGGGCGGCCCGGTACAGACCGAGCGCGGCTTCGTGCTGCACGAGGCTATGCGCGGCCCACAGGAGAGCGAGGACGAGTCGCCCTACGCCTCCACGATGACCATCCCCGGCGGGCTGGAAATGACCACTTCCAAGGATGTGCTGGAGGCGCTGGCCCATGGTGCGGGCCCACGGCGCGTCCTCGTGACGCTGGGCTACTCGGCCTGGGGCGAAGGCCAACTGGAGTCCGAATTGGCCGAAAACAGCTGGCTCACCGTGGGTGCGGACGTGTCGGTCATCTTCGAAACGCCTGTGCAAGAGCGCTATGACCGTGCTCTGGGGTTGCTGGGCCTGCAGTCGTGGATGCTGTCGCCCGAAGCGGGGCATGCATGAGCGGCCAGCCTGCTCCAGCCGTCGTCCCCGCGCATTTCCAATCCTTTCTGGCTTTCGATTACGGGCTCAAGCGCACCGGCGTCGCCGTGGGTACGCGCATGCTGCGCAGCGCCACGCCCCAGGGCACGATCCGCGCGGAGGGCGATGCCCGCTTCGCCCAGGTGGCCGAGCGTATCCGCGAATGGCAGCCCGATGCCCTGGTGGTGGGCGTGCCGCTGCATCCCGACGGGGCTGCCCATGAGAACACCGCCCGTGCGCTCAAGTTCGCGCGCCAGCTGCGCGGGCGCTTCGGCCTGCCGGTCTTCGAGGTGGACGAGCGCTACAGCACCACCGAGGCCCTTTCTGCGGGCGCGGCTGATGCCGACGCCGCGTCGGCCTGCATCATCCTGGAACAGTTTTTGAGGAACCTGCCATGAGTTCTGCTACGACCCCGCCGGGTGCCACGCGCCCGGGCCATCTCACGCTGGATGCCGAGGCGCTGTACGCCGAGCTGCTGCGCGGCGTGCGCATGCTGCGCGAATCTGACACCTACTTGGCGGGCATCGCCTCGGGCGGTGCTTGGCTGGCCGAGCGTCTGCAAAAGGACCTGGGCTTGCCGGGCCAGGCCGGGGTGCTGTCGTCCGCCATGCACCGCGACGATTTCTCCCAGCGGGGCCTGGCCTCCAGCGCGCAGACCACGCTGCCGTTCGACGTGAATGGCGCGGACATCCTGGTGCTGGACGATGTGCTCTACACCGGCCGCACCATCCGCGCCGTACTCAATGAGCTGTTCGACTACGGCCGCCCGGCGCGCGTGCGCCTGGCGGTGCTGGTGGACCGCGGCGGCCGCGAGCTGCCGGTGGCCGCCGAGTTCGCTGCGGCGCGCGTGGCGCTGCCGCCCACGCAATCGCTGGCACTGGCCCGCAGCGAGGCCGGCGCTTTCCATTTCGACGTCAAAGAGGTCTGACGGTGCTGTACAAGCGCAACCCCCAACTCAACAAGAACGGCGAGCTGATCCACCTGCTGTCGATCGAGGGCCTGCCCAAGGACATCGTCACGCACATCCTGGACACGGCCACCAACTTCGTCAGCGTCCAGGAGCGCGAGGTCAAGAAGGTGCCGCTGCTGCGCGGCAAGAGCGTGTTCAACCTGTTCTTCGAGAACAGCACGCGCACGCGCACCACGTTCGAGATCGCGGCCAAGCGCCTGTCGGCCGACGTGTTCAATCTGGATATCGCGCGCAGCTCCACCGCCAAGGGCGAGACGCTGCTGGACACCATCGACAACCTGAGCGCCATGGCGGCGGACATCTTCGTCGTGCGCCACAGCGAATCGGGCGCGCCCTACCTGATCGCACAGCATGTGGCACCGCACGTGCACGTGGTGAACGCCGGGGACGGCCGGCACTCGCACCCCACGCAGGGGCTGCTGGACATGTACACCATCCGCCACTACAAGAAGGACTTCTCCAACCTCACGGTGGCCATCGTGGGCGACGTGCTGCATTCGCGCGTGGCGCGATCGGACATCCATGCCCTGACCACCCTGGGCGCAGCCGAGGTGCGCGTGGTGGGCCCGCGCACGCTGGTGCCTTCCGACATGGCGCAGATGGGCGTGCGCGTGTTCCACAACCTGGAGGAAGGCATCAAAGGCTGCGACGTGGTGATCACGCTGCGCCTGCAGAACGAGCGCATGAGCGGTGCGCTGCTGCCTTCCAGCCAAGAGTACTTCAAGAGCTTCGGACTCACGCCCGAGAAGCTGCGGCTGGCCAAACCCGATGCCATCGTCATGCACCCGGGCCCCATCAACCGCGGCGTGGAGATCGACTCCGCCGTGGTGGACGGTCCGCAGGCCGTGATCCTGCCGCAGGTCACCTTCGGCATCGCGGTGCGCATGGCGGTCATGTCCATCGTGGCAGGGAATGAAGCATGACCTCGCTGAGCCGCTTCGCGCCTTCCCCCCAGGGGGACGCCGCGAACACGGCGGGGCGGCCCTTGCACGGCGGCCCCGACCTGGGTTGCCCCAGTTTCATGGGGTGTGGGTGGCGCACGGCGCCATGGATCACCAGCATGACTCATTTGCTATTGTGTTGATAGCTGCTAGCGCTTGTGGGACGGGCGCTAACGGCCAATTTGGCTTAGAACCATGAAAATCCTCATCCAGAACGGCCGCGTCATCGACCCCGCCAGCGGCCTCGACAAGGTGTGCAACGTGGCGCTGGCCGCGGGCCGCATCATCGCGGTGGACCGCGAGCCCCAGGGTTTCACGCCCACCCGCGTGATCGATGCCAGCGGCTGCCTGGTGCTGCCGGGTCTGGTGGACCTGGCGGCGCGCCTGCGCGAGCCGGGGCATGAGCATGAGGGCATGCTGGAGTCCGAGATGGCAGCGGCCGTCGCGGGTGGCGTGACCAGCCTGGTCTGCCCGCCCGACACCGACCCGGTGCTCGACGAGCCTGGTCTGGTGCAGATGCTCAAGTTCCGCGCCGAGAAGCTGCACCAGGCGCGGCTGTTCCCCTTGGGCGCAGTCACGCGTGGGCTGGCCGGCGAGGTGCTGACCGAGATGGCCGAGCTGACGGAGTCCGGCTGCGTGGGCTTCAGCCAGGCCGAGGTGCCGCTGACCAGCACCCAGGTGCTGCAGCGCGCGCTGCAGTACGCCGCGACCTACGGCTACACCGTCTGGCTGCGCCCGCAGGAACTGCACCTGGGCAAGGGCGTGGCCGCCAGCGGCCCCCTGGCCACACGGTTGGGCCTGTCGGGCGTGCCCGTGGCGGCGGAGACGATCGCACTGCACACCATCTTCGAGTTGCTCAAAACCACGGGCGCGCGCGTGCACCTGTGCCGCCTGTCCAGCAGCGCGGGGGTGGATCTGGTGCGGCAGGCCAAGGCGGCCGGCCTGCCGGTCAGCTGCGACGTGAGCATCAACTCGCTCATGCTCACCGATGCGGACATCGGCTACTTCGACAGCCGCGCGCGCCTCACGCCGCCGCTGCGCCAGCAGCGCGACCGCGATGCGCTGGCCGCGGCGCTGCTGGATGGCACCATCGACGCGTTGGTGTCCGACCACACGCCTGTGGACGAGGATGCCAAAGCTTTGCCATTTGCCGAGGCCGAGCCCGGCGCGACGGGGCTGGAGTTGCTTCTGTCCGTGGCGCTCAAGTGGTCGCAGGAAGGCGGCGCGCCGCTGCAGCGTGCGCTGGCCGTGGTCACCGCAGAGCCCGCGCGGGTGCTGGGCACGTCGCTGGGCACGCTGCAGGCCAGCGTGGGCCGCATTATCGAAGGCGGGGTGGGCGACCTGTGCGTGCTGGACCCTGCGGCGCATTGGACCGTGCAGGCCGACGCACTGGCCAGCCAGGGCAAGCACACGCCGTTCTCGACCTATGAACTGCCGGGCCGGGTGCGCTGCACCCTGGTGGGCGGCCAGGTCGCGTTCGAGCGCGGCTGAGCGACGCCGGCACACGCACATGCTGCGGGGATTACGGGCCTGCTGGCGGGTGTTGCGGCTGGTGCTGCACGCTGCACAGGGGCTGCTGGTGGTGGCGTTGCGCTTCCCCCGCCTATCGGTGGAGCAGCAGCAGGCGCGGGTGCAGGCGTGGGCGCTGGGCCTGCTGGCCTGCGCGGGGGTCACGCTGGAGGTGCGCGGCACCCCGCCGAGCCAGGGGCCGGTGCTGCTGGTGGCCAACCATCTGTCCTGGCTCGACATCCCGGTGATGCATGCGGCGCGCTACTGCCGCTTCATCTCCAAGTCCGACGTGCAGGCCTGGCCCATCGTCGGCACGCTCGCCACGGCAGCGGGCACGCTGTACATCGAGCGCGCGTCGCGGCGCGATGCCCTGCGCATGGTGGGCAGCATGCGGGATGCCCTGTTGCGGGGCGAAATACTCGCGGTGTTTCCCGAAGGCACGACCGGCGACGGGCGCACGCTGCTGCCCTTTCACCCCAACTTGCTGCAGGCTGCACTGCAGGCGGACGTGCCCGTGCAGCCCATCGGCCTGCGCTTCGTGGACCGCGCAAGCGGCCAGACCACCCACGCCCCGAGCTACATCGGCGACGAAACGCTGGTGGGCTCCATCTGGCGCACGCTCACCGCGCCGCCCATCACGGCGGTGGCGCATTTCGGCATGCCCGAGCGTGCGCAGGGGCGCGACCGCCGGGTGTGGGGCCAGGCATTGCATGCCGCAGTGGACGATCTGCGCCAGCGCTGAATAGCCTCCTGCTGTCGCCAAAAGTGCACATGTGTGTGCAACGGGACTGTAACGGTCTGTTTACATCCATCGCATCGACATGCGCCTGCAGTATGGTGCGCCTCTTTGCCAATAACCGAGGGAGGGATGCATGCAACTGATGGAGCGCGTGAAGGGGATTTTGCTCAAGCCCCGCGAGACCTGGGCCGCCATTGATGGGGAGCCTGCCGATACGGCACGCCTGTTCACGGGTTACCTGATGATCCTCGCGGCCATTCCGGCCGTCTGCGGATTCATCGGCATGTCGCTGATCGGCATGGGAGGCTTTGGCTTCAGCATGCGCGTACCGGTGCTCGCCGGGCTGGCCAACATGGCCGTGTCCTATGTGTTGAGCCTGGTCGGCGTGTATGTGCTGGCCCTGGTCATCAATGCGTTGGCACCCACGTTCGGCGGCACCCAGAACCAGGGACAGGCGCTCAAGGTCGCGGTCTACGCCAGCACGGCCGCCATGCTGGGCGGCGTGTTCAGCCTGTTGCCGGCGCTGGCCATCCTGGGCCTGGTGGCGGCGCTGTATTCGCTGTACCTGCTGTACCTGGGCCTGCCGCTGCTGATGCGCAGCCCGGCTGCGCGCGCCGTGCCCTATACGGCGGTGGTCGTGGTGGTGGCCATCGTGCTGGGCATCGTCATTGCGGCCATCGGTTCGCTGTTCATGCCGCATGGCCCCGCCATGTGGGGCAGTGCGGGCGGCCCGGCCGTGGTCATCGACACGCCGCGTGGGCAGGTCACGCTGGATACCGCCAAGCTGGAAGAGGCCGGCAAGAAGATGGAAGAGGCTGCCCGCCGCATGGAGCAGGCGCACAAGAGCGGCGATACCCAACAGATGACCGAAGCCGCAGGCCAGGCGATGGCGGCGGCCATGGGAGGTGCCAAGCACCAGACGGTGGGGGTTGATGCGCTCAAGGCCGCGCTGCCCGCCAAGCTGGGTTCGCTGGAACGCACCAGCTATGAGGTCCACGACGGCGCTGCCACAGGCCTGCCGACCAGCCAGGCGGAGGCCGAGTACGGCAACGGTGACAAGGTTGTGCGCATTTCGGTCGTGGATGCGGGTGCATTCGGCCAGTTGGCCCAACTGGCGGGCATGGTGCAGGGCGAGCGCGAGAGCGACGGCATCGTGGAAAAGACCTGGCAGGAGAATGGCCGCACGTTGCACCACAGCTACGCCAAGGACGGCAGCCAGGCGGAACTGCGCGCGGTGCTCAAGAACGGCGTGGTGGTCACGGTGGAGGCCGAGAACCTGCCGTTGAAGGACGTACAGGGCTTCATGGGCCAGATCGACCTGGCAGCGCTGGAGAACCTGCCGCGCAAGGACAAGTCTTGAGCCTGGCGCCCCCCGACGGCAGGGGCGCTTGAGGGGGCCGCGGTCAGCGTGCGGCGCTCTCCCGTGCGAACGCCACCACGTGGTCGACCTGCGTGCGGATGCCGATCCACTCGCCCATGGCATGGTCATGGTGGCTGGGCACGTGGGCCATCACGGTGAGGCCGTTGGCCAGTTCCAGCGTGTACAGAAATTCCGAACCGCGAAAGGCCTTGCGCACGATGCGCGCCCGCACGGGTGAGCTGTCGTCATGCACCACGTCGTCGGCACGCAGCAGCACGTCGCATTCGCCGCCGGGGTAGCTTGCCGGCAGCAGGCAGCCGTCGATGTCGGTCAGGTCGCCCAGCGGGGTGCGCGCCACCACATGGCTGCCCTGCTGCACCAGCGTGGCGGGGGCGAACACGCCATGGCCGATGAAGTCGGCCACGAAGCGCGTGGCGGGGCGGTGGTAGAGGGAGTAGGCATCGTCCCACTGGTGCAGGTGGCCGCCCTCCAGCACGCCGATGCGGTCGCCGATGGCGAAGGCCTCCAACTGGTCGTGCGTGACGAACAGTGCCGTGGCGCCGGCGGTCTTGAGGATGCTGCGCACCTCGTGGGCCAGTCGCTCGCGCAAGTCCACATCCAGATTGGAAAACGGCTCGTCCAGCAGCATCAGCCGCGGGCGCGGTGCCAGCGCGCGCGCCAATGCCACGCGCTGCTGCTGGCCGCCCGAGAGCTCGTGCGGAAAGCGCGCCTCGCTGCCCTCCAGACCCACCAGGGCCAGGGACTCGCGCACGCGTTCGGCCTGCTCCGCCCGGGGGAGTGCGTGGATGCCGAAAGCCACGTTGCGCCCGACGCTGAGGTGCGGAAACAGCGCATAGTCCTGGAACACCATGCCCATGCGCCGCTGCTCGGGGGGCATGCTGCGCCCCGGTGCGCCCACCACCTCGCCCCCCAGGCGGATGGCTCCTTCGGCGACGGGTTCCAGCCCCGCCACCGCGCGCAGCAGGGTGGTCTTGCCGCAGCCCGAGGGGCCGATGAGCACACCGATCTCGCCGGCGGCCAGGCCCAAGGTCACGCCGCGCACGGCGGCTTGCGGGCGGTTGGCGTACCGCACGTCCAATTGAGACACTTCCAGAAACATGGCGTGAGTTTAGGGCGTGTCCCGCCCTGAATGACCCCACGCCGCAGCGCCGTACTGCGCAGGCGTGGCCCCGCGCTGCGCCGCCTGGGCGCGCCGCCCCAGGGCCCACATGCTGGTAGGGCGCGGCCGACCTGCGGCCCGCGGTTGCGTAGAATTGTTCCCATTTGCATCACAACTGCCAGGGTTCACCGGGCAGGCGGTGGATGCGCTCTCTTCGCCTTGCACCTCGCTACCGGCCGTCCCTTGCTGCCACGAATCCGCCGCGCCCTGCGCTCCACTTCACTGATCCTGTTGGCCTTGCTGCTCACGCTGCCCCTGCTGGCCGTGCTGGGGGCTTGGCTGCCCTGGGGCGAGGGCGGCGCGCAGTCCGGCGCCATCCTGCGCGCCATGGCCACCACGGTGCTGCCGGGGTACCTGTGGACCACGCTGTGGCTGGGTCTCGCCGTGGCCGTGGGCGCGGCCGTGGTGGGCACGGCCTGCGCTGCGGCGGTCACGCTGTTCGACTTCCGTGGCCGGCGCTCGCTGGAGTGGCTGCTGCTGCTGCCCCTGGCCATGCCGGCCTATGTGACGGCCTACGCGTATACCGACTTCCTGCAGTTCAGCGGCCCGCTGCAGGTCGGGCTGCGCGCCACGTTCGGCCTGGAGGGCCGCCTGCTGCCCGAGGTGCGCAGCCTGGGCGGTGCGGTGTGGGTATTCATCTTCTCGCTCTACCCCTACGTGTACCTGCTGGCGCGCACGGCGCTGGGCGAGCGTGCGGCGCACCTCATGGAGGCGGCGCGTCTGCTGGGCGCATCGCCCGCGCGGCGCATCCGTAGCGTGGCGCTGCCGCTGGCACGCCCGGCGGTGGCCGCGGGCGTGGCGCTGGTGCTCATGGAGACGCTGGCCGACTTCGGCGTCGCGGCGTACTTCGGCATCCAGACCTTCACCACGGGCATCTACAAGGCCTGGCTGTCCATGGACGACCGGCTCGCCGCGGCGCAGTTGGCCACCGTACTCCTCGTGCTGGTGGTGCTGCTGCTGCAGCTGGAGCTGCGCGCGCAGCGGCGCATGCGCTTTGCCACGGGCGGCGTGGGCCGCGCCGGCTCGACCGAGGCGCAGCCCACGCGGCTGCGCGGTGCAAGCGCCGTGGCGGCGTGGCTGGTGTGCGCCCTGCCAGTACTGATGGGCTTCGTGGCGCCGGTGCTGTTCATGCTGCGGCCGCTGGCGGCCGACTGGTCGGTGCTGCCCTGGTCGCGTTTCATCGAATGGGCGGGCAACAGCGTGCGGCTGGGGGGTATTACGGCCGTGCTGGCCGTGGGCATTGCCCTGGTGCTGGCGTTTGCCGTGCGCCGCCGGCGCGATGCGCTCACGCGTGGCGTGGTGCAGCTGGTCAGCTTGGGCTACGCCGTGCCCGGGGCGGTGATCGTCGTGGGTCTGCTGCTGCCCGTGGGCTGGATGCAGGCCGCGGCGCCCGGCTGGGGGCTGCCCGCGATCATCACCGCCACGGCCGTGGGCATTGTGTGGGCCTACCTGGTGCGTTTTTGCGCGGTAGCGCTGCAGTCGGTGCAAAGCGGCTACGCGCGCGTCTCGCCCAGCCTGGACGACTCGGCGCGCATGCTGGGCGTGGGCAGCCTGGGCGTGCTCACGCGCGTGCATTGGCCGCTGCTCAAGCGCTCCACCGCGGCGGCGGCGCTGCTGGTGTTTGTGGACGTGATGAAAGAGCTGCCGGCCACCATGGTGCTGCGCCCCTTCAACAGCGACACCCTGGCCGTGGTGGCCTACCAGCTGGCCCGCGACGAGCGCCTGGGCGAGGCCGCGCTGCCCTCGCTGGCGCTGGTGGCCGTGGGGCTGGTGCCGGTGATCCTGCTGAGCCGCACGCTGCGCGCGTCGTCGCGCTGACCCGGCGCCGCCTCATTGGACACCGAGGCGGCCCGGTACGGCCCAGCGTGGCGGCCTACACTGCGCGCATGACCCCTGCCGACATCACCATCTACCACAACGCCCGCTGCAGCAATTCGCGCGGCGCCTTGGCGCTGCTGCGCGAGCGCGGCATCGAGCCCACCGTTGTGGACTATCTCGCCCAGCCGCTGGATGCCGTCCAGCTCACCGCCTTGGTGGCGCGCCTGGGCGTGCCCGTGCGCGAAGTCATGCGCACCAAGGAGGCCGCCTACACCGCGCTGGATCTGGCCGACCCGGGCCGCACCGATGCCGAGCTCATTGCCGCCATCGCCGCGCACCCGGTGCTGCTCAACCGCCCCATCGTCGTGACGCCGCGCGGTGCCCTGCTGTGCCGCCCGCCCGAGCGGGTGCTGGAGTTGCTCTGATACCGGGCCATCGGAATTTCGGGTATTTCGGTTAAATTGGCCTGTAACGCTTATGTTTAAAGCGCTAATAGCTATTAAATAAATAGCAAAAAGGCGCATTCCCTGGCGCCGCGCCGCTTTCCTACAGTCGCGCGCGGCGCCGGGCCGATATGCTGGGCGGCATGCTGCCTGTTCCGGGCCGTGGGAGAGCGCCATGACACCACCCGTACCGCCAGAAGAATGCGCCCCGCATGCGGGGCCCATGCATGCGGTCGCTGGCCGTGCGGCCGCGGCGCGCGCTGTGCAGCAATGGTCGTCGGCGGGCCCTCGCCGCGTGCTCCACCCCCGCGCATGATCCGCGTGGCCGTGCTCTCGGGCCTGGGCCACGCGATCTTCGTGGCCGTGGGGCTGCTGGTGTACGTGATGGGCACGCGCATCGGCCACCAGCGCCGCCACCCCTCGGCCGCCATGGGCTGGGTGCTGGGCATCGTCACGTTTCCCTATCTGGTCGTACCGCTGTTCCTCTTGTTCGGCACGCGCAAGTTCGCGCGGCCCGCACGTCGCCCGCACGGCCCGCCGCTGGAGGCAACGGAAGGCGGGCCGCCCTGGGCCACGCGGCTGCTGGCCAGCCTGGAGCTGGCGCCCGCCGTGCGCAATGCGCAGGTGGTGCTGCATGCCGACGGCACGCAGGCGCTGCAGGGGCTGCTGGCCACCATTGCGTCGGCCCGCCACCGGCTGGACCTGTGCACCTACGTGTTTGCCTACGACGAGGTGGGGCGCGAGGTGGCGCGCGCGCTGCTGGACTGCGTGCACCGCGGCGTGCGCGTGCGCCTGCTGGTGGACGCCTTGGGCAGCATGCGCACGCCGCCCGGCATGCTGCGCGCGCTGCGGCGCCAGGGCCTGCAGGTGCGCCGCTTCATGCCGCTGCTGCACAACCCGCTGCACGGGCGCACCAACCTGCGCAACCACCGCAAGCTGGTCGTGGCCGACGGCGAGCGGCTGTGGAGCGGCGGGCGCAACCTGGCCTGCGAGTACTTCATCGACCGGCCGGGCCACCCCGCCTGGGCGGACTTGAGCTACGAGGTCCATGGCCCGCTGGCCGCGCAGGCGCAGGCCCAGTTCGCCACCGACTGGCGTGTGGCGCGCGGCCTGGTGCTGCGCCGCCGCCGCAAGGCGCGGAGCACCGCCGCGCCGGCGCTGCCCGCGCCGCCTGCCCACGGCCCGTTGGCGCAGTGGCTGCCCAGCGGTCCCGACCATGCCGACGACACCGTGCATGCGCTGCTGCTGGCGGCTGCCTACCATGCCCAGCGGCGCATCGTGGCCGTCACGCCGTACTTCGTGCCCGACGACGCGCTGCTGGACGCCTGGTGCCTGGCCTGCCGGCGCGGCGTGCAGGTCAGCGTGGTGGTGCCGGCGCGCTCCAACCACCGCCTGGCAGACCTGGCCCGCGAGCGCGCGCTGCGCCAGCTGGCCGCCGCGGGTGCGCGGGTATGGCTGTCCCCGGCCATGGTGCATGCCAAGGCGGTGCTCATCGACGACGAACTGGCTCTCGTCGGCTCGCTCAACCTGGACGCGCGCAGCCTGTTCCTGAACTACGAGGCCATGACCGTGTTCTACGGCCCGCAGGAACTGCACTGGCTGGCGCAGTGGAGCGACCAGCTGCTGGCCCGCGCGCGCCCCTACCACGCGCGTGCGCCCTCCTGGCTGCGCGACGTCATCGAAGGCGTGGTGCGCTCGGTGGGCTTTCAGCTCTAGGCGGCTGCCGCGCCCGTGCAGGGCGAAGGGTAGGCCGGCGCGTTCGCTGTTGGGCGGCGCGGCTGCGATGGGTAGTCGTGGTGCCCGGGTTGCCCGGCACAGGTGCGCCGCACGTCCCTTCGGACCCATGGGGCGTGGGATGCGCGATCGGGGCCGTGCAGTGATGCGGTGGCGCCCTCGTCCGACACGCCTGCGGCCGGCTGGCGGGCACGCCCGCAGCCACCGCCACACTACAACGGGGATATCGGGCGCACGCAGCGTGCGTCCACCACTGTTTTAAGGAGTGCGCCATGAACGCCACCGATCCGCGATTTCCCCAGAACCCACCCATCGACCCCGACCTGGCCGAACAGGCACGACCCGGCCACGGCGTGCCGTCACAAGACCCGGAGCCGCAGGCACAGCAGCCCCTGCCGCCCGAAGACCAGGAGCGCGAATCCAAATCGGTGCTGATGGGCGGCGGCGCGATGGCGGGCGCAGCTGCCGGCGCGGCCGTAGGCGCTGCCACGGCGGGGCCGGTGGGCGTCTTTGTGGGCACCCTGGCGGGCAGTGTGGCGGGTGCGCTGGGCGGCGCTGCGGCGGGCCGGCTGGTGGACACCGACCCTGCGGCACCTGAAACCGACCCCAAGTCTGGGACGGATGGCGAGCGCTAGTTCCTGCGCCGGCATCTGCCCGGAAAGTGGTCCCTCCGACAGGAATCGAACCTGTATCTAGCGCTTAGGAGGCGCTCGTTCTATCCATTGAACTACGGAGAGGGAGGCAAGATTGTAAGGGCGGTGCCATGCCGCCCTTTTGCTATTGAGTTAATAGCTGCATGCGCTTGAAGGGAAAGCGTTACGGCCGATTTTTGGCATAGAACTTCAGTCGTAGCGCACCGTGTAGATCAGGTCCACCGCGCTTTGCATGCCCGTCTGGCCGCGCAGGGTAAGGTGCTGCGACAGGTCGTAGAAGATGTACAGCGTGCCCAGCACGCCCGAGAGGCTGCGCTCGTAGGTCACGTACAGGTCCTTGGACAGGCGCTTGCCGAAGGTGAGGGCGGCGGCGCTCGCGTCCTCGCCCGTGCCGGGGCCCTTGAAGCCGATCTCGTCCAGTCCCACGCGCTTGGCGATACCGCCGGTGCCGCTGCCGGAGCCCCCGCCCAGCAGAGCCAGCGCGGCCTGCTGCAGCAGCGCGGCCTCGGCGCCGCCGCTGGCGGCGCTGCGGCCCAGCACCACCCACGAGAGCTTCTCGGCGTCCGGCAGGTCGGGGTCGGCATACAGGCGCACGCGCGGCGACTGGGCCGTGCCGGTGACCTGCACGCCGGCGCGCACGCTGATGTTGGGCCGGATGGCCAGCACGTCCAGCGACGGGTTGTCGTAGGGGCCGTTGAAGCGCAGCAGGCCCGTCTCCACGTCCAGCGCCTGGCCCCAGGCGCGGTAGCGGCCCTGCACGGTGCGGACCTCGCCGGTCACGCGCGGCGGGGCGCCGGCCGTGCCGCTGCTGCGGATGTCCAGCTGCCCCGTCAGGCGCGTGGTGATGCCGTGGCCCTGCAGGGCGAAGTCGTTGCCCAGGTCCAGCGTGACGGCGATGTCGGGCGCGCGCGCGGCCTGCACCTGCCCGCCGGCCTCGGCCTTCTGGGCGTGCTGCGCGTCGCGCGCGGCCTTGGCGGCGGCTTCTTTGTCCAATGCGGCGGAGCGCACCACCACGTCGCTGCCCAGCGTGGGCGCGCCCGCCTCGGGCAGGATGATGGTGGCGCGGTCGGTGGTGAGCTGGCCGCGCAGCGTGAATTGCCCGCCCTGCAGCCGCGCCGTGAGGTCGCCCGAGACGCTGACCTGCCGGTCGGCGCGCACCAGCAGCTGCAGCGCCCGCGCCTGCGCGCGCAGGTCCATGCGGATACCGGCGCCACCTGCGCCTGCCGCGCCCCACGATACGGTGCCGCCGCCGGTGAGCGTGCCGCCGTCCTGCGGCGCCGCGGTGCGGTTGCCGCTGTAGCCCGCGATGCGTGCGCGGCTGCCCTGGCCGCCGTGCAGGCTCAGCTCGGTGATGGTGAGCCGGTCGCCCTGCAGCGCGGCGCGCAGGCGCCCGTCCTGCAGGTCCACGCCGTCCAGCAGCGAGCGGATGGCGAACTGGTCCGCCGCCAGCTGTCCGCTCCACTGCGGCGCGGTGCGCGTGCCGGACAGGCGCGCGTCGGCGCTCAGCGTGCCGCGCACGCGCCAGCCCGGCGGCGCCAGGGCGGACCACACGCCCACGTCGGGCAGTTCGGCACGCACGGTGGCGGCCAGTGGGGCCTCGGCGGGCCAGGTCCAGCCGTCGGGCGTGCGCGCCAGTTGGGTGCTGCCTTCGGCGTGCAATTGGCCGGCGCGCTCACTGTCCCAGTCCAGTCGGGCGCGCAACGCCGGGCCTTCGGCGCTGACCGTGAGTTCGGCCCGGCGCACGCCGGCGGGTGTGCCGCGCGTGGGCGTGGCTTGGGCCGCCTGGGCACCCTTGCCCTGGCCGCTGCTGTGCACCACGGTGGTCGGCGTGGCATCCAGCGTGAGGATGCGCAGGTCGCCGCTGCTGCGCCGCAGGCTGGCGCTGGCGCGCAGCGTGTCGCCGGCGTCGATGTCCCAGGTGCCGTCCAGCAGCAGGTCGCCCGCCAGGCCCGCCCGCTCCAGCATGCCGTCGCCGTCCATGCGCCAGGCGTTGGCCCAGTCCAGCGGCAGGCCCTTCAGTTCGCCCTGGCTGCGCAGCTGCAGGGCACCCTGCGCGCCCTGGGCATAGCGCAGGGGTTGCCAGCGCAGTTGCAGATGACCGGGCCGCGGCCCTTCGACGAAGGCCTGGCCGGCGCCGGCCTCCACCACCAGCTGGGGGGACTGGCGCAGCTGGATGGCCACCGGCTCGGCCAGGCGCAGCTTCCACGGGCCGGGCTGGCCGGCCGCGTCGGCCTGCATCTGCAGGGATTCCAACTGGGCCTGCCATTGGCCCGCGCCGCGGCTGGCCGCCGTGGCGCGCAGGCGCAGCTGGGCACGCTGGCCCGTGAGGGTGGCGCTGCGGGCGGAAGGGCCCTCGTCAGGCTGCGGGCCGTGGCGCAGCTCGCCATCCCAGTCGAGCGCGGCCCGCGCCAACGAGCCCTGCAGCGTGGCGGTGGTGCGCCGCAGCTCCAGCGTGAGCGGGCCCGCGTCCGTGCCGGGCTGGGGTGCGCGCGCGATCTGCAGGCGCGGCGCGGACAGCTGGGCCTGCAGGTCAAAGCGCTGCGGCGCGGTTGCGGCAGCCACGGCCGTGCCTGCCGGCAGGCCCGCGGCCTGCAGTTGGCGCTGCAGGTCGTGCCAGCCGCCGCGCCAGGTGGCGGTCAGCGTGGCGTTGCCGTCCAGACTCCAGCCCGCCAATGCAGCGGGCAGGCCCGGCAGGCCCTGCAGCCAGCGCTGCGCGCGTTGCGTGTCCGTCATGTGCAGGGCCAGCGTGCCATTGCCGCGCTGGGGTGCGAGTTGCCCGTCGAACTGCGCGCTGGCGCCGGGCAGCGTGGCCTGCAGCGCGCCTTGCACGGCCGGTCCCGCCAGGTCGATGCGCAGCGCCTGGGCGCGCACTTGCGCCCGCAGGGCGTCCAGCTGCAGGCGGGCGATGTCGATCCGATCGCCCTGCCACTGGCCCTGCACGGTCAACTGGTCCAGGCGCAGCGGCGCGGGGGTGCTCGCCTTCGCCGCGGCCGTGGGGGCGGGGCGGCCGGCGGCGCGCAGGTCGGCGCTGAAGCGCACGGCGCCGCCCTCGGCAGCATCGCGGCTTTCGGCGCTGGCGGTGCCGTTCACGGGCGCGGCGTCCAGCAGGGTGTGCAGCGCCGCAGGGTTGAGGGCGCGCACCTCGGCCTGACCCTGCAGCGCGCGCGTGGCGGGTGTGTAGGCGCCCTGCAGTGCGACGCTGCCGCTGCCCACCCGCGCCAGCGATTCGGACACGGTCCAGGTGGTGCCGTCGAACGCGGCGCGGGCCTGCAGTGTGTCGACAGGCAGGCGCTGCTGGTCCCACGGGCCGGGCAGGGCGTTGCGCAACGCGGCCTGGATCTGCCAGCCGGGCGCGTTGGCCTCGGCGGGCTCCAGCGCGGCGGTGCCGCTGAGTTGGGTGGCGGGCGCCTGCGGCCACAGCGCGGCGAGGTCCAGGGCCTGCACCTCGGCCGCGGCCTGCAGCAGCGGTTGACCGGCCCAGGGGGCGATGCGCGCTTGCAGGTCGGCACGCAGCGGTGGATGAGCGGGGCCTGCGCCATCGGTGCCGCGCAGCTGGGCCGTGAGCTGGATCTGTGCGCCCGCGCCGGCCAGCGTGCCCTGCGCGCTGGCCTGGGCCAGGGCCTGCAAGGGTTGCGCGCTGCCGGGCACCGGCGTGCGCAGCGTGCCGTTGAGCGTGGCGGTGAGCGCCATGGGCGCCTGGGCCTGCAACGTGGCCAGCAGCGCGTAGCGGCCCTGGGCCAGCGTGACCTGGTCCATCGCCAGGCGGTGTTGCTCGCCGTCGTAGCGGTAGGTGCCCTCCAGTTGCTCGGCGACGGTGCTGCCGGCCCAGTCGATGCGGTCCGCGTGGAAGGGCAGCTCGATCCGCAGTGGCAGCACCAGCTGCTGCAGCGGCGGAGTGGGCGGCTCCTGCGGGCCGGGCACGTCCTGCGGCGTGATGAGCACCTGCGCGGCCCGTACCTCGCCCAGGCGCAGTTGGCGGCGCAGCAGCGGCGCGACGCTCCAGGCGATGCGCGCGTCGTGCACCTCCACGGCCAGCGTGGGGCTGCTCCAGCGCAGCCAGCCAATCGTGCCGCCCGAGCGCAGCGAGCCGCTCACGTCGCGCGCCTGCAGGCTCTGCCCCTCGGGCAGGTATTGCGCCGCGCGCGCCAGTGCGCTGGCCAGCGAGGTGTTGCTGCCGGCCCACCACCACAGCCCGCCCAGCAGCACCAGCGCCGCCATGAGCAGGCCCCCCAGCGTGGCCAGCACCCAGCGCCCGGCGCGGCGGCGCGGCGGCGGCCGCGGCGTGGGCGTCGCGCCTGCGGCGTAGGGCTGGTGGCTGGAGGGGTGGGTCATGGAGGTTCAAAAACAATAGCTGCTAGCGCTTGCCAGCAAAGGAATTCGAAACGAAAAATATCAAAATCCCTTGTGTATCAAGCGCTGGCAGCTCACTTTTTTGCATATCAGAACGTGTAGCCCAGCCGCAGGTGCAGCCGTACCTGGTGCGTGTGCAGGCCATAGGCCAGGTCGGCCTGCAGCGGGCCCACCGGGCTTTGCCAGCGCAGGCCTGCACCCACGCCCACGCGCGCCGTGAGATCGCCAGGTGTGTCGGCCACGGCGCCGGCGTCGATGAACGGGGCGCTCTCAAAGTCGGTGCGGTTGCCGCGCACGGTGATGGGGCGCTGCCATTCGGCGCTGCCCACGGCCATGTAGCGCCCGCCGAAGAGCTTGTCCGCGTCGGTGCGCGCGCCGATGCTGCGGTAGCCGTAGCCGCGCACGGTGGTGTCGCCGCCGGTCAGGAACAGCTGGGTGACGGGGATGTCGGCGCCGTCGCGCGCCAGCACCGCGCCGCCCTCCAGGCGCAGCGACAGGCGGCTGCCGCGGCGCACGTTGTTCCCCAGGTCCACGCGGCCCAGGCCGACGAAGGACTGCCAGCGCAGCAGGGTGCGCACGAAGGGGTCGCGCTCCGGGCGCAGCGTGGTGCCCACGCCCAGCTCGGCCGCCAGGCCCCAGCCGCGCGTGGGGTTGGTGTTGTTGTTGAAGTAGCGCCCCGTCCAGCCGTAGTTGGCGGAGATCGCGCTGCTGGACGGCGGTGCGTCCTCGCCGCGGTTCTTGGCCGTGTCGTGCTGCAGGAAGTAGCTGCGGTCGATGCGGTCCGTGCTCTTGGTGCGCCCGGCGCGCAGCCGCGAGCTGTCCACGTCGTAGCTGCCCGTGGCCTCGCGCTGCAGCTGCAGGCCCGCGAACCAGCGCCAGCCGTTCGCATGCGGCAGCCCGGTCCAGTCGGTGGACAGCAGCTTGCGCTTGTTGTCCACCGCCACCTTGCTCACGGCGCGCCAGCCCAAGCCCGGCAGGCGGTTGTGCGTGTGGTCCATGGACAGGCGCGGTCCGCTGTCGGTGGAGATACCGACGCCGAAGACCATTTTTTGCAGCGGCGCGTCGCGCACCTGGGCGATCACGGTCGCGGACTGCGGATCGCCGTGCTCGGTGTCCAGCGTGAGGAACACCGCGTCGTAATAGCCGCTGCTGGCCAGGCGCTGCTGGGTGTCCAGCAGGCGCGCCTCGCTGTAGACCTCGCCCGTGGGCAGGCGCGCAATGCGGCGCAGGCCCTCGTTGTCGTAACGCTCGCCACCCTGGATCTGCAGGGTGCCAAAACGGTAGGCCGGGCCAGGCGCGTAGGCCACCTGCAGCTTGGCCTCGGCGCGGTCGGCGTCCACCTCGGCGCGGCTGCTGGCGATGCGCGCCGTGGGGTAGCGGCGCGCCTGCAGATCGCGCAGGCCCTGGTTCTTGGCACTGTCCCAGCCCTCCTGCGTGAACGGCTCGCCGGGCGGCAGCGACCAGCCGCGCTGCAACCGGGCCTGGCGGCGCGCGAGCTCGGTCGCGTCGGCACCCTGGCCGTCCTCGCCCATCAGCGTGATGTCGGCACTGGCGATGTGCGTGCGCGGGCCGGGCGACACGTTGACCAGCACGGTGCGCGGGGGCGCGTCGGCGTCGGTGGCCTGCTCGCGCAGCTCGATGGTGATCTCGGGACTGAAGTAGCCCTGCGTGGCCAGCAGGTCGCGGGCGTTCGCGTCGGCCGAACCCAGCAGCCGCGTGAGTTCATGCGCCTGCAGGTCGGGCAGTTGGCGAAAGCGCTGCAGCTCCAGATGGCGCGTGAGGTACTCGCGCAGGGTGTCGTCCTCCACCTGCACATCCAGCGCGAACGCATCGGGGCCGGAGTCCGGGCCCGCCTCGGAGGTGACGGAAGAGGGTGCGTCGTGCGGCGCGGGGGAGGGGCGCTGCAGCAGGCTGCAGCCCTGCAAGAGGGCCAGGCCGATCAGCAGAAACAGCAACGCCGGCCGCCGGGCCGGCGCTGAGCTTGGCTTGGTCATGCGGGCTATTTTGACAAAAGCCGCATCGTTTCTTCGAGGCCTTTGAGTGACAAAGGGTACATGCGATCGCCCATGAGCTGCTGGATGATGCTGATGCTCTGGCGGTACTGCCACACGCCCTGGGGTTCGGGGTTGATCCACGCGAACCGGGGGAAGGCGTGCGTGAGGCGCTGCAACCACTCGGCGCCGGGCTCCTCGTTGTTGTATTCCACGCTGCCGCCGGGCTGCAGGATCTCGTACGGGCTCATGGTGGCGTCGCCCACGAAGATGAGTTTGTAGTCCTTGTTGTACTTGCGGATGATGTCCCAGGTCGGGAACTTCTCCGCGAAGCGGCGGCGGTTGTTCTTCCACATGAAGTCGTAAACGCAGTTGTGGAAGTAGTAGAACTCCAGGTGCTTGAACTCGCTCTTCACGGCAGAAAAGAGTTCCTCCACGCGCTGGATGTGCTCGTCCATGGTGCCGCCCACGTCCATCAGCAGCAGCACCTTCACGTTGTTGTGGCGCTCGGGCACCATCTTGATGTCCAGCCAGCCCGCGTTGGCCGCCGTGGCGCGAATGGTGTCCGGCAGGTCCAGCTCCAGCTCATGCCCCTCGCGTGCGAACTTGCGCAGGCGGCGCAGCGCCACCTTGATGTTGCGCGTGCCCAGCTCCTGCGTGTCGTCGTAGTCGCGGTAGGCGCGCTGCTCCCACACCTTCACGGCGCTCTTGTTCTTGCCCGCGCCGCCGATGCGGATGCCCTGCGGGTTGTAGCCGCCATGGCCGAAGGGGCTGGTGCCGCCCGTGCCGATCCACTTGTTGCCGCCTTCGTGGCGCTCCTTCTGCTCCTCCAGGCGCTTCCTGAGCGTCTCCATCAGCTCGTCCCAGCCCATCTTCTCGATGGCGGCCTTCTGCTCGGGCGTCAGCTCGCGCTCCAGCATCTTGCGCAGCCAGTCGGCGGGGATCTCCTTGCGGAAGTCGGCCAGCATCTCCACGCCCTTGAAGTAGGCCGCGAACGCGCGGTCGAACTTGTCGAAGTGCTTTTCGTCCTTCACCAGCGCGGTGCGCGCGAGGTAGTAGAAGTCGTCCAGGCTCCAGGCGTCGTCGGACTTGGGGCCGACCACGCCGGCCTGCAGCGCCTCCAGCAGCGTGAGGAATTCCTTCACGGACACCGGCAGCTTGCCGGCGCGCAGGGTGTAGAAGAAGTCGATCAACATGAAACAGGCCTCCAGCGCTTATTCAGCGGGCGCATGGCGCTGCAGAAGGTATAGCAACTGCGCGCGCGCTTCGGGCCATTCGCCGCTGCGCATGCTGTACATCACCGTGTCGCGGATGGTGCCGTCGCGACGCAGCGCATGGCCGCGGATCACGCCGTCCTTCTTCGCGCCCAGGCGCTCGATGGCGCGCTGCGATGCAAAGTTGAAGTTGTCCGTGCGCCAGCCCACCACGTGGCAGCCCAGCGTGTCGAAGGCATGGCCCATCATCAGCAGCTTGGCAGTGGTGTTCACATGCGTGCGCTGCACGCTCTGGCGGTACCAGGTGTAGCCGATCTCCACCCGCTTCACGGCGGGCAGGATGTCGTGGTAGCTCGTCGTGCCCAGCACGCGGCCCGTGGCATCGTCGAGCACGGCAAACGCGAAACGGTTGCCTTCGTCGCGCATGCGCAGCGCCGTCTCGATGTAGGCGCGCGTGTCCTGCGGCTCGGGCACGCTGGTGACGCGCAGTCTCCACAGCTCGCCGTCGGCCGCGGCGGCGGCGAGGCCGGCTTCATGCGCCAGGGCCAGGGGCTCCAGCCGCACGCCGCTCTGGCGCAGGGTGACGGGCTCGACGAAGGCCATGGACTGTTGCTCCTTGCTCATTCTTTCCGTGCGCTGCGGGCCGCGCGCCAGCGCCGTGCCAGGTGCAGGCCCAGCCCGCCCCCAATGCCCACCAAGGCGATGCCTGCAATGCTGGCCGCCCCGTAGCCCTCGCTGAAGATATCCATCCCCAGCAGCAGGCCCACGCCATAGCCCGCGAGCGCGCCGCCCACGAACCCTATCGCGTCGGACGCACCTTCCATCAGAAGCCGCTGTGCAGTGCTCATGACGGGCTCTGGCTCAGCGGTTGCGCTGGTTCATGAAGACCAGCTTCTCGAAGAGGCTCACGTCCTGCTCGTTCTTGAGCAGCGCGCCCACCAGCGGCGGCACGGCCACCTTGTTGTCGGCGCTTTGCAGGGCTTCGAGAGGGATCTCCTCGGCCACCAGCAGCTTGAGCCAGTCGATGAGCTCACTGGTCGAGGGCTTCTTCTTCAGGCCGGGCAGGTTGCGCACGTCGTAGAAGGTCTTCATCGCCACGGTGAGCAGTTCGCTCTTGAGCGTGGGGAAGTGCACGTCGACGATCTTCTTCATCGTCTCGGCCTCGGGGAACTTGATGTAGTGGAAGAAGCAGCGGCGCAGGAAAGCATCGGGCAGCTCCTTCTCGTTGTTGGAGGTGATGAACACCAGCGGGCGGTGCTTGGCCCGGATCATCTCGCGCGTTTCGTAGCAGTAGAACTCCATGCGGTCGAGTTCGCGCAGCAGGTCATTGGGGAATTCGATGTCGGCCTTGTCGATCTCGTCGATCAGCAGGGCCACCGGCTTGTCGGCCGTGAAGGCCTGCCACAGCACGCCCCTGACGATGTAGTTGTGGATGTCCTTGACGCGCTCGTCGCCCAGTTGCGAGTCGCGCAGGCGGCTCACCGCGTCATATTCGTACAGGCCCTGCTGCGCCTTGGTGGTGGACTTGATGTGCCACTGCAGGAGCGGCATGTCCAGCGCCTGGGCCACTTCCTCGGCCAGCATGGTCTTGCCCGTGCCGGGCTCGCCCTTGACCAGCAGCGGGCGCTGCAGTGTGATGGCTGCATTCACCGCGAGCATCAGGTCCTGGGTGGCAACGTAATTCTGGGATCCTTGGAATTTCATGGGCCTGGGAATAGGGAAATCGTTGATGAAAGGGCTTGACAAGCGCTGGCTATAATCGTCCACGAACTAGAACGCGGAGACAACCAATCGCCTGATTGTGCGCGCAAAATGAAGAAGACACTGACCACGATATTCGGCCTGTCTGTCGCTTGTGCGACCGGTTTTCTCCATGCCGAGGAGATCAAGGGAGATGCCAAAGCTGGGGCGCAAAAGATCGCCATGTGCATCGGGTGCCACGGCATCCCGGGCTACCAGGCCAGCTTCCCCGAAGTGCACAAGGTGCCGATGATTTCCGGCCAGGGTGCCAAGTACATCGCCTCCGCACTCGACGCCTACAAGAAGGGCGATCGCAAGCATCCCACCATGCGCGGCATCGCCGATTCGCTGTCCGAGCAGGACATCGCCGATGTGGCGGCCTACTATGCCGAGCACGGCACGAGCGCCGGGGCACCCGCCAAGCCCTCGCGCGAACCCAATGCCCAGGTGGCGCAGCTGCTGCAAAAGGGCGCTTGCGTGTCCTGCCACGGCGAGAACTTCGCCAAGCCCATCGACCCGTCCTATCCCAAGATCGCGGGCCAGCATGCGGACTACCTGTTCGTGGCGCTCAAGTCGTACAAGACCGACAAGGGCGCGTACGTGGGCCGCAGCAACGGCGTGATGGCCGGCATTGCCAAGCAGTTTTCCAACGCCGAGCTGAAGGCGCTGGCGGGTTACCTGGGTTCGCTCGATGGAGACCTGCAGGTCGTTCCGCAGCCGCGCTTTCGCTGACCGTGGCACGCACCCGAAGAAGCCCGCCAACGCGGGTTTTTTTACGCCCGGTTGAGGCAAGCGGGCCGGGTTCCTTATCTGGCACGCCCAGGTGCGCAATGGTTGCCCCGGAGGGAGGGACTTCCTACAATCGGCCCTATGCGTTTCCTGGTTTCCACCCCGTGCGTCCGTATCGCGCGGCTTGCATCTGCAGCCGTCGTGATGGCGCGCGCCATGCGCAGGATGGGTGTTCTGAAACCAGCTTCGCCGGCCGCAGATCACTAGGCCCGGCGGTTCTCCACTCCTTTCATCCAAGCGTCACGCGTACCGCCGGGCAGCCAGCTCCGGTGCGCTGGGGCCTGCTTGCCGCGCGCCCCGCCGTGCGGTACCCCGGATGCGCACCTTCTTCCCGCCGATGACGCGCCGCTGACGGTCGCTTTGTGCGCCGTTGTTCCCGCTTGTTGATCAGGAGTTTTGACTATGCGCCTTCAGACCATTGTGGCCCTCACCGATTTCTCGACCGCGGCGGAGCATGCGCTTGACCGTGCCGCGCTGTTGGCTGCCGAGCACAAGGCGCGCCTGCATCTTCTGTTCGGTGCGGAGCAGCCGGACCCGAAGTTCGTCGACCCGCAGGCGCGGCTGGAGCAGCGCGCGCGCCAACTGGCGCGCCGCCACGACCTGCCGGTCAAGGCCCTGGCGTACCGCGGCGCCGGCGTGGTGGATGAGGTCTTGCGCGCGGCCGTGGGCGCCGACCTGCTGGTGCTGGACAAGCGCGCGCACCAGGGCGTGGAGCAGTTGTGGCGCGGTGGCACGTTGAGCCAGATCCTGCGGCGCAGTCCGTGCCCCGTGCTGGTGGTGCAGCGCGCGGCGCGCGAGGCTTATGCGCATGTGCTGCTGGCCGTGGATTTTTCGCCGGCGGCCGATGCCATGGTGCGCTACGCGAGCGGGCTGGACACTGCCGCTGCGGTGGAGCTGTTCCATGCCGTGGACCTGCGCGATGAGGCCAAGCTGCGCAGTGCCGAGGCATCGGCCCAGGCTGTGCGCGCGTGGCGCGCGCAAATGCAGCGGCATGCGCACGACCGGCTGGTGCGGCTGTCCGATGCCTTTGAGGCGCGGCGCAATCGTGTGGGAATGACCGTCGGCATGGGCGATGTGGCGCGGCAGGTGGCCGTGCAGCAGGAGCGCTCGGGCGCGGAGCTGGTGGCGCTGATGCACCGGCGCCGGGGATGGATGCTGGATCTGCTGCTGGGCAGCGTAGCCCAGCGGCTGCTGGGGGACGTGGGCTGCGACGTGCTGGTGTACCCGCACGACTACGCGGGCGCCGCACCGCGCGGCACCACGGCTCAGCCCCGCGTGGCGCGCCGCTGGACGCAGGCGATATAGGCGTCGCCGTCGGGTGCCCGACCCGCGCGCTGGGCCTCCCACAGCATGGTGCCCAGGCACTCCATGGCGGCGTGGTGCGCGTCGTGCAACGATCCCAGGCGCGCGGCCAGCAGCTCCACGGCCTGGCGGATGCCGCGCGGCTGGTCGATGCTGCACTGCTCGCTGATCGAGAGGTGCATCGACAGGTGCAGGAAGGGGTTGGTGCGGTCCGGCGTCTCGTCGTAGTTGCGCGCCAGGGCGGTGTCCACATCGGCCAGCTCGGGCTGGTACTCGGGGTGCTCCGCGATCCACAGGCCGGCCAGCGTCTCGATGGCCTCCATGGGCTGGCCGGCCTGCTGCTTGGCATGCGTGGCGCAGAAGAATCGGCGTACGTCGGCTTGGGTGGGATTGAACATGGATTCCAGAGTAGCATGCAACGTGGCGGCTCTGCCGCGGGATGTCGCGGTGGCCTCCTACGCCGGCGGGGTTACGCCCAGCTCTAGATTAGCGGCGGGCGCCGCAGGCGGCTGCCGACCCTACGACCAACATAAAAAAGAGGTGGACACCATGACGGGCATGCGCATTCTGGGCGTGATCTTGCTGATTCTGGGCCTGGCCGGGTTCTTCACCGGGGGCTTCAGCTTCACCAAGGAAACCACGCAGGCCCGCATCGGGCCGCTGGAGCTGTCGGTGAAGGAAAAGGAATCCGTCAACGTGCCGCAATGGCTCAGCATTGGCGCGATCGCCGTGGGCGCCCTGGTGCTGGTGCTCAGCATGCGCAAGCCCTGACGCAGGTTCCATGGCCGCGCACGGTTTGCGCCGTGCGCGCGGGCGTAGGCCCAGGTCCTACGTACGTCAGGGCCTGCGCGTGCCCAGCATGCGCGAGATGGTCTGGGCCGTGGCCAGCAACTCGGGCAGCAACTGCTCGCGCAGCATTTCGGTGCTGGTGCGATTGGCCTGGCCGCTGATGTTCAGGGCCGCCACCACCTGGCCCGCCCGATTCTTGAGCGGCGCTGCCACCGAAATCAAACCCTCTTCCAGTTCCTGATCCACCAGGCACCAGCCCTGGGCGCGTGCCTGGGCGATGCGCGCGAGCAGCGTCGCATCGTCCAGCACCGTGTGGCGCGTGAACTGCTGGCGCGGCAGCGCGGCCAGCCGGGCGCGCAGGTCCTGCTCGGGCAGCTCGGCCAGCAGCACGCGGCCCAGCGATGTCCAGAACGCCGGCAGGCGTGAGCCCACGGCCAGGTTGGTGCTCATGATCTTGTGGGTGTGTACGCGCAGCACATAGACGATGTCCAGCCCGTCCAGCACGGCGGCGGAGCAGGACTCGTGCACGCGGTCGGTAAGGGCCTCCATCAGCGGCTCGGCCAGGTCCCAGATGGGCATGGAACTCAGGTAGGCAAAGCCCAGGTCCAGGATGCGCGGCGTGAGGCGGAACAGCCGGCCATCGCTCTCTAGATACCCGAGCGTCTGCAGCGTCAGCAAGATGCGGCGCGCGCCTGCGCGCGTCAGGCCGGTGCGTGCCGCGACTTCGCTCAGGGTCTGCTGCGGCGCCGCCGCGCTGAAGGAGCGGATCACCTCCAGCCCGCGTGCAAACGACTGCACGTAGCTATCCCCCGGCTTGTGGGTATTACTTACGGAAAGGGGGGTGTCATCCATGGCAGTTCGTCCTAAAATTCATTATACGAACATTTGTTCTATATACGAACAAAGTGACACGATCACGACAGCCGGCCCGGGCCGGCTCCTTTTCCCCTCACTGGACCAGCAACACATGATCAACAAGATTGCGGATTCCGTTGCCGAGGCGCTCGCGGGCGTGCAGGACGGCGCCACCGTACTGATTGGCGGCTTTGGCACTTCGGGCAACCCCATTGAACTGATCAACGGCCTGATCGCCCAAGGCGCGCGCGACCTCACCGTGGTCAACAACAACGCCGGCAACGGCGATGCCGGCCTGGCCGCGCTGCTCAAGAGCGGGCAGGTGCGCAAGATCATCTGCAGCTTCCCGCGCCAGGTGGACAGCTATGTGTTCGACGAGCTGTACCGCAGCGGCAAGATCGAACTGGAACTGGTGCCCCAGGGCAACCTGGCCGAGCGCATGCGCGCCGCGGGCGCCGGCATCGGCGCCTTCTTCTGCCCCACGGCCTACGGCACGCAGCTGGCCGAAGGCAAGGAAACCCGCGAGATCAACGGCAAGCACTACGTGCTGGAGTACCCCATCTACGGCGATGTGGCCTTGGTCAAGGCCGAGAAGGGCGACCGCTGGGGCAACCTGACCTACCGCATGTCGGCGCGCAACTTCGGCCCCGTGTGCGCCATGGCGGCCAAGTACACCGTGGCGACCGTGCACGAACTGGTGGAGCTGGGCGAGATGGACCCCGAGGCCGTGGTCACCCCCGGCATCTACGTGAGCAAGGTCGTCCAGGTGCCGCGCGTGGCCACCCAGGCCGGTGGATTCAAGAAGTAAAGCCCGTTCAGCCCAAGGAGATACAGCGTGAGCAGCTATCAAAAACGAACCAAGGACGAACTGGCCGCACGAGTGGCACAGGACATCTTCGACGGTGCCTATGTGAACCTGGGCATCGGCCAGCCGACCTTGGTGGCCAACCACATCCCCGCAGGCCGCGAGGTGGTGCTGCATTCCGAGAACGGCATCCTGGGCATGGGCCCCGCGCCCGCCAAAGGCCAGGAGGACTATGACCTGACCAATGCCGGCAAGCAGCCCGTCACGCTGCTGCCCGGCGGTTGCTACTTTCACCATGCCGACAGCTTCGCCATGATGCGCGGCGGCCACCTGGATATTTGCGTGCTGGGTGCCTTCCAGGTGTCTAGCACCGGCGACCTGGCCAACTGGAGCACCGGCGAGCCCGGCGCCATTCCCTCCGTGGGCGGCGCCATGGACCTGGCCGTGGGCGCCAAGTCCACCTGGGTGATGATGGATCTGGTCAGCAAGACCGGCGAATGCAAGGTGGTCCAGGCCTGCAGCTACCCCCTGACGGGCCTGGCCTGCGTCAAGCGCATCTACACCGACCTGTGCACGCTGGAATGCACGCCCCAGGGCCTGCGCCTGATCGACACCGTGCCCGGCCTCTCGCACGAGGAGCTGGAGCGCATCGTCGGCCTGCCGATCCAGCCCGCACAGCAATAAGTACCAAAACGGCCTCCAGCGCTTGATGGACAAGCGCTGGCAGCTCACTTTTTTGATATTCCCCTCGGAGACACCATGAGCAACGCCCGCCAAGCCTTCATCTGCGACGCGATCCGCACCCCCTTCGGCCGCTACGGCGGCGCCCTCTCCAGCGTGCGCACCGACGACCTGGGAGCGTTGCCCATCAAGGCGCTGATGGAGCGCAACCCTGGCGTGGACTGGGCAGCGGTGGATGACGTGCTGTATGGCAACGCCAACCAGGCCGGCGAGGACAACCGCAACGTGGCGCGCATGTCCAGCCTGCTGGCCGGCCTGCCCATCGACGTGCCCGGCGCCACCATCAACCGCCTGTGCGGCTCGGGCCTGGACGCCGTGGGCTCCGCCGCGCGCGCCATCAAGTCGGGCGAGGCGCGCCTGATGATCGCCGGCGGCGTGGAAAGCATGAGCCGCGCGCCCTTCGTGATGCCCAAGGCGGAAAGCGCCTTCAGCCGCAGCAACGCGGTGTACGACACCACCATCGGCTGGCGCTTCATCAACAAGCTGATGAAGGCTCAATACGGCGTGGACTCCATGCCCGAGACGGCCGAGAACGTGGCTGACGATTTCAAGATCGAGCGCGAGGCCCAGGACCGCATGGCCCTGGCCAGCCAGCAAAAGGCCGCCGCCGCGATGGCCGCCGGCTACCTGGCCAAGGAAATCGTCAACGTCGTCATTCCCCAGAAGAAGGGCGACGCCGTCGTGGTCAGCCAGGACGAGCATCCGCGCGCCACCACGCTGGAGGCGCTGGCCAAGCTCAAGGGCGTGGTGCGCGAGGGCGGCACCGTCACGGCCGGCAACGCCAGCGGCGTGAACGACGGCGCCTGCGCCCTGCTGCTGGCCGATGAAGCGGCTGCCCAGCAATACAACCTGGTGCCCCGCGCCCGCGTGGTGGGCATGGCCGTGGCCGGTGTGGCGCCGCGCATCATGGGCTTTGGCCCCGCGCCCGCCGTGCGCAAGGTGCTGGCCCAGACCGGCCTGACGCTGGACCAGATGGACGTGATCGAACTGAACGAAGCCTTCGCCGCACAGGGCCTGGCCGTGCTGCGCGACCTGGGTGTTGCCGATGACGACAAGCGCGTCAACCAGTGGGGCGGCGCCATCGCCCTGGGCCACCCGCTGGGAGCCTCGGGCGCGCGCCTGGCCACCACCGCCGTGAACCAGCTGCACACGCTGGGCGGCCGCTACGCGCTGTGCACCATGTGCATCGGCGTGGGCCAGGGCATCGCCGTGGTGCTGGAGCGCGTGTAAGCGCGCGGCGTGACCCGAGGAGCGAGCATGAACAAGCAAGAACGCTGGGTGGACGTGCAAGGCGGGCGCCTGCGCGTGTGCGTGCAAGGCCCCGGGGGCGCCCCGGCCCTGGTGTTTTCCAACTCCCTGGGCACCACGCTGGAGATGTGGGACGCGCAGGCCGCGCGCTTCGCCCAGGACTTCCGCGTGGTGCGCTACGACACGCGCGGCCACGGCGCGAGCGTGGTGACACCCGGCCCCTACACCTTCGAACTGCTGGGCGGCGACGTGGTCGCGCTGCTGGATGCGCTGCGGATCGAGCGTGCGCACTTCTGCGGCATTTCCATGGGCGGCTTCACGGGCCTGTGGCTGGGCGTGCACCAGCCCCAGCGCCTGCTGAGCCTGGCGGTATGCAACAGCGCCGCCAAGATCGGCACGGCCGAAGGCTGGCAGGCCCGCGCCGCGCTGGTGCGCGAAAAGGGCCGTGACGCCATGGCGGAGCTGGCCGCATCGTCACCCGCGCGCTGGTTCACCCCAGCCTTCTGCGCGGCCGAGCCGGACGTGGTGCTGCGCGCGCAGAGCTGGATTGCCGGCATTTCCCCTGAGGGCTATGCCGCCTGCTGCGAAGCCCTGGCGCTGGCCGACCTGCGCTCGCAGATGGGTGGCATCGACGTGCCCACGCTGATCGTGGCTGGCAGCGCCGACCCTGTGACCACCGTGGCCGACGGCCGCTTCATGCAGGCGGCCATTGCCGGTGCGCGGCTGGCCGAAGTGCCGGCTTCGCACCTGTCCAACCTGGAAGCGCCGCAGGCCTTTGACGAGGCCCTGGCGCAGTTCCTGCGCGGCTGAGACCGCAGGTGGCGATGCGGCGTGGCTTGCTGCGCTGCCCACGCCGCTCCCTTCCATTCATCCAATCCTAGAGAAAGAGGAAACAAGCATGACCAACCTTCATCACACCACCCGCCGCACGCTGCTGGCCTCCCTGGCCGTGGCCGCCGCCGGCGCGCTGCCCCTGGGCGCCCTGGCGCAGAACTTCCCCACCAAGCCCATCACCATCATCGTGCCGTTCTCGGCCGGCGGCACCACCGACATCCTGGCGCGCATCGTGGGCCAGGGCCTCACCACCGAGCTGGGCCAGTCCGTCGTGGTGGACAACAAGCCCGGCGCGGGCGGCAACATTGGCGGATCGCTGGCCGCCAAGGCCGCAGCCGACGGCTACACCCTGTTCATGGGTACGGTGGGCACGCACGCCATCAACCAGTCGCTGTACAAGAAGATGCCCTTCGACCCGGTGAAGGACTTTGCACCGCTGTCGCGCGTGGCCACGGTGCCCAACCTGCTGGTGGCCCACCCCAGCCAGCCGTTCAAGACCGTGAAGGAAATGATCGCCTATGCCAAGGCCAACCCCGGCAAGATCACGTTTGGCTCGCCCGGCAGCGGCGCGTCGCCCCACGTGTCGGGCGAGCTCTTCAAGAGCATGACCGGCACCGACCTGCTGCACATCCCCTACAAGGGCAGCGCCCCCGCCATGACCGACCTGCTGGGCGGCCAGACTTCCGTCATGTTCGACAACATGCCCTCGGCCATCCAGCACGTGCGCTCGGGCAAGCTGCGCCCCATCGCCGTGACCACCGCCAAGCGCTCGCCCGAGTTGCCTGACGTGCCGACCATCGCCGAAGCCGGCGTGCCCGGCTACGAGGCAACCTCCTGGTTCGGCATGTTTGCCCCGGCCGGCACGCCCAAGCCGGTGCTGGACAAGCTGCACGCTGCGCTGATCAAGGTGCTGAACCAGGCCGACGTGAAGAAGAAGATCGCCGAACAAGGCGGTGACGTGGTGGCCGAGACCCCCGACCAGTTCGCCGCCTTCATCAAGGCCGAAAGCGTGAAGTGGGGCAAGGTGGTGAAGGAGTCCGGCGCGACGGCCGACTGACCCTTCGCTGAGCGGTTCAGCCGCTTACCCCTCCCTCACACGGCGGGTGGAGGGGTAGCGGTGATCTGCTATTGATACGAGAGCTTGTAGCGCTTGATAGGCGGGCGCTACAGGCTCTTTTGTTATGGAGCCTTGGGTGCCTGGGGCACCTCGGGCGGCAGGCCGGCGCCAGCCTCCGCCGCGGCCAGGCGTTCCTGGCGCTCCTTGGCCATCTGCTCCACCAGCTGGGCGCGGCCCTGCTTGGCGACGGCGATCATGGCCTCGCGGTCGTTGTGGTGCTCGTACATGCGGTTGGACAGCGCCATGTTGTGCGCGCGGAAGCGCTCGGCCAAGGTGTCGGCCTCTTGCGGCGACAGGCCATTGAGCTCCAGCACCGTGCGCGCGGTGCGCAGGCTGGACTCGAACACCTCGCGTTCCACATGCTCCACGCCCAGATCGCGCAGCGCGTGCCAGTGCGTCACGTCGCGCGCGCGCCACGATCTGCAACTGGGGAAAGTGCTTCTTCGCCAGTTGCACGATCTTGAGCGACTGCTCCGGCGCGTCCACCGCCACCACCAGGATGCGCGCATGCTCGGCGCCGGCCATGCGCAGCAGGTTCACGCGCGTGGCGTCGCCATAGAACACACGGTAGCCAAAGGTGTGGGCCACCTCCAGCATCTCCACGCTGTGGTCCAGCACCGTGGCGGGCACGCCCTGCGCCAGCATCATGCGCGCCACGATCTGCCCATAGCGCCCGAAGCCGGCAATGATCACCGGGGCCGACTGCGGCTCGGAGATCTCCTGCGCCTGCGGGGCGGTCTTCAGCGTGGCAAAGCGCTTGAGCAGCACCCGGTCCAGCAGCACCAGCAGCAGCGGGCTGATCAGCATGGACAAGGCTACCGCGCCGATCAGCAGCGACGCCATCTCGGCCGGAATCGCGCGAAAGCCCGCGCCGGCCTGGAACACCACGAAGGCGAATTCGCCGCCCTGCGCCAGCAGCAGCGTGAACACCGGCCGCTCCTGGTAGGGCATGGCGGTCACGCGCGCCAGCGTCCAGATCACCAGTGCCTTGATGCCCAGGAAGCCCAGCAGCAGCGCCAGCATGCCCCAGGGCGTGCGCAGGATCACGCCGAAGTCGATGCTCATGCCCACGGCGATGAAGAACAGGCCGAGCAGCAGGCCCTTGAAGGGCTCGATGTCGGTCTCCAGCTCGCGGCGGAACTCGCTGTCGGCCAGCAGCACGCCGGCAAGGAACGCGCCCAGCGCCATCGACAGGCCCACCGAGAGCATCAGCATGGCGATGCCCACCACCAGGAACAGCGAGGTGGCGGTGAAGATCTCGGGCGTCTTGCTCTTGGCGATCCAGCGCAGCAGCGGGCGCAGCGCGAGCCGCCCGCCGAGCACGATGGCGCCCACCACGCCCAGGATCTTGGCCGCCTCCAGCAGCAGCTCCTGCACTTCGTGCGGATGGTCCAGCTCGGCCGCGCGCGCGGCCACGCCCAGCAGCGGCAGCAGCGCCAGGATGGGGATCGCCGCCACGTCCTGGAACAGCAGGATCGAGAAGGCCTTCTGCCCGCTGTCCGTGCGCATCAGGTTGCGCTCGTGGATCACCTGCAGCGCGATGGCGGTGGACGACAGCGCCAGCCCGAGCGCGCCCACCAGCCCCACACGCCATGGCAACCCGAACGCCCAGGCCGCGGCCCACAGCAGTGCGGCGCAGCCCACCATCTGGGCCGTGCCCAGGCCGAAGATGGGGCGGCGCAGGCTCCACAGGCGGCTGGGCTGCAGCTCCAGCCCCACCAGAAACAGCATCAGCACCACGCCGAACTCCGCGAAATGCAGGATGTCCTGCACATTGCTCACCAGCGCCAGGCCCCAGGGGCCGATGGCGATGCCCGCGGCCAGGTAGCCGATGATGGCGCCCAGCCCCAGCGCGCGGGCGATGGGGACGGCGATCACGGCCGCGGCGAGATAGGTGAATCCGTAGGTGAGCCAGACGGGGGCTTGGGCCATGGTGTGCAGGAAGAGGGCGCGAAAAGTGATGCGGGGAGTGCGTGCGCCGCACTCGGGCGCGGGCAGAAATTGTGCACCCGGCCCGCGGGCGGCGCAGACGCGGGGGGGCACCGGGCGGGCAGGGTGCCGTGGGTGCTCTGGTTTTGATAGCTGTTAGCGCTGGATGGAAAAGCGCTAGGCCGCGTTTTCATGCCGGACGCCAGAGGACCGCCGCGCAGCGTGCCGGCTGCGTCGGCCGATAGAATCGCCGCATTCCTTCCCCCCTCATTTCCCAACGGACCATGACATGGACTGGCATACCTGGATGGCTTTTTTTGCGGCGTCGTGGGTGATCGCCATCTCGCCGGGCTCGGGCGCCGTGCTGTCCATGAGCCACGGGCTGTCCTACGGCGTGCGCCAGGCGGGCGCCACGATCCTAGGGCTGGAACTGGGCCTGCTGCTGATCCTGGTGGTGGCCGGCGCGGGCGTGGGGTCGCTGCTGGTGGCGTCGGAACTGGCCTTCAGCATCGTCAAGGTGCTGGGTGCGTGCTACCTGATCTACCTGGGCTTCATGCAGTGGCGCGCGGGCGCCGCCGGCACGCTGCAGGGCGACCTGCAGGCGCAGCCCGCGAGCTGGCGCCGCCGCGTGCTCACCGGCCTGCTGACCAATGCCACCAACCCCAAGGGCATCATCTTCATGGTGGCCGTGTTGCCGCAGTTCATGACCGACACGCGCCCGCTGTGGAGCCAGCTGCTGGTGATGGCCGTCACCATGCTCTCGGTGGACCTGATCGTGATGAACGGCTACGCCGCCAGCGCCAGCGCGCTGCGCACGCTGATGCGCAGCGGCCGCGCCATGCGCACGCAGAACCGCGTGTTTGGCGGCCTGCTGATGCTGGTGGGCGCAGAGCTGTTTTTCGTCAAGCGCGGCACACAGCACGGGTAGCCGGTGGTTTGCTATTTTTATGATAGCTATTAACGCTTGATGGACGGGCGCTAAGGCCTGTTTTTGCTTATGTGGAGCCAGCGGCCGTGACCGCCGGCACTACGATGCGGGCTGGCCCCGCGCGGGTACGGAACACAGGAGGCAGGCATGACCGTGGTCGCAGTTGCAAATCCCAAGGGCGGCGTGGGCAAGTCCACGCTGGCCACCAACATCGCCGGCTACTACGCCAGCCGCGGGCATGCGGTGGTGCTGGGCGATGTGGACCGCCAGCAGTCCGCGCGGCTGTGGCTGCAGCAACGCCCGGCCGCGGCGCGCCCCATCGGCGCGTGGGACGTGGAGCCCGATCGCTTCAACAAGCCGCCCAAGCACGCCACCCACGCCGTGCTCGACACGCCCGCGGGCCTGCACGGCTGGCGGTTGAAGGACATGCTCAAGCTGGCCGACCGCATCATCGTGCCGCTGCAGCCCAGCGTGTTCGACATCTTCGCCACGCGCCAGTTTCTGGACGAGCTGGCCGCGCACCGTCGCAGCGCGGGCGTGCCGATCGGCATCGTGGGCATGCGCGTGGACGCGCGCACCATCGCGGCGGACAAGCTGCATGCCTTCGTGGACAGCCTGGGCCTGCCGGTGCTGGGCTACCTGCGCGACACGCAGAACTACATCCACCTGGCGGCGCACGGCCTGTCGCTGTTCGATCTGTCGCCCGGCCGCGTGGCGCGCGACCTGGAGCAGTGGCAGGGCATCTGCGCCTGGCTGGACGGCGCCTGACGCGCGCGCTGGCCGAGTTCCAGCGCCTGGGCTGTCGCGGTGCCGACAGGCGCCCGCGCGCGCAGGCCGCTACAGTGGCCGCATGAAAACCTTCCGCAGCTATTCCGAAGTGGCCTCCTGCGTCGGGCAGGAAGTGGCCGTCACCGACTGGGTGGAAGTCACCCAGGCGCAGATCGACCGGTTTGCCGACGCCACGGGCGACCACCAGTGGATCCATGTGGACCCGCAGCGCGCAGCGCAGGGGCCGTTCGGCACCACCATCGCGCACGGCTTTCTGACACTGTCGCTGCTGCCGCGCTTCATGGAGGCATCGTTTGCCATCACCGGCGCGCGCATGGGCGTGAACTACGGGCTCAACCGGGTGCGCTTCCCCGCTCCCGTGCCCGTGGGCAGCCGGCTGCGCGCGCACATGGTGCTGGCAGCGGCCGAGCCCGTCGCGCCCGACGGCATGCAGATGACCTGGGAGGTGACCCTGGAGCGCGAGGGTGGCGACAAGCCCGTGTGCGTGGCAGAGGCGCTGGTGCGCAGCTACGGCGCACCCGCCTGAAGGGCCTGCGCCGGGGGCCTGCCGGTCCGGTTCAGGCAGGCTGGGTCTGCGTGGGCGGAATGAGAAAGCTGTTTTGCCGCCACGCCTCGTAGACCGTCACGGCCACGGCGTTGGACAGATTCAGGCTGCGCTGGTTGGGCAGCATCGGCAGGCGCAGGCGCTGCGCGGGGGGGAACGTCTCGCGCAGTTCCGGCGGCAGGCCGCGCGATTCGGCACCGAACACGAACCAGTCGCCCGGCAGGAAGCCCGTGTCGTACACCGACTGCGTGCCATGGGTGGTCAGCGCGAACATGCGCGACAGGTCGGGCTGCATGTCGCGCAGCAGGGCCGTCCAGCCCGGGTGGCGGCGCACCTCGGCGTACTCGTGGTAGTCCAGCCCCGCGCGGCGCATGAGAGGGTCTTCCATGGAGAAGCCCAGCGGTTCCACCAGATGCAGCATGCAGCCGGTATTGGCGGCCAGGCGGATCACGTTGCCGGTGTTGGGCGGAATCTCAGGCTCGACGAGGACGATGTGAAACATGGTGGCTATTGTCGGCGGCCCGCGGGTGGCGGGCTGACGGATGAGGCGGCAGATGGTAATGAATCGTATACCGGCGGCCGTGCCCGCGCGCGTCACGGCGTGCGGGCCAGCACCAGCGCGCAGACCTGCAGCGCACCCGCATCGCGCAGGGGCGCTGCGGCCGCATGCAGCGTGGCGCCGGTGGTCATCACGTCGTCCACCAGCAGCACCCGCTTGCCGGCCAGTTGCGCGGCCCGCAGCGGGTCGGGCACGAAGGCGCCGCGCAGGTTGCGCAGCCGTTCGGCACGCGCCAGGTGGCTCTGCGCCTCGGTATCGCGCACGCGCAGCAGCATCCGCGCGTGCACCTGTGGGTGGCCCAGCGCGCGCGCCAGCAGCAGGGCCTGGTTGTAGCCGCGCTGGCGCAATCGCTCGGGTGACAGCGGCACGGGCACCACCAGGTCGGCCTGGGCCAGCGCTGCCTGCGCGCCTGGGGCACGCACCATCAGTTGCGCCAGGGCGCCGGCCCAGCCGGGCTCCGCATGGAACTTGAACTGGGCCAGCAGGTCGGCCCAAGGAAAGGCGTAGCTCACCGCGGCCACGCAGGCATCCAGCGGCGGAGGGCGGCGCAGGCAGTCGCCGCACTGCGCGACGCCGTGGGGCAGCAACCGCGCGCAGGTGGCGCAGCGCGGGAGCGGCGGAGCAAACTGCATGCGGCAGGCGTCGCACACGGGGCGCGCGGGCCAGGCATGGCAGACCGCGCAGCGGCTGGGCACTGCCGCGCCCACGCGGGCCAGGCCGCGCGATATCCCTGCCAGGTGCGTGGCCAGATGCGTGAACAGCATGGGCTCAATATACTCGCGGCCATTTGCGGCCCGCCATGTCCGAACACCTTCCGCCCACCATCGACCCGGTTGCCGCTGCACGCTGGCATGCCATGGTGCCCGAGGTCTCGCCCTGGTTGCACGAAGAGGTGGCGCAGCGCATGCAGGAGCGGCTGCAGTGGATCGTGCAGGCGCCGCAGGCCTGGTGCGACTGGGATCCGCTGCGCGGCGGCGTGCAGGGCCATGGCCTGGTGGGGCAGCATTTCGAACAAGCCACCAGCCATATCACCGAGACTTCATCCCCCGCGGGGGAGGCGCTGGCGCGCGTGCGCTTCGCAAAGCCCTGGTGGAGCCCCGCGCGCTGGTCCGCGGCGGCGCCGCGCTTCGGGGTGCCGCCCGAGGGCAGCGTGCAGATGCTGTGGTCCAACATGGCCCTGCACATGGCGGCGGACCCGCAGGCGCTGATCACCCAGTGGCATCGGGCACTGGCGGTGGACGGTTATCTGATGTTCTCGTGCCTGGGCCCTGACACGCTGCGCGAGCTGCACGCGCTGTATGCCGAGCTGGGCTGGCCCGCCGCCGGCCACGCCATGACCGACATGCACGACTGGGGCGACATGCTGGTGCATGCGGGGTTTGCCGAGCCAGTCATGGACATGGAACGCATCACGCTCACGTTTGCCACGCCCGAGCGGCTGCTGCAGGAGCTGCGCAGCCTGGGGCGCAACCTGCATCCGCAGCGCTTTCCCGCGTTGCGCGGGCGCCACTGGCGGCAGCGACTGGAAGAGGCGCTGGCCCAGCGGCTGGCCGATCCTCGCCACGAGGGACAGCTTGCATTGACCTTCGAGGTCGTTTACGGCCATGCCTTCAAGCCCGCGCCCCGCGTGCGCGTGGAGGGCAGCAGCGCGGTGTCGCTGCAGGACATGCGCGCCATGCTCCACGCAGGACGCACGGTGCCGCGCTGAGGGGGCTGCGGCGCAATTTGCGCTGTCAATGACCTCAATCAATGCAGGCTACAATTCTTTGAGATTGCAGATTCGGAACTCTCTTGGCGCGCCTGCATCGGGTGGTCGCCCGCGGCCGGCGGCGCGTCTTCTGGGGTTCTGATGGCGCCACGCGGCGCTCTCAGGCCTCCTTTCTGCGTCACTTCTTGGCAGTGTTCTCTCGGGACTAACGTGTATTGCAGCCATGTCCCGTGCTGGGCATGCTGAATGCGATCAAGAGAGTCCGTGTTGGATTGCGGAGACAACAGGCTGCCAGGAAAGCGGTCTGGACTGATTGGTGAAAGCGGGTGCACGGCATGCCCGCATGGCTTTGTGCGCCGCCTGACCCCACGCAGGCGCGCACCGAGGGATTGGTCAATTGGAGCTTAGAAGTAAGTGAGAACTATGAAGAGCATTTCCAACAAGCTGGCTTCTGGGCTGCTGATGGCCGGAGCATGGGTGGGCACGGCGGCCCATGCGGTTCAAAGCCTGCCCGGCGGCCCGGCGGTGAACCAGCTGAACTTGCACCCCCCCGTGACCAAGATCGCCGAGGAGCAGCACTTCCTGCATTGGATGATGCTCATCATCTGCACGGTGATCTTCGTCGGCGTGTTCTCGGTGATGTTCTATTCGATCTGGAAGCACCGCAAATCGCGCGGCGCCCAGGCGGCCAACTTCCATGAATCCGTGACCGTGGAAGTAGTGTGGACGGTCATCCCCTTCATCATCGTGGTCCTCATGGCCCTGCCGGCCACCAAGGTGCTGGTGGCGCAAAAGGACACGACCAATGCCGACCTCACGGTGAAGGTGACCGGCTACCAGTGGAAGTGGGGCTACGACTATCTGTCGGGCGAGGGCGAGGGCCTGTCTTTCATCTCCACGCTGGACAGCAGCCATCGCCGGATGTCCGACAGTGGCGACGTGGCCAATGCACCAGCCGACTACCTGCTGAAGGTGGACGCACCCCTGGTGGTGCCGGTGGGCAAGAAGGTGCGCGTGATCACCACGGCCAACGACGTGATCCACGCCTTCATGGTGCCGGCATTCGGCATCAAGCAGGACGCGATCCCCGGCTTCGTGCGCGACACCTGGTTCCGCGCGGAAAAGGTGGGCGACTACTACGGCCAGTGCGCCGAGTTGTGCGGCAAGGAGCACGCCTACATGCCGATCCACGTCAAGGTAGTGTCCGCACAGGAATACACGCAGTGGGTGGATGGCGAGAAGAAGAAGGCCGCCGCCAAGCTGGACGACCCCAGCAAGGTCTGGACGCTGGACGCGCTGCTGCCGCGCGGCGAGAAGGTTTACGCCGCCAACTGTGCCGCCTGTCACCAGGCCAACGGCAAGGGGGCCGGCCCCATCAAGCCGCTGGACGGTTCGGCCATCGTCACCGACGCCGACCACGCCAAGCAGATCCAGGTGGTGCTCAAGGGCGCTGCCAACGGCGCCATGCCCGCCTGGGCGCAGCTCAGCGACACCGATCTGGCCGCCGTGGTGACCTACACCAAGAACGCCTGGTCCAACAAGACGGGTCAGCTGGTGCAGCCGTCTGAAATCGTGGCCCAGCGCGGCAAGTGAACCGCAACGCCCAACGCATTGAGGAATCGAACATGAGCGCAGTTCTGGACAATCACGGGCACGCCGGCGGCCACGCGCACGGCCACGGCGGGCACCACCACACCCCCACCGGCTGGCGGCGCTGGGTGTACGCCACCAACCACAAGGACATCGGCACGCTGTATCTGCTGTTCAGCTTCACCATGCTAATGGTGGGCGGCGTGCTGGCGCTGCTGATCCGCGCCGAGCTGTTCCAGCCCGGGCTGCAGTTGGTCAACCCCGAGCTGTTCAACCAGCTCACCACCATGCACGGGCTGATCATGGTGTTTGGCGCCATCATGCCGGCCTTCGTGGGCTTTGCGAACTGGATGATTCCGCTGCAAATTGGTGCGTCTGACATGGCGTTTGCGCGCATGAACAACTTCAGCTTCTGGCTGCTGATTCCGGCGGCGCTGCTGCTGGTGGGCTCGTTCTTCATGCCCGGCGGCGCACCGGCTGCGGGCTGGACGCTGTATGCGCCGCTGACGCTGCAAATGGGCCCGTCCATGGACGCCGGCATTTTTGCCATGCACATCATGGGCGCCAGCTCCATCATGGGGGCGATCAACATCATCGTCACCATTTTGAACATGCGCGCGCCGGGCATGACGCTGATGAAGATGCCCATGTTCGCCTGGACCTGGCTGATCACCGCCTACCTGCTGATCGCCGTGATGCCCGTGCTGGCCGGCGCCATCACCATGACGCTGACCGACCGCCACTTTGGCACCAGCTTCTTCAACCCCGCCGGCGGCGGCGACCCGGTGATGTACCAGCACATCTTCTGGTTCTTTGGCCACCCCGAGGTGTACATCATGATCTTGCCGGCCTTTGGCATCGTCAGCCAGGTGGTGCCGGCGTTCAGCCGCAAAAAGCTGTTCGGCTACGCCTCCATGGTGTACGCCACCTCGTCCATCGCGATCCTGTCGTTCATCGTGTGGGCGCACCACATGTTCACCACGGGCATGCCAGTCACGGGCCAGCTGTTCTTCATGTACGCCACGATGCTGATCTCCGTGCCCACGGCCGTGAAGATCTTCAACTGGACGGCGACCATGTGGCGCGGCTCCATGACCTTCGAAACGCCCATGCTCTGGGCCGTGGGCTTCATCTTCGTGTTCACCATCGGCGGCTTCACGGGCCTGATCCTGGCCATGGCGCCGATCGATATCCAGCTGCAGGATACCTACTACGTGGTGGCCCACTTCCACTACGTGCTGGTGGCCGGTTCGTTGTTCGCCATGTTCTCGGCCTACTACTACTGGAGCCCCAAGTGGACGGGCATCATGTACTCGGAGACTCGCGGCAAGATCCACTTCTGGGGCTCGCTGATCACCTTCAACATCACCTTCTTCCCCATGCACTTTCTGGGGTTGGCGGGCATGCCGCGCCGCTATGCCGACTACCCCATGCAGTTTGCCGACTTCAACGCGCTGGCGTCCGTCGGGGCACTGGGCTTTGGACTGATGCAGGTGTACTTCTTCCTGTTCGTCGTGCTGCCGGCCATGCGCGGGCGGGGCGTGAAGGCGCCGCAAAAGCCCTGGGAAGCCGCTGAAGGCCTCGAATGGGAAGTGCCGTCGCCCGCGCCGTTCCACACCTTTGAAGTGCCGCCCAAGCTGGACGCTACGGCCACGCGGGTGATCGGCTGACATTCCGGGAGATCGCCATGACCACGCCGGAGCAAAAAAAATCCAACCTGCGCATGGCGCTGATCCTGGCGTCGGTGGCGGCGGTGTTCTTCATCGGCTTCATGGTGAAGATCGCCTGGCTGCATTGACGAAAGGGCGGGACCATGGGTGCGCGTAGCGAAAACCTGAAGATGGTGGGCAAGCTGGCCGTGGTGACGGTCGGCATGTTCGCCTTCGGCTACGTGCTGATCCCGATCTACAAGCACATTTGCGAGATGACGGGCATCAACATCTTGTCGCTGTCGGAGCGGCAGGTGCCCGGCAACGGCACGGCCGGCCGCAACGCCCAGGTGCCCGCCAACAGCCAGGTGGACAAGACCCGCCTCATCACTGTGGAGTTCGATGCGAACGCGCGTGGTCCGTGGCAGTTCCGGCCCGCGCAGCGCTCCGTGCAGGTGCACCCGGGCGAGCTGGCCACAGTGATGTACGAGTTCCAGAACGTGCAGGACCGCCGCATGGCCGCGCAGGCCATCCCCAGCTATGCGCCGCGCCAGGCGGCCGCCCACTTCACCAAGCTGGAGTGCTTCTGCTTCAACCAATACACGCTGGAGCCCGGCGAGAAGAAGGAATGGCCCGTGGCCTTCGTGATCGACCCGCGCCTGTCCAAGGACGTCACCACGATCACGCTGTCCTACACCTTCTTCGAAGTCGGCGGCAAGACGCCGGCCGCGCCCCAGTCCACGGCCGCCGCACTGCCGGCGACTTCCGCGGAGGCCGGTTCATGAGCCCCACGCCCCCGCGTCCGCCGCGCAAGGGATCGCTGTTGCGCACCCTGCGTGCCGTGGCATGGTCGCTGATCGGGTTGCGCAAGGGGGAGCAATACCAGCGCGACCAGGAGACGCTGCAGCCGCTGCACATCGTGTTCGTGGGATTGGTCGCTCTGTTTGTGCTGGTGCTGCTGCTGATCGGACTGGTGAACTGGATTGCTTGAGGCCTGCCGCCGCTGATAACAACGAGACAACCGAGAACTTTGAGAACGAGGAGCTGAAATGAGTGCATCTACCCACGGCACGACGCCTTACTACTACGTCCCCGCGGAGTCTCGCCACCCCGTGCTGGCGGCGGCGGGGTTGTTCTTTGTCCTCCTCGGCGCGAGCCAGTGGATCAACGGCCATGACTGGGGCAAGTATTCGCTGGCCTTCGGCCTGGCGTGGTGGCTGTTCGTGCTGTACCAGTGGTTCCGCGATGCCGCGCGCGAGAGCGAGGGCGGGCTGTATGGCCGCAAGATCGACATCTCGTACCGCTGGAGCATGAGCTGGTTCATCTTCTCCGAGGTCATGCTCTTCGGCGCCTTCTTCACCGCGCTGTGGTGGGCGCGCGCGCACTCGGTGCCGGCGCTGGGTAGCCTGGACAACGCGCTGCTGTGGCCCGACTTCAAGGCCGTCTGGCCCAGCATGGCAGCGGGGGTGACCGCCTCGCCGGCGGGCATCGTCGAGCCCTTCCAGACTGTCGGCCCGTTCTGGCTGCCCACCATCAACACCGCGCTGCTGCTGACCTCCGGCGTCACGCTCACCATTGCCCACCACGCGCTGCGCGAAGGCCAGCGCGCCAAGACGATCGGCTTCATGTGGGTCACGGTGCTGCTGGGCTTCGTGTTCCTGTGCGTGCAGGGCTACGAGTACTTCCACCTCTACACCGACCTGAACCTCAAGCTCACCTCGGGCGTGTACGGCTCCATCTTCTTCATGCTCACGGGCTTCCACGGTTTCCACGTGTTCGTGGGCATGCTGATGCTGCTGTTCATCACGCTGCGCCTGCACAGCGGCCACTTCACGGCCGAGCGCCACTTCGGTTTCGAGGGCGCGGCCTGGTACTGGCACTTCGTGGACGTGGTCTGGCTGGGCCTGTACATCCTGGTGTATTGGATGTAATCCCGTCTCCGGATCGGGAAAAAGCGCCGCAAGGCGCTTTTTTTACGCGGAGGTGGTTGCTTCAAAAACAGGAGCTGCCTGCGCTTGATAGATAAGCACTTTGGATATAAATGGTATTGAAAGCCCTGTGCACCAAGCGCAAGGCGCTCACTTTTTTGATGGCCATCGGCGTGCGCCTCAGCGCACTGCGGCGGGCAGCCCGGTTGGCTGGATGTACCCCAGCTTCCAGGCCAGCAGCAGGCACAGGAACAGCACGATGGACAGCCCCACGCGCAGCCCCAGCGCGCGGGCCATGCGCTTGCCCTGCTGCTGGTCGTCGCCCTTGCCGCGCATCATGAAAAACAGCGCCGAGCCCAGGCTTGCGATGATGGCGAGAAACGCCAATGCCACCAGAATCTTCATGAGGCCCATTATCCGGTGAACCCTGCCCGACAACCCTTCGGCCTGCGCTTCTGGCTGGTGACCCTCGCGGCGCTGGTCGCCATGGTAGTGACCGCGTCCCTGGGCCGCTGGCAACTGTCGCGTGCCGCGCAGAAGACCGCGCTGCAGGCGGCCATGGACGAACGCCAGTCCCGCGCACCGCTGCAGGGTGCCGAACTGGCACAGGCGCTGCAGTCGGCATCGCAGGAGGCCACCGCGCCGCTGCTGCACCGCCGCGCCGAGCTGCGCGGCCAGTGGCTGCCCGAGGCCACGGTGTTCCTGGAGAACCGCCAGATGTACGGGCGTCCGGGCTTTTTCGTGTTCACGCCCCTGCAACTGGCGGACAGCCCGCGCGTGGTGCTGGTGCAGCGCGGCTGGGCGCCGCGCAACTTCCTGGAGCGCACGCGCCTGCCGGAGATCACCACCCCTGCCGGACCGGTGCAGTTGGAGGGGCGGCTCGCCGGCCCGCCGGCGCGGTTGTATGAGTTCGCACCCACCGCCCAGGGCGAGGGGTCTTCGCGCATCCGGCAGAATCTGGACCTGGCCGCCTATGGGGCCGAGACCGGCCTGGCGCTGGCGCCCCTGACCGTCGTGCAGACCGGCGCCGCCAGCGACGGGCTGCAGCGCGACTGGGCGCCCATCGACAGCGGCGTCGACAAGCATTACGGCTACGCATTCCAATGGTTCGGGCTTTGCGGCCTGGTGGCAATCCTCTATGTCTGGTTCCAATTCGTCCGACGCTTCCTTCGCCCAGGCCGCCAGCGTGGTGCCTGAGACCGGCGGCCAGCAGCCGCTGGGCCTCACGGTGCACAGCCTGCCCCAGGCCGGCGATGCCATGGCGGCGCTGCAGCGCTCGCGCAGCGGCCGCTGGCAGATGCTGGGGCTGTTGCTGGTGTGCGCGGCGCCCGTGATCGCTTCGTACTTCACCTATTACGTGCTGCGTCCCGAGGGCCGGCGCAACTTTGGTGAGCTCATCGAACCCCAGCGCGCCTTGCCCGCGCAGGCCGCAGCCACCGCATTGGACGGCACGGCGCATACGCTGGGCGAGCTGCGTGGCCAGTGGCTGCTGGTGAGCGTGGCACCCGGCGCCTGCGACGACGGCTGCCGCAACAACCTGTACCTGCAGCGCCAGTTGCGCGAAACCATGGGCCGCGAGAAGGAGCGCATGGACTGGGTCTGGCTGGTGTCCGACGGCGCCGTGCCCCCGGCGGAGATCGCCCCCGGCCTGCAGGGCGCCACCGTGCGCCGCGTGGATGCCGCCACCTTGGCCACCTGGCTGCAACCCGCGCCCGGCCATACGCTGGAAGAACACCTGTACGTCGTAGACCCGCAGGGCCACTGGATGATGCGCTTTCCCGCGCGGCTGGACCGCGCTGGCGCGGCCAAGGCCAAGCGCGACCTGGACCGGCTGCTGCGCGCCTCGGCATCGTGGGACCAGCCGGGCCGCTTGCAGGAGGCCCCGTGACGGACATGCAGCCGCTGTACGACCTGGCGCCGGCCCTGGAGCTGATGGCCCTGGGCATCGTGATCGCCCTGGGCCCGCTGGCCTGGGTGTGGTGGCGCGGGCGCGGCAACACGCCGGTGCGGCGTCTGCAGGCGCTCACCGTGCTCACGCTGTTCCTCACCTTCGACCTGGTGCTGTTCGGCGCCTTCACGCGCCTGACGGACTCCGGCCTGGGCTGCCCCGACTGGCCGGGCTGCTACGGCAACGCCAGCCCGGTGGGCGCGCGTGCGGAGATCTCGGCCGCACAGGAAGCCATGCCCACCGGCCCCGTCACCCACGGCAAGGCCTGGGTGGAGATGATCCACCGTTACCTTGCCACCGGCGTGGGCGTGCTGATCATCGCGCTCACCGTGGGCGCGTGGCGCCAGCGCCGCGCAGCCGCACAGTTGCCTCAGTTGGCAGGGGCGGCGCCCGCGCTGAGCCCCTGGTGGCCCACCGCCACGCTGGTGTGGGTGTGCCTGCAGGGCGCTTTCGGCGCGCTCACCGTGACCATGAAATTGTTCCCGGCCATCGTCACGCTGCACCTCATCGGCGGGCTGGTGCTGTTGGCGCTGCTGTGCGTGCAGGCCGTGCGCCAGACGCAGATGACGCGGGGCGTGGTGCCCGTGGCGCTGCCACGCGGCCTGCGCTGGCTGCTGGGCGTGACGGCGGCGCTGGTGGCGCTGCAGGTCGTGCTGGGGGGCTGGGTCAGCACCAATTACGCGGTGCTGGCCTGCACCACTTTCCCGCAGTGCCAGGGCAGCTGGTGGCCCGACATGGCGTTTGCCGAGGGCTTTCAGGTCTGGCGCGCGCTGGGCCTGCTGCAGGACGGCAGCCACATCAGCTTCGCCGGGCTCACGGCCATCCATTACGTGCACCGGCTCGCGGCCTACCTGGTGCTGGCGGCGCTGGTGGTGCTGGCCTGGCGCCTGCGCCGCGCGGGCGTGTTGCGCGACCCGGCGCGCTGGCTCGCAGGCCTGGCGCTGCTGCAGTTTGTCACCGGCCTGTCCAACGTGGTGCTGGACTGGCCGCTGGTGGCCGCCGTGCTGCACACGGGCGGCGCTGCCGCGTTGGTGGTGGTGCTGACCTGGGCGCTCACGGCCAGCCGCGGCACCGCCGGCGCTACGGCTTCGCAGCCGCGCGCCGGTGCCGATTCCGTCAAGAGAGTTTCCGCATGAGTGCCGCTCCTGCTCCCGCCCCCGCCGCCGCAGCGCCGCGCGCTCTGCCGTCGCGGCTGTCCCAGTTCTACGCGCTGACCAAGCCGCGTGTGGTGCAGCTCATCGTGTTCTGCGCCTTCATCGGCATGGTGCTGGCCGTGCCGGGCATGCCCAGCGGCGCGCAGTGGGCGTTGATGGCCGTGGCCAGCGCGGGCATCTGGCTCGTGGCTGGTGCGGCGGCGGCGTTCAACTGCATCGTGGAGCAGGGCATCGACGCCAAGATGAAGCGCACGGCCTGGCGCCCCACGGCCAAGGGCGAGCTGTCCAACACGCAGACGCTGCTGTTCTCGGCGCTGCTGTGTGCGGCGGGCTCGGCGCTGCTGTACTGGTGGGTCAACCCGCTGACCATGTGGCTGACCTTCGCCACGTTTGTCGGCTATGCGGTGATCTACACGGTGATCCTCAAGCCGCTCACGCCGCAGAACATCGTGATCGGCGGCGCCAGCGGCGCCATGCCGCCCGTGCTGGGCTGGGCCGCGATGACCGGCGAGGTGGGCCCCGAGGCACTGATCCTGTTCCTCATCATTTTCCTGTGGACGCCGCCGCACTTCTGGGCACTGGCGCTGTACCGCGTGGAGGACTATCGCAAGTCCGGCCTGCCCATGCTGCCCGTCACCCACGGCAACGAGTTCACGCGCCTGCAGGTGTTTCTCTATACCTTGATCCTGTTCGCAGGCTGCCTCATGCCTTTCGTGTACGGTATGAGTTCGTGGATCTACCTTGCAGCCGCCGTGGTGCTGAGCGCGGGCTTTTGCCTGTACGGCTTCCGGCTGTGGCGCGACTACTCCGACACGCTGGCGCGCAAGACCTTTCGTTTCTCGCTGATCCACCTGAGCCTGCTGTTCGCGGCGCTGCTGGTGGACCACTACCTCCAGTGAAGCAAGCTTATGGATAAACGTGATGCTCTGAAAAAAATAGCTGCTGGCGCTTTCTGGATGGGCGTTGCAGGCACTTTTGCCGCATGTTCTCCGAAGGCGCCCAAGTTCCAGGGGGTGGACCTCACGGGTGCCGAGTACGCGCGCGACCTGCAGTTGACCGACCACAACGGCCAGCCGCGCAGCCTCAAGGACTTCGCGGGCAAGGTGGTGGTGGTGTTCTTCGGCTACACGCAATGCCCGGACGTTTGCCCCACGTCGATGTCCGAACTGGCCGACGTCAAGCGCGCCCTCGGCGCGGACGGCGACAAGCTGCAAGGCATCTTCGTCAGCGTGGACCCCGAGCGCGACACGCCCGAGGTACTCAAGGCCTACATGGCCAACTTCGATCCCAGCTTCCTCGCGCTGCGCGGCACGCCCGAGCAACTGGCCGCCGTGGCCAAGGACTTCAAGATCTACTACAAGCGCGTGGAAGGCCAGACCCCCACGAGCTACACCATGGACCATTCCGCCGGCAGCTATGTCTATGACCCTGCCGGCCGCCTGCGCGTGTACCACCGCTACGGCAGTGGGGCACAGAGCCTGGCGGCCGACGTGCGCGCGCTGCTGGACGAAACCCGCTGATTCCACGCGCTCCACGCGCCCCGGGGGCTGGCGTGTGGCAAATACCACATTGCCCGTAGGGCCTGAATTGACGTGTGCGTCACCTTGGGTGGCGATAGGCGCCAGGAGAGCGTCGCGCCTGCCTAGAGTGCACAGTGGCTGGCCGCCAGGCGCATCGACGGTGATGGCGCAGGCGCCGGCCACGGCCTCAACCTACCGACGCCCTACCGACGCGCCATGGATTCCTTTGCCCCTGCCGCCCGCCCCCGGTCCGAGGACGGCGTGACGCACCCGCCGCCCCATCGGACCGATGACGCCGCCGACGACAGTGCGGCGGCCTTCCTGCAGCGCATCGGCAGCCTGAGCGCGGGAACGCTGGAGCGCGCTGCCATGGATGCGGCGCCCGACGGCATCGTGCTGGCCGACCGACAGGGCCGCATCCTCATGGTCAACGCCCCCATGGAGACCATCAGCGGCTACACCAACGCGCAGTTGTGCGGCCAGTCCATCGACCTGCTGGTGCCGGTGCACGCGCGGCCCGAGCATGGCCAGCATATGCAGCGCTACCACCAGTCTCCCAGCCGCCGGCCCATGGGCATGGGGCGCGACCTGTGGTTGCAGCGACGCGACGGTAGCCAGGTGCCGGTGGACATCGCCCTCGGCCATTCCTCCGCCCACGGGGGTACGGTGGTGGCTTTTGTGCGCGACGTCTCCGACCTGCGGCGCCTGGAGGCGCGCATGCACTACCAGGCCACGCACGACACGCTGACCGGCCTGCTCAACCGCTGGACGTTCGGCCAGCGGCTGGAACAGGCGATCGCGGAGCAGGCGGGAGCGCAAAGCCCGCCCTTCGCGCTGCTGCTGCTCGATCTGGACGACTTCAAGGCCATCAACGATGGCTACGGCCATGCCGCCGGCGACCAGGTGCTGCAGGAGGTTGCGCGGCGCCTGCGGGGTGCGCTGGGCACGGGCGACATCCTTGCGCGCCTGGGCGGCGACGAGTTCACCGTGCTGTTGCCCGGGGTGGCCTGTGCCGCGCAGGCCGAGGGCGTGGCCGCGCGGCTGATGCAGGCGCTGTGCGTGCCCTGCCGCGTGCAGGGGTTCGAACTGAACTTCGGCGCCAGCATGGGCATCGCGCTGTGCCCTCAGGATGCGGGCGACGCCGCCACGCTGCTGCGCTATGCCGACATGGCCATGTACCACGCCAAGCACCGCGGGCGCGCCAACTTCGCGTTCTACGCCCCGTCCATGGGCCGCAAGATGGCCGAGAAGATCCAGTTGCACGACCGGCTCAAGCTGGCCCTGGCCTACGGCGGGCTGACGCTGCATTATCAGCCGCAGGTCGATGTGGCCACCAACCGCATGGTGGGTGTGGAGGCCCTGCTGCGCTGGCACGACCCGCAGCTGGGCGAGGTGTCGCCCGAGCGCTTCGTGCCCGTGGCGGAGGCCACGGGACTGATCCTGGAGTTGGGCGCCTGGGTCATGGCCGCGGCCTGTCGCCAGATCGCGGCGTGGGAGCGCCAGGGCATGCGTTTGCGCGTGGCGGTGAACCTGTCCGCCCAGCAGCTGCGGCAGACCGACCTCGTCGAGCAGGTGGCGCGCAACCTGCGCACCCACCATGTCCCGCCCGAGTTGCTGGAACTGGAGGTGACCGAGTCCGAAGCCCTGGCGGACCCCGAGCAGGCCTGCCAGGTGCTGAACGAGCTGCGCGCGCTGGGCGTGGCCGTGGCGCTGGACGACTTCGGCACGGGCCACTCGTCGCTGGCCTACCTCAAGCGCCTGCCGGTGTCGCACATCAAGGTGGACCGGGAATTCATGCGCAACGTGCCTGCCAGCGGAGGCGACACCACGCTGGTGCGCGCCGTGGTCGCGCTGGCGCACACCATGGGGCTGCGGGTGGTCGTGGAGGGCGTGGAAACGCGCGAGCAGCTGCAGTTTTTGCGCGAGATGCAGTGCGCCTGCTACCAGGGCTGGCTGTTTGCCAAGGCGCTGGCGCCCGACGACGTGGCCCTGCTGTACGCGGCCGGTGCCGACGTGGCGGCGGAAGGTGCGCTGGGCTGAGGTGCAGGCAGCGACGCTGGCTTACAGCGCGGCGTGCACCGGCGCTTGCGCCGCAGGGGGGGTGCGCGCAGCCGCACGCGCCTGGTACAGGTTGGCCGCCGAGCGGCGGCCGCCGCGCGTGAGCGCCAGCAGCGGCGCGCGCTGGATCTCGCAGTGCCAGCGGTCGCGCCGCAGCACGCCTTGCTCCTGCGCCAGCAGCGCCAGGGCGCGCGCCACGGACTCGCGCGTGGTGGCGAGCAGGGCAGCCAGCACCGTATGGCTGGGCAGGCGCACCAGCGTGCTGCGCTGCAGCTCGGCCAGTTGCAGCAGCGCGCCCGCCAGTTGGCCCACCACGCCGCGGATGCGGGCGATGCGGCCCCAGTCGGCCAGGCGCGCGTTGGCGTTCAGTTGTTCGCGCGCCAGTTCCAGCAGGAATTCGCCTTGGAACTGGCGACCGGCCCCCAGCAGGGGCGCCAGGTCCAGTTGGCAGACGCGCCCCGGCGTGACCGCCACGTAGGACAGGTCCGCCGGCTGCTGCAGCAGCGCGGGGGCGCCCAGGGCCTCGCAGCAGCCCGCCATGCCTACGGGGTGCTCCACTCCATCGTCGCCGCGGCGCTGCACCAGCAGCGTACCGATCTTGACCACCTGCACCCTGTGGATGCTCTCGCCCTGGCGCTGCAGCATCTCGCCCTTGCGAAAGCGCCGCTCCGTCAGGTGCCCGCGCCAGCCCGCGCGCGTTTGCGGGTCCAGGCGGCCCAGCAGGCACTGCTGCTGGCAGGCGCAGTCGTTGCAGGTATGGCCGCCGGAGGACGGATGGTCGGTCATGAGTACAAGCCAAAATGGGCTTCAGCGCTTGTCTGACAAGCGGTGGAAGCTATGAATACCGTAGCGCCTCGCAGAGGGCCGGTCAGCGGCCTCGGAGTGCTGGGGATTGGCGGAGAGTGTGCAAGGCGGGGCCGTCCTGCCCCGTGACCTAGGTCAACGTTTGGGACCAAGTGCCTGCACTGCGCGCCCCCGGCCGGCCCTTACCCGCGTGGCCGCCGCGCTGCGCGGTCACTCGGCGCGGATGCCCTGTTCGCGGATGACGCGGCTCATGGTGGCCGTGTCGGCCTGGATCCGGTTGGCCAGCCCCTCGGCCGACGAGCCAATGGCCTGCCAGCCCTGCTGGAACAGCTTGGCGCGCACTTCCGGGCTGCGGGCGATCTCGCCGATCACGCGGGACAGCCGTGCGCGCACCGGGGCGGGCATGGACGCGGGTGCGGCAAAGGCGTTCCAGATCTCCAGCTGGAAATCGCGCACGCCGGCCTCCGCCAGGCTGGGCACCTCAGGCGCCAGCGTGCTGCGGCCCGCGGAGGTCACGCCGATCAGGCGCAGCTTGCCCGCCCGTGCCTGGGCCTGCGCGAGCGCGGGCGGCAGCAGCGCCATTTGCAACTGGCCACCCAGCATGGCGGTGGCTACCTGCGGGTAGCCGGGGTAGGGTACGTGCACCGGTGCAATGCCGGTGCGCGCCTTGAGCAGCTCGGTGCCCAGGTGGCCTACGGTGCCCACGCCGGGGGTGCCGTAGCTCCAGCGGTCGCCCGCGGTGCGCGCGGCCTGCAAGAAGGCGCGTGCGTCGGCGCCCGCGGGCACGTCGGGCTGGTTTACGGGAGCGGTCAGGACCAGGGGCGATACGCCGATCAGCGACAGCGGCGCGAAGTCCTTCATGGGGTCGTAGGGCACGTGCGCGTTGAGCAGCTTGGCGATCGTCAGGTTGCCGTTGATGAACAGGCCGATGGTGTGGCCGTCCTGCGCCTTGGCGACCGCATCGGCGCCGATGTTGCCGCCCGCACCCACCTTGTTTTCCACGACCACGGGTTGGCCCAGGGCCTGGGACAGTGGCTCGGAGAAGGTGCGCGCCGTCAGGTCGGGCGAAGAACCCGGTGGGAAGCCCACGATGATGCGCAGGGGCTTGGCGGGCCAGCCGGGGGTGGCGGGCGCGGCATCCTTCTGGGCCATGGCGGCGCCACAGGCCGAAGCCAGGGCCAGTGCCAGCAGGCCGCGGCGGGCGAGGGGGTGGGGGAACATGGGTGGCGATCTCCAGTCTGGGCCAGGCAGCCAGGTGCGGCCCCGCCGGCAAAGAAAAAGGCGCGTAGCCGGTGAGGGCTGCGCGCCTGGATTATCTGCCCGCGATCCGGGCTGCTGGGCGACGGCTCAGGCGTATTCGGCCAGGGCCTTCTTCATCTTTTTCATGGCGGCCACCTCGATCTGGCGGATGCGCTCCGCGCTCACGCCGTACTCGGCCGCCAACTCGTGCAGTGTCATGCCGCCCGAGCCATCGTCGTTCACCTGCAGCCAGCGCTGCTCCACGATGCGGCGGCTGCGTGCGTCCAGGCTGTCCAGGGCGGTGGCAATACCGTCCGTGGCCAGCGCGTCTCGCTGGCGCGCCTCGATCATGGCGGTGGGCTCATGGCCCGCGTCGGCGAGGTAGGCGATGGGGCCAAAGGCCTGCTCGCCGTCGTCGCTGGGAGCGGGGTCCAGCAGCACGTCGCCACCGGACAGGCGCGTTTCCATCTCGATGACTTCCTCGCGCTTCACGTTGAGCTGCTCGGCCACCAGGTCGATCTCGTGATCGGATAAGGTTTCGCGGTGCGTGTCGGCGTCCAGCGCGTCGGCCTTGAAGCCCTGCTTCATGGAGCGCAGGTTGAAGAACAGCTTGCGCTGCGCCTTGGTCGTTGCCACCTTGACCATGCGCCAGTTCTTCAGGATGTACTCGTGGATCTCGGCCTTGATCCAATGCATGGCGTAGCTCACCAGGCGAACGCCTTGGTCAGGGTCAAAGCGCTTGACGGCCTTCATCAGGCCCACGTTGCCCTCCTGGATGAGGTCGCCATGCGGCAGGCCGTAGCCCAGGTACTGGCGCGAGATGGACACGACCAGGCGCAGGTGCGACAACACCAGGCGGCTGGCAGCCTCGACATTGTTGTCATCCTTGAGCTGGCGCGCGTAGCGCTGCTCCTCCTCCTGCGTGAGCAGGGGAAGGCGGTTGACGGCGGAGATATAGGCATCCAGGTTGCCCAGCGGGGGAACCAGCGCCCACGGGTTCGCGGGCGCGAGGGTCGTCACGGAGGTTGCAGTCTGGAGTGCCATATCGGTAGTCCTTTCTTTCATGCAAATCATATTAGCACTCCATTGGATAGAGTGCTAAAGGCATAGTTCCCCTACGGATGTAGGAAATAACCACCAAGAGGCGCAACGACGGCCCTTAAAACGCAGGTGTCGATTCCACTCGAGTTTTGTATTTTTCTCATTGAGTTTTGTACTTTTGGGGCGCGAAAAGATCGCGTAACTATTTGATTTTCAATGGGAATTTTCTTACTGGTGACGTTTCGCCTATCTTCTCAGCCTTCTTTTTAAGCAATTTTCAGAAATTTTTACCCCACCCCTTAGAGCCGCGAATCGCGCGTTGATTGCTCCGCAATGCGGTCTAGCCACCAGTTGAATGCACATTGTTTGTGAGTGCTTGCTTTCTCTGTTCGGTCATTGGGAGGAAATTGGTGAGAAATTTCCCCTTTCGTTGCCGGTCCAAGAACTGGGAGCAACGGCGCCCCTACCCGTTTCCTACGGGTTGCTCGTTCGTGAGGCAAAGGAGTGACAGTGCGTGCCAGTGGACGAGTCGCGATCGGATAGGTTTAGGCTGATTGCAGCCGCTCAGTGTTGGCAGGTGAACGTCGGCTCAAGCCGAAACCGGGCGAACGATCATCAACACGGCGGATGTCCATGAGCGCGGGCGTGGTTGCGAATGACGCAGGCACCCGACCGGCTGTTGATAGTCTGAAAACTACTCGCGGTGCGATTTCAAGCGTGGTTAACGAGTAACCGATTTAAGTTGGCCGTCAACTGGTCCTCAACTCCTGCGGTACACATGGACCAAACCTCCGCCAGTTCGCTGCACACCTTCCATGCGTCCCAAGGTTTTAAAGGCGCTGAACCATCTAACGTAAAGGGACCGTCGGTCTCAGGCAGCACCCTGTCAATCGGCATCCTTGCCGCTAGACCCCGCCCCTTTTCACCAGCCAACATCGCCGGCCCTACGCTAAACCAGCATCCCAACCTTATCGCCGCTTGGAGTTCCGTGAGTCCGCCTGAGAACCAGTGCAGGACAGGCAAGCCAACCGAGCCGGCTTGAGCAAGGAGCTCTACCGTCCGTCCAGCCGCTCCGCGGGAGTGAACGCTGATGACTCGCCCCCCTTGTCTCGAGCACTCAGCAAGAGCTGCTCGAAAGATGCGTTCCTGCAAAGCAAGGCTCGCCCGAAATCGCACCGAGCCATCCAGTCCAACCTCGCCGATGAACCGTGCGTTCGCAACACTGCCGACGAGCTGATCGAGCTCCATGGCCTTGGCCGACGCGACCTCCGGGTGCAGTCCAACGCCGACCTTGATGTTCTCCAGTCCTGCGAACACACGCGAGGTGGCCACATAGGCCCTCGGACTGGTCGTGACAACCAACGTGAACTTGTTGCGTGTGTTGGTCTCGCGCGCCAGCACTAGCCCGTTCTGGTACAGGTCGAGATGGGAGTGGAAGTCAATCACAGGACTTGGTGATAGCGAAGAAGGCGGCCCAGTTCGGCTAGCCCACGCTCAACAACGCCTTCGAACGCTACGCGCTCGATGGGGCTCGCGAAAGCAGCAAACTGTCCCGCAGTGAAAGCGCGCACGCCGCTCTCCTCAACCTTCATCACGGCAGCCGCGACAGCGGCCACATCGTTGGCGCCACGTTCAGGTTGAGCGGCTTTCAGATCGGTGAAGTGGTAGGCCTTGGGGGTTGTGTCGGCAATGCCCGAACATAAGAAGGCTGACCTTCGTACAAGGCAGGGGACGCAGCGACCACAGTGTTGCAACCCATACACCGCATACCGACCGCAACTCGTCGACTGCCCTGCCAGCTCGGAAAGGCGAGGCCTATCAAGGCAGCGCTCCATCATTTCCGCCTTCGTCACCGCTGCGTACGGCAATTGAAGGCTGGCTGGGATGCCTAGGCGCGACCAGATGGCCTGAAGTCGACGCATGAACACCGGGTGGGTGGTCTTCGTACTCAGGCTACCTACACGTCCGGCGTTCAGAGGGACGTTCAGGCTGATAAGACCGTTCTCCGGAACGACCACATCGACCGCATTACTGCCAGTGGCGTCGGCGTGGCTGTCAGCCGCGAGCGCTGCGAATGCGAAGAACACGATAGACCTGCCACGCGTGGAACCTTCTCCATCGCGTTGCGGTTTTAGCCAGATGTTCTGATTCCACTGAAGATGGCGATCGCCACCGCCGAGTGTTCGCGCGTAGAGGACTTGAGTTTCCGAGTCACCCTTGGCAATGTGTGAGACGAAGACGGGGGAACGCCCACCCGCGGTCAGGTCGAGCGCCCCAACCAGACTGTCCAACCCACCGGAGAGAAGCGATACGCAGTCCGCGTCATGGACCACGCGATGCTTGGGAATCGGCGGCGGGTAGCCTCCCTCCAGAAAGCTGATGTGCCAGAAGTCGCCGGTCAAAAATCGTAGCGTCTGCTCGATGTCGTCCGTCAGCTCCGCGAACGGTGCGGGCTCGTATAGAACCACTTCCAGTTCAATTACACGCGTCCAGCCATCGGCCGACGGGCTGCGTTCTACGGCGTGATCAGCGGCGTTGACAGCAAGGGCAAGGGTGAGGAAGTCCCAACTTGCTGCACCAGGTTCGACACCTGCGCGCTTGATGTCCTCTATGAGCGAAGCGCCCACGATGCTGACGTCCGGGAGTCCATCGTGCCCGTACATCGAGAAGTACGTGACATCGGCGGAACGATCCTCGGGGATGGCGTCCTTAGGTGCACAAAAAACCCTGGTCATAGGTCCGCCTCGAAGAGCTCGAACGTCATCTTCAACGCCTCCTGAAGAATCGCGTCGAGCTGGTTCCGCGTTGGGTTCGCAACCGTGCCTTTCAACATGTCTATGTGCAGACCAATCTCGTTCTTGAGGAAGCGCCTCATCTCTCGCTCACGAATCACGACAGTTGTTGGGTCAATCTGAGCGCTCTCGAAGATGGGCCCCAAGTCGAAACACAGACGATTGGCGGCTTCGATGGCCAGGTACCCCTTCATCAGCTCCCAAATGTCGCTGACGTTCATTGCCAAGGGGTCTACGCTGGTGTCGTCCCTCAGTAGCTCGTGCAGCGCAAGCGCCATAGCGTCACGGAATGACTCTTCGTCAGGGCTTCCACCTGCCGGCGCCAGCTCACGGACGATTGCGTCCACCACGTCTTCAGCCGACGGATTAGTGGCTTGTAGGTTCTCAACCCACTGGCGAGCTTCGCTGGACGCGCCTTGGCTTGCCGCGTTCAGGAATGAGAAAAGCGACGACCCGGCTCGAGTGGAGGCGCGCATCCGGCTCGACGCAGCCTGCGCTCCGCCACTTCCGCGCCGCGAGTAGTGCCCCAAGGCCTTGCGAAGGTGCTGCGAGTCACCGTTCCTGAGGAACTTGCCCATCTCCCGACGGGCATCCCCGTAGCGGGCCGGCGGCGCGACACCAGCTGCACCCGGAGGTGAAACTGCGGGTTCCGCGTCCCCAGGGGGAACCGACCCTCCGCCGCCAATCGCCCCGGCAACGTCATCGAGCCACGGTGGATCAAGGCTCACGCCGGACCCTGGTCCTGCACTTGAGGTGGACGTGCCCATTACTTCGCTCCCTTCTGGAGGTACTGGCGCGACCTGGCCAACGTCTCGGAGTCCTCCGCCCAGTTGCTAAGCAGGGCGTGAGCCCAATCCCTCTGCCGAAGCAACGGCATCAGTGCCACATGGCGCTTGTTTCCCGGAATCTCGGCGAACACCGATGCGAGCTGAGCTCCCAGCTGCGGATGAGCGTCAGTGCAGTTCAGGCATCGAACGATGTCTTCCTCCTGCCACTGGTCCTCTCGCGCCTTGCGCACCGCCCGGTTCAGGATTCGTGACACATCTCCCTCGCCAAGGGCCGCCAATCTAGGCACAAGCAGCTTCGACACCTCGGTTGCCTCCATGGTGGCCTCCAGCAGCTTCTTGGCTTCTGCGGACAACTCGTCGTAGGCCGCCAGACCCAAGCTGCGGTCTCGGCTGAGATGGAGGATGGGCCGTAGGTCTTTTGTCGCGAGCTGTGGATTCAGTCTGACCCACTGCTCATAGAAGTCACCAGTCCAGGACGGATGCGGCGGCTCGTACTTCTCTGCGGCCTGGGCCGCCTTCTCTACGCTAGCGAGGAACGTCGCCTTGAACCGCCCCGGGTTTTGAGGAGGCTCCAACACTTGAGAAGATGGAGCTATGAACAAGTCACCGAAGTTCTCCCCGGAAGTGCGCGAGCGCGCCGTGCGCATGGTGCAGGAGCACCGAGCCGACTACCCGTCGCTGTGGGCAGCGATTGAATCGATTGCCCCCAAGATTGGCTGCGTGCCACAGACCTTGAACGACTGGGTCAAGAAGGCCGAGGTCGACAGCGGCCAGCGCCCCGGCACCACCACCTCGGATGCGCAGCGCATCAAGGAACTGGAGCGTGAGGTCAAAGAATTGCGCCGGGCCAACGACATCCTGAAGACGGCCAGCGCGTTTTTCGCGCAGGCGGAGCTCGACCGCCGACTCAAGTCGTGAAGGCCTACATCGACCGCCACCGTGATGACTACGGGGTCGAGCCCATCTGCCGGGCGCTGCAGATGGCCCCGTCGTGTTACTGGCGCCACGCAGCCCGGCAACGCAACGCGCAACTGCGCAGTGCACGCGCCCAGCGTGACGAGGGTTTGAAGGCCGACATTCAGCGCGTGTGGCACGCCAACTGGCAGGTCTACGGAGCCGACAAGGTCTGGCTGCAGATGAACCGCGAGGGCATCGTGGTGGCGCGCTGCACGGTCGAGCGTCTGATGCGTGCCATGGGCTTGCAAGGGGCACGCCGTGGCAGGGCGGTGCGCACCACCACGCCGGATACCTCGGCCCCGTGCCCGCTGGACCACGTCAACCGGCACTTCCATGCCAGCCGTCCCAACGAGCTATGGGTGTCGGACTTCACCTATGTCTCCACCTGGCAAGGCTGGTTGTATGTGGCCTTTGTGGTGGATGTGTACGCTCGGCGCATCGTGGGCTGGCGCGTCAGTCGCAGCATGCAGACGGACTTCGTGCTCGATGCCCTGGAGCAGGCTCTGTACGAACGCCAGCCAGCGGCCCATGTCTTGACGCACCATTCCGACAGGGGCAGTCAGTACGTCAGCATCCGCTACACCGAACGCTTGGACCAGGCGGGCATACAACCTTCGGTGGGCAGCAGGGGAGACAGCTATGACAACGCGCTGGCCGAGACCATCAACGGTCTGTACAAGGCCGAGTTGATTCACCGCCGGGGACCTTGGAAGACCAGGGAATCCGTGGAACTGGCCACCCTGCAATGGGTGCACTGGTTCAACCACGTCCGACTGCTCACGCCGATTGGGGGCATCCCTCCGGCAGAAGCTGAGGCAAACTACTGGAGGCAACTCGCCGCCAGCGACACCTCGACAGAAGTGTCAACTTAAACCAATCGGCCTCCTCGAAAGCCGGGGCGGTTCAGGTCGAGCTATATACCGGGGACGTCCCGTCAGTTTTTGAGCGGTTCAGTGACTTGGTCGGTGCGCAGCACTGGAAGAAGCGAGTTGACCTTCTCAAGGCCGATATCCGAGGCAACAAGCTGCTGAGGGAGCACCTGCTCCAAGAGAATGAGTTTGCTTTTGGCTTGCAGGCGGCGTCCGAACTCACGAAGAAGTATGGCCGGTTGCCCGTGCACCAGATGGACATCAGCCCGCTGTATCCGTGCATGGCCTTTGCCGCTCAGATACTGTCGATTGCTGAATCCTCCGCCGGCCCCCAGCGAGCCCAGCTGGTGCGCCGTGTTCACGGTGCGCTGAAGAACCCTGATGACTTGCGCGGCATGCGCCTGGAGCTGACGGCCGCGACTCACTTCCTTCGACGTGGTCTCGAAGTTCAATGGCCCGAAGTGACCGGGGGAGGCACGATGGATCTCTTGATCCCGGCTCTCGGACCACAAGGGCTTGAAATCGAGTGCAAATCTATCTCCGATGACAAAGGGCGCAAAATTCCAAAGCGTGACGCCTTGGATTTCTGCGCACTTGTGGCGCCCAAGCTGGATGCTCTTGGGAAAGGGCTGAAAGTAGGTGTCGCGGCTGTACTGACCCTTGATGGGCGCATGCCAGGGAACTTCTTGGAACGTCGGAAGTTGGCGGAATCATTGGTTCGTCATGTGCTGTCTGGCGTCAGCAACTGCCAGTTGGATGGGGCGAATCTGCGAATTCATGAATTCGATCCCCTTCTGCTTGGAGATGTTGGAGACGACGGGCGGCCCGTGATCTCAAGAGACCAAGTCGATACGATTACCGGGACGACAAACAGGCAGGCTCTGATCGTTGGTCGAAAGAGTGGAGGCGCCATCGTCCTAGTGCTTCAGAGCGCGCAAGACGACTCTCTGCTGACCTACACGTTTGACACCCTGTCCCGGTCGGCCAACAGGCAGCTGTCTGGACAAAGAGCCGGGATGTTCCTGTTGGGCCTCGACGGGCTGGAGGCGGAATCGTTGTTGGACCTTGCTCAGCAGGATGGAGCTGGCGATCAGCCACCAACGGCCCTTCGCGTTCGGGTCAGTGAATTTCTGGCCAGCCACGGCCGGGACCATGTCATTGGGGTTGGGTTTATCAGCAAAGGAGGACTACGCCCCGCTGCTGGTGGCGTGACTGACAGTGGGGGCTCCGCCTATGTTTTCCCGAAACGCGAAAGTCCCTTTTGGCATGACGATTTCGCCGGGCTGTTTGCCGAGAGGGCATGAACGGCTTGGCGCTTAGACCCAGCGCAGGGCTTCAGGGCGCCAAGTGGCCGTTGCCTGACTGCTGGCGGTGGCGACCTGCGTCGGTGGCCACAGCAGGTCGTCCAGCAGTGCGACGGTCTCGCCCAGGCTCGCGGCTTCGATGCGGTTCTTGTTCAGGAAGGCCTGCCACTGACGCAGCTTTGCGGCGTCTTCGCTGAACTGCTGGGTCAGTGCCAAGGGCCGCCCGGTGGGCAGGGCGGTCTGGCGTCGGGCAAAGGTGGCGGCAATGGCTGCTGCCAGTGTGGCACCGTCCAGTTCCGTGCGCCGTGCGATCACCGCCAGGTCGAAGAAGTCCTTCATGCGGCTGTTCGCTTGCCCCAGCATCACCATGGCCTGGTATTTCTCTGCGATCACGGTGTAGACCGGATAGACCCGCAGCGTGGGGGCTGGGAAGTCACCCAGCAGAGTCGGGTAAGCCACCGTCTGTGGCCCCGGCGTGACGGCATCGCCGAAGCCCACGTCGATCTGAAGGGCGCAGCGTGCGGAACCGATGCGTGCCACCAGCGTGATGCGGGTGCCGCCGTAGGTGTTGTCCTCGCGAATGGCGTCGGCCTTCACGGATTCGGGGTCAAACACGATGCCGTCGCCCAGGTCCATGGCGGCGATGTCGCGGAAAGTGGCGATCAGGTTCGCCTCGTCGTCAGGGCCAAAGCCCAGCAAGTCAGCGTCCCGCGTCGGGCGGTGCGGGGTGTCGTACCACAGCGCAAAGAGCAGGGCGCCCTTGAGCAGAAAGCGGTCAGCATGCGGGGACGTGCTGACGCGGGCCAGCAGGCGCTCCATGCCGTAGCGGTTCAGCAGCAGGTTGTAGTCGTCGCCGCGCTGTTTGGCGAGGGTCAGCAGTCGGGCCAGGATCGACGCGGATAGGTTGCCGGTCATTGCGTCACCGCCTCCAGATAGGGCTGCATGACACGGTCGACCCGGTTGATCTTGGCGAAGTGGCTCAGTTCGGCTATGGTGACCTTGCGGCTGCGCCATGCATCTTTCAGCGCCTCCAGCGCCACGTCCAGGCCAATCTTGTTGCGGAACTTGAAGCAGTCGGCCACGGTCTTGGCGGCGCTGTACACGCGGATGGGGGCACCGTGTTCGGTCACGGTCTGGATACCGTTGCTGTAGGCGGTGCCGCGCAGGCGCGTGATGCGCAGCGTGGGGTAGCTCAGCGCCGGGGTCTGTGTCGCTTCGGGCAGCGCAATCCACACTTCATGCGGCAGTTGCGTGCCGATCTCATGAAATTGCAGCGCACTCAGCAGGCACAGCACTGCCTTGGGCACGCGCTGGCAGACCTCGATCAGCGTCTGGTGCTCGGTGACTTCAGCATCGGGCAGTCCATACAGGCCACGGCCCAGCCGTTGCAGCTTTCCGGCCTGGTGTAGCCGGATCAGCAGCTGCGGTGACCAGCCATGCTCGCGCACATCCGCTGCCCGCAGCACGCGCCGGTGCCGGGCCAGTTCGAGGATGTGGTCAGACTGGTTCATGAGGGGGTAGTTTAATATCCGCATTACTTTTATTCAAGTGATGCGAAATTCAATCAGTCCCGCGCCGTGGTTCTACTGCTCGCCGATCTTGCGCATGGCCGCCGTGGCTTCTTCCATGGCGTTGCGAACCGGGGCGACGATCAATCGAGCGTAGACCTTGGTGGCTTCCGGGGTCTTGTGGTTCAGAACCCTGCCGATGATGGGCAGGCTGGTGCCGCTGCTGGCCAGCCAAGAGCCCAGCGTGCGGCGCAGGTCATGGATGTGCAGGTCACGCATCTCGTAGTGCTGCAAGTGCAGTCCGTGCTTCTCCGCCAACGGCGTGTAGCGTTCGATGGTCTGGGCCGGGAAGTCGATGGCCTCTTCCAGGGCCAGTTGGTAGTCGAAGGTCTTGGCCGTTGCCTTCTCCGTCAATGCCTCCACCAAACCCAACGCCGTGCCGCGCGCCAGCATGCGCTCCCAAGCCCCTCGTGGCTCCACCAAATGACCGCATTCGCCGGAACCAGGGAACACGAAAAGAGAATCGCTGCTTTGGGCAGCCTTCTTTCTTCGTTCCAGAACCTCGATGGCCTCGGGGGTCAGCAGCACGGTCTGTGGCTCGCCATTCTTTGTTCTCTCGATGTTCCATTCCTTGCGTTCAAGGTGAACATCCGGCCATTGCATCGACATGACGTTGCTGCGGCGTGCTCCCGTGTACAGGGCGAGTTTCACGAAGTCACGCACCAGCTCGTTCGATTCATGCTCCATGGCCAGCATGAGGCGGGGCATCTCATCGGGGAGTACGAATCTTGAGCGGGACTTCTCCCTGTACTTGTCCATTCCCCGGCAAGGATGATTGCCGTCGAAGTAGCCCCACTGGATGGCACGGCTGTACATCGAGCTGATGAGTGCAATCACGCGGTTGGCCGTCGTCGGGATGTGGCCCATCTTTGCGTGATGGGAGATCAGCTGAGCGCGCGTGATGTCTGACAGCCGCAGCTTTGCAAGGTTGACGCCGTACCTGTTCGTGTCGATGTGGCGCTCGAATTTTTCGATGTCCTCCTTGTGGGACACCTTGCGGACGGACGAGTGCCGCTCGTAGTAGACCTTGAAGAAGTCGGCCAGCGTTATCTCGCTGCGTCGTTCGCGCATCGACTCGGCAGGGTTGAGGTCCTGCGCGATGTCTGCATTCAGCGCCGCGACCGTCTTGCGAGCTTGCTCGATGCTCACATCCGGGTAGCGCCCGATCTTGATGCGCTCTGGCCTGCCTTGGATGCGTCGGTAGAGCAAGAAACTCTTCCGGCCGGTCTTGCCGACGCTGATCGCGAGTCCTTTGGTGTCTGTGTCGTAGAAGTAGGCCACACCTTCGGACGGCAGCGTCAGCCGGTCGAGGGCGCGCTTGGTGAAATTTAGGCGGTTGCTGGGGGTCGGTTGGTCTTTGTGCATGCGGGAAATCTTGCTACGCGGTGGCTACGAGCCCCGTGCCTTTTGCAGAGATAGATCGCACGCTTGCTAGTGTGGTGTCTCAAAAGTAATCATCAAATAATGGTACTCGCTGCCCGCGCCACAGATGCCAAGATGGTGTCCGCACTTTTATGCCACACGAACGGCTTGGGATCCTCGTTGTGACGATCAATGTATTCCCGTATGGATTGCTCCAGCTGAGCAACGCTGGTGTGGGCGCTGCGCTTGATCCACTGCTCGCTGATCTGGCTAAAGAAACGCTCGACCAGATTGAGCCAGGACGCTGAGGTGGGCGTGAAGTGAACGTGGTAGCGAGGATGGGCTGCTAGCCAGGCCCGCACTGCCTGCGTCTTGTGCGTGCCGTAGTTGTCCATGATCAGGTGGATGTCTTGTTCGCCAGGCACCGCTGCATCGATGGCTTTGAGGAACTGCAGGAATTCCACACTGCGGTGACGGCGCTTGAGCTGTCCTATGACTTTGCCAGTGGCCACATCCAGCGCTGCAAACAGCGACGTTGTGCCATGGCGCTTGTAATCGTGCGTGCGCGTGCTGGGTTTGCCAAACGTCAGTGGTAACCCTGGTTGGGTGCGATCCAGAGCCTGGATCTGGCTCTTCTCGTCCACGCACAGCACCAAGGCGCGATCGGGTGGTGCCATATACAGCCCCACCACATCCCGTACCTTGTCCACGAAATGGGGATCCGTCGATAGCTTGAAGGTTTCTTGCAGGTGCGGCTTCAGCCCAAAGGCATGCCAGATGCGCTGCACCGTCGCGGGCGATACGCCAGCGTGCCGACTCATCTGGCGCACGCTCCAGTGCGTGGCGTTGTCAGGCTTGCTCTGGCGAACCTTGTCCACAATGAGCTGAACCTGCTCGTCGCCCACACTGCGCGGGCGGCCAGCGCGCGGGGCATCGGTCAAACCCGCCAGACGATACGCCCGGTAGCGCCGCCGCCACTTGGAGACAGTTTGCACCGTCGTGCCCAAGCGTTGGGCAATCATGGTGCCCGACTCCCCATCTGCGCAGCCCAGCACGATTCGCATGCGCAGCTTCTCGTCCTCGGGCGCTTTGCGTACGCGCAGTCGCGCATGCAGCTCTGCGCGCTCGGCATCGGTGATCTGCAGCTTCGTGGCGGGGCGTCCAGGGTGGGCCATCAGCGTAGTCTCCTATAAGGAAGCTGATTCGACCAACACCGGTCAAAATAGTTCTATCTATTTTTGAGACACCACACTAGCCGAGCGTTGATCGAGGCCGGTCACGGTTTACCGAGACTTGCCGTTTGACCCGCAGGGCTGTTGAGGTTGTTAAGGAAATCCTGCAAAACCCCGAACGCAGTCTGCTAGAAGCCAGGAAGTCATGGCATCCTCCCCGCCCATGAAGCAAAGCAGCCTTGACCTGAAACTGAGCACCAAAAAGACCCGCAAGCAAGAACTGCTGATCCAGATGGATTTGGTGGTTCCCTGGGCTGCGTTGGTCGAGCTCATCACGCCGTATTACCCAGAAGGCAAGAACGGCCGCCCACCCTTTGCCCTGGAGACCATGCTGCGCATCCACTGCATGCAGCAGTGGTTCACCCTGTCAGATCTGGCGATGGAAGAGGCCTTCTTTGACACCCCGATCTACCGGGAGTTTGCAGGTCTTGATGTCCATGGGAGGGTGCCTGACGAGAGCACCATCCTGAGGTTTCGTCATCGGCTGGAGAAACACAAGCTGGCCGAGCAGATTCTGGCCACTGTCAACGAGCTTCTGGCAGCCCAGGGCTTGCTGCTCAAGGCAGGCACTGCGGTCGATGCCACACTGATCGCAGCGCCTAGCTCTACCAAGAACAAGGACAGAAAGCGCGATCCAGAGATGCATTCGAGCCAAAAGGGCAACGAATGGCACTTTGGCATGAAGGCCCATATCGGCGTGGATGCGGACTCGGGACTCGTGCATACCGTCATAGGCACCTCGGGTAACGTGGCCGACGTTGTAGAGGGCAACAGCTTGCTGCACGGGCAGGAGACAGACGGGTTTGGTGATGCGGGCTACCAAGGTATCGACAAGCGCCCGGATGCCAAGGAGGCAGTGCGGTGGCACATCGCGATGCGCCCAGGCAAACGCAGAGCGCTGGACAAAGAGAACAACCCCGTTGACGCGCTGATAGACCAAGTGGAGAAGATCAAGGCGAGCATCCGTGCCAAGGTGGAGCATCCCTTCAGGGTGATCAAACGACAGTTTGGATACACCAAGGTGCGCTACCGGGGATTGAAGAAGAACACGTTGCAGCTCAAGACGCTGTTTGCGCTGTCCAATCTTTGGATGGTGCGCCATCAATTGCTGGAGGCGCAGGGATGAGTGCCCCTGAAATCAGGCAAATGGCCGCAAAGGCGGTGCAGATGGCCCGCAAGGGCGTGGAAAGTGGTGCGAAGACCCAGGCTAAACGCCATCCATCGCACTATCTGAAACCGGTGACCTTGTAGCACTTACGCATTCGAGTTATTCAGGGCATCCTTAACGTCCGTTGTCCGCAGATGGCGACGAGTGGCGAAAAACAACATTAGCCGTAACCATGCTCATAATCCTTTGGTCGTTGGTTCAAGTCCAACACGCCCTACCAAGTAGATAAAGGAAACCCTGCTATCGTTTTGGTAGCATGGTTTTTTGTTTCCCGGGTCATGTAGCCACCATGTAGCCGTTGGAGCGCAATTTCCGTCAGTGGTCAGTTGCTGGGGGCGTCGTGAACCCAGCCCGTGCGCTCGACTTCGAGGGACCGTATTTTTCCGCGAAGCGCAATGCAAAGCTCTGTGGCCTGAATTCGCATGTCTCGCGCCGTCTCTAGGTTCCCTTTGCAACCGGTCGTGGATTGCTCTCTAAAGAATGCTGCGCGTGTCGTCGCTTCAAGCGCACCGGCTATTTCCTCATCGAGACGTTTTATAAAAAGCTGGAACCTGTTGTTCGACATGCCGCTAAGCGCCACAGCGCGGGACGTGGCTGTAACGCGAGTGGTGCCAGCGAGGAAATAGAGGTTTGTCGCTTCGGCTTCAATTTCAGCGGCGGCCAATGTGAGCCGCTCCAGTTCCAGCGTGAATTTGTCTTGTTCGGCTTTCGCAGTCACAAACTTCGACAACTGGTGCGCCTCGGTTGCGGTTTTCCAAGCCCAGTAAGCGGCTGCCGCACTCACCGCACCAGAGAACGCCGACAAGTAATCTGTGAAATTGGACATGCTATCCCCCCGTTGCTCGTTGGAGGCGAAGGTTACCTTGCCCACGTTGCCCCAAGGACTCAGTGTTTAGCTTGGAAGCTTTGCGATTACCTTGATTTCGAACTGGAAGCCGTAAAGCCAGGTTACGCCGATACCGGTCAGCGTGGGATAGGGGGCATTGCCCCAATAGTCCGGCACGATCTGCCAAATGCGCTCGAAATTCTTCTCGGGGTCCACTACGAACACCGTCACGTCGACTACGTCGTCAAAGCTGCACCCGGCTGCCTCCAGCACAGCGTTCAGGTGAGTGAAGGCGAGGCGGACTTGAGATTCCAGATCGGGCTCTGGCGTGCCATCTGCACGGCTGCCCACTTGGCCCGAGACGAATAGAAAGCCGTTGGACCGGATCGCTGGTGAGTAGCGGTTCTTCTCGTAAAGAGCTTGGCGGCCTGGCGGGAAGACAACGTCGCGTGGAGGCATGGGACATCTTTCATTGGATAAAAGAACCCACTGTAGGCACTGTATCTGTTCGGATAAACAGGAAAGTATCATCAAGACTGTTTGCAGAATCTGGACAATCTCCTGACCTCTATGGATCGTTTCGACGCTATGGTGGCCTTTGCTCGCGTGGTAGAGACACGCAGCTTTACCTAGGCCGCTCAAACGCTGCACATGAGCAAAACTACGGTAACTCAGCTTGTGCAGCAGTTGGAAGCGCGTTTACGGGTCAGGCTTTTGAACCGCACCACCCGCAAAGTGAACGTGACAGCCGAAGGTGCCGCCTATTACGAGCGTGTCGTGCGTCTGTTGGGTGACCTGGATGATGCGGAGACCAGTCTGATCAGTGCCTCAAGGAGGGTGTGCAGAATTTTGTGTAAACGGACAATCCACCGCCGGCGTAAGCCGGCCTGTCCGTAAGCACAATGAACACCAAGAAACACGACGTACCCGAAGAACTGCTGTCTGGCCTGCTGGCCAACTACAAGAAGCCCGAAGACCTCATCGGCGAGAACGGTCTGCTCAAGCAACTTACCAAGCTGCTGGTCGAGCGAGCCCTGGACGCTGAGCTGACTGAGCACCTGGGCCATGAACGCAACGAGGCGGTGGCCAACCCCGCTGGCAACACCCGCAACGGCAAGAGCAAGAAGACCCTCAAGGGCGAGTTCGGCGAATTGCCCATCGAAGTGCCACGCGACCGCCATGGCAGCTTCGAGCCTCAGCTCATCCCCAAGCACCAGACCCGCTGGGCCGGCTTCGACGACAAAATCATCTCGCTGTACGCCCGTGGCATGACGGTGCGCGAGATACAGGCCCACCTCGAAGAGATGTACGGCACCGAGGTCTCACCCAGCCTGATTTCCTCGGTGACAGATGCCGTGGCCGACGAGGTCAAGGCCTGGCAGGCCCGACCGCTGGAGCCGATTTATCCCATCGTCTATCTGGACTGCATCCATGTGAAGGTGCGCGAGGGCGCGGTGCGGGTCAAGGCGGTGTACCTGGCCATCGGCATCACCATGACGGGCGACAAGGAGGTGCTGGGCCTGTGGCTGGCCCAGACCGAGGGCGCCAAGTTCTGGCTGCAGGTGGTCACCGAGTTGCGCAACCGGGGCGTGCAGGACATCTTCATCGCCTGCGTCGATGGGCTCAAGGGCTTCCCTGACGCCATCGAGGCAGTCTTCCCCAAGGCGGTGGTGCAACTGTGCATCGTTCACATGGTGCGTCACAGCCTGAACTACGTCTCATGGAAGCGCCGCAAGGAAGTGGCGGCCGACCTGCGCCGTATCTACACGGCCGCCACCGCCGAGGAGGCCGAACTGATGCTCGCAGAGTTCGAGGCCCGATGGGATGCCGAGTACCTGCCCATCGGCCAGTCCTGGCGCAGGAACTGGAGCCGCTTGACCCCGTTCTTTGACTACCCGCCGGAAATCCGCAAGGTCATCTACACCACCAATGCCATCGAGTCGGTGAACATGGGCCTGAGGAAGCTGACCAAGAACCGGGGCTCATTCCCCAGCGATGAGGCGCTGAGCAAGCTGTTCTACCTGGCCCTGCGCAACATCAGCCAGAAGTGGACCATGCCCATCCGGGATTGGAAGGCTGCGCTGACCCGCTTTACCATTCAGTTCGGAGACCGCATCTCCGTCAACTGAAGTCCGAACCGTTTACACAAAAATTCGGACACGCCCGCCTCAAGCGCGCCTCAAGGCCGCCTGCGGGTGGACGTGCCCAGCCCTCTGGCACGCATGGTCCTTGTTCCGGCTTTTGCTGCATTCCATGCGCGCTATCCGGACATCCAGCTGCACATGGGTGTAAGTGACCGAGTGGTCGATCTGATCGATGAAAACGTCGATTGCGTGGTGCGGGAGGTGAGCCGGGCGACGCCTCGCTTGTGGCAAGGCATGTAGGCGATCTTTCCATGGGGCTGTATGCGGCACCTACATACTTGGCGAATGCCGGAATGCCCTTGCACCCCAAGAACCTGGAGGCCGCACCGCACCACATCGTGGGCTTTCTGGGATCAAGCACCGGACGCGTCTTATCCTGCGTATTGCACCGCGGTGACGAACAAGTGCGCGTGATGGGCCGTTACGCGATTGCCACCGATGATGGCAATGCCTACCTGGCGGCAGGCGTTGCTGGTCTGGGGGCGCTCTGGTTGCCTCAGTACATGGCAGCGCCGCATCTGGCGCGGGGTGAACTGGCGCCGCTGTTTGAGGACTGGTCCATTGCGCCGATGCCGCTGTATATCGCGTTTCCTCCCAACCGTCATATGGGCGCTCGGCTGCGGGTGTTCATGGATTGGATGGTTGAACTGATGAAGACGCATGCTCCGCTGTCCGGGGCGGTTCCGCATCGGCGCTGAGAGGAGAGGCGTTGGACTGCGCCAGAGGATTGCGCCACCTGGCAGCTAACGGGTGCGGCGGCACGACCTGCAGCTCACAGCTTCTCTGGCCATAACGACAAGCGGCGCTCTTGGGGCACACTCTGATTGATGACTGTCGCCAGCTCCAGCATTCAACTTGAATCTGCCCCGGCCTCGTTCAAGAGCGCCAAGGCTTTCGATGCATGGTTGAGGAAGAACCATGCCGCTTCGGGCGGCCTCTGGCTCAAGATTGCGAAAAAGGGCGCTCAAGAACCCAGCGTTACTTACCCCCAGGCGTTGGAAATCGCACTCTGTTGGGGCTGGATCGACGGTCAGAAAAAAGCTCTCGACGATCAGCACTACCTCCAGCGTTTCACGCCGCGGCGCGCGCGCAGCATTTGGTCGAAAGTCAACATCGACAAGGTCGAGGCACTCATAGTGGCGGGCCGCATGCAGGCGCCTGGCTACGCCCAGATCGAAGCGGCCAAGGCCGATGGGCGCTGGGCACGGGCTTATGACAGCGCTCGTACGTCTACCGTACCCGAGGATCCGTTGGCCGCGTTGGAATTGACGCAAAGGCCAAAGCCTTCTTTGCAACGATCAATGCGGCCAATCGTTACGCGGTACTGTGGCGTATCCAGAAAGCCGTGAAAGCAGAAACGCGCGCCAGACGTATCGCCCAGTTGGTTGATATGCTCGCACGCGGCGAAACTATCCACCTTTTCAAAGCCCGCGCCCGCGCCCGAGAGTGAATGCCACGCGCATGGTGCACCGGCTTGCTGTCGGCTCCAGTCCTTTAAGCACTACCAGTCCCCAATAGCACACCCCGCTATCGCGTTGATAGCGGGGTTTGTTTTTTCACTGCCGATCAACGCAACGGCAGTCGGCTGCGCGGCTGCGTTGTTCGGAAATCGCACTACGCGCAAATAGGCCGTTGCCTACGGCGCGGGACCGGTCCGCCTCACACCATGGGCTTCTCTTGCATTCCAACCCCACAACCTGGAGAAGACCCATGCCCAAGCCACGTTATGACGAAGCCCAGCTCAAGGATCTGCTGTTGCAGATGATGGAAACCGAGCTGGGTGGTGAGCAGGTGTACCGCGCAGCGATCGACTGCGCGACCAATGAAGACCTCAAGAAGGAATGGGAGGGCTACCTCGACGAGACGCTATCGCACCAAAACGTGGTACGCACGACCTGCGAAAAGCTGGGAATCGACCCCGAAGAGGTGGCGCCTTCGCGCCTGGTGGTCAAGCACATCGGCGATTCGCTGGTCAAGGCGATCGAGTTGGCCCGGCAGGCCGGCAATCCTGCGCAGGCCCAGTTGGTCGCCTGTGAATGCGTGGTGCATGCCGAGACCAAGGACCACGCCAACTGGGAACTGCTGGGCAAGGTGGCAGAGGTGGCGACCGGGGATGTCGGTCGCGCCCTGAAAGATGCCCACGAGCGCGTGGAGAAAGACGAGGATCACCACCTGTACCACACCAAGGGCTGGTGCCGCGAGCTGTGGATTGCAAGCCTGGGCATGCCGGCGGTGCTGCCTCCGCCGGAAGAGGTCAAACAGGTAGAGACGGCCATTGGCGCGTCGCGCGCGGAGCAGCAACGCGACGCGATGCTCTGAGGAGGCTGCGTGGCGCGCCCCGCCGCATTGCGCCGCACGCCGCTGCCGCGCAGCAAACACGTGCTGCTGTTGGTGGATGTGATCAATCCGCTGAATTTCTCTACAGCGGCAGACCTGCTGCCGGGAGCGGTACGCGCCGCGAACGCCATTGCGCGGTTGAAGACACGCCTGGCGCGGCGCGGGGTCACGGCGATCTATGCCAACGACAACTACGGCACGTGGCACAGCGACTTCCGTGACATTCTCACGGCCTGCCTGCTTGCGCCCGCGCCGCAGGATCTGGTGATCCTCAAGCCACAGCATTCGGCGTTCCATTCGACTCCCTTGCAGCATTTGCTGGACAAGATGCAGACCGAGCAGCTGATCATCGTGGGCCTGGCCGCCGACATGTGCGTGATGCTGACGGCCACCGATGCGCGCATGCTGGGCTACAAGGTGTGGGTGCCGTCGGATTGCACCGCCGCGGAATCGGAACACCGCAAGACGGGGGCCCTGCGGCAATTGCATGAGGTGTTCAAGTGCGCCGTACGGCCTGCGGTACGGGCGGCTGCACGCTGACTGACCGGAGCGACCGCCATGTTCAACCTGGACTTACCCGCCGCGGAGCTGGTGCTACGCGCCGCCATGGTCTACGGCCTGCTGCTGGCCCTCATGCGTGTCAGCGGCAAGCGCACCGTTGGGCAATTCACGCCGTTCGACCTGCTGGTGGTGATGTTGGTCAGCGAGGCCGCGGGCCCGTCCATGACGGGCAAGGACCAGTCGCTGTGGGGCGGTCTCATCGTCTGCCTGGTGCTGATCGGATTGAATATCCTGGTGGGGATACTCACGGCCCGCTTTCGCATGGCAGAGAAACTGCTGGAGGGCGAGGCGATCCTGCTGGGGCGCAATGGGCATGTCTTTGACACGGTGCGCAAGCGGCATCGCGTATCGGAGAACGACGTGGAGCGGGCGTTGCGCGAGGCCGATTGCGACAGGAAGGACATGCGCTACCTCTTCCTGGAAGCCGACGGCAGCTTGAGCGTGCAAAAGCACCGCGAGGATTAGCCCCGTCGCCGCCGGGTTACCGATGGTGACGGCCCGTGCACCGCGGCTGCGGTATGGTGCTGCATTTTTCGGAGCAGGAGGCAACAGGCATGCGTTATTTCTTAAAGGCAGGCGGCGCCGTGGCCGTGGTGGGGCTGATGATGGCAGGTTGTTCGTCGATCGGACCGGGCAGCAGCCCGGCGCCCGCGCCCATTGGCGCCAGCACGGCCCCGGTGGGCGGTGAATGCAACGCCCAGGGCGCGCAGGCGGCGGTGGGTAAAAATGCCACGGCCAAGGTGGTGGAGGACGCGCGCGTGCGCTCCGGCGCGCGATTGGCGCGCGTGCTGCGCCCGGGCCAGATGATCACCAAGGAGTTCGATGGTCAGCGTCTCAACCTGGAGGTGGACGCCAGCGGCAAGATCACTGCCGTGCGCTGCGGCTGATCAGCCGGAGGAATGTGGCGCCGATGAAGTGTGCGCGGCTGTGACCGGGCACGCTTCGTCGGTGTGCTTTCGGCGCCCGCTCAGTCCGCCAGGAAGAGCGCCTGCAGGTCGCTCAGAAAGTCAAAGCCCCGCTGCGTGGGACGCACGCGCTCCATGTCGCGCGTGATCAGGCCCTGCGCCTCGGCCTGCTGCAGGCCAGCGGCTATGGCCGTGATCGCCAGGCCCGTACGGGCGGTGAAGTCCTGCAGCGCAAAACCCTCCTGCAGCCTTAGCGCATTGAGCATGAACTCGAACGGCAGGTCCGCGCGGCGCACGTCGTCGTCTTGCGCGATGGCGCGCCCTGCGAGTGCTCCGGCCATGTAGAGCTGCGGATCGCGCAGGCGCACCTGGCGCACCACCCGGTGCGCAAAGCTGAGCTTGCTGTGCGCGCCCGCGCCAATGCCCAGATAGTCGCCAAACTGCCAATAGTTGCGGTTGTGCACGCATTGGTGGCCCTCGCGTGCATAGGCCGATACCTCGTAGCGTGCAAGGCCTGCCGCGCCCGTCAGTTCGGTGATGCGGTCGAGCATGGCATAGGCGGCATCGTCCTCGGGCAGCGGTGGGGGGTACTTGGCGAAGTAGGTGTTGGGCTCGATGGTCAGGTGGTAGATGGAGATGTGCGGCGGCTGCAGCGCGAGCGCGGTGCGCATGTCCTCGTCCAGCTCGGCCGGCGTCTGGCCGGGCAGGGCGTACATGATGTCGAGGTTGAAGGTGTCGAAGGCCTGTGCGGCCTCTTCCACCGCGGCCAGCGCCTGTGCGCGGTTGTGCACGCGGCCCAGCGCCTGCAGGTGCCGGTCGTTGAAGCTCTGCACGCCGATGGACAGCCGCGTGACCCCCGCGCCGCGGTAGGCGCGAAAGCGCTCCTTCTCGAACGTGCCGGGGTTGGCCTCCAGCGTGATCTCGCAGCCCGCGTCCAACCGCAGGCGCGCGCGGATGTCGCCCAGCAGCCGGTCGATGGACTCGGGTGCAAACAGGCTGGGCGTTCCGCCGCCGATGAAGATGCTGTGCACCGTGCGACCCCAGATCAGCGGCAGGGCGGCCTCCAGGTCGGCCAGCAGGGCGTCGATGTAGCGCGCTTCGGGCACGCTGCCATCGCCGCCCACGCCGCGCGCCTCGTGCGAGTTGAAGTCGCAGTACGGGCATTTGCGCAGGCACCACGGCAGGTGCACGTACAGCGACAGCGGCGGCAGGCTGGACAGCTGCAGCAGGCCAGGGCGCATGTAGTGCTGCACGTCGCGCAGCGGCGCGCCGGACTGCGCGGCGGGGAGGATGGGGATGGTCATACGAGTCTAAAAACCATAGCTGCTGGCGATTGCCTGACAACCGTTTCAGTATCAAAAGACATTGAACCCCTTATCTGGCAAGCGCTAACCGCTCACCTTTCTGAGGTTCCGGCAAACCAATGCTCGCGCATCAGCTCCAGCATCTGGCGCGACGAGCGGCCGCGGTGGCTGTGGGCGTTCTTCACCTCGGGCGGCAGCTCGGCAAAGGTCTTGCCGAAGGCGGGCAGCACCATCACCGGGTCAAAGCCGAAGCCGCCCGTGCCGCGCGGCGCGCGTGCAATCTCGCCGGCCACGCGGCCCACGGCGATCAGTGGCTCGGGGTCCTGCGGGCTGCGCACGGCCACCAGCGTGCTGACCATCGCGGCGCGGCGGTCGTCGATGCCCTGCATCTGCTCCAGCAGCGCGCGCACGTTGTTGGCGTCGCCCTTGTCGTAGCCGAACTGCGTGGCGTAGTAGGCCGTCTGCACGCCGGGCTGACCGCCAAAGGCCTGCACGCACAGGCCGGCGTCGTCCGCCAGCGCGGGCAGGCCGGTGTGGGCGCTGGCAAAGCGGGCCTTGGCCAGTGCGTTCTCGACGAAGGTGTGGAACGGCTCCTCGGCCTCGCCCACGCCCAGTTCGGCCTGGGGAATGAGCTGCACGCCCAGCGGGGCCAGCATGGCCTGCAGTTCGGCGAGCTTGCCGCGGTTGTTGGAGGCGAGTACGAGTTTCATGGTCAAAAAGGTCTTTAGCGCATATCAACTAAGCGCAAAAAGCTATCAATTGCGTAGCGACTGCCGTTGCAGGGCGACCAGCTCGGCGATGCCCTTCTCGGCCAGCGCCAGCAGTTGGTCCATTTCCTGGCGCGAGAAGGTCGCGCCCTCGGCTGTGCCTTGTACCTCCACATAGTGGCCGGCGCCGGTCATCACCACGTTCATGTCGGTGTCGCAGGCCACGTCCTCCACATATTCCAAGTCCAGCAGCGGTTGGCCCTGCACGATGCCCACGGACACGGCGGCCACCGCACCGGTGAGCGGCGATGCGCTGATCTTGCCCGCAGCCAGCAGGGTGTTGACCGCGTCCTGCGCCGCCACCCAGGCGCCCGTGATCGCGGCGGTGCGTGTGCCGCCGTCGGCCTGGATCACGTCGCAGTCGATCTGGATCGTGCGCTCACCCAAGGCTTTGAGATCAAAGACTGCCCGCAGGCTGCGGCCGATGAGGCGCTGGATCTCCTGCGTGCGTCCGCTTTGCTTGCCGCGCGCGGCCTCGCGGTCGCTGCGGGTGTGGGTGGAGCGGGGCAGCATGCCGTACTCGGCCGTCACCCAGCCTTCGCCGCTGCCGCGCTTGTGCGGCGGCACCTTCTCCTCGACCGACGCGGTGCACAGCACGCGCGTGTTGCCGAACTCGATGAGTACCGCGCCCTCGGCATGCATGGTGTAGTGGCGCGTGATGCGGATGGGGCGCAGCTGGTCCAGGGCGCGGCCGCCGCTGCGGGCAAAGGGGGTGGTGTTCATGGCAGGTCCAGGTCAAAGAAGGGGCTCCCCGCGCTCCTGGCGGAGAGCGGAGGAGGCGGTGCGCCCGGGCCGCGGCCTACAGCTTGCGCGCGGCAGAGCGCCGGATGGCTTCGTTGATTTCGGCGATCGAGCGTTCGATGGTCTCGTCGTCCAGGTCGTCCGCAAAGCTCTCCAGCGGGCCGGCCTGGATGGTGGAGGCGAACACGTCGTCACTGATGCTGTCGGTGGAAATGCCCTGGGTGGACTCGAACGTGTCGGGGGTTTCCCACTCCATGGCCACCACGGTCACGTTGTCGCTGCCGTCCCCGGCCTTGCGCAGGGCGTCCTCGACCAGGTCGGGCACGGCGTTGGAGACGGTCTGGCGGCCCAGCTGGCGTGCGATGGTCTCGTCGTCCAGCGCGCCCCACAGGCCGTCGGAGCACAGCAGGATGCGGTCACCCTGCTCCAGCAGCACGGGGCCGGCCACGTCGTACAGCGGCTTGGTGGGAGAGCCCAGGCAGGTGAACAGCACGTTGCGGTTCACGCGCTCCAGCCCGGCGATGGCGGCGTTGCGCAACTCCAGGTAGGAGTGGTCACGCGTGCGCATGAGCAGCTCGCCCCCGCGCACGAGGTACAGGCGCGAATCGCCGCAGTGGATCCAGCTGGCGCGCCCGTCTTGCACCACGGCGATCACCAGCGTGGTGCGCGGCGTGTCGAGCATGTCCTTGGTGGTGCCATAGCGCAGGATCTGATGGTGCGCGCCCAGCAGTGCGGTGGAGAGGAACTCCTGCACGTCCTTCAGCGTGGGCTTGGCTTGGCGCTGGAACATCGCGGAGACCGTCTGGATGGCGATCTGCGCGGCGACCTCGCCCTCCGGGTGGCCGCCCATGCCGTCAGCCAGCACGAACAGCACCGACTCGCGCGTGTAGCAGTACCCCATGCGGTCTTCGTTCTTCTCGCGCCCGCCGCGGCGGCTGATCTGAAAGACAGAGAACTTCATTTAGGCCGCGCTCCCAGACCGGTGGCTTCGCCCACCTTTTGCACGTTTTTCTTGGTGTCCGACACCAGGGTGTCGAGCTGCATGCGCATCTTCTCGGCCACCGACAGCTTGGTATAGCGGCGCTCGCCCTCGCGGCTGAGCTCCTTTTGCAGCGCGAACACCGATTGCGGGCGCGACAGCGGATCGAGCGCCATGCACCATTCGACCACCTCGATCAGGTTGTCCGAATACACGCCGCGCAGCTTGTTCAGCGCCAGCGACAGGCGGTCCTTCTCCTGGCGCTGCGGCGCCTCGTTGGGCGGAAATCCCTGCATGCACGCATAGATGCAGGCGCCAACGGCGTAGATGTCCGTCCAGGGGCCCATCTGCGAGTCGCGGCGGTACATCTCGGGCGCAGCAAAGCCGGGGGTGTACATCGGGCGGATGAAGTTCCCCTCTTTGGAGAGTACCTCGCGCGCGGCGCCGAAGTCGATCATCACCGCGCGGTTGTCGTCGGTGATGAAGATGTTGGCGGGCTTGATGTCCAGGTGCAGCATCTTGTGCTGGTGCACGATGCGCAGGCCGCGCAGCACCTCATCGAACAGCGAGCGGATGGTGGACTCGCGGAACACCTTCTGTGTCTTGAGGTCGCGTGCGGTGATGATGAAGTCCTGCAGGGTCGCGCCCTCCAGGTAGTTCATCACCATGTAGACGGTCTCGTTTTCGCGGAAGAAGTTGAGCACGCTCACCACGGAGGCGTGCGAGATCTGCGCGAGCGCACGGCCTTCCTCGAAGAAGCTCTTGAGGCCCAGGCGGTAGAGCGAGAGCTTCTCGGGGGGCACCTTGGGCAGCAGTTCGCCCGGTGCACGCGTAGCCAGAGAAGCGGGGAGGTATTCCTTGATGGCCACTTGCTGGCCTTCGGCGTCAATGGCGAGGTACACCACGCCAAAACCACCGGAGGACAGCCGTCGCACCACGCGGTAGCCGCCAATGGCGGTGTCGGGGGGCAGGGGGGCCGGCTTGATTTTTGACATAGGAAGCGAAGGCAGTCGTGGGCGCGGGTGGGGAACCCGGATAATCGCTGGATCGCAAGCAACCAACCACCGAAAAGTCCAATGGCAGTTTACAGCATGACCGGATACGCCAGCGTGCAGCGCGGCGTGGCTACTGCAGGGGACGACAAGGACGGGCCCGTACGGCGCCTGGGCCTGGAAATACGTGCGGTCAACAGCCGTTTTCTGGACCTGTCTTTCCGCCTGTCCGATGAACTGCGCGCCCAGGAGCCGGCGCTGCGCGCCCTGCTCACGCAGCGCCTCAAGCGCGGCAAGGTCGAGGTGCGCGCTTTCGTGGACAACGACGACTCCGCCGTGCTCGCCGAACCATCCCCGCGCATCTTGCAACGGGTGGGCGCGGTGCAGGATGCGGTGCGTTCGTGGCTGCCCGACGCCAGGCCGCTTTCGGTGGCCGACGCGCTGCGCTTGTGCGCCAATGCCGGCGCCCCCGCGCTGGACTGGAGCGAAACGGCAGCGCGCGCGGCCGAGCAGGCGCTGGACGACCTGGTGGCCGCGCGCCAACGCGAGGGCGAACGCCTGGCCGCCATGCTGCAGGAGCGCATCGCACAGTTGCGCGAGCTGGCCCGCCAGGCGGTGCCGCTGGTTCCGCAGCTCGTGGAGCAGCAGCGCCAGCGCTTCATGGAGCGCTGGAAGGAGGCCATGTCGCTGGCCGAAGGCGCGGTGGTGCCCGAAGCGGCCCAGGACCGCGCCCTGACCGAGGCCACGGCCTTTGCCATCCGCATCGACGTCGCGGAGGAAGTCACGCGGCTGCAGTCGCACCTGGACGAGATTGCCCGCCTGCTCAAAAAAGGCGGCGAGGTTGGCAAGCGGCTGGACTTTCTGATCCAGGAACTGCACCGTGAAGCCAACACGCTGGGCTCCAAGTCGGCCGCCATGGACCTCACGCGCATCAGCGTGGACATGAAGGTGCTGATCGAGCAGATGCGCGAGCAAGTGCAGAACATTGAGTAGTGATTCAGGACGGTTCAGGACGTTCCACAAAGACGGCCATCACCCTGTAAAGCCCCGAAATACGGGGCTTTTTTCATTTCATGAGCTACCATAAGACACCACAACATCAAGCGATTTTCTCGTACCCCCTGTTGTACCCGTAAAGGAAACTTCGGAAAAGTACGGGTACAAGGAATTGAGGGCCGACATGGGCAAACTGTCAGACGTGCAAATACGGGCCTGGATCAAGGCCGGAGAACGATTCGAGGGGCGTGCCGACGGCGACGGCCTGTACCTGCGCTGGCGCCCCAGCGTGCCGACGCCAGAGTGGAGGTTCCGCTACCAGTTCGACCGCAAGCCCCGCGTGATGAGCCTGGGCACCTACGGCGTGCTGTCCCTGGCCGAGGCACGCCGCACCGCCAAGGAACTCTCTGCCCGCGTAGCCCTGGGGTACGACGTTGCCAGTGAAAAGCAAGACCGTATCCGCGAAACCGCCGAGCGGATAGAGGCCGACCGCAGCGCCTGGACGGTGGCCGACATGGCCGACGCCTATTTCCGCGACAAGATCATGGGACACTGGAAGCACCCCAACATCGTCCGCTCGCGCATCGAGAACGACATCAAGCCGCGCATCGGCAAAATGAAGATCGAGGACGTGACGACCACGGACATTGATGACGTGCTGAAGTCCATCATCAAGCGCGGCGCGCCGACCGTCGCCAGCGACGTGCTGCGCTGGCTGAAGCGGATGTTCAACTACGCGATCAAGCAACGGCCCAAACAGCTCCAGCGCAATCCGGCTCTTCCCTTCGATATCAACGACGCCGGCGGCAAGGAAGAAAGCCGCGACCGTTGGCTGAGCCGGGATGAACTGTGCCGGCTGTTCGAGGCAATGAGGGAAGCCGCTGGCCGGTTCACCATCGAGAACCACTGCGCCATACGTCTGCTTCTGCTGCTGGCTGTTCGCAAGGAAGAATTGCTCGCCGCCCCTTGGGCCGAGTTCGACTTGGACACCGGGGTATGGCACCTGCCCGCCGGGCGCACGAAAACCGGCGCAGCCACCGACATCCCCTTGTCTCCCTATGCCTTGGAAATCCTGCGCGAGCTGCAACGGCTGGCCGCCGGTAGCGCCTGGGTATTCCCTGCCGTGAAAATGCAAACCCGGATGACGCCGCACCGCGACCCCAACACATTGAACGCGGCCTTCTCCAAGCACATCCGCCCCTTGCTGCCTGACGTGCCGCACTTCGTCATCCATGACCTGCGGCGCACGGCCCGCACGCACCTGTCGGCGCTTGGCGTAGAGCCGCATATTGCCGAGCGATGCCTCAACCACAAGCAGAGGGGCGTGAAAGGCATCTATGACCGGCACGCCTACTTTGACGAACGCAAGGCGGCACTGAACGCATGGGCTTCCCTGCTTCAGCAGATCGAAATGGGCAACGTGCAGCCTAACGTGCTTCCCTTGCGAAAGGCTGCGGCATGATTCCCGCAGCCCTGATCGCCCACTACCAGCAGTTGATCGCCGGCACATCGCGCCGCGTAGTCAAGCAAGGCATCAGTGTGGGCATGTCAACAGCATGGGAATTCGGCACAGGCGACCTGGAAACGATGAAGCGCTTGATGGACAGGGACGTTACCGGGCAGAGCTGGCGCGACCTCGAAGCCGAGATTGGGGCAGATTGGTTGCCTCGCGTCTTCGATGCCTTGTGGACTTCAAACCACGATTGGCTATGGGTACGCAATGACGGGCAAAAGACCCGGAAGGCCCTCGCCGCTGCCAAGATTACTCAGATCAAGAGTGCAACGGAGAAGCTGGGACGGCTCTTGGATGAGTTTCGCAGCATCGTTGCCCCTACTGGCGCCGGCCCAGGTCAAAACCTAGACGCTTGGCCCGATAGCCCTGCACTGCGCAACGCGCTCTCATCATTGACCGAAAGATGCGAACGTTTCGATTTGGCGGGCATGCGACACAACCCTGCTGCCAACGCAGTCCTGTCCGCGAGGGAGTCCGGGCGGGAGTACCTGCGCGCACTCGTGGCAACACTCGATGGTATGGAATTTCGGTTCGGGGAGAAACGAACTCCCAGCAAGGCGCTGATCGACTTGGCTGACATTGCGGCCGGCACTGAGGGCGCAATAGATTACGACGCCTTCTATGCAGTCTTGCAACCCGAGAAGAAAAGCAGACGCCAGTAGCAAGTACAACGGGATTTCGGCTCTATAGCCTTTGCCATGTTTCATAAATCACCAAGAGGGTGCATGACATGGCGAAAGCGAGCGATGGAAAAGAAAAACGCATCCCTGATGCGCTGAGGAATTTTGACCAACTGCCCGACTCGGCCAACGTCGGGTTCGATATTGCCGCCGCGCTTTGCGGCGTGTCCGTCACCACTGCGTGGCGCATGGCCCGCGACGGGAATCTCCCCAAGCCCAAGCGCATTTCCCCTCGCCGTACCGTTTTCAACGTGGGCGAGCTGCGCGCGCACTTGGCAACCCTGTAACCGGGGCTGCCATGTCCACCAACCGCACTCCCGCATCGTACGCCCGCGCCAAGCTCGCCGGCGAACGCCAGCAGGCGTTTACCACGGCGATGACTTACGCACGCGCGTTGCGCGACCTGACGCGCCCCGGCTCTGTGAGTCCTCCGCCGCCCCGCCGGCAGCTCGCTCCGCTGGTTCACGCCTGGGCCGAGGCAATGAAGCACGTCCTGAACGCTGAGGAATAGCGCGCCATGCAGCAGCCTCCCTATCCCTCCACCACCAGAGCCGGCGGCTTCCGGTTCGAGCTGGATTGCGAACGCATCGCCCAATCCGATACCTGGGCGCTTGCCGACGCGCGCCAGCGCCCCCTGCTGCTGATGCTCTGGTTCATTGCCTGGCAGCAAACGCCTTGCGGTTCCCTGCCCGGTGAAGACGCCATCATCGCGGCTCGCCTGGGCCTGTCGCTGGACGAGTTCCTGACGGCCAAACCGATTTTGCTGCGTGGCTGGTCGCAAGCTAACGACGGGCGCCTGTACCACCCTGTGCTGACCGAGCTGGTGCTGGACATGATCGGCCGCAAGACCCGTGAAACCCAGCGCAAGGCCGCCTACCGCCAGAAGCAGCGGGAAGCCCGTGATGTCGAGTTGTCCCGTGGGACACATGCGGGACAGTCCGGGGACGGACAAGGGAACGACACGGAAGCGACGCGGGAATCCGGTGGGAGTGACGACACTACCACCACCACTACCACCATTAAAAAGAAACCCATTCCTGACGGAATGGGAGGGCATCAGGCCGAGCCTGACGCCCCTGCGTGCCCGCACCAGGAAATCCTGGCCTTGTACGCCAAGCACCTGCCTGGGCTGCCCCAACCCCGTGTGTGGGACGGCCAGCGGGTCAGCAGCCTGAAGGCGCGTTGGCGCTGGGTGCTCACCGCCAAGAAGCCCAACGGCGGGCGCTACGCCACCGACACGGCCAGCGGGCTGGACTTCTTCGACCGCTTCTTCGGCTACGTGGCCGAGTCCGACTTCCTGATGGGCCGTGATGGGAAGTGGAGCGGCTGCAACCTCGCATGGCTGGTCAAGGCCGAAAACTTCGCCAAGGTGCTGGAAGGCCAGTACGAGAACCGGAGCGTCGCATGAACGCCTACGACGACATGAGCGGCCTGCGCCTGCCGCCGCACAGCATCGAGTCCGAGCAATCCGTCCTGGGCGGCCTGCTGCTGGACAATGGCGCCTGGGAGCGCCTGGACGGGCAGCTCACCGAGGGCGATTTCTACCGCGCCGACCACCGCCGCATCTTTTCCTGCATCGCGGCCATGCTCGACCGAGGGCAGCCCGCCGACGTGGTGACGGTGTACGAGGCCCTGCGCGCAGCCGGCGAAGCCGAGCAGGTGGGCGGCCTGGCCTACCTCAATGCGATGGCGCAGAACACGCCTTCGGCGGCCAACATCCGCCGCTACGCGGAAATCGTGCGCGGCTGCCGTGTGCGCCGTGACGTGATGGCGCTGGGCCAGGACATTGCCGCGCTGGCTGCCGAACCCTCGCGCGCCAATGACACCGCGGGCTTGGTGGAGCAGGTCACGGGCATGGTCATGGCCTTGGCCGACACCCGCCATGCTGGCCGAGAACCCCAGACCATCGGCGAGCTGCTGCCCGGCGTGCTGGACGCCATAGACCAGCGCATGAACGACGGCGGCGCCGTGTCCGGCCTGGCCACCGGCTTCCGCTTGCTGGACGAACTCACCTGCGGCCTGCAAGCCGGCGACCTCATCATCGTGGCGGGCAGGCCAGGCATGGGCAAGACCACGCTGGCAGTGAACATCGCCGAGAACGTGGCCTTGGCCGGGGGCGCGGCCTTCGTTGTGTCGCTGGAAATGTCCGCAGCCCAGCTTGCCGAGCGCAGCGTCGCGCGCTTCGGCGCCATCGACACGCAGGCCCTGCGCTCCGGGCGCATCAGCCAGGACGGCTTTACGCGCTTGTCGGCCGCCCTGGATCGCCTGCGCAATCAGCGTCTAGTCATTGCCGATGATCCGGCACTTGCCAGCGTGGCACGTATCCGGCTTGCCGCGCGCAAACAGAGCCAGCGCCTGGGGGCGCTCGACCTCATCGTGATCGACTACCTGCAACTGATGCGTGGCGACGGCGCCAACCGCAACGACGAACTGGGCGGCATCACGCGCGCGCTGAAGCTGCTGGCGCGGGAGCTGGCTTGCCCGATCATCCTGCTGTCTCAGCTCTCCCGCGCCGTGGAGGCCCGCCCGGACAAGCGGCCCATCTTGTCCGACCTGCGCGAATCCGGTGCCATTGAACAGGATGCCGACGTGGTGATGATGGCCTACCGCGATGGCTACTACCGCCCGGACGGCCCGTTGCAGGGGTTCGCCGAAATCCTGGTGCGCAAGCAGCGCATGGGGCCGACGGGCGACGTGCCGCTGATCTTCCAGGGCTGGCACTCCCGCTTTCTCGATGCCGACGTGCGCGACTTCGCTGCCGCCAAGGCCAAGGGCGAAGCACCTGCACGCGAAACCCGGAGGGGATTTGGTGACTGACCTTCCGCCCCTGTTGCCCCTGCTGCGGGCGCTCTCCCAAATCCCGGTGGCCTGCTGGCGACTTCAGCCCGCCCCCCAACCACAAAGCAAGGACGAACCGATGGCCGATGCCACGACCGAAACCGAGATGCCGAACGCCACGCACAGCGACTGGCTGGAAAACGTGCTCATGGCTGAAGACGGCCCGCTGCCGGCGCCCGTTCTGTTCGCCAGCAGCCCGAAGGTGGAGCAACTGGAATTGGTGCGCGTGATCGGAGACAGGCTGCGCCAGGCCCGCGAGCTGTGCAACCTCTCCCAGAGCGTGGCCGCGCAGCGCCTGGGCTACTCGAACTCGTCCAAGCTCTCCAAGGTCGAGGGAGCGACGGACACCAACAGCGTGCCCCTGTGGCTCATCCTGCGCGCGGCCAAGGTGTACGAGGTCAGCATCGACTTCCTGTTCGGCGTCACCGATGACTGGGAAGTCGGCGCGCCGCGCGGCACGCAGGAATGGTTGCTCAACGTCTGGCAGAAGCTGCGCGAGCGCGACATGGCAGCCCTCGATCACCTGCACCGCGAGGTTCTGGCCGTCAGCCGGCATACGGCGGCGCTGGTCGCCGGCGTGCGCGAGGTCGCCGAGGGCTTGAGCACCTACCGCGCGCGCAATCCGGGGTTCGATGAAACGCCGGCGTCCGCCACCCTTGCCGGCCGGCTCGAACGGTTGCAGGCTGGCGCCCGCGATGCAGACACGGCGCTGAAGCGGCTTCACCTGGGGGTGGCCGGCGGTGCAAGCGAGGCTGCCCGATGAACACGAAGAATCGCCCGCTCGGCAACGTTCGGGGGCACATCGGCGAAGCCGCGAAGCTCGCCAAGCAGGACGCGGCCCAGCGGAAGGCGGCAGAAAAGGCCGCCAACAGCATCATCCTTTCCAAGCAGGATGTGCAGGGACAGTACGACGCCTATCGCGCGTTGAAAACGACCCTTGGGGGCGTGCGCCGCGACATCACGGCCGCCGACCTCGGCACGTTCCGCCGCAACATGCAGACGGTGCAATCGCGCATCACTGCCGCAGGCATTACCGCCCAGCAGGTGATCGACCTGGCGGCCAGCAACCCGCTCAAAAACCCCCGGAACCCCGGCGACGAAGGTGACCTGGGCCGCGCCCGCAAGGAAATCCGCATGGCCGTTCCCGTCAGCAGCATGGTGTCGGCACGAGAGCGAGATAGCCTTGATGTCCGCTTCCTGACCGATGCCAGCCCGGACTCCGACGCAACGCGGCATCACGTCCTTGTGCGGTTCCGTGCATATGGCGAGATGGCGCGCCAAATGATGGTGACGCCCACGACCACGGAGGGGAAGAAGACGCCGAAAGCCCTCACCCCGAAACAGGCGGCCACCAGGATGCGCGAGGGCTACCTTGCCTTCGATTGCGATTGCGGAAGGACGCAATTTTTCCTGCGCTACCTGGCGACCATCGGCGGGTACAACGCCGGGCGCGATGAGCATGGCTATCCGAAGATTCGCAACCCCGGATTGCAGGGGGTGGCCTGCAAGCACGTCCTGCGCGTGATGATGGAAATCGTGCAATCTGCGGCCGTGCTCGGTTTTCTTGAGCGCGTCATGGCAAAGGCGCTTGCCAGCGCCGACAACAAGGTGCGGCACCAAGCCACGCAGGCCGAGGCTGATGCGTTGGCAGCCAAGCAGGCCAAGCGGCCGCGCGCTATCAAGACCAGCGAGCAGCGCGGCGCCGAAGCTCGAAAGGCTCAGGAGAAAGCCGCGCTCGCCCGCGCAGCGAAGGTGGCCGCCACCAAGCCGCCCAAGAAGGTCGCGGCGGCATCGCGCCGGGCCGCCAAGACGGCCGCCGAGACGCTGGGCAAGCAATTCAACCTTTCGCCGGATCAGGTTTCGGCGATTCGGGACATTCTGGCCCAGGCCGGCCAAGGAGGGGCGGCATGAAAGCGATTGTCCAAGACATCAAGATCAACCGCCTTGCCGCCAGGTGCGAGGCCCTGGCGCGGGAAATCGGCGCTTATCGCCCTGCGGCAACCTTCGTTCATGCTGCGATCTTTGCCGCGCAGGGGGAAGACCGGCTGCGCGATGAGGATGGCAAACCACTTGTCGGCGCCGTCGAGCTTGAGCTGCTGGGCCAGCGTGACGCCTTGCTGATGGCCGCATGCAAGGCTCGCGGCGTCAATCTGAAAGACCGCCACCTCGACCGCATCGCGCGGGAATATGGCAACGACCTCGCCCCCTGAACCCATCACCAACCGAAAGGAACCAGACCATGCCCAACAACACCCCGAGAGAATCCACCTACGCCCTGGAAACGGACGGCATCGTTCACGGTATCGCCTTGGCGTGCGTCAACACCCTGGCCGAAGCGGCCGCCGTCGCCACGCCGGAGAAGTTCATCCACTTGGCCGCTCGCCAGTTGGTCGAGGCCGGCCAGAAACCGACCGCCGCGCGTGTGGCGGAGCACCTTCACCAGACGCTCCGGGCCTTCGATGCAACCGTGAAAGAACTGACCGCAATCTAGGCACCAAAGCCGGAAAAACGTGCATTTATCCCGGTTATGCCGTGCAGACAATGCCGTATCGACTTTGGAGAAACCCATGACCTGCCCGCCCTTGCCCAACCTGGAAGACCTGATGGCCTTTCGCAATGACCCCGACGCCGTGCGCATCGCTCGGAAGCTGAAGGCCGACATTCGGCGCGCGGCGGATTCTGTCGCACTGGAAGCTCTGTACGCTGCGGCGGCGCACCGCTTCCCCAACGATGCGCCGATGCAGGCCCTTCAGAAGCTGGGCCTGGAAACCACGGCCTTGCTGCGCGACCTGGGCCGCCTGGGCGAAGATGCCCGTTCCGTGCAGGACGCCGAGCGCGCCAGGCTGGAGCCGCTGACGCGAGCGGCGACGAAGCGCATGTTCGCGGCCATTGAGCGGCTGGGTAGCATTCCGCGCATCGTCGCTGCGTATGAAGGCACTGCGCGGGAAAAGCGCCGGGAACTGAAGCTGCTGGGTGTCGAAGATCAGGCCATCATCGAGCGCGTGGCCCCCATGCCTGACCGCGAGCAGTTCGAGGCTGAAGAGAATGCGCTGAAAGCGGAGATTGCCGCGCTGGAGCGGTTCATCCGCACCGGCGACGAATCCGACCTGCCGCCCGGTATCGAGCCGGAACCCATGCGGGTGGCGGAGATGCGCCACATCGAGCAGAAATCGCGGCTTGCTCAGTTGGCGGAAGAAGTCGCCGCGCTACTGGCGGCGCCTGCCCGCCGCTGACCGATCAATGGCCGGGCGCAGAGGGGTCAATGCAACACCGATTCCAGTCTCGGAAATAGCCCCCGCGTCCCAACGCGGAACGCTCATTGAGGCCCGGCCGCCCTTTTTTTGGAGATAGCGATGCAATCGACTTCCAACACTCCTGTGAAACGCGCCCCCAGCATCGTAGGCATTCGAGCCAGTGCCGCCCGACACGCCCGCATTGCCGTGGAAACCCTGGCCGAGGTGGCGCGTGATGCCAGCGCCCCGACCGCCGAGCGAGTGAAGGCCGCCGAAACGCTGCTGGCGTATTCGACCGTGCCGAAGGTGGAATGATGGTGACCACCCTCGCACCCATCACCGTCACGGCCAGCGCCGACACCAATGCATTGACATCGCTCTGGAATGGCCTTTCTCCGCATCTGATTGCCAGCTTCTGGGAAGTCAAGCGGGATGGTTCTTCCAAGGATGGCTACTGGAGCCAGGTTGATGGCAGCCCCATCGTGCGCGCACCCTTGAGCGATGCGAATTTGGAAATGCTGCTCAACTGGCAAAGCCCGTTCGAGAACGCCGGGCCGGAAACGCGGGCACCGACGATCTTCGCCATGCTGCAATCGGGCACGCTCCAGCCCGTCATCGACGCGCTAAATCCGTTCAAGAGCGACAAGCAGACCTCCGGCAAGTTTGAAGCCGGGGCGGGTACGCTCAAGCAGTTCGAGGGGCGCACCGGCATCACGAAGCTGAACAGCACGCAGGTTTTCAACGGAATGCCGCCCGTCAAGATCACGGTGACGGCGCTGTTCCGGGCCTGGCGCGATTCGGCCAGCGAGGTCGAAGCGCCCGTCAACCAGTTGATGCAATGGGCGCTGCCCGTGCATTTGGACGAGAACAGCACCATCCTTTCCCGTGCCGCAGAAGCCGCCAAGGGCAGTCGGGAATGGGTGGATGCCTTACTGCCGTCCACGTCGCCCGTGAAGATCGCCATGATGTACAAAAACCGCATCTTCTCGCCGATGGTGATTGAGGCTATCGGCGTGCCCCTCAGTTCCCCCGTGGATGCCAAGGGGCGGTTCATTGAGCTGACCGTCCCCCTGACCTTGTGCTCGCTCACGGGCATCGACCGCAAAGACTGGGTGAACGCTGGGGATTCGTTGTCTGGCTTTGAGGGGTTCCGGACGTGAGCCTGTACAACAACGTGGCGGAAAGCCTCTCCAGTCAAGGGTTGCTCGGCTCCATTCGCTCCGGCCTGAACGCGGCCTTGGGCGGCGTGTCGGACTCGGCCACGCAGATGCTGGGCGGTGGCAAGCTCGCCCAGACCGTGGTGAGCATGGGCAAGAGCGCAGCCGAGAACGCGGGCCTGGGCTTGGTGAACAAGTACATCCCCATCCAGGCGCAGCGTGCGATCAACGTGGGCGCGGGCGCCGTGGGCGACCTCATGAACGGAGATTGGAACTCGGCGGGCCTGCGCGTGCTGGATTCCGGCCTGCTCAACGAGCTGCTGCCCGGCTTCGGCGGCGGCGTCGCCTCGCAGGTGGCGTACTGGGGCGCGGCCACGCCGCTGCTGGGCGGCATCAGCGCACGCGAGGCCAAGCGTATCTACGACCAGGTGCGCGGTGAGCGCCTCGCCAAGAAAAACCTCTGGCTGCTGGAGGTGACAAGCGCACTGAACAACGGCAGCATGAATATGCCTGACCGCTTCAACCTGTTCGCCACCGAGGTCGAGTATTCGCCGTTCATCATCGCCGGCGACAAGCGGCGAGTGGGCGGCGCCGTGGTTGATGCCGTGCAGGGGGCGGAGCCAATCGAGCTGCGCATGACGACGCTGGATGACCAGGCCGGTTCCCTGAAGATGTGGTTTGAGCATCATGCGGCAGCCGTGGCGGCCAAAGATGGCACTGTCGGTGTGCCTGCCAATTACGCCATCAGAATCAAGCTGGTGCATTCGTTCATCACGCCCGAAAGCAACCGGGGCGGGTACCAGAGCATCGGCCTGTTCCGCCCGATCAGCCTCGACGTGAGCCTTTCCCGCCGCGAAGACGGCTTGCAGGAGTTGGCGATGGCCTTTTCGCAGCTCGACACCTTCATGATGCCCTGACCAGGAGGAGCCATGCCGACCAGCAATCAGCAACCGGGCAAGCCGGACACCATGACCCGCGTTCTCTACATGCTGGAAACCATTGGGCGCGCGCATCTGCGTGGCGGCTTGCACATTTCTGAGACGCTGCCGCTCGTTCAGCAAAGCGAAGTCGGGGCCATCTTGGATCACTTGGCCGAGTTCGCCGCCAAGATCGACATCGTCCGGCAAGAACGTCATGAGCGCCCCGAATAAGCCGCCCCGCCCTCGCAAGTCCGGCAAGGCCCAGGCCACACCGGCACCGGCGCGCGGCCGCCCGACTCTCTACCGGGCCACCTACGCCGAGCAGGCCCGTAGGCTGGCGCTGCTGGGCCAGACCGATGCCGAAATGGCCGCGTTCTTCGGCGTGTCCGAGGCGACCTTTCACCGCTGGAAGAAGGCTCACAAGGATTTTTGCGAGTCCATAAAAGAGGGAAAGGCCGATGCCGATGCGAAAGTGGCCGCCGCTTTGTACCAGCGCGCCGTCGGCTACTCGCACCCGGACGTGCATGTCAGCAACTACCAAGGCGAAATCACGGTGACGCCGCTCACCAAGCACTACCCACCGGACACGGGGGCGGCCTTCATCTGGCTGAAGAACCGCCAGCCCGACAAGTGGCGCGACCGCATCGAGCACCAGGCCGACGTGACGGTAAACGGGCCGGACGGCGCCGCACTGGCGCGCCTGTTCGATGACCGGATGCGGCAGTCGCGGGAGCGGCAGGCGGCCGTGATGCGTGAGCGTGAGCTGAAAGATGAGTGCGATGACCAAAGCTAGGGGTGACAGCGGCCACCGGGAGCAGTCAGGCGTCATGATCGACGCGGCGGCCGATACCGAGTAGATCAGCTCCCGCCCCGCCTGCTACGATAGCCCCGTGCCTTGTGACCCAGCCGGAAGGGGGCTGGGGAACGTGGTTCCTCGGAACTGCACGGCCGTGGGCGGCTTGCTCCGTGCCCGGCTCAGTGCGCGAAGCCGTGACCCGCCCCCGGCGCTCTAGGCGCTGCCACGGCGGAGAGCAACCCTGGACGTTCGCTCCAGGCGCAGGGCACCCCCGATCAGGTGGCATCCATCTGGCCGCTGCTTTTCTGGCCCAGCCGATGGCGCCCGCCCCGCGCCAGGGCGCCAATACCGCGCCGTGGCCGAGCTGCGTGCCACGCGCCAAGCCGTCACGCGCGCGCCGGCGCAGCCGATGGGCCGCGACAGCCGGGGCCGGTTCGTGCGCGGCGCTGCTGCTGCCCGGCCTGCCGGCGGCGGACGTGACGCTGGCCTACGGATGCTACGATGCCTCTACGCCTCGGGAGAACCGCCGGAGGGTGGGACAGCACGCAGTGACCCGTTGCCCAGCGCCGCAAGGTGATCGCTAGCGGAGAGCGAACCTGGGAGAAGGCTACCCAGACCGAGGCGCCCCATTCCCCAGAAATGACAAACCCGGCGCGCGGCCGGGCATGTGGAATTTCTGGGTGGGGCAGGTGCCTACCTCATAACAGCCTACCCCCCTCCATTCACGACCTTGAGGCCCCTCCAGTCTTTGGCCTTTTTGGCACGCGCACGCGCCTTGCGCTGGGCCTGGATATATTTTTGGGCACGCTCTTTGAGCAACCCGATGAGCTTCATTCCCATGTCGTCCAGCCACGGCGGAGGCTCCGACCCATCGGGCAGCAATGCGGCTTCGACCACGGCTACCGTCACTTCGTCGGCATCCCAGACTGTCGCACCGGCATTCCGGATTGCCCGGCAACGTGCATCTTCGTCTTCAACCAGCGCCGAAGGCTGATCCTTGGCTGGCAACAGTGCGAGCGCATCATTGCCCGTCGTCGTCATGCTCTTTCCTTTCGTATTTCGCATAGATGTCCACGCCGAAGTATTCGCCGGCGGTCTTCTGGTGCTCGTTCTCTCCCGCGCGCAGCCACGCCATTTCGAGTAGGCGCGTGGTGGTCAGGTCGCTGCCGTTGTCACGGTCACGGATTGCCGACAGAAGCGCGAACACGTCCCTCTCTTGCTCAAGCAGGCACTCAAAGGCGAGGCGTGCTTCCAACATCGTGACCGCCGGGGCGTCGGGAGTGGATTGCGTCACGCTCACGCCGCACCTCCTTCCCTGGCCGCCAGGATGCACGCCTGCAACTCGTCGGCCGGCTCGCCGATGATGCTCACCTGGTAGTCGGCAGCGACGTAGGCCCCGAGCGACGACAGGGATTGGATAAGCGCGGTGCTTTGGGCACGGTCGCCGCTGTTGTTTGCTTCCTCGATGCACTGGAACAACGCCCCCAGCCAGTTGAACGCCTCGACGGAACGGTGCAGCGGCTGGACGATGTTCTCCGGGGAGCGGCCGAAGAACGCCTGAACGCCCTGTTCGGCATGGGTGACGGCTTGGCTCGCCGACCCTGCTTGTTCCAGCGCCTGAGCGCCTTCTGAAATGCTCTTGCTTCGCGCCATGTCAGGCTCCTTTGTGGTTGATGTATGTCTATGGTAGGAACTGGCATATATTGTTGTCAAGCACTTCCTAGAACTGCCATACTTCAGCCTACGAACAGTGATGGCGAAACCAATGACGAAATCGAAGACACAAGGTGCCCTGGAGTTGATCGAGAAGGGCACGACCCCCTATGCGGCCGCTCAGAAGATGGGGATTTCTCCCAGCACGGTGTATCGGGCGATGGGCCGCCGGCAGGACAAGAACGTGTGTCCTTGCTGCGGCCAGGTGGTGCGCGAGGGGTTCGAGATCGACCGCGCCGTGCTGAAGACTCAAGACTGAGCGGGGGCGCTGGCATGAAATACCTGTCCTTCGCACTCAACATCATGTCGGCCGTCTTCGCCTTTGCGGCGGCTATCCTCTGGTGGCTGGCCTCTGTTCGAGTGGTGCGTTCGGACTATGACGGCCCGATGGAAAGCGCGTATCAGGGCTTCATGGGCGGTCGGGATTCCGTCGGCATGACGCCCGATGGCGAGCGTTTCGACCTCATCGCTACCCTGAACGCGCAATCGAGGCTCAACTCCTGGGCGGCCAGGGCGGCAGCGGTGGCCGCCGTGCTCCAGAGCCTCAACGTGCTGATTGCCGGGTATGGTTCGCCTTGAATAAGGTAATCCATTGGATTAGAATAGGCCATGAATGAAGCCCTGCACGGCATCGCCGAGCTGCCCACCTATACCCGACTGGCCGACAAGCTACTGAGCGCGGAAGAGCGCCAAGACCTGATCGACTACTTGGCCGAACACCCCAAGGCCGGGGACATCATGGAAGGCACGGGTGGCGTGCGCAAGCTGCGCTGGCGCCGTGGCGGACAAGGCAAGAGCGGCGGTGTGCGTGTCATCTACTACTACCACGACGACCTCATGCCGCTGTACCTGCTGACGCTGTTTGCCAAGGGCGACAAGGCCAACCTGACCAAGGCCGAGCGCAACGACCTGGCCGACCTGGTTGATGTGCTGGTCGGAATCTGGAGAGGAAAGACATCATGAGCACCGCATTCGAGAGCATCAAGCAGGGCCTGCAAGAGGCCATCGCCCACGCCAGGGGCGACGAGAGGGGCGTGCGCGTGCATCGCCCGCGCGCCATCGACGTGAAGGCCGTGCGCGCCAAGGTGGGCATGACCCAGGAACAGTTCGCGGCCCGCTTCGGGTTCTCTACCGCGACGTTGCGGCACTGGGAGCGTGGCGACCGTACCCCGCACGGCCCGGCGCTGGTGCTGCTCAACGTGATCGAGCGCAACCCGCAAGCCGTCATCGAGGCTCTGGCCTGACACCGGGCACCTCGAAAAATCTTGTACCCGCTGCTGTACCCGCTGAAAGATCGCATTGGCTCAGAGCCTTGTTCCATGCGGGTTCCAGCGACGTACTAAAGATTCAAGTGCAACATCGAGTGATAATCCTGTTTTGATAGCGGCTCACGCACACTCCATATGGACTATCCCGGAAATTTGTTTGTAGTCTCTGCCCCCAGCGGGGCGGGTAAATCCAGCTTGGTCAAGGCCCTGCTGGAGCTGGACTCACATGTGCAGCCCTCCGTGTCGCACACGACCCGCGCGCCGCGCGGGCAGGAAAAGCACGGCCGCGAGTACTTCTTCGCTTCCGAGCAGGAGTTCGACGCGATGGTGGCGGCTAACGGCTTCGTCGAGTGGGCGAACGTCCATGGACGCCGTTATGGAACCTCCCGCAAGGTGATCGAGGAGCGCGTGGCCCAGGGGGCGGACGTGGTCTTGGAAATCGACTTTCAGGGCGCGCTGCAGATCAAGCAGGCCTTCGCGAACGCCGTGCTGGTCTTTGTGCTGCCGCCCAGCTGGGACGAGTTGCGCGCCCGGCTGGAACGCCGGGGCGAAGATGCGCCCGACGTGATCGACCTGCGCCTGGAGAACGCGGCAGAGGAAATGGCGCAGGCCAGCAAATTCGACTTCGTTATAATCAATGAGGTCTTTGAGCGAGCGCTTTTCGACCTGAAAACCATCGTTCATGCCCAGCGTCTCAAGTACGCAGCCCAGCGCCGCGCCCGGGCCGAAACCTTCGAGTCGCTCAATATTCCCTGATCCCTGGAGAACACCATGGCCCGCATTACCGTGGAAGACTGCCTCGAGCAGATTCCCAACCGTTTTCAACTGGTGCTCGCCGCCACCTACCGTGCCCGCATGCTCAGCCAGGGCCACGCCCCCAAGATCGAGAGCCGCAACAAGCCAGCCGTGACGGCACTGCGCGAAATCGCCGCCGGCAAGGTCGGCCTGGAAATGCTCAAGAAGGTTCCGGGCTGAGCGATCGTCGGCCTCCGGTGATCCCGGTAAAAGAGCACCGCGTGGCGGTGCTTTTTTTTGCCTGCGCTTGCCGCTCGGGCGGGGCGCGCTACATTTAAGCCATGAACGTCGTGTTGAACAAGGCAGCTGTTGACAATCCGCAGGCCGCCCCTGTGGCGGTTGACAGTTCTTCTGCTGCGGCCGCCAACGCCGCGGCGGCGAGCTTTGCTGCGCTGCTGGAAAAACTCGACTACCTTGACGAAGCCAGCGTCGAGCAGGTGCGCCAGGCGTACCGTTACGCCGATGAAGCGCACTTGGGGCAGTTGCGCAGCAGTGGCGAGCCCTACATCACGCACCCGATTGCCGTGGCGGCGCTGTGCGCGAGCTGGAAGCTGGATGTCCAGGCCCTCATGGCAGCCTTGCTGCACGACGCCATGGAAGATTGCGGCATCACCAAGTCCGATCTCATCGACCGGTTTGGTGCGCCTGTTGCGGAACTGGTGGATGGTCTCACCAAGCTCGATAAGCTGCAGTTCAATACCCGTGAGGAGAACCAGGCCGAGTCGTTTCGCAAGATGCTGCTGGCCATGGCACGCGACGTGCGCGTCATCCTCATCAAGCTGGCGGACCGCACGCACAATATGCGCACGCTCTCCGACATGCCGCGCAGCAAGTGGGGTCGCATTTCGTCGGAGACGCTGGAGATCTATGCGCCCATCGCGCATCGGTTAGGGCTGAACCAGACCTACCGCGAACTGCAGGACCTCGCCTTTCGCCACCTGCATCCATGGCGCTATGCCACGCTGTCCAAAGCGGTCACGAAGTCGCGCAACCGACGCCGCGACATCGTGCAGAAGGTGCAGACGGAAGTGGATGCCGCATTTGCGCGGCTGGGCATGCACGTGCGGCTGGCGGGGCGTGAGAAGACACTCTTTGCGATCTACCAGAAGATGATCACCAAGCACCTGAGCTTTGCGCAGGTGACGGATCTCTATGGCTTCCGTGTCATCGTGCATTCGGTGACGGACTGCTATACCGCCTTGGGTGTGTTGCACCAGATGTACAAACCGGTGCCCGGCAAGTTCAAGGACCATATCGCCATTGGCAAGCTCAATGGCTATCAGTCGCTGCATACGACGCTGGTGGGACCTGCTGGCCTGAACATCGAGTTTCAGGTTCGCACCGAGGAAATGCACATCGTGGCGGAAGCGGGTGTGGCGGCGCACTGGCTCTACAAGGCGAAAGATGCGGATGGCGCGGTGGCAGAACGCCTGGGCACCAAATGGCTGCAGTCCTTGCTCGACATCCAGAATGAAACGCGCGACGCGGCCGAATTCTGGGACCACGTCAAGGTGGACCTGTTCCCAGATGCCGTCTATGTCTTCACGCCCAAGAGCCAGATCATGGCCTTGCCCCGCGGAGCCACTGCGGTGGACTTTGCCTATGCGATCCACAGCGACGTGGGCGACCGCACCACGGCGGCGCGCATCAACAACGAGCAGGTGCCCCTGCGCACCGAACTCAAGAACGGGGATGTGGTGGAAATCGTTACCACACAGGGTGCCCGGCCCAACCCCGCTTGGCTGGGGTTTGTGCGCACTGGGCGCGCGCGTTCCAAGATTCGCCACTATCTCAAGACGCTGGCGCAGAACGAGTCGGCGGGCCTGGGCGAGAAACTGCTGACCCAGGCGCTGCGCGCCGAGGGCATCGAACAACTGCCTGACGTGCAGACCCAAGTGCCCATTTGGGAAAAACTGCTGCGCTTTACGGGCAATCGCAGCCGCGCGGAACTCATGACCGATGTGGGACTGGGCAAGCGCATTGCCGGCATCGTGGCCAAGCGCCTGGTCGTGTTGCTATCGGAAGACGGCCAGCGGCCTGATGCATTGCTGCTGACCCGCGAGCGCTATAGCTCCCATGAAACAGTCTCGCAAGGGAGCATCACCCTCGACGGCAGCGAGAATGCATCTGTTCAATATGCAGCGTGTTGCCGCCCGGTGCCGGGTGACCCCATCGTGGGATACCTGGGCCGCGGCGAGGGCCTGGTGGTCCATCACGCGCAATGCGGTGTAGCCAAGAAACTGCAGCACAAAGATGGCGAGCGCTTCATTGCCGTCGACTGGTCCGATGAGCCTACCCGCCAATTCGAGACCGGTATCACCGTGACCGTGACCAATGGCAAGGGGGTACTGGCTCGCATCGCATCCGAATTTGCCAACTCAGAGGCAGATATCGTCCGTGTGGACATGGACGATGCGATGGACACCACTGATCTGCGTTTTGTGGCAGCTGTGCGTGATCAACACCATGTAGAGGCCGTGTTGCGCAATCTGCGCCGCACGCATTCCGTATTGCGAGCGTTCCGCGTGCTTCCCCAGCCCGCTTGAGGGCCTGGGTTCGTCACCGAGGCGCCGCGACGGGGTATTCGACGCGCAGGATTTCCAGGGTACGTAGGCCGGCGGGAGTCTGCAGGGTCACTTCGTCTCCCTCCCGGGCTTTGAGCAGCGCGCGTGCCACGGGAGAAATCCAGCTGATCTGCTGCAGGCTGTTGTCGGCTTCGTCAATGCCCAGAATCGTCACCGTGCGCTCCATGCCGTCCTCCTCGGCGTAGGTGACCGTGGCGCCGAAGAAGACTTGGTCACTGCCCGCGTGTACCGATGGGTCCACGACATCCGCGATTTCCAGCCGTTTCGTCAGGAAACGGATGCGCCTGTCGATCTCGCGCAGCCTTTTCTTGCCGTACAGGTAGTCGCCGTTCTCCGAACGGTCTCCGTTGCTGGCAGCCCAATGGACAATTTCCACCACCTTGGGGCGCTCATCATCGATAAGGTCCAGCAACTCGCGGCGAAGGCGCGCATATCCCTGGGGTGTGATGTAGTTCTTGCCGGGCCCCACCGGCGCCTGCGGGGGGAGGGACGGTTCGTCGTCGGTATCGGTTTCTTTGGTGAATGCCTTGCTCATATGCTTATCGTGCCTGAAAGGGAGCAAATGCCAAAAACGAAAAAGCCCTGGAACCTTGCAGTTCCAGGGCTTACCGTTTGGTGCGGCTGGCAGGAATCGAACCCACGACCCCTTGGTTCGTAGCCAAGTACTCTATCCAGCTGAGCTACAGCCGCTAAGCTTTGAATTATAGCACGAAGTTTTCAAGCTATTTCAAAAAATCGTCACTGGTTAATTAACTAACTCAGTCGATCAGCGCATTGTGACGATGGCGTGATTGTAGCGGAGTTTTCGCCCGGTTTTGCGAAATCGCTCGATGTTGCTCACTTGCGTGTGTAGCCCAGGCAGGCGCCTGCGTTGGGCATGCCCTTGCACTCCCGGTAGAGGCGCCGGTCGCGCTCTGCCTGGCTTTCGCCGGAATGGTTCTGCGTGTGCTTGATCCGGATGGCTTTGGACCTCTTTGAAGCGCTGGCTGCCTTCTCGGGTGTGGCTGCGGCATGGCTGTGAAGTGACGCAAAGTACAACAAGAGCGCGGTCACGCCGACACCCACTGGCAGGGAAAGAGACCGGCGGACAAACGTATCCATGAAGCGCATAGTGGTCTTTCAGAAAGGGCGTTGCAACGTTTTGCAGTACGGTTTGCATCATGCCCGAAAGCCTGCTGCACAGGGGTTGGGCGGCGGCGAAGAAGTGGGGAAAAGCGCAGCGGTATAATCTCAAGGTTTTGCATGGTGCAAGACGCACGCTGTCGACCCTTCCAGTCGCGGCGCAAGTACAACCAGAGCCATAGGCAGTTGGTGCAGCAATGCGGCTGCCTGCTTGGGCTCTTCTATCAAGGAAAAAACATGATCGCATCATCCGTCAAGGCCGAAGTCGTCAAGGCCAATGCCCGTTCCGCCAACGATACGGGTAGCCCGGAAGTCCAGGTGGCACTGCTCACCGCCCGCATCAACGAGCTGACTCCTCACTTCAAGCAGCATGCCAAGGACCATCATGGCCGCCGTGGTCTGCTGCGCATGGTGAGCCGTCGTCGCAAGCTGCTGGACTACCTCAAGGCCAAGGACGCCGACCGTTATACGGCACTGATCGCCAAGCTGGGCCTGCGCAAGTAAGCGCGCCGGCATGCCGAGACGCCTGGGTTAGCTCTGTCTAGCTCAGGCGTTTTTTACTTCGGAGACGCAACTGCAGAGCGAAGCTGTGTCATTCCAGGGGCCTTGCCTTCCGATGGGCAGGGCAGGGCCGCTGGAATGGCATCGTGTTCTGAATTGCGCTCCAAGCCTTGCTGGTACAGCGTTGCCAGCTATTATTTTGAGAGCAAGGAGTCATTATGAGCATTTTTAACAAGGTCACCAAGTCGTTCCAGTGGGGTGACAAGACCGTTGTCATGGAAACGGGTGAGATCGCCCGCCAGGCCTCAGGCGCCGTGCTGGTGAACATTGACGACACCGTGGTGCTCGCTACCGTGGTGGGGTCCAAGCAGGCCAAGCCTGGCCAGGACTTCTTCCCGCTGACGGTGGACTACATCGAGAAGACCTACGCCGCCGGCAAGATCCCCGGCAGCTTCTTCAAGCGCGAGGCCAAGCCCAGCGAGTTGGAGACGCTGACCAGCCGCCTGATCGATCGCCCGATCCGCCCGCTGTTCCCCGAGGGCTTCTACAACGAGGTGCATGTGGTCATCCACACCATCTCGCTGAACCCCGAAGTGGACGCTGACATCGCCGCCATGATCGCGGTGAGCGCAGCGCTGTCCGTTTCCGGTATTCCGTTCAATGGCCCCATCGGCGCCGCACGCGTGGGCTACGTCAATGGCGAATACGTGCTGAACCCCGGGCAGACCGCGCGCAAGAGCTCGCAGCTGGACCTGGTGGTGGCGGGCACCGAGGCCGCTGTGCTGATGGTGGAGTCCGAAGCGCAGCAGTTGTCCGAAGAGATCATGCTGGGCGCCGTGGTGTTCGGCCACGAGCAGGGCAAGGTGGCGATCAACGCCATCCATGAGCTGGTGCGCGACGCTGGCAAGCCCGTGTGGGACTGGCAGCCGCCTGCCAAGGACGAGACTTTCATCGCCAAGGTCACGGCCCTGGCAGAGGACAAGCTGCGCGCGGCTTACCAGATCCGCAGCAAGCAGGCCCGCACCCAGGCCTTGCGCGAGGCATCGGCCTCGGTGCTGGAATCGCTGAAGGGCGAGGGCGTGGAGTTCGACGCCGTGAAGGTCGAGGCCCTGCTGTTCGACATCGAAGCCAAGATCGTGCGCAGCCAGATCCTGGCCGGCGAGCCCCGCATCGACGGCCGCGACACGCGCACCGTGCGCCCCATCGAGATCCGCAACTCCGTGCTGCCGCGCACCCACGGCTCCGCCCTGTTCACGCGTGGCGAGACCCAGGCGCTGGTGGTGTCCACGCTGGGCACCGAGCGCGATGCGCAGCGCATCGACGCACTGGCCGGCGAGTTCGAAGACCGTTTCATCTTCCACTACAACATGCCTCCCTTCGCCACGGGTGAAGTGGGCCGCATGGGCTCGACCAAGCGCCGCGAAATCGGCCACGGCCGCCTGGCCAAGCGCGCCCTGGTGGCTTGCCTGCCGAGCAAGGACGAGTTCCCCTACACCATCCGCGTGGTGTCGGAGATCACCGAATCCAACGGCTCCTCGTCCATGGCATCGGTCTGCGGCGGCTGCCTGTCGCTGATGGATGCCGGCGTGCCCATGAAAGCGCACGTGGCCGGCATCGCCATGGGCCTGATCAAGGAAGACAACCGCTTCGCCGTGCTGACCGACATCCTGGGCGATGAGGACCACCTGGGCGACATGGACTTCAAGGTGGCCGGTACGACCAACGGCATCACCGCCCTGCAGATGGACATCAAGATCCAGGGCATCACCAAGGAAATCATGCAGGTCGCCCTGGCGCAGGCCAAGGAAGCACGTATGCACATCCTGGGCAAGATGCAGGAAGCCATGGGTGAAGCCAAGACCGAGATCTCGTCCTTCGCGCCCAAGCTCTACACGATGAAGATCAACCCCGAGAAGATCCGCGACGTGATCGGCAAGGGCGGCGCCACGATCCGTGCCCTGACGGACGAGACCGGGTGCCAGATCAATATCGAGGAAGACGGCACCATCACCATCGCAGCCACCGAGGCTGCCAAGGCTGATGAAGCCAAGCGCCGCATCGAAGAGATCACGGCCGAGGTTGAAGTGGGCAAGGTCTACGAAGGCCCGATCACCAAGATCCTGGACTTCGGCGCGTTGATCAACCTGCTGCCCGGCAAGGACGGCCTGCTGCACATCAGCCAGATCGCCCACGAGCGTGTGGAAAAGGTGGGCGACTACCTGCAGGAAGGTCAGATCGTGAAGGTCAAGGTGCTGGAGACCGACGACAAGGGCCGCGTCAAGCTGTCCATGAAGGCGCTGGCTGACCGCCCCGCTGGCGACAGCGGCCGTCCCGCCCCTGCGGAGCGGGGCGAGCGTCGTGAGCGCCGTGATGGCGGTGCTTCCGAGCAACAGCAGCAGTAAGCCGGGGGTGTTCCTTCGGGAACGCCTGTTTGCTATTGAAATGAGAGCTGCTAACGCCCGGTGGACGGGTGCTAGCGGCTCAAATGATTCAAAACTGCCATGAATGACGTGATGCAGGCCGTAGAGATTGCGGCGTTTGGCCCGCCTGAGGGGCTGCGTCTCGCCGAGCGCCCGGTGCCGCAGCCGGGAGACGGCGAGTTGTTGATCCGCGTGGCGGCCAGCGGGGTGAACCGCCCCGACGTGCTGCAGCGCAAGGGCAACTACGCGCCGCCCGCGGGCGTCTCCGATCTGCCCGGGCTGGAAGTGGCGGGCGTTGTCGAGTCCGGCGATGCCGCCGCCATGGCGCAGGCGGGCCTTCGCGTGGGCGACCGGGTGTGCGCTTTGGTTGCGGGCGGCGGTTATGCGCAGTGGTGCGTCGCGCCTGTTGCGCAATGCCTGCCGGTGCCGCAGGGCTTGAGCGACGTGGAGGCGGCCTCGCTGCCGGAAACCTTCTTTACCGTCTGGAGCAATGTGTTCGACCGCGGCCGCCTGCAGGCGGGAGAGGTCCTGCTGGTGCAGGGCGGCAGTAGCGGCATTGGCGTTACGGCTATTCAGTTGGCGCGTGCACGCGGCGCCACGGTCATCGTCACGGCGGGTTCGGACGAAAAGTGCGCAGCCTGCCTGGCGCTGGGTGCGCACCACGCGATCAACTACAAGACACAGGACTTCGTGGCCGAGGCGCGGCGCCTTACCGATGGGCGCGGCGTGGACGTAGTGCTGGACATGGTGGCCGGCTCCTACGTGGCGCGCGAGGTCGAGTGCCTGGCCGAGGACGGCCGCGTGGTCATCATCGCGGTGCAGGGCGGGCTGGATGCGCAGTTCAATGCGGGGCTGGTGCTGCGCAGGCGGCTGACCATCACGGGCTCCACGCTGAGGCCGCGTCCCGTGGCGTTCAAGGGCGCCATTGCGCAGGCATTGCGTGAGCATGTCTGGCCGCTGCTGGCGTCGGGCGCGGTGAAGCCGGTCATCCACACCACCTTCCCGGCCGCGCAGGCCGCGCAGGCGCATGCGCTGATGGAATCCAACCAGCACGTGGGCAAGATTGTTTTGACATGGACGACATGACACAGAAAAAGAAACTCATTGCCGGCAACTGGAAGATGAACGGCAGCCTGCAGGCGAATGCGGCGCTGCTGCAGGCGTTGCGTGATGGCTTGGGCGCGCCCGGTTGCGGCGTGGCGGTGGCCGTGCCGGCGCCCTACCTGGCGCAGGTGCAGGCCTTGGTCGCGGGCAGCGAAATCGCTCTGGCCGCCCAGGATGTGTCGCAGCATGAAAGGGGCGCGTTCACCGGCGAGGTCTCCGTGGGAATGTTGCGCGACTTTGATGCACGCTACGCGCTTGTGGGGCACTCCGAGCGTCGCCAATACCATGGCGAAACCGATGCCGTGGTCGCGGCCAAGGCCCAGCGGGCGCTCTCGGGCGGCGTCACGCCGATCGTATGCGTGGGGGAAACCCTGGCGGAGCGCGAGGCGGGCCAGACCGAGACCGTCGTCAAGCGCCAACTGGCGGCTGTGATCCATGCCGTGGGGCACTGCGTGAGCGAGATCGTGGTGGCCTACGAGCCTGTCTGGGCCATCGGCACTGGCCGCACGGCAACACCAGAGCAGGCGCAGCAGGTGCATGCGGTGCTGCGCGCTCAGCTCGCCGCCGCGACCGAAAGCGCGGATCGCGTGCTCATCCTGTATGGCGGCAGCTTGAATGCTGCCAACGCAGCCGAACTGCTGGCGCAGCCGGATATCGATGGGGGCCTGGTGGGCGGTGCGTCGCTCAAGGCCGCGGATTTCTTGAAAATTATCGCTGCAGCGCATAGCTGACAAGCGCTGCTAGCTATTAAATTAGGAGTGATGGGATTATGGGACTGGTTGTGAACGTGATTCTGGCGGTGCAGATGCTGACCGCCCTCGGGATGATTGGGTTGATCCTGATCCAGCACGGTAAGGGTGCGGACATGGGGGCAGCCTTCGGTAGTGGCAGTTCCGGCAGCTTGTTTGGGGCCAGCGGCAGCGCCAACTTCCTTTCGCGCACTACGGCGGTCCTGGCGACGGTGTTCTTCGTGGCAACCCTGGCATTGGCATACTTTGGCAACCAGCGTCCGGTGAGCACTGGCAGTGTTCTGGAGACGCCCGCAGCAGCTGTCCCCGCCTCGACGGCGCCTGCGGTCGATGCCTCTGCGGCAGCTCCAGCGCCGGCGGTGGAGCCTGCCTCGGGCGCCGCTCAGATCCCGACCAAGTGAACGTTTGAGGCGTCGCAAAAAAACGCCTCATCCGTTTGTGACAGGGTTTTTCCGGGGTAGAATCCCGAATTGTCTGGAAAGCCAAAACCGTTATTTCCGGTCCTCATGCCATCCAGATGCATACAGCAGCCGTCGTGGTGAAATTGGTAGACACGCTATCTTGAGGGGGTAGTGGCGAAAGCTGTGCGAGTTCGAGTCTCGCCGACGGCACCAATCACAAGAAGCCGCCTCCCTGATCCGCGTTGCGGGGCATGCGAGGCGGTTTTTCAGCGGTGAGCACATCTGCCAGATGAGCCTCGATCAATACCTCCCTGTCCTATTGTTCATTCTGGTCGGCATCGGTGTCGGTGTGGTGCCGCTTCTTCTGGGCTATGTGCTTGGCCCCAATCGCCCGGATCCGGCGAAAAACTCCCCCTATGAGTGCGGCTTCGAGGCATTTGAAGACGCGCGTATGAAGTTCGACGTGCGCTACTACCTGGTGGCCATCCTCTTCATCCTGTTCGACCTGGAAATTGCCTTCCTCTTCCCTTGGGCGGTGACTCTGCAAGAGGTGGGGGTGACGGGCTTTGTCGCTGTGCTGGTTTTCCTGGCCATCCTCGTGGTGGGCTTTGCCTACGAATGGAAAAAAGGCGCCCTCAACTGGGAATGAGCCGCCGCTCAAAGGAATGACGCAATGATTGAAGGTGTGATGAAGGAAGGCTTCATCACCACGAGTTATGACTCCGTGGTGAACTGGGCCAAGACCGGATCCCTTTGGCCCATGACCTTCGGACTGGCCTGCTGCGCTGTCGAGATGATGCATGCTGCCGCCGCACGTTATGACCTGGGGCGTTTTGGCGCGGAAGTGTTCCGGGCGAGCCCGCGACAGTCGGACCTGATGATCGTGGCCGGCACGCTGTGCAACAAGATGGCGCCCGCTCTGCGCAAGGTGTACGACCAAATGGCCGAGCCGCGCTGGGTCATCTCCATGGGCTCTTGTGCCAACGGCGGGGGCTACTACCACTACAGCTATTCGGTGGTGCGTGGCTGTGATCGCATCGTCCCTGTGGATGTGTACGTTCCGGGTTGTCCTCCGACGGCCGAGGCGCTGATCTACGGGATCATCCAGCTGCAGCAGAAGATCCGCCGCACCCACACCATTGCGCGCGCCTGAAGGGACGAAGATGACTGCTATTGCCATTCACCCCGAGAGCCTGCGGGACGTGGTTGCCTCCGCTCTGGGTGACCGCGTGCGCCAGATCTCGGTGGCGCTGGATGAGGTGACCGTGGTGGTGTCCGCTGCGCGCTATCTCGAAGCCATGCAAATCCTGCGCGATGCGCCCGATTGCAAGTTCGAGCAATTGATTGATCTGTGCGGCGTCGACTATTCTGCCTATGGCGCCACGGGCTCGGAAGGACCGCGCTACGCCGTGGTTTCCCATTTGCTCTCCGTTTCCCTCAACCAGCGGTTGCGCGTGAAGGTGTTCTGCTCCGACGACGACTTCCCCATCGTCGCCTCGGTTACCGACATCTGGAACTCGGCCAACTGGTTTGAGCGCGAGGCATTCGATCTGTTCGGCATCGTGTTTGATGGGCACAACGATCTGCGCCGCATCCTGACCGATTACGGATTCATCGGCCACCCGTTCCGCAAGGACTTCCCCTTGTCCGGCCATGTCGAGATGCGCTATGACGCCGACCAGCGTCGCGTGATCTATGAGCCCGTGACCATCGAGCCGCGCGAAGTGACGCCGCGCGTCATCCGCGAAGACAAGTACGGAGGCCTGCACTGAGGCGGCATGCCGCTTGGTGATCGACCATGGCTGAAATCAAGAACTACTCCCTGAACTTCGGACCGCAGCACCCGGCAGCACACGGCGTGCTGCGCTTGGTGCTGGAACTGGATGGCGAGGTCGTACAACGTGCCGACCCGCACATCGGGCTGCTGCACCGTGCCACCGAAAAGCTGGCAGAGCACAAGACCTACATCCAGTCCTTGCCCTACATGGACCGTCTCGATTACGTGTCCATGATGTGCAACGAGCAGGCCTACTGCTTGGCCATCGAGAAGATGCTGGGCATCGAGGTGCCGCTGCGCGCGAAGTACATCCGAACGATGTTCGGCGAAATCACGCGCCTGCTGAACCACCTGATGTGGCTGGGTTCGCACGGCAACGACTGCGGCAGCTCCACGATCCTCATCTATACCTTCCGTGAGCGGGAGGACTTGTTCGACATGTACGAGGCCGTTTCTGGCGCTCGCATGCACGCGGCCTACTTCCGTCCGGGGGGCGTGTACCGGGACCTGCCGGACAGCATGGCCCAGTACAAGGTCAGCAAGATCAAGAACGCCAAGGCTATCGAGGAGCTCAACCGTAACCGCCAGGGTTCGCTGCTGGATTTCATCGACGATTTCACGCAGCGCTTCCCCAAGTGCGTAGACGAGTATGAGACCCTGCTGACAGACAACCGGATCTGGAAGCAGCGTACGGTGGGTATCGGCGTGGTGCCGGCTGAGCGCGCGTTGAACCTGGGCATGACCGGCCCGATGCTGCGCGGCTCGGGCATTGCATGGGACCTGCGCAAGAAGCAGCCGTATGACGCTTATGACCGTGTGGACTTCGATGTGCCGGTCGGGGTGACGGGCGATAGCTATGACCGCTATCTCGTTCGCGTGCAAGAGATGCGCGAGTCCAATCGCATCATCAAGCAGTGCGTCGATTGGCTCAGGGCCAACCCCGGCCCCGTCATCACGGACAACCACAAGATCGCGCCGCCCTCGCGCGAGGCCATGAAGTCCAACATGGAAGAGCTGATCCACCATTTCAAGCTCTTCACGGAAGGCTTCCGCGTGCCGGCCGGCGAGGCTTACGCGGCCGTTGAGCACCCCAAGGGGGAGTTCGGTATTTACATGGTGAGCGACGGTGCGAACAAGCCCTACCGCCTGAAGATCCGCGCACCCGGGTTCGCGCATCTGGCCACACTCGACGAAATGGCGCGGGGCCACATGCTGGCCGATGCCGTGGCCATCATCGGCACCATGGATATCGTGTTCGGAGAGATTGACCGATGATTACCGAAGCGACCAAGCAACGTTTTGCCCGCGAAGTGGCGAAATACCCCGCAGACCAGAAACAGTCTGCGGTGATGGCGTGCCTGTCCATCGTCCAGCAGGAACAGGGCTGGGTCAGCGCCGAGAGCGAGGCCGTGATTGCCGAGTACCTGGGCATGCCCCAGATCGCCGTGCATGAGGTCACCACGTTCTACAACATGTACAACCAGCAGCCGGTGGGCAAGTACAAGCTGGCCGTCTGCACCAATTTGCCGTGCCAGCTGCGCCGTGGGCAGGATGCGCTGCACCACCTTGAGAAGAAGCTGGGCATTTCCATGGGCGAAACCACCGCCGATGGCCTTTTCACCTTGCAGCAATGCGAATGCCTGGGGGCCTGCGCTGACGCGCCCGTGATGCTGGTCAATGACCGCAACATGTGCAGTTTCATGGACGACGACAAGCTCGACCAGATGGTGGATGGCCTGCGCGCTGCGGAGGGCAAACAATGACCACGGCTGCACAAGTGCTGTCGCAGTTTCAGGCGACGGGCGTACAGACCTGCTTCCATGACCGCCATATCAATCCGCAGATCTATGCGGGCTTGAACGGCAGCAACTGGAGCCTCAAGGATTACGAGGCCCGGGGAGGCTACCAGGCCCTGCGCAAGCTGCTGGGCAAGGATGGTGGTGAAGGCCTGACCCAGGACCAGGTGATCGCCACCATGAAGGAATCCGGTCTGCGCGGCCGTGGTGGTGCGGGCTTCCCGACTGGCCTGAAGTGGAGCTTCATGCCGCGTCAGTTCCCTGGCCAGAAATACTTGGTCTGCAATTCCGACGAGGGGGAGCCGGGCACGTGCAAGGATCGCGACATCCTGATGTACAACCCGCACATCGTGATCGAGGGCATGATCATCGCGGCCTACGCGATGGGCATCTCTGTGGGCTACAACTACATCCACGGCGAGATCTTCCAGGTCTACGAGCGCTTTGAAGCGGCGTTGGAAGAGGCGCGCGCTGCGGGCTATCTGGGTGACAACATCCTGGGCAGCAGCTTCAGCTTTCAGCTGCATGCGCACCATGGCTTTGGGGCGTATATCTGCGGCGAGGAAACGGCGTTGCTGGAATCGCTGGAAGGCAAGAAGGGCCAGCCGCGTTTCAAGCCGCCATTCCCGGCCAGCTTTGGCCTGTACGGTAAACCCACCACGATCAACAACACCGAGACGTTCGCCGCGGTGCCGTGGATCATCCGCAATGGCGGTCAGGCATACCTCGAGTGTGGCAAGCCCAACAACGGTGGCACCAAGATCTTCTCGGTGTCCGGCGACGTAGAGCGTCCAGGCAACTATGAAGTGCCCCTGGGCACGCCATTTGCCAAGCTGCTGGAACTGGCGGGTGGCGTGCGCAAGGGTCGCCAGCTCAAGGCGGTGATTCCGGGCGGTTCTTCCGCTCCCGTGTTGCCGGCGTCCATCATCATGGAATGCACGATGGACTACGACTCCATCGCCAAGGCCGGCTCCATGCTGGGCTCGGGCGCCGTGATCGTGATGGACGATTCCCGCAACATGGTGGAGAGCCTGCTGCGCCTGTCGTATTTCTACGCGCATGAATCCTGCGGTCAGTGCACACCCTGCCGCGAAGGCACGGGCTGGATGTGGCGCGTGATCAATCGTATCCAGCACGAAGCCGGGCGGGAGAGCGATCTGGACCTGCTCAATTCCGTCGCGGACAACATTCAGGGCCGGACCATCTGCGCGCTGGGCGATTCGGCAGCCATGCCGGTGCGCGCCATGCTCAAGCATTTCCGTCCGGAGTTTGAAGCGCTGATCCGAAACGCCCACCCATCGGGTTCCACCCCCGCCAGCGCCTGAACGCGAGTACAGCATATGGTTGAAATCGAACTGGACGGGAAGAAGGTAGAAGTCACCGAAGGCTGCATGGTGATGCATGCGGCCGAGAAGGTGGGTACCTACATTCCCCATTTCTGCTACCACAAGAAGCTTTCCATTGCCGCCAATTGCCGCATGTGCCTGGTGGAGGTGGAGAAGGCCCCCAAACCCCTGCCTGCATGCGCCACGCCTGTGACGCAGGGCATGATCGTGCGCACCAAGAGCGACAAGGCGATCAAGGCCCAGCAGTCGGTGATGGAGTTCCTGCTCATCAATCATCCGCTGGACTGCCCCATCTGCGACCAGGGCGGCGAATGCCAGTTGCAGGATCTGGCCGTAGGTTATGGCGGCGATTCCTCGCGCTATGGCGAGGAAAAGCGCGTGGTGGCGCACAAGGACGTAGGCCCGCTGATCTCCATGGAAGAGATGAGCCGCTGCATCCATTGCACGCGTTGTGTTCGTTTCGGCCAGGAAATCGCCGGCGTGATGGAACTTGGCATGGTGAACCGTGGCGAGCATTCGGAGATCACGACCGTGATCGGCGATACGGTCGACTCGGAACTGTCGGGCAACATGATCGACCTGTGCCCGGTGGGCGCACTGACCAGCAAGCCCTTCCGCTACAGCGCCCGCACGTGGGAACTGTCTCGCCGCAAATCCGTGAGTCCGCACGACTCCACGGGCGCCAATCTCATTGTGCAAGTCAAGAACCACAAGGTCATGCGCGTCGTCCCGTTCGAGAACGAGGATGTCAACGAGTGCTGGATTGCTGACCGCGACCGTTTTTCCTATGAGGCATTGAATTCCCCCGACCGCCTGACACGTCCCATGCTCAAACAGGGTGGGGAGTGGAAGGAAGTCGATTGGCAGACGGCCCTGGAATATGTGGCCAACGGTCTGCGGTGCGTCAAGACTGAGCACGGCGCCCAGAGCATCGGAGCGCTGGTAAGCCCGCACAGCACAGTAGAAGAGTTGTTCCTGGCCGGCGCGCTGGTGCGTGGGTTGGGTAGCGACAACATCGACCACCGTCTGCGCCATGCGGAGTTCGGCAAGGCCGAAGGTGTGCGCTGGCTGGGGACGTCCATCGCATCCCTGAGCACGCTGCAGTCCGTGTTGGTCGTTGGCTCGAATCTGCGCAAGGACCATCCCTTGTTTGCACAGCGAATTCGGCAGGCAGCGCGCCATGGGTGTGTGGTGAGTGCTATTAATTCAGCAGCAAGTGATTGGGCCATTCCGAATGTCCGCACCAAGCTGGCCCCAGCGGCCGGCTGGAGCACGGCGCTGGCGGAAGTCGCAGCCGCCATCGCTGCAGAGAAGGGCGTGGCTGCCCCCGTGGAAGGAGCTGCCACCAGCGAAGAAGCCCGGGCCATTGCTGCTGCATTGCTGACGGGGGAGCGCAAGGCCATCCTGCTGGGCAACGGCGCGGCTCACCACGCCCAGGCGTCGGGTTTGCTGGCACTGGCGCAGTGGATTGGCGCGCAGACCGGAGCGACGGTGGGTTACCTGACGGAGGCCGCCAATACGGTCGGTGCGCAGTTCGTCGGTGCGCAACCCCAAGAGGGCGGGCTGAACGCTGCACAAATGCTGGATGGCCGCCTGAAGGCAGCCCTGCTGCTGAATGTGGAGCCTGAGCACGACTCCGCCTTGGGTGCTGCAGCGGCTCAAGCTTTGGCGCAGACCGACATGGTCGTCACGCTGAGCCCGTTCAAGACCAACCTCGAGTTCAGCGACGTGCTGCTGCCGATCGCTCCGTTCTCCGAGACCTCGGGCAGTTTCGTCAACGCCGAAGGGCGCCTGCAGAGCTTCCATGCCGTGGTCAAGCCGGCCGGCGAGGCGCGTCCCGCGTGGAAGGTATTGCGCGTGCTGGGCAATCTGCTCGGGCTGGAAGGCATGGACTACGAGACGTCCCAGGATGTGCTGGTCCGTGCGACCGGCAAGCCCGCAGGTGAGTGCACGCAGCTGCCGGCGGAGCGCCTGAGCAACGCCACATCGGCCGAGCCGAAGCTGGGCGGCGAGTGTGCTGAGCCCGCCGTGGCCGCCATCTATCAGCTCGACAGCCTGGTGCGCCGTTCACCTTCGCTGCAACTGACGGCCGACGCGCGTGCGGCACGTGAAGGAGTCGCTGCATGATCGACGCAATCTACAACGGCGGCCTGAACCTGGTCGCCGCCTCATGGTGGACCGGCGCGGCCTGGCCCGTCATCTGGAATCTCATCAAGATCATCTGCGTCGTATTGCCGCTGCTGGGGGCCGTGGCCTATCTGACGCTGTGGGAACGCAAGCTGCTGGGGTTCATGCAGGTGCGCTTCGGGCCCAACCGCGTCGGGCCCTTCGGCTTGCTGCAGCCGATTGCCGACGCCCTGAAGCTGCTGACCAAGGAGCTGATCCAGCCTGCGGCGGCTGCCAAGGGTCTGTTCTATCTCGGCCCGGTGATGGCCATCATGCCCGCGCTGGGCGCATGGGCGGTGATCCCCTTCGGGCCGGATCTGGCGCTTGCCAATGTCAACGCGGGCCTGCTGCTGGTCATGGCCATCACCTCCATCGAGGTGTATGGCGTGATCATTGCCGGGTGGGCCTCCAACTCCAAGTACGCCTTCCTGGGGGCCTTGCGTGCCTCGGCCCAGATGGTCAGCTATGAAATCGCCATGGGTTTTTGCTTCCTGGTCGTCATCATGGTGTCGGGCAGCATGAACCTGACCGAGATCGTGGCCGTCCAGGGGCGCGGCACCATGACGGACATGGGGCTGGGCTTCCTGTCGTGGAATTGGCTGCCCCTGTTGCCCATCTTCTTGGTCTACCTGATCTCGGGCGTGGCCGAAGTGAACCGCCACCCGTTTGACGTGGTGGAAGGTGAGGCGGAAATCGTCGCCGGTCACATGGTCGAGTATTCAGGCATGGGTTTCGCCATCTTCTTCCTGGCCGAATACGCCAGCATGTGGCTGGTTTCCATCCTGGCGGTGGTGATGTTCCTGGGCGGCTGGCTGCCGCCGATCGAAGCCCTGGGCTTCGTTCCGGGCTGGATCTGGCTGGGCATCAAGACGTTCCTGGTGGTATCCATGTTCATTTGGATTCGTGCCACGTTCCCGCGCTTCCGCTATGACCAGATCATGCGTCTGGGTTGGAAGATCTTCATTCCGGTCACCCTGGTGTGGCTGCTGGTCGTGGGCGCATGGTTGCTGTCGCCCTGGAACATCTGGAAATAAGCGGGGACATCCATGGCTGCTGTTGCTGCTTCTGCATCTTTCTCCATCAAGGATTTTTTCAAGAGCTTCATGCTCTGGGAACTGGTCAAGGGCATGGCCCTGACGGGCCGCTACACCTTCCGTCGCAAGGTGACGGTGCAGTTCCCCGAGGAAAAGACTCCTCTTTCGCCGCGTTTTCGCGGCCTGCATGCGCTGCGCCGCTATGAAAACGGCGAAGAGCGCTGCATTGCCTGCAAGCTGTGCGAGGCGGTGTGTCCGGCGGTGGCGATCACCATCGAGTCCGACGTGCGCGCCGATGGCTCGCGCCGCACCACGCGCTACGACATCGACTTGACCAAGTGCATCTTCTGCGGCTTTTGCGAAGAAAGCTGCCCGGTTGACTCCATCGTGGAAACGCCGATCTTCGAGTACCACGGTGAAAAGCGGGGCGATCTGTATTTCACCAAGGACATGCTGCTGGCCGTTGGTGACCGCTACGAGCCCGAGATCGCAGCCGCCAAGGCTGCGGACGCCAAGTACCGTTGACCGGGTGTCCGTACAACGTCTGAACTTTTGAAAAGACCTGATTCATGGATGCCAAGACCGGTTTCTTCTATCTGTTTGCGGTGGTGCTGCTTTATGCGGCCTTCCGGGTCATCACGGCGCGCAATCCTGTGCATGCCGTGTTGCATCTGATTCTTGCCTTCTCCCAGGCCGCCGGTATCTGGCTGCTGCTGAAGGCGGAATTCCTGGCCATCACCTTGGTGCTGGTCTATCTGGGTGCAGTGATGGTGCTGTTCCTGTTCGTCGTGATGATGCTTGACATACGCATAGACGCCGTGCGCAAAGGTTTCTGGAAGCATTTTCCGGTGGCCGCCCTCATCGGCGCCATCGTGACGTTTGAAATGGCGGCCGTGCTGATGACGGGCTTCCGCGGCATGGAGGAGCCGAAGGCGATCGCCGATGTGGTGGTCAATGCGGCGGGGCAGGCCGTGCCGTATTCCAACACCAAGGCCTTGGGCAAGCTGCTGTATTCCGAGTACCTGTACCCGGTCGAGGTGGCGGCCGTGATTCTGTTGGTGGCCATGATCGCGGCCATCGCACTGACGCTGCGCCAGCGCAAGGATTCGAAGGCCATTGACCCCGCTGACCAGATTCGCGTGCGTGCCGCCGACCGCGTCGTGATGATGAAAATGCCAGCCACCGAGCCACCACCGGCCGCAGAGGCCGCACCCGCTGCCGAGGAGAAGAAGCAATGACACCGACGCTGGGCCACTTTCTCACGCTGGGCGCCATGCTGTTCGCCATGGCGGTGATCGGGATCTTCCTGAATCGCAAGAATCTCATCGTCTTGCTGATGGCGATCGAACTGATGCTGCTCGCGGTGAATTTCAACTTCGTCGCGTTCTCGCACTACCTCGGGGACATGCACGGTCAGGTCTTCGTGTTCTTCATTCTCACCGTGGCGGCCGCTGAGTCCGCCATCGGCCTGGCCATCCTGGTGCTGCTGTTCCGTAACAAGTCCAGCATTGACGCGGAAGACCTCAACACCCTCAAGGGTTGATGGGTCACCGGTACTTGCAAGGTTCTCAAGAATGAGTCAAACCCTTTCTGCTTCGATGCTGCTGGCGGTGCCCCTGGCGCCGCTGGCGGGCTCCGTGCTCGTTGGCGTGTTCGGTACCGCGTTCGGCGGTAACTTGATCGGCCGTCGTGGTTCCCATTCGCTGACCATCCTGGGGGTGCTGATCGCCTTCGTGCTGTCGGCCATGACGCTCCAGAGCGTCGTGCAGGATGGCGCGGGTTTCAACGAGACGATCTACACCTGGATGGTCGTGGGTGGCCTGAAGATGGAGGTCGGTTTCCTGATCGACAGCCTCACGGCCATGATGATGTGCGTGGTGACCTTCGTCTCCTTGATGGTGCACATCTACACCATCGGCTACATGGAGGAGGACGACGGCTACAACCGCTTCTTCTCCTATATCTCCTTGTTCACCTTCTCCATGCTCATGCTGGTCATGAGCAATAACCTGCTGCAGCTGTTCTTCGGCTGGGAAGCCGTGGGCCTGGTGTCGTACCTGCTGATTGGCTTCTGGTACAACAAGCAGACGGCGATCTTCGCGAACATGAAGGCATTCCTGGTGAACCGGGTGGGGGACTTCGGGTTCATCCTTGGCATCGGTCTGATTGGCGCCTACGCGGGTTCTTTCAACTACGCAGAGATCTTCGCCAAGGCCAATGAACTCGCGGCAATCGGCTTCCCCGGCACCGACTGGATGTTGATCACCGTGATCTGCATCTGCCTGTTCATCGGCGCCATGGGCAAGTCGGCCCAGTTTCCGCTGCACGTCTGGCTGCCGGATTCGATGGAAGGCCCCACGCCCATCTCGGCCCTGATTCACGCCGCGACCATGGTGACGGCCGGCATCTTCATGGTGTCGCGCATGTCGCCGTTGTTCGAGCTGTCCGACACGGCCCTGAACTTCGTTCTCGTCATTGGCGCCATCACCGCGCTGTTCATGGGTTTCCTGGGCATCATCCAGAACGACATCAAGCGCGTGATTGCCTACTCCACGCTGTCCCAGCTGGGCTACATGACCGTGGCCCTGGGCGCATCGGCCTACTCCGTGGCCGTGTTCCACCTGATGACCCACGCCTTCTTCAAGGCGCTGTTGTTCCTCGGTGCGGGCTCGGTCATCATCGGCATGCATCACAACCAGGACATCCGCTGGATGGGTGGCGTGCGCAAGTACATGCCGATTACCTGGATCACCTTCCTGCTGGGTTCGCTGGCGCTGGTCGGTACGCCGTTCTTCTCGGGCTTCTATTCCAAGGATGCCATCATCGAGGCGGTGCACTTCAGCCAGCTGCCGGCCGCCGGTTTCGCACATTTCGCCGTGCTGGCCGGTGTGTTCGTGACGGCGTTCTATTCATTCCGCGTGTATTTCCTGGTTTTCCATGGCAAGGAACGCTACGACCAGAATCCCGACGCCCACCACGACGATCATGGCCATGGGCATGGTCACGATGCCAAGCCGCACGAGTCGCCTTGGGTGGTCTGGCTGCCATTGGTGCTGTTGGCCGTTCCGTCCGTAGTGATTGGTGCCATGACGCTGATGCCCATGCTGTTCGGTGACTTCTTCAAGGGCGTGATCCACGTCGATGCCGCGCGCCACCCCGCCATGGCGGAGCTGGCCAAGACCATCCACGGCTGGATGGAAATGGGCATGCACGGATTCGTTGCCGCGCCGTTCTGGTTGGGGCTGGCGGGAGTTGCTCTGGCCTACTACATGTACATGGTCAATCCGGCCCTGCCGACCGCCATCAAGCGGGCTTTCCAGCCGGTCTATACGTTGTTGGAGAACAAGTATTACCTCGACTGGCTCAATGAGAATGTCATTGCCCGGGGCGCACGCTGCCTGGGTACCGCCTTGTGGAAGGGCGGTGACCAGGGAGTGATCGACGGCGCTATCGTGAATGGTTCGTGGAAGCTCGTCGGTCGCATTGCCGGACTGGTGCGCTGGTTCCAGTCGGGTTACATCTACCACTATGCGCTGGTCATGATCCTGGGTGTGTTCGCACTCATGACGTACTTCGTCTGGCTCAACAAGTAGAGGGAAAACAAAAATGGGTTTGTTGAGTCTTGCCATCTGGGTACCCATCGCATTCGGTGCCCTGTTGCTGGCGTTGGGGCGCGATGAGCATGTGAGGGTGGTGCGCTGGCTGGCGCTCATTGGTGCGTTGGCGGGATTTGCCGTCACCCTTCCGCTCATCAGCGGTTTCGACAATGGCAGCGCTGCCGCGCAGTTCGTCGAAAAGGCCATGTGGATTGAACGATTCAACGTTCATTACCATCTTGGCGTGGATGGGATTGCATTCTGGTTCGTGCCGCTGACGGCCTTCATCACGGTGATCGTCGTGATTGCCTCCTGGGAGGCGATCACGGAGCGGGTGAACCAGTACATGGGTGCATTCCTGATTCTGTCGGGGTTCATGGTTGGCGTGTTCAGCGCCATGGACGGCTTGCTGTTCTATGTGTTCTTCGAGGCCACGCTCATCCCCATGTACCTGATCATTGGTATCTGGGGCGGGCCGAACAAGATCTATGCGGCCTTCAAGTTCTTCCTGTACACGTTGCTGGGCTCGCTGCTGATGCTGGTGGCCTTCATCTATCTGTACAACCAGTCGGGCGGCAGCTTCGATATTGCAGCCTGGCACAAACTGCCCCTGTCCGCCACCGCGCAGACCTTGCTGTTCTTTGCCTTCTTTGCAGCGTTTGCGGTCAAGGTGCCCATGTGGCCGGTGCACACCTGGCTGCCCGACGTGCACGTCGAGGCGCCGACAGGCGGCTCCGCAGTGCTGGCTGCCATCATGCTGAAGTTGGGTGCCTACGGTTTCCTGCGTTTTTCGTTGCCTATCGCACCAGATGCATCCCATGAATGGGCCTGGCTGATGATCGCCTTGTCGCTGGTGGCCGTCATTTACGTGGGCTTGGTGGCGATGGTGCAAAAGGATATGAAGAAGCTTGTGGCTTATTCGTCTGTTGCGCACATGGGTCTGGTCACCCTTGGTTTCTTCGTCTTCAATGACGTTGGCGTGTCCGGCGGTTTGGTGCAGATGATTGCCCACGGTTTTGTCTCTGGCGCCATGTTCCTGTGCATCGGCGTTCTGTACGACCGCGTGCACTCGCGCGAAATCGCGGCCTACGGGGGTGTGGTCAACACCATGCCCAAATTTGCAGCGTTTGCATTGCTGTTTTCGATGGCCAACTGCGGCTTGCCTGCCACGGCGGGCTTTGTGGGCGAGTGGATGGTGATCATCGGCGCCGTGAAGTTTGACTTCTGGGTGGGCCTGGGCGCAGCCACCAGCCTGATTTTGGGCGCGAGCTACACCCTGTGGATGTACAAGCGCGTCTATCTCGGTCCCGTCACCAATGACAACGTGCGTGGGCTTGTGGACATCAACGGGCGTGAATTCCTTGTGCTGGGCCTGCTGGCGATTGCCGTGCTGTACATGGGTATCTATCCCAAACCCTTTACGGATGTGATGGATGCCTCCGTGGCCGACCTGCTCAGGCATGTGGCGCAATCCAAGCTCAACTGACCAGACTGAATTGAGAGAAACGAGATGATTGACAACATCAGCTGGCTGGCGATTTACCCTGAGATCGTGTTGCTGGTCATGGCTTGCGTGATCGCACTGGTGGACCTTGGCGTAACCAGCACGCGTCGCACCGGCACTTATGTGCTCACCATGCTGACCCTGGCGGTGGTAGCCGCCTTGCAGGCCATGTACGCCACCAGCGGCAATACCTTTTATGCCTGGGGCAACATGGTGGTCAGCGACGCCATGGGCAACTGGCTCAAGTGCTTTGCCACCGTGGCCGTGATGGTCGTGCTGGTTTACGGCCGCCCCTATGCTGCGGACCGTGACATGTTGCGCGGTGGTGAATTGTTCACGTTGACCATGCTGGCCCTGCTGGGCATGTTCGTGCTGATTTCGGCCAACAATTTCCTGCTGATCTACCTGGGTCTGGAGCTGATGACGCTTTCCAGCTACGCGCTGGTAGCCATGCGCCGCGACAACACCACGGCGACCGAAGCCGCCATGAAGTATTTTGTGCTGGGTGCGATGGCCAGCGGCTTCCTGTTGTATGGCTTGTCGATGCTCTACGGTGCAACAGGTTCGCTGGACATCGGCCAGGTGTTCAAAGCCATCAACGCAGGGCAGATTCGCCACCAAGTGCTGGTTTTCGGGCTGGTTTTTGTGGTGGCTGGCCTGGCCTTCAAGCTGGGTGCCGTTCCTTTCCACATGTGGGTGCCTGACGTTTACCAGGGTGCGCCCACTGCCGTAACGCTGTTCATCGGCAGTGCTCCCAAGCTGGCGGCCTTTGCCATGGTGATGCGCCTGCTGGTGGACGGCCTGCTACCGCTTGCTATCGACTGGCAGCAGATGCTGGCAGTGCTGGCCATCGGGTCGCTGCTGGTGGGCAACCTTGCGGCGATCATGCAGACCAACCTCAAGCGCATGTTGGCGTACTCCACCATCTCTCAGATGGGCTTCGTACTGCTGGGTCTGATGTCGGGTGTCGTGCATGGCAATGTGGACGCCACCGCTGTGGAGAACGCCTACAGCTCCGCCATGTTCTACGTGGTGACCTATGTGCTCACCACGTTGGCGGCCTTCGGTGTGATCCTGCTGTTGGCGCGCGAAGGTTTTGAAAGCGAAGAAATTTCCGACCTGGCCGGTCTGAACCAGCGCAGCCCGCTGTACGCAGGCGTGATGGCCGTGTGTCTGTTCTCGATGGCCGGTATTCCGCCGCTGGTCGGTTTCTATGCCAAGCTGGCCGTGCTGCAAGCGCTGGTTGCGTCCGGGCAGGTACTGCACATCGCCTTGGCAGTATTCGCCGTCATGATGTCGTTGATCGGCGCGTTCTACTACCTGCGCGTGGTGAAGGTGATGTACTTCGACGCACCATTGACTGCTACCAGCGTGTCCGCACCGTTGGACGTGCGTGTGGTGCTGACCATCAATGGCGCTCTGGTCCTGGTCCTGGGACTGCTGCCGGGTGGGCTGATGGCCCTGTGCGCCGATGCCATCGTGCGCGCCCTCGCCACCTGACCGGGCGCCGCGGCTGCCATGACCCAGACGGGGGCCATCTGGCTGGTAATTTTGGCCGCCCTTGTGGCGGCCAATCTCCCTTTCATCAATGACCGGTGGCTGGTCGTCGGCGCACGCGCCCGGGAAGGCAAACCCTTCTTCGTCCGCGCGCTGGAATTGGTGTTGCTGTACTTCCTGGTCGGTGGTCTGGCGTTGGCGCTCGAAAAACGGGCAGGGCAGATTGCGCCCCAGGGCTGGGAGTTCTACGCGGTCACCGGGGCGCTGTTCGTGACGCTGGCATTTCCGGGGTTCGTCTACCGCTACCTGATGCGTCGCCGCGACCGCAGTGCCGCCGAGGACTGATGAGGGTTGGCCTTGAAAGTACTCGACCTGCTGTGTTCGCTCGACCACACGTTTGAAGGCTGGTTTGCGAGTGAGGGCGACTTTCACAGCCAGCAGGCACGTGGCCTGGTGCAGTGTCCGATGTGCGGGGACTCGCAGGTGCGCAAGGGGGTCAGCGCTCCCCGGTTGAACCTGAGCACCGGGGCCTCCACATCGCGGGAAGCCACTGCGACGGCTCCCGCTCCCGTTCCGCCAGAGGGGGTATCTGCCGCCTTTCAGGCCGCATGGCTTGCCATGGCGCGCCGGGTCATGGCGCAGACCGAGGACGTGGGAGACCGCTTCGCATCCGAGGCACGCCGCATGCACTACGGCGAGACGGAAGAGCGCGGCATACGCGGCCAAGCGACGCCCCAGGAAACCGCCGAGCTGCTGGATGAGGGTATTGCGGTGCTGCCGCTGGCGTTGCCGCAGGCAGCGAAAGAGCCTCTGCACTAGGGTTCTGGCTCTGGCTGGCTCTAGCGCGTCGGCGCCGCCCCCCCACTTTCCCTTCAACGCGAGAACTGCAGCGCTGCCAAGCGGGCATAGACGCCGCCCTGGTGCAGCAAGTCCTCATGCCGCCCCTGCTCGACGATGCATCCATGGTCCATGACCACGATGCGGTCCGCATGCTGGACGGTGGCCAGCCGGTGGGCGATGACCAGGGTAATACGTTGGCGGGAATGCTGGCGAAGCGCGGTGTCCAGCGCAAGCTGCACGGCACGCTCGCTGTGCGCGTCCAGGGCGCTTGTGGCCTCGTCCAGGAGCAGTACGGGGGCGTTCTTGAGCAGCGCGCGGGCTATGGCAATGCGCTGGCGTTGGCCTCCTGAGAGGCGCACGCCATGCTCGCCGAGAAAGGTGTCGTACCCCTGCGGCAGCGCGTCGATGAATTCATGGGCAAATGCGGCGCGTGCTGCTGCTTCCACCGCGTGCCGGCTCGCCTGCGGATCGCCATAGCGGATATTGTCCAGGGCCGATGCGGAAAAAATCTCGGCGTCTTGCGGAACCACCCCAATGTGGCTTCGCAGCACCTGCGGGTCCATGTCGCGCAAATCCACGCCACCCAACGTGATGCGGCCCTCGCTCACGTCGTAGAAGCGTTGCAGCAATTGAAAGACGGTGGACTTGCCGGCGCCGCTGCTGCCCACCAACGCAACGGTTTCTCCTGGCAGCAGGCGCAGGTCGAAGTGGCGCAGCGCGGGTGGCACGGGGCGCGAGGGATAGGAGAAGCCTACGCCCGTGAACTCGATCGAAAGGTCTGTGGCCCGCGGCATGGCGGGCCGGGATGGTGCGGCAAGCGTGGGGCGTGTTGCGAGCAGTTCCATCAGCCGCTCCATCGCACCCGCGGCGCGCAACAGGTCGCCATAGACCTCGCCCAGCACGGCTACGGCACCCGCGAGAAACATCGCATAGAGAATGGTCTGCCCCAGTTGCCCGGCCGAGAGCGTCCCTGCAAGGACCGCCTGGGCCCCGAGATACAACCCCCACAGCAACAGCGCGGCGCTGGCAATGATGATGAAGGCCATCAGCGCTGCACGGGCGCCGCTGCGGCGCAGGGCTGCGCGCAGCGCACTCTCCGTAGCCGCCGCGAAGCGGGCGGCCTCGCGCGCTTCTGCGGTGTAGCTTTGCACCACGGGAATGGCGCCCAATACTTCTGCGGCGATGGCGCTGGCATCTGCCACGCGGTCCTGGCTTGCGCGTGACAGACGCCGAACACGCCGTCCGATCCACATCGACGGCAGCACGATGGCGACGATGGCCCCGAAGGCGAGCGCCATCACGTAGGGTGTGCTCCAGATCAGCATGCCCAGCGCCCCGGCGCCCAGCACGGCATTGCGCAGCCCCATGGACAGCGATGAGCCCACGACGGTCTGCACCAGTGTCGTGTCGGCCGTGAGGCGCGACAGCACTTCCCCCGTTTGCGTGGTTTCAAAGAACTCCGGGCTCTGCCGCAGCACGTGTGCGTAGACGGCGTTGCGCAGATCTGCCGTGACGCGTTCGCCCAGCCAGCTCATGAGGTAGTAGCGTGCGGCCGACGCCAATCCAAGTGCCACGGCGACCGCGAACAGCACCGCAAAGTGCGTGCGCAACGCGGGTGCGCCGACGCCTTTTCCCCCGGGGGTGGCTGCGCTAATCGCGCCATCGATCAATTGACGCAGGGCCGTGGGAAAGGCCAGCGTTGCCAAGGCGGCGAGCAGCAGAAACGCCATCGCGCCAGCGAGGTGTATCCGGTAGGGACGCAGGAACGGCGCCAGTTCCCTCATCAGGTGGCGCATGTCCTGGGGTCTTTTCTGGGCGTTGGTGGACCTTGCCATGCGCCAGTGTAGGGCGTAAGAGTCGCTGGGTTACGTGGCGCCGAAGCGGTCCATGAACGCCGCTGCAAAGGCTGGGCCGCCACTGAGGGTCAGCGTCAAGGTCACCCATGCCTGGGGCTGGGATTGTGGTCGTGGATGAATTTGCCGTTCGTGGATGTCGAACCCCAGCGCCAGCAAGGGCAACCCGTCGCGCTCGCACTGCAGGTCGTAGTCCCACAGTCCTCCCATCTCGACCGGGCCGCGCAGAGCGCCGAACTCGGTGTGCGCCCAGTCCAGCAGCGCTGTAATCTCCGCCAGCAGCTCGGGCAGGCGTGCCGTGGGCACGCTGGCCACGGCATCCCAGGTGGCCGTGCCTTCCTCATCCTCGCTGTAGTCAAAATCCAGAAAATGCAAAGTCATGCGACAACCCAGCCCTGTGATGCGGGCGCTGTTTCTTCAGGAGACGTCATGCTGAAGGGCCCCGAGCCTATTGCATCCCCGCCCGCGTTGCGGGCCGACGGGATCTGCTTCGGCTTTGCGCAACGGCCCTTGTTCCAGCATTGGAGCGCGGATTTTCCCGCAGGCCTGGTGCTGGTGCAGGGTGGGGATGGGGCGGGCAAGACCAGCCTGTTGCGCCTGATGGCCGGAGAGTGGGCGCCGCAGGCCGGGCGGATGCTGCTGCATGGCACGAGCGCGACGCAGAATCCTGCGCAATACCGGGCACAGGTCTTTTGGCGCGACCCGCGCGCGCCGTGGCCGCAGGCGATGACGGCGCAGGACTGGGCCGCCGGGCTGCGCACGGTCCATGCGCGCTGGTCCGAGGAGGACTGGCACGCCCACGCCGCGGGCTGGGGCATTGCCGGGCATTTGCACAAGGCCATGCACCAGCTTTCCGCAGGCAGCCAGCGCAAGGTGCTGATGGCCGGCGCACTGGCCAGCGGCGCCCCACTGACATTGCTGGATGAGCCGCTGGCCGGGCTGGACAAGGCGTCCATCACCTACCTGCTGCAGGCGCTGCAGCGGGAGGCAAGTGCACCCCGCACCCCTGGGCGCGTGTTGGTGGTGGCGCATTACGATGCGTTGGGCGATCTGCCCTGGCGCCACCGGGTGGTACTGCCGGAATAAACTGACGCACCTTTTTCCGCGCCCGCTGGCGCAAGGAGTTGTCGTGGAAGCCCTGCTGTTTGCCCCCGCCGCCGTTGCCATTGCGCTCACGCCCGGCCCCAACAATTTCTGCGGGCTCAACAACGGCATCCGCGCCGGTGTCGCAGCCGCGCTGATCGCGACCGTGGGGCGGGTGGCCGCATTCGCCATTTTCCTCACGGTTTCGGCCGTGGGATTGGGGGCCATGCTGCTGGCTTCGGAGGCCGCATTCACGGCCGTCAAATGGGCCGGCGCCGTTTATCTGTTCTGGATTGGCTGGCGCGCATGGCGCAGCCGGGAGTTCGGTGGCGCGGCGCTGGTCGAGGGAGATGAGGCACCCGCACCCGCGCGCGCCTCGGTGCGCGCCCTGATGGCAGGGGAGTTCCTGCTGGGCATCACCAACCCCAAGGCCATCATCCTCTTTGCGGCCGTCTTCCCGCAGTTCATCGATCCGGCACAGCCCGCGGCGCGGCAGTTCCTGGTACTGGGCAGCATCTACCTGATGGCGGAATTCGTGGCCACAGCGGTGTATGCCACGTGCGGGCGGCAGATCCGCCGCGTGATTCGCACGCAGCGCGGCGTGGTGCGGCTGAACCGTGCCACAGGTGGCTTCTTCATGGGAGCTGGCGGCTTGTTGCTGACGGCCAACCGCTAAAAAAAGCCGGCCCAGGGGCCGGCTTGCGCGGTGTGCCGCAGGCGCGGGGCCTGCGCAGAGGTATCAGACCACGCCTTGCGCCAGCATAGCCTCGGCCACCTTCACGAATCCAGCCACGTTGGCACCGTTGATGTAGCTCACGCTGCCATCGGCGCGCTTGCCGTATTGCAGGCAGGCGGCGTGGATGCCCTGCATGATCTGGAGCAGGCGCGCATCCACTTCGTCGCGGGTCCACGACAGGCGCATGGCGTTCTGGCTCATTTCCAGGCCCGAGGTGGCCACGCCACCGGCGTTGCTAGCCTTGCCCGGTGCGTACAGCACGCCCGCCTGCTCGAACAGCTTGGCTGCCTCGTTGGTCGAGGGCATGTTGGCGCCTTCGGCCACGCACAGCACGCCGTTCTTGATGAGGGTGCGGGCGTCGTCTTCATGAAGCTCGTTTTGCGTGGCGCAGGGCAGGGCCACGTCCACCTTGACATGCCAGGGACGCACGCCGGCTTCGAACTTCACGCCGGTACGCGCGGCGTAGTCGCTCACGCGGCCGTAATGGTGGTTCTTCACGTCCATCAGGATGGCCAGCTTCTCGGGGGTGAAGCCGTCTTCGTCGATGATGGTGCCGCTGGAGTCCGACACGGTGATGACCTTGGCGCCGAGTTGCATGGCCTTTTCCACGGCGTACTGGGCCACGTTACCCGAGCCGGACACGGACACGCGCAGGCCGTCGAAGCTGCGGCCGCGGGTCTTGAGCATCTCGTCGGCGAAGTACACCGTGCCGTAGCCGGTGGCCTCGGGGCGGATCAGCGAGCCGCCGAAGGCCAGGCCCTTGCCCGTGAACACGCTGGCGGCGTTGTTGGCCAGCTTCTTGTACATGCCGGCCATGAAGCCGACCTCACGGCCGCCCACGCCGATATCACCCGCGGGCACGTCGGTGTCGGGACCCACGTGGCGGAACAGCTCCGTCACGAAGGCCTGGCAAAAGCGCATGACTTCGGCCGGGCTCTTGCCCTTGGGGTCGAAGTCCGAGCCACCCTTGCCGCCGCCCATGGGCAGCGTGGTCAGCGCGTTCTTGAAGGTCTGCTCGAAGGCCAGGAACTTCAGCACCGACAGGTTGACCGAGGGGTGAAAGCGCAGGCCGCCCTTGTAAGGGCCGATCGCCATGCTGTGCTGGATGCGGTAGCCGCGGTTGATATGCACATTGCCGTGATCGTCGAACCAGGACACGCGGAACATCACCACCCGCTCGGGCTCCACCAGGCGCTCCAGCAGGCCTTGCTCGGCATAGCGCGGATTCTTTTCGATGAACGGCCACAGGCTTTCCATGACCTCGGTCACGGCTTGCAGGTATTCGGGCTGGCCGGGGTTGCGCTGTGCAACCTGTTCAAGGAAATGGCCCACGGATTGGTGCTTCATAAGGACTTTCTGCTCAAGGGAAATTTAGCGATGCGGCAATGCAGCATCGAATTATGTCAAAAAGACATGTGGTTATGCACCATTTTGGATTTGATGCCCCGCAATGGGACAGGTTTTCGGGGTTGTCGCGCGTTGCTGGTGCGTTTTCTTGCGCGTTTTTGGTGCGAAGTCAGTGGCGAATGCCCTGTTGCACGGGATTGCGCAACGGTTTGACAGGGGCACGGCTGCGCCGCCCTGGGCACCGCCAAAGCAGCGCTGGCAGTGCAAGGCAGTCGAGGGAGAAAGGTAGGGGAGAAAGGAATGCCGCTGGGTGGTAGCGGCGTGAGAGGGTGTGTGGATGCGCTCAGCGCCCGCGCAGGAACAGCGCGTCCAGCTCTTTCATGCTGAGCTGGCGCCAGGTGGGGCGGCCGTGGTTGCACTGGTCGGAGCGATCGGTGACTTCCATCTGGCGCAGCAGGGCGTTCATCTCGTCCAGCGTCAGCCGGCGATTGGCCCGCACGGCGCCATGGCAGGCCATGGTGGCAAGGATCTCGCTCTGCGCGCGCTGCACCACGGTGCTGGCGTCATGGGTGGCCAGCTCAGCCAGCACGCTGCGCGCCAGCTCCACGGGGTTGCCCTGGGCCAGCGTGGTGGGCACGGCGCGCACGGCCAGGGTGCGCGGCGAGAACGGCACGACCTCCAGTCCCAGCCGGGCCAACGTGTCGGCATGCGCCTCGGCGGTCGCCACCTCTTCGGGGGTGGCGGCAAAGGTGGCGGGGATGAGCAGTGGCTGGCTGGCGATGCGTGCACCTTGGTCCACCTGGGCCTTGAGCCGCTCGTACACGATGCGTTCGTGCGCCGCATGCATGTCCACCACCACCAAGCCCTGCGCGCTTTCGGCCAGGATATACACGCCATGGACCTGCGCCACGGCGCGGCCCAGCGGCCACGTGTGTCCATCCTCGACGTGCGCAGTCGCCATGTCGACGGCAGCCAGTGGAGCCGCGCTGGTGGGCGAGAAGGACGGCGCCGTGGGCGCGCCTGGAGCGACCGGTGCCATGGCGGCGGTTGCCGGCATACCGGGCGATGGCGCAGCCGTGGATGTGCCCCAGAGTGCTTGCAGGTCAGAGACCTTGTGGCCCGCGCGCTCTTCAAATTTGATAGCTGCTTGCGCTTGCCAATAGGGGGCATGAGCCGGGTTTCTATCTGAATCGCCCACGGATGGAGCGGCAGGCGCTACAGAAGTTGAAGCGGCGGCAGCCGCCAGCGCCTGCGCGCGCGGCGCCGCCAGAGCGTTCTCCACCGCGTGGCGCACGGCCTGGTGCACCTCGCGGCTGTCGCGAAAGCGCACCTCGATCTTGGTCGGGTGCACGTTCACGTCCACACGCTGCGGGTCGATCTGTACGTACAGCGCGTATACCGGCTGCTTGTGGCCGTGCAGCACGTCCTCGTAGGCGCTGCGCGCGGCATGCGTGAGCACCTTGTCGCGCACGAAGCGGCCGTTCACGTAGCAGAACTGCTGGTCTGCACGCGAACGGGCGGCATCGGGCAGCCCGGCGCGGCCCGTCACCGTGACCGCGCCCAGGCGCAGGTGCACAGGAACGGAGTCGCGGATGAAGTCCTCGCCCAGCACGTCGCTCAGGCGCTGCTGCAGGGCCTGCTGGCGTTTGCCCTCGTCCGCTGTGGCAGCGGGGGTCAGGGTGGCGCGCCATTGCTCCACCAGCTTGCCTTCGTGCCAGATGGCAAAGCCCACGTCGGGCCGCGCCAGCGCATGGCGGCGCACGGCCTCGATGCAGTGGGCGAGCTCGGTCGCGTCGGTCTTGAGGAACTTGCGCCGCGCGGGCGTGGAGAAGAACAGCTCCTTGACCTCCACGGTCGTGCCACGGCTGCGTGCCGCGGGGCGCAGTTCGCCGCTGCGCGCATCCAGCAGAAAGGCGCTGGCCTGCTGCGCGGTGCGCGACAGCAGCGCCATCTCGGACACCGACGCGATGGCGGCCAGCGCCTCGCCGCGAAAACCCATGGTGGCGACCGATTCCAGGTCGTGCAGGTTGGTGATCTTGCTCGTGGCGTGGCGGCGCAGGGCCACCGGCAGCTCATCCTGCGGGATGCCGCTGCCGTCGTCCTCCACGGCGATCAGGCGCACGCCGCCGGCCAGCAGGCGCACGGTGATCTGGGTGGCGCCCGCATCCAGGGCGTTGTCCACCAGCTCGCGCACGGCAGAGGCGGGGCGCTCCACCACTTCGCCCGCCGCGATCTGGCTGATGAGCTCGTCGGGCAGGTCGCGAATGGGGCGCCGGGGCGCTGGGGCGAGGGCGGTGTCGGAAGGCTGTGCGGTCACGCGGGGATTTTAGGTGGCGATGCGACCGCGGGTGCTGTAAGGGTCAGTGGCGGTGGCGGTAGCCGCGGTCGTTGTTGCGGCCGACCTCGTTACCGATCAGCGCGCCGGCGGCGGCGCCGCCCACGGTACCCAGCGTGGAGCCGAACACCGCGCTGCCCACGAGGCCGCCGGCCACGGCGCCGACGCCCGTGCCGATCTGTGCGTTGCTGGGCCGGTGGGCGCAGCCGCCCAGTGCAAGGGCGCCCGTGAGCAGTGCGGCAGTGGCGATCAGGCGGCTGTGGCGGAGGACGGTCATGGCGGTTCCTTTCGGGGAGATGGTCTTGTAATGAGGTGCGGCGCGGTGCGCACGCCGTGGGTGCACTATGGCGCGGCCGTGTGAAGTGTGCCCCGCGGTTTGTTTGCCAATTGCCAACAAGTGTGAGCAATTGCCAATGGTGGTGTGGTGCAACCAGGGGCATTGGGGGCGCGGGTACATTACGGCGCACTTCGCCAACGGGAGGTTTGTGTTTTGGAAGTCTTTGCGTTCCTGATCGATTTCATCCTGCATGTGGACAAGCATCTCGCCGCCTTCGTGGCCAGCTATGGCCCCTGGGTGTACGCGCTGCTGTTCATCATCGTGTTCGTGGAGACGGGCGTGGTGGTCATGCCCTTTCTGCCGGGTGACTCGCTGCTGTTCGTGGTGGGGGCGCTCAGCGGTGCAGGGTTGATGAACTTCCCGCTGGCCTGCGCGGTTCTGCTGGCTGCGGCGATCCTGGGCGACCAGTGCAACTACAGCATCGGGCGCTATTTCGGACCCAAGGTATTCCAGTGGGAAAGCTCGCGCTGGTTCAACAAGAAGGCCTTCGACCAGGCCCATGCGTTCTATGAGCGCTATGGCGGCATCACCATCGTGCTGGCGCGCTTCATGCCCTTCATCCGCACGTTCGCTCCCTTCGTGGGCGGTGTGGCGGCCATGGGGCGGGGCAAGTTCACGGCCTACAACATCGGTGGTGCAGTACTGTGGGTCGTGGGCATCTGCACGGCGGGGTACTTCTTTGGAAACATGGCCTGGGTGCAGCGGCATCTGGACAAGATCATCTGGGCCATGATCTTCATCCCCGGCCTGATTGCCATCTTTGGCGCATGGCGCGCCGGGCGCAAGGCTCAAGGAACTGCGGCTGCTATTGAATAGATAGCTAGTGGCGCATGTTGGAAGCGCGTTAGAGCCATATTCCATATAGAACGCCACCGCCTCGCGAGAGGGGTGGCGTTCTGCATGGTGAGGCTCTCAGGCGGGCCGTCAACGGCGGCGATCGCGGTCCCGGTCTTCACCCAGTTCGTGGCCGATCAGCGCGCCGGCAGCGGCGCCGCCAATGGTGGCGGCCGTGCCGCCCACGGCGCTACCGAGTGCGCCGCCAGCCACGGCGCCGACACCGGTGCCGATCTGGGCGTTGGTGGGATTGGACGAGCAGCCCACCAGGCCCAGGGCGGCTGCGCAGGCGGCGGCGGAGAGAAGGTGGCGGTATTGCATGGTGGCTCCTTATGGTCAACAGACCCCGGTGTGAGGCCGTGACTCAACTGTCACCCCGCCGGCCCGGCGCCGGTGTAGGCCCGTCTTGCCGGCGCGTGTAGGACGCGGCGGCCCTCGGCCCCTAACCCGGCACGAGACAGATCGTCACCAGCAGCGAGGCGTCCTGCAGCGCCCGCAGCACATGCGGAATGCGCGGCACCAGGTGCAGGAAGTCGCCTTCGCGCAGGGTATGCGACTGCGCGCCGGCCTGGATAAGCACCTCGCCCTCCAGGCACAACAGCGTGACCTCGCCCGGTGCGTCGTGCTGGTGCTGCTCTTTACCGGCGGGCAGCACCACGCGAATCACTTCCAGCTGGCCGGCCTTGATGAGGGCGCTGGTGGGGGTGTCGTGCAGGCGCGGCCCCAGGGGCCGGAGGCTGACGACTTCGCAGGACTGGGCGTGGGGCAGTGCCATGGCGGTCTCCTGGCCGCCGGCACGGCCGCGCTGCTCAGACGGTGCGGCTGCGCGCCAGCGGCGGGTTTTTCGCGAAGTATCGGACGATGCCGCGCATCAGCGCGTCGGCCAACTGCTCTTGATACGCGGCGGACCGCAGCTTGGACTCTTCCTCGGGGTTGCTGATGAAGGCCGTCTCCACCAGCACGCTGGGAATGTCGGGCGCCTTGAGCACGGCAAAGCCCGCCTGCTCCACGCGCGGCTTGTGCAGCTTGGCCATGCCGCCGATCTCGCCCAGCAGCACGCTGCCGAGCTTCAGGCTGTCGTTGATCTGCGCCGTGGTGCTCATGTCCAGCAGCGCGCGCTGCACATGGCGGTCCTGCTGGGCGCCCAGGTTCACGCCGCCGATCAGGTCGGCCTCATTCTCCTTGTTGGCCAGCCAGCGCGCGGCCGAGCTGGACGCGCCGCCCTGGCTCAGCGCGAACACGCTGGCGCCGCGTGCTGACGGGGTGGTGAAGGCGTCGGCGTGGATGGACACGAACAGGTCCGCCTGCACGCGCCGCGCCTTGTCCACGCGCGCCGCCAGCGGGACGAAGAAGTCACCGTCGCGCGTGAGGAAGGCGCGCATGGGGTTGCCGCCCACCTGCGTGGCATTGATGCGGTCACGCAGCAGGTGCGCCACTTTCAGCACCACGTCCTTTTCGCGCGTGCCGCGCGGGCCGATGGCGCCCGGGTCTTCGCCGCCGTGGCCGGGGTCCAGCGCGATGATGATGAGGCGGTCGGTGGAATACGCCGCGCGGGCCGTCGTAGGCGGGGTGGCGGGCGCGGCAGGGCGCGCCGGGGCGGCGGGTGCCGGCGCCACGGGTGCGGTTGCCACCGCCGTGCCCGGCACGGGCAGGGCAGGGGGCATGGCCTGCGGTGCGGAATGCCGTGCGATCAGGTCACCCAGAGGGTCCGTCAATGGGGGAGCCGCCATGGCGCGCCCTGTACCTATTGCGCTGCCGGGCAGCGGCGCGGTGGCGTCGCGCAGCCGCTCGGCGATCAGTGCCTCCAGCGGGTCGGGCGGCTGCGCGGGATACAGGTCGAACACCAGCCGGTGCTGGTACGCGGCCACGGGCTGCAGCGTGAAGACCTGCGGCCGCGCCGCCTGCTTCAGGTCCACCACCAGGCGCACCACGCCGGGCGCGTTCTGGCCCACGCGGATGCCGGCGATGTTGGGGTCGTCTGCGCGCACCTTGGCGACCAGTTCGCGCAGCGAGGGGTTGAGGTCGATGCCCTCGATGTCCACCGCCAGGCGCGGCGGCGTGTCCACGAAGGTCTGGCGGGCCGTGAGCGCACGGTCGGATTCGATGGTCACCCGTGAATAGTCGGGCGCGGGCCAGACACGCACCGCGACGATGGTGGCGCCGCGCGCGATCTGCTGCGTGCCCAGCAGCAGTACCAGGCTACCCGCGCGCAGCAGGGTGCGGCGGCTGTGAAGAGGGGAAGGGCGGCGGGCATCGCTCATGGGGTGTCCAGTCCTTGCAGTATGGCGCTGCCATGGGGCGTGTGGGCTCGCAGCGTCACGTGCCGGGCTGAATCATCCTCCGCTTCAATGTGAATAGCAATATCCGCAGGCGGGATGAGGGTTCCTGCATGGCCAGGCCACTCGGCCAGCTTCAGGCCGGGGCTAGCGAAGATGTCGCGAAAGCCTGCGTCTTCCCACTCGCGCGGGTCGCTGAAGCGGTAGAAGTCGAAGTGCCAGATGTTCAGTCCTGGTGCCTGGTGCGGCTCGACCACGGCGTAGGTGGGGCTCTTGACGCGCCCCTGCACGCCCAGGGCGCGCAGCAGGTGGCGCACCAGCGTAGTCTTGCCCGCACCCAGGTCGCCATGCAGGGCGATGAAGGCATTGCGCAGGCCGGGCTGCGCGGCCAGGCGCACGGCGAAGCGTGCCGTGTCCTCCTCGTCCTTCCATTGCAGCGACAGGCAGTGCGGCGTTTCTACAATCGGGTGTTGATGGTGTGCAGCAGTCAACTCGTTCCTCAAATACAAGGCTGGGCCCGCGAGCTGGGATTTTCCCAAATCAAGGTGGCCGGCGTGGACTTGTCCTCCGCCGAGCCCGGATTGATGCAATGGCTGGCCCAAGGGTTCCATGGCGAGATGCATTACATGGCGGCGCATGGCCTGAAGCGTGCCCGCCCGGCGGAACTGGTGCCCGGCACCGTGAGCGTGATCACCGCGCGCATGGACTACCTGCCGCGCGCGATGGCGCTGGATGCCCCCGAAGGCTGGCAGGCCATTGAACTTGGCCGGCTGGCGCGACCCACCGAGGCGGTGGTTTCCGTCTACGCCCGGGGACGCGACTACCACAAGGTGCTGCGCGCGCGGCTGCAAAAGCTCAGCGACCGTGTCGCCGAGGCAGTAGGGCCCTTTGGCCACCGCGTGTTCACCGACTCGGCGCCGGTACTGGAGGCCGAGCTTGCGCGCCGCAGCGGCCAGGGTTGGCGCGGCAAGCACACACTGGTGCTGAGCCGCGAGGCCGGCTCGATGTTCTTTCTGGGCGAGATCTATGTGGACATGCCCCTTGAACCCACCGAGCCCGTCACGCACCACTGTGGCAGTTGCGAGGCATGTATCGACGTCTGCCCCACGCAGGCCATCATCGCGCCGTACCGCCTGGATGCGCGCCGCTGCATCTCCTACCTCACCATCGAGCACGCCGGGCACATTCCGCTGGAGTTGCGCCCGCTCATGGGCAACCGCATCTATGGCTGCGACGACTGCCAGCTCATCTGCCCGTGGAACAAGTTCGCGCAGACCAGCAGCCTGCCCGATTTCGATGTGCGCGCGGGGCTGGTGGGGCAGCAGCTCGTGCATCTGTTTACGTGGGACGAGGAGACCTTCCTGCGCATGACCGAGGGCGGCCCGATCCGTCGCATCGGCCATGAGCGCTGGCTGCGCAACATCGCCGTGGCGCTGGGCAACGCGTTGCGCGCGACCCGCGACCCTGTCGTTCGCGCGGCGCTGGCCGCACGCGCCGATGACCCGAGCCCGCTGGTGCGCGAGCATGTGGCCTGGGCGCTGGCACAGGAAAATGAATAAAAATGGCCTGCAACACTTGCAGGGTAAGCGCGAGTAGCTATTAATTAAATAGCGTCAACGCAACAAGCCCAGAGCGAAGGGCAGGCTCACCACCCCCAGCACGGTGGACAGCGTGACCAGGCCTGCGACATACGCGCCGTTGTAGCCCATGCGTGCGGCGAGTACATAGCAGGTGGATGCGGTGGACACGGCGCAGAACGCCATCAGCACCGAGGTCTGCGTGGCGTCCAGCCCCAGCAGATGCGCGAACCCCCAGGCGATCAGCGGCTGCGCGAGGTGGCGAATGGTCAACACCGACACGGACAGCAGCTTGCTGCGCGTGAGCAGGCCGAACTGCATGCCCGCGCCCGCCGCCATGAGCCCCAGCGCCAGCGACGCGGCGCTGATGCGACCCACCGTGGGCTCCAGCCACGGCGGGATGCGAAAGCCCAGCAGGTTGGCCGCCAGCCCCGTCGCCGTGGCGATGATCAGCGGGTTGCGCAGCAGTTCGCGCACGAAGCCCTGCTGGCCGCCGCGCGCCATGGGCCACACGGCGGCCACGTTCAGCAGCGGTACGCACACGCCAATCAGCACCGCCACCATGAGCAGGCCCTGCGCACCCGCCAGGCGCTCGGCCAGGGCCAGCACGATGAAGGAGTTGAAGCGGAAGGCCACCTGCGCCGCCGCTGCGTGGTCGCGCCGGTCGATGTGCCTGCCCAGCCAGGGCAGGTGCGGCAGGCTGTAGGCCAGCACCACGCCGCACAGGCCCGTGCCCACGCCGGCCACCACCAGGCCGGTGGCCTCGCCCACGTTGATGGGGCTCTTGACGATGGACTGGAACAGCAGCACCGGGAACAGCAGGTAATACACCAGGCTTTCCACCGGCTGCCAGACGGAGCGGTTGAGGGGCGTGTAGCGGCACAGCAGGTAGCCGAACAGGATCAGCGAGAAATCCGGGAGAAGAAGCTGCACGTAACTCACGGCGCGCAGCATACCGTGGCGCTGTAGGCCGGCGGCGCGAATGATTGGGGAAACTCCCAACAAATCAGCGCGGCGCCCGCGGTGGTCAACGCGGCATGGCACCGTAGGATCGCCGCCTACCCCCTGTTTTTTCCACCAAACACAATTTGATGAGGAGATTTCGCATGCAACGTCGCAACCTGCTGGCTTTGGTGCTGGCGGCCACCGCGGGCACCGCCTTCGCCCAGGGCTACCCCAACAAGCCCGTCAAGCTGCTGGTGCCCTTCGCGCCCGGCGGCACCACCGACATCATCGCCCGCGTGATCGCCGACCCACTGTCGCGCGCGCTCGGCCAGTCGGTGGTGGTGGAGAACCGGGGCGGTGGCGGCGGCGTGATTGGCGCGCAGGAAACGGCGCGCGCAGCGCCCGATGGGTACAACCTGGGCGTGGCCACCGTGTCCACCACGGCGGCCAATCCGGCCATCAACTCCAAGATCCCGTACAACCCGATCACGGACTTCACGCCCATCATCAACATCGCGGCCACGCCCAACATCATCGCGGTGCACCCGAGCTTCCCGGCCAAGGACTACAAGTCCTTCCTGGCGGAGATCCAGAAGAACCCCGGCAAGTACTCGTACGCGTCCTCGGGCACAGGCGGCATCGGCCATCTGCTGATGGAGCTGTACAAGAGCCTCACCAACAGCTTCGTCACGCACATTCCCTACCGCGGCGCGGGTCCGGCCCTCAACGACACCGTGGCGGGTCAGGTGCCCATCATCTTCGACAACCTGCCCTCGGCGCTGCCCTTCATCAAGAGCGGCAAGCTCGTGCCCATTGTGGTGTCCGCGCCGCAGCGCGTGGCGGCACTGCCCAATGTGCCCACCTTCAAGGAAGTGGGCCTGGAGCCGGTGAACCGCATGGCCTACTACGGCATTCTGGGTCCCAAGAACCTGCCCAAGGACGTGGTGGACAAGATCAACGGCGGCGTGAAGAAGGCGCTGGAAGATGCCGCCGTGCGCAAGCGCATCGAGGACACCGACTCGATCATCGTCGCCAACACGCCCGAGCAGTTCGCCGAGCAGATCAAGGCCGAGTTCGGCGTGTACAAGCAGGTGGTGCAAAAGCAGAAGCTCACGCTGGAATAAGCGCGCCCCCAGCCCTCTGAAAAACGCCCGCCTGCCGCGGGCGTTTTTTTGATGCTATGGTTTTCGCCATGTTGCCCGACAGCCAGAACGCCATAGACCCCTTCATCGACGCCCTGTGGCTGGAGGACGGCCTGTCGCGCAACACGCTGGCCGCCTACCGCCGGGACCTCACGCTGTATGCCCAATGGCTGGCACAGCAGAGCCCTCCGCTGGCGCTGGATGCCACGGCCGAGCACCACCTGCAGGGCTACTTCGCTGCCCGCCACGCGCAGACGCGCGCCACGTCGGCCAACCGCCGCCTCACCGTGCTGCGGCGCTACTTCCACTGGGCATTGCGCGAGCGGCGCATCGCAGCCGACCCCACAGTGCGCCTGCAGGCCGCGCGCCAGCCGCTGCGCGTGCCCAAGACGCTGACGCAGGCGCAGGTGGAGGCTCTGCTGCATGCGCCGGACGACGCCACGCCGCTGGGCCTGCGCGACCGCACCATGTTGGAGCTGATGTACGCGAGCGGCCTGCGCGTAAGCGAGCTGGTCACGCTGAAGACCTTCCACCTGGGGCTGGCCGAAGGCGTGCTGCGCGTCATGGGCAAGGGCGGCAAGGAGCGGCTGGTGCCCTTTGGCGAAGAGGCGCAACGCTGGCTGCAGCGCTACCTGGCCGAGGGGCGTGGCGCCATCCTGGGCGGGCAGCAAACGGATGACCTGTTCGTCACGCAGCGCGGCGCGGCCATGTCGCGCGTGATGTTCTGGGTCATCGTCAAGAAATGCGCGCAGGCTGCAGGCATCACCGCGCCGCTGTCGCCCCACACGCTGCGCCATGCCTTTGCCACGCACCTGTTGAACCACGGTGCGGACCTGCGCGTGGTGCAACTGCTGCTGGGCCACGCCGACATTTCCACCACCACCATCTACACCCACGTGGCGCGCGAGCGGCTGAAGGCGCTGCATGCGCAGCACCATCCGCGCGGTTGAAGGGGCATGGCGCGGAGTGCCGGCGGACAGCGGCAAACGGGTGAAAAATCGCGCTCTTTCTTGAAACTCTGGAGTTGCAATGACAGATTCCGTGCGCCGTCGCGTGCTGGCCTCCCTCGCGCTGGCTGCCGCGCTGCCCCTGGGCGCGCAGGCCCAGACTTGGCCCGCCAAGCCCATCCGCATCATCGTGGCCTATCCCGCGGGCGGCGTCAGCGACGTGGTCGCCCGCGCGTTGGGCGACAAACTGTCCGAACGCCTGGGCACGCCCGTGGTGGTGGAGAACAAGGCCGGCGCGGGCGGCACCATCGGTATGGACGCGGTGGCCAAGGCGGCGCCCGATGGCTACACGCTGGGCTTCTCGGCCATCAGCCCGCTGGTGCTCAACCCGCACCTGGGCACGCCGCCGTACGACGCAACGCGCGACATCGTGCCCGTGGCCAGCGTGATGTACTCGCCCGTGCTGTTGTTGGGCACGCAGGCCGCCAAGGAGCGTGACTTCCGCAGCCTGCTGGCGACCGCCAAGGCGCAGCCGGGCCAGGTGCGATGGGCCACATCGGGGTTGGCGTCGCTGGGCCACATCATGCTGGAACACATCATGCAGGGCAGCGGCGTGCAGATCACGCACGTGCCCTACAAGGGCGGCGGGCAACAACTGAACGATGCGCTTTCGGGTCAGTTCGAGGTGCTGTCCACCAACGCCGGCCCGGCCGTGATGCAGCAGATCAAGGCGGGCAAGCTGCACCCGCTGGCCGTGGGTGCGCCCGCGCGGCTGAACACCCTGCCGAACGTGCCCACGCTGGGCGAACTGGGCCTGCCCGCAGCCAACCTGAATTCGGTGTTCGGCATGTTCGCGCCAGCGGGCGTGCCGGCCGCGGTGCTGGAGCGCTTGAATTCCGAGATCAACCGTGCGCTGGCGCTGCCCGACATCCAGGCGCGCCTGGAGGCTTCGGACAACGTGCCCACGGGCGGCAGCGCCGAGGCATTTCGCCGGCAGATCGCGTCGGAGTCGCAGAGCAATGCGCGCATCATCCGCGCCGCCAACATCCGCCTGAATTGACGACTGCCCCGTGCGCGCGCCGGCCGGCCCGCGCACAGGGGGCATCGGGGTTATTCGTCGGCCGTCAGGCTCTCGGCCCAGGCCAGTGCCTGCAGGTGGGCCCAGTTGACCTGGCGGTTGGACAGGTGCAGCGCTTCGGCCGTGCGCGCAAAAGCCTCGTCGTCACCGCTTTCGCAGGCCTTGGTGAGCTCCAGGAAGGGGGCGAACACACCCTTGTTGTGCAGCAGTGCGTCAAGCACCGGCTGGGGCAGGGCCACCGTTTCCAGGGCGTGCTCCAGCGGCACGCCCAGCATCGCATCCAGCAGCGAGAAGACCCCCACCACGAAGGCGTTGTCGCATTCCTCGGGGGGCAGCAGCTCGGCGGCCAGCAGTTCCATGAGGCGGCCGCGCACCACGGCCGTCTGGCCCACGGCGGGCGGCGAGCCGCTGGCGCGCGAGGTCGTCATCAACAGCGCCGCCCAGCGGAACAGCTTCTTCAGGCCCAGGATCATCACCGCGTGACGGAACGAGGTCACCTCGCACGACAGGCCGAAGCCCGAGGAATTGATGAAACGCAGCAGGTTGAAGGACAGCGTGGGGTCCTTCTTGAGCAGTTCCTCGATTTCTCCGGTGCTGGCCTGCTGGCGCACCAGGTTGATGAGCTGGATGATGGTTGCCTGCGAGGGGCGGATGGTTTGCGCCTTGACCAGCGAGGGCTGTGCGAACCAGTAGCCCTGGAACAGCTTCACGCCCAGCGAAGCCATGCGCTGGTACTGTTCGGCCGTCTCCACCTTCTCGGCCACCAGGGTGGCCTGCGAGTGGGCTTGGGCGAACTTCACGAGCGGCTCGGCGAGCTCCGGCTTGAAGGCCTGCATGTCCAGCTTGATGAACGAGGCCAGAGGCACCCAGCTGCTGTAGGCGCGCCGCAGCACGTCCTGGCTGAAGGCCAGCCGAAAGCCGCGCGTGCGCACCGCTTGCAGCGTGGGGATGTACTGCTCGATCTGCTCGGCCGTGGCCTGGGCGCCGAGCGTGGGTACTTCCAGCACCACTTTTTCAGGGTGGATCAGCTCCAGGTGTCCGCCGGCCAGGCTGTCGTGCGTGCAATTGATGAAGACGGTTTTCTTGCCCACCAGCGCCTCGGAGCCCGCATACGACAGCGCGTTGAACAGCAGCGCCGCATCGCTGGCGGCGGTGTGCGCGTCCGCGGCGGTGGACCGGTCGAACAGTTCGTAGCCAAAGACGGTGCGCTGTTCGTCCAGGATGGCCTGTCGTGCGATGACGACCTGATTCTGCGCCTCAGTGGCCTCGGGTGACGGCTGGGCGGAATCGGCGGGGAGCTGTGCGGCGGTGTCTGAAAGGCTCGACATGGATGGCGTGGGAAGTTCGTGGGATTCTAGGAGGTCGGCGCGGCAGTGGCTCAGGCGGGCGCCATCTGGTCCGCCCAGGCCAGGGCTTGCAAGTGGGCCCAGTTGATCTGCTGGTTCGTCAGGTGGAGCGATTGGGCGAACTGGTCGAAGGTGTGGTCGTCGCTGGTCTCGCAGGCTTCGGCCAGTGTCAGCAGCTGGCCGTACACGTTGCTGCGTTGTAGCAGGGCAGTGGACAGCTCTTCGGGCAGGTTGAGCAGCCCCACGGCGGAGGCCAGCGGCATGCCGAGCATCTGGTCCAGCATGGAAAAGATGCCGATCACGAACGCCTGATCGGCTTCTTCGGCGGGCAGAAATTCCTGGGCCAGCAGTTCCATGAGGCGGCCGCGCACCACGGCCGTCTGTCCCACGGCCGGGGGCGTACCGCCGCTGCGCACCGCCGTGAGCAGCAGGGCGGCCCAGCGGAACAGCTTCTTGAGTCCCAGCAGCAGCACCGCCTGGCGGAAGGAGGTGATCTCGCGCGTCATGCCCAGCCCCGCGGAGTTGATCAGGCGCATCAGGTTGAAGGCCAGCCCAGCATCCTTTTTGAGGGCCTCTTCGATCTCGTCGGTGCTGGCCTGGCTGCGCACCAGGTTGAGCAGCTGCACGATGCTCGCCTGGCCGGGAGTGAGCAGTTTGGCCTCCACCAGCGTGGGACGTGAGAACCAGTAGCCCTGGAACATTTCCACGCCCATGGACGACACCATGTCGTACTGTTGCGCGGTTTCGAGCTTTTCCGCGATCAGTTCGGCCTGGGAATGGCGCCCCGCGTAGTTGATCAGCACCGCGAGCTGGTCGCGCGCAAGCACCGACATGTCGAGTTTGATGTAGTCGGCCAGCGGCAGCCAGGGCGCGTAGGTGGACTCCAGCACCGTGTGGTTGAAGGCGAGGTGAAAGCCGCGGCTGCGCAGCGCCTGCAGGATGGGAAGCCGCGCATGCACCTCGGTCGCGGCCACGTGGCCCAGCGGAGGGATCTCCAGCACGACCTTGTCGGGGTTCACCAGTTCCAGGTGCCCGCCCGTCAGGCTTTCGTGGGTGCAGTTCACGAAAATCAGCATCTTGCCCATCAGCTCTTCGGTGCCCGCATGCGACAGCGCGGTGAAGACCAGGATCACGTCGCTGGCGGCCGTGTGGCCGACGGTGGAGCGCGAGCGGTTGAAGAGTTCGTAGCCGACGACCGCCTGCTGGCCGTTCATGATGGCCTGCCGGGCGATCATGGAGCCGGTGCTGCCAGCCTGGGAGGCGCCGGCCGCCGAGGGAGAAGCGGGAGGTGTGGGGTTCGTCATGGAATGCCTGGGCGTGTGCGGGATACCGGGCGATGCGGGTGCCCGCCGCAGGCGCGAGGGCTGGCGGCAGCGGCGTGGCGTATCGCTGCTGGCATTGTAGGGAAGAACCCCCGATGGCTGGGGGATGGCAGTGCGGCTGGAGGCGATTCAGCCGTGCTGCAGCCAGCGCATCTCCGCCTCGCTGAAACCGGCGGCGCGGCGTGCCGCCTCGTTCAGCGGCGGCTTCGGGCGGGGGGCTTCGTAATGCTGGACCAGCGCGGCGTAGTGCGCCACGGGGTCCAGTCCGTCGCGCGTGCACAGCCAGCGGTACCAGTGGTTGCCGATGGCCACGTGGCCCACTTCCTCGCGCAGGATGGTGTCCAGGATCGCCACGGCGGCCAGCGCGTCCGGTGTACCGACCTGGCGAAGCTTGTGCTGGATCAGCGGCGTGGCGTCCAGTCCGCGCGCCTCCAGGGTGCGCGGCACCAGGGCCATGCGCGCCACGATGTCGTCGGCCGTCTTCTCGCACATGCTCCACAGGCCCTGGTGCGCGGGAAAGTCGCCATAGTCATGGTGCAGTTGCCGGCGCAGGTGGTCACGCAGCAGGAAAAAATGCTTCGCCTCCTCGGCCGCCACGCGCAGCCAGTCGCGGTAGAACGTCTCGGGCATGCCCGCAAAGCGCCAGATGGCGTCCAGCGCGAGGTTGATGGCGTTGAACTCGATATGGGCGATGGCGTGGATCAGCACCGCGCGCCCCTCGGGCGTGGCGGGCGAGCGGCGTGCCACGGCGGTGTGGTGCAGCAGCTGCGGCCGCGCGGGGCGGCCGGGCAGGGTGTCGGCGGGCGGGGCGGTGAGACGCGTTTCTGTCGCTATTGAAATGCGAGCTGCTTGCGCATACATATCCAGCGCTGCGGCCGATTTTTCTTCAGGGTCGCAGAGGCGCAAGACCTCCAGGGCACGTTGGCGAAGCTCCATCCCTACAATTCTAGGTTCCCCCTACACAAACAACGGAGACAGACAAGCGATGGCGATCTATGAACTCGACGGCGTGGCGCCGCAGGTGGCCGCATCGGCCTGGGTGGCCGACAGTGGCCAGGTGATGGGCGACGTGGTGCTGGGCGAGGACGCCAGCGTATGGTTCGGCACCGTGGTGCGTGGCGACACGGCGCGCATCACCATCGGCGCGGGCACCAACGTGCAGGACGCGAGCGTGCTGCACGCCGACATCGGCCAGCCGCTGGTGATCGGTGAGCGCGTCACCGTGGGCCACCAGGTCATGCTGCATGGCTGCACCGTCGGGGATGAATCACTGATCGGCATTGGCGCCATCGTGCTCAACGGCGCGAAGATAGGCCGCAACTGCCTGGTGGGCGCCGGCTCGCTGGTCACCGAGGGCAAGGAGTTTCCCGACGGATCGATGATCCTGGGCAGTCCGGCCAAGGTGGTGCGCCAGCTCACGCCCGAGCAGATCGAAGGGCTGCGCCAGAGTGCGCGGCATTACATGGAAAACGCGCGCCGCTTCAAGGCGGGTCTGCGCAAGCTGGGGTAATAGCCCGGCCGTTGATTGACTGGAAATACTGCGTGTCCGAACTGCACAAGTTTTTGTTTGATGGCCTGCCCGTGCGCGGCATGATCGTGCGCCTGACCGACGCCTGGACAGAGCTGCTGCGCCGCCGCGCGGCCAACACCGAAACGGGGCCATACCCCGCGCCCGTGAGCGAGCTGCTGGGTGAGATGGCCGCCGCCGGCGTGCTGATGCAGTCGAACATCAAGTTCAACGGCGCGCTGGTGCTGCAGGTCTTTGGTGACGGCCCGGTCAAGCTGGCCGTGGCAGAGGTGCAGTCCGACCTGAGCCTGCGCGCCACCGCGTCGGTGTTGGGCGAACTGCCCGCGAACGCGGGCCTGCCGGACATGGTGAACGTGGGCGGCGGCGGGCGCTGCGCCATCACGCTGGACCCCAAGGACCGTCTGCCCGGCCAGCAGCCCTACCAGGGTGTGGTGCCGCTGTATGGCGACCACCAGGAAAAGCTGCACAAGCTCAGCGACGTGCTGCAGCACTACATGCTGCAGTCCGAGCAGCTCGATACCACCCTGGTGCTGGCTGCCAACGACCAGGTGGCCGCGGGCGTGCTGATCCAGCGCATGCCCCTGAAGGGCGAGGCCAACCTGGCCGGCGGCCATGGGCGCGAGGACGAGGACCAGATCGGCCGCAACGAGGACTACAACCGTATCGCTACGCTGGCGAGCAGCCTCACGCGAGAGGAGCTGCTCACGCTGGACGTGGACACCATCCTGCGCCGCTTGTTCTGGGAGGAAAAACTGCTGCGCTTCGCGCCTCAGCAGGGCGATAGCGGCCCGCGCTTCGCGTGTTCCTGCAGCCGCGAGCGTGTGGGCAACATGCTGCGCAGCCTGGGCACGGAAGAGGTCGAGAGCATCCTGGAGGAGCGTGGCAACATCGAGGTGGGCTGCGAATACTGCGGCCAGCAGTACCACTTCGACCCGGTGGATGCTGCGCAGCTGTTCACCGATCCGCACAAGCAGCCGCCCGCGCCGTCGCGCATGCAGTGATCCAGGCGGCCGCTCTGGGCGGCTTTCGCGAGCCAGCCTGCGCGCCGTGGCGCTGCAGGCGGTCGCGCTTCAACGAGCGTGAAGCGTCCGCCTCACGCCCCCGCACCCAGGCCGCGCAGCGCGGTGAACAGCCGGTGCTCGCACTGGGGCTCCACGCATTCTTCGCAACCCCAAGCGCGCAGCCGAGGACGGCTGGGTTCAGGTTTCAATTCGACTTCTGCGCTTGATGGGAAAGCGCGAGTAGCTATTAAATCAATAGCGTGCAGTGCATTGCGAAGTTGCGCCGCTGGCGGCCCGTACAGCACCTGGTAGGCCGTGCCGGCCTGAGCCAGCGCGGCGCGCAGTTGCAGCTCGTGTGCATCGGGAAGGTCCAGTGCGCACAGCAGCGTGAGGTCCGCCGGCAGGGCTGGCAGATCGGGGCCGGCCGCCGCGACTGCGAGCGCGGGACAGTGCTGAGCGATGCCGTCGCGTAAGGCGGTGCAGGCGGGCGCGTGCGCACCCAGGATCGCGATGCGCACCGCCGCAGCGCCGGGCACGGGGCCGGGCGAGAGGCTCACTTGCGGGCCGGGGTGACGTGCACGTAGATCTCGCCAGGCTTGACCATGCCCAGTTCGCTGCGCGCCTTTTCCTCGACCATCTCCAGGCCGTCCTTCAGGTCCTGCACTTCGGCGGCCAGGCGCTCATTGGCCTGGCGCGCCTGCGCATTCGCCGCCTGCTGGGCGGCGATCTGCCGGCGCATGTCCTCTACATGGCCGACACTGCCGCGCCCGGTCCACAGCTGCGCGTGGATCCCCACGAGGAGCAGCAGCAGGGCGAGCGGAACGATGCGTGTGCCCATGGCGGGGCGCAGCGGCGCGGGTGGGCTTAGCGCAGGTTGTAGAACGCGGCGCGGCCGGGATAGAAGGCGATGTCGCCCAGGTCTTCTTCGATGCGCAACAGCTGGTTGTACTTGGCGATGCGGTCGGAGCGCGAGAGCGAGCCGGTCTTGATCTGGCCGGCGTTGGTGCCCACGGCGATGTCGGCGATCGTCGAGTCCTCGGTCTCGCCCGAGCGGTGGCTGATCACGGCGGTGTAGCCGGCGCGCTTGGCCATCTCGATGGCGGCGAAGGTCTCGGTCAACGTGCCGATCTGGTTGATCTTGATGAGGATCGAATTGGCGATGCGCTTGTCGATGCCTTCCTTCAGGATCTTGGTGTTGGTCACGAACAGGTCGTCGCCTACCAACTGCACGTTCTGGCCCAGGCGCTCGGTCAGGGTCTTCCAGCCGTCCCAGTCGCCCTCGGCCATGCCGTCTTCGATGGAGATGATGGGGTACTTGTCGCACCAGGTGGCGAGCATGTCGGTCCACTGCTGGGCGGTCAGGCGCAGGCCGCCTTCGCCTTCCAGGACGTACTGGCCATCCTTGTAGAACTCGCTGGCGGCGCAGTCCAGGCCCAGGGCGATCTGCTCGCCCGCGGTGTAGCCGGCGGCCTCAATCGCCTGCAGGATCAGCTGGATGGCGGCTTCGTGGTTTTCCACGGAAGGCGCAAAACCGCCTTCGTCGCCCACGGCGGTGCTCATGCCCTTGTCGTGGATGATCTTCTTGAGCGCGTGGAACACCTCGGCGCCCCAGCGCACGGCCTCGCGGAAGCTCGGTGCGCCCACGGGGATGATCATGAACTCCTGCAGGTCCAGGCTGTTGTTGGCGTGCGCGCCGCCGTTGATGACGTTCATCATCGGCACGGGCAGCTGCATGCCGCCCATGCCGCCGAGGTAGCGGTACAGGGGCAGGCCGGACTCTTCGGCGGCGGCGCGGGCCACGGCCATGGAGACGGCCAGCATGGCGTTGGCGCCCAGGCGGCTCTTGTTGTCGGTGCCGTCCAGGTCGATCAGGGTCTTGTCCAGGAAGGCCTGCTCGGAGGCGTCCAGGCCCAGTACGGCCTCGCTGATCTCGGTGTTGATGTGCTCCACGGCCTTGAGCACGCCCTTGCCCAGGTAGCGGGCCTTGTCGCCGTCGCGCAGCTCGATGGCTTCGCGCGAGCCGGTGGACGCGCCCGAGGGCACGGCCGCGCGGCCCATCACGCCCGATTCCAGCAGCACGTCGCATTCGACGGTGGGATTGCCGCGGCTGTCCAGCACTTCGCGGCCTACGATGTCAACGATGGCACTCATGGGTTTCCTTTTGCGGGAGTTTTTAATCAAATTGGCCGCTAGCGCTTTTCCATCAAGCGCTGGCAGCTATCAAATGGGTAGCATCAAAGGCCTTCGACGCACACCAGCCGCATGATGGCTGCGCCCTCGCGCGCCGCACGGGCCTTGCCGTATTCGGGCGAATGGTAGAACGCCTTGGCCGCCTCGAAGCTGGGGAACTTGGCGATCACCACACGCTCGGGCTGCCAGTCGCCCTCCATCACCTCCACCTGGCCGCCACGCACGCAGATCTCGGCGTTGTGCGCCGCGAAGGCGGCGGTGGACCACTTCTTGTATTCCTCTTACTGCGCGGGGTTGGTCACGCGGACGTTGGCGATGATGTAGCCGCTGGGCATGGTGTCAGGCTCCAAAGTTGTTTTCGAGAAAACCGTTCTTCTTGGTCACGTCGTCGAGCGCCACCAGCGTTTCAAGCAACGCGCGCATGTGCTTGAGCGGCACGGCGTTGGGGCCGTCCGACCAGGCCTCGGCGGGCTTGGGGTGCGTTTCCATGAACAGGCCCGCCACGCCGACGGCCACGCCGGCACGGGCCAGCACGGGCACCATGTCGCGCGCGCCGCCGCTCACGGCGCCCAGGCCGCCGGGCTTCTGTACCGAGTGGGTTACGTCGAACACCACGGGCGCGCCGGAATTGCGCATCTCGGCCAGGCTGGTCATGTCGGCCACGAGGTTGTTGTAGCCAAAGCTCACGCCGCGCTCGCAGGCCAGGAAGCGGTCTTCCGACAGGCCCACCTCGCGCGCGGCGGCGCGGGCCTTGTCGATGACGTTCTTCATGTCCCAGGGCGCAAGGAACTGGCCCTTCTTGATGTTCACCGGCTTGCCGCTTTGCGCCACGGCGCGGATGAAATCCGTCTGGCGGCACAGGAAGGCCGGGGTCTGCAGCACGTCGACCACGCTGGCCACTTCGGCCACGTGCGAGGTGTCGTGCACATCGGTCAGGATGGGCAGCTGCAACTGGCGGCGCACTTCGTCAAGGATCTTCAAACCGGCATCCAGGCCGACACCGCGCTTGCTGGTGCCGGACGAGCGGTTGGCCTTGTCGAACGAGCCCTTGTAGATCAGCGGGATGCCCAGCGGCGCGCAGGCCTCCTTGAGTTGGCCGGCCACGTCGAGCGACATCTCCAGGCCTTCAATGGAGCAGGTGCCCGCGATCAGGAAGAAGCGTTGGTCCAGGCCGACGTCGAATCCGCACAGCTGCATGGGCTTTCCTTCCAATCAGGCTTTCGCCGCTGGCTTCTGGTGTTCCACGGCCGCCTTGATGAAGGCGTTGAACAGCGGGTGGCCGCTCCAGGGCGTGGACTTGAACTCGGGGTGGAACTGCACGCCGATGAACCAGGGATGCACGCTCTGCGGCAGCTCGACGATCTCGGTGAGGTGCTCGCGCTGCGTGAGCGCCGAGATCACCAGCCCGGCGCTGCGCAAGCGGTCCAGGTACTGCACGTTGGCCTCGTAGCGGTGGCGGTGGCGCTCGGTCACCACGTCGCCGTAGATGCTGTGCGCCAGGGTGCCGGGCTGCACGTCCGAGCTCTGCGCGCCCAGGCGCATGGTGCCGCCCAGGTCGGAATTCTCGGAGCGCGTCTTGATGGTGCCGTCCTCGTCCTTCCATTCGGTGATCAGGGCGATGACCGGATGCGGCGTGGCGGGGTCGAACTCGGTGGAATTGGCGCCCTGCAGGCCCGCCACGTGGCGCGCGTATTCGATGGTGGCCACCTGCATCCCCAGGCAGATGCCCAGGTAGGGCACCTGGTGCTCGCGCGCGTAGCGCGCCGTGGAGATCTTGCCCTCCACGCCGCGGCTGCCGAAGCCCCCGGGCACGAGGATGGCGTCGTAGGCACCGAGCCGCTCGCGAGCGTTCGCGTCGGTGATGTCTTCCGAGTCCAGGTGGTCGATCTTCACGCGCACATGGCTTTGCATGCCGGCGTGCTTGAGCGCCTCGTTGACGGACTTGTACGCGTCCGACAGCTCCACGTACTTGCCCACCATGGCGATCTTCACCTCGCCCTGCGGGTGCTCGGTCTCGTGCACCAGCGCGTCCCAGCGCTTGAGGTTGGCGGGCGGCGTGTTCAGGCGCAGCTTGTCGCAGATCAGGCCGTCCAGGCCCTGCTCGTGCAGCATGCGCGGCACCTTGTAGATGGTGTCCACGTCCCACATGCTGATCACGCCCCACTCGGGCACGTTGGTGAACAGGGAGATCTTCTCGCGCTCCTCGTCGGGCACGGCCTGCTGGGCGCGGCACAGGAGGGCGTCGGGCTGGATGCCGATCTCGCGCAGCTTCTGCACCGTGTGCTGCGTGGGCTTGGTCTTGAGCTCGCCGGCCGTGGCGATCCAGGGCAGGTAGGTCAGGTGCACGAAAGCCGAGTTGTTCGGCCCCAGCTTGAGCGACAGCTGGCGCACGGCCTCCAGGAAGGGCAGGGACTCGATGTCACCCACCGTGCCACCGACCTCGCAGATGGCCACGTCCACGGCGTCGTCCGTGTCTATGCCCGCGCCGCGCTTGATGAATTCCTGGATCTCGTTGGTCACGTGCGGGATCACCTGCACGGTCTTGCCGAGGTAGTCGCCGCGGCGCTCCTTTTCGAGCACGCTCTGGTAGATGCGGCCCGTGGTGAAGTTGTTGGCCTGCTTCATGCGCGTTTCGATGAAGCGCTCGTAGTGGCCCAGGTCCAGGTCGGTTTCGGCGCCATCGTCGGTCACGAAGACCTCACCATGCTGGAACGGTGACATGGTGCCCGGGTCCACGTTGATGTACGGGTCGAGCTTGATGAGGGTGACTTTGAGACCCCGCGATTCGAGGATCGCGGCAAGGGAGGCTGAGGCGATTCCCTTGCCCAGGGAAGACACCACACCGCCGGTGACGAAGACGAATTTGGTCATGTCTTTGATGGTGGTGGGAAATTGGGATTGTAATCAGCCCACTGCAGGGATGCAGTGGCAGGGGCCATGCCCTCTGCTAAATTGCGCCCCCATGAACGAACAGTTGGCTGGCAAACACATTGTCCTGGGCTTGAGCGGCGGCGTGGCCTGCTACAAATCGGCGGAACTGTGCCGGCTGCTGGTGAAGGCCGGCGCCACGGTGCAGGTGGTCATGACCGAGGCGGCTGCGCAGTTCATCACGCCCGTGACCATGCAGGCGCTGTCGGGACGCAGCGTCTACACCTCGCAGTGGGACGCGCGCGAGGCGAACAACATGCCCCATATCAACCTGAGCCGCGAGGCGGACGCGATCCTCATTGCGCCGTGCAGCGCGGACTTCATCGCGCGGCTGGTGCAGGGGCGGGCCGACGAGTTATTGAGCCTGCTGTGTCTGGCACGGCCCCGGGATCGGGTGCCGTTGCTGCTGGCCCCCGCCATGAACCGCGAGATGTGGGGCCACCCGGCCACTCAGCGCAACCTGGCCCAGGTGGCGCGCGACGGCGCGACGGTGCTGGGCGTGGGCTTTGGTGACCAGGCCTGTGGCGAGACGGGCGACGGCCGCATGCTAGAGGCCGCGGAGATTCTGGAGGAACTGGAGGCCTTCTTCACCCCCCAGTTGCTTACGGGCCAGCACGTGCTGATTACCGCTGGCCCCACCTTCGAGGCCATTGACCCGGTGCGCGGCATCACCAACCTGTCCAGCGGCAAGATGGGCTTTGCGATTGCCCGCGCGGCGCGTGCCGCTGGCGCACAGGTCACATTGGTCGCCGGGCCGGTGCATCTGCCCACCCCGCGGGGCGTGCGGCGCATCGACGTGCGTTCAGCACAAAACATGCTTGCAATCGTTGAGGAGCAAGCGCGAGAAGCTACTATTTTCATAGCTACGGCCGCGGTGGCGGACTGGCGTCCCGCCACTGCTGCGCTGCACAAGATCAAGAAAGACGGCACGGGCGACGTGCCGGCGCTGGAGTTTGTGGAGAACCCCGACATCCTGGCCACGGTGGCGCGCACCGAGCGCGCGCGCGCTGGCCGTCTGTACTGTGTGGGGTTTGCCGCCGAGAGCGAGAACCTGCTGGAGCATGCCAGCGCCAAGCGCGAGCGCAAGGACGTGCCGTTGCTGGTGGGCAATATCGGCCCGGCCACGTTCGGGCAGGACGACAATGCGCTGCTGCTGGTGGACGCGCAGGGCCATCGTGAACTGCCCCGTGCTTCCAAGGAGGCGCTGGGCCATCAGCTCGTGGCGGAGATCGCGCGGCGCCTTGCCGCCGTTTGAGCGGGTAGGGGTGCACCGGTTGGGCGATGATCGCGGGCTCGGCTCGCGGTGCTGCCGGCGTGACACCGCCCGACCATTCCTTTGAACCTCTGCTCCCATGAAAATCGACGTCAAGATTCTCGACCCCCGCATGGCGGATCAATTGCCAACGTATGCCACGCCCGGCAGCGCGGGGCTGGACCTGCGCGCGTGCCTGGACGCGCCGCTCACGCTGGAGCCCAACGCCTGGCAATTGGTGCCCACGGGCATCGCCATCTACCTTCAGGACCCGGGCTATGCCGCGCTGATCCTGCCGCGCTCGGGGCTGGGCCACAAGCACGGCATCGTGCTGGGCAACCTGGTGGGCCTGATCGACAGCGACTACCAGGGGCAACTCATGGTCAGCGCGTGGAACCGCAGCCCCCAGGCCTTCACCCTGCAACCCATGGAGCGCCTGGCGCAGTTGGTCATCGTGCCGGTGGTGCAAGCCCAGTTCAACGTGGTGCAGGAGTTTCCGGCCAGCGAGCGCGGTGAGGGCGGCTACGGCTCCACGGGCAAGCACTGAGCGCCAGCGCCGCTGTCGGCCCCTGCCTACATGGCGGGTGCGCACTTCACTACGAGGCCCGCCGGGCATGGCCGGCAGTGTGCAGGATGCTGCGGTGCTTCAATCTCCCAATGGGTGGCCGCTTTCATGTAGCCATGCTTGCATTGTTGAACCAAGGAGATTTCCATGCGTCCTCATTCCCGCTTCATCGCCTTGGCCGGCTCCGCGCTGGTGGCTGGCGCACTGGTCGCCTGCGCCGAACAGCCGCGCTATTCTGACTACCATCCGACGCCCGGCTACACCAGCCAACCGGCGCCGGGATACACCACCTACCCTAACCAGCAAGGTACCGAGTACGGCACCGTGGCCTACATCGAAGGACTGCAGGCGCGCAACCGCACGTCCGGCGCTGGCGCGATCCTGGGTGCCGTCGTGGGCGGCGTGCTGGGCAATCAAATTGGCTCGGGCTCCGGCCGCACGGCGGCTACCGCCATCGGGGCCGTGGGTGGCGCGGTGGCGGGCAACGCCATCGAAGGCCGCAATAACACTGGCGATTACGAGGCCTATCGCATCACGGTGAACCTGGACCGGGGCGGCCAGCGGGTGTACGAAGTGCCGTCGCCAGGCGATTTGCGCACCGGCGACCGCGTGCGGCTGTATGGCGGACAGATATCGCGCATGTAAGACGATTGACGCGCCGATGGCGGCGCCGCGCACACACAACGGGCTCCCGAGGGGAGCCCGTCTTTTGGGGTTGTGTGCCGAAAAGTGCGTGGTTCAGTGGATCAGGTCGCTGCCCGGCGCCTGCGGCTGAATGCGGAAGAACCCCGTACCCGCTGTGCCACGGCCGATTTCTTCCTCCGTGGCTTCGCGCACCGCGTGCACCTTGAGCTGCAGCCGCAGTGCGATGCCTGCCAGCGGATGGTTGCCGTCCAGCACCACGTGCTCAGGGTAGATCTGCGCCACGGTGTACAGCGCGTCGCGCGGTGCATCGGGGTTGACGCCTTGGGGCAAAGCCGTTCCCTCGAACGTCATGCCTTCTTCGATATCCGCGGGAAACAGTTGGCGGGGCTCCAGGAAGAGCAGCTTGTCCTGGTAGTCCCCAAAAGCTTACTCGGGCTCCAGGTGCAGCGAGAGTTCGGCGCCGACGCCATGGCCCTGCAGGGCCTGGTCGATGCGGCCCAGCAGGTCGTCGCCCCCCACGAGGAATTCCACGGGATCGTCGAGCACATCCAGTTCCTCGCCCAGCGTGTCTTTCAGGACCCAGGTCAAGGCGACCACACATTGTTCGGTAATTTCCATAGGAGAATTGTCGCAGTTCACTGCCCTGCCGCGCGCGCGGCCATTTCGATTCCATGGACGTTCAACAACCGCTGGCCCTGCTCGGGGGCCTGAGCCCGGCGCAGTTCATGCGCCGCCACTGGCACAAGAAGCCGCTGCTGGTGCGCCAGGCCATCCCCGGCTTCAAGCCGCTGCTGAGCCGCGCCGAACTGCTGGAGCTGGCGGGGCAGGACGGTGTGGAGTCGCGCTTCATCCAGGATAAGGCCGGCCAATGGGTGCTGCGCCACGGGCCGTTGGCACGCCGCTCCCTGCCGTCCCTGGCCACGCCGTGCTGGACCGCGCTGGTGCAAGGCGTGGATCTGCACAACGATGCCGTGCACGCGCTGCTACAGCAGTTCCGTTTCGTGCCCGAGGCGCGGCTTGATGACCTGATGATCAGCTACGCCACCGACGGCGGAGGCGTGGGGCCGCATTTCGACAACTACGACGTCTTCCTGCTGCAGGCCCATGGGCGGCGGCGCTGGCGCATTGGCCGGCAAAAGGACAAGACGCTGCGCCCCGGCTTGCCGCTGAAGATCCTCGCGGCTTTCGAGCCCGAAGAAGAGCATGTGCTCGAGCCCGGCGACATGCTCTACCTGCCCCCGGGCTGGGCCCACGATGGCATTGCCGAGGGGGAATGCATGACCTATTCCATCGGCTTTCGCTCGCCCAATGGTGCCCAGTTGGCGCATGAGGTGCTGCAGCGCATGGCGGAGGCGGCGGCCGACGAGGAGGGGGCCATCTACCGTGACGCACAGCAGTCCGCTGTTGCGAACCCGGGAGCCATCCCGGCCGCGTTGCAAGACTTCGCACGCAAGGCGGTGCAGCGCGCGTTGCAGCAGCCTCAGGCGCTGGAGTGCGCACTGGGCGAGGCTCTGACCGAACCCAAGCCCAACGTATGGTTCGAGCCGTCTCCGGCGGACATGCTGGAGAGCGTGGTGCTGGACCGGCGCACGCGCATGATGTATGACGACAGGCATGTGTTCATCAACGGCGAAAGCTATCGCGCGGCCGGTCGCGATGCGGTACTGATGCGTCGCTTGGCCGACGAGCGTCTCCTGGACTCGCGGGACCTCGCGCGGGCGAGCGATGAAGCATTGGAGCTGCTGTCCGCTTGGTGCGAGGCAGGCTGGGCCCATGCGGGCGCGCAGGCCTGACGCGTCGCCGCCGGAGACAAACCATGGAAGACGCCATCTCGCACGCACAGTCATCGCTGCCCGCTGGCCGGTTTGAAGGGCGGGTGGCATTTCAGCAACTGGTGCGCGATGCCCTGGCATGCGCTGCGCGCGAAGGTTGGCCCGAGCTCATCCTGTCGGACGCCAGCTTCCACGATTGGCCGTTGGGGGAGCGCTCCGTGGCCGATTCCCTGCAGGACTGGGCGCGGGCGGGGCGGCGCTTCGTGCTGGTGGCGGCGGGGTTCGATGAAATCGTGCGGCGGCACGCGCGCTTTGTGCAGTGGCGCGTGCGCTGGGACCACATCATTGTCTGCCGCAAGGCGTCCGTCGCAGATCCGCAGGATGTGCCCAGTGCACTGTGGTCGCCGCTGTGGGCGCTGCAGCGGCACGACCCGGTGCGGTGCAACGGCGTCGCCGGCGCCGAGCCGGAGCGCCGCATCATCCTGCGCGAATCGCTGCAGGAGTGGGTAGACCGCAAGAGCACTCCTGGATTCCCTGCATCCGTACTTGGCCTGTGACGGATTCACCCTCTTTGTAACAAGGGTAGCCAGTTATTCGTGTTATCTACTATTGACGAAATCTTTCTATAATTCCGAACTGGTTTTGCCCCCCGGCGTTTGCTTCGCAAAGCGTAGCGCCACTGCCTGACTAGCCGCGTGGATGGCGGCATTGGGCTGTTTGATAACAATCGTTCCGCTTGATAGGACACCAAATGAAGAACTCCGTCGTTCTGGCTGCTTTGATCGCTGCTGCCGCTCTCGCCGCTTGCGGCAAGAAGGAAGAGCCCGCACCTGCTCCCGCTCCTGTGGAAGCTCCTGCTCCCGCACCGGCTGTTGAGCCCGCACCTGCTCCCGCGCCCGCAGCGTCTGTCGAGGCACCTGCTGCTGCCGCTACCGACGCAGCTTCCGATGCCGCCAAGGCAGCTGCTGATGCTGCTGCTGCCGCCGCTACCGGCGCTGCCGCTTCCGAAGCCAAGTAAGAACACTCTGATGCCCGGCCCCTTCAGGGGCCGGGCTTGCTGCAAACCCCGTACCGCAAGGTCGGGGTTTTCTTTTTTGGGCAATGGCTCAGTAGCTGGCCTCGATCCAGGGAGTGCCCTCGCGCGGATCGGCCACTACGATGTCACTTGCATGCCACCCCACAGCTTGCGCCAGAGCGGATTGCGCGAGATCCGGTCGGTTGTTGCGTGCGCTCAGGTGTGCAGCCACCACGTGTCGCAGATTCGGGTGATGTACGGCGTGCAGGATGTCCGCGCTGACATGGTTGGGAAGGTGCCCACGCGGACCTGCGATGCGCCGTTTCAGGAACACGGGATAGTCGCCCGACGCCAGAAGGTCGGCGTCGTGGTTGGCTTCGAGCAGCAGCGCGTGACAACCCTGCAGCCGTTCCACCACCGTTTCTGCCGCATGGCCCAGGTCGGTCAGTAGGCCGATGTGCGTCGCGCCATCGCTGCAGCGCAAGTGCAATGGTTCACGTGCGTCATGCGGCACGCTGAAAGGATGTGCGCAAAAGCTGCCCATATCGACGGGTACGCCATCGCACGCCACATGCAGCAGGCCGTCAAGGTCTGGCGCCCCTAGGGCGTCGTAGGTGCCCTCGCTCATCCAAACGGGGATGCGTTCGCGCAGGGCGAGCTTCAGCACGCAGCCCACATGATCGGAATGCTCATGCGTGATGAAGACGGCATCCAACTGCGCAGGGGCCGTGCCGGCAGCCTCCAGGCGCCATTGCAGTTGCCGGATGCCCAGCCCGCAATCCACGAGCAGGCGCCGGGTATGCGCGCCGCTACGCCCTTCAACCAGCGTGGCGTTGCCGGTGCTGCCGCTGGCCAGATTGCGAAAGCGCAGCATCGTGTAGGCGCAAGCGGCGCGGCGCCGCCCCTTTTACTTCAGATCATCCGCGAGCACGCGCACGATGCGCTGTGCATTGGCGGAGGTTTCGGGCGCGCCTGCGGCGTTGAGCACAGACACGGTGCTTCGGTTGCCCTCGCTGCGCACCACGATGCGGTACTTCAGCGGCGGCACCGCGTCGGGCGAGCGGCTGAACAGCTTGCTGAAGAAGCCTTGCTCCTTCTTCTCGGTCGGGGCGACGTAGCGTACGAAGTACACACCCTGGCTGCGGTCTCGGTCCTCCACGGTGAAGCCGGTGCGGTCCAGCGACACGCCCACGCGGCGCCACGCGCGGTCGAAGCCTTCATCAAGCTGCACCACCGGCACGTTGTCCACCGTGGCCATGCGCGCGGACGGGGCGGAGGGTACGGGCGCTGCGGCGGCGGCCTTGGATTGCTCCTCGCTCACGCCCAGCTTGACCATCAGCCGGCGCAGGAATTCGGTTTCCAGTTCCGGATCGGCCGGGCGGGGCTGCCAGACGGTGTTGTCCTTCTGGGTGTTGGTGTAGACCTCCACCATGCCGCGGTGGCTGATGTAGATCTCCGTGCCGCCGCTGGCGTTGCGCTCCAGGCGGGTCCGGAACTTGTCGCGTTCGCCCGTGGAATACAGCGAATCGAAGACCTTGCCGATCGTGGAGCGGATGATGTCCTGCGGCAGCTTGGCGCGGTTTTCGGCCCAGTCGGTCTCCAGCAGGCCGAGCTTGGGTTGTTCCAGCACGTACACGAAGCCGTTTTCGATCCAGAAGTCACGCACCGGGTCCCACAGTTGGTCGGCAGGGCGGTCCACCACCAGCCATCGTTGGTTGCCGTCGCGCTCGATGCGTACGTCTCCAATGGACTTCGGGGCTGCGCTCGCCGCGCCGCGGGGCTGTTGCGCCTGGCCGGCTTCGAAAGCGGCAGCAGACACGACCCCGCCAGGCACCGTGTAGCGTGTGTCGCGCGAGAGCTGCGTCAGGTCCGGAGGCACCTCCAGCGTTGCCCCCTTGGTGGCGCTTTTGTAATCGATCTTGTCGTTCTCCAGCACGGAGCAAGCAGACAGGGTCACGGCAAGGCCCAGCAGGCCCAAACGGGTGGTAGCGTTCACGCGAAAATCCTCATTGATCCAGATTCGGCCGGGAGCGTTCCAAATACGCTGCAAGCTGGCAACAGGCTGGGTGAAATTAGAGCTTAGAGCAGCCCCGCGGCGCGCAGGGCGGCCTCGACCACGGCTTCGTTGCCCTGGCTCAGGGGCGTCATGGGCAGGCGCAGAGCGCCGCCGCACAGGCCCATGCGCTGCACAGCCCACTTCACGGGGATGGGGTTGGCCTCTACGAACAGTTGCTTGTGCACGGGCATCAGGCGGAACTGGATCTCCATGGCGCGGCGGGTGTCACCGGCCAGCGCGGCCACGCACAGCTCGTGCATCAGGCGGGGCGCCACGTTGGCCGTCACGCTGATGTTGCCCTGGCCGCCGCACAGCATGAGCGCCACGGCCGTGGGGTCATCGCCGGAATACACGGCGAAGCCCTTGGGCACGTCGCGGATGAGCCATTGCGCGCGTTCGATGTTGCCTGTGGCTTCCTTGATGCCCACGATGCCGGGCACCTGCGTGAGGCGCAACACCGTTTCGTGCTGCATGTCCGCCACCGACCGGCCGGGCACGTTGTACAGCACCATCGGCAGGTCGCCCACGGCCTCGGCGATCGCCTTGAAGTGGCGGTACTGGCCTTCCTGCGTGGGCTTGTTGTAATAGGGCACGACCTGCAACTGGCTGTCGGCGCCGACCTTCTTGGCGAACCTGGCCAGCTCGATGGCCTCGGCCGTGGAATTGGCGCCGCAGCCCGCCATGATGGGCACGCGCTTGGCGGCCTGTTCCACGGACACGCGAATGATTTCGCAGTGCTCCTCCACGTTCACCGTGGGCGATTCGCCGGTCGTGCCCACCACGCCGATGCAGTCGGTGCCTTCTGCGATGTGCCAGTCGATGAGTTTGCGCAGCGCGGGGTAGTCCACACTGCCGTCGTCATGCATGGGCGTGACGAGGGCGACGATGCTGCCGGTCAGGGGGGCGCTGGGAGAAGTCATGTCCGCGTTCAAAAACGGTAAAAACACATTCTAACTAGACGGGGCCCTGCAGCGGCGTGCGCAGCGGCGCGCGCAGCGGCCCGTCCATGGACGGCGCAGGCCGCACGGCGGCGATGCGCTGCACGAAGCGCGCGGGCGCGTCGAGGAAGCCTTCCTCATAAGCCACGATGCGCAGGGCCCGGCAGGCCTGCAGCAGTTCGCCCGGCCTCAGCAGGAATTCGGCCCGCGCGGGCCGGCCGACAGTTTCGTTGCCCACGGCGAAGGTCTCATAGAGCAGCACGCCACCGGGCGCCACGCTGTCCACGATGGTGGGCAGCAAAGGACGCCACAGGTAATTGGTGACCACCACGCCGGCAAAGCGCTGCCCGGGCAGGGGCCAGGGGCCAGCCTCGATATCCGCAACGATCGTCGCGCCCCATGGTGCTATGCTTTCAATAGCTTCTGGCGCTTTATCTATGCCCGTTACCGGGTGTTTTCTTTCATAGAACCAGCGCATGTGACGGCCGTGACCGCAAGCCACGTCCAGCACACTGCCGCCCGCAGGCACCAGGTGGGACCAGCGCTGTATCCATTCCGAGGCCGCGGGCAGCGGCGCATGGGCGGTGCCGTGCGGGGCCATCGTCAGAAGCAGGCCCAGATCTGGTCCGCCAGCGTCAGCATGAAGTCGGGCTGCAGGTACAGCGCGAACACCCCCAGCAGCACCGCGAGCAGCGCAACTGCGACGATCGACCGCTTGTACAGGGTGCGCATGGTCAGGCCGCCTGAGGGGTGGCGCGCACGATGGCGCCCTCGCGTACGGGCAGGTTCACCAAGCCCGCGAGGATGCCCAACACAATCGCCAGGTACCACACGATGTCGTAGCTGCCCGTGCGGTCATACAGATAGCCGCCCAGCCACACGCCCAGGAAGCTGCCGATCTGGTGGCTGAAGAACACGAAGCCGCTGAGCATGGACAGGTGCTGCACCCCGAAGATCTGCGCAACGGTGGCATTGGTGGGGGGCACCGTGGACAGCCACAGTGCGCCGATCACGGCCGAGAACACGTAGACCGACAACGGCGACAGCGGCACCAGCAGGAAGATGGTGATGGCCACGGCGCGGGCGAAATAGATGAACGCCAGGATGTGGCGCTTCGGGATCCGTTGGCCCAGCGAGCCCGCGATATAGGTGCCGAACACGTTGAACAGCCCGATCAGCGCCAGCGCATAGCTGGCCACCTGGGGCGTGAGGCCCTGGTCGCGCAGATAGCTGGGCATGTGCACACCGATGAACACCACCTGGAAGCCGCACACGAAGTAGCCGGCGGTGAGCAGCAGGAAGCTGCGGTAGCGCAGCGCCTCGGCAAAGGCCTCGCCCACGGACTGGGTACGTTTGACGGGGGCGCTGCCATGAAAGCCCGGCTCGCGCAGGCCGAAGGCCAGCGGAACGATCAGGATCACCATGGCCGAGAGCACCAGCAGGGCCTCTTGCCAGCCCAGGCGCAGGATCAGTTGCCCCTCCAGCGGCACCATGAGGAACTGGCCGAACGAGCCCGCCGCAGCGGCCACGCCCATGGCCCAGGAGCGCTTGTCGGCCGGGATCTGCCGGCCCAGCACCCCGTAGATGATGGCGTAGGTGGTGCCCGCCTGTGCAGCGCCGATCAGCACGCCCGTGGTCAGCGAAAACAGCAGCGGCGTGGGAGACAGCGCCATGCCGGCCAGGCCCATGGCGTAGAGCGCTGCGCCGCCGATCAGCACGCGGAAGGCGCCCAGGCGGTCGGCCAGCATGCCGCCAAAGATGCCGAACAGACCCCAGGACAGGTTCTGAATGGCCATGGCCAGGGCAAAGGTCTGGCGTGTCCAGCCCATGTCCTGGGTGATGGGCTGCAGCCACAGGCCGAAGCCGTGCCGGATGCCCATGGACAGAGTGACGATGGCGGCGCCGCAGATCAGCACCTGGGCCATGGACAGTTTTCGGGTTGCGTCGTGCATCCGGCGAATGTAGCGAAAACCCGTGTCGCCTGCTTGGCGCCCCCCTGTGCAGCACGCTGGCGGGGCAAGAAAGCGTCACCATCCTGGTTTTATATCCAGCACTACAATCCGCCGCCATGGCAGTCAAACCCGCATCCACCTCCGCCAGCGACTACTCCGAAGGCTCGATCCGCGTCCTCAAGGGACTGGAGCCCGTCAAGCAGCGGCCGGGCATGTACACCCGCACCGACAACCCCCTGCACATCATCCAGGAGGTGCTGGACAACGCGGCCGACGAGGCACTGGCGGGCTTTGGCAAGAAGATCAAGGTGACCTTGCACACCGACGGCTCGGTGAGCGTGGAGGACGACGGCCGAGGCATTCCGTTCGGCCTGCATCCCGAGGAGAACGCACCGGTGGTGGAACTGGTGTTCACCCGCCTGCACGCGGGCGGCAAGTTCGACAAGGGCAAGGGCGGGGCCTACAGCTTCTCGGGCGGCCTGCATGGTGTGGGCGTAAGCGTCACCAACGCCCTGGCCACCCGGCTGGAGGTGGCCACCCACCGCGAGGGCCAGGTGGCGCGCCTGGTGTTTGCGGGCGGCGATGTGACCGAGCCGCTGGCGGCGCGCCCGCTGCAGGCGGGCGAGCGCAAGCAGGGCACCACCGTGCGCGTCTGGCCCGACGCCAAGTACTTTGAGTCCAGCAACCTTCCGATGGGCGAGCTGACGCACTTGCTGCGCAGCAAGGCGGTGCTCATGCCCGGCGTTACGGTGCAGCTGGTCAATGAAAAGACGCGCGACACCCAGACCTGGCAGTACAAGGGCGGCCTGCGCGACTACCTGGCGCAGACGCTGAGCGCTGACCCGGTGATCCCGCTGTTCGAGGGCGAGGGCTTCGCCGACCGCCACAACGAGAGCTTTGCCGAGGGCGAGGGCGCCGCATGGTGTGTGGCCTTCACCGAGGAAGGCCAGCCGGTGCGCGAGAGCTACGTGAACCTGATCCCCACCAGCGCCGGCGGCACCCATGAAAGCGGCCTGCGTGACGGCCTGTTCAACGCGGTCAAGAGCTTCATCGAGCTGCACTCGCTCCTGCCCAAGGGCGTGAAGCTACTGCCCGAGGACGTGTTTGCGCGCGCCAGCTATGTGCTGGCGGCCAAGGTGCTGGACCCGCAGTTCCAGGGGCAGATCAAGGAGCGGCTGAACTCGCGCGACGCCGTGCGGCTGGTGTCCAGCTTCGTGCGCCCGGCGCTGGAGCTGTGGCTGAACCAGCACGTGGAATACGGCAAGAAGCTGGCCGAACTGGCCATCAAGGCCGCGCAGACACGGCAAAAGGCCGGCCAGAAGGTCGAAAAGCGCAAGGGCTCGGGCGTGGCCGTGCTGCCCGGCAAGCTCACCGACTGCGAAAGCCGTGACCTGGCCTACAACGAGGTCTTCCTGGTCGAGGGCGACTCGGCCGGCGGCAGCGCCAAGATGGGCCGCGACAAGGAAAGCCAGGCCATCCTGCCGCTGCGCGGCAAGGTGCTCAACACCTGGGAGGTCGACCGCGACCGCCTGTTTGCCAACACCGAGGTGCATGACATCTCGGTAGCCATCGGCGTGGACCCGCACGGCCCGAGCGACACCCCCGACCTGTCCGGCCTGCGCTACGGCAAGATCTGCATCCTCTCCGACGCGGACGTGGACGGCTCGCACATCCAGGTGCTGCTGCTCACGCTGTTCTTCCGCCACTTCCCCAAGCTCATCGAGGCCGGCCATATCTTTGTCGCCCGGCCACCGCTGTTTCGCGTGGACGTGCCGGCGCGCGGCAAGAAGCCAGCGGCCAAGGTGTATGCGCTGGATGAATCCGAGCTGGAAAGCATCCTCGACAAGTGCGCCAAGGATGGCGTGCCGCGCGAGAAGTGCCAGATCAGCCGCTTCAAGGGCCTGGGCGAAATGAACGCCGAGCAGCTGTGGGAGACCACGCTCAACCCGGACACGCGTCGCCTGCTGCCGGTGCAGTTGGGCACATTCGACTTCTCCGCCACCGAGGGCCTGATCACCAAGCTCATGGGCAAGGGCGAGGCCGCCGCGCGCCGCGAGCTCATGGAGCTGCACGGCGACCTGGTGGATGTGGACATCTGACGAAGGCATCCTCGCCATGATTGCGCGCCTGGGATACCGTATGCGTAACAGCCTTTTGGGGCTTTTGCGCACGGCTGGCATGTGCTGCGCGCTCCTTTTTTTGCAGCAATCCGCGCATGCGGACCTGTGGGCCTTCGTGGACGAGCGCGGCGTGACGCACTTCGCCGCGCAGCAGCTGGACGAGCGTTACGCGCTGTTCTTTCGCGGCAACGACTTCGACTCCGAGCGCGACGGCTCCAACACCGGACGTCAGGGTGCGGCCGATGTCTCCACCGGGCCGGCCAGTCCCTCGGGGGCGCGGCTGCTGGCCTTCTTCGAGGTGTCGCACGACTACAAGCTCGTGCGCCAGCACCTGCGCTCGGCGTCGGCGCGCCATGGCGTGGACTACGCGCTGCTGCAGGCGGTGATCGCCACCGAGTCGGGTTTCAACACCCGTGCGGTCTCGCCGCGCGGCGCCGTGGGGCTGATGCAGCTCATGCCCGCCACCGCCAGCCGCTTCGGCGTGAGCGGCGACGCCAGGCGCTCGGTGGAGCAAAAGCTGGTGGACCCCGCCACCAACGTGGCCGCGGGCACGCGCTACCTGCGCTACCTCATGGATCTCTTCGAGGGCCGCCTGGACTTGGCGCTGGCAGCCTACAACGCGGGCGAGGGTGCCGTGCAGCGCGCCGGCAACCGCGTTCCCGCCTACCGCGAGACGCGCAACTACGTGCAGAGCGTGATGGGCCTGTATGCGCTGCTCAAGCCGCCGCTACCGACGCGCAATCAGCGCGCGAACCCGGGGCGCGTGCGCATGGAACTGCCCGCCACGCCCCATTCCCTATCCGATGCCGGTGAGCGCGGCGACACGCAGCGCATGTCCACGCCTGCGCCCACGCGCCTGGCCCGGCAGTCATCGACCGAGTCTGTCTTCACTGAATGAGCGACCAACCCACTCTCGACTTCTCCGCGCCCGCCGACCACGGCGACAGCCTGGAACTGGCCGGCTATGCCCAGCGCGCCTATCTGGAATACGCCCTCTCGGTCGTCAAGGGCCGCGCGCTGCCCGACGTGTGCGACGGCCTCAAGCCCGTGCAGCGGCGCATCCTCTACGCCATGGACCGCATGGGTCTGGGCTACAGCGGGCCAAACCGCAACGTGGCGGCCAAGCCTGTCAAAAGCGCCCGCGTGGTGGGCGACGTCCTGGGCCGCTTTCACCCGCACGGCGACCAGTCGGCCTACGACGCACTGGTGCGCCTGGCCCAGGACTTCAACCAGCGTTACCCGCTGATCGACGGCCAGGGCAACTTCGGCAGCCGCGATGGCGACGGCGCGGCGGCCATGCGCTACACCGAGGCGCGCCTGACCCGCATCGCCGGCCTGCTGCTGGACGAGATCGACATGGGCACGGTGGATTTCGTGCCCAACTACGACGGCAGCACGCAGGAGCCGCGCCAGCTGCCCGCGCGGTTGCCATTCGCGCTGCTCAACGGCGCCAGCGGCATCGCCGTGGGCCTGGCCACCGAGATCCCCAGCCACAACCTGCGCGAGGTGGCCGACGCCTGCGTGGCCCTGGTCAAGAAGCCGCAGTTGAGCGACGAGGAACTGTTCGCGCTGGTCCCCGGCCCTGACTACCCGGGCGGCGGCCAGATCATCAGCAGCGATGCGGACATCCAGGACGCCTACCGCACGGGCCGCGGCAGCCTCAAGGTGCGCGCGCGCTGGAAGATCGAGGACCTGGCGCGCGGCCAGTGGCAGATGGTGGTGACCGAGCTGCCGCCCGGCGTCTCCGCGCAGAAGGTGCTGGAGGAGATCGAGGAACTCACCAACCCCAAGGTCAAGACCGGCAAGAAGGCGCTCACGCAGGAGCAGACGCAGCTCAAGGCTGCCTTGCTGGCGCTGCTGGACGGCGTGCGCGACGAGTCCAGCAAGGACGCGCCGGTGCGCCTGGTCATCGAACCCAAGACCGGCAAGGTGCCGCAGCAGGACCTCATCACCGCGCTGCTGGCGCACACCAGCCTGGAGACTTCCGCGCCCATCAACCTGACCATGGTGGGGCTGGACGGCAGGCCCGTGCAGAAGTCGCTGCGCGAGATGCTGCAGGAGTGGATCGACTTCCGCCAGACCACCATCACGCGGCGCAGCCAGCACCGGCTGGACAAGGTGCTGGACCGCATCCACATCCTGGAGGGGCGGCAGCTGGTGCTGCTGAACATCGACGAGGTGATCGCCATCATCCGCCAGGCCGACGAGCCGAAGGCGGCGCTGATCGCGCGCTTTCACCTGTCGGACCGCCAGGCCGAGGACATTCTGGAAATCCGCCTGCGCCAACTGGCGCGGCTGGAAGCCATCAAGATCGAGCAGGAGCTGAAAGAGCTGCGCGAAGAGCAGGGCAAGCTGGAGGACATCCTCGCCAACCCCGCCTCGCTGCGCCGCCTGATGGCCAAGGAGATCGAGGCAGACGCCAAGCTGTTCGGCGACGCGCGCCGCACGCTGATCCAGGCCGAAAAGAAGGCCGTGGCCGAGGTCAAGGTGCTGGACGAACCCGTCACCGTGGTGGTGTCCGAAAAGGGCTGGGTGCGTGCGCGCCAGGGCCACGGGCACGAGGCGGGCAGCTTCGCCTTCAAGTCGGGCGACGGCCTGTACGGCACCTTTGAGTGCCGCACGGTGGACACGCTCATCGTCTTCGGCAGCAACGGGCGGGTGTACTCGGTGGCCGTGTCCAGCCTGCCGGGCGGGCGTGGCGACGGCCAGCCCATCACCACGCTGATCGAGCTGGAGGCCGGCACGCAGCCGGTGCACTACTTCGCCGGACCGGCCAACGCAGCGCTGCTGCTTGCGGGCTCGGGCGGCTATGGTTTCCTGTCCACCGTGGAGCACATGACCGCACGCAACCGTGGCGGCAAGGCCTTTGTGAACCTGGGTGAGGGCGAACGCCTGTGCCGCCCCTCGCATGCGGCGTTCACCAGCGGCAGCCAGCCGCTGGCGCCCGCCACCCATGTGTGCTGCGCATCCGTGGGTGGGCGAGTGCTCACGTTTGAGATCGCCGAACTCAAGCTCATGGAAAAGGGCGGCCGCGGGCTGATGCTCATCGACCTGGAGCCCAAGGACCAACTGGCCGGCGCGGCGGCCTACACGCGCAGTGTGCGCTTCGTGGGCGTGGGCCGTGGCGGCAAGCCGCGCGAGGAGCAGCTGGAGATCCGCTCGCTCAACAACGCGCGCGCCGTGCGCGGGCGCAAGGGCAAGGCGGCCGACCTGGGTTTCAAACCGTCCGACGTGCTGCGCGTAGAGTGATTCAAAAACAATAGCTGGTCGCGCTTGCTGGTACAAGCTTTTACGGATAAAAACCGTTGAAGTTACGGTGTAGAAAGCGCGAGCAGCTATTTTTTTGATAGCGATAGTATGTCGCGTGGGCGGCGGGGCTTCTTTGTTGCGTTTGGTAGCATTCTCGCAACCCCGCCATAACGAATTCCAGGAGCCCACCCCATGAGATCGCTGCGCATTTCCCACAAACTCTGGCTCGCCGTGGGCTGCATCGTGCTGGCCCAACTGACCGTCGTGGGCGTGGCTGGTGTGCGCTCTGCCAGGGCGCAGGCCGAATCCGACGCCTTGAGCCGCGAGATGACGCAGCGCGTGCAGACGGCCACACGCTGGGCCGGCCTGACCGAGACCAATGCGGCCCGCACGCTGGCGCTGGTGCTCAGCACCGACGCCGTGGTGGAGCAGGCGTTCAAGGGCGACATTGCCGCCACCTCGGCGCGCATCAGCGAATTGCAAAAGGGGCTGGAAGCCATGGCCCTCACGCCCGCCGACCGCGAGCAGATGGGGCGCATCGCCACGGCGCGCAAGGCCATGATCGATCTGCGCAACCAGGCCCGCCAGCTCAAGGACGCCGGCAGCCATGACGAGGCGGTGCGCCTGGCGCAGCAGTCCTACGTGCCCGCAGTGACCGCCTACCTGGGCACGCTGCAGGATTTCGTGCGCATGCAGGAGCAGACCGCCCAGGCGCGCCAGGCAGAGATGGCCGCCACGCGCATGCTCACGGTGAAGCTGGCGGCCGCGGCCGCAGCCATGATGCTCGTGGCCATCGTGCTGGGGGCGTATTTCCTGATCCGCAGCATCCAGCGCCCGCTGGCCGAGGCCAACGCGCTCGCGGCGCGCGTGGCGGACGGCGACCTGCGCGAGCAGGCGGTGGATGTGCAGCGTGGCGATGAATTTGGCGAGCTGCTGCGTTCGCTGGCGGGCATGCGCGACTCGCTGGCGCGCATGGTGCAGGAGGTGCGCCACACCACCGACAGCATTGCCGTGGCCAGCGCGCAGATCGCCACCGGCAACCAGGACCTGTCCGCGCGCACCGAATCCACCTCCAGCAACCTGCAGCAAACCGCCGCGGCCATGGAGGAGTTCACCAGCACCGTCCAGCACAGCGCGGCGACGGCGGGCCAGGCCAGCCAGCTGGCCGGCGGCGCGAGCGACGTCGCGCGCCGCGGCGGCAGCGTGGTGGGGGAGGTGGTGTCCACCATGGACGACATCCAGCACAGCAGCCGCAAGATCGCCGACATCATCGGCGTCATCGACGGGATCGCCTTCCAGACCAACATCCTGGCGCTGAATGCGGCCGTGGAGGCCGCGCGCGCCGGTGAGCAAGGCCGGGGCTTTGCCGTGGTGGCGGGCGAAGTGCGCAACCTGGCGCAGCGCTCGGCATCGGCCGCCAAGGAGATCAAGGACCTGATCAGCGACTCGGTGGGCCGCGTGGAAAGCGGCTCGCGCCTGGTGCACAGCGCGGGCTCCACCATGCAAGAGGTGGTGCAGTCGGTGCAGCGCGTGGCCGACATGATGGGCGAGATCACCGCCGCCGCCACCGAGCAAAGCGCGGGCATCTCGCAGGTGAACCAGGCCGTGGGTCAACTGGACCAGATGACGCAACAGAACGCGGCGCTGGTGGAGGAGAGCGCCGCCGCGGCGCAAAGCCTGCGCGAGCAGGCCGATCACCTCACGCGCGTGGTGGCAGCATTCCGCATCGATGGCGCGGTAGCTGCTGTGCCGTCAGCCGCACGCCCCGTGCCGGCCGCTCCACAGGCACGTCCCATGCCGGTGGCACCTGTGGGCAAGGCACCCGCCGCGCCCCGCGCGGCGGCAGCGCCGGCACGGGCGCCGGCGCAGCGTGCAGCGGCCCCCCTGCGTGCGGCTGCTGCACCTGCCGCCGCCGCACGGCCTGCGGCACTGGCCCAAGGTGGTGAGGACGATTGGGAGTCCTTCTGATCCGCGTGCGGTCGCACGCCTTGCGCTGACGGGGCGCCTTGCTTGCCACGCGGGCGCGCGGGGCTGGCTCCTTCACCTTCCGCATGCCGCGACGAGCGCACGCGGGAGGCTGGGAAAGAACGCGGTGCGCGGCTCAGGCCAGCTCGGCGATCAACTCGATCTCCACGCAGGCACCCAGGGGGATCTGTGCCACCCCAAAGGCGCTGCGCGCGTGCTTGCCCTTGTCGCCGAACACTTCGCCCAGCAGTTCGCTGGCGCCGTTGGTCACCAGGTGCTGCTCGGTGTAGTCGCCCGTGGAGTTCACCAGGCTCATCACCTTCACGATGCGCTGCACGCGGTTCAGGTCGCCGCCGGTGGCGGCATGCAGCGTGCCCAGCAGGTCGACGGCCACGGCGCGTGCGGCGGCCTTGCCTTCCTCGGTGGTGATGTCGCGGCCGAACTGCGCGGCCCACGGCTTGCCGTCCTTGCGGGCAATGTGGCCGCTCAGGAACACCAGGTTGCCGGTCTGCACATAGGGCACGTAGGCGGCGGCGGGCACGGCCACGGGGGGCAGGGTGATGTTGAGTTCCTTCAGCTTGTCGTAAACGCTCATGGCAATCCTTGAAAACGAGGGCGGGCGCGGCACGGCCCGGGAAGCGCGCCCACGGCCGCCGACGCAGCGTGGGACCGGGCGAGTGTTGCACATCGCCACGCCGGCGGAGCGCCCATCGCGTGCGTTCGCATAGCATGCGGCCATGGACCAGTGGGCGCCCGAGGGGCCACAGCACCAGCAGGGAGGGAGCACCGCCGCGCGGGTGGCGACGGCGTCCGCTCGCGTGCCGGTCGCTCGCGTGCCTGTGGTGCGGGCCTGGCATCTGCCCGTTGCGCTGGCTGCGGGGGTGGTGGGCGTGGCGCTGCAACTGCAGCAGCCTGCGCTGTGGCCCTGGCCGTCCTATGCGGGGTTGATGGTTGGCGCGTTGCTGGCGGCCGGGGCGCTCGTCTTGTGGGCCGGTGTGCGCGGCACGCGCCGCTGGCACGGCAGCGGCGTGGCGATTCTGGCCGCGGTGCTGATGTACGGGCTGTGCGGTATGCGCGCTGCGGTCTTCCTGGAGCAGTCTCTGGCGCCGGCGCTGGAGGGGCGTGATCTGCGCGTAACGGGCGTGGTTGCCGCCATGCCGCAGCCGCGCGAGACCGGGTTGCGCCTGCGGCTGGAAGTGGAGGCGGCGCAACTGGACGGTGCGCCCGTGCGCGTGCCGCCGCTCATCGACCTGACCTGGTATGCCGGCGGGCTGGGTGGTGAGGCAGGCGCGGACAGTCCACCGCCCGCTGTGCGCGCCGGTGAACGCTGGCGCCTGACCGTGCGCCTGAAGGCGCCGCACGGCGGGCGCAATCCGCACGGCTTCGATTACGAGCTGTGGCTGTGGGAGCAAGGGGTGCAGGCCACGGGCTACGTGCGTACCAGCGCGCGGCTGGATGCGCTGCACGGCCCGCCTGAGCGGCTGGGCGCCACCTGGCGCCACCCCGTGGAGCAACTGCGCCAGCGGGTGCGCGACGCCATCGTGCGCACGCTGGTGGACCCTGCGCAGGATGCAGCCCGCCAGCGTGCGGCCGGGGTGGTGGCGGCGCTGGTCACGGGCGACCAGCGCGCCATCGAGCGGGCGGACTGGGATGTGTTCCGCGCCACGGGCGTGGCCCACCTCATGAGCATCTCGGGGCTGCACATCACGCTGTTTGCCTGGCTTGCGGCCGCACTGCTGGACCGGGCCTGGCGCCGCTCGCAACGCCTGTGCCTGGCCGTGCCCGCGCCCACGGCGGCGTTGGTGGGCGGTGTGCTGCTGGCCGCTGCCTATGCGCTCTTCAGCGGATGGGGCGTGCCCGCGCAGCGCACGGTGTGCATGTTGGCCACGGTGGCGCTGCTGCGCCTGTCGGGGCGGCGCTGGCCCTGGCCGCAGGTGTGGCTGCTGGCCTGCGCGGTGGTGCTGGCGGTCGATCCGTGGGCGCTGCTGCAGCCGGGCTTCTGGCTGAGCTTTGTGGCCGTGGCTGTGCTGTTTGCTACTGATTTGGGAGCTGCTAGCGCTTATCCCGTGGGCGTTGCAGGTCGTTTTTATGCATTGCTGCGTGAACAGTGGGTGGTGACGCTGGCGCTCACGCCCCTCACGCTATTGCTGTTCGGGCAGGTTGCGCTGGTGGGGCTGCTGGCCAATCTGGTGGCGATTCCGTGGACCACGCTGGTGGTCACGCCGCTGGCGCTGCTGGGGGTGCTGTGGGCGCCGCTGTGGCAGGCGGCGGCGTGGTGCGTGCAGGCGTTGTCGGTGTTGCTGCAGTGGCTGGCAGCCTGGCCCTGGGCGCAGGTCGCTTTGCCCATGGCCCCGCTGTGGGCCGGCGCGGCAGCCGTGACCGGCGGCGTATTGCTGGCGCTGCGCCTGCCGTGGGGCGTACGTGCCCTGGGCCTTGCGCTGCTGCTGCCGGCGCTGTGGTGGCAGCCCGCGCGCCCGCAGCCGGGGCAGTTCGAACTGCTGGCCGCCGACGTGGGCCAGGGCCAGGCCGTGCTGGTGCGCACGGCGCGCCATGCGCTGCTGTACGACGCCGGCCCGCGCTACCACCAGGACAGCGACGCGGGCGAGCGCGTGCTGGTGCCCCTGCTGCGCGCGCTGGGCGAACGGCTGGACCTGCTGGTATTGAGCCACCGCGATACCGACCACACCGGAGGCGCCGCGGCAGTGCTGGCGCAACAGCCGCAGGCACGCCTGCTGGGGTCGATTGAGGCCGACCATGCACTGCAGGCCCTGCGGCCCGCCGAGCCTTGCCTGGCAGGCCAGCACTGGAACTGGGACGGCGTGCTTTTCGAAGTGCTGCACCCGCCGCGCGATGCGGGCGATGGGCCGGGCGCCCGTGCGCCGACGTCCAACGCCACGAGCTGTGTGCTGCGCATCGCAGCCGCGCGGACCAGTGACAACACCGGCGGTGCGGTGGCCCTGCTGGTGGGCGACATCGAGCGCGCGCAGGAACAGGCGCTGGTAGATGGCGGTGCCGCGCTGGCGGCAGACCTGCTGCTGGTGCCGCACCATGGCAGCAAGAGCTCGTCCAGCGCGCCATTCCTGGATGCCGTGCAGCCGCGCACCGCGCTGGTGCAGGCCGGCTACCGCAACCGCTTCGGCCACCCCGCGCCCGACGTGGCGGCGCGCTACCAGCAGCGCGGCGTCTTGCTCGTGCAGTCGCCGCCCTGCGGTGCGGCGCGTTGGGTATCCGATGCGCCGCTGGCGGTGCACTGTGAACGAGAGGCCACGCGGCGCTACTGGCACCACCGCGTGTCCGAGGCGTCACTTTTGCCGCAGCCGTAGCGTTGCCGGGCCTGCAACTTGCTATCCTGGGTGCAGGAGGCACGCCGCATGCAGCAGTTCGACGAGATGTACACCGTGCTGCCCTTCGGGGGCAGCGACGTGCGGGCGCACTACCGGCATTACGGCCAGTGGCTGGCGCAGCAGCCGGCCGATGCCATGCAGGCCCGCCGCGCGCAGGCCGAGGTGATCTTCCGCCGCGTGGGCATCACCTTCGCCGTGTATGGCGACAAGGACGAGGAGGGCGCCGGGACCGAGCGGCTGATCCCCTTCGATCTGATTCCGCGCATCATCCCCGCGCAGGAATGGCGCCGCATGCGGCGCGGCCTGGTGCAGCGCGTCACTGCGCTCAACCGTTTCATCCACGACATCTACCACGGCCAGGACATCCTGCGCGCAGGCATCGTGCCTGCCGACCTGATCCTGGCCAATGCGCAGTTCCGTCCCGAGATGGTGGACCTGGACGTCCCGCAGGACGTGTACGCGCACATCGCGGGCATCGACCTCGTGCGCGCGCCGGGCGCGGATGGCGAGGGCATCCACTACGTGCTGGAGGACAACCTGCGCGTGCCGTCCGGCGTGTCATACATGCTGGAAAACCGCAAGATGATGATGCGGCTGTTTCCCGAGCTGTTTGCGCTGCACAAGGTGGCCCCCGTGGCGCACTATCCCGACCTGCTGCTGGACACGCTGCGTGCCAGCGCGCCGGCCTGGAGCAGCGCCGACCCCACCGTGGTGGTGCTCACGCCCGGCATGCACAACAGCGCCTATTTCGAGCACGCCTTCCTCGCGCAGCAGATGGGCGTGGAGCTGGTCGAGGGCCAGGACCTGGTCGTCAAGGACAACGTCGTCTACATGCGCACCACGCGCGGCCTGCAGCGCGTGCATGTCATCTACCGGCGCGTGGACGACGACTTCCTCGACCCACAGGTGTTCCGGCCCACCTCCACACTGGGCTGCGCGGGGCTCATGCAGGCCTACCGCGCGGGCAACGTGGCCATCTGCAACGCCGTGGGTACGGGCATTGCGGACGACAAGTCGGTGTACCCGTACGTGCCCGAGATGATCCGCTTTTACCTGGGCGAGCAGCCCATCCTGGCCAACGTGCCCACCTGGATGTGCCGCCGCCCTGAAGACCTGCAGTACGTGCTGGGGCATCTGCCGGAGCTGGTGGTCAAGGAGGTGCATGGCGCGGGCGGCTACGGAATGCTCATCGGACCCGCGGCCACGCGCGCCGAGATCGAGGCCTTCCGCGCCGCGCTCATCGCCAATCCCGCGGGCTACATCGCCCAGCCCACGCTCTCGCTCTCGACCTGTCCCACCTACGTGGATGCGGGCATCGCGCCGCGCCACATCGATCTGCGGCCCTTCGTACTCAGTGGACAGAAAGTGCAAATGGTGGCCGGCGGGCTCACGCGCGTGGCGCTCAAGGAAGGCTCGCTCGTCGTCAACTCGTCGCAGGGCGGCGGCACCAAGGACACCTGGGTGCTGGGGGATGAGGATGGAGGTCAATGAGATGCTGAGCCGCACTGCCGATCACCTGTTCTGGATGTCCCGCTTCACCGAGCGGGCAGACAGGCCCGCCGCAGGCGGGCTCGCGCCACAACACGGCGGGCGCGCGCAGCGCGTGCGGGGTTTGCTGCCCGCCCAAGCCGAGGAGGCCACATGCTGAGCCGCACTGCCGATCACCTGTTCTGGATGTCCCGTTACACCGAGCGGGCAGAAAACACCGCCCGCATGCTCAACGACAGTTACGAGACCTCCCTGCTGCCGCAGTCCGATGCGCAGGCGCAGGAGGGCTGGCGCGGGCTGCTGTCGATCAGTGAGCTGATTCCCGCCTACACCGCGCGGCAGGGTGCGATCACGGCCACGGGTGTGCTGCGGTTCATGGTGTGCGACGAGGGCAACCCGTCGTCCATCGCCGCGTGCCTGCGCGCGGCGCGCGAGAACGCGCGCGCCGTGCGCGGTGCCCTCACCACGGAGGTGTGGGAGACGTTGAACCAGACCTGGCTGGAGCTGTCACGCCAGCTGCGCGAGGGGGCCTTCGAGCGCGACCCCGGGCAGTTCTTCGAATGGGTCAAGTACCGCTCGCACCTGTCGCGCGGGGTCACGCTGGGCACCATGCTGCAGGACGAGGCGTTTCACTTCCTGCGCCTGGGCACCTTCCTGGAGCGCGCCGACAACACGGCGCGGCTGCTGGACGTGAAGTTCCATGCGGTGCAGAGCGATTTTCATGGGTTGGCGGGCGATGCCCGCCGTTCCACGCCCGAGGCCGACTTCTACCACTGGAGCGCCATCCTGCGCAGCGTTTCGGCGTTTGAGGTCTACCGCAAGGTGTACCGCGACGTGATCACGCCCGAGCGCGTGGCCGACCTGCTCATGCTGCGGCGGGACATGCCGCGTTCGCTGCATGCCAGCATGCACGAGGTGGTGGACAACCTGGCCGCCGTCGCGCATGAGCATTCGGGGGAGACCGAGCGGCGGGCCGGACGCCTGCTGTCCGATCTGCGTTACGGCCGCATCGACGAAATCCTGGCCACCGGCCTGCATGCCTACCTTACGCAGTTCCTGGACCGCGTGAACGAACTCGGCGGCTGCATCAGCAGGGACTTTCTCGCGCCCGCGGCGGACTGACCGGCACTTCCGGGCCCGGGCTCGGGGGGTGTTTATTGGCCCTGTGCCATCTGGCGGCTCTGGGCATCGTGCGCGCAGTTCGCGCGCGCGCCCTGGCGGGCAGGGGGCACCAGGCCGTACTGGGCCAGCACGCTGGCCTCCAGCTCGCCCGACTCGCGCGCGCATTGCAGTTCGGCAATCACTTCAGCGCGTGTGCGGCCGACAGCGTTGGTACGGTCGTGGGTGGAATGGGGCATGGCGGCCACCTGCGTCTGCGCTGCCGAGGGCGCGGGGGTGTGCTGCGGCACCTGGGCCAGCGCGCCCGTGGTGGCGGTGCCGGCCAGCGCCAGTACGGCACTGGCGATGGCGCCGCGCAGCAAGGGGCGGCGCGTGGAAGGGACCTGCGAGGTCAGCGTATGCAAGGCGTTCATGAGGGCTCCTGTGGGGACACTGCCGGCGGCACCATGCCGTCCGTGGAGCCACTGTGCCGGCCCGCCCGTCGGCGTTCCAGCGCATTGCGACGAACCGCGCGCCGGCGTGCGCCAGCTGCCGTGCACGTTCGCCAGTGCGACCGTCCCCGCGGTCAACGCGATGCGTTGCGCCGCTGCTCGCGCAGCATGAACAGGTACAGGCCCTCGACCTTTTCGCGCGCCCATGGCGTCTTGCGCAGGAACTTGAGGCTGGAGGCGACGCTGGGGTCGCTCTGGAAGCAGCGTACGGGAATGCGGTTGGCCAGACCTTCCCAGCCGAAGTACTGCTGCAGCGCCACGACCATCGCCTCCAGCGTGATGCCGTGCAGCGGATTGCGGGGCTGTGCGGGTGGTTGCGGGGCGGGCGCTGCAGGTTGGTCGGTCATGGACGGCGAGCATACGCGCTTGCCGCCCACGAACGCTGGTTTGAAAGAAATTGCCCTATAGCGCTTATTTGGTAAGCGCCAAAAGCTATTAAAAATATAGCAATTGCCTCTACTGGTGTTGCAGCAGCGGCTCGTTGGCAAACAGCTCCGCAGCCCAGTCGACGAAGGCGCGTACCTTGGCGCTCAGATGGCGGTTGGGCGGATACACCACGTACACGGGCAGCAGGGGGTGGGACCAGTCGGGCAGCACGCGCACGAGTTCGCCGCGCTCGAAGTGCTGCTGGGCCTGGAAGGTGGTGATCTGCCCCACGCCCTGGCCGGCGACGAGGGCGTTCAGATAGGCGTTGCTCTCGTTCACGGCCAGGTGAGAGGGGCCCGAGGTTTCGATCACCTCGCCGTCCTTGCGAAACTCCAGCGGATAGCGGCGCGCCGAAACGGGCGAGAAGTAGATCACGGTGCGGTGGCTGCGCTCCAGGTCCAGCGGGTGCGCGGGCACGCCAAAGCGCTCCAGGTAGGCGGGCGCGGCCACGGTGATGAATTCCAGGTTGCCGATGCGCCGCGCCACCAGGGACTGGTCGGCCAGCTCGCCGCCGCGGATCACACAGTCGACGTTGTCGCCGATGAGGTCCACGGTGCGGTCGCTGACGCCCAGGTCCATCTGGATGTTGGGGTATCGCTCCTGGAACTGCGCCAGGTTTGGCACGATGAGCAGCCGCGCCACCGACGATCCCACGTCCACGCGCAGACGCCCGCGCGGATTGGCGCGCTCCTGGCTCATGCTGGCTTCGATGTCGTCGAAGTCGGCCAACAGGCGCACGGTGCGGTCGTAGAACGCGGCGCCGTCGGCCGTCACGGTGACGCGGCGCGTGGTGCGGTTGAGCAGCTTCACGCGCAGGCGCTCCTCCAGCGCCTGGACGTGCTTGGTCACGGTGCCCTTGGGCAGTTGCAGTGAATCGGCGGCGCGCGTGAAGGTGCCAGCTTCGACCACCCGCGCGAATATGCGCATGGCCTGTATCTGGTCCATGTGCTTCTCCTTCTCGCTGGTGGATGAGAGTCTGGAGGCCTACCGCGGCACGCTGTACCTCACGCAGCGCCGCTACCAGGCGGGCGACGTGGCGGAGCTGGATGTGGCGGAGCTGGATGTGGCGCGCGTGCAGACGGAGGTGGCGGCCACTGAATCCGAAGCACTGGCGCTGGAGCGTCAGCAGGCGCAGCTGCGGCATGCATTGGCCGTGCTGGTGGGCGACGTGGCCATGGGCTTCTCGCTGCCACCGGCGGCGGTCGAGGCAGCGCTGCCGGTGATTCCGCCCGGCGTGCCCAGCACGGTCCTGGCGCGCAGGCACGATGTGTCTGCGGCCCAGGCCGCGGTGCTGGCGGCGCAAGCACGGGTGGGCGTGGCGCAGGCGGCGTGGTTTCCCGCGCTGGCACTCACGGGCAGCGCGGGCTTTGCATCGCCCGAGCTGTGCGATCTGTTCAAGTGGTCGGCGCGTTCGTGGGGCATTGGCATGCTGCTGTCGCTGCCGCTCTTCGATGGCGGCCAGCGCGCCGCCCAGGAGGAGGGTGCGCGCGCCCGGCTGGAAGGGGCGCTCGCCGCCCACCGCGGCCAGGTGCTCACAGCCTTTCGCGAGGTGGAAGACCAGCTCAGCGCGCTGCGCCTGCTGGCCGGCCAGGCGCAGGCGCAGGCACAGGCACAGGACCGCGCCGTGCAGTCCGCCGCGCGCGCTGCGCAGCTGTCCGATTCGCGCTACCGCAACGGTCTGGTGAGCCAATTGGAGTTGCTGGATGCGCGCCGCAGCGAGCTGCGCAACCGCCGCCAGGCGCTGCAGGTGCGCACAGCGCAGTACGTGGCCACGTTGGGGTTGGTGCGCGCGCTGGGCGGGGGTTGGGATACCACCAGCTGAGCGCGTGGGGATTCGCGCCCACGCGACTGCGCCGCGGGGCGTTGCACTCTATAGTGACCAGTTGCGGCCGGCGCGGGTCTTGCTCCTGCGCCTGGCGCCCGATTATTCTTGACATGACACCCAGGAGCCTATTGCATGACCTATCCCGACACGCGCCTTTTCATCGCCGGCCAATGGCAGGACGCCGAGAGCGGCAAGACCATCGCCGTGCACAACCCGGCCACGGGCCAGGAAATCGGGCGGGTGGCGCATGCGGGCATTGCCGACCTGGACCGTGCGCTGGCGGCTGCGCAAAAGGGCTTCGAGGTGTGGCGCGACACGCCCGCCATCGAGCGCGCCAAGACCATGCGCCGGGCGGCGGCGCTGATGCGCGAGCGCGCCGACGCCATTGCCGCCATCCTTACGCAGGAGCAGGGCAAGCCCCGGGCCGAGGCGCGTGTCGAGGCCATGGCCGCGGCCGACATCATCGAGTGGTTTGCCGATGAGGGCATGCGCGTGTACGGCCGCATCGTGCCGTCGCGCAACCTCGCCGTGCGCCAGATGGTGGTGAAGGACCCGGTGGGGGTGGTGGCCGCGTTCACGCCCTGGAACTTCCCTATCAACCAGGTGGTGCGCAAACTGGGCGCGGCGCTGGCCGCGGGCTGCGCGGTGCTGGTCAAGGCGCCTGAGGAGACGCCCGCCAGCCCGGCCGAGTTGATCCGTGCGTTTGCCGATGCCGGCGTGCCCGCCGGTGCGGTGGGCCTGGTGTACGGCAACCCGGCCGAGATCTCCAACTACCTGATCCCGCACCCCATCGTGCGCAAAGTCACGTTCACCGGCTCCACCCCCGTGGGCAAGCAACTGGCGGGGCTGGCGGGCCAGCACATGAAGCGTGTGACCATGGAGTTGGGCGGCCACGCCCCGGTGATCGTCTGCGAGGACGCGGATATCGAACTGGCGGTCAAGGCCTCGGGCGGCGCCAAGTTCCGCAACGCGGGGCAGGTCTGCATCTCGCCCACGCGCTTTTTGGTGCACGAGAGCGTGCGCGCCGACTTCGTGGCCGCGCTCACGCGCCATGCCCAGGGCCTGAAGGTGGGTGACGGCCTGGCCGAGGGCACGCAGATGGGCCCGCTGGCCAACCCGCGCCGCGTGGCGGCCATGGCCGACCTGCTGGCCGATGCCGTGCAGCAGGGCGCCACGGTGCGCACGGGTGGCGAGCGGCTGGGCGAGGTGGGCAACTTCTTTGCGCCCACGGTGCTCGACAACGTGCCGACCCATGCACGCATCTTCAACGAGGAACCCTTCGGACCCGTCGCGGCCGTGCAGGGTTTCACGCAGCTCGAAGCGGCCATCGCCGAGGCCAACCGCCTCGCCTACGGCCTGGCGGGCTACGCGTTCACGCGCTCGCTCAAGAATGCGCACCTGCTGAGCCAGCGCGTCGAGGTGGGCATGCTGTGGATCAACCAGCCCGCGACGCCCTCGGCCGAGTTGCCGTTTGGCGGCATCAAGGATTCGGGCTATGGTTCCGAGGGCGGCCCCGAGGCGCTGGAGGCCTGCCTGAACACGCGCGCGATCTCCATCACCCACGTCTGACGCAGCCCTTCAGCACCACCAGCCCCGGCCTGCCGGGGCTTTTTTTACACCGCGCTCAGAAGCGGTAGGTGCCCGTCAGCAGCACGTTGCGGCGCTCGCCGTAGAAGCAGTCGCCGCGCGCCAGGCACTGGGTGATGTTGACCTTGTCCGTCAGGTTGTTGATGTTCAGCGCCAGGCGCCAATCGCCCGCGTCGTAGGCCACCATGGCATCGGCCAGCAGCACCGACGGGGTATCGATGGCCGGTGTGCCGGTCCACTGCGATCCGGTGTAGCGCACGCCGGCGCCTACCGTCCAGCCGCCCCGGCCCTGGGCCGCGAAGCGGTGCATGAGCCAGCTGGACGCCGTGTGCCGCGGCACGCCCGCCACGCGCTGGCCCTGGTCGCCCGCGTTGCTGCGGCTGATGGTGGCGTCGGCATAGGCATAGCCCAGCGTCCAGTCCCAATGGCGCGCCAGGCTGGCGGTCATCTCGGCTTCGAGACCCTTGATGGTGACCTCGCCGATCTGCAGGCTGTTGAGCGGGTTGCTCGGGTCGGTGGTCTTGCGGTTCTTCTCGCGCAGGTGGTAGAGCGCCGCAAAGGCCGAGATGCCGCGCCCTTCGGGCATCCACTTCACGCCGGCCTCCCACTGCTGGCCGCGCTGGGGTTTGTAGGCCGTGCCGTACACGTTGACGCCGCCCAGCGGTTGGAACGACTCTGAATAACCGACATACGGTGCCCAGCCCCCGCCGGCCTGGTAGGTCAGGCCCAGGCGCTTGGTCCAGGCCTTGTCGTCCACCGCCGCGGCGGGGCGGCCTTCGGTGTCGGTCTTGGCGCGGTCATGGCGCAGGCCCAGCGTGGCGGTCCACGCACCCCAGCGCATCTGGTCCTGCAGGTACAGGCCCAGCTGGCGCTGCGTCACGTCGGGCAGGGCCGTCAGGGCGGCGCTGCTGGGCGGGGTGAAGTTGCCGTACACCGGTGCATACACGTCGATGGCGGGCGCCACGGCGCGCCAACTGGACTGGCTGGTGTGGTTGCGCTGACCGTCCACGCCGACCAGCAGCGTGTGCTCTACCGCGCCCGCGCGCAGGTGGCCTTCCAGCTGCGTGTCGATGAGCAGCAGGCGGCTGGCGTTGCGTTGCCAGGCGGCGTCCCGCAGCACGGTGCGACCATTGGCGTCGAACACCGGACGCGCGGGTCGGCCGCTGGCGGCATTGGCAGTGAAGCTGGTGTAGAGCGTGCGGTAGTCCACGTCGCTCACGGTGCGGCGCAGGTTCTGGCGCAGCGTCCAGTCGCCGTTCAGGCGGTGGCTGAAGAGGTAGCCCCAGGAGGCGTTCTCGGTGTCGTAGGCGTCCCAGCCCGGCTCGCTGATGAAGGTGTTGGTGGGAATACGCCCGTAGGCACTCGGCAGCCGCGTGCCCTGCCAGGGGAAGAAGCCGATCAGCGAGCCGCTTTGGTCCTTCTGGTAGTGCGCCTGCAGCGTGAGTGAGGTGTCCGCACTCGGCCGCCAGGTGAGCGATGGCGCGAACACCACGCGGTCATCGTCCACGTGGTCCACCTGCGTGCCGCTGTCGCGGCCTACGGCCACCAGGCGGTAGAGCCACCGGCCCTCGGCATCCAGCGGGCCGGTCAGGTCGGCGGCGATCTGCTTGCGCGCATGGCTGCCTATCTGCACCTGCACCTCGCGCTGGCGCTCGGCCAGCGGACGCTTGGACGTGAGGTTGAGCACGCCGCCCACGCTGCCCTGGCCGTAGAGCACCGAGGAGGGGCCGCGCAGGAATTCCACGCGCTCCAGCGTGTAGGGCTCTGCCTTGACATTGTTGTACGTGCCATAGGTGCGCAGCAGGCCGTCCAGGTACTGCGTCACATCGCCGCCGCGCGCCTTGAAACTGTCCACGCGGCTGTCGAAGTAGCTCGATACGATGCCCGCGCTGTAGCGCGTGGTCTCGCGCAGCGTCTGTACTCCCTGGGCTTCCATTTGGTCGCGCGTGACCACGCTGATGGCCTGGGGTGTCTCGATGAGCGGCGTGTCGGTCTTGGTGGCCGACAGCGCGCGGCGGGCCACGAAGCCCCGTACCGGTTCGGTGGCGCTTTGCTGCGCCGGGTCGGCGCTGATGGTGACCGCGGGCAGGGCGGCTTCGGTGGTCTGGGCATGCGCGGCGGCGCCGCACAGCAGCGCCACGGCGGCCTGTGCGGCGGCAGTGCGCGTGGCGGGGAAAGGGCGAAAGATCATGGTGCTATGAATAGTGAAGCTGGTTGCGCAGGATGGACGGACGCTGCAGCGTGTTTTGATAGAAACCGAGGGGCTCAGAACGTGTAGTCCAGCGTGACGTAGAGCGAGCGCGGCTCGCCCGGTGTGACGGCCGCAAAGCCCGCGGCCGTGGTGGATGCGTCCACGTAGTAGCGCCGGTTGGCGGCGTTCTTCAGGTTGGCTTGCAGTCGCACGCCGCCGCCGAACTGGTAGCCCAGCGCGAGGTCCACCACGGTGTAGCCGGGCAGGCGCCACCGGTTGTCGTTGGCGGTGAACTTGTCGCCCTGGTGGACCAGCCCGCCGCCGACCCACAGGCCGGGCACCCGGGGCAGGCGGTACTGGGTCCACAGCGAGGCGGTGCGCCGCGGGGCGAGCGCGACGCGGTGGCCCACGTTGGCGCCGGGCACGGTGTCGGCCAGCACCTTGGGGTCGAGGAAGGTGGCCTGCGCGGTGACGCTCCAGCCCGGGGTGATGCGGCCTTGGGCCTCCACTTCCAGCCCCTTGATGCGCTGGCGGCCCGTCAGCACCGAGTAGCCGGGGTGCTCGGGGTCGTTGGCCGGTGCGTTGGTCAGTTCCAGCGCGAAGGCCGATACGGTGGTGAGCAGGCGCTGGCCCAGCCATTCCTGCTTCCAGCCCACCTCCAACTGCTTGCCCTCGGAAGGCGGTGCCGCGCGGTCGCCCCACAGCAGCGTGCCCGAGTTCGCCTGGAACGAGCGCGCATGGCTCACATAGAACATGCTGGCGGGCAGGGGCTGCCAGCTCAGCGCGGCGCTGGGCTGGGTCTTGCTCAGATCCGTGGCGGGCTTGGTGTAAGCGTCCTTGAGCCGGTCGTGGCGCAGGCCCAGCAGCAGGCTGAAGTCGCCCAGGGCGAGCCGGTCCTGCACGAACAGGCCCGTGTTGCGCGTGTCCGAGGCCACGGCGGCCCTGCCGCCCGAAGCCGCGGGCGGCACCAGGCCCGTCACGGGCTGGTACAGGTCCACTGCGCCCAGGTTGCCCGTGCCACGCGCACCGTACACACCCTCGATGGCACGCCAATCCAGCCCGGCGAGCAGCGTGTGGCGCACGGGACCCGTCCGCACTTGTGCGCGCAGTTCGGCCAGCGCGGTGTCCGACGTGTAGTTCTGCCCCGGTGCCAGCCAGTAGCTGCGCGCCACCTGGCCGCCCGTCACCGGGCCGATGGGGTAGACCATGTTCACGTTGCGAAAGGTCTCGTTGCGGGACAGGTGCACCCGCCCTTCAAGGCTATCGGTGAAGCGGTGCTGCAGCTCCGTGGAATAAAAGCGCAGGTGCCCGTCGGTGCGCAGCCAGGGCTCGCCATAGAAGGTGCCCACCGGGAGCACGTCCGCGCTGCGCGGGTTCTGCGGGTCGGGCACCGCCAGCCCCACGGTGGATACGCCTTCCAGGCTTTGGTACTCGGCCTGTGCGCGCCAGCGCGTGTCCGGCGTGAGCTGCCATTCCAGGCTGCCGGCCAGGCCCTGCTTGCGCGGCGTGTTGCCGTCCACGAAGCTGCCGCCGCGGCTCGCGCCGCCGTCCAGCCGGTAGCGCAGCGTGCCGTCGGCATTCAGGGGGCCGGTGAGGTCGAATTCGGCATTGCGCCAGCCGTGGCTGCCCGCACCGATCTTCACGCTGCGCAGCGGATCGGCCTGGGGCCGCTTGCTCACGTAGTTGACGAGGCCGCCCGGCGCCACCTGGCCGAACTCCAGCGCGGCCGGGCCCTTGATGACCTCGACGCGTTCGATGTTGAACAGTGGTGGATCGAGCAGGTGCACGAACTTGGCACCGTCACGCAGGTAGTTGTAGGTGTTGTTGGCCCACAACCCGCGGATGGCGAACTGCGAGTACGAGCCTGCGTATTCGCTGCGCGAGGACACGCCGGCCGCGTTGCGCAGCACGTCGCGCTCCGTGGTGGCCAACTGCTGCTCCAGCAGCGCGCTGTCGATCACGCTCACGGCGCGCGGCGTCTCCAGCACTGGCAGGCCCAGGCGCGAGCTGCTTTGCGCGCGGCGCGCGGGCGTGGCGGCGGCGCCCGCCGTGGAGTCGACCACGTCTACCTGGCGCAGGGTGGGGGTGGCGGTTGCCGCGGGCGCGCCCGGCGGGGCCTCGGCGGTCTGTGCGATCGCGCTGCCGCACAGCAGCCACAGCGCGGCCTGCGCGGCCTGGGCCACGGCCGTGCGCCGCGGGCGGGGAACAAGGGGAAGTTTCATGGCGGTGGGGGATGCAAAGGGCGGGACACCGCTCAGCGCGCCTTGGCGGTCGGTGCGGGCAGGGCGGGCAGGGCGGGCAGGGCGGGCGATACGGCGCCGTGCGTCTGCACGAAGCTCAGCGTGGTCACGTAGCTCGCTTCGCCATAGGGCTGGCCCAGGTGCTCGCCGGGGGTCTTGTCGGTGTGCTGGACCTCGGCCACGTACTGGCCCTGCCATGGCAGGGCAAAGCGCACCGTGCCGTCTTCGCCGGTGATGGCCTCGCGCGACCAGCCGGAGGGCGCCACCAGCGTCACCTTGGCCTTGGGCAGCGGGGCGCCCTGGAACACCACGCGCAGCGTGCCGTCCTGCCCCGTGGGCACGAGGTCCAGGGGCGCGGCGGCGTCCACCGGCTGCGCCAGGCTGGACACCCAGCGCGCCGCGGGGCGCCACAGCAGCGGCGGACGCTGCGTCTTGCTGCGGTCGATGAGCGGGTACGGGGCTTCCGCCCAGAGCGTGTCCGCAGCGCTTTGCGGCGCATAGACGAAGGCCGTGGGCGTGCGGCGGCCTTCGGTCGACCGCGCTGCGGCCTGGCGTAGCACAGGCACTGCGGTGAATTTGTCCAACAGGCCCGGCGAGGTCTCGCGCAGGTTATCGGCGTATTCACCGAAGTGCAGGCGCGTCTCGTTCGGTGCCTGCTCCAGCCAGACCTGGTGGGCCTGCGCAGCGCCGCCGGCCAGCAGCAGCGCACCGGCCAGCCGCGCGAGGGGGTGTCGAGGGATGAGGGACATGGGCGTGTTCTCCTGTGAATGGATGGATGTATGCGCGGAATGGCGTTTGCTATTGAATGAATAGCTGCCAGCGCTTTACCGATAAGCGCTTTGGCCGGTTTTTTATGTGAAATACAGGCAGGCGCATGAAGGCTCTCGCAAGGGCGCCCCGGGGCGCCTTGTGGATAACGCTGGCTGCCTGCGCCAGCCGGGCGGCTGGCGTGGGTGGCTCTGAAAGAAGTGCGTGTGCGTCGGCACACCGGCCCGCGATGCGGGCCATGCGGGCTCAGCCCGGCCCCGCGCCGGCGCAGCCCGTGGCCGCGGCCCCTACGAACAGCGCGGCCAGCAAGGCCGCCACGCCGGCGGTGGGCAGCCAGCGTGGCCGCCAGGTGGCCAGCGCCGTGGCGGCCAGCGCTGCCAGCGAGAGGGCTACGCCCCACCACACCAGGCCCATGGGCACGGTCGGGGCCGGCCGTCCCACGGCATGGGCCAGGGCCGCTGCCAGCAGTACCCAGCCCGCGCCGCGCAGGCGCTGCAGCGTGGGGGCGGTGGCGGATCGGCGCAGCGCGTCCTCGTGGTGCCGATCCATGCCCAGGGCCATGGCGCACCAGCCGGCCAGGCACAACAACAGTTCCGTCATCTCAGGCTCCCGCGCGGTGGCCGCGCGCGGCCGTTAGGTGTGCCGGCACGGCCGCTGGGGGCCTTGCACTGGCGGGCGCTCGCAGCGGCCGCAGCCGGTAGGCCAGCGCCAGCAGCAACGCGCCGGTGGCGAGGAATGCCAGGTCCATGCCCGCCAAAACCCAGTCGCGGGCTGGCAGGCTGACGCCCAGGTGCGCGTGCGTGGTGGCTGCGTTCAGCAGCGGCAGCAGCGCCCAGAGCGCCCCGGCCAGTGCCAGCAGGGCGCACCAGCCGCGCCGGCCCGGCGAGACGGCCGCGAGCAGCAGCGCTAGTGTAGTGTTGCATTCTGTTTGGAACTTAATCGGCTATTGGCGCGGATGACCTTTTGCAGGATGTCGCGAGCGTTCTTGGTCCAGATGAACGGCTTGGGGTTGGTGTTGTGATGCGCGATGTACTCATCGATGGCCGAGACGAGTTCGGGCACGCTGGTGAACACCCCGCGGCGTAGCCGGTTCTCGGAGATGTCGCGAAAGAAGCGCTCGACCATGTTCAGCCACGATGCCGAGGTCGGCGTGAAGTGCATGTTGAATCTGGGGTGCTTGGCCAGCCACTCCTGCACAGCTGGATGCTTGTGCGTGGCGTAGTTGTCGGCGATCAGATGCAGCGTCTTGTCCTTGGGCGTCTCCCGATTGATTTGACGCAGGAACTTCAGCCACTCGATGTGGGTGTGGCGCTGCTGGCACTGGCCGATGACCTGACCGTTGAGCACGTTGAGCGCAGCGAACAAGGTGGTTGTGCCGTTGCGCTTGTAGTCGTGCGTCATGGTGGCCGCGCGCCCCTTCTTGAGCGGCAGCCCGGGCTGCGTTCGGTCCAGCGCCTGCACCTGGCTCTTTTCGTCGCAGCACAGCACCAGCGCATGCTCGGGCGGCGACATGTAAAGCCCCACGATGTCTTCGAGCTTTTGCACGAACTGCGGATCGCGCGAGACCTTGAAGCCGCGCACGATGTGAGGCTTGAGACCGTGGGCCTGCCAATGGCGCATCACGGTGCTGGCGCTGACGCCCAACTCAGCGGCCATCGTGCGCGTGCTCCAGTGCGTGGCCGCCTCGGGCTTGGTCTGTGTGGTTAGCTTCACAAGCTTGGCCACATCCACCTTCACCGGCGGTGCGCCGCGCGGCAAGTCGCGCTCGATACCTTGCAGCCCCAATTGCAGGTAGCGTTCACGCCAGCGCGCCACCTGCACGCGCCCAATGCCAAGCTGCTCGGCAATATCCTTGTTTTGCAGCCCCTGCGCGGCCAGCAGCACGATCTGGGCGCGCTGGGCCAATCTGACGCTGGTGCGCTTGGAGCGCGCCAGCCGGCTCAGCTCGCTTTCCTCTTCATCCGTCAACACAATCGTCGGGGCAACTCGCAATTTTTCACTCCAATGCAAACCGTAGTAGAGCATTGGAGCGTGGTTGCTCAATTAAGTTTCATTAAGAATCAAACACTACACTAGCGCCCATGCGCTGAAGAAACAGGCCAGCTCCGCATCGGCCCGCGCCGCCCAGTGCAGCGGCAGCAGCCGGTTGGCAGCGAGGTAGACCGCCAAAGCCAGCGGCAGGCCGGCCAGCGCCGCCAGGTTGAGGGTGGACACCAGCCGTTCGCCGAAGGGCAGGCGCTGGGGCTGCCCGGCATGGGGACGCCGTGCCTGCGCTTGGCGCTTGACAGTCCACAGCACCAGGCCGGTGGCGATCATCAGGCTGCCCAGCACGCCGAAGCCGAACAGGGCCCAGCGCAGGCCGGGACCTGCGAACCGTGCAAGGTGCAGGCCGTAGAGCACGCCATAGGTCTGCCGTGCCGCGCCGGCGGGGGCGGCTTCGTGCAGCAACTGGCCACTGGCGCCATCGAACCACAGGCGTTCGGGACCGTACTGCAGGCGGTCGCCGTCATGGCGCGTGACCTCCAGGCGCACATCGCCGCCGGGGTCGCGCTGCGCGCGCAGGCGCTGCACGCGCCCTCCCTGCCAGTGGGCCTGGGCCTGCTGCATGGCAGCGGCCACGGCCAGCGGTGGCAGGGGCGCGGGCGGACCGGCCCGGGCGGAGCCCGCGCTGCGCGGGGCGTCCCCCTGCAGTTCTGCGAAGTAGCTGGCCATGTCGATGCCGCGTGCGCCGGGATACACGGCGGCAATGCCCGCCGGCAGGTACAGCGAGTGAAAGATCATGAGTCCGCTGAAGGTGATCACCAGGTAGAACGGCAGCGCCAGCACGCCGCTGACGTTGTGCGCATCCAGCCATGCACGCTGGCCGCCCTTGGCGGGGCGAAAGGTGAAGAAGTCCTTGAAGATGCGCCGGTGCGTGACCACGCCGGTGAGCAGCGCCACGAACATCAGCAGCGTGGCCACGCCCACGATCCAGCGCCCTTGCAGCACCCATCGGCCCTGGTGCGCAGTGCGCAACTCGAAATGGAAGCGGTAGAAGAAGTCTCCCCCCGCTGTGGCCCGTGGCGTGAGGATGTCGCCGGTGGCGGGGTGCACCAGCAGGGTCTGGAAGCGCTCGCGCGGCCCCGCGTGCCACAGCAGCGACACCTCGGGCTGGCGCTCGTCGGGCAGGCGCATGATCCACTGGGTGGCCTGCGGTGCGTGCTGCCGCAGGGCGGCCAGGGCGCGCTCGGCGACGGCTGCCGCGTCATCTGCCCTGGCGGGCGGCAGGGCCTGGAGTTCGGGGCGCATCCAGTGGTTGAACTCGGGCTTGAAATACGACAGCGTGCCCGTCACGAAGATGGCAAACAGCAGCCAGCCCAGCAGCAGTCCCGCCCAGGTGTGCAGCCAGGCCATGGCCTGGCGAAAGCCCTCGCGTGCGGGGGCGCGGGATGCGTCGGCGGGCGGGCTCATGCGGCACCCGCCAGCCATTGCGGCACCTGGGCGGCCAGCCCCAGCAGCATCGCAGGGCCCAGCACGCCGCACCAGGCCTGCCAGGCCGTGCGCGCAAAGAAAACCCAGGCGATGGCCAACACATAGACCAGCCACGCCAGCAAGGTGGCGGCCAGCACGGCGTCCACGCGGGTGCTGCGTTGTGCCAGGGCCATCGCGGCCGCAGCCGTGAAGGCCGCCGTGAGCGCATAGCCTCCCGCCACCGCGGCCAGTGTGCGCGAGGCCACGGCGAGCCGGTAGCGCCACAACGGTTGCGTGGGCCTCATCGGACTCCCTCCTGTGCCGCGAGGGAGCGGGACGGCCGCACGGCGGCCGAGGCCTCGCCGTTGAACAGGGGCGGAGCGGCGTCGAGGCGCAACGTCAAGGCGGAGCAGGTGCGGATCACGGATTACTTAAGATATGTCATGAGAACGATTCGCATTTAAGTATAGGTGAGGAATGCCTGCGCACGTGAAGGCCGTCCGCCGTTGCGATGCGCGCGCGCGACGGGTGCCGCTGCGCCGGCACCACAGGCAGGCCCATGCACGGCGCCGGCTTGGCCGTGCACCGCAAAACGGGCTGTAACGTTGCGAAAGCGTCCGCGTGAGCGTCAGCCGCGCTCAACCGGCCGGCCGGGGTCGCTGCACCACTCGCTCCAGCTGCCGGCAAACAGGGCCGTGGGACCCAGGCCCGCGATTTCCATGGCCAGCAGGTTGGGCAGGGCACTCACGCCGCTGCCGCATTGATGGACGACGGTGGCGGGGTCGCGGCCATCCAGCAGGTTGGTGAACTCGGCACGCAGCTGCTCCGGGCTCTTGAAGTGGCCGTCCGTTCCCAGGTTCAGGCCGAAGGGGCGGTTGAGTGCGCCGGGGATGTGGCCCGCCACGGGATCCAGCGGCTCCACCTCGCCCCGGTAGCGTGGTGTGGCGCGCGCGTCGACCACCGTCTGGCCGGGCTGACCCAGTTGCGCCAGCACCTCCTGCGCGCTCACCAGCCGGCGCAGCGGCGCCTGCAGCCGAAAGTGCGACTGGAAACGCGCCGGCTCGTCGCCGCTGGCCACCGCGCCGCCGGCGGCCTGCCAGGCCTGCAGCCCGCCGTCGAGCACGGCCACGGCATCATGCCCCGCCCACTTGAGCATCCACCACAGGCGGCCGCAGTAGTTGGCGCCGTTGCGGTCGTACACCACGGCCTGCATGTCATTGGCAAAGCCGATGTCCGAGAGCCAGGTCGCAAATCGCTCGCGGTTGGGCAGCGGGTGGCGCCCGCCCGATGCGGGCTCGTCCGCCGCCGAGGCCACGACCGTGCCGCCCGCGCCGGGGGCGCCATGGCGGGCGCTCAGGTGCTTGTCCAGGTCGGCGTGGAAGGCGCCGGGGATGTGCGCCTCGCGGTATTGGCTGGCGCCCAGGGTGGGTTGGGTGAGGTCGAAGCTGCAGTCGAACACCATCAGCGGCTGGCCGCTGTGCAGGAGGGACTGCAGTTCAGGAACGGAGATCAGCGTGGTGTAGGGCATGGTCGGGCTCTGTGCGTATCGATCAGGCCCCATTGTCGCGGCGTTGGGCGCGCCAGCGCGTCAGTGTTCTTCGGCAGGCGTGTCCGGCGCGGCCCGGGCGCGCAGTACGGTGGCCGTGATGCCGCTGCCCACGATGAGCGCCATGCCCGCCCAGCCGATGAGCGGCAACTGGTCGCCGAACAGCGCCACGCCGTAGATGCTGGCGAAGACGATGCCCGAGTACTGCAGGTTGGCCACCACCAGCGTGCCGCGGGCGGTGAGGGCGCGCGAGTAGGCACGTGTCATGCACAACTGCCCGCCCGCGGCCAGCAGGCCCAGCGGCAGCAGCCACAGCGCGGGCCACCCGGGCCAGTCGGACATGCCCGTGACCAGCATGGCCGCGCCGCCGGCTACGGCCGAGCCCACGGCGAAATAGAACACGGTGCGCGTCTCGGGCTCGCCCAGGCGCGACAGCGCCACCACCTGCATGTAGGCGAACGCGGCGGTCAGGCCCGAGCACAGGCCCACCAGGCCCGCGAAGGCCTGGTTGTCGTCGATGCTGGGGCGCAGCATCATGACCACGCCCGCGAACCCGACCAGCACGGTCAGCACCAGGGTCACTTGCAACGGCGGGCGCGGCTGCGCGCTGGAGGGGCGCCAGGCGAGCAGCGCGCCGCCGATCAGGAAGGCGGCGATCCACACGCTGCTCATGTAGTTGAGCGTCATCGCCGTGGGCAGGGGCAGGTAGGCGATCGCGTAGAACCACGCGCCCAGCGATGTCACGCCAATCAGGCTGCGCCAGGCGTGCATGCCAGGGTAGCGTGTGGCCAGCGCCACCTTTTGCGAGCGTGCCAGCGCCCAGAGGATGGCCATGCCGATGAAGCCGCGGTAACAGACCAGCTCGGCCGCGTTGAAGTAGGCCGAGGCCATCTTCACGCAGACCCCCATGCTTGCGAACAGGAACGCCGCCAACACCATCCAGAGCGCTTGCATGGAAAACCTATGGGTATGAATAAAAATAGCTGCCAGCGCTTGTGTATCAAGCGCTGGCAGCTATTGTAATGGTAGCGTAGGGCGGCGGTGTGGGGCCTTAGCCGCGGGACACGGCGGCACCCATGCGACCGCGGTACCACTCGTGGAAGTGCTGCATGCCGTCCTCCATGGGGCTCTGGTAGGGGCCGACCTCGTTGTCGCCGCGTTCCATCAGGGCCTTGCGGCCCGCGTCCATGCGCTCGGCGATCTCGTCATCCTCGATGCAGGTTTCCATGTAGGCCGCACGCTGCGCCTCGACGAACTCGCGCTCGAAGGCGACGATTTCCTCGGGGTAGTAGAACTCCACCATGTTCAGCGTCTTGTCCACACCGATCGGGTGCAGCGTGCTGACGGTGAGCACGTGCGGATACCACTCCACCATGATGTGCGGGTAGTAGGTCAGCCAGATCGCGCCGCGCTCGGGCATCTTGCCTTCGCGATACTTCAGCAGCACCTCGTGCCACTTCTTGTACACGTCGGAGCCCGGCTTGCCGAACGTGGAAGCCACCCCCACGGTTTGCACGGAGTATTCCTTTTGGAACTCCCACTTCAGATCGTCACAGGTGACGAAGTTGCCCAGGCCCGGATGGAACGGACCCACGTGGTAGTCCTCCAGATAGACCTCGATGAAGGTCTTCCAGTTGTAGTTGCACTCGTGCAGCTCGACATGGTCGAGCACAAAGCCGTCAAACGACAGTTCGCGCTGCAGGCCCATGCCGGCCAGATCGGTGGCGATGTCGCGGCCGTTGTCCTCAAACAGCAGGCCGTTCCACTCGCGCAGCTTGTAGTTGTTGAGGTTCAGGCAGGGGTCGTGCGCGAAGTGCGGCGCGCCCAGCAGCTCGCCGCTGCTGGAATACGTCCAGCGGTGAATCGGGCAGACGATGTTGCCGCCCGCATGGCCCTTGCCTTGGGCCTGCAGGTTGCCGCGGCCCTTGAGCATCACTGCCTGGCGGTGCCGGCAGACGTTGGAGATCAGCTCCACCTGTCCCTGGGCATTGCGCACGAGGGCGCGGCCCTCCTTTTCCTGGGGCAGCGCGAAGTAGTCGCCCACCTCGGGGACGGCGAGTTGGTGCCCCACGTAGCGGGGCCCTCGCTGGAAGATCGTCTCCAGTTCGCGCTGCAGCAGCGCTTCGTCGAAATAGCTGGAAACTGGTAGTTGGCTTGCGGCCTGCTGCAGTTGAAGACTTAAATCAGACATGGGTGACCTGACCTAAAGACTCCCCACAGGGAGGGTGCGCGTGCGCACGGGGCTATAGAAAAAACGAAACCGGCCCAGGGAAGTACTCCATAGCCGGTTCGTGGTGAAGGAATGGGATTATAGGTGGTGGGGTTATTTCCGCGGCGGGTGTACGTGTATTGCGCGCGCCTAGCAAGCCGCGTGCGGCGTCCGGGGCGGCGATCTCCCGCCGGCCGCGGGGGCATCCCCGCGGACTTCGCCGGGCAGGCGCGGGGCCCTGCGCCTAAAATTGGCCGTTTCCACTTGCGCCCTTGGCGCTCCGTCTCCATGGCCAAGGCCCCCGCCGCCCCTTCATCCACCCAGCCCGATCCCGTCAGCTACGAAGCCGCACTGGAAGAGCTTGAGCAGCTCGTGGGCCGCATCGAGTCGGGCCAGCTGCCGCTGGACCAGATGCTGGCGGGCTACCAGCGGGGCGCGGTGTTGCTGAACTTCTGCCGCGCGCGCCTGGACGCGGTACAGGACCAGATCAAGGTGCTGGACGAAGGCACGCTGCAGCCATGGACGCAGGAGTGACGCCCGCCATGTCCGCCGTGCCCGTGTTCGACTTCGATGGCTGGATGCGCGCGCAGCTTGCGCGGGTCGAGGACGCCCTGTCCCATTGGGTGTGCCCCGATGCGCCCGCAGGCCTGGGCGAGGCCATGCGCTATGCCGTGCTGGATGGCGGCAAGCGCCTGCGCCCGCTGCTGGTGCTGGCCGCTTGCGAGGCCGTCGGCGGAAACGCGCAGGCCGCCCTGCGCGCCGCCTGCGCGGTGGAGCTGATCCACGCCTATTCGCTGGTGCATGACGACATGCCCTGCATGGACAACGATGTGATGCGCCGCGGCAAGGCCACGGTGCATGTGCGCTTTGGCGAAGCGCGTGCACTGCTGGCGGGCGACGCACTGCAGGCGCTGGCATTTGAGCTGCTCACGCCCGAGGATGGGGTACCGCCGGCCATGCAGGCGCGGCTGTGCCGTGAGCTGGCCCGCGCCGCAGGCGCCGACGGCATGGCCGGCGGGCAGGCCATCGACCTGGCCAGCGTGGGCCTGCAGTTGTCTGAAGACCAGTTGCGTCAGATGCACCGCCTGAAGACGGGCGCGCTGCTGCAGGCCAGCGTGGTGATGGGCGCGGTCTGCGGCCAGACCCCGGAGGGCACGCTGCGCGCGCTGAGCGACTACGGCGCAGCCATGGGGCTGGCCTTCCAGGTGGTGGACGACGTGCTGGACGTGACCCAGGACTCCGCCACACTGGGCAAGACCGCCGGCAAGGACGCCGCGTGCGACAAGCCGACCTATGTCTCGCTGATGGGGCTGGAGGCCGCGCGCGCGCATGCCGAAGCCCTGCGCGCGCAGGCACTGGCGGCGTTGGCCGCCAGCGGCCTGACCGACACGCGGGCGTTGGCGGCGTTGGCCGACATGGTGGTGCGCCGTTCGCATTGATGATGGGCAAGGCTGCGCATGGCGGGGCTGGTGTCTTTTTATGAATCAAATTGGCCTCTAGCGCTTGTTCATCAAGCGCTAGCAGCTACTAAAAATATAGCATATGTCCACGACGAACTATCCGCTGCTTGAGCGCGTGAACGATCCCGCCGACCTGCGCCGGCTGCCCCGTGCCGAGCTCAAGGCACTGGCTACGGAGCTGCGCGCCTTCGTGCTGGAGAGCGTGTCCAAGACCGGCGGGCATCTGTCGTCCAACCTGGGCACGGTGGAGCTGACCGTGGCGCTGCACGCCGTGTTCGACACGCCGCGCGACCGGCTGGTGTGGGACGTGGGCCACCAGACCTACCCCCACAAAATCCTGACCGGGCGGCGCGACCGCATGCCCTCGCTGCGCCAGCTGGGCGGCCTGTCGGGCTTTCCGCAGCGCGCCGAGAGCGAATACGACACCTTTGGCACCGCGCACTCGTCCACCAGCATCTCCGCGGCGCTGGGCATGGCGCTGGCGGCCAAGCAGCGCGGCGACGAGCGCCGCTGTGTAGCCATCATCGGCGACGGCGCCATGACCGCCGGCATGGCCTTCGAGGCGCTGAATAACGCCGGCGTGGCCGACGCCAACCTGCTGGTCATCCTGAACGACAACGACATGAGCATCAGCCCGCCCGTGGGTGCACTGAACCGCTACCTGGCGCAGCTCATGAGCGGACAGTTCTACGCCAAGGCACGCGACGTGGGCAAGAGCGTGCTCAAGAACGCGCCGCCGCTGCTGGAGCTGGCCAAGCGCCTGGAGCAGCAGGCCAAGGGCATGGTGGTGCCGGCCACGCTGTTCGAGAAGTTCGGCTTCAACTACATCGGCCCCATTGACGGGCACGACCTGGACTCGCTGATTCCTACGCTGGAAAACATCCGCGGTCTCAAGGGCCCGCAGTTCCTGCACGTAGTCACCAAGAAGGGCCAGGGCTACAAGCTGGCCGAGGCCGACCCCGTGGCCTACCACGGCCCGGGCAAGTTCGATCCGCGCGTGGGCCTGGTGAAACCGGCCACGCCGCCCAAGCAGAGCTTCACGCAGGTCTTTGGCCAGTGGCTGTGCGACATGGCCGAGAAGGACGAGCGCCTGGTGGGTATCACGCCCGCCATGCGCGAGGGGTCGGGCATGGTGGAGTTCCACCAGCGCTTTCCCGAGCGCTACTACGACGTGGGCATCGCCGAGCAGCACGCCGTGACCTTTGCCGCCGGTATGGCGTGCGAGGGGGTGAAGCCGGTGGTGGCGATCTACTCGACCTTCCTGCAGCGCGCCTATGACCAGCTCATCCACGACGTGGCGCTGCAGAACCTGCCCGTGGTGTTTGCCCTGGACCGTGCGGGCCTGGTGGGTGCGGACGGCGCCACGCACGCCGGCGCGTATGACATCGCCTTCGTGCGCTGCATTCCGAACATGAGCATGGCCTGCCCGGCCGACGAGCGCGAATGCCGCCAACTGCTCACCACCGCCTACGAGCAAGACCACCCTGTGGCCGTGCGTTACCCGCGCGGCGCGGGCGTGGGCGTGGCGCCGCTACCCGGTCTGGAGGGGCTGCCCTTCGGCAAGGGCGAGGTGCGTCGCAAGGGCCGGCGCATTGCCATCCTGGCTTTCGGCACGCTGCTGTACCCGGCGCTGCAGGCGGCCGAGGCGCTGGACGCCACGGTGGTGAACATGCGCTGGGCCAAGCCGCTGGATACGCAGCTGCTGCTTCAGGTGGCAGCGGAGCACGATGCGCTGGTCACCGTCGAGGAGGGCTGCATCATGGGCGGCGCCGGCAGTGCCGTGGCCGAGGCGCTGGCCGCCGCAGGCGTGCAGCGCCCCTTGCTGCAACTGGGCCTGCCCGACGCGTTCATCGAGCATGGCGACCCGGCCAAGCTGCTGGCCCTGCAGGGGCTGGACGCCGCTGGCATGCAGCGCTCCATCACCGAGCGCTTCGGCGCATTGCCGGGCGAGCAGGCGCTGGCAGCGGCCTGACGCGTTTTCCTTCCCTTCACAACAATGCAGTCATCCCGCGGCAGCGTGCCGCTGGGATGCGTCGCGGCGCCTGTGCAGCCCATCGCGGGGGCCTGTGTTGCCCCTTGCCCGGCCGAGTAATACGCGCCATTCGCTGATTTTTCAGGGGAAACCCGCAACGGGGCCGGCAACCCACGTTTTTACAATTTACCTCCGCTCATCGGCGGGATTCAGCGGCGCGTACACTCAACCGCGTTACTGTTTGTTTGCTTCATCATTTCGGAGAATTTGTCCATGGATCGTCGCTCAATCATCAAGCAGGCCGGTTTGGCTGGCGTACTCGCAGCCGGGGTTGCACCCGCAGTGCATGCCCAGGCCGCCGTTCGCTGGCGCCTTGCCTCCAGCTTCCCCAAGTCGCTGGACACGATCTTTGGCAGTGCAGAAAAATTGTCCCAGGCCGTCAAGGCGATGTCGGGCGGCAAGTTCGAGATCTCCGTGCACCCCGCCGGCGAGCTGATGCCCGCGTTTGGCGTGGTGGATGCGCTGCAGGGCGACACCATCGATATGGCCCAGACGGCCGCCTACTACTTCACCGGCAAGGACCCCGTGTTCGCCTTCAGCTGCGCCGTGCCCTTCGGCCTGACCACGCTGCAGATGGCAGCCTGGAAGGACCACGGCAACGGCCGCAAGTACCTGGATGCCTTCTTCGAGAAGTACAACTTCAAGACCGCCAGCGCCGGCAACACCACCACCCAGATGGGCGGCTGGTACCGCAAGGAAATCAAGACCGTCGCTGACCTCAAGGGCCTGAAGATGCGCCTGGGCGGCGGCGTGTTCGGCGAGGCCATGGCCAAGCTGGGCGTGGTGGCGCAGAACATGCCCGCCGGTGACGTGTACCAGGCGCTCGAGAAGGGCACGCTGGACGCCGTGGAGTTCGTTGGCCCGTACGACGATGAAAAGCTGGGCTTCAACAAGGTGGCGCCGTACTACTACTATCCCGGCTGGTGGGAAGGCTCCGCTGACCTGGAGTTCTTCATCAACATCAAGAAGTACAACGCCCTGTCGCCCGAGCACAAGGCGATCCTGGACGCAGCCACCCGCGTGGCCGCTGCCGACATGACCGCCAAGTACCAGGTGTTCAATCCGCGCGCCATCAAGAACCTGGTGGCCAACAAGACGCAGCTCAAGGCGTTCCCCAAGGCGATCATGGACGCCGGCTTCAAGGCGTCGATGGAAGTGTTTGCCGAGCACGAGGCCAAGTCGCCCGAGTTCAAGAAGATCCACCAGGACATGCGCGCCTTCCAGCGCGACCAGATCCTGTGGAACCGCTTCTCGGAGTTCCCGTTCAACCAGTACATGAACAGTGTGAAGATCTGATCGCGTGGCGGGCTGCTGCCCTTGCGGCGGCGGCTTGCGACCAATCCAACGAGGCCGCAGTTCCCTGCGGCTTTTTTGTTGCCCGCGCAAACTAAAAAAGCCCCGGCGTACCGGGGCTTTTAGTGGGGGTGAGACGGCTTACTTGCTGCCCGAGCCCATGGCGTCCTGCAGCGCCTTGGCTGGGTCGTCCGAGCCGTAGCCGCCGTCGGCAGGGGGTGCCAACTCGCCCTCCGGTGCCGGTGCCGGTGCCTGCTCGGCGTCTGGAGCGGGCTGCGATGCGAACGGGTCGTTGCCTGGCGCACCGTAGCTCTCCGCATCCTGGAGCGCATCCATCATTTGCGCGCCCACCGCTTCCATGTTCACTTCCACCTTTTTGTCCAGGCTGCCCGTCACCAGGGACGGGAAGGTGATGAGCAGGCTCACCATGATCAACTGGATCAGGACGAAGGGAATGGCGCCCTTGTAGATCTGCATGGTGGTCACGGGCTGGATGGCCTTGTGCGTCACCCGGTCGATGTAGGGCTTGTCCGGGGCCACCGAGCGCAGGAAGAACAGCGCGAAGCCGAAAGGCGGGTGCATGAACGAGGTCTGCATGTTCATCGCCAGCAGCACGCCGAACCAGATCAGATCGATGCCCATCTTGTCGGCGACGGGTCCCAACAGCGGCACCACGATGAAGGACAGCTCGAAGTAGTCCAGGAAGAACGCCAGAAAGAAGATCATGAGGTTCACCACGATCAGGAAGCCCACCTGTCCGCCGGGCAGGCTGGCCAGCAGGTGCTCCACCCACTTCGGGCCGTCGGCCGCCTGGAACACCAGGCTGAACGTGGTGGCGCCGATCATGATGAACATCACGAAGCTGGCCAGGCGCGTAGTGGCGCCCAGCGCCTGCTTGAGCAGGGGCATGTCCAGGCGCCGGCGCGCGAAGCCCATGACCAGCGCCGCCATGGCACCCATGGCACCGCCTTCGGTCGGTGTGGCAATGCCCAGGAAGATGGTGCCCAGCACCAGGAAGATCAGCAGCAGTGGCGGAATCAGCACGAAGGTCACGCGCTCGGCCAGGCGGGAGAGCATGCCCAGCTTGAGCACGCGGTTGATGCTCGCGATGACGAACGCGATGAAGGTGCCGCCGCACATGGCGGTGACGACCTTCTCATCGGTCGGCACGTCCAGCACTTCGGTGCCTGTCCACCACGTATGCACGTCGGCCATGTGAGCGGCCAGGAAGATCGATGCTGCCGTGGAGATGCCCATCACGACGGCCAGCGAGGCATAGCCGGAGCTGCCATTGTCTTCACGGTAGATGCGCGCCTCGGGTGGCAGGGCGGGTACGGACTGGGGCTTGAAGATGGCCAGGATGACCACCCACAGCACGTAGAGGCCGACGAGGATGAAGGCGGGCACGAATGCGCCCTTGTACATCTCGCCCACGCTGCGGCCGAGCTGGTCGGCCATCAGGATCAGCACCAGTGATGGGGGAATGATCTGGGCCAGGGTGCCAGATGCGGCAATCACACCGCTGGCGAGCCGCCGGTCGTAGCCGTAGCGCAGCATGATGGGCAGCGAGATCAGGCCCATGGAGATCACCGAGGCCGCCACCACACCGGTGGTGGCCGCCAGCAGCGCGCCCACGAAAACCACCGCCAGCGCCAGGCCGCCGCGCAAAGGGCCGAACACCTGGCCCACCGTGTCGAGCAGGTCCTCCGCCATGCCGCTGCGCTCCATGATCAGGCCCATGAGCGTGAAGAAGGGCACCGCCAGCAGCGTGTCGTTGGCCATGATGCCGATCAGGCGCTGCGGCAGCCAGGCCATCACGGACGAAGGAAAGACCCCCAGCTCGATCCCCAGGAAGCCGAACAGCAGGCCGCAGGCGCCCAGGCTGAACGCCACGGGGAAGCCCAGCAGCAGGAAGATGATCAGGCTCCCGAACATGACGGGGGCGTAATTGCTTGTGATGAATTCCATGAAATGCTTTCCTGGGGCAGATCAGCGTTGCGCGGCGGGAGCGGCGGACAGGGCCTGCTCCTGCTTTCTCTCAGCTTCGGCGCGCAGCGCCTCGGCCAGTTCTTCTTCAGCGCTCTTGTCGCTGAGCTTGCCCATGGGATCGGGCCCCTGGCCACGCAGGAAAGCGATGCGCTTGATGAGTTCGGACCAGCCCTGCAGCATCAGCAGCGTGATACCGACGGGAATCGCCACCCATACGGGCCAGCGGATCAGGCCGCCAGGATTGCCGGACACTTCACCCGACTGGTACATCTGGATCACGACCGGCATGGTCAGGTACAGGATGGTGATGCACAGCGGGGTGAGAAAGAGCGCAAAGCCCACGATGTCGATCCACACCTGCACCTTCTTGGGCAAGCGGCTGTTGACCACGTCGATGCGCACGTGCTCGCGGTTGAGCAGCGTCCAGCCGGCGGCGATCAGGAAAGACCATGCGAACAGGTACCACTGCACTTCCAGAAAGGCGTTGGAACTCGTGTCGAACGCCTTGCGCACGATGGCGTTGGCGGCACTGATGAAAGTGGATGCGAAGATGAGCCAGATTGAATACTTGCCCACGAACGCGTTGAGCCTGTCGATGGCCCGCGACAGTGAAAGTAAAGCCTGCATGGTGTCTCCAAGAAGATGGCTGGGTGCGCGTGTCTGTCCGCACGCGGGGTGGGGCATGGGCCAGATCGATTTGCAGAACGCTGACGCTTCCGTCGGTAGGCAGGGCACGGTCGGCGGCGCCGCGCACACGTTCTTACAAAGGTGACATTCTACGAAGTCACGCAGCCTCGCCAGGTAAAGGGTTTAGCCTGCCCCCGCAGGGGGAGGGGCGTTGCGCTGCTATGAAAATGGGAGAAAACGGCGCACGCAATAGCGCAGGCGGTCCACGCGCTGCCGCACGAAGGGCGACGCATCGCCCGTGCGTCGCCAGGGGGGCGGGGCTTTCAGTCGCCCATGACCACGCCTTCGCGCCGCGGGTCCGCTCCGCCCAGCCACATGGGTTTGCCATGCACTTCGCTGCGCGTAATGGCCTGCAGGCCGCTGGTCATGTTCATCTCGCGCACTTCCGCGCCGCGTGCGCGCAGGTTGTCGATCGTGGTGGAGGTGAAGCGCTTTTCCTCCAGCATGGTGGGGCCGTTGAGGTTGCCGAAGTTGGGCAGATTGATCGCCTGCTGCGGCGTCAGGCCCCAGTTGAAGATCCCGTAGATCGTCTTGGCGGTGTAGTGGATGATGAGCGCGCCGCCCGGGCTGCCTCCGCTCATCAGCAGGCGCCCGGACGCCTTGTCAAACACCAGTGTGGGCGCCATGGACGAGCGGGGGCGCTTGCCCGGCTCGACGCGGTTGGCGATGGGGCGGCCCTGGGCGTCGCGCGGCGCAAAGCTGAAGTCGGTCAGTTCGTTGTTGAGCAGGAAGCCCCCGCTGCGCGCGCTGCTGGTGCTGACCATCTGGCGGGAGCCGAACTGGTCTTCGATGGTGGTGGTCATGGCGACGGCATTGCCCCCGGCATCGACGACGCTGATGTGGCTGGTGCCGTATTCCGGCTGGTCGGGCATGGGCGCCATGCTGGTCTGCGCCCCGCCGGGGGTTCCGGGCTGGGCCACCTTCATGCTCTGCGGCTGGATGAGGCGTGCGCGGCTGGCGAGGTAGGCCGGCTCCAGCAGGCTCATCCAGCTGCCGGCAGGGGGGCGCACGAAATCGGGGTCGGCCACGTATTGCGCGCGGTCGGCGAAGGCCAGGCGGGCGGCTTCGTTGTACAGATAGAGCCAGTCGGCCGTGGGCAGCGGGCCCAGCGGGTCGGCGGAACCTTGGGGGCCCTCCTGCAACGGCATGGTCGTGGCATCGGTGTTCTTCAGGATGCCCAGGATCTGCGCCACGGCAATGGCGCCGGAACTGGGCGGCGGAAAGCCGCAGACGCGATAGGCTTTAGCGCCGATCTGGTAGTCGGAGCACAGGGCCTCCCGTTTCTTGGGCTGGTAGCCTGCCAAGTCGGCCAGGCTGAGCCCGCCGGGATTGCCTGCGTGGCCCTGGACCTTGGCCACGATGGCCTGGGCCACTTCCCCTTCAAGCAGCGCCTTGGAGCCGTTCCTGGCTATGGCACGCAGCACGCTCGCCAGCTCAGGATTCTTGAGCGTGTGCCCCACGGGCCAGGGTTGGCCGGCGGCATCGAAGAAATAGGCACGCGCCACGGGGTCCTGCGCGAGGAACTTCTCATTGGCCAGCAAGGTGTGCAGGCGCGCACTGACCTTGAAGCCCTGTTGCGCCAACTGGATGGCGGGCTCGAACAGTGTGGCCCAGGCAAGCTTGCCGTGTTCCTTGTGGGCCTGCTCCAGCATGCGCACCGTACCCGGCACGCCGACCGAGCGCCCGCCCACCACAGCGTCATGGAAGGCCATGGGCTTGCCATTGGCGCCAATGAACAGGTTCTCCGTGGCGGCCGCGGGGGCGGTCTCGCGCCCGTCGTAGGCCTCGACCTTGCTGCCAGCCGCGTGCAGCAGGAACGCGCCGCCGCCGATGCCACTGGACTGCGGTTCCACGAGGGTAAGCACCATCTGTACCGCGATGGCCGCATCCAGCGCCGAGCCGCCTGCCTTCAGCACCTGGTAGCCGGCGTCGGTCGCCAGCGGATTGGCGGCTGCCACCGCGAAGCGCTCGGTAGCCCAGCCGGGCTTCTCCGTGTAGCCGGAAGAGCCCTCGGGCTGTTGCGGCACCTGGTAGTGGAATGCGGCGGGGGGGCTGGAGCAGGCCGCCAGCGTCACCACCGCGAGGGCAGCGACGACAGAGGCGGTCATACGTTGGGCGCGCAGGTACGGTCGCATCGGGGTCTCCTTGGTGGTGGCGTGATCCGGGCCATCGTACTGGGCAGAAAGGTCACACGCTCCCGCTGTTACATGCTGGTACGCTGCTGTTGGCAGGTGGTGGATAAGTGTCATGCAGGATGGCGGAAATGGTTACGTTTTGACATACTCCGCGCACCCATTGGATCACGGCGCGCCACGCGTCTGTGACGCATCTTGCACCGACCCCCGAAGCACGGGGCTGATGGAGGTTTCCTTGAAAAGCTCCCCCGACGTGTGGCTGCTCGCTCGGCCCCTTGGCAAGCCTGACGGCCATGCCTGAGCGCAAGGAACGGCTGGCTGTTCTGCGCGATTCGCTGCGCGACCCCCAGGGCCGGTGGCTGCGGGGCGCCGTATGGGTGCTTGTGCTGGCGGCGCTGGGTGCCTGGCTGGCAGTGGAAGCGGTCGCGCTGGTGCGCTCGGAACAGCGCCAACACGAACGCAATCAGCTGCTGGAAGGCATGGAGCAGACGCTGCTGGGCGAGAGCAGCAACGGCCCGCTGCTGGGAATGGTTACCTTGCTTGGCTTGAGCGAGCCGTCGCTCAAGGCTGCCGCGCAGGGCTTTCTGCCCTACGATGCGCCGCCGGTGCTGGCGCGCCTGGGCGTCATCCGCGGCCGCTTCATGGTGGATGGCGCCTACGTGATCGCGCGCGACGGCACGGTGGTAGCGCATGACACCGCCGGTAACCGCACGACCGGTGCGCAGCTGGGACATCGGCCCTATTTTCAGCAGGCCTTGCAGGGCAATGCGTCCGTATATGCCGCCCTGGGCGGCACGTCGCAGGAGCGCGGCCTCTATTACGCAGCGCCGCTGTATGAGAGCGATACCCCGTCCAGTCCCATCATCGGTGTGGTTACCGTCAAGGTGGGGTTCTCCCATTTCGACCGCCTGCTCACGCGGGCGGGGCATCCCGTGCTGCTGATGTCGCCGCAGGGCGTGGTGTTCTCTTCCACCCGTCCGGAGTGGCTCTACGCGATGACCGCGCCCCTGACGCAGGAACGCATCGACGCGGTGCGCAGCACGCGCCAGTTTGGCAGCCGTTTCGACAACGGGCTGGTGTCGGCCCTGCCGTTTTCCATCGACTCCCGCGAAGCGCTGATCGACGGCGTGCGCTATGCCGTGGGCCGCCGCGCCGTGGACTGGAAGGACCCTGCGGGCCCCTGGCAGCTGGTGTTGCTGGACGACAAGCGCCATCATGCCCATGGGGTTGCGCTGGATAGTGGGAGGGGTCGCATTCGCGCTCTTTGCGCTCGTGGGTGCCATGGCGCTGGATGCGCTGCGCAACCGGCGCCGCCTGGCGGAGGGCATGCAGCGCTTTTCGGTGCTGGGCGCGGCACTGGAGAACAGCCCCATTTCCATCGTCATCACCGATGCGGAAGGGGTGATCGCGTGGGTCAATCCCCAGTACGAACGCAGCACCGGCTATACGCTGGGCGAAGTGCGCGGGCGCAAGCCATCGATAGCCGCCAGCGAACACACGCCCGCCGGTACCTACCGGGACATGTGGAACCGGCTGCTGGCCGGCCATTCCTGGCGCGGACGCTTCGTGAACCGGCGCAGGGACGGCACCCTGTACCACGAGGAGGCCACGCTGTCGCCGGTGTTCGACGCCAAGGGCCGGCGCATCGCGATCGTGGGGCTGCAGCAGGACGTGACCGCGCGCATCGAGGCGGCGCAGGAACTGGAGCGGCGTGAGCGCCGCCTGAGCGAACTGCTGGAACAACAGACAGCGCTTTTTGACAACGCGCCGCCCATCGTGCTCGTCTGCGACGGGCAGATACGGCAGTTCAACCGTGCCCTGGCGGAATTGCTGCGCTCCTCGGACGATGCCCTGGCGGGAACCCCGGTACAGGAGCTGTTCGCAGGCGAGGCCGGCTACGGCGCCTTCACCGCACGGACCGTTCCCATGCTTCTGGCCGGTGGCTCGGTGCGCGAGCAGGCCGTGCTGCGGCGTCCGGACGGCACGTCGTTCACGGCGCGCATGGCGGGCCGCGGGCTGAAGATGGAAGGCGTGCAGATCGCATCGCTGTGGGTGATCGAGGACGTGACCGAGGCGCAGCGCGCAGAGGCTGCCACGCGCGAAGCCAACGCGCGGCTGGAGCTGGCGCAGGAGGCGGGGCACATCGGCGTGTTCGACTACAACTTGCTGACGCAGCGCATGGTGTGGTCGCCCCAGCTGGAGCAGCTGTATGGCGCGGCGTCGCTGCCGGCGCAAAAGGACGGGCATGCCGCAGAGAGGCCGTTCCAGGCGTGGATGGATGTGATCCATCCCGAAGACCGTGCGCGCGTGCAAGGCCTGCTGGCGCAGGCACAGGCCGGCCAGGGCGGCGGCCGTCTGCGCGATTCCTGGCGCATCGTGCGCGCCGATGGCAGTACGCGCTGGATCCTGTGCACCGCGCGCGTGGTGCGCGACGAAGCAGGACAGGCCGCGCGCATCATCGGCGTGCAGGTGGATGTGCATGACCAGAAGATGTTGGAGGCGCGCGTGGCCGAGCAGCTCGCCTTCCAGCAGGCGCTGATCGATGCCATTCCGGTACCGCTCTTCTACAAAGACGCGAAGGGGCGCTACCTGGGTTTCAACCGGGCCTATGTCCAGGCCTTCGACATCCATACGGAAGACTTCATCGGCAAGACGGTGCTGGACCTGGAGTTCCTGCCCATGCTGGAGCGCGAACGCCTGCACGCGGATACCGAGGCCGCGCTGCGGGGCGCGCAGTCCGTGCACCGCGAGGTGGTCATGCCGTATGCCGATGGACTGGTGCACCACACGATGTTCTGGCTGCATGGGTTCAACCGCCCGGACGGCTCGGCGGGCGGAGTCATCGGCACCTTCGTGGACGTCTCCGACCGCCAGCGCGCCGAAGTGGAACTGCGCCGCGCCAAGGAACTGGCCGAGGAGACGGCGGCGCTCAAGTCGCGTTTCCTGGCCAACATGAGCCATGAGATCCGCACGCCGCTCAACGCGATCATCGGCATGTCGCACCTGGCCCTCAAGTCGGGGCTGGATGCGCGCCAAAGCGGCTACGTGGTGCGCATGCAGCAGGCGGGCCAGCATCTGCTGGGCGTGATCAACGACATCCTGGACTTCTCCAAGATCGAGGCCGGCAAGCTCGTGGTGGAGCGCAGCCCCTTCGCGCTGGATCGTATGCTGGAAGGCGTGGCCGACGTGGTGGGCTTCAAGGCGGCGGCCAAGGGGCTGGAGCTGGTGCTGGACGTGGCACCCGACGTGCCGCAGCACTTGGTGGGCGACGCGTTGCGCCTGGGGCAGATCCTCATCAACTTTGCCAATAACGCCGTTCAGTTCACCGAGCAAGGAGAGATCCATCTGCTGGTGCGGCTGGAGCGCGACGAGGGCGCGCGCGTGCTGCTGCGCTTCGAGGTGCGCGACACGGGCATCGGCATCGCGCCGCAGCAGATGCAGCGCCTGTTCCAGAGCTTTGAACAGGCGGACACGTCTACCACGCGCCGATACGGTGGCACCGGCTTGGGCCTGGCCATTAGCAAGAGCCTGGCCGAGTTGATGGGCGGTGAGGTAGGCGTGCGCAGCGAGCTGGGGCATGGCTCGGCCTTTTGGGTGACCGTGCCGCTGGAGCGTGGCGAGCCGCTGCCCCGTGCGCTGTTGCGCAGCGATTGGCGTGGCAGCCGGGTGCTGGTGGTGGACGATAACCACACCGCCGCCCAGGTGCTGGTGGACATGCTGCAGACCATGGGCCTGCAGGCCACGCAGGTGCACTCGGGCGTGCAGGCGCTGCAGGCACTGCGCGACGCGGTGGCCGAGCAGCGCCCCTACGGCCTGCTGCTGCTGGATTGGCACATGCCGGGGATGGACGGAATCGAGTTGGCGCGCCGCATTCGCGGGCTGGGCCTTGCGCATATCCCGCAGATGCTGATGGTTACGGCGCACGGGCGCGACGAGGTGATGGACGCCGCGCGCAGCGAGGGGATCGACAACGTGCTCGTCAAGCCGGTGAGCGCGTCGGTGCTGTTCGACACGCTCATGCAGCCGCTGGCCCAGGCGTGGGACGTGCATCCGCTGCCGCGGTCTGCGTCTGGCGCCGCACCCGCCGTGCTGCGCGGTGCGGTGGTGCTGCTGGTGGAAGACAACGAGCTCAACCAGATCGTGGCGCAGGAGCTGCTGCGCGATGCCGGCATGCACGTGGATGTGGCGTCCAACGGCCAGGAGGCCATCGCGTGCATCGACCGGCGCCGGTACGACGCGGTGCTCATGGACATGCAGATGCCCGTGATGGATGGCGAAACGGCCACGCGGCAACTGCGTGCCGACCCACGCCACGCCGGCCTGCCGATCATCGCCATGACTGCCAATGCCATGCAGGCCGACCGGGAGCGCTGCTTTGCCGCGGGCATGAACGACCACGTGCCCAAGCCCATCGACCCCGACGTGCTGTGGGCCACGCTGGTGCGCTGGCTGTCGCCGCGCCCCGAGGCGGCGTCGCAGTCGCCCGCGCCCCCGGCGGACGCGCCGCTGGCACCTGCATTCGCGCCTGCCCTGCCACAGGGCGTGCCGGGCCTGGATACCGCGCAGGGCCTGAAGCGGGCTTCGGGCAAGCCGGGGCTGTACGCCGAACTGTTGCAGCGCTTCGCGCTGAGCCAGAGTGACGTCGTCCAGAACCTGCAGGCGGCCATACAGGCGGAGGACTGGGCACTGGCCGAGCGCACCGCGCACACGCTGCGCTCGGTGGCCGCCAACCTCGGTGCGCAGCCGGTGTCGCGGCATGCGCAGGCACTGGAGCAGGCGCTGCGCTCTCAGGCGCCGGCAGAAACGCTCCAGCCCCTGCTGGCCGCCCTGGCAGAGCATATGGCGCCTTTGCTGCAGGCGTTGGGTGCCTGGGCCCGGCAGGCCCCGGGCGCGGACGCTCGCGAGGCCACCGTGCCGCCGCAGACGCCCGCCCAGCTGCTGCGCGGGCTGCGCACGCTGCTGCGCGCGGACGACCCGGCCGCGGGCGACTACCTCCAGCGCAACGCGGCTGGGCTGGCCGCCTTGCTGGGTGCGGACTTCGATGCGCTGGAGCGCAGCGTGCGCAGCTTCGCCTATGACGACGCGCTGCGGCGGCTGGAGGCATGCCCCGCGGCCCCGGCGGAATGACGCCCCATCCCACCAACTCTTTGGCAGGACTTCCCATGGATCAGCAACGCTACGTGAACGCCGCTCCGGACCGCCTGGTCGACAAGCCCATCGCCACCGTGCTGGTAGTGGACGACACGCCCGACAACCTGACGCTCATGGCCGGACTGCTGCAGGGGCATTACCGCGTCAAGGTGGCGGCCAGCGGTGAGAAGGCCCTGGTAATCGCGCAGTCCGACGCTCCGCCCGACCTGCTGCTGCTGGACATCATGATGCCCGGCATCGACGGCTACGAGGTCTGCCGGCGCCTCAAGGCCAACGGGGCCACGCGTCACATTCCGGTGATCTTTCTCACCGCGCGCTCCGATCCCGACGACGAGCGCGAAGGCCTGGCGCTGGGGGCGGTGGACTACATCACCAAGCCCATCAGCCCCTCCATCCTGCTGGCGCGCGTGGCCACGCACCTGGCGCTCAAGGCCACGGCCGACTTCCTGCGCGACAAGAGCGCCTACCTGGAGCGCGAGGTGGCGATGCGCACGCTGGAGGTGCAGGCGATCCAAGACGTGACCATCATGGCGATGACTTCTCTGGCCGAGACGCGCGACAACGAAACCGGCAACCACATCCGCCGCACGCAGCTGTACGTCAAGACCCTGGCTGAGCGTCTGCGCCACCACCCGCGCTTCGAGGCGGTCTTGAACGACCGCATGATCGACCTGCTGTACAAGTCGGCGCCGCTGCACGACATCGGCAAGATCGGCATCCCCGACAGCATCCTGCTCAAGCCGGGCAAGCTCACGGTGGAGGAGTTCGAGATCATGAAGACCCACACCACGCTGGGGCGCAAGGCCATCGAGGATGCCGAGCAGCGCCTGGGCATGCGCGTGGCCTTCCTCAGCGTGTCCAAGGAGATCGCGTACAGCCACCAGGAGAAGTGGGACGGATCGGGCTACCCCGAAGGCCTCAAGGGCGACGCCATTCCCGTGTCTGCGCGCCTGATGGCCGTGGCCGACGTGTATGACGCACTCATCAGCAAGCGCGTGTACAAGCCGGCGTTCTCCCATGAGCAGGCTTGCACCATCATCCTCAAGGGGCGGGGCACGCACTTCGACCCGGACATGGTGGATGCGTTCGTGGAACTGGCCGACGACTTCCGCGGCATCGCACAGCGCTACCCCGATCCCCAGTGAAGTGCTGCCGCAGTTCAAATAGAAATAGCTGCCATGGCGCTTGCAGCAAGCGCGGGCAGCTATTGTTTTATGAGTATGAGGATTACGGCGCTGCCGTGGGGCGGGTCTGGGTGTCCTCCGCGGCGCTGTCCGGTGCGGTGGGCGTGGCGTCGTCTGGCGACTGCGCGGCCGCCTCGTCGCCGGCCACGTCAGCGACTTCCGTGACCTCGGCGGCCTGGCGCACCGCGGCCTTGTTGCCCGCGCTGGCGAACTTGCTGTATTTGCCCAGCAGAGTCACCAGCTGGCCATAGATGCGTGGCGCGCCGGCCAGGCATTCGCGCTGCTCCATGTAGTCGGCCTCGCCCGTGAAGTTGCCCACCAAACCTCCGGCCTCGGTCACCAGCAGACCGCCCGCGGCCACGTCCCAGATCGACAGGCCGCTCTCGAAGAAGCCGTCCGTGTAGCCGGCGGCCACATAGGCCAGGTCCAGCGCGGCAGCGCCGGGGCGGCGCAGGCCGGCGGTGCGGGGCATCACCTCGGCCATCATGTTCAGGTATTGCTTGAAGTTGTCGCCGGGGCGGAAGGGGAAGCCCGTGGAGATCAGGCATTCGCCCAGGCGCGTGCGCTTGCTCACGCGGATGCGGCGCTCGTTCAGGAAGGCGCCGCGCCCGCGCGTGGCGGTGAAAAGGTCGTTGCGCGAGGGGTCGTACACCACGGCCTGCTCGACCTTGCCGCGCACGGCCAGGGCGATGCTCACGCAGTACACGGGAAAGCCGTGGATGAAATTGGTGGTGCCGTCCAGCGGGTCGATGATCCAGACGTATTCGGAATGCTTGGAGCCGTGCTCGGAACCCGATTCCTCGGCCAGGATGCCGTGGCCGGGGTAGGCGGTGAGCAGCGTCTCGATGATGGCCTGCTCGGCGGCATGGTCCACCTCGGTCACGAAGTCGTTGATCTGCTTTTGCGAAATACGCACGGCCTCCACGTCAAGGGCCGCGCGGTTGATGATGGCGCCGGCGGCGCGAGCGGCCTTGATGGCCACGTTGAGCATGGGGTGCAGATTGGACGACATTGGATTGTGACGAAGGAGCGGGGCGGCTGGTGGCCGCGGGGCGCGCAGCCGGCGATGCGGGCGCAAAACGGGCATTTTACCCATCACCCTCCGGGCTTGCACGCGCGGGCCTTCGGGCGCTTTGCAGCAGCGGCGACAATGGCAGGCTTGCTCCCGAGTCACTTCGCGCCATGAGAACCCGCTTCATCCTGATCCAGACCAGCCATGCCGGCAACGTGGGCGCCACGGCCCGCGCCATGAAGACCATGGGTTTTGATGACCTGGTGCTGGTCGCACCGCGCTGGCCCAACGTGCTGCGCAAGGAGGAGACCATCCAGCGGGCCAGCGGCGCGCTGGACGTGCTGGCCCATGCCCGCATCGTCGCCACGCTGGACGAGGCGCTGGAGGGCGTGAGCCACCTGTGTGCCACGGCGATGACGCCGCGCGACTTCGGCCCGCCCACGCGCACGCCGCGCCAGCATTTCGAGATGCTATTGAATAATGAGCTGTCAGCGCATGATGGCAAAGCGCCAGGGGCTGATTTGGCTAGAAAGCCGTCGCCGGAAACTGGCGTGGCCTTCCTGTTCGGCTCCGAGCGTTTTGGCATGGCCAACGAGGATGTGTACCGCTGCCATGTGGCGCTGAGCATTCCCACCAATCCGCAGTTCGGCTCGCTCAACCTGGGCGCGGCGGTACAGGTCATCGCCTATGAATGGCGGCAGGCCCTCGCCACGCGTGGGGAGGGCTTTGCGGTGCAGGAGTCCGCCCCTCAGGGCGAGCGCGCGGACGCCGCGCAGGTGGCCGGCATGCTGGCGCACTGGGAGCAGGCGCTCACGGGCATCGGCTTTCTGGACCCGGCCGCGCCCAAGAAGCTCATGCCGCGCTTGAACCAGCTTTTCAACCGCGCGCAACTCACGCAGGAGGAAATCCACATCCTGCGCGGTGTCGCCAAATCCATGCTGCAGGCCACGCAGGCAAACCGCTAGACTGCCAAGCTTCTCGTTACACCATTGCCCTTCATGCTTGCCCGCCTGCGATCCGACGTCCAGTGCATCCTCGAACGCGACCCGGCTGCGCGCAGCACCTGGGAGGTCATTACCTGCTATCCCGGCCTGCACGCCATCTGGCTGCACCGGCCGGCGCACTGGTGCTGGACGAATGGCTTCAAGTGGCTGGGGCGCTTCATCTCGCACTTTGCGCGCTGGTTCACGGGCATCGAGATCCACCCGGGCGCCAAGATCGGCGAGCGGGTTTTCTTCGACCACGCCATGGGGGTGGTGGTGGGCGAGACCGCCGAGATCGGCGACGGCTGCACCATCTACCAGGGCGTGACGCTGGGCGGAACCTCGCTCTACAAGGGCACCAAGCGCCATCCCACGCTGGGCAAGAACGTGGTGGTGAGCGCGGGCGCCAAGGTGCTGGGCGGCTTCGAGGTGGGCGATGGGGCCAAGATCGGCAGCAACGCCGTGGTCATCAAGCCGGTGCCGGCGGGTGCCACGGCCGTGGGCATCCCCGCGCGCATCATTCCGTCCAAGGAAGGCCAGAGCGCCGACGTGACCGAGCCGCACAAGCCCGAGGAGGCCAAGTTCAGCGCCTACGGCGTGACCTCCCTGCAGGACGACCCGCTGACCCAGGCCATGCGCGGCCTGATCGATTCCGCCGCCACGCAGGAGCACCAGATCGCACTGCTGTGGCAGGCCATTGAAAAGCTCTCCAGGTCCACCCCGCAAAGCGGCGGCTGCGTACCCGACGAGGCCGTGCGCTGCGAGCAATTCCAGGCGGCCAAGCTCAACGACATCATTGGCAAGTAAACAACCCCATGGAAGTTACCCAGGCCCTGCGTGCGCGCCGCTCGGTGCGCGCCTTCCTGCCCGACGCGCCCCCCGCAGCGACGGTGCAGACGATTCTTCAAGAAGCCGCACAGGCGGCCTCCGGCGGCAATCTGCAGCCCTGGCGCGTGGTGGCCCTCACGGGCGCGCCGCTGCAGGAGTTGCTGGCGGTCGTCGCCCAGGCGCAACCCGAGGAAGGACCGGACAACCAGTCCTACCCGCCGGGCCTGTGGGAGCCCTACCGCACACGCCGCTTCGCCAACGGCGAAGACCTGTACCCCAGCATCGGCATTCCGCGCGAGGACAAGGCCGGGCGCCTGCAGCAGCTGGCCAAGAATGCCGAGCTGTTTGGCGCGCCCGTGGGCATCTTCGTGTGCGTGGACGAGCGCATGGGCCAGCCGCAATGGGCTGATCTGGGGATTTACCTGCAGTCGCTGATGCTGCTGGCGGTGTAGCATGGGCTGGCCACCTGCGCCCAGGGCTTCTGGCGCCGCTATGCCGGCACGCTGCAGCAGCAGCTGGGACTGCCCGAGCCGTACCGCGTGGCCTTTGGCGTGGCGCTGGGCTATGAGGATGCGGCGGCGCCCATCAATACCCTGCGCTCCTCGCGGGCCCCCTGGGGCGAGTGGGGCAGATGCGCGGGTTCTGAGCCCGAGGAAGGGCCGCCGAGGCCTTTCGTTAAGTGATTGCTCCTAATTCAATAGCTGCCAGCGCTTGATGTATAAGCGCTAGCGGCCTATTTCCCCCTGATGGGCGTTGGCTCGCCTCAGTGAGGCTTGATGGCGATCTTGAGCACCCCGTCGCGCTGGTGCGCAAACAGGTCGTAGGCCTCCACGATGTCGTCCAGCTTGCGCTGGTGCGTCACCAGCAGCCCCAGGTCCAGGCGGTTGGCGGCGATCACGTTCATCAGGCGGCGCATGCGCTCCTTGCCGCCGGGGCACAGCGCGGTGCGGATGGTGTGGTCGCCCAGGCCGGCAGCGAACTGCGCCAGCGGGATCGACAGATCTTCCGAGTACACCCCCAGGCTGGACAGCGTGCCGCCGGGCTTGAGCACCTTCATGGCCTGGGCGAACGTGGCCTGCGTGCCCAGTGCCTCGATGGAGCCGTCGGCGCCCTTGCCGCCGGTGAGCTTCATCACCTCCTCCACCACATCCACGTTGCGGAAGTTCAGCGTCACGTCGGCGCCCATCTTCTTCGCAACCGCCAGGCGGTCGTCGTTGCCGTCCACGGCGATGATGGTGGTGGCACCCAGCAGGCGCGCGCCGGCCGTGGCGCACAGGCCGATGGGACCTTGTGCGAACACCACCACGGTGTCGCCGATCTTGATGTTGGCGTTCTCCGCGCCCTTGAAGCCGGTGGACATGATGTCCGGGCACATCAGCACCTGCTCGTCGGTCAGCCCGTCGGGAATGGGCGCCAGGTTGGCCTGGGCATCGGGCACCAGCACGTACTCGGCCTGGGTGCCGTCGATCAGGTTGCCAAAGCGCCAGCCGGCCGTGGCCTTGTAGCCGTGGCAGCCGCACAGGCCACGCGGCACCAGGTAGCTGCCGTCCTGGCTGGGATAGCCGTCCTGCGCCGCGTAGCTGTTGAAGTTGGGGCAGATGGCGCCGGCGATCACGCGCTGGCCTTCCTGGTAGCCCTGCACGGCGCTGCCCAGTTTCTCGATCACACCCACGGGTTCATGGCCCACGGTCAGGCCCTTGGCCACCGGGTATTCACCCTTGAGGATGTGCACGTCGGTGCCGCAGATGGTGGTGGTGGTGATGCGCACCAGCGCGTCGTTGGGGCCCACGTCGGGAATGGGCTTGTCGGCCAGTTCGATGCGGCCTTTTTCGACGAAGACAGCGGCTTTCATCATGGCGGTCATGCGGGGCTCCTTTGCGGGGTGAAGCCGCCACATTACGCCGGGGATGCGGCGGCGGGAGCTACGGTTGAGTGGACTGCTCGGGTATGGCCATGCCCTGTGCCGCGCCCACGGCGTCGTCCACGCTCCAGAACAGCGGAATATGCGTGAGCCCGGCGCGCTGAAGCGCGGCACGCGGGTGGTCCTTGATGCGCGCGAGCAGCAGGGCCAGTCCCCGGCGCGCCAGATGGGCCTGCAACTCCTGCAGGGCCTCCAGCGTGGTCACGTCCATGTCGTCGCTGGACTCCACGCTCAGCACCACGGCGCGCACGCCCTGGGCTCCTGCGTGCGTGGCCACGATATGCGCCATGGCCTCGGCATTGGCAAAGAACAGCGGTTCGTCCGGCCGCAGCACCAGCACGCCCGGCGTGCGCTGCGCCTGCGGGTGCAGCTTGAGCGCGACGAAATCATGCGTGCCCGGCAGGCGGCCCAGCTCACTGGCGGCCGGCTGCGCAAAGCGGCGCAGCGCCAGCAGCAGCGAAAGCCCCACCGCGAGCAGCATGCCGAACAGCACGCCCAGCACCAACACGCCGGCCGCGGCGGCCAATGCCATCCAGGCGTCGCCATTCCAGCGCAGCGTGGCCCACAAGGGGCGCGGGCCCAGCTTGTGCGACAGGATGCCGATCACCACCGCACACAGCACGGGTAGCGGCACAAGCGCCAGTGCGCCTTGCGCCAATCCCAGCGCCAACGCAATCGCCGCTGCGGCGACGAGGCCCGTCCAGCGGCTGTGCCCCCCAGCCTCGTAGTTGGCCGACGAAGCCGAGAAGCCTGCGCCCACGGGCAGGCCCTGCAGCAGGCTGCTGCCGATGTTGGCGGCGCCCAGGGCCAGCATCTCGCGCCGCGCGTGCACGCGGTCGCCCGCTTGCAGGGCCAGGGAGCGGGCCGATCCCCACGACTCGGCGAACAGGATCATCATCAGCGCTGGCGCCACCTGGGCGGCGCGCACCCAGTGGTCCCAGTCCAGCCGCGGCCAGCCCCACTGCAGCCCTTGCAGCGTGACCGGCCCCACCAGCACCACGCCGTGCGCCGCCAAAGGCAGCGCCGCGGACAGCGCGATGCCCAGCGCCAGCACCAGCACCGAGGGCTGCACCCAGGCATGCCGCGCCTGGGCGCGCTGTAGCGCCAGCCACAGAGCCAGCGCGCCGCAGCCCAGCGCTGCCGTCAGACCCTGTGCGTTGCCGAGCCCGCCCAGCCAGTCCCACAGCAGGCCGGGCGTGTGCGTGCCCTGGGCCGGAACGCCCGTGAGGCCGGGCAGTTGCTTGACGACGATGGTGACCGCGAGCGCCCACGCAAAGCCGCGCAGCACGGGGCGCGAGACGAACGCCGCCAGGAAGTCGGCGCGCGCGAGCGCCGCCACGATGAACAGTCCGCCGGTGACACCGACCAGCGCAAACGCGCCGCCCGTGCCTTCCGCAGCCACGACGGACGCGAAGATCGCCGCGGCCGACGACGTGGCCGAGAGCGTGGCGAAGCGGCTGGTGCCGATGAACGGATAGACGAGCAGCCCGACGAGCGCCGCCACCAGCGCATGGGCCGGCGGTACGCCGGCGATGGCGGCGTACGCCACCGCCTCGGGAACCAGCAGGCCGGCGATGGCCAGGCCGGCCAGGAACGTGTGGCCTGCGCGGGGGCGCGAAGGCGCGGCAGGACGATTGGTGGGCAGCATGGCACGGCCCCGTGGCGGGGCGGCGCGCTCAGCGCTGGGGGCGCACGGCGGTCTTGGGGCGGAAGGCCTTGCAGACCTCGGGGCGTGTCTCCAGGTAGGGACCGCCGATCAGGTCGATGCAGTAGGGCACGGCGGCGAAGATGCCCGGCACGCGCTGTGCGCCGCTGTCGTCCTTGAGGCCCTCCAGCGTCTCGGCAATCGCCTTGGGCTGGCCCGGCAGGTTGATGATGAGGCTCTGGCCGCGAATCACCGCCACCTGGCGCGACAGGATGGCCGTGGGCACGAACGTCAGCGAGATCTGGCGCATCTGCTCGCCAAAGCCCGGCATCTCCTTGTCGGCCACGGCCAACGTGGCCTCGGGCGTCACGTCGCGCAGCGCGGGGCCAGTGCCGCCGGTGGTCAGCACCAGGCTGCAACCAGCGTCCACCAGTTCGACCAGCGTGGCGCTGATGCGCTCTTGCTCGTCGGGAATCAGGCGCGGCTCGAAAGCAATCGGGTTGTGCAGCGCGCGCTTGAGCCAGTCGTGCAGGGCGGGCAGGCCCTTGTCTTCGTACGTGCCGCTGCTGGCGCGGTCGCTGATGGAGACGATGCCGATCTTGACCGGCTCGTAGGACGGGGCTTTGTGGGTGTCAGGCATCGTCTTCGCGCTCCTCATGCACGGCCAGGGCGGCCGCTTCGGTCATCTGGTGGCGCACCAACTGGAACAGTTCGCGGTAGGCCCGCCCCTTGCGCGGAGCCTCGCCCTGCGACTGGGCCAACCGCGCCTCATGGTCGGACGGCGCATCCTTGCGCGCCTGGCGAATCAGCGCGCGGATCTGTTGCGTGTCCGTGCGCGGAAACTGCTCCAGCCATGCTGCCAGCGCATTGTCGTCCGCAATGAGGCGGTCGCGCCAGTGCTCGGCCTGGTGCAGGGCCAGCTTCTCGGCGGCGGAGCCGTTGCGCTGCTCGTCCAGCGCGGCGTGGATGGCCGCCACGGTGCCTTCTTCCAGCTTGCGCATGAGCTTGCCCACGAACTGCATCTGCCGGCGCTTGCCCTCGAAGTTGGTGATGCGGCGGGCCTCGGCCAATGCATCCTGGAGCTTTTCGGGCAGGTCCAGGCGCGCGAACAGGTCGCTGCGCAGCGTGAGCAGCTCGGAGCCCAGGTCCTGCAGCGCCTCCATCTCGCGCTTGAGGTCGGTCTTGGTGGCACCGTCGGTGCCTTTGAGTTCGGCCTTGAGCTGCAGGTCCATCTCGCTGCCTTCGGCAACGAAATGGCCCTTCACAAAATAGCCTTTTTTGGGTTTGCGTGACATGGGTGTGCTGGGGGCGGAAACAGGCCCTGCGCGGCGCAGCGGCAATGGCGCCTGCCGCGCGGCGGCGCGGGTCGGCAAGTATCATAGCCGCCGCTATGAATACATCCAGCAACCGCGCCGCCAGCGGCACTTCTTCCCAGCCCGACAGCGGCTTCAGCTATACCCGAGAGTTCTTTGAAGGCCTGGTGGACCATGCCCTGGCCCATGCCAAGAAGTTGGGCGCTACCGACGCGGGGGCGGACGCCTCGGAAGGCTGCGGCCTGTCGGTGAACGTACGCAAGGGCGAGCTGGAGACGGTGGAGCGCAACCGCGACAAGTCGCTGGGCGTGACGGTGTACGTGGGCCACCGCCGTGGCAATGCGAGCACGTCCGACTTCTCGCTGGCCGCCGTGGAGCGCACCGTGCAGGCGGCCTACGACATCGCCCGCTTCACCGCCGAGGACCCGGTGGCCGGCCTGCCCGACGCGGCCGACATCGCGCCACAGGAAACGCACCGCGACCTGCAACTGTTCCACCCCTGGGCCATCACCAGCGAAGAGGCCGCGCTTCTCGCGCTGGAGTGCGAGGCCGCCGCCTTCAAGACCCACAAACGCATCACCAACAGCGAAGGCGCGGGCGTGTCGGCGCAGCAGAGCCATTTCTTCAGCGCCCACACACGCGGCTTTCGCGGCGGCTACGCCAGTTCGCGCCACAGCATCTCGGTGGCGCCCATCGCCTCGCTGCCAGGGCGCAATGCCGAGATGCAGCGCGACGCCTGGTACAGCTCCATGCGCGACGCGCGCGAACTGGCCGCGCCCGAGGCCGTGGGCCGCTACGCCGCCCAGCGCGCGTTGAGCCGACTGGGCAGCCGCAAGATCCCCACCACCGAATGCCCGGTGCTGTTCGAGTCGCCCCTGGCCGCCGGCCTGCTGGGCGGCTTCGTGCAGGCCGTGAGCGGCGGCGCGCTGTACCGCAAGAGCAGCTTTCTCGTCGATTCGCTGGGCAAGCAGGTGTTCGCCAAGCACATCGACGTGGCCGAGGACCCCTTCATCCTGGGCGGCAAGGGCAGCTCGCCGTTCGACGATGAGGGCGTGCGCGTGGCGCCGCGCCAGGTGGTGGAGGCGGGCCGCGTGCAGGGCTATTTCCTCAGCACCTATTCGGCGCGCAAGCTCGGCATGCCGACCACCGGTAACGCCGGCGGCTCGCACAACCTGGTGCTGTCGTCGCGCCTTACGAAGCCCGGCGACGACCTGGACGCCATGCTGCAAAAGCTGGGCACGGGCCTGTTCGTGATCGAGCTCATGGGCCAGGGCGTGAACTACGTGACGGGCGACTACTCGCGCGGCGCCAGCGGCTTCTGGGTGGAGAACGGCCGCATCGCTTATCCGGTGCACGAGATCACCATCGCCGGCAACCTCAAGGACATGCTGCGCGGCATCGAGGCCGTGGGTGCCGACGCCTACACCTATGGTGCCAAGACGGTGGGCTCCATCCTCATCAACCGCATGAAGGTGGCGGGCAGTTGAGCCGCGCCGCGCCGGCAGTCCGCGCATGAGCACGTCGCTGTCGCGGGCCGACTGGGCCAAGGCGCTGGTGGTGGTTGTGGTCTGGGGGCTGAACTTCGTCGTCATGAAGTGGGGCCTGGCCACGCTGTCGCCGCTGGTGCTGTGCGCGCTGCGCTTCCTGACGGCGTCGCTGCCGTTCCTGCTGTTCGTGCGCCCGCCGCGGCACCTGTCCTGGGGCGTGATGGCGGCCTATGGCTTGGTGCAGGGTGTGGGACAGTTCGGCCTGCTGTTCACCGGCATGCAGCTGGGCATGCCGGCGGGCATGTCCTCGGTGGTGCTGCAGACGCAGGCATTCATCACCATGCTCATGGCGGCAGCCTTGTTGGGCGAGACGCCACACCGCTGGCAGTGGCTGGGCCTGTGCATCGCCATCGGCGGGCTGGCGTTCATCGGCGCGGCGCACGGCGATGGCGCCTCCGGCATGACCCTGGCGGGCTTCCTGCTCACCGTGGGGGCCGCGGCCATGTGGGCCGGCTCCAACCTGCTCACGCGCGTGGCGGCGCGCCAGGGGCCGTACGAGCCCGTGTCCTTCATTGTTTGGAGCAGCGTGTTCCCCATCGTGCCGCTGTTGCTGCTGGCCTGCGTGGTGGACGGCACGGAGGCCGTGGTGCAGCAGCTGCGCGGCCTGGGCGGGCGCGAGTTGGGCGTGGTGGCCTATCTGGCGCTGTTGTCCACCCTGCTGGGCTATGGCCTGTGGACGCGCCTGCTGCAGCGCTACGCCGCCAGCATTGTGGCGCCGCTGTCGCTGCTGGTGCCGGTGGTGGGACTGCTGTCGGCCATGCTGCTGCTGGGCGAGCGCCCCACGGCCTGGCAATGGATGGGCACGCTGGGCGTGCTGGCGGGCATGGTGATCAACCAGTTCGGCGGGCTGTGGGCCAAGCGCTGCCGCGGGGCGACATCTATATAAAAAATGGCTCTAGCGCTTACCAGTCAAGCGCTAGAAGCTCCTGAAAGAGTAGCAAATCACCCGCGCTCGGCGCGGCAACTTGCCTCTCAGCCGCCGCGCACCATGGAGAGGATCTTGGCCGTGTCGAGCTGGCGCGCGGTCGCCTGCATCTGCGGCAAGTAACGCGCCTGCAATTGCTGGCCGTCCTGCATCACGTGCTGGTAGGCGTCCTTGAGCATGTCGGTGGACAGCGTGCGCCCGCCCGCGTAGTACTGGTTGGCCACATGCCCCAGCGCATAGGTGGCCGCAAAGCTCATGCCGCTGCTCACCGCCTGGCGCCCCAGGCCGCCCAGCAGGCCCTTGCCGGCCTTGCCCAGCAGGCCGCTGAGCAGCTTGCGGCCTGCCTGCTCCAGGTACTGCGAGGTGAGCCCCACGCCCAGCGTCGCGAGGAAGTCCTTGATGTGCCCGCGGTCCAGCTCATAGCCGTAGCTTTGGCCGATCTGGTAGACCAGCCGCATTTGCAGCGGAATGATGGCCAGGGTGGACAGATTCTCGGGCAGCAGTTCGATGGCGCCGTTCATGATCGACGCCTGCAGGATCTTGCGGTCCATCTCGGCGGGCGGCAGGCTGCCGGGGCGGCGCTGCGCGGCGGTGGTGGGCAGCGCGTCCGCAGCGGCGGGGTGGGGCGCCGGTGTCGCAGGCGCAGTGGATGCGTCCAATGGCGTTTGCAGAGGCGCTTGCAGAGGCGCTTGCAGAGGCGCTTGCAAAGGGGCGTCGGCCACGGCCTGGGCCTCGGCATCGAATCCCCCTGTGGTATGCGCGCCCCCCAGACCCCAGGCCTGGCGCACCTGGGCCAGGAAGGCGTCTTCCTTGGCGCTGGTGTGGCCGTCGGCTTCGCACACGCACACGGCCATCTCATAGGCCAGCTGGCGCGACTCGGGAGAGGCCAGGCGGCCCAACACTTCTGGTAGCTGCACGCGGCGCAGCAGCACGTCCTGGTACAGGCCGGGCAGGTTGATCTGCGCGTCGCCCGCAAGGCCTTGCGCGACCTCGCGGATCTGCTCGCGTTCGCGGTCGTGCTTCTCGCCGTCTGCGTACGAGGCCATCAGGCACAAGGTGAGGGTGGCGCGGATTTCTTCTGCGGTCATGGTGCTCCTGAGGCGGTGAAGAGATGCAGATGGGAGTGCAAGGCGGCAGCGGGGTTCCCTGCCGCGCTGGCCCTTTACCCGTTGGAAAAACAAAAACCGCCCGAGGGCGGTTTTTGTCACGGACGGTTCACATCGCGAGGCCGTCAGGCGGCCACCATGGGCACGACCTTGTATTCGCCCGCGGCGATTTTCTTTTGCCACTCGGCCGGGCCGGTGATGTGGGCGCTGGTGCCGCCCGCGTCCACGGCCACGGTGACGGGCATGTCCACCACGTCGAACTCATAGATGGCTTCCATGCCCAAGTCGGCAAAGCCCACCACCTTGGCGTTCTTGATGGCCTTACTGACCAGGTAGGCGGCGCCGCCCACGGCCATCAGGTAGGCGCTCTTGTGGTTCTTGATGGACTCGATGGCGACCGGGCCGCGCTCGGCCTTGCCGATCATGGCGATCAGGCCGGTTTGCTCCAGCATCATGTCGGTGAACTTGTCCATGCGCGTGGCGGTGGTGGGGCCGGCGGGGCCCACGGCCTCGTCCTTCACCGGGTCCACGGGGCCCACGTAGTAGATCACGCGGTTGGTGAAGTCCACGGGCAGCTTCTCACCCTTGGCCAGCATGTCCTGGATGCGTTTGTGCGCGGCGTCGCGGCCGGTGAGCATCTTGCCGTTCAGCAGCAGCGTCTGGCCAGGCTTCCAGCTCGCGACCTCTTCCTTGGTCAGGGTGTTGAGGTCCACGCGCTTGCTGGTCTCGGTGTTGGGCGCCCAGTCCACCTTGGGCCACAGGTCCAGGCTCGGCGGATCCATGTAGACGGGGCCGGAGCCGTCCATCACGAAGTGCGCGTGGCGCGTGGCCGCGCAGTTGGGGATCATGGCCACGGGCTTGCTGGCCGCGTGCGTGGGGTACATCTTGATCTTCACGTCCAGCACGGTGGCCAGGCCGCCCAGGCCCTGAGCGCCGATGCCCAGGGCGTTGACCTTCTCGTACAGCTCCAGGCGCAGCTCCTCGACCTGGTCCAGCTTCTCGCCGCGCTGGCTCTTGGCCAGCAGCTCGTACATGTCCAGGTCTTCCATCAGGCTTTCCTTGGCCAGCAGCACGGCCTTTTCCGCCGTGCCACCGATGCCGATGCCCAGCATGCCCGGCGGGCACCAGCCGGCGCCCATGGTGGGCACGGTCTTGAGCACCCAGTCCACCAGGTTGTCGCTGGGGTTCATCATGACCATCTTGGACTTGTTCTCGCTGCCGCCGCCCTTGGCGGCCACGGTCACGTCCAGCGTGTCGCCGGGCACGATCTGCACGCTGATGACGGCGGGTGTGTTGTCCTTGGTGTTCTTGCGAGCAAACTGCGGGTCGGCGACGACCGACGCGCGCAGCGTGTTGTCGGGGTGGTTGTAGCCACGGCGCACGCCTTCGTTGATGGCGTCTTCCAGGCTCTGGTCGGCGGCAAAGCCCTCAAAGCGCACGCCCATGCCGATCTTCAGGAAGACGTTGACGATGCCGGTGTCCTGGCAGATCGGGCGGTGGCCCGTGGCGCTCATCTTGCTGTTGGTGAGGATCTGCGCCATCGCATCCTTGGCCGCGGGGCTCTGCTCGCGCTCGTAGGCGCGGGCCAGGTGCTGGATGTAGTCGGCGGGGTGGTAGTAGGAGATGTACTGCAGCGCGGCAGCTACGGACTCCACAAGGTCGTTGTACCGGATGGTCGTGGTCATGTGGGGGAGGATTCTTGTGAAACGGACGCCCGCGATTATCGCCCTGCACCTTGCACGCGCCTGATGCAAGGGCAAAAGCAAGGGGAAAAGTCCCGCCCGCCCGTCCGCCCGTCCGCCCGTCCGCCCGGCGTGGCGGCAGGGGCTTTCAGTGGCCTCGTGGCCATTTGCGGTGAAATCGCCCCGTTGCTCCTTCCCGGATCAGAAAGGCGTTTCCATGAATTCCAACACCCGTATCGAACGCGACACCTTCGGCCCCATCGAGGTGCCGGCCGACAGGCTCTGGGGCGCGCAGACGCAGCGCTCGCTGCAGAACTTCGCCATCTCGGGCGAACGACAGCCGCAGGAACTCATCCGCGCGCTGGCGCAGGTCAAGCGCGCGTCGGCCCGGGTCAACCACGCGCTGGGGCTGCTGGGGGCGGACAAGACGCGCGCCATCGTCGCCGCGGCCGACGAGGTGCTGCTGGGCCAGCACGACGACGAGTTCCCGCTGGTGGTCTGGCAGACCGGCTCGGGCACCCAGACCAACATGAACGTCAACGAGGTGCTGGCCAACCGCGCCAGCGAGCTGTTGGGCGGCGAGCGCGGCGAGGCACGGCTGGTACATCCCAACGACGACGTGAACAAGAGCCAGTCCAGCAACGACGTGTTCCCCACCGCCACGCATGTGGCCGCGGTGCAGGCGCTGGTGCACCGGCTGTTGCCCGCCATGGAGGAGCTGCGCGCCACCCTGCAGACCAAGGCCGAGGCGTTCGACGACATCGTGAAGATCGGCCGCACCCATCTGCAGGATGCGACACCGCTCACGCTGGGGCAGGAGATCTCGGGCTGGGTGGCGCAGCTTGCCCATGGGGAGCGCCACGTGCGCGCGGCGCTGCCGCACCTGCATGAACTGGCCCTGGGCGGGACGGCCGTGGGCACGGGCCTGAATGCGCCCGAGGGCTACGCCGAACGTGTGGCGCAGGAGCTGGCCCAGTTCACCGGTCAGCCCTTCGTGACCTCGCCCAACAAGTTCGAATCGCTCGCATCGCAGGACGCGCTGGTGCATGCCCACGGCGCGCTGAAGACGCTGGCGGCCAGCCTCACGAAGATCGCCAACGACGTGCGGTGGCTGGCCAGCGGCCCGCGCAGCGGCATCGGCGAGATCACCATCCCTGAGAACGAGCCCGGCTCGTCCATCATGCCCGGCAAAGTGAACCCCACGCAGTGCGAGGCGCTGACCATGCTGTGCGCCCAGGTGCTGGGCAACGATGTGGCCATCAACATCGGCGGGGCCAGTGGCAACTTCGAGCTGAACGTGTTCCGCCCGCTGGTGGCGCACAACTTCCTGCAGAGCGTGCGGTTGCTGGCCGATGGCATGGTGAGCTTCAACGAGCACTGCGCCGTGGGGATAGAGCCCAACCGCGCGCGCATCGCGGAGCTGGTGGAGCGCTCGCTGATGCTGGTGACGGCGCTCAACCCGCACATCGGCTACGACAAGGCCGCGGCGATTGCCAAGAAGGCGCACAAGGAAGGCAGCACGCTGCGCGAGGCCGCGCTGGCGCTGGGCTACGTGACGCCCGCGCAGTTCGATGAGTGGGTGGTGCCCGCCCGGATGGTGGGGCGCTAGAGATTCGGCGAGCGCGGGGGCGTGCGCCGCGAGAGGGGAGCGCCTTACTCGTCGCCTCGGCCGTCCGCGGCGGCCTGGTCCACCAGCGTCTGCAGGCCGGTGGCGTCCAGGATCTCGATGCCGCGGGGGCGCACGCTGATCAGGCCCTCGCGCTCCAGCCACTTCAGCTCCACGTTCACGCGCTGGCGCGAGCCGCCCAGCAGGCAGGCCAGCTCGTCTTGCGCCAGCGACAGGCCCAGCGGCACGCTCTCGCCCGGCTCGGTGCGCTGCGGGCCGAAGCGCTGCAGCAGCTGTAGCAGTTGCTTGGCCAGGCGCGCGCGCAGCGGCAGCGTGGCCATGTCTTCCATCATGCAATACAGCGACCGCATGCTCCACGCCTGCAGCGTGAGCAGCGCCTCGCCGAACGAGGGATGCTCCTGCAGCAGCGTGCGGAAGGTGGGTTCGGGCACGCTCAACAGCGTGGTGGGGCCATGGGCATGCGCGTCGTAGGTGCAGGGACGGCCGTAGAGCACCTCGGCCTCACCCACCCAGATTCCGGGCTCCACATAGGCCAGCGTGACCAGCTTGCCGGAGGGCGTGGTGCGTTGAAAGCGCAGCGCGCCACTGGCGCAGGTGAACCATTCGCGGATGGGGCGGCCCTGCTCGACGATCAGGTCGCCGTGTGCATGGCGCGTCACGTGCCCCAGGCGGAAGATGTCGTGCCGCAGCGAGGGCGAGAGGGTGGAGAACCAGGGGCTGCGGTCCAGGGCCTCGCGCTCGCGCGCCGACAACAGGGGACGTTGCAGCGACACGTCGGCACAAAAGCGCAGGGGAGCGGGCATGGTGGTTCGTCGGTGAGGGCGCCGGGCGCGGGAACAGCGGCTGCGGCATTCTAGGCGCCGTCACGCTCGGTAACAAACCCTTGTCCCCACCCGGCGTAGGCCGCTGTGGCTGCCGGGATGCGTTTAAAGCAAAAAGTGCCCTAAAGGCGCTTGTGGTAAGCGCAAGCAGCTATTGAAAAAGGAGCTAGCTCAGTCCTGCGCGTCCTGCGGCGCCGCGGGTGGGTCGAAGGCAAAGCCCACGCCATAGACCGAGCGTATCCAGTCGTGCCCGGCGGGGTCGGCGCTGCGCAGCTTGCGGCGCAGATTCTTGATGTGGCTGTCCACGGCGCGCTCGTTGGGCTCCTGCGGCGAGTCCGGGTAGGCGTGCTGCAGCAACTGGGCGCGCGACAGCACGCTGCGCGGGTGTGCCAGCAGGGTGCGCAGCAGATGCCATTCGCGCGGTGTCAGCGCCACGAGAGTGCCGTGCAGCGTGGCTTGCAGCTGGGCCTCGTCCAGCACCAGCGCGCCGTAGGCCAGCTCCGCCTGCGCGGCGGCCTGGGCCGGCGGTGCGCGCCGGCGCAGCACGGCCTTCACGCGCGCCACCACCTCGCGCGGCGAGAAGGGCTTGCAGATGTAGTCGTCCGCGCCCAGTTCCAGGCCGATGAGGCGGTCCACTTCTTCCACGCGGGCGGTGATCACCACGATGGGGTTGTCGGTGTGGCGGCGCGCCTGGCGCAGCACCTCCAGCCCGTCGATGCCGGGCAGCATGACGTCCAGCAGCGTCAGGTCGGGCGGCTGGGGGGCGGTGAGGACCTGCAGGGCCGTGCGGCCGTCGGCCGCGTGCTCCGGGGCGTAGCCCGCGTGGCGCAGGTAGTCCAGCAGCACGTCGGCGATGTCCTGCTCGTCCTCCACGACGAGGATGCGTGCGGGCGTGGTCATGGCGAGGGGTTCTCCAGTAGAGGCAGCGTGAGGGTGATGCGCAGGCCGCCCAGCGGCGAGGCGCTGGCTTCGATCTGGCCGCCGTGCGCCTGCACGATGGTGCGGCAGATGGCCAGGCCCAGGCCCGAGCCGCCCAGGTCGCCCGAGGCGCGGCGGCGCGAGGCCTCGGCACGGTACAGACGCTCAAACAGGTGCGGCAGCTCGTGCGGCGCCACGCCGGGCGCCGTGTCGTCCAGGCGCAGCGTGAGGCGCGGCGGGCCGCCATTGCGCTGCACATTGGCCGACACCTGCAGCCGCCCGCCAGGGTCGGTGTAGCGCAGGCTGTTTTCCAGCAGGTTCAGGAACACGCGGTGCAACTGCTGTGCGTTGCCGTGCACCTGCAGCGGCTGCTTGGCGAGCGTGGCCAGGTCTGGCGCGGCCTGCAGGGCGACACCCGTCTGGTCGAAGCGCGACTGCATGCCGGCCATGGCCTCGCGCAGCAGCGCGAGCGGCTGCACGGCGCTCATGACGGGCGGGGGCTGGTCGCCGGCCATGTCCACGCTGGCGCGCAGATCGCCCACGAGCTGGATCAGCCGCATCACCTGGCGGTGCAGGCGGCGCGCGGTCTTTTCGTCGAACGGGCGCACGCCGTCCTGCACGGCCTCGATCTCGGCGCGCATCGCGGCCAGCGGCGTGCGCAGTTCATGCGCGGTGTCCCCGATCCACTGGCGGCGCGAGGCCTCGACGCTCGCAAGCTGCTCCGCCATGGCGTTGAAGGTGTGGATCAGGCGGGTGAATTCCTCGCTGTCGGCCTGTTCGGGCACGCGGGTGTGCAGCTCGCCGGCCGCAATGGCCTGCGCGCCGGTCACCAGCGTGTCGATGGGGCGCAGCCAGCGCCGCGCCAGCCACCAGGACAGCAGCAGTGCCAGCGCCAGGCCCGTCACGCCGCTCCACACCACGAAACCGAGCTGCTTGGACAGGAAGGCGCGGTCCGCATCGCGCTCCAGCCCGTCGAGCGGAGCCAGCACCAGGTGGCCGATCAGGCGCCCCTCGCCGTCGCGCAGCGCGGTCCGCGCACCGCCGGCAACGGGTGCGGCGCCCGCGACCACGCGGCCCTGCGTATCCACCACGCCCAGGCGCCGCGAAAGCGCATCCACCGGCGGCGGGGCCGTGCCGGGCGTGACCTGGGGTAGCAACAGGGGCTCGGGCGCAGGCACGGGAGCGGGTCCGAAGGTCGGCATCTGGACGTTGCGCGGGCGGCGCAGCTCGCGCCACAGGCCGGGCTGCTCGCGCAGTGTCTGCCAGCCGCCCTGCTGTTCATACGCGGCCTGCAGGCGGAACACCAGCCAGTCCATGCGCGCCAACTCCACCTCGGCCACGTAGGGGCCCAGCCCCCGCTGCAGCCCCAGCAGCGAGAAGCCCACGAACAGCACCAGCATCACCCCCAGCAGCGCCGACAGGGCTGCAAAGGCCTTGCCTTGGAGGGTGAGACGCGGAAGTTGCATGAAGTGGGGAGCCGCTTGACCGTGGTGAAACGCCGAGGATGGCATGGCCGGGCCACCCCCGGGGTCTGGCCGCGGTGGCACGAAGCGCGCCAAATGCAACCAATGGCAACGCCTCGCCCGCAGGCATGGGCGGGGCGAAAGCCCGCCCCGTCCGACTCTTGCGCTACTTAAAAGATAGCTGTTCGCGCATGAGGGACGGGCGTTATCTCCTGTTTTTATGCAAATTGTTGCAAAGGCACCCGTCAGCGGGCCGCGGCCAGCGCCTGCTGCACCCAGCCGTCAAAGGTCTTCTGGTGTGCCTTGATCCAGCCGTTCACATGGCGTTCGATGTCGGCGGCCTTGTTCTGGCCTCGGCTCATCAGGTGGTTCTGGGCGTTGATGTCGGCCACGGGCAGCTGCATCACTTCGAACAGCTTGGCGGCGGCGGGGTTGGCCTCGGCCCAGGCCTTGTTGGCCACGATCTGCTGCTGGTTCACCACGAAGCCGTAGTTCTTGCCGTTGGGCAGGCGCGTGTCCAGGCCTTTTTGCTCGCCGGGCAGGGAGGAAAAGGGCACTTCCAGCCAGACCACGTCCTTGCCGGGCTTGAGCTCGTTGCTCACCCAATAGGGCGTCCAGGTGTAGTACAGGACGGGCTTGCCTGCGCGGTAGCGCGTGATGGTGTCGGCGATCAGCGCGGAGTAGGTGCCCTGCTGGTGCGTGACGGTGTTGCGCAGGCCGTAGGCGTCCAGGTGGTGCTCGATCATGGCCTCGCAGCCCCAGCCGGGCGTGCAGCCCGTCAGGTCGGCCTTGCCGTCGCCGTTGGTGTCGAACAGCTGGGCAATTTTCGGGTCCTTGAGCTGCTCGACGTTGGTGATGCCATGCGCGTCGGCGGTCTTCTTGTCGATCAGGTAACCCTGCGCCGCGTTGCCCGAGTAGGTGCCGCGCCGGTAGAGCTTCGCGTCGCCGCCGGCGTTCTTGTAATAGTCGGCATGCAGCGGGTTCCAGTGGTCGGCCATGAACGTGGCGTCGCCATTGCCGATGGCGATGTGGGCCGTGGGGTACTCCACCTCCTGGATGGGCTGCACGTCGTAGCCGAGTTTTTCTAGGCCCTTCATGACCAGCAGTGTCTGGAAGGTCTCCTCGGCGATCGAGCTCTTGAGAGGCAGCACCTTCACGCCCTTGCCGGGCAGGGCGGTGGGCTGGGCCAGCGCAGCGGTGGCGCCCAGCGCCAGGCCCAGACCCGCGGCAACCGCGGCCAGCGGCGCGCGCAGGCGGCGGGCGAGGGCGGCGCATGCGCCGGAACGTGCAGTGTGTGTGGGAGAGGTCAGCGACAGAAGAGTCATCCGGGGTTTCCTTTCTGGTGGTGAACGGGAGTGGTGTCAGGCCGCGGAGTTGCGGGGGGTGGCAAGCGGGGCGGCATGCGGCGCGGGCGCTGCGGGCTTGCCGCGCACGGCGCGCAGCACCAGGCCCGCGGGGCCGGTGTGCCACCAGCGCGCACTGGCGCGCCGCGGCTGGCCCATGGCCTGGGTGAGGCGGTCCAGCACGATGGCCAGCAGCACGATCCCCAGGCCGCCCACGGTGGCCAGGCCCATGTCCAGCCGGCCGATGCCGCGCAGCACCATCTGGCCCAGGCCGCCCACGGCGATCATCGAGGCGATGACCACCATCGACAGCGACAGCATCAGCGCCTGGTTGATGCCGGCCATGATCGAGGGCATGGCCAGCGGCAGCTGCACCTTCCACAGCAATTGCAGGGGCGAAGCGCCATAGGCGCGGCTGGCCTCGATCAGATCAGGGCGCACCTGGCGCAGGCCCAGGTTGGTCAGGCGGACCAACGGCGGCAGCGCGAACACGATGGTCACGATCACGCCCGGCACGTTGCCGATGCCGAACAGCATCACCACCGGCACCAGGTACACGAAGGCGGGCGTGGTCTGCATGGCGTCCAGCAGCGGGCGCGTCCAGCGCTGTGCGCGTTCGCTGGCCGCCAGCACGATGCCCATGGGCAGGCCGATGACGACGCAGAACAACAGCGATGTGAGCACCAGCGCCAGCGTCACCATGGCGTCGGGCCAGATGCCCAAGAGCGCCACCAGCCCCAGCGACAGCGCCGCGCCCACGGCCAGGCCGCGGCCGGCGAACTGCCAGGCCAGCAGCGTGACCAGCGCGATGAGCGCGGGCGCGGGCGCGGCCAGCAGCAGGTCGGTCACGCCGGTGAGCGTGGCGTCGATGGGCGCGCGCACCGCCTGGAAGAACGGGCGGAAGTTCTCCACCACCCAATGCAGGCCCTCGTTGATCCAGCCCTGCACGGGCAGGCCGTCCGTGGCGACCTGCTGCCACAGGCCGGCCAGGCCGGCGTCGGGCTCGGGCATCGGCGCCGCCGCGGCGTCAAGCCAGTCCACGCCGGCCGCGGCATCGGCGCCGGCGGTGCCGCCAGCGCCCCACGGATCGGCATCCGCGGGTTGCAGCGCCGTGTCGGCGGCCCAGGGGTCGCTGGCTTGTGCTTGCGCCTGAGCGGGCGCGGCGTCGGCGGGTGCCCAGGGATCGTCGATGGCGGCGGTCTCTTGCGTTGTGTCGTTCATGCGTGTCCTCTCCTTGGGTTGTTCTTAGCGGGGCGCTGCCACCGGCGTGCTGGCTTGCGCCGGGAAGTGGGCGTTGAGCTGGATGGGTGGCACCTCCGCCTGCGGCGGCGGCACGGGCGGCGTGTCGCGGTCCAGGAACTTCATCAGCGTGGTGCGGCTGATCACGCCCTGGTAGATGCCGTCCTCGTCCACCACCGGCAGCGGGCAGGGCGCACTGCCCATGGGGCCGAACAGGTCCGCCACCGGCGTGGAGGCATCCAGCGGCTGGGCATTGGGTAAGAAGGCGTGGTGCAGGCCCAGCGCGCCCTGGCGGCCGTGCAGCGCTTCGCGCAGCGACTGCGACGACACCACGCCCAGCAGGCGCTTGCGGCTGTTGAGCACGTAGGCGTGGTCGCGGTCCGAGTCCTCCAGCAGGCGCAGTGCCGCGCGGCAGCCGCGGTCGTCGTGCTCGGACACCACGGTGAGCGCCTGGCGCGCGATGTCGGCCGCCTTGAACACCGCCGCAGCGTCCACGCCGCGCACGAAGCTGCGTACGTAGTCGTTGGCAGGCGCGCGCAGGATCTCGTCGGGCGTGCCCACCTGCACCACGTGGCCGTCCTTCATGATGGCGATGCGGTCGCCGATGCGCATGGCCTCGTCCAGGTCGTGCGAGATGAAGACGATGGTGCGGCGCTTGATCTGCTGCAGGCGCAGCAGCTCGCTTTGCATCTCGGTGCGGATGATGGGGTCCAGCGCGGAGAACGCCTCGTCCATGAGCAGGATGGACGGGTCGGCTGCCAGCGCGCGCGCCAGCCCCACCCGCTGCTGCATGCCGCCCGAGAGTTCGTCGGGGTAGCTGGCGCCCCAGGCGCCCAGGCCCACCTGCTGCAGCGCCTCCTGCGCTGCCTGCTGGCGCTCGGCACGGGCCACTCCGGCGAGTTCCAGCCCGAAGGCGGCGTTGTCCAGCACCGTCATGTGCGGCATCAGGGCGAACGACTGGAACACCATGCTGACGTCCTTGCGCCGCAGCGCGCGCAACTCGCGGTCGCCCAGACGGTTGATGTCTTGGCCGTCCACCAGGATGCGGCCGCTGGTGGGCTCGATCAGGCGGTTGAGCATGCGCACCAGCGTGGACTTGCCCGAGCCCGACAGGCCCATGACGACGAAGATTTCGCCGGCCTCGATGGTGAAGCTGGCATCGAACACGCCGATGGAATGGCCCGTGCGCTCCAGGATCTGCTGCTTGCTCAGGCCCTGCTGCACCAGGCGCAGCGCTTCCTGCGGCGTGTCGCCGAAGACCTTGAAGACATGGTCGATGATGATTTGCTTGGCCACCGTGTGGGTCCTTCCTCGGTTGTGACGGGTTGAACGGGCCCCTGCCGCACCAATGGCGGCAGGAACGCAAAGGCCAAAGCGGCACACACGACCCCGATGCGGCGTCCCCGCGAGGGCACGCGCGTCGCCAATCGACGGGCGCGGCCTGCAGGGCCGGGAAGAGGGCGGACACGAAAAGTGACCAGATCGGCCCGAATGGCACGCGAACGGTGCGCAAGGGCCTGGGTGCGCGGCGCAAGAGGTCTGGCTGAGGACTTGCGCAGTCACGCGGGTACCGTGCGCCGCGCATTGGCGGCAGGGCACCCTGGGGCATCAGGGGCGAATACTTCGGCCTGTGTGCCAGGGCCGCCAGCAGTGGGAGGCGCGTTGGCACGGGGCGCTCTCGGGCAACGCAGCCACAAAGAGCGAATTACCTGCGTGGCAGGTTGTAAAACACCGTGAAAGTATAGTTATTCGGTATTTTTTAGTCAAAAAACGGGTTTTTTGATTTGTGCTATGTCGCGCGTGGACGGATGGCAGGCTCGCCGATCGCTGCAAAATTAATAGCTGCTCGCGCTTGCTGCATGGGCGCTGGAGGGCTTTTGAAGCAAAAAACCCATGGAGCGCGGGCGCTCCATGGGTTTGCGGGCGATTGGCCGGGTGACCGGCCGCATGCCTCAGTGCTTGTCCTCAGAGGTGTGCAGCAGCCGGTCGGTGAGTGCGATGGCCAGCGCGCTGAACAGGAAAGTGACGTGGATGATGGTCTGCCACATGAGCACCTTCTCGCTGTAGTTGGCGGCGTTGATGAAGGTCTTGAGCAGGTGGATCGAACTGATGCCGATGATCGACAGGCCCAGCTTCACCTTGAGCACCGAGGCGTTCACATGGCCCAGCCACTCGGGCTGGTCGGGGTGGCGGTCCAGGCCAAGGCGGCTCACGAAGGTCTCGTAGCCCCCGACGATCACCATGATGAGCAGGTTGGAGATCATCACCACATCGATCAGCGCCAGCACCACCAGCATGATCACCGTCTCGTTGAGCGAGGTGACGGGCGCGTCCGGCTTGTAGCCGATGCTGGTGATGAGCGCCTGCAGCGCGGCCTCGTGGCCGAAAGCCGCTTCCACCAGGTGCCACAGTTCCAGCAGGAAGTGCCAGACATAGACGCCCTGGGCGGCGATCAGGCCCAGGTACAGGGGCAGTTGCAGCCAGCGGCTGGCAAAGATCAGGGCGGGCAGGGGGCGCAGCGGGGCGTTTGCCATGTGGGCGGAATGGGGGGAAGGGGAAGTCATGGTGACGGGAAATGCGTCGGGAAGGTGAGGCGCGCCATTTTAGGGGCAGCCCGTTTCGCCCCGAAGACATGCCACCGTCAGGCATTTCACGCATGCCAGGGCATGGCGCTGGAGCGCTGCCGTATGCTGTGGCGCTCCGTCAGTGGCCTGTAAGTACCAGGGCTGAAAGTACCACTCAAAATTCTTAGCTTCAGGAGACAAACCCATGAGTGCATCGTCCAATGCCATCGAATCCGTATTGGTGGAGAACCGCGTCTTCCCGCCTGCCGATAGCGTGGTGAAGGCGGCCCGCGTGTCGGGCATGGCCGGCTACGAGGCCCTGTGCGCCGAAGCCAACAAGGATCCCGAGGGCTTCTGGGCGCGCCTGGCGCGCGAGCACCTGCAATGGACCAAGCCGTTCACGCAGACGCTGGACGAGTCCAAGGCGCCGTTCTACCGGTGGTTTGCCGACGGCGAGCTCAACGCCAGTGCCAACTGCCTGGACAAGCACATGGGCACGCCGGTCGAGAACAAGGCCGCCATCCTCTTCGAGGCCGACGACGGCACCGTCACCCAGGTCACTTACCGGCAACTGCTGGAGCGCGTGAGCCAGTTCGCCAATGCCCTGAAGGCGCATGGCGTGCAGCAGGGCGACCGCGTGCTCATCTACATGCCGATGGGCGTGGAAGGCGTGGTGGCCATGCAGGCCTGCGCGCGCATCGGCGCCACGCACAGCGTGGTGTTCGGCGGTTTCTCTGCCAAGGCGCTGAACGAGCGCATCATTGATGCGGGTGCCGTGGCGGTGATCACGGCCAACTACCAATTGCGCGGCGGCAAGGAACTGCCCCTGAAGGCCATCGTGGACGAGGGCCTGTCCATGGGCGGCTGCGACAGCATCAAGAATGTCTTCGTATACCAGCGCACGGCCACGGCCTGCGACATGGTGGCGGGGCGTGACAAGACCTTCTCCGAGATCCTGGCCGGGCAGAGCACCGAATGCCCACCCACGCCCGTGGGCGCGGAGCATCCGCTGTTCATCCTCTACACCAGCGGCTCCACGGGCAAGCCCAAGGGCGTGCAGCACAGCACCGGCGGCTACCTGCTGTGGGCCAAGGTGACGATGGAGTGGACCTTCGACATTCGCCCCGACGACGTGTTCTGGTGCACGGCCGATATCGGCTGGATCACGGGCCACACCTACGTGGCCTACGGTCCGCTGGCTGCGGGTGCCACACAGGTGGTGTTCGAGGGCGTACCCACGTACCCCAACGCCGGGCGCTTCTGGCAGATGATCGAGCGCCACAAGGTCACGGTGTTCTACACGGCGCCCACTGCCATCCGCTCGCTCATCAAGGCGGCCGACTCCGACGAGAGCGTGCACCCCAAGAACTGGGATCTGTCGAGCCTGCGCATCCTGGGCAGCGTGGGCGAGCCCATCAACCCCGAGGCCTGGATGTGGTACTACCGCCATGTGGGCGGCGAGCGCTGTCCCATCGTGGACACGTTCTGGCAGACCGAAAACGGCGGCCACGTCATCACCCCGCTGCCGGGTGCCACGCCGCTCGTGCCGGGTTCGTGCACCTTGCCGCTGCCGGGCATCCAGGCCGCCATCGTCGATGAAACCGGCAAAGACCTGCCCAACGGCGCGGGCGGCATGCTCGTGATCAAGCGGCCCTGGCCCTCGATGATCCGCACCATCTGGGGCGACCCCGAGCGCTTCAAGAAAAGCTACTTCCCCGAAGAGTTGGGGGGCACCACCTACCTGGCCGGCGACGGCGCCGTGCGCAGTGCCGACCGTGGCTACTTCCGCATCACGGGCCGCATCGACGACGTGCTGAACGTGTCGGGCCACCGCATGGGCACGATGGAGATCGAGTCCGCCCTGGTCGCCAAGACGGACCTCGTGGCCGAGGCCGCCGTGGTGGGCCGTCCCGACGACCTGACGGGCGAGGCGATTTGCGCCTTCGTGGTGCTCAAGCGCTCGCGCCCCACGGGCGAGGAGGCCAAGCAGATCGCCACCGAACTGCGCAACTGGGTCGCCAAGGAGATCGGCCCCATCGCCAAGCCCAAGGACATCCGCTTCGGTGACAACCTGCCCAAGACCCGCAGCGGCAAGATCATGCGCCGCCTGCTGCGCTCGATCGCCAAGGGCGAACCCATCACCCAGGACACCAGCACCCTGGAAAACCCCGCAATCCTGGATCAGTTGGCGCAGTCCAACTGATGCAGGAGGCGCCGCAAGGCGCCGGCGCGCAGCGCTTGCGGGGTTGGTCGGCACTCCGATCTGCGCAGCAGATGTGGCGTGTCGGCAAAACCTGCATCGGTGGGCCCAGCCCAGCGGGTGAAGCCGCGAGGCGTCGGCGTCCAGACTTTGCAGACCCAAGCCGCTTCTTGCCAGGCGGCTTTTTCATTTCGGGCGAAGCAGCTTTGAACCCTGGCGTTGTAGGAGCAGGGCGCAAATACCGGGTTGGGCCATGACGGGCATGCCGCCATGGGGTACAACCCGCGCATTGGCCGCACATCCCGTGGGTTGAAAACAGATAGCGGTCCAGCTGGCCATCAGGAGTCCCTTGCATGAAGCTCAAAACCCTCATCCTTTTATTGATCGTCGTGGCCATCGGTGCGTTGGCAGCACTCAATTGGGCGACGCTCTCGGTGCCTACCGTCGTTTCATTGGGCGTGGCCACGGTGCAGGCGCCCCTGGGGCTCATCATGCTGGGGCTGACCGTCCTGCTGGGGGCCTTTTTCTTAGCCTATGTGCTGACGCTGCAGGGCTCTGTGCTCATGGAGACGCGCCGCCATGCCAAGGAGATGGCGGCGCAGCGCGAACTGGCCGACCGGGCGGAGGCATCGCGTTTCACGGAGCTGCGCCAGTTCCTGGAAACCCAGCACCGCACGGGCTACGACGCCCTGATGGCGCGCCTGGACGCGCTGGAGGCGCGCCTGAGCGCGCGGGCGCAGGAATCGGACAACATCACTGCCGCCTACGTGGGACAGTTGGAAGACCAATTGCACCGCCGGGGCGAGCCGAAAGCCGTGCAGCCCGTGCCGCCGGTGCGCACGGAGCCGGAACTCAGGCTCTGACGGCCCTTGCGCCATAAAAAAGGCCGCAGGGCGTGAGCGCTGCGGCCTTTTTGCAGGGCGCGCCGCGAAGGCGCTTTCCCCTCTGGATTACTTGAGCGACAGGACCCAGGTCGCCAGCTTCTTGGCGTCGGCGGCGTTCACCTGGGCGTTGGCGGGCATGGGCACGGGGCCCCACACGCCGGAACTTCCCTTCATGATCTTCTCGGCCAGTTTGTCTGCGGCGCCTGCTTGGCCCGCGTATTTGGCGGCAACGTCCTTGTAGGACGGACCCACCAGCTTCTTGTCCACGGCGTGGCAAGCCATGCAGTTCTTGGAGGTTGCCAGGGCCTGGTCGGCGAATGCAGGGGCTGCAACCGACAGCGTCATGGCGAGGGTGATCAGTGTGCGCTTCATCGCGGGGTTTCCTCTAGGGTTGGGGTACATTTAGCCTTCAATGGGATTGTAGTGTTCGCCGTTGACGGGCTCCAGGCCAAAGCTCGCGCGGCACCAAAGGATGTGACCATGTATGCGCTGCTTTTAGGCATCTTGTTGATACTTCTCAAATATCTGGAGATCGGCCCTGTGGCGAATTGGTCATGGTGGTGGGTGTTGTCTCCTTTTGCGGTAGCTGCGGCCTGGTGGGCCTGGGCGGATGCCACCGGCTACACCAAGCGCAAGGCCATGGAAAAGATGGACCAGCGCCGCAAGGACCGCATCAACAAACAGAAGGAATCCATGGGCATGGGTCCGCGCCGACCGCGCTGAGGGCTTCTTCCCTGTCCAGACAACCCGCAGCGGTGCACGCGCCCTGCGGGTTTTTCTTGGGCGGTGCTGGCGCAGCAATGATCCTGTTTTGATAGCTGCTGGCGCTTATTGGATAAGCGTTTTCGGCATTTTTCATGAAAAGTCATCCAGCACCGCACCCTTGCTGGCGCTGGAGGCGTTGAAGGCAAACTTGGCCTGCACGCCCCGCATGTAGCGCGGCGTGGGTGGCTGCCAGGCGGCGCGGCGCTGTGCCAGCGTGGCGTCGTCCACGTGCAGTTGCAGCAGCAGTTGGTGGGCGTCGATGGTGATCGTGTCGCCCTCCTGCACCAGCGCAATAGTGCCCCCCGCAGCCGCCTCGGGCGCGACGTGGCCCACCACCATGCCCCAGGTGCCGCCCGAGAAGCGCCCGTCGGTGATCAAGCCCACGCTCTCGCCCAGGCCCGCACCGATCAGCGCGCCCGTGGGGGCCAGCATCTCCGGCATGCCCGGGCCACCCTTGGGGCCGAGGTAGCGCAACACCATCACGTCGCCCGCGACGATCCTGCCGTCCAGGATGGCCTGCAGCGCCGATTGCTCGTCGTCGAACACACGCGCGGGCCCGGTGATGACGGGGTTCTTCAGCCCGGTGATCTTGGCCACGGCGCCCTCGGGACTCAGGTTGCCCTTGAGGATGGCGAGGTGCCCCTCGCGGTACAGCGCCTTGTCGATCGGGCGAATCACGTCCTGGTCCGGCCGTGGCGCGTCGGGTACGTCGGCCAGGGTTTCGGCGATGGTTTTGCCGGTGATGGTCATGCAGTCGCCGTGCAACAGGCCGGCATTCAGCAGCACCTTCATCACCTGGGGAATGCCGCCCGCGCGGTGCAGGTCGACGGCCAGGTACCGGCCGCTGGGCTTGAGGTCGCAGATCACTGGGACCTTCTTGCGCATGCGCTCGAAGTCGTCGATGGACCACTCCACACCCGCCGCGTGCGCGATCGCCAGGAAGTGCAGCACCGCGTTGGTGGAGCCGCCCGTGGCCATGATCACGGCCACGGCGTTCTCGATGGCTTTGCGCGTGACGATGTCGCGTGGCTTCAAATCCTTGCGGATGGCCTCGATCAGCACCCGGGCGGATTCGCGGGCCGAGTTCATTTTCTCGTCGTGCGGATTGGCCATGGTGGAGGAGTAGGGCAGGCTCATGCCCAGCGCCTCGAAGGCCGAGGACATGGTGTTGGCCGTGTACATGCCGCCGCACGAACCCGTGCCCGGGATGGCGTGCTGCTCGATGTCCTTGAGTTCCTGGTCGGTCATCCTGCCTGCCGCGTTCTGGCCCACGGCTTCGAACACGCTCACGATGTTCAGGTCCTGCCCCTGCCAGCGGCCCGGCAGGATGGTACCGCCATACACGTAGATCGCCGGCACGTTGGCGCGCAGCATGCCCATCAGGCCGCCGGGCATGTTCTTGTCGCAGCCGCCGATCACGACCACGCCGTCCATCCACTGGCCCTGCACGCAGGTCTCGACGCAGTCGGCAATCACCTCGCGGCTCACCAGGCTGTACTTCATGCCCTCGGTACCCATGGCCATGCCGTCGCTGATGGTGGGCGTGCCGAAGACCTGGGCGTTGCCACCCGCTTCCTCGATGCCTGCGATGGCCGCGTCGGCCAGGCGTTGCAGGCCGCTGTTGCAGGGCGTGATGGTGCTGTGCCCGTTGGCCACGCCCACCATGGGCTTGGCGAAGTCGCCCTCTTGGTAGCCCATGCCGTAGAACATGGAGCGGTTGGGCGCGCGCGCCTTGCCCTGGGTGATGTGGGCGGAGCGGCGGTTCAGCGGCAGCGGGTCGGTCATGGCGGTCCGTCCTGGCGCAGTGGAGGTGGCGGGTAGTTTGGTCGCCGGCGCCCCGGCTGTCCAGCGCCGGGCCTGATGCCGGCGCGGGTTGCGGGCGTGCGACATAATCAAACGGTTTTGCCCATGGCGGGGCTCAAGAGGCCTGCGCCGCGGCGCGCGCCGGCCCCCAAGCGCACGGGCCACAGATTCCCTACAAGCCCATCCTTTCCCGCAACCACGATGCCCGCATACCGTTCCAAGACCTCCACCGCCGGCCGCAACATGGCAGGGGCCCGCTCCCTGTGGCGCGCCACCGGCATGAAAGACGCCGATTTCTCCAAGCCCATCATCGCGGTGGTCAACTCGTTCACCCAGTTCGTGCCCGGCCATGTGCACCTGAAGGACCTGGGCCAGCTCGTGGCGCGCGAGATCGAGGCCGCCGGCGGCGTGGCCAAGGAGTTCAACACCATCGCCGTGGATGACGGCATCGCCATGGGCCACGACGGCATGCTGTATTCGCTGCCCAGCCGCGACATCATTGCCGACAGCGTGGAATACATGGTGAACGCGCACTGTGCCGACGCCATGGTCTGCATCAGCAACTGCGACAAGATCACCCCCGGCATGCTCATGGCCGCCATGCGGCTGAACATCCCGGTGATCTTCGTCTCCGGCGGCCCCATGGAGGCCGGCAAGGTGCAGCAGACCGTGCCCGGCACCAGCACCATCCAGATCAAGAAGCTGGACCTGATCGACGCCATGGTGATGGCCGCCGACGACAAGGTGAGCGACGCCGACCTGGCCGAGGCCGAGCGCAATGCCTGCCCCACATGCGGCTCCTGCTCGGGCATGTTCACCGCCAACTCCATGAACTGCCTGACCGAGGCGCTGGGCCTGTCCCTGCCCGGCAACGGCACCGTGGTGGCCACGCACGCCGACCGCGAGCAGCTGTTCAAGCGCGCGGGCCGGCGCATCGTGGAGCTGGCGCGCCAGCACTATGAGCAGGACGATGAGCGCATCCTGCCGCGCTCGGTCGGCTTCAAGGCCTTCGAGAACGCGATGACGCTGGACATCGCCATGGGCGGCTCCACCAACACCATCCTGCACCTGCTGGCCATTGCGCAGGAGGCTGGCATCGACTTCAGCATGGCCGACATCGACCGCCTGTCGCGCAGCGTGCCGCAGCTGTGCAAGGTGGCACCCAACACCGACAAGTACCACATCGAGGACGTGCACCGCGCCGGCGGCATCTTCGCCATCCTGGGCGAGCTGGAGCGTGCGGGCAAGCTGCACAGCGACGTGCCCACCATCCACGCGCCCACGCTGGGCGAGGCGCTGGCGCAGTGGGATGTGACGCGCACGCAGGACGAAGCCGTCCAGACGTTCTACAAGGCCGGCCCCGGCGGCGTGCCCACGCAGGTCGCCTTCAGCCAGAGCGTGCGCTGGCCCAGCCTGGACCTGGACCGCGCCGCGGGCTGTATCCGCTCCGCGGAGCACGCCTTCAGCAAGGAAGGCGGCCTGGCGGTGCTCACCGGCAACATCGCCAAGGACGGCTGCGTGGTCAAGACCGCGGGCGTTCATGAATCCATCCTGGTCTTCGAAGGCCCGGCGCATGTGGTCGAAAGCCAGGACGAGGCGGTGGAGAACATCCTGGCCGACAAAGTGAAGGCCGGCGACGTGGTGGTGGTGCGCTACGAGGGCCCCAAGGGCGGCCCCGGCATGCAGGAAATGCTCTACCCCACGAGCTACATCAAGTCCAAGGGCCTGGGCAAGGCCTGCGCGCTGCTGACCGACGGGCGCTTCTCTGGCGGCACCTCGGGCCTGTCCATCGGCCACTGCTCGCCCGAGGCGGCTGCCGGCGGCGCGATCGGCCTGGTGCGCGACGGCGACCGCATCCGCATCGACATTCCCAACCGCACCATCAACGTACTGGTGAGCGACGAGGAGTTGGCCCAGCGCCGCGCCGAGCAGGACGCCAAGGGCTGGAAGCCCACCCAGCCACGTCCGCGCAAGGTCTCGGCCGCGCTCAAGGCCTATGCCAAGCTCGTGACGTCGGCCGACAAGGGCGCCGTGCGCGACGTGTCGCTGCTGGACTGACGTAGTGTGGTGCACGCCCATGCCGGGCGTGCGCTCCTGATTTATGAGCTGCTCGCGCTGGACGGACGCGATTTACAGGTGCGTTTGAGCTTCAAATGGCCACGCTGCCAGCGCCAACAGCTCTTTTTGTTGTAGCAACGGAATGCCATCGCCCATGAACGAGTTCCAGCAACGCATCGCAGCCAGCTTCGCGGCACAAGGTTTGATGGCCACCCTCGGCGCCCGCCTGGCGCTGGTGGTGGAGGGTGAGGTGCATATCGAGATGCCGTTTTCCACCCACCTGTCGCAGCAGCAGGGCTTCGTGCACGCGGGGGCCATCACCAGCATCGTGGACAGCGCCTGCGGCTACGCGGCGCTGACCCGCTCGCCCCCCGGCTGCGAGATCGTCACGGCGGAATTCAAGACCAACTTCATGCGGCCCGCCATGGGGACGCGCTTCCTGGCCGTGGGCAAGGTGCAAAACGCCGGGCGCATGCTCACCGTGTGCACCGGCGAAGTGCGCGCGTACACGGGCGATGGGCCCGACTACAAGGTGGTGGCGTTGATGCAGGCCACCATGGTCAACGTGCCGGCCGGCGCCTGAGAGCGCCGCAGCCTCACGAGCCCGAAGGGCCGCCCGCCTGGGTTTGCAGGTAGTTGGGCAGGCCGATCTTCTCGATCAGGCCGAGCTGCTTTTCCAGCCAGTAGGCGTGGTCTTCCTCGGTGTCGCGCAACTGGGCCAGCAGCATGTCGCGGCTCACGTAGTCGCGGTGGGATTCGCACAGGGCCATCGCGGCCTTCAAGCGGGCCTGTACGGTGTATTCGGTGTCCAGGTCCTTGCGCAGCATCTCCTGCGCGGATTCGCCGGGCGTGAAGTCGTGCGGGCGCATGTCAGGGCGCCCGCCCAGCATCAGGATGCGGCGCAGGATGGCGTCGGCATGCTGGGTTTCCTCCTCCATCTCGTGACCCATGCGCTCGTACAGGCGGGTGAGGCCCTGGTCCTCGTACTGGCGGGAGTGGATGAAGTACTGGTCACGCGCGGCCAGCTCGCCGCGCAGCAGATCCTTGAGGCAGTCGATGACTTCCGGGTGGCCTTGCATGTTGTTGTTCTCGTGGGGGTGGTGATGGCGTGAGTATCCGGCGCCTTGCGCGCCGGTTCAATGGCGGCCGTCAATTCCCGGGCGCGGGCGCCCTGGATGCGGGCCGTACGCAGGCGCATTCTCATCCTGGCAGCGTTGGACGGGCGCGGGCGTGTCACGGCCCTGCGGCACAATGCCCGCCATGCTGATGTACCCCCAAATCGACCCCGTGGCCCTGCAGGTCGGGCCTTTGTCCATCCACTGGTACGGCCTGACCTATCTGGCCGGTTTTGCGCTGTTCATGTTCCTGGGCATGCGCCGCCTGAGCCACCAGCCCTACGCATCCCTGCGTGGCGATCAGGCGTGGTCGCGCAAGGACGTGGAGGACATCCTGTTCCTGGGCGTGCTGGGCGTGGTGGTGGGCGGGCGGCTGGGGTACTGCCTGTTCTACAAGCCGGGCTACTACCTGAGCCACCCGCTGGAGATCTTCTACGTGTGGCAGGGCGGCATGAGCTTTCACGGCGGGTTGCTGGGCGTGATCGGTTCCATGCTGTGGTTTGCGCATTCGCGCCGCAGGCCCTGGCTGCAGGTGGCCGATTTCGTAGCGCCCTGCGTGCCCACGGGGTTGGCGGCCGGGCGCATCGGCAACTTCATTAACGGCGAACTGTGGGGGCGCTTCGCGCCGCAGGATCTGCCCTGGGGCATGGTGTTCCCGCAAAGCGGCTCCATGCTGCCGCGCCATCCGTCGCAGATCTACCAGTTTCTGCTCGAAGGTCTGCTGCTGTTCGTGCTGCTGTGGCTGTATGCGCGCCAGCCGCGCAAGCGTGGCGAGGTAGCGGCGGCGTTCCTCGTGGGCTATGGCGTGCTGCGCTTCACGGCCGAGTATTTCCGCGAGCCCGACAGCTTCCTGGGCCTGCTGTCGCTGGGCATGAGCATGGGGCAGTGGCTGTGCATCCCGATGGTGGCGGCCGGGGTGGCGATGTGGGTCTGGGCGCAGCGGCAGGGCGCTCCTGAGGGATTTGCATAAAAGAAGGCGCCAGCGCTTGTCCAGCAAGCGCTGGCAGCTCTCATTTTTGATTGTTCCTTGCGGGCGGCGCGGTGGCGGAGTGTTGCCGCGTTGCGTCAATATGCTCCGCTAGGGATAGTCCCCATCCCGGCGGCTTGGCATGCTTTCATAATTATTGAAAATTACGCGAAATGATGCAGTTTCGCGACCACTTGTGTGCCATTCGTGACGTCATAACGCCTGCCGCCCATTCACCATGCGCCGTCCGCCTGCCAATTCCCTGCACCACCAGGCCGCCGAGATGCTGCGCCAGCAGATCTTTGCGGGCGAACTGGCGCCGGGCAGCTTCGTGGACGAGGCCGCGCTGTGCGAGCGGCTGGCCGTGTCGCGTACGCCGCTGCGCGAGGCGCTCAAGGTGCTGGTGGCGGAAGGGCTGCTGCGCCATGAGCCGCGCCGCGGCTGCTTCGTGGCCGAGATCACGGAGCGCGATCTGCAGGAGATCTTCCCCGTGATCGCGCTGCTGGAGGGCCGTGCGGCCTATGAGGCCACCGAGCACGCAGGCCCCGCCGACATCGACGCGCTGCAGGTGCTGCACCAGCGCCTGCAGGACCATGCCGAGGCGGGGCGCATCACCGAATACTACGAAGCCAACTACGCCATCCACGAGGCCTTCATCACCCTGGCGGACAACCGCTGGCTGGCCCAGGTGATCGGCGACCTGCGCAAGATCCTGCGCCTGGCGCGGCACCAGACGTTGCAGGTGCCCGGCCGGCTGCAGCAGAGCCTGTCGGAGCACCGGCAGGTGTTCGCCGCACTCCAAAAGGGCGACGCCGCCGCGGCTGAGCAGGCCATGCGCAACCACCTTCTGGCGCAGCGCGACGCGCTGCGCGAGCTTGCACGCAACTACCCCTCACGGATCACACCATGAACGCCGCCTCCACCTGGATCTCGCGCAACGTGGACCGCCTGCGGTCCGCAGACAGCAAAGCCGCCAGCAAGAACAAGGACAAGGACGGCGCAAGCGCCGCGCCGCCCAAGCCTGCGGCCGAACGCTCCACGCACGAGCGCCTGCAGGCCACGCTGCGCAGGAGCGGCGAGGCGCTGTCGCCCCGCGTGCTGCGCCGGTTGCTGACCGACCTGCAGGAAGTGGTGGCCCCGCGCGTGAGCGAGATCGAAGGCGGGCGCCGCGCGCGGGCCATTGCCGCGTGGTACGCCGAGGCCACGCCCGAAGAGCGGCGCGACCTGTGGTTGCTGATGTGCGAGCAGTTCGCGCCCGATGCCACGCGCTTCAAATCGGCCCAGCAGCGCTACGAGGCCGCCGCCGGCACCGACGATGCGCCCCAGGCCGAAGCCCACCTGCGCCGCGCCATGGTGTCGCCGCGTACACGGCTGCTGCAGCGCTTTGCGGTGTTTCCGGAAGGCATGCGCTTCCTCGTGGACTTGCGCGCCGAGCTGCTGCCCCTGCTCAAGAGCGACAAGCGCCTGCTGCCGCTGGACGCGGAGCTGGAGCAATTGTTCTCCACCTGGTTCGATGTGGCGTTCCTCGAACTGAGGCGCCTGTCGTGGGATTCGCCCGCCTCGCTGATCGAAAAGCTCATCAAGTACGAAGCGGTGCACGACATCCGCAGCTGGGCGGACCTGAAGAACCGACTGGACAGCGACCGCCGCTGCTACGGGTTCTTTCACCCCCGCCTGCCCAATGAGCCGCTGATCTTCGTGGAGGTGGCGCTGGTCAACGAGATTTCGTCCAGCATCACCCCGCTGCTGGACGAGGCCGCCGAGGCCGCCGACATCCAGCGCGCCACCACGGCGATCTTCTACTCGATCAGCAGCACGCAGACGGGGCTGCGCGGCGTGAGCTTCGGCGATTCGCTCATCAAGCACGTGGCCGAGACGCTCACGGAGGAGTTCCCGCGCCTGCGCACCTTCGCCACGCTCTCGCCGATCCCGGGTTTTCGTTCCTGGCTGTCCAAGAACTGCGCCGCGCAGCTGGAGCAGCTCGACGAGAAGCGCCTGGCCGAACTGGGCCGTGCCGTGGGCTTCGAGCCGCCGCAGGCCGCGCATGTGCTGGCCGCGGCCGACAAGGCGCTGGAGCTGCCGCCCAAGTCACCCGTGCGCCAGCTGCTCATGCAGTGCGCGGCGCGCTACCTGGGCCGCGAGCTGCACGACGGCAAGCCGGTGGACCCGGTGGCGCGCTTTCACCTGGGCAATGGCGCGCGCGTGGAGCGGTTGAACTGGGCGGGCGACCCGTCGGCCAAGGGGCTCAAGCAGTCCTTCGGGCTGATGGTCAACTACCTGTATGACCTCAAGCGCATCGACAAGCACCACGGCCTGCTTGCGCAGGGGCGCGTGCCCGTGTCGGGCGATATCGACAGCCTGTGCCGTGACTGACGGCGCGCTGCCTCGGCGCCAGCGGGCGCGGCGGGCCTTGTATGCTCGCGCCCAGCTGCCCTCGGCGGCCTTGGCCGAGCGGGCGCGCCGCGCCTGAGCACCTGCCAACCCACCCTTTTCACAACAGAAAGACAGGAGACAACGCCATGCGAGAGAGAGAGAACTTGAGCCAGATCGCCACCGCCGCGCTGCAACGCCGTGACATGCTGCGCGCAGCCGGCGCTGCGGGCCTGGCGCTGGCCACGGGCGGTGCCTGGGCGCAAGGCGCCAGCGGCTGGCCGACCAAGCCGGTCAACATGGTGGTGCCGTTCCCCGCGGGCGGCGGCACGGATGCCTTTGCGCGCCCATTGGCTGCGCAGTTTGCCAAATCCACGGGCAAGACGCTGGTGATCGACAACCGCGGCGGCGCGGGCGGCACCGTGGGTGCCAGCGTGGCGGCCAAGGCGCCAGCCGATGGCTACAACCTGTTCATGGGTGGCGTGCACCATGTGATTGCACCGTCCATGTACCCCAAGCTGGACTACGACCTGGAAAAGGACTTCGTGCCGCTGGCCCTGGTGGCCAACGTGCCGCAGGTGCTGGTGGTGAACCCGCGCAACGTGACGGCCACCAACATGAAGCAATTCATGGACTTCGTGAAGGCCAACCCCGCCAAGCTGAACTATGCGTCGGCCGGCTCGGGCACCTCGCACCACCTGGCGGGCGAGCTGTTCAAGCTGCAGACGGGGACTTTCATCACCCACATCCCCTATCGCGGCGCGGGACCTGCGCTGCAGGACCTGATCGGCGGCAACGTGGACATGCTGTTCGACGGCCTGGGCTCGTCGGCCTCGCACATCAAGGGCGGGCGCATCAAGGCGCTGATGGTGTCGGGCTCCAAGCGCAACCCGGCCTTCCCCGACGTGCCCTGCGCGGCAGAGGTGGGCCTGCCGGACTACACCGTGTCCACCTGGTATGGCCTGTGGGCGCCCAAGGGCACGCCGGCCGACCTGCAGGCGCGCATCGTCGAGGAGATCCGCAAGCTCGGCCAGGCCGAGGAGCTCAAGGCCATCTGGGCCGGCAACGGCGCGGAGTTCGGCACGCTGTCGCAGGCGGACTTCGCCAAGATGGTCAGCAGCGAGATCAAGCGCTGGGCGCAGGTGGTGAAGGCCTCGGGCGCCAAGCTGGAGTGATGTAGTTCCCCACTGCGGCGCCCCTCCAGTGGCGCCGCCTCCACCCCCACGAAGAGAGTCCGATCGCATGCCAGGTGAAGTTGTCGCGGCCATGGCCGCAGGAGAGGCCGCCGGCCGCGGCGTGGCGCGCGTGACGCTGCGCCACGAGGGCCGGCTCAACGCCATGTCGCGCGCCATGTGGCGCCAGTTGCGCACGGTGTTCCTGGACATCCAGCGCAGCGATGGCGTGCGCTGCGTGCTCATCGAGGGGGCAGGGGAGGCGTTCTGTGCGGGGGGGGATATTTCCGAGTACCCCGCCTTTCGCTTCGACCCCGCGCAGCTGCGCGACTTCCACGAGAGCGATGTCTGGGGCGGGCTGGCGGCCATGCTGGACTGCGACGTGCCCATCGTCGCGCGCATCGCAGGCGCCTGCATGGGCGCGGGCGTGGAGATCGCCAGCTGCTGCGACATCCGCATTGCCGCTGCCGGCGCGCGTTTCGGCGCGCCCATCGCCAAGCTGGGCTTTCCGATGGCGCCGCGCGAGGCTGCCTTGGTGGCGGGCGCCGTGGGCGACGTGACGGCGCGCCAGATGCTGTTGGAGGCGGCCACCTTCAGCGCCGCCGAGATGGCGCAGCGGGGCTTTCTGAGCCGCGTGGTCGACACCGAGCAGCTGGAGGCGCAAGCCCTGGGCACGGCGCTGCGCATCGCAGCCTTGGCGCCTGGTGCGGCCCGGCTCAACAAGCAGACCTTGCGCGCTATACGAAAAAATGTGCCGCTAGCGCCTGACCAGCAAGCGCAAGCAGCTTCTGATTTGATAGCAAATAACGCACTGGCCGACCCCTACGCCTATGCCGACAGCGCCGAACACCGCGAGGGTATCAACGCCTTCCTGGCCAAGCGCGCTCCCGTTTTCTGAATCCTTTGTGTGTGCACCACCATGAGCTCCTCCTCCCAGAACCTGTTTTCCGCGCTGCGCGCCGCCTTTCCTGCTGACCTGGACCAAATCGCCGTCGAGGCCGCCTCGGCCGCGGGCGCGCCGCTGCTCTACACCTGGCGCGACCTGGACCGCGCCAGCGCCCGCATCGCCAACCTGCTGGCATCGCTGAAGCTGCCCGAGGGCAGCCGCATCGCCGTGCAGGTGGAAAAGTCGGTCGAAGCCATGCTGCTGTACCTGGCCACGCTGCGCGCCGGCTACGTGTTCCTGCCGCTAAACACCGCCTACCAGAGCGCAGAGATCGAGTACTTCATCGGCAATGCCGAGCCGGCCGTGGTGGTCTGCACGCCGGGCAACTTCGGCTGGGTGTCGAAGATCGCCTTTACTGCCGGCACGCAACATGTGTTCACGCTGGGCGACGACCGCACCGGCAGCCTGCTGGAGCGCGCCGCGCACTTCGGCGACGAGCACCGCGCCGTCCCGCGCAAGGCTGACGACCTGGCTGCCATCCTCTACACCAGCGGCACCACGGGACGCAGCAAGGGCGCGATGCTCACGCATGGCAACCTGCTGTCCAATGCCCAGGTGCTCAAGGACTACTGGGGCTGGAAGCCCGGCGACGTGCTGATCCACGCGCTGCCCATCTTCCACGTGCACGGCCTGTTCGTGGCCATCCATGGTGCGCTGATCAATGGCAGCAAGATGATCTGGATGGCGAAGTTCGACCCCAAGGCGGTGATTGCTGCCATGCCGCGCGCGACGGTGTTCATGGGCGTGCCCACGCTCTACGTGCGCATGCTGGCCGAGCCGGCGCTGACCCAGGCCGCGGCCAGCCACATGCGGCTGTTCATCGCGGGCTCGGCGCCGCTGCTCATCGAGACTTTCAAAGAATGGCAGGACCGCACGGGCCACACCATCCTGGAGCGCTATGGCATGAGCGAGACCATCATGCTCACCAGCAATCCCTACGCGGCCGACGCGCGCCATGGCGGGCAGGCGGAGCGCCGCGGCTCCACCGTGGGCTTTCCGCTGCCCGGCGTGGGCCTGCGCGTGGTGGACGATGCTGGCAAGCCGGTGCCCGTGGGCGAGATCGGCAACATCCAGGTCAAGGGCCCCAACGTGTTCAAGGGCTACTGGCACATGCCCGAGAAGACCAAGGAAGAGTTCAGCGCCGACGGCTGGTTCAAAACCGGCGACGTTGGCAAGGTGGATGAGCGCGGCTACGTGAGCATCGTGGGCCGCAGCAAGGACCTGATCATCAGCGGTGGCTACAACGTCTACCCGGCCGAGATCGAGGGCTACATCAACGAGATGCCCGGCGTGGCCGAGAGCGCCGTGGTCGGCGTGCCGCACCCGGACTTCGGCGAAGTGGGCGTGGTGGTGGTCATCCCCAAGCCCGGTGCAAAGGTGGATGGCGACGCGGTCATCGCATCGCTTAAGAGCCAACTGGCCAACTTCAAGATTCCCAAGCGCTGCTTCGTCACCACCGAACTGCCGCGCAACACCATGGGCAAGGTGCAAAAGAACCTGCTGCGCGACCAGTACAAGGGGCTGTTCGCCTGAGCCGGCGCGGCATTGCAATACAAAAAGGCGGCCTGGGCCGCCTTTTGCTATTTTTATGATAGCTGCTAGCGCTTGATGGTAGGGCGCTAGAGCCTGATTTGATGCTTAGCGCAGCACCAGCACCGGAATGTGCGAGTGCGTCAGCACGTGCTGCGTTTCGCTGCCCAGCAGCAGGCGCTTGATGCCCTTGCGGCCGTGCGAGGCCATCACGATCAGGTCGCACTTGTGCTTCTTGGCGGCGGCGATCACGGCTTCGGCGATCAGGTCGGACTTGGCGACCACGGTCTTCACGGTTACGCCTTCGTCGGTGCCCTGCACCTTGACCTTGTCCACCAGTTCCTGGGCCGCATCCGCCCACTGCTTCTCGATGCGCTTGATGTCCGCGGCGTCCACGGGCAGGCCACCTTCGAAATAGCTGCGCGGATACCGGGGAACGACCTTCAAGGCGACCACCGATGCACCTGTGAGCCCCGCCAGCGAGAGCCCGCTTTCCACGGCCTTTTGCGACAAGGGGGAACCGTCGGTGGCTATCAGGATGCGTTTGTACATGTGCAGCGCCTCATTTCGTTAAGAACGGTAAAAGCATAGGATAGTTCGTGGTCCATGTCTTGATTCAAGTCAATGAGTCCTTCGCGCAATCCGAATAGTCTTGAGGCTATGTCAAATCCTGATGCCGACCCGTGGGCGTCGCCCCTCTCCACGGCTGCACCGGATGAGGTCGCGCTGCTTGATGACCCCCAGGAATGGTCGGCCTTTGGCAAGCCCTGCGCATCCACCCCCGCAGGTGCGGATGCCCAGGCGGGTCCGTGGGAGTCGCATGTGGTGCTCGACGGAATGCACTGCGCCGCCTGCGCCCTGACCATCGAGGAAGCCCTGCGGCGTGTGCCCGGCGTGGCGGAAGCGGACGTGAGCGCCGCCACCCGTCGCGCACGCGTGGTATGGGACCCGCGACGGGTGCGGCCGTCGCAGTGGATGGGCGCGGTCCAGAAGGCCGGTTACCGTGCGCTGCCTGCCCTGGATGCGCTGGCGCGGGAGCAGCGCCAGCGCGAGAACCGCAAGGCGCTGTGGCGCTGGCTGGTGGCGGGTTTTTGCATGATGCAGGTCATGATGTACGCATGGCCTGCCTACCAAGCCATGCCCGGCGACCTGACCATGGAAATGGAACAACTGCTGCGCTGGGCCTCCTGGGTCATCAGCCTGCCGGTGGTGCTGTTCGCCTGCGGGCCTTTCTTCTCCAGCGCGCTGCGCGATATCCGGCAGCGGCGGGTCAGCATGGATCTGCCCGTGGCGCTGGGCATGCTCATCACCTTCGTGGTCAGCATGGCGGGCACGTTCGATCCGACCGGCCCCTTTGGCCGCGAGGTCTACTACGACTCGCTGACCATGTTCGTCTTTTTCCTGCTCACGGGCCGCTGGCTGGAGCTGCGCCTGCGCGATCGCACGGCAGGGGCGCTGGAAGCCGTGATGAACCGGTTGCCCGACAGCGTGGAGCGGCGGGCGGAAGACGGCAGCTTCACGCGCGTGGCCACGCGCCGTCTGCAGGCCGGAGACGTGGTGCGCGTGTTGCCGGGGGAGGCCTTTCCCGCGGATGGCCGCATCCTTTCAGGCGGTACCCAGGCCGACGAGGCGCTGCTCACCGGTGAATCCACGCCTGTGGACCGACCCGAAGGCAGCCGCGTGACGGCGGGCAGCTACAACCTGCGGGCACCGGTCACGGTGGAGGTTTTGGCGCTGGGCAGTGAGACGCGCTTTGGGCAGATCGTGGCATTGATGGAGAGCGCGTCTTTGCAAAAGCCCCGCCTGGCGCAGCTGGCGGACCGGGTGGCCCGGCCTTTCCTGGTGGCGGTGTTGTTGGCCGCGGTGCTGGCGGCAGTGTGGTGGTGGCCGAGCGACCCCAGCCATGCTCTGATGGTGGCGGTGGCGGTGCTCATCGTTACGTGCCCCTGCGCGCTGTCTCTGGCCACGCCGGTGGCCATGCTGACGGCTGCGGGCACCTTGGCGCGGCGAGGCGTGCTGGTGCGCAATCTGCAAGGGCTGGAGGCGCTGGCCGCGGTGGATACGGTGGTCTTCGACAAGACGGGTACGCTGACCCGCGATGGGCTTGCGCTGCATGCCGTACATGTGGCGCCAGGGGCCGGCTGGGGCGAGGGCGAGGCGCTGGCCCTGGCTTCGGCGCTGGCGGCGCATTCACTGCATCCCGCGTCGCGCGCGCTGGCATCCGCCGCGCAGTCTGCCGCGGCGCCCGCGGGCTGGACGGTCCATGCCGTGCAGGAGCTGCCGGGTGCAGGCCTGGTGGCCCGTGCATCGTCACCGTCACACGCGCAGGAAACGATTCTGCGCCTGGGCTCTGCGGCCCATGCACGCGTGCCTGCCGTGGGCGGCGATGCGGGGCCGCAGGTCGTGCTGTCCATGGAATGCGAAGGCGCGGCGGTGGAAATCGCGCGGTTCGTGCTGAGCGAACAACTGCGCCCCGAGGTCGCGGCGGTCGTGCGCGGGCTGCGCGCCGAAGGCGTGGCGGTCGAGCTGCTGTCCGGTGACCGGGCCGAGTCCGTGCAGCGGGTGGCTGCCCAGGCCGGCATCGGCCAGGCCCGGGGAGACTGCACCCCGCAGGACAAGCTCGCGCATCTGCAGACGTTGCAGGCGCAAGGACACCATGTGGCGATGGTGGGCGACGGGCTCAACGACGGCCCCGTGCTGGCCGGTGCGCATGTCTCGTTTGCGTTCGGCCGCGCCGTGCCCCTGGCCCAGTCACGGTCCGACTTCGTGGTTATGGGCGAAAATCTCGCCCTTGTTGCGCAGGCACTCTGGCTGGCGCGGCGCACCTTGCGCGTCGTCCGCCAGAACCTGTGGTGGGCGGCTGCATACAACGCGCTGTGCGTGCCCCTGGCGATTGCGGGCTACATGCCGGCTTGGCTCGCGGGCCTGGGCATGGCGCTGAGTTCACTGCTCGTCGTGCTCAACGCGGCCCGCCTGGCGCGCCTGCCGGACCCGCTCAGCCACGAGAGTTCCGGCGACTGCGCTGGTGCCCCACGTGCCGTGAGCACGCCCTTGGAGGTCGTCTGATATGGACATCCTGTATTTGTTGATTCCGCTCTCCGTCGTACTGGTGCTGTTTGTACTGGCGGGACTGTGGTGGGCCGTCTACCGTGGCCAATTTGAGAACGTCGATCAGGAGGGGGAGCGCATTCTGAGGGACGGTTGATGTTCGTCAATAGGCCTACTGCGAGCCTGGTTAAAACTTTTTACTGCAAATACTAGAGGTGCCCGATGGATTCTTCACAAACAAGAGTTGCGCACTACGACGACACCGTAGTGCGCCAGTTTTCTATCATGGCTGTCGTATGGGGGGTGGTCGGCATGCTGGTAGGCGTGTTCATCGCCGCCCAGCTGACCTGGCCTGAACTCAACTTCGGCATTCCATGGCTGAGCTATGGCCGGCTGCGTCCGCTGCACACCAATGCCGTGATCTTCGCATTCGGCGGCTGCGGCCTGTTCGCCACCAGCTATTACGTGGTGCAGCGCACTTGCCAGGCGGGGCTGTTTCTGCCCAAGTTGGCGGCGTTCACTTTTTGGGGCTGGCAACTGGTCATCGTAGCGGCGGCCATCAGCCTGCCGCTGGGCTATACCTCCGGCAAGGAATATGCCGAGCTGGAATGGCCGATCGACATCCTGATCGCTGCCGTGTGGGTCTCTTATGCGGTGGTGTTCTTCGGAACGATCGGCCAGCGCAAGGTGAAGCACATTTACGTGGCCAACTGGTTCTTCGGTGCGTTCATCATCGCCGTGGCGTTGCTGCACATCGTCAACAGTGCGGCCATTCCGGCGGGCTTCATGAAGAGCTACTCCGCCTACGCAGGCGTGCAGGACGCCATGGTGCAGTGGTGGTACGGCCACAACGCCGTGGGCTTCTACCTCACGACCGGCTTCCTGGGCATGATGTATTACTTCATCCCGAAGCAGGCTGGCCGTCCGGTGTACAGCTACCGCCTCTCCATCGTCCACTTCTGGGCGCTGATCTTCACGTACATGTGGGCGGGTCCGCACCACCTGCACTACACCGCGCTGCCTGACTGGACGCAATCTGTGGGCATGGTGTTCTCGCTGATCTTGCTGGCGCCCAGCTGGGGCGGCATGATCAACGGGATCATGACGCTGTCCGGTGCCTGGCACAAGCTGCGTGACGACCCCATCCTGCGCTTTCTGATCGTGTCGCTGTCGTTCTACGGCATGTCCACGTTCGAAGGCCCGATGATGTCCATCAAGACCGTCAACGCGCTCTCGCACTACACCGACTGGACTGTGGGCCACGTGCATGCAGGCGCTTTGGGCTGGGTGGGTCTGATCACCATGGGTTCGCTGTATTACCTGGTGCCTCGCCTGTTCGGCAAGGAGAAGATGCACTCCATCAAGGCAATTGAACTGCACTTCTGGATGGCGACCATCGGCATCGTGCTGTACATCGCCGCCATGTGGATTGCTGGCGTGATGCAAGGTCTGATGTGGCGCGCCGTGAACCCCGACGGCACGCTGACCTATACCTTCGTGGAAGGCGTCAAGGCGACCTATCCGTTCTACGCGATCCGCTTTTTTGGTGGTCTGCTATACCTCGGCGGTATGTTGGTGATGGCATGGAACGTCTGGGTGACGGCGATCTCCGGACGCTCCGTCAGGGTGGCCATTCCCGCCGTGAAACCCGCTCACGCCTGAAGTTCGGAGGGTCAACTACATGTCCAATACGCATAACAAAGCATCCACCGGCTTCACGCACGAGAAGGTCGAAACCAGCAACTTCCTGATGATCGTGTTGATCTTGCTGGTTGTGGCCGTCGGCGGCCTGGTGGAAATCGTTCCTCTGTTCTTTCAAAAATCGACGACTGAGGCCGTTCAAGGCGTGAAGCCTTACACGGCAGTGCAACTGATCGGACGCGATATCTACCTGCGCGAGGGTTGCTACAACTGCCACTCGCAGATGATCCGTCCGTTCCGCGCGGAAACCCTGCGTTATGGCCACTATTCGGTGGCTGGCGAGTTCGTCTACGACCATCCCTTTCAATGGGGTAGCAAGCGCACTGGGCCCGACCTGCATCGCGTGGGTGGAAAGTACAGCGATGAATGGCATCGCATTCACCTGAACAATCCGCGCGACGTGGTGCCCGAATCCAATATGCCCGCCTATCCCTGGCTCGAAAAGAACCAGATCGATCCTTCCGTTGTCGCTCCTCGCATGAAGGCATTGCGCACGGTCGGCGTCCCGTATACGGATGAGGAGATCGCCAGCGCCGCCGAGCAGGTCAAGGGCAAGACAGAGATGGATGCCGTGGTGGCCTATCTCCAGGTTTTGGGCCGTGCGCTCAAGTAATCGAGGAGCTGGTCATGGACATCACCACCATGCGTATCGTGGCCACGCTGGCGTCGCTGGCGTGTTTCGTGGGCATCTGGTTCTGGGCCTTCATGCGCCGCAACCGGGCCCGGTTCGAGGAGGCAGCACAGTTGCCCTTCGCCGAGGACTGAAGAAGTCTCCACAAGAAAAGAGATAACCCATGAGCGATTTCACGAGTAACTTCTGGTCCTTCTACGTGGCCGGAATCACCATCATCGGTATCGTGGCCTGCGGCTTGCTGCTGTGGATCACGTCCCGCAAGAAGGTCGAGGCTACGGCCGACAACACCACCGGTCACGTCTGGGACGAAGACCTGACGGAAATGAACAACCCCATGCCTCGTTGGTGGATGTGGCTGTTCATCATCACGCTGGTATTCGGTGCTGGCTATCTGGCTGCCTATCCCGGATTGGGGACCTTTAAGGGTAAGTTGGGCTGGACGCAGCTGGGCGAGTACCAAGCCGAAGTGGACAAGGCTAACGCAGAGTTGCAGCCCCTGTATGCGCGGTTCGAGGCCATGCAGCCCCAAGAGATGGCGGCCGACACAGCGGCCATGGCAATTGGTGAGCGTCTGTTCATGAACAACTGCGCGCAGTGTCATGGTTCCGATGCCCGCGGCAGCAAGGGCTTCCCCAACCTGGCCGACGGTGACTGGCTGCACGGCGGTGCGCCTGATCAGATCCAGAAGACCATCCACGATGGGCGCATTGGCGTCATGCCTCCCATGGCGGCCGCCGTGGGCTCGCCGGAAGATGTGCGTAACCTCGCCCACTATGTCCTGAGCCTGTCGGGAAGTCCGCATGACTCCCTGAAGGCGTCTCTGGGCAAGTCGAAGTTCACTGCGTGCGCTGCATGCCACGGGATGGACGGCAAGGGCAATGTGGCCCTGGGTGCCCCTAATCTGACGGATGACATCTGGCTGCATGGCTGGGGCGAAGCTGCCATCACCGCTATGATCAACAATGGCAAGACCAACGAGATGCCTGCCCAAACGGGCAAGTTGACCGATGCACAGATCAAGGTGTTGACGGCATACGTCTGGGGTTTGTCCAATAAGGCCGGCGCCCCGCGCTGATGCTCCCTGTGCGGCCGGCTCCCCGTCGAGGGGCGCCGGCCGTTTTGCGTTTTGGAAGTTGCACTTCCTTTTTGAGATTCCACCATGAAGCCAGCCGAAGGTCAGCCCCGTAAGGTGATTCCTATCACGCCAGTGGGGGCCGAAAGTTCGCAGACCGAGGTCATTTCGCTCTATGAGGCGCAAAAGAAAATCTATCCACGCTCGATAAGTGGAGTGTTCGCACGTTGGCGTTGGGCGATGGTGTTTCTGACACAGCTGGTTTTCTATGGCCTGCCATGGCTGGAGTGGGGGCAGCGCCAGATGGTGCTCTTTGACCTCGGAGCACGCCGTTTCTATATTTTTGGTTTGGTGCTTTACCCGCAGGACTTCATTTATCTGACGGGTTTGCTGATTATTTCCGCGCTGTCGCTTTTTCTGTTTACCGCAGTGGCGGGACGCCTGTGGTGCGGCTTCTCCTGTCCCCAGACCGTATACACGGAAATGTTCATGTGGATCGAGCACAAAGTCGAAGGCGACCGCAGTGCCCGTATGCGCCTGGACAATGGTCCGTGGACATTTGAGAAGATCTGGAAAAAATCTGTCAAGCAAGCCATTTGGATTGCGGTCGCATTCTGGACCGGCTTCACCTTCGTGGGCTATTTCGTTCCGATTCGCGAGCTGGGGGGAGAGTTGCTGGCCCTGCAAGGAGGGTGGCAGATATTCTGGGTGATCTTCTATGGGTTGGCCACGTACGGCAACGCAGGATTCCTGCGCGAGCAGGTGTGCAAATACATGTGCCCTTATGCGCGTTTCCAAAGCGCAATGTTCGACAGGGACACGCTGGTCGTCTCTTACGATCCTGAGCGCGGCGAGCCTCGCGGGCCCCGTAACAAGACCGTAGACCACAAAGCTGCGGGACTGGGTGACTGCATCGATTGCACGCTGTGTGTCCAGGTCTGCCCAACGGGTATCGATATTCGCAACGGACTGCAATACGAATGCATTGGTTGCGGTCTCTGCGTGGACGCTTGCAATACCGTGATGGATAAGATGAAGTATCCGCGCGGGCTGATTCGCTTCTCAACGCAGAACGGCGTCAAGAACCACTGGACCCAGTCGCAAATGCTCAAACGCGTGCTGCGACCCCGTGTGTTGTTCTATTCAGCGGTGCTGGTGGTGTTGTGCGTCGGCATGCTGGCCAGCTTGGTGGTACGCACCCCGTTGAAGGTGGACATCGTGCGCGACCGCGCTGCGCTCTCGCGCATCGTGGCGGGAGGCAAGCTTGAAAATATCTACCGGCTGCAGATCATGAACGCCACGGAGGGGGCGCAGCGCTACACCATCAGCGCCCACGGCATGGAAGGGCTGGAAGTGGCGTCCGAGACCGCAATTGACATTGGACCGGCGGAATCCCGATGGGTGGTTGTCCGTCTTCAAATTCCGTATGGCTCAGCATCTCCTGGATCGCATACGGTGTATTTCGATATTCAAGCGCAGGGTGATAAAGCCCAAGTGGCAGAGAAATCCGTATTCCTCGTACCCCGCTGAAGGCGGTCGTGGAATACAAATGAACAAGCTGTGCTCATAAATGAGCGAGGAGTTAATATAAATGTTGAGTAATTCCCCCATGAAACTGGACGACGACGGAAAGCCTTGGTGGACGTTTGGCCATGTCTGGCTTGTCATCGCGGGGCCGGTGATTGTCATCATTGCGGGCTTCGTGACCCTCTGGCTGGCCGTGAGCAAACCCGACCCCGTCATCGCGGAAGACTATTACCAACGGGGCTTGAACATCAACGAGACCCTGAAGGAGTCTGGGGGCGACATGACGCCTGCCATGAAGGGGCGCAACCATGCAGCTACTCCGCTGGAGGATCAACCGCGCTGACCGGCAGGGCGAGTCCTCTTTGCATGCCGGAGAACAGATGCTAGGCTGTCAACTACACCTGCTAGGAGATGGGCGAATGTGGATGCAACGATTGATGTGGATCGCGTGGCCGGCCTTTTTGATGGCGGGCGTCATGGAAATGGTGGTGTTCGCCTTCGTGGATCCAGAAGCGCTGCAGTGGTTTGATCAACCCCTGCATCTCTCGCGCGAAGGTGTGTATACCATCGCCTTCTTCACGTTCTGGTTCGTACTCATGGCTTCCAGCGCATTGACGACGCTGTTGTCACTCTCGCCCTTTGAGTTGAATCGCTGCCCCGTGCCCAAAGGGGCGCGGCCGGCTGATTGCGCCAAATACGTTTCCTGATCTTTCCGCCGATCAGTTATGAATGAGCAAAAAACCGAAGCTTAATGGCAGGCTTGCTGGCTGTTGACAATGCGCTTCAGCGCATCGGTATCGACGATGCGCACATGGCGCTGTTTTACTTCCACAATACCTTCTTCCACGAACTTGGAAAACGTGCGGCTGACGGTTTCCAGTTTCAATCCTAGGTAGCTGCCGATCTCTTCACGTGTCATGCGCAGCACCAATTCGGATTGCGAGAAACCCCGGGCATGCAAGCGTTGTACGAGATTCAACAGGAATGCGGCAAGGCGTTCCTCAGCACGCATACTCCCCAGCAACAGCATGACCCCATGCTCGCGAACAATCTCGCGGCTCATGATCTTGTGCACATGGTGCTGTAGTGCCGTAACTTCGCGCGACAACTCTTCAATACGATCGAAAGGCATGACGCATACTTCGGCGTCTTCAAGCGCTACCGCATCGCAAGTGTGACGGTCACTCACGATGCCATCCAGGCCAATGATTTCGCCCGCCATTTGAAAACCCGTCACTTGATCGCGACCGTCCTCGGTGGCGACACAGGTCTTGAAGAATCCGGTGCGGATGGCAAAAAGGGATGTGAAGGGTTCACCGTTCCGGAAAAGCGTGCCGCCACGCTTGATCTTGCGTCGTACAGCAACAATGTCATCGATGCGCTTGAGTTGCTGGTCGTCCAGACCCACGGGCATGCACAGCTCACGCAGATTGCAGTTTGAGCAGGCAACTTTGATGGTCTGGAGATTCGTATGCATGGGAACCCTGTTCATGGCTTGAGCTTACCTCTGAACGGCTGGGAGACATGGAATGCCGTAGGCCGCCGGACGACTTTGAGCCGAAGTCAAATTGTCGCCACAAGGACCTCATGGGCGCTTGATCAACGTCAAGGACTCATGGGGGACTCTACGGCACAGTGATATGAAAGTGCAAGGAATCCCGTCATGACCGTTGTTACAACAGAGCTCCTGCGTCGCTTTGACGTCCCAGGGCCGCGCTACACCTCTTATCCGACTGCTGATCGTTTTGTCGAGGCTTTTGGCGAGCGGGAATACATCCTTGCGCTGCAGCAGCGTCGCGTGGGGTCGGTAGCCAAGGCGATGCCTTTGTCGCTTTATGTCCACATCCCGTTTTGTGAATCGCTGTGCTATTACTGCGCGTGTAACAAAATCATTACCCGGCATCCAGAGCGGACAGAGGTCTACTTGCGTTACCTCAGCCGTGAAATCGACCTGCATACGGCGCACTGCGGTGTGGGTCAGCATGTGAGCCAGCTGCATTTCGGCGGCGGCACGCCTACTTTTCTGACGGATGACGGTTTGCGCGAACTGATGGGCATGCTGAGGCGCAGTTTCGTCCTTGTTCCTGGGGGGGAGTACTCCATAGAAGTGGACCCCCGGACCGTGGATGAAGCGCGGCTGGGATTGTTGGCGGAGCTGGGTTTCAATCGCCTGAGCTTTGGCGTGCAGGATTTCGACCCTGAAGTACAAAAGGCCGTGCACCGCATTCAGCCTGCCGAAAAGGTGTTCGCGTTGGTCGATGCGGCTCGCAAGCTCGGGTTTGAATCGGTGAACGTGGATTTGATCTACGGGCTGCCGCGACAGACACCGGAGTCGTTTGATTGCACCTTGGAGCAGGTAGCCGAGCTGCGGCCAGACCGGATCGCGCTGTATGCGTACGCTCACTTGCCAGAACGCTTCAAATCGCAGCGACGCATCATCACGGCCGAGTTGCCCATGGCTTCGGCCAAGGTGTCCATGTTGGCCCGGTCACTTGATGTGTTCCAAGAAGCCGGCTACGTCTACGTGGGCATGGACCATTTTGCTCTGCCAGACGATGCGCTGGCGGTGGCCAAGCGGCAAGGCAGGCTGCACCGCAATTTCCAAGGCTATAGCACGCAGCCCGATTGCGACCTGATTGGTCTGGGCGTTTCTGCCATCGGGCGCGTGGGCGCTACTTACAGCCAAAACGTGAAAACGCTGGACGAGTATTACGACTGCATTAACCAGGGGCATTTGCCTGTGGTGCGCGGGCTGGCGTTGACCAAGGACGACTTGGTGCGCCGCGCAGTCATCATGGCGTTGATGTGCCAAGGTGAGTTGCTGTTTGAGCCGTTGGAACAGTCTTGGCTGATTGATTTCCGCAGTTATTTCGATGCGGAATTACAGCAACTGCAAGAAATGGCGGCTCAGGGCTTAGTGAAAATTAGTGATGAGGGCGTTGAAGTTACGCCCATGGGGTGGTATTTCGTGCGCGGTGTGGCCATGGTGTTCGACAAGTATCTGCAGGCTGACCGTAACCGCGCTCGCTTTTCCCGGATTATTTGACCCATGCTGTGGGCGCTGGCCACGACGGCCTTCCTGATGGGGCTGATGGGAGGGGCTCACTGTTTGGCGATGTGTTCTGTTCCCTGCGCGGCGCTTACGGGGCTGGGTGGCACGCCGGACGCCACCCACACCATTCAATGGGCGCCCCGCCGCGGAATCCTCCAACGGGTAGCGCAGTTTCACGTGGGGCGCCTGATTGGCTACGGCGCCGCAGGGGCGGTGGTTGCGCTGGCCATGGAGCAACTCGCGTGGCTGGGGCAAAGCACCTCGGCATTGCGCCCCCTTTGGACGCTGATGCACGTGCTCATCCTCGCGTGGGGCGGGATGATGATGGTGCAAGCGCAGCAGCCCTTGTGGGTTGAGCGGGCGGGGCGTGCTGCCTGGGCGAAGGTCAAGCCCTTGGTCTCTCGGCCTGGCGGGCTCCTGACCGCGGGTGTGGCCTGGGCGCTCCTGCCATGCGGCCTTCTGTATACCGCACTGTTGACTGCCGCTCTCAGCGGAAGCGTGCTCCGCGGAGCCTTGTGCATGGTCCTGTTTGGCGTGGGAAGCGGTGTATGGCTGGTGCTGGGGCCGTGGACTTTTGGCCGCATTCGCGCTTGGATCGGCGTGAAGGGTGGGGCGTGGGGGTCTCGGCTGGCAGGTGGTGTGCTTTTTTCCCTGGGTGCATGGGCGCTGTGGATGGAGGTTGTCCATGGGCAGCCGGCGCCGTGGTGCGTGCCCTGAAAACAGCGTTTTGTGGAACCACAGCGGCTCCGCGAAGCATGCCGTGGCAAGCGAATGGTGCACACTGAGACGCTCAGGCGTGACGTATCGCTGTCAGATCTCTACCAGCGGAAGTGACGAGTCTGTTCTCATCGACGTGGAGAAATCCAGCTACGCATCTCTGCCTTACTGGATGCGCCATCGTGCGTCTGGGGCGCGCGTTGCGTATCAGTGAGATTGCCGAAGGACTGGGAAACGCCCGAACCACGCCAGGATATTTGGCATCGGTGCGACGACTACCAAGGTCTGCTCTGTGCCTTGCAGATGGGTGGGTTGCGCGCGCTGGCCGCGGAGCGCCGGATTTTCTGAGCAGGTATTGAGGTCGCTGGCACTCACCCGGAGCGAGGGCGCAAGCGATTACCGGAGAAAAAGGTGTCTGCGAATGCCACCGGACCGGCATCCTGAACCGGGGGTTCAGGTGGGCGAGGGCAGCCAGGCGTTGGGTTCATCTGACGCGAGATGATCACGCTCACCGGGCAATGTACCAAGCCCGTGCTCAATGAGCATTGGTTCAAGGAAATATAAAGCCCGGCAGCACCGCAGACATGTTCATTGTAGTGGGCTGCCCGTGTGCGGCCAGGGGCTGGGCTTTTACCGTAATGGTTATAGGAGGCGCCCATCCTCGCCCAGCGCCTCGTCCAGGCGCAGGAGCAACTGCTGCACGCGCTCATCGCTGTCGTGCACATGCGGCGCGACCGGGGTGGGGGCCATGCGCGCAGGGGCTGAGGCGGCTGCCAAATCGGCGGCTTCGCGGTCGGCGATCTCGAAAGCCAGGTTGAGGGCCGCCAGCACGGCGATGCGCTCACGCGCGCGTACTTTGCCCGCGTCACGGATGCGCGTCATGGCGGTATCCACGCGCTCGACCGCCTCCAGCAGGCGCGACTCCTGGCCGTCCGGGCAGGCCAGGAGATAGCTTTGCTGGAGGATCTGTACCTCGATCTGCTTCATGGCGCGTCTTTCGTCTCAGCAGTGCCGGGGAGTTCGGGCTCGGCAGGCAGGCGGTCCAGCAATGCGTTCACGCGGGCACGGGCCGCCTGCAGGCGGGATTGGAGGGAATCGCGCTCCTGGGTGAGCGCCGCGACCTGCTGCGCCAACAGGGCATTGGTGCGCTGCAACTCGGCATGGCGCAGCAGCAGCCGCTCAACGCGCTCGGCGATCTGGTCGATGGAAGAGGGGGAGGCCATACGCTGCCGATTGTAGGGATCGGCGTGCGAACCATCGTAAAATTGCGCAGTTGGTGCTCGCGGCGTGGTTCACATGCCGCAGTTCAACGGGAAGCAGGGAGGGACTCTCCGCCATGGAGTGTGTCCTGTGCCTGCGCTGCCCCCGCAACGGTCAGCGGATGAGCCGTACCTCGGCTCCCTCTTCATTGACAAGCCACTGAGCGCCTTGAACAAGCGTTTGGGAAGGCGATGCAGAGCGTTCCGCCAGCCCGGATACCGGCCAACGAGGTGGCTCCGCGTTTCCTTTTGTGAAACCTGGGCCGTTATGCCCAGGTGCCGACGGGGAGGTCGGCCGTGGCGATCTCTCTGTTTGCCCCACATGACAAACACCCGTCCGTTCAATGTGCGCTTGAGTGCGCTTTCCGTGCACGCGCGCGTCGCCGTGCTGCCGCTGGCGCTGGCCGCCGCTTTCCCCGCCGTGTCCCAGACCCTGCTGGCCCAGGCAGCCACAGAACCCCAACTGCGTGAAACCGTCATCACGGCAACCCGCGTGGCCCGGCCGCTGGCCGACATCGTGTCCGATGTGTCCGTCATCGACCGTGAAACCATCGAGGCCAGCGGCGCGGTAGGCGTCATTGACGTGATCTCGCGCCTGCCAGGCGTGCAGATCACGCGCAATGGCGGCCAGGGCAGCAGTGGCAGCGTCTACCTGCGCGGCGCGGAGTCGCGCTTTACCGCCGTGTACCTGGACGGCGTGCGCCTGGACTCGCAATCCACCGGCGGCGTGGTGTGGGAGCAAATCCCGTTGTCGCAGATCGACCGCATCGAGGTCGTGCGCGGGCCAGCGGCTGCTGTGTACGGCTCGGATGCCATGGGAGGCGTGATCCAGCTCTTCACCAAAAAGGGCGAGGGTGCGCCGGCGCCCTACGTGGGCGTGGGCCTGGGCAACCAGGGCACGCGGACGGTGCAGGCCGGCGTGAGTGGCGGCACCGAGCAGGTGGACTATGCGCTGGGGCTGTCGCATGAGCGCGCCGATGGCTTCAGTGCCCGCGTAGGCTCCGCCTACAACCCGGACGAAGACGGCTACCGCCGCACCTCTGCCAATGCCCGACTGGGCGTGCAGTTCGACACGACCCATCGCCTGGAGGGCACGCTGCTGGCCAGCAACCTCAACTCGCAGTACGACGGCAGCAAAACGGCCGACGACCGCAATCACCACCAATTGCGCACGGCCAGCCTGGCATGGCTGGCCAAGTGGAGCGACGTGTACAGCACGCGCTTGCAGGTCACGCAGGGGCAGAGTGAATACAGCACCCGGCCCAACTTCTACATGACCGAGACCACGCTGCACAATTACCTGCTGCAAAACGAGTGGCGCCTGGGCGCGCATCTGTTCACAGCCGCGCTGGAGCGCCGCGAGGACGAACTGCACAACCCCGCCACCGAGTTCGTGGGCGACCTCCAGCGTGACCGCTCACAGAACGCGCTCGCGCTGGGATATGGCCTGAACCAGGGCGCCCATACGCTGCAGGCCAACCTGCGCTATGACGACGACAGCGAGTTCGGCGGCAAAAGCACGGGCAGCCTGTCCTATGGCTACGCCATTACGCCGCAGTGGCGCGTCACCGCAGCGGCCGGCACGTCCTTCCGTGCACCCACGCTCTACCACCGCTTCAGCGAATACGGCGCGCCCGACCTGCAGCCCGAGAAGGGGCGCAACGTGGAGCTGGGCGCGCGGTGGACGCAAGGAGAGAGCAGCGTGGGTGTCGTGGCGTACCGCAACCGCGTCAGCAACCTCATCAATTTCGGCGCCGCGGGCCGCTGTGATTCCAGCTTCGGCTGCTACGAGAACGTGGGCCGCGCCGAGTACAAGGGCGTGACGCTGTCGGCCGCGCACCGCATCGCGGGCGTGTCGGTGCATGGCTCCATCGACTGGCAGAACCCGCGTGACCTGGACAGCGGCAAACTGCTGGCGCGCCGTGCCAAGCGCTACGCCACGCTGGGTGCCGACACCCTGGTGGCAGGCTGGACGCTGGGGGCGGAGCTCTACGCATCCGCGCGCCGGTACGACAACGCGGCCAACACCAACGTACTGGGCGGCTACACCACGCTCAACCTCTACACCAGCAAGCGCGTGGCGCGCGACGTGACGCTGCTGGCCCGCGTCGACAACCTGGCCGACAAGGACTACCAGTTGGCGCGCACCTACGCCACCGGCGGCCGCACATTCTATGTGGGCCTGAAGTGGGCGCCGCAGTAACGCCATCACCGACTGCCACACCATGAGCCGCTGTCCCGCCCTGGTCATCGCCGCGCCCGCCTCTGGGCAGGGCAAGACCACCGTCACCGCCGCTTTGGCGCGCCTGCACACACGCCAAGGCCGGCGCGTGCGGGTGTTCAAGTGTGGGCCCGACTTCCTGGACCCGCACTGGCACCAATTGGCCAGCGGCGCCCCCGTGCACCAGCTCGATCTGTGGATGACCGGTGCGGCAGATTGCGCGCAGCGCCTGCGCGCCGCGGCGGCCGAAGCAGACCTGCTGCTCATCGAAGGGGTGATGGGATTGTTCGACGGCGAGCACAGCGTGGGCGACCTGGCGCAGCGCTTCGGCATACCGGTGCTTGCGGTGGTGGATGCCTCTGCCATGGGGGGCACGCTGGGCGCCATCGTGCATGGGCTGCGGCACTACCGTGCGGGCCTGCCATGGGCCGGTGTCTTGGCCAACCGCGTGGCGGGCGACCGCCATGCGCAGATGCTGCGGGACGGCTTGGCCGACGCTGCGGACTGGCTGGGTGCGCTGCCACGGGTCGTGGGTGACGCTGCGGGCGGCAGGGAGCCTGGTGGCCTTCTGCCCGAGCGGCACCTGGGACTGGTGGCAGCGCACGAACTGCCCGATGCCCTGCAGCGGCTGGACGCCGTGGCCGATGCGCTGGCCGGCACGCCCCTGGGCCGCATGTCCGCCGCGGACCTGCAGCGCTGGGCGGTGGACTTCGGCGGCACGCCCGTGGGCCGTGCCGCCATCACGCCGCTGCTGGCGGGCCGCACTGTGGCCGTGGCGGCGGATGAGGCTTTCTGCTTCATCTACGAAGCCAATATCGACACCCTGCAGCAGCTGGGCGCGCGCGTGGTGCGCTTTTCGCCGCTGCGCGACGCTGCGCTGCCAGCCTGCGACGCGCTGTGGCTGCCCGGCGGCTACCCCGAGCTGCACGCCGATGCGCTGGCCGCCAATACGGCCATGCGCGGCAGCCTGCAGGCGCACGTGGCGGCGGGTCGGCCCGTGTGGGCGGAGTGCGGCGGCATGATGGCGCTGCTGGAGTCCATCACCCTGGCCGACGGGCGCCGCGTGCCCCTGTGGGGGCTGCTGCCGGGTCATGCCACCATGCAGCGGCGCCTGGCCGCGCTGGGGCCGCGCGCGCTGCGCATGGGCACGCATGAGTTGCGCGGCCACACCTTTCACTACTCGGTCACCGACAGCCCGGCCGCCGTGTGCGCACGCGCCCAGCGTCCGGACCATGCAGGGGCACCGGACGACGGTGAAGCCGTGTACCGCCACGGCAGCATCCACGCGAGCTACTTTCACGCATGGTTTGCATCCAGCCCGCAGGCGACCGCAGCCTTGCTGGGCGCGGAGGCGGGGCCATGAACGCGGCGCCGCAGACCATCGCCCGCAGTGAACTCATCCTGGGTGGACAAAAGAGCGGCAAGTCGCGCCGCGCCGAACTGCTGGCGCGCCAGTGGCTGCAGGCCGCGCCGGCACACCGCGCGTTGCTGCTGGCCACCGGCCAGCCGTGGGACGACGAGATGCGTGCGCGCATTGCCCGCCACCAGCGCGAGCGTGCCGAGCGTGTGCCCGGCCTGCAGACCGTGGAAGAGCCGCGCGATCTGGCCCACGCCCTGGCGTGCCACAGCACCCCACAGACCCTGATCGTCGTGGACTGCCTCACCCTGTGGCTCACCAACTGGCTCATGCCGGCCGACCCCCAAGATGTAGAGCAAAAACAGCCTCTAGCGCCCGATTGGCAAGCGCAGGCAGCTCACTTTTTTGAAGCGTTGACGCACGCGCCCGGCCCCGTGGTGCTGGTGGGCAACGAGATCGGCCTGGGCGTGATCCCCCTGGGGCGCGAAGTGCGCGCCTTCGTGGACGCGCTGGGCGCCCTGAACCAGCGCGCGGCGGCAGCCTGCCAGCGCGTCACGCTGATGGCGGCGGGCCTGCCGCTTGCCCTGAAGGACACACCATGATGCCTCTTCGCTGGCGCCGCCAGCTTGCTGCCGCCGGCTGGCTGCTGGGCCTGCTGCTGGCCTTGCCCAGCGTCCACGCAGTAACCATCACCGACGACCGGGGCCGCGCGCTGCGATTCGACCAGCCGCCCCAGCGCATCGTGAGCCTGCTGCCGTCGCTGACCGAGAGCGTGTGCGAGCTGCAGCGCTGTGAGCGCCTGGTGGGGGTGGACCGCTACTCCAACTGGCCCGTGTCCGTGCGGCGCCTGCCCCAGGTGGGCGGCGGGCTGGACCCGAACATCGAGGCCATCGTCGCGCTGCGCCCGGACGTGGTACTGCTGTCCGTCAGCAGCCGCGTCAGCGAGCGGCTGGAGGCGCTGGGCGTGAAGGTGCTGGCGCTGGACCACAAGACCCATGCGGACGTGCGCCGCGTGCTGGGGGTGCTGGGTGAACTGCTGGCCGTTCCGCCGGAGCACGGCGCGGAGCGCGTGTGGCGCGTGATCGATGCCGCCGTGCAGGCCGCCGCGCAGTCGCTGCCGCAGCGCGCGCGCGGGGCGCGGGTGTTCTTCGAGGTCAGCCGCGGCCCCTATGCGGCGGGGGCCAGTTCGTTCATCGGCGAGACGCTGGTGCGCCTGGGCGCGCGCAACGTGGTCCCGCCCGAGCTGGGGCCCTTTCCGCGCCTCAATCCCGAGTTCGTCCTGCGCGCACAGCCCGACGTGCTGATGGTGGCGAACCGCAGCATGCAGCCCATGACCCAATACCCGGGGTGGAACCACCTGGCCGCGGTCAAGGCGGGCCGCGTGTGCGACTTCGGCCCCGAACTGTCAGACGTGGTGGTGCGCCCCGGCCCGCGCATGGCCGAGGCCGCGCGCATCATGGCCCGTTGCCTGGCGGAGAAGTACGAATGAGCGCGCGCCTCCCGCAGCCCTCTACCATGGTGGCGACCACCGCCATGCCCGCAACCTATGCCACCTCCTTGCACCCCGACGCCAGCGGCCGCCGCGCGCGCTGGCTGGGCCTGTGGCTGCTGGCCGCCAGCGTGGCGCTGCTGCTGCTCGGCGCCAGCGTCGGCAGCACGGGCTTTGGCAGCTTGCTGAACCTGCGCGGCGACCCGCTGGCGCAGCAGATCGTGTGGGACATCCGCCTGCCGCGCACGCTGGGCGCATGGCTGGCCGGAGCGCTGCTGGGGCTGGCGGGCGCCATTGCCCAGGGGCTCTTTCGCAACCCGCTGGCCGACCCGTACCTGCTGGGCAGCGCGTCGGGCGCGGCGCTGGGCGGCGCCGTGGCCATGGCCGTTCTGGGTGTGTCGCCCAGCACGGCGAGCTGGCTGGCGCGACTGGGCGTGACGGGCTTGGCCTTCGCGGGCGCTGCGGGCGCCGTGCTGCTGACGCTGGTGTTGGCCCGTGGTGTGCAGCACACGCTGCGCCTGCTGCTGGCGGGCGTGATCGTGGGCGTGGTGCTTGGCGCTGCGCGCGACCTGATCCAGGTGGCGCAGCCCGCCATTCTGGAGCCGATGCAGGTCTTCACCATGGGCAGCTCGGCCTTCGTGGGCTGGCAGGCCTGCGCCATCATGGCTGGCGGCTGGCTGCTGTGCGCCGCCACGGCCTGGGCGTTGTCGCGCCTGCTGGACGGGCTGATGCTGGGCGAAGCCACGGCCGCCAGCCTGGGCCTGCCCATCGTGCCCATGCGCGCGGGGCTGGTGCTGGCGCTGGCCCTGGCCACCGGCACGGCCGTGGCGCACACCGGGCTGATTGCCTTCGTCGGGTTGGCGGCGCCGCACCTCGTGCGCTCGATCGCGCGCGTCACCCACCAGTGGCATGTGTGGCTGTCCAGCCTGATGGGCGCGGTGCTGCTGCTGGCCGCCGACATCCTGGCGCGTTGGGTGGTGGCGCCGCAGGAACTGCCCGTGGGCGTGCTCACCGCCGCGCTGGGCGGCAGCTACCTGCTGTGGCTCATGCACCGCCGGGTGTTGGGAAGCTCGCTATGAAGAACATAGCTGTTAGCGCACGCCAGATAAGCGCCAGCATCGCAAATGCCTCTATGTTGCGCAGCATTGACCTGGACCTGCCCGCTGGCCGCTGGACCAGCGTGGTCGGCCCCAATGGTGCGGGCAAGTCCACGCTGCTCAAGGTGCTGGCAGGCCTGCTGCGCCATGCGCGTGTGCAAGGACGGGTGCAGTTGCTGGGCCGCGCGCTGGCCGACATTCCCCCGCGCGAGCGCGCCCGCCAACTGGCCTGGCTGGGCCAGAACGAGTCCGCCGCCGAAGACCTGCCCGCCTACGACGTGGCCATGCTCGGCCGCCTGCCGCACCGTGCCTGGATGGCGCCGGCCAGCGATGCCGACCATGCCGCTGTGCAGCAGGCGCTGCACACTACCCAGGCGTGGGACTGGCGCGACCGTCCGCTGTCGGAACTGTCGGGAGGCGAGCGCCAGCGCGTGCTGCTGGCGCGCGCGCTGGCCGTGCAGGCGCCGGTGCTGCTCATGGACGAACCCCTGGCCAACCTGGACCCGCCGCACCAGACCGATTGGCTGCACACCGTGCGCGACCTGGTGGGGCAGGGCGGTACCGTGGTCAGCGTGCTGCACGAGGTATCCATCGCGCTGCAGGCCGACGACATGCTCATCATGGCCGCCGGCGGCGTGGTGCACCACGGGCCATGCCAGAGCACGGCCACGCACGCCGCGCTGGAGCAGGTGTTCGAGCGGCGCATCCAGGTGCGCGAGATCGACGGCCTGTGGGTGGCGCTGCCCCGCATGGAGCGGTGAACGCGCTGCGCCCCTTTCCCTTGAACCCCTTGCGGCCGGCGGCCGGCCGCAGAGGGCATGGAGTGTGAACGCATGAATTTGGACGCCGGTTTTGCCCAGATCGCGCAGGTGCTGCTGTGGCCCGTGCCCGTGCGGGTGGCACTGGCCTTTCTCCGTGCCCTGTGGATGCGCGGCGCCATGCGCATGCAAGCCTGGCAGCGCTGGCGCCTGCCGCATCACCGTTCGCTGCGCGTGGCGCCGGGGCTGCCGATGGAGGAGCTGGCGCTGCAGTTGGTGCGCCACATGCGGCCTTCCAGGCGCGGCGTGCTCCATCGTTTCCCGTGACGGCTTGTTTTCCCCAGACTTCTTCTTGAGGCATTGCATGCAGATTGAAACTCCCCCCACCGAGAAACGCTACGACAAGGCCGAAGGCGAGCGCCGGGGCCTGGTCATCGTCAACACCGGCGACGGTAAGGGCAAGAGCACGGCGGCCTTCGGCCTGGCGCTGCGCGCGCATGGCCGGGGCAAGGCCGTGAAGGTCTTCCAGTTCATGAAGGTGCCCAGCGCCCGCTTCGGCGAGCACCGCATGTTCGAGCAGATCGGCTTGTCCATCGAAGGCCTGGGGGACGGCTTCAGCTGGAAGAGCAAGGACTTGGACCATTCCGCCCAACTGGCGCGCGACGGCTGGGCTAAGGCCCGTGCGGCCATCCTGTCGGGCGAGAACTTCCTCGTTGTGCTCGACGAAATCACCTATCCCCTGATCTATGGCTGGCTGCCACTGCAAGAGGTGCTGGACACCCTGGCGGCGCGGCCCAAGGACGTGCACGTGTGCCTGACGGGCCGCCGCTGCCCCGAGGAAATCATCGCCATCGCCGACACAGTGACGGAGATGAAGCTCATCAAGCATGCGTTCCAGGCGGGCATTCCCGCGCAGCGCGGCATCGAGGACTGAGGGGGCGCCGCGCCATGCTGTATGCGCAGACCGTGCCTACCCCGCTGGGCGAGATGCTGGCCGTGGCTTCGGACCGGGGGCTGTGTCTGCTGGAGTTCGTGGGTCAGCCGGGTGTGGAGCGTGAATTGGCCCAGGTGCAGGCCGCTCGCGGTGAGGCCCTGCAGGAGAAGGGCAATGCGGTCACCGTGCTGCTGGCCAGTGAGTTGGCGGAATACTTCGGGCGCCGCCGCCGCGTGTTCAGTGTGCCGCTGGACCTGGTGGGCACGCCATTCCAGATCGCCGCGTGGCAGGCGCTGCTGGCCATCCCTTACGGCGAGACGCGCAGCTATGCACAGCAGGCGCGGACCATCGGCCAGCCCACGGCCACGCGCGCCGTCGCTGGGGCCAACGGGCAGAACAAGGTCTCCATCGTCGTGCCCTGCCACCGGGTGATCGGCAGCAACGGCAGCCTGACCGGCTTTGGCGGCGGCCTGCCGCGCAAGCGTGTGCTGCTGGCGTTGGAAGATACTTCCGCGCAGCGCGACTGGTTGAACGAGACGCCATAACGGCCCCCACGCCCACACCGCAGCCGAACGCGCGGCCTTTTATCGCGCCATTGGCGCGCACCGCCAGCGCCGTCCAGAACCTTTGTCTGCAGCGCGAGCGCGGCCGCGTGCCGCTGGCACCGGTTGGTCCATGACGGCGAATGGGGGGTGCCCGGCGACCGGTGGCGTTGATGGCGATGCGTGCCCACGGCAACACTGCCGAATATGCAGCCATGCTGGCGCTTCTGATCTACCTGCTGGGTCAGCGGAGTTCGGCGGAATGGGCCAGCTGGGTGATGGTGGGCGTGACCGCGTCGCGCTATCTGTTGGTGATGGGCGTGTTGGCTTCTGCCACGCTGGCGCGTCCCAACCCTTTCCGTGCCGTGGGGGCGCTGGGCACCTATGTTGGCGGTACCGTACTCGCATTGGCGTTGCTTTTTGCAGCGGCATAGATGTGGTGCGCAACGGTCTTGGGGCCGTTGTGTTTCGGGAGGGGGCACCACGCACCAGCCATGAAAGAAGTGGTGCCAGGCGCACGCGAACCATGTCACTCGGCACACACGCGCCTGAAGCTGCTGGAGGCGCTACCGGCGAGTCATTGCGCACCATGCTGTGAACGCAATGCCAGAGGCGATTGGCCCGTCACGGATTGGCATGTGAACCTGAAAACCCGCTTCATCCGCCCCCGAATGGACATAAAAAAAGCGCCCTCGCGAGGCGCTGATTTTTCTGGCGGTGGCGGAGACTGTGAGATTCGAACTCACGGACGGTTGCCCGTCGGCAGTTTTCAAGACTGCTGGTTTAAACCACTCACCCAAGTCTCCGCGAAGCTGTCTATTGTAAGCGGGTGGCGGCGCGGTGCTTGTGGTTTGGCGCTGTGGGGGCTCGTCGTCAGCGCTTTAGCGCAGCCTCCAACTGGGCTTTGTTCATCTTGGAACGCCCGGGGATGCCGCGTCGGCGGGCGTCCTCGTAGAGTTGCTCGCGCGTGCGGCCTTGCGGGCCCTGGTGCGACCGCTGGCCTCCGCGTACCGGGGCAGGCGTGTCCTGCAGTGTGTGGGGATCGGCCTGCTTGGCCTCGCCGTGCTGGGCACGTTCCTTGTTCACGGTGCGTGCGGCGATTTCTTCGGCGGTGTCCCGCTTTTCGCCGCGCTCAGCAGGCTGTCCTTGATGTGCTCGTATTGGCGCTCGCGTTTGGCGCTCCAGGTGCGTTGGGGCATGGTGGCACTCCGCTGTGGAAATGGCTTCCAGCCTAGAAGGCGTGTGCGGGCGCGCCGTCGGCACCAGGCCTCCTTTGTCGTAGGACGCAGGCGGACTATGAGTGAAAATGGCTGTTAGCGCTTTACGGATAAGCTCTAACAGCTATATTTTTAATAGCAAAAAGATGCTACATGCCGAGTGACCGGAGCAGCGCCTCGGTGTCGGCATCCGTTGCGCTGGCAGGGGCTGCCGCTGGCGCGGGTGCTGCCGCCTGCGCCATGAGTGCGTCGGGGTCGGGCGCGTCCTGGGGTTCGAAGTCGTAGAGCTTGATGAACTGTGTGCGGTCGATCGCCAGTTCCAGATAGAAGATGTTGTTGCTGCCCGTGTAGAAGGTCACGCGGCGGGCCTCGGGCTGGTCGAGGTTGGCGTCCACGCTCAGCACCACCTGTTGGTTCAGCACCAGCATCTTGGGCTGGTTCTGCGTGATGTGGGTCTGCAGTTCGCGGCGCACCTTGCCAGTGAAGTCACCCACCACCTGGTTCATCAGTTCGCCCATGACGTTGCTGACTTCGTCAGAGGTGAAAGAGCTGGCCAGCTCCTGCGCCGACATGCCCATGCTGAGCATGTAGCGCTCGTAGATCTCCATGGCCGCGGCGGCCGAGAAGTTGATGATCACCAGCCCCGAGAAGCCGCCGTCGAACAGCACGAAGCAGCCAATGTCGGGCTTCAGGCAGGTCTTGGTGATGCGCTGCACCATGCCTGAGTAGTGCACGGGGCCCTGGGTGGCGACCGACAGCACACGGGTCACGGAGTTGCACAGCGAGACCAGCACGTCTTCGGTGCCGTAGACGACGGAAGTGGAGGGAGGAGTCATGGGGATGCGGTGAAAGTGCGGCGACGGCGAACGCAAAGGTGGCGAAGGCCAATGCGCGAATCATGACATGCCCTGCTGCGCAGAGGGTGTGCAGAATTTTGTGTAAACGGACAATCCACCGCCGGCGTAAGCCGGCCTGTCCGTAAGCACAATGAACACCAAGAAACACGACGTACCCGAAGAACTGCTGTCTGGCCTGCTGGCCAACTACAAGAAGCCCGAAGACCTCATCGGCGAGAACGGTCTGCTCAAGCAACTTACCAAGCTGCTGGTCGAGCGAGCCCTGGACGCTGAGCTGACTGAGCACCTGGGCCATGAACGCAACGAGGCGGTGGCCAACCCCGCTGGCAACACCCGCAACGGCAAGAGCAAGAAGACCCTCAAGGGCGAGTTCGGCGAATTGCCCATCGAAGTGCCACGCGACCGCCATGGCAGCTTCGAGCCTCAGCTCATCCCCAAGCACCAGACCCGCTGGGCCGGCTTCGACGACAAAATCATCTCGCTGTACGCCCGTGGCATGACGGTGCGCGAGATACAGGCCCACCTCGAAGAGATGTACGGCACCGAGGTCTCACCCAGCCTGATTTCCTCGGTGACAGATGCCGTGGCCGACGAGGTCAAGGCCTGGCAGGCCCGACCGCTGGAGCCGATTTATCCCATCGTCTATCTGGACTGCATCCATGTGAAGGTGCGCGAGGGCGCGGTGCGGGTCAAGGCGGTGTACCTGGCCATCGGCATCACCATGACGGGCGACAAGGAGGTGCTGGGCCTGTGGCTGGCCCAGACCGAGGGCGCCAAGTTCTGGCTGCAGGTGGTCACCGAGTTGCGCAACCGGGGCGTGCAGGACATCTTCATCGCCTGCGTCGATGGGCTCAAGGGCTTCCCTGACGCCATTGAGGCCGTCTTTCCCAAGGCGGTGGTGCAACTATGCATCGTTCACATGGTGCGCCACAGCCTGAACTACGTCTCATGGAAGCGCCGCAAAGAGGTGGCTGCCGACCTGCGCCGCATCTACACGGCCGCCACCGCCGAGGAGGCCGAGCTGATGCTCGGGGAATTCGAGGAGCGCTGGGATGCCGAGTACCTGCCCATTGGCCAGTCCTGGCGCAGGAACTGGAGCCGACTCATCCCGTTCTTTGACTACCCGCCGGAAATCCGCAAGGTCATCTACACCACCAATGCCATCGAGTCGGTGAACATGAGCCTGAGGAAGCTGACCAAGAACCGGGGCTCGTTCCCCAGCGACGAGGCGCTGACCAAGCTGTTCTACCTGGCGCTGCGCAACATCAGCCAGAAGTGGACCATGCCCATCCGGGATTGGAAGGCCGCGCTGACCCGCTTTACCATTCAGTTCGGAGACCGCATCTCCGTCAATTGAAGTCCGACCCGTTTACACAAAAATTCGGACACGCCCAGCTCACGGCCGTGTCGGGCAACCTGACCATCAAGGGCAAGACGCAGCCCGTCACCCTGAAGGCCAACCAGTTCGCCTGCTACGACAGCCCGATGCTCAAGCGTGAAGTGTGCGGCGGCGACTTCGAGACCACGATCGATCGCACGGCCTTCGGCGTGGACTACGGCGTGCAGTACGGCTTCCCCAAGAACGTGCGCATCGTGGCGCAGATCGAAGCCGTCAAGCAGTAAGCCGGCAAAAACACGGGCCCGGCTGTCCAGGTCCGTCCTCCTGCGTCAAGGGCTGGTGCCGTCAGGTGCCAGCCCTTTTTTCATTGCGCACGCAAAACGGCCTTTACGCCCCCAACTGGTCCGCCAAGTCCAGCAGGTCGCGGGCGTGCAGGTCGTTGCCTGGGCGTGGCGAGACATCCTTGGCGTGGCCCGCGCCGAACTCCAGCGGCCGCTCGATATAAGCCGTGCGCAGGCCGCAGGCGCGCGCGCCCGCCAGATCGTCGTGGTGGGCGGCCACCAGCATCACCTGCTGCGGTGGCAGGTCGAACACGCGGGCCACGCCCAGGTAGGTGGCGGGATCGGGCTTGTAGGCGCGAAAGACCTCGGCGCTCAGGATGCAGTCCCAGGGCAGGCCGGCGCGCTTGGCCATGTGGGTGAGCAACCCGATGTTGCCGTTGGACAGGGTGGTGATGGTGTAGCGGCGTTTGAGCCGCGTCAGCCCCGTCACGCAGTCGGGCCACGGGGAGAGCCGGTGCCACACGCGGTTCAGGTGCACGCGCTCTTCCTCGCCCAGGTGCGCCAGGCCAAAGCGCGGCAGGATTTCGTCGAGGATCTGGCGGTGCAGGGCGTCGATCAGCGTCCAGCCCTGCGCGCCGCTCATCACCCGGGCCATCGCTGGCTGGTAGCCCGCGCGCCAGGCGCGGGCGAAGGCGTCGGCGTCCACGCGGGGGTGGTGCTGCTGCATTTCGCGCACGATGCTGCCGTGCCAGTCCACCACCGTGCCAAAGGTGTCAAAGGCCAGCACCTGCACGGTGCGGGCGATCTCCTGAAGAGCGGAATCAGCGTTCATGGTCGGCCCTGTGATGGCATTGCGCCGCAGCGTAGCACCTGTATCGCGTACGTGCAGCCGCCCCAAGCCCGTGCGCCGGCGGGGAAGGGCCATGCGTGCTATGGTCGCGCGCCCTGGGGTTAACCCTGGTTTTCGATCTTTCCATGACTGTTTCTGCCACGCCCACTTCCAGCACCGCCACACCCCCCGCCGATGCCGCGGCCGCCAGCCCCGCGGACGAGCGCACGCTGGTGCGCGCCGTGCTGGCCATGGGCGTGGGAGGCTTTGCCATCGGCACCGGCGAATTCGTCATCATGGGCCTGCTGCCCGAGGTGGCACTCGACCTGGGGGTGAGCATTCCGCAGGCCGGGCACGTGATCAGCGCCTACGCGCTGGGCGTGGTGGTGGGCGCGCCGGTGCTGGCCGTGCTGGCGGCGCACTGGGGCCGGCGGGCGCTGCTCATGGCGCTGATGGCGGTCTACGCCCTGGGCAACTTTGCGTCGGCGCTGGCGCCAGGTTATGCGTCGCTGGGGCTGCTGCGGCTGGTCAGCGGCCTGCCGCACGGCACCTACTTCGGCGTGGCGGCGCTGGTGGCCGCGGCACTGTCACGGCCGGGCCAGCGCGCCCGGGCCGTGGGCTGGGTGATGCTGGGGCTGACCAGCGCGACGCTGGTGGGTGTGCCCATCGCGGCGGCGCTGGGCAGTCTGCTGGGCTGGCGCGCGGCCTTCGTGTTTGTGGGGGCCATCGCGCTGGCGGCGGTGTTCATGGTGCGGCGCTGGGTGCCCGACATGCCCGCGCCGCAGGGCGCCAGCCCCTGGCGCGAACTGGGCGCGCTGGCGCGGGGCCAGGTGTGGTTCACGCTGGGCATCGGCGCCATCGGCTTCGGCGGCATGTTCGCGGTGTTCAGCTACATCAAGCCCACGCTGCTGGAAGTGGCCGGCATGCCGGCGGCGCTGGTGCCGTTCACGCTGTCGCTGTTTGGCCTGGGCATGGTGGCGGGCAACCTGGTGGGCTCGCGCATGGCGGACCGCGCACTGATGCCCACCGTGGGCAAGCTGCTGTGGTGGTCGGTGGCGGTGATGGTGGTGTTCGTCGCGGCGGCGCACCACCCGCTGACGGCGGCGCTGTCCGTCTTCCTGCTGGGTACGGTGGTGGCCATCGGTCCCGCGCTGCAGATCCGTCTGATGGACGTGGCGGGCGATGCGCAGACCCTGGCGGCCGCGCTCAACCATTCCGCCTTCAACGCTGCGAATGCGCTGGGGGCCTGGCTGGGCGGTGTGGCCATCGCAGCGGGCGGCGGCTGGACTTCCACCGGCTGGGTGGGGGCGCTGCTGGGCCTGGGCGGCCTGGCTGTGTTCACAGCGGCGCTGGCCAGCGAGCGGCGGACACGGGCTCGCTGATCTGTTGTTTTGCTATCAAAAAAGAAGCTGCTGGCGCTTGTTGGACGGGCGCTAGGGGCCTTTTTTACCTTAAGTCACTGCGCGCGGCCATGGTGGCGCGCAAGGTACACCCTCTCGTCCAGCGACGACAGCACCAGCGCCAACACAATCCCTACCGCCGCGCCCAGGGTGGTATCGAAGATGCGTGACAGTGCCATTTCCGCGGCTTCGCCATGGTGCGCCATGTTCGTCATCAGCAGAGCCATCGGCGTCACGAAAATCTGGCCCAGTGCGTAGTTGAACCCGATCACCGCCTCGGTCAGCACCTGCAGCACGGCCACGGCCAGCAGCAGCGTCCAGAACGATGGCTCGGACGAGAGGATCGCCCAGGCGATGCCGGCGCCCACCACAGTGCCCAGCGTGCGCTGCCAGCCGCGGTGCACCGTGCCCGGCAGGTGCGCACCTTGCAGCACGGCCACCGCGCCAATCGACGCCCAGGCCGGGTGCGCCCAGCCCGCGGCGTGTGCCAGCAGGGCGGCCAGCGCGGCGCACAGCGCCACGCGTGCCGACTGCACGGGTGCGTAACCCGGCGTGAGGGGCTTCGGGGCGCGTGCCCCCGCCGTTGCCTGGACGGGTGTTGCGGCAGGCGGTGCTACTTCCAGGTCGCGCAGGCGGTCGGTCAGCAGGCACAACAGCCAGGCGGCGGCCACGCCCAGGGCGGTGGCGCCGGCGCGCCCGGCCAGTGCCAGCGCGCTGTCAACCGGACTGATCGCGGCGCTGGCCGCGAAGATGAAAATCACCGCTCCCGGCGCGCCCATCTGCATGCGGTGGGCCAGTGATGCCAGCAGCCCTGCCATGGCCGACAGGGCCAGCAGCATGGCTACCGGTCCCAGCCCCGACCAGGCCAGCAGCGACAGCAGCGCCACGGGCATGACCAGCAGTGCCCCGGCCGTGAGGACGACGCCGCGGCGGCGGGCCAGCGGCGCGAAGCGCCCGAACAGTGCCGCCAGAGCGCCCAGGCCGCCGAAGCCCGCCACCTGGGCCCAGGGCGAGACATGCAGCAGCCCGGCAACCAGGATCACCGCCAACGCCACCTGCGCGCCGGCAATCGTGGCGTTGCGCAACGAGGCGGGGCGCTGCAGCGACAGGCTCTCCCGCAGCCGCGCGGATGCCAACGCCTGGCGCAGAGCGTGGCCGTGGGAGCTGGAAAGAAAAGGGCCGGTTGGCAACGCCATCGCATCAGTCCTCGTGCTGGGCGCTGGCAATGCGCGCCTCGATCTGCTCGAAGGCCTGCAGCAGGGTGCGGGCGGTGGCCTCGTCCAGATCGGCCAGCAACTCATCCTCGATGGCTGCAAGGCGCTTGCGGATGCCGTTGGCCGTGCGCTTGCCAGCGGCAGTGAGGCGCACGAGCTTGATGCGGCGGTCGCTCGCGTGCGCCTGGCGCTCGACCAGTCCCTGGGCTGCCAATGCGTCCAGCAGCCGTACCAGGCTGGAGCCGTCCAGCCCCACGGCGGCTGCCAGCTCGGTCTGCGAGATGCCGTCGCCCAGGCGGTGCAGGTGCACCAGCGGTGTCCAGACGGCGTCGCTCAGGCCTTCGGCGGCCAGTTGTGCGTCCAGCGTCTTGCGCCAACGCCGGCCCAGGCCCACGAGCCGCACGCCCAGCAGGCGCTTGGGGTTGGCGGGGCGGGTGGCATCGGACGGTGAGGCAGCAGTCATTTTGTTATTCTAACAAATCATTTGAATTCAAATGATTTGTCAAAAAATAAGGGCCGCGCACCATGGCCTGGTGAGCGGCCCTGCTGTGCGCTGCGCTTACTTGCGGCGCGCGGCGCTGCTGGCGACGGCCAGTGCGGTCATGTTCAACACCCGGCGTACGGTGGCTGCGGGCGTGAGGATGTACGCCGTGGCCGAGGTACCCATGAGGATCGGACCGACGGTGACACCGCCGCTGGTCGTGGTCTTGAGCACGTTGTAGAGGATGTTGGCCGAGTCGATGTTCGGGCAGATCAGCAGGTTGGCCGAGCCGGTGAGCGTGGAGTCCGGCAGGTAGTTGTTGCGGATCTTGGGCTCCAGCGCGGCGTCGCCATGCAGCTCGCCATCGCATTCGATTTCGGGATGGCGGGCCACGAACAGGTCGCGTGCTGCGCGCATCTTGCGCGCCGAGGCGCGCTTGGACGAGCCGAAGCTGGAGTGCGACAGGAACGCCACCTTCGGCGGAATGCCAAAGCGCTGCACTTCCTGCACCGAGGACCAGGCGATGTCGGCCAGTTGCTCTGCCGTGGGGTCTTCGTTGACGTAGGTGTCGGCGATGAACAGCGTGCCGTTGTTGGTCGTCATCAGCGCGTTCAGCGCCGCGTATTGCTGCACGCCGGGTGCATGGCCCAGGATGCTGTGGATGCGTTCCAGGTGCGTCTCGTAGGTGCCCACCAGGCCGCAGATCATTGCATCGGCATCGCCCAGCTTCACCATCAGCGCGGCGATGATGGTGTTGGAGCGGCGCACGGCTGCCTTGGCCACCTCGGGCGTGGCGCCGTCACGCTTCATGAGCTGGTGGTAGGCCTCCCAGTACTGGCGGAACCGCGGGTCGTCCGAGGGGTCGCAGATCTCCACGTCCTTGCCCGGCTGCATGCGCAGGCCAGCCTTGGCGATGCGTGCGGCGATCACCGCCGGGCGTCCGATGAGGATCGGGTGGGCGATACGGTCGTCGATCGCAAACTGCGCGGCGCGCAGCGCACGCTCGTCCTCGCCGTCGGCATAGGCCACGCGTTTTTGCGCGTCGGGCAGCGTCTTGGCGGCGTTGATCACCGGGCGCATCAGGATGCCGGTCTGGTACACGAAGCGCGACAGGCTCTCCTTGTATGCCTCCATGTCCTCGATGGGACGGCTGGCCACACCCGACTCCAGCGCTGCCTGCGCCACGGCGGGGGCGATCTTGAGGATCAGGCGCGAATCGAACGGCGTGGGGATCAGGTAATCGGGGCCGAAGGTCAGCTCCTGGCCGGCATAGGCGGCAGCCACTTCCTCGCTGATGTTTTCCTTGGCCAGCGCGGCGATCTGGCGCACGCAGGCGAGCTTCATGGCCTCGGTGATCTTGGTGGCGCCGCAGTCCAGCGCGCCGCGGAAGATGTAGGGGAAGCACAGGACGTTGTTGACCTGGTTCGGGTAGTCCGAGCGGCCGGTGGCGATGATGCAGTCCGGGCGCACGGCCTTGGCCAGTTCGGGGCGGATCTCGGGCTCGGGGTTGGCCAGCGCCAGGATGATGGGCTTGTCCGCCATGGTCTTGACCATCTCGGCCGTGAGCACGCCGGGGGCCGAGCAGCCCAGGAATACGTCGGCGCCGTCGACCGCATCGGCCAGCGTGCGCGCGTCGGTCTTCTGTGCGTAGCGGGCCTTGGATTCATCGAAGCCGCCGGGGCGACCTTCGTAGATCACGCCCTTGGAGTCGCACATGAAGATGTTCTCCACCTTCACGCCCAGGCCCACCATCACGCCCACGCAGGCAATGGCGGCGGCACCCGCGCCCGAGACGGCGACCTTGACCTGGTCGATCTGCTTGCCCACCAGTTCCAGGCCATTGAGCAGCGCGGCGCTGGAGATGATGGCCGTGCCGTGCTGGTCGTCGTGGAACACCGGAATGTTCATGCGCTTGGACAGCTCGCGCTCGATGTAGAAGCACTCGGGCGCCTTGATGTCTTCGAGGTTGATGCCGCCCAAGGTGGGCTCGAGCGCTGCCACGATCTCGATGATCTTGTCGGGGTCGCGTGCGTCCAGTTCGATGTCGAACACGTCCACGCCGGCGAACTTCTTGAACAGGCACCCCTTGCCCTCCATCACCGGCTTGCCGGCCAGCGGGCCGATGTCGCCCAGGCCCAGCACGGCCGTGCCGTTGGTGATCACACCGACCAGGTTGCCGCGCGAGGTGTAGTCGAACGCCTTGGTCGGGTCGGCCTGGATGTCCAGGCAGGGATAGGCCACGCCAGGCGAGTAGGCCAGCGACAGGTCGCGCTGGTTGGACAGGGGCTTGGTGGGCGTGACGGCGATCTTGCCGCGCGTCATGTTGCGGTGGTATTCGAGCGCGGCTTCGCGCAGTGCCGCTTCAGCGGCAGACAGGGGCTGGGTCATACGAAATACGAATGGTGCGGTGCACGAAAAAACAGGCCAACACGGGCCGGACAAGCTTACTGCATGCTGACGCAGACGGAGGGCCTGCACGGCAGCCTGCGTGGACGACAACAAACCTTCCGCGCCCCGTGCGCCATACGGCACGCGGGGCGCGATCCTTCGGGTGGAAGGCGCGGGGCAGGGCGACGTTCAGTGGGCGTCGGCCTGCCGGGCGGCGAGCACGGCCGCAGAGGTGTCGCGGCTGGCTCCATTGAAGAAGATGTTCAGGACCACGGCAGTGATCGAGGCCAGCAGAATACCGGATTCGATCAGCGGATGGATGGCATGGGGCATCCACTGGCGGAAGTTGGGTGCGATCAGCGGGATCATGCCCACCCCGATGGACACCGCCACGATCATCGCGTTGTTGCGGTTCTTCTGAAAGTCCACGTTCGACAGGATGCGGATGCCCGTGGCCGCCACCATGCCGAACATCACCAGCCCCGCGCCGCCCAGCACCACGGTGGGCAACGACTCGATCAGCGCCGCCATCTTGGGCAGCACGCCCAGCACGATCAGGATCATGCCGCCGGCCACGCACACCCAGCGGCTCTTGACGCCGGTGACGGCCACCAGCCCCACGTTCTGCGAGAAGCTGGTGTAGGGGAAGGTGTTGAAGAGGCCGCCGATCAGCGTGCCCAGGCCGTCGGTGCGCAGGCCGCGCGTGAGATCGTCGCGCGAGATCTCGCGCCCCGTCATCTCGCCCAGGGCCAGGAACATGCCGGTGGACTCGATCATCACGACGATCATCACCAGCGTCATGGTCAGGATCAGGATGGGGTCGAACACCGGCAGCGCGATCTCGAATGGCAGCACCATGTCGAACCACTGGGCCTGGGCCACCTTGTGAAAGTCCATCAGCCCCATGGACGCAGTGACCACCCCGCCCACGATGATGCCCAGCAGCACCGAGATGTTGGCCCAGAAGCCCTTGCCAAAGCGCGCCACCAGCAAGATGGTGAGCAGCACGACGCCCGAGATGCCCACGCCTGTCAGGTCGGCATAGCGCGGGTTGGGCAGCGTGGGCACCACGGCGAAGCCCTTGGGCACTGGCGGCAGCGAGGAGCCGGGCGCGCCGGCGGCGGCCTGGGCCTCGGCCAGCCACTTGAGGTGCTCCGGGTTGGGCACGGCCGGGGCCGTGGGCCCCACGGGGTTGCCGAAGATCCAGTTGATGCCTACGCGCATCAGGCTGATGCCGATCACCGCGATGATGGTGCCCGTGACCACCGGCGGAAAGAACCGCAGCAGGCCGCTGATGACCGGCGCGATGAGCATCGAGACCACGCCCGCCCCGATCACCGCGCCAAAGATCAGCCCCGCGCCCGCCTGACCGCCCGTGGCTTGCGCCATGGACACCATGGGCGCCACGGCCGCGAAGGTTACGCCCATCATCACCGGCAGCTTGATGCCAAACCACTGCGTGGCACCCCAGGCCTGGATGAGCGTGACCAGCCCGCAGACGAAGAGGTCGGCCGAGATCAGGTGCGCTACCTGCTCGGGCGGCAGGTTGAGCGCGCGCCCCACGATGAGCGGCACGGCCACCGCGCCGGCGTACATCACCAGCACATGTTGCAGACCCAGCGTGGCCGCGCGGCCCCAGGGCAGCTTTTCGTCAACCGGATGAACGTTCGTGGACATGGGTGTTCCTTGGAAACTGGCTTGCTGTTCAAGGGGCTTCTGCCGTGCCGGACAGGGCTGCCATTGCGCACAGCAATCCATACAAAAACTGTATACAAAGTATGCGGAATTGCCTGTCGTAAGGCGACCCCGATCAAGGTCGAATTGCTAGGGGTTTGCCCTTGCTGCTTGCCAAGCGGGGGTGTCGGCAGCCAACGGCGCGGCTACGCCTGGCGGGTGCTCGCCACAGTCGGCGCGATGGGATCGGCGCAGGGCGTAAAAAAGCCCGGCATGGGCCGGGCTGGAGCATTGGTGCGGCTGTGCGTCAGGCCATCAGGTCTGCCAGGCTGCGCGCTATGACCTTGGTGGCGCGGCGCAGGTCTTGCAGCACCACGCGCTCGTCGGCGCGTTTGGCGTGCGATTCAAGCACCGTACGCGGGCCCGCGCCGTAAATCACGCCGGGGATGCCGCGCTCCACATAGAGGCGCACATCGGTGTACAGCGGCGTGCCCACGGCGGGAGGCTTCTCGCCAAAGACAGCCTCGCCGTGTTGCTGGATGGCCTCCACCAGCGGCTGATTGCCGGGCAGCGGCGTCATGGCGTTGGCCAGTAGCAGGCGTTTGATGTCCACGCGTAGGGCGTCTGCGCTCCCGTAGCCGCGCTCGGTATTGAAGCCTTCCACCGCCTGGGTGATCACGGCGCGGATGCGCGCCTCGACCTCGGCGGGGTTCTCCTCCGGGATCATGCGGCGGTCGAGCTTCAGCACCACCTTGCCGGGCACCACGTTGGTGTTGGTGCCACCCTCGATGCGGCCGATGTTCAGGTACGGGTGCTGGATGCCCGGCACCTTCGACGTCACCTGCCGGTACTGCACATTCTCGGCATACAGCGCGTTCATGATGGCCACTGCGCCCTGCAGTGCGTCCACGCCCGTGTGCGGCACCGCGGCATGGGCCATCTTGCCCTGCACGGTGACCTCCATCTGCAGGCAGCCGTTGTGCGCGGTGACCACCTCGTAGCTGAAGCCCGCGGCGATCATCAGGTCGGGCCGTGTCAGTCCCTGCGCCAGCAGCCAGCCGGGGCCGAGCAGGCCGCCGAACTCCTCGTCGTAGGTGAAGTGCAGCTCGATCGCGCCCTGCGTGGGCTTGGCCACCGCCTCCAGCGCGCGCACGGCGAAGGTGAAGGTGGAGAAGTCGCTCTTGCTCACCGCGGTGGCGCGGCCATACATGGCGCCGCCTTCGATCTGGGCGCCGTACGGGTCCCTGGTCCAGCCTTCGCCCGGCGGCACCACGTCGCCGTGGGCGTTGAGGGCGATGGTGCGGCCCGAACCCGCGGGCCCATAGGGCCGGCGCACGATCAGGTTGGTGATGGACTCCATGCCGTAATCCTTGACCTCCTGCGCGGGAACGGCGTGCTTCTCGGCCTCGAAGCCGAAGGCCTGGATCAGTTCAGCGGTGCGCTCGGCATGCGGTGCATTGTTGCCGGGCGGCGTGTCGGTGGGCACCTGCACCAGTGCTTGCAGAAAGCGCACCTGCTCGTCGAAGTGCTGGTCGATCCACGCATCCAGTGCGGCATAGGTGGCTTGGCGGTCTTGGTTCATGGCGGAGCGTTCCATGGATGGGTTATTCGGCGGCCAACTGCTGCAGCACATGGCTGAAGGCATCCACCGCCAACTGGATGTCGTCGGCGGTGCTGGATTCCAGCGGGTTGTGGCTGATGCCGCCGTGCAGGCCGCGCACGAACAGCATGGCCTGCGGCATGATTTCGTGCAGTTTCATGGCGTCATGGCCGGCGCCGCTGGGCATGCGGTAGACGGGGACGCCCAGGGCGTCGACGGCCTTCTCCCAGCGGTGCTGCCAGGCCGGGGCGCTGGGGGCTGCGGCGACCTTCATGGCCAGCTCGGCCTTGTACTGCAGGCCGCGGCGTTGGGCGATTTCCTCCAGCTGGGCCAGCACGTCGGCCACCATGGCATCGCGCTGCGCATCGGTGGGCGCGCGCATGTCCATGCTGAAACTGCACTTGCCCGGCACCACGTTGATGGAGCCGCCTGGCACCTGCAGCATGCCGATGGTGGCCACGCTGTCGCCATCGCGCGCGGCGCGCTGCTCCATGTACAGCGCCAGCTCGGCCACGCCCAGGGCGGCGTCGCGGCGGCGGTCCATGGGCGTGGTGCCCGCGTGGCTGGCCATGCCCAGCATCTCGCAGACGTAGCGCACGCCGCCGTTGATGGACGTGACCACGCCCAGCGGGATATCCAGTTCGTTGAGCACCGGGCCCTGCTCGATGTGCACCTCGATGAAGCCCAGGTAGCGGGCAGCATCGCGCCGCAGCTTCGGGATGTCGCCAATGCACAGACCGGCGTGCTGCATGGCCTCGCGCATGGGGATGCCGTCGGCGTCCTTCTGGTCCAGCCATTCGTTGCGGAAGTCGCCGATGAGCGCGCCCGAGCCCAGGAAGGTGGCCTTGTAGCGCTGGCCTTCCTCCTCGGCAAACGCCACCACCTCGATGCCGAACGGCAGGCGCTTGGCCTGGCGGTGCAGCTCGCGCACGCAGGCCATGGGCACGAAGATGCCCAGACGCCCGTCGTACTTGCCGCCGTTGCGCACGGTGTCGTAGTGGCTGCCGGTCATCAAATACTTGCCGTCGGGTGTGGCCGGCTTGTAGCGGCCGACCACGTTGCCCACGGCGTCGATCTCGACCTCGTCAAAGCCGCAGTCGCGCATCCAATGGCTGATGCGCTGGGCGCAGGCGCGGTGCGCATCGGTGAGGTAGGTGACGGTGAGCTGGCCTTTCTCGGCATAGCCCGGGTCGCTGTGCTGGGCCAGGCGCTCGTGCCAGTCCCAGACGTCGTTGCCCAGCACCGGCTCAGCGCCGAACTTGTCGTTCAGGCGGATCTCGGCAATGCGGTGGATGTTGCGCAGTGCCTCGGCGCGCTCGAAGTCGGGGTGGTTGGACAGGCGACGTGCGAAGGTGGCGATGATCTCCTGCCTCGACAGTCCCGTGCCGCGCGGCCCGCGCACCGCCAGGATGAAGGGAAAGCCGAAGCGGGCGTTGTAGTCGGTATTCAGTTGCTGGATGCGCGCGAACTCCTCGGGCGTGCAGTGGGTCAGGCCCGCCTGGCTTTGCTCGTTCGTGGACTCGGCCGTGAGCGCCTGCGCCACCATGGCCTTGCCCGCCAGCTCGGGGTGGGCGCGGATCAGCTCCAACTGCCGTTCCACGCCGGCGCCGTTCAGCACCTGCACCATGGCGTACTTGAGCTGGGCCAGCGAGCGGAAGGGGCGCAGCTGCAGCGCCGCCTCGGCGATCCAGGGCGAATGCTCGTACAGGCCGTCGAGCATCTGCAGGGCCTCGGCGGGGGAGGCGGCGTTGAGTTGTTCCAGGGTCCAGGCCATGGCGGTTCCTATAGCTATCAAAAAAAGAGCTGCTCGCGCTTATTGGATAAGCGTTGCAGCCCGATTTGGCTTAAATGGCGGGTACGGGAAAGCGCTGCGCCCAATGGCGCGCCAGGTCGATGCGGCGACACACCCAGACCTGGTCGTGGTGCTGGATGTGGTCCAGGAAGCGCTGCAGCGCCGTGATGCGGCCGGGACGGCCGAGCAGGCGGCAGTGCATGCCGATGCTCATCATCTTCGGCGCGTTGTCGCCGGCCGGATCGCCCTCGGCGTAGAGCGCATCGAACGTGTCCTTCATGTACTGAAAGAATGGGTCGGCGTGCGAGTAGCCCTGCGGCAGCGCAAAGCGCATGTCGTTGCAATCGAGGGTATAGGGCACGACGAGCTGGTGGTGCGCGCTGCCGTCGCTCTTGGCCATCTTCATCCAGAACGGCAGATCGTCGCCGTAGTAGTCGCTGTCATAGGCAAAGCGCCCGTCGTCGGCCACCAGGCGGTGGGTGCGGGGGCTGTCGCGGCCGGTGTACCAGCCCTGGCCGTGGTCGCCGTCCCGGCCGTAGAGCGTGTCGAAGATCTCCAGGCACTGCGCCATGTGGGCGCGCTCCACCTCCTCGGGCACGTTCTGGTAGTGGATCCACTTCAGGCCGTGGCAGGCCACCTCGTGGCCCAGTTCGGCAAAGGCCTGGGCCACCTCGCGGTGGCGCTGCAGCGCGGTGGCCACGCCGAACACCGTGAGCGGCAGGCCGCGCCTTTCGAATTCGCGCAGGATGCGCCACACGCCGGCGCGCGCGCCGTATTCGTAGATGCCCTCCATGCTCATGTGGCGCTCGGGGTAGGCGGCCGGGTTGAACATCTCGGACAGGAACTGCTCGCTGGCGGGGTCGCCGTGGAGCACGCAGTTCTCGCCGCCCTCCTCATAGTTCAGCACGAACTGCACGGCCACGCGGGCGTTGCCCGGCCAGTGCGGATGCGGGGGCGTGCGGCCGTAGCCGATCAGGTCGCGGGGGTAGGGCGCCGTCGTGTCGTAGGTCATGGCGATACGGAGGAAAGGGCCATCGAAAGGTCGTTGGTCGGCAGGTCGCGGTCGAAGGTCAGGCCCGCCTCCACGTTGTCCAGGTGCTGCTGCATCAGCTGCACGGCCTGCGCCGCGTCGCCCGCGGCCAGTGCCGCGACGATGGCGGCGTGCTCCTCGTGCGAATGCTCGGCGGCGGTGGTGGACTGGTACATCAGCGTGATGAGGGCGCAGCGCGAGATCAACTCGCCCAGCAACTGGGCCAGCACGTCGTTGCCCATGAGCTCGGCCATGCGCACGTGGAAGTCGCCCAGCAGTTCGGTGCGCTGGCCCACGTCGTTGCCCTCCATGGCCTTCTTCTCGGCCGCGACATGGGCCTTCAGCGCGCGGATTTTCGCGGGCGTGCTCTGCGCCAGGAAGGCACGCACCATCTCGGCCTCCAGCATGCGGCGCACGGCGAACACCTGGCGCGCTTCCTGGACCGAGGGCGCGGCCACGAAGGCGCCGCGCGCGGGCTCCAGACGGATCAGGCGGTTCTGCGACAGCTGGAACAGCGCCTGGCGCACCAGCGTGCGCGACACGCCGAAATGGTCGGCGAGCTTCTGCTCGGCCAGCTTGGTGCCGGGCAGCAGGCGGTGCTCGACGATGGCGCGCGTGAGGCTTTCGACGATGAAGCCGGTGGTGGAGGTTTCCATGCGGCCATCATAGTCGTGAAAGACAATTTTTGTATACAGTTTCTGTGGACTGTTAAATGCCTGGTGCGCTGCCGTTGAAGTGCTGGGCCACGAAATCAACGAAGGCCTTGACCCGCGCGGTGGCTGCATGCCGCTGCGGGTACACGGCGTGGATGTCCGCCGGCGGCGTGTCGTAGTCCCGCAGCACCTGCACCAGCCTCCCGCTGCGCAGGTAGCGAGCGATGTCCCATTCCGCGCGCATGACGATGCCCATGCCCGCCAGTGCCCAGTTCACAGCAATCTCGCCGTCGTTGGTGCTCAGGTGGTTGCGCAGCCGCACCGTCTCCTGCTTGCGGTGGCCGTTGAAGCGCCACACGCCGTGGGCGTCGTCGCCCTGGCGGATGTCGATGCAGTCGTGTTGCGTCAGCTCGGCCGGCCGCGTGGGCGTTCCGCGGCGCGCCAGGTAGGCGGGTGCGGCGCACAGCAGCCGCCGATTTGGGGCGAGGCGCCGCGCAATCACGCGCGCATCGGGCGGCTCGCCGAAGCGGATGCACACGTCGAACCCATCGTCCGCCAGCGGCGGTGGCTGCACCGACAACTGCAGCTGCAGTTGGATCTGCGGATGGCGGCGCACGAAGGCAGGCACCAGTGGCGCGATGTGGCTGCGCCCGAAGCCCAGGGTGGCGTTCACACGCAGCAGGCCCTGGGGCTCGGCCTGCATGTCGCTCACCAGTTGCTCCATGGCGTCGATCTCCGCCAGGATGCGGCGCGCGTGCTGCAGGTAGGTATTGCCCTCGGCCGTCAGGTGCAGTCGCCGCGTGGTGCGGCTGACCAGCTGCACGCCCAGGCGCGATTCCATCTGCGCCAGGCGCTTGCTGGCCGCCGCCGTGCTGATGCCCAGCTCTCGCGCGGTGGCCGACAGGCTGGCCCAGCGCGCCAGCAGGCTGAAGAAAGCCATCTCTGACGGGGCGGTGGAGGGGGTGCTCATTGTTGAATGAAAGTAAACAATGGCATCACTTTAACGCGGTGATATGTGGGCATGGCATCGCTAGTGTAGTGTTGCATTCTGTTTGGAACTTAATCGGCTATTGGCGCGGATGACCTTTTGCAGGATGTCGCGAGCGTTCTTGGTCCAGATGAACGGCTTGGGGTTGGTGTTGTGATGCGCGATGTACTCATCGATGGCCGAGACGAGTTCGGGCACGCTGGTGAACACCCCGCGGCGTAGCCGGTTCTCGGAGATGTCGCGAAAGAAGCGCTCGACCATGTTCAGCCACGATGCCGAGGTCGGCGTGAAGTGCATGTTGAATCTGGGGTGCTTGGCCAGCCACTCCTGCACAGCTGGATGCTTGTGCGTGGCGTAGTTGTCGGCGATCAGATGCAGCGTCTTGTCCTTGGGCGTCTCCCGATTGATTTGACGCAGGAACTTCAGCCACTCGATGTGGGTGTGGCGCTGCTGGCACTGGCCGATGACCTGACCGTTGAGCACGTTGAGCGCAGCGAACAAGGTGGTTGTGCCGTTGCGCTTGTAGTCGTGCGTCATGGTGGCCGCGCGCCCCTTCTTGAGCGGCAGCCCGGGCTGCGTTCGGTCCAGCGCCTGCACCTGGCTCTTTTCGTCGCAGCACAGCACCAGCGCATGCTCGGGCGGCGACATGTAAAGCCCCACGATGTCTTCGAGCTTTTGCACGAACTGCGGATCGCGCGAGACCTTGAAGCCGCGCACGATGTGAGGCTTGAGACCGTGGGCCTGCCAATGGCGCATCACGGTGCTGGCGCTGACGCCCAACTCAGCGGCCATCGTGCGCGTGCTCCAGTGCGTGGCCGCCTCGGGCTTGGTCTGTGTGGTTAGCTTCACAAGCTTGGCCACATCCACCTTCACCGGCGGTGCGCCGCGCGGCAAGTCGCGCTCGATACCTTGCAGCCCCAATTGCAGGTAGCGTTCACGCCAGCGCGCCACCTGCACGCGCCCAATGCCAAGCTGCTCGGCAATATCCTTGTTTTGCAGCCCCTGCGCGGCCAGCAGCACGATCTGGGCGCGCTGGGCCAATCTGACGCTGGTGCGCTTGGAGCGCGCCAGCCGGCTCAGCTCGCTTTCCTCTTCATCCGTCAACACAATCGTCGGGGCAACTCGCAATTTTTCACTCCAATGCAAACCGTAGTAGAGCATTGGAGCGTGGTTGCTCAATTAAGTTTCATTAAGAATCAAACACTACACTAGATTCAGGGCCATGCCACGCATGTTGCGCGGCCTTCTGATTTGAGGAGCGAGCATTTCCATGAGCAAGACCTATCGCATTGCCTGCATCCCCGGCGACGGCATCGGCAAGGAGGTGATCCCCGCCGGCCAGGCCGTGCTGGAGGCATTAGCGGCATCCCAGCCGGGCCTGGGCTTTGCGTTCACCAGCTATGGGTGGGGCGGAGACTGGTATCGCGCGCACGGCGAGATGATGCCGGCCGACGGCCTGCAGGCGCTCAGGGACAAGGACGCCATCCTGTTCGGCTCGGCCGGCGACCCGCATATCCCCGATCACATCACGCTGTGGGGCTTGCGCCTGAAGATCTGCCAGGGGTTCGACCAGTACGCCAACGTGCGCCCCACCCGCATCCTGCCGGGCATCGATGCGCCGCTCAAGCGTTGCGCGCCCCAGGACCTGGACTGGGTCATCGTGCGTGAAAACTCCGAAGGCGAATACGCCGGCGTGGGCGGCCGTGTGCACCAGGGCCATCCGCTGGAGGCCGCGACCGACGTGAGCATGATGACCCGCGCCGGTGTGGAGCGCATCATGCGCTTTGCGTTCAAACTGGCGCAGTCGCGTCCGCGTAAGCTGCTCACGGTGGTCACCAAGAGCAACGCCCAGCGCCACGCCATGGTGATGTGGGACGAAATCGCGGTGCAGATCAGCCGCGAATTTCCCGATGTGCGGTGGGATAAGGAACTGGTGGACGCGGCCACCGCGCGCATGGTGAACCGCCCCGCATCGCTGGACACCATCGTCGCCACCAACCTGCATGCCGACATCCTGAGCGACCTGGCCGCCGCGCTGGCGGGCAGCCTGGGGATAGCGCCCACCGGCAACATCGATCCCGAGCGCCGCTACCCCAGTATGTTTGAGCCCATCCACGGCTCGGCCTTCGACATCATGGGCAAGGGCCTGGCCAACCCGGTGGGCACGTTCTGGAGCTGCGTGATGCTGCTGGAGCACCTGGGCGAACACGCCGCCGCGCAGCGCCTGATGCGTGCCGTGGAGCATGTCACCGCCAACCCTGCGCTGCACACGGGCGACCTGGGCGGCCAGGCCACCACGCAGCAGGTCACCGATGCGGTGTGCGCCCAACTGGCGCAGCCGGTGGGACAGCAGGCAGCGCTGGCCTGAGCCGGTGGGCGGCACGCACTGCCCATGCGTTTTCATCACGACAACACAGGAGACAAGAGATGAGGAACCTTCGCAAACGCGCCCTGCTGGGTGCTTTGGCCGCCGCCGCGGCGCTCGCGTTGCCCGGCGCCTGGGCCCAGACCTGGCCCAGCCGCAGCGTGAGCATCATCGTGCCGTTCCCCGCGGGCGGAACGACCGACGTGCTGGCACGGGCGCTGGGGCAGGAGCTCTCCAAAACCCTAGGCCAGCCCGTGGTGGTGGAGAACAAGCCCGGCGCCGGCGCCACGCTGGGCGCTGACTATGTGGCCAAGTCCAAGGCGGACGGCTACACGCTGCTCATGGGTGCTGTGCACCACACCATCGCCACCAGCGTGTACCGCAAGCTGGGCTACGACTTTGAAAAGGACTTCGCTCCCATCACTACCGTGGCCCTGGTGCCCAATGTGCTGGTGGTGAATCCGCAGGTACCTGCCAAGACGGTGCAGGAACTGCTGGCACAGGCCAAGGCGCAGCCCGGCAAGCTCACCTACGGCTCTAACGGCACAGGCACGGGACAACACCTGATCGGCGCGCAATTCGAAGGCATGGGCGGCGTGCAGCTGCTGCACGTGCCCTACAAGGGCAGCGGCCCGCTGACCACCGACCTGCTGGGCGGGCAGATCAGCATGTCGTTCGACACCGTCACGCCGGTGCTGCCGCACATCAAGGCCGGCAAGCTGCGCGCGCTGGCCGTGACCACGGCCAAGCGCTCGGTGGCACTGCCCGACGTGCCCACGCTGGAGGAGGCGGGCCTCCCGGGCTTCGACATGGGGACGTGGTTCGGCATGCTGGCGCCAGCGGGCACGCCCAAGGACATCGTGGCGCGGCTGAACGCCGACATGGTGAAGATCATCCAGTCGCCCGAGTTCCGTAAGAAGATGGACGACATCGGCGCAGATCCCATCGCCAACACGCCCGAGCAGATGGCGCGTCAGATCAAGGACGATACGGCGCGCTTTGCGCGACTGGTCAAGGAAGCCAAGGTTTCGCTGGATTGACGGTAGGGCTTGTGCCGCGTGCTTTGGATAATGCGCGGCGGAGACAACGACCCATGACCATGACAGCCCCAGACCCCTTGCGCGACCCTCAGGCCTTCCTGCTGCACCTCTACCGCGTGGCGGTGCAGCGCGCCCAGCCCTTGCACAGCATGGCGCAGCATCTGCCGCCGCCACCCAAGGGGCGCACCGTGGTGCTGGGCGCGGGCAAGGCGGGTGCCTCCATGGCGCAGGCGCTGGAGGCGCTGTGGCCGCAGGATGCGCCGCTGTCGGGGCTGGTGGTCACGCGCTACGGCCACATACCGCCGCGGCCCGAGGGGCTGGCGCAGCGCCTGGAAGTCGTCGAGGCCGCGCACCCCGTGCCCGACGCGGCGGGCCTGGCCGCGGCCGAGCGCATCCTGGCGCTGACCCGAGGGCTGACCGAAGACGACCTGGTGCTGTGTCTCATCTCGGGCGGTGGCTCGGCGCTGCTCACGCTGCCGGCCGAAGGCATCACGCTGGAGGAGAAGCAACGCATCAACCGCGCACTGCTGGAAAGCGGCGCGGCCATCGGCGAGATGAACTGCGTGCGCAAGCACCTCTCGCGCATCAAGGGCGGTCGCCTGGCGGCAGCCTGCGCGCCGGCGCGCGTCGTCACGCTGACCATCAGTGATGTGCCGGGGGACGACCCCTCCGTGATCGCCAGCGGCCCCACGGTCCCCGACGCCAGCACCTGCGCTGACGCGCTGGACATCCTGGCGCGCTACCGCATCGACATTCCCGCCGCCGTGCACACAGCGCTGCAGGCCGGTGCGCTGGAAACCCCCAAGCCCGGCGATGTCCGCTTTGCCGGCCATGCGGTGCACATGATCGCGACACCCCAGCAGTCGCTGCAGGCAGTGGCGGATGCGGCGCGCGCGGCGGGGGTAGCGGCGTACATCCTGTCCGACGAGATGGAGGGCGAGTCCCGCGAGGTGGGCAAGGTGCACGCCGCGCTGGCGCGTGCGGTGGCGCGCCACGGCCAGCCGTTTGCGCGGCCGTGCGTGATCCTTTCGGGTGGCGAGACCACCGTCACCGTGCGCCCGCGCGCCCCGGGCGCGCCGAAGGGGCGCGGCGGCCGCGCGGGCGAGTTCTGCATGGGCCTGGCGCAGGCACTGCAGGGCCAGGAAGGGGTGTGGGCGCTGGCGGCCGATACCGACGGCATCGACGGCGTGGAAGACAACGCCGGCGCACGCGTGGCACCCGACACGCTGGCGCGCGCGGCGGCGCGGGGCGCACGCATCGGCGACCATCTGGACCGCAACGACGCCTACGGCTACTTCGAGCGGCTGGGCGATCTGGTCGTCACCGGGCCCACGCACACCAATGTGAACGACTTTCGCGCGCTACTTGTTTTGTAGCTTGCCACGCCTGCTGTTGCTGGATTTCTGATGCAAATGCATCTGAATGCGGCTTCTATCAAGCGCTGGCTGCTCACTTTTTTGATCTGCTGGCGCGGGCGCGCCCTGTCTGAGTGCGCGCGGCCTGCCGGCTGTTCCCCATCAGGCGATCCGCGCGGGAACTGTCCTGGATGGCGCACCACAGGACGTGGCGTTTATCGCGTACAAAAGTTGTATACACTTTGTTCGTAGGGACGGGGAGCGTATCACTTGCCTGCCCATTCGCCAGCGCATTCCTCATCACCATCGGCGGGCCGCGGCTTGCCATTGCAGGAGACTTCACCATGGGCCTCAGCACCCACGTTCTTGACACCATGCACGGTTGCCCCGCGGCGGGCATGGTAGTGGCGCTGTATGCCACGCAGGGTGACCAGGCCACGCTGGTCAAGCGCCTGGTACTCAACCCCGATGGGCGCACCGATGCGCCGCTGTTCGACAACGCCAGCCTGCGCACCGGCACCTACCGGCTGACGTTTGATGTGGGGGCGTATTTCAAGGCGAAGGGCGTGATGCTGCCCGAGCCCTCATTCCTGGACCGCGTGAGCCTGGACTTCGGCATCGCCCACGCCGACCAGCATTACCACGTGCCGTTGCTGGTCAGCCCCTGGAGCTATTCCACCTACCGCGGGTCCTGATGCTGCAAGCCCGCGCCGCGTGCCGCGCGGCGCAGGGCAACGCGGAGCCAATTCTTGCGAGTCGCGCATGCCTGCTTTGGGCGGGTTGCGGCGGTGCAGGTGCCCGCAGTCGCTACGGCTATTGCTGCGCTTCGCGCCTTGCAAACCAGGGCGCGCGCCATCGCGGGGGCCTGTGCGGCGGCGTCTTAGAGCTGGCCCTCGGTCAGCGTGTCGAGCTGGAAATTCCCGGACTTGTCCCACAGCCAGGTGTCGGTGTAGGTCACGCGCGCCATGCGCGTCGGCACGGGGAAGGGCGCTGCCGCGCGCACCGTGCGTTCGATCTCGGCCACCACGTCGGGCGCATGGCGGGGCGCACGCATCCAGCGCAGCGAAGTCACGCGGCCCGCACGGTCGATGTCCACCTCCAGCACGCCAATGGCGTGCAGCAGCGGCGGCAGCTTGCCCTTGTAGATGCGCGCTGCATTCAGGCCATAAATGTGGCTCGCGGCATCCTGCCGGTAGGCGCGCGGGGTGGCCGCGGAAGACGCGCGTGCCGAGCCCTGCGCGGCCGGCACCGGACCGGTGACGCGCGCGTCGCTGCCCGGTAGGCGCGAGTCCTGGGCGGAGGGCGCCTCGGGCCCCGACTTGCAGGCCGAGACGATCGCCGCGACCAATGCCATCACCCCGGCGGGCAGCCACCACGTTCGGCGCGCACGGGATGCACGCTGGGCCGAAGAGGACGGGGCAGAAGGCAGCTGTGGCATGGTGTTTGTCGCTATGCTGTACCGCGGCCACGACCAAGGCGGTGGCGCGCATGAATCAAGCTGGAGGAATCAGCGAGTGAAGGCATTGGACTGCCTGCTGGAGCGTATCAAGACCGCACCCGCCTGCCTCGTGACGGTGGAGTCTACCCAAGGCTCGGCGCCGCGGGAAGCCGGGGCATGGCTGGCGGTGTTCGCGGTGGGCGACGACTTCGTGGGCACCATCGGTGGCGGCCATCTGGAACTGCAGGCGCTGCGCGAAGCGCGTGAACGCCTGGCGGAGCACCTGGCTGGCAACCCTTCGCGCATGCCGCTCGTGCGACATGCGCTGGGCCCCAGCCTGGGGCAGTGCTGCGGCGGCGTGGTGCAGTTGCGGTTTGAATGCGTGGGGGCTGCTGACGCGCCGACCTTGCGCGAGCGCCTGGCGCCGCGGCTGCGGCCGGTGGCGCTGTTCGGCGGCGGCCATGTGGGGCATGCACTGGCGCGGGTGCTGGCGCCGCTGCCGTTTGCGCTGCACTGGATCGACAGCCGCGATGGCGTGTTCCCGCCGCAGGGGGGCGACGCGTCCGTGGTCTGTGAACAGTCCGACCCGGTACAGGCGGCCGTGCCGGGCCTGGCGCCGCAGTCCTTCGTGCTCATCATGAGCTTCAGCCATGCCGAGGACCTGGACATCGTGGCGGCGTGCCTCATGCGCCAGCGCGCGCGGGGCGATTTGCCCTTCATCGGCCTGATCGGCAGCCGCACCAAGTGGGCCACCTTCCGGCACCGGCTGGCGGCGCGGGGGTTCTCGGATACCGAGCTGGCGCAGGTGACCTGCCCGATCGGCGTGCCCGGAATCGCCGGCAAGCAGCCCGAGGTGATCGCCGTGGCCGTGGCCGCGCAGTTGCTGCAGCGGCTGGCCTGAGATTGCGTATAAAAATGGCTGCTGGCGCTTATGGAGCGAGCGCCAGCAGCTATTAATACAGGAGTTGCGTGGGTCACGCCAGCGTATAGGCCGTCTTCACCGTCGTGAAGAACTCCTGCGCATAACGGCCTTGTTCCCGCGGGCCGTAGCTGGAGCCCTTGCGCCCGCCGAAGGGCACGTGGTAGTCCACCCCGGCGGTGGGCAGGTTCACCATCACCATGCCCGCCTGTGCATGGCGTTTGAAGTGCGTGGCGTATTTCAGGCTGGTGGTGGCAATGCCGGCGGACAGGCCGAATTCCGTGTCATTCGCCACGGCCAGGGCTTCGTCGTAGTCGCGCACGCGGATCACGCTGGCCACGGGGCCGAACACCTCTTCGCGGTTGATGCGCATCGCCGGCGCCGTGTCCACGAACAGCGCGGGCGCCATGAAGAAGCCTTCGTTGCCGCTGCCCGTGTGGCAGGCCGCGCGCAGGCCGCCGGCCGCCAGCACGCCGCCCTCGGCCTTGGCGATCTCCACGTACGACAGGTCTTGCTCCAGCTGCGCCTGGCTCACCACAGGGCCCACGTCAGTGCCCGTGGCCAGCGCATCGCCCACTTTGATTTTCGCCATGCGTGCCTGCAGCGCCTCGATGAACTTCGGGTAGATGCCCTGGGTGACGATCAGGCGGCTGGACGCCGTGCAGCGCTGGCCCGTGGAATAGAACGCGCTCTGTGCGGACAGCTCCACCGCCTGCGCGAGGTCGGCATCGTCCAGCACCACCTGCGGATTCTTGCCGCCCATCTCCAACTGCACCTTCTTGCCGTTCTGCACGCACGCCTGGGCGATGCCGCGGCCCACGCCGACCGATCCGGTGAAGCTGATGGCGGCCACGCCGGGGTGCTGCACCAGCGCCTCGCCGATCACGCGCCCGCGGCCCATCACCAGGTTGAACACGCCGGCGGGGATGCCCGAGCGGTGGATGATCTCGGCCAGCGCCCACGCACTGCCGGGCACCAGGTCGGCGGGCTTCAACACCACGCAGTTGCCGAACGCCAGGGCTGGCGCGATCTTCCAGGCGGGGATGGCCATGGGGAAGTTCCACGGCGTGATCAGACCCACGACGCCGATGGGCTCGCGCGTGACCTCCACGCCGATGCCGGGGCGCACCGAGGGCACGGTCTCGCCCGCCAGGCGCAGGCATTCGCCGGCGAAGAACTTGAAGATCTGCCCGGCGCGGGCGACTTCGCCGATGCCTTCTGCGCGGGTCTTGCCTTCCTCGCGCGCCAGCAGCGCGCCCAGCTCCTCGCGCCGCGCGAGGGTTTCATTGCCGATCTTGTCCAGCGCATCGTGGCGCGCCTGGATGCCCGACGTGCTCCATGCGGGGAAGGCAGCGGTGGCGGCCGCCACGGCGGCGTCCACGTGCGAGGCGTCGCCCTGGGCGTATTCGCCCACCACATCGGCCAGGTTACTGGGGTTGGTGTTGGGTGCGGCCTGGGACGTGGAAACCCATTCGCCGTTGATGAGCAGGCCGTGGGGGGAGGAAGCAGACATGGGAATCCTTGGGAAGTGTGTGGACGGAGAAAAGGAGAGGCGGGCACGGCCCTGAAGGCGTGTCATTTGAAATATTGGAACACTAATATATTAGTGCACGAATGCGAGAATCCACGTATGCCCATACTGACCAAGTTCCGCCTTGACCGTTCGCGCCTGGCCGCCCCGCAGGTCTTCGAAAGCCTGCGCGAGGCCATTCTGACGCTGGAGCTGGTGCCCGGCGCGATGCTGGTGCGCAGCGACCTGGCCGGGCAATTCGGCGTGAGCCAGACGCCCATCCGCGAGGCGCTGCTGCGCCTGGAAGAGGAGGGCCTGGTGGAAGTCTTTCCCCAGCACGCCACGCTGGTCAGCCGCATCGACGTGGCGGCTGCGCGCGAAGCGCACTTCCTGCGCCGCTCCATCGAGCTGGAGATCGTGCGCACGCTGGCGCTGCAGCCGCCCCCCGGCCTGGTAGTGCAATTGCAGGCGCAGTGCGCACTGCAGGAATCGCTGGCCGCCGCGCAGCGTTATGGCGACTTTCTGGGGGCGGACCATGGCTTTCACCGCCTGATGTATGAGGCGGCCGGCGTCATGGGCCTGTGGGCGTTGGTGCGCCGCTACTCCGGCCATGTGGATCGCTTGCGCCGCCTGCACCTGCCCACTGCAGGCAAGACGGGCGTCATCATGCGCCAGCACCGGGCCATCCTCGACGCCATTGACCGGCAGAACGCTCCCGCGGCCCAGGAGGCGTTGCGCGAGCACCTGTCGGGCACGCTCAGCGCGGTGGACGATGTATGCGCCCAGCATCCGGATTACATCCTGCAGGGTTAGGGACAATCCCTGGGCCATTCCAGCGGCCGTTGCCAAAAAAGTGCATACACTTCCTGTTCACAAAACGGGTCGCAGCGGTGCCCCGGCAGCTTCCTGCCACGGTGCGCGGCCCCTCTTTTTCTGCTCAGAGCGCCCGCAGTGGTGAGCAGCTTGCAGGCGGCCCGCCGGGCCGCCAAGGTTGAAACACGATGGAAAGCTACTTCCTCGACTGGGCCAATCTGCTGCTGCGCTGGCTGCACGTCATCACTGCCATCGCCTGGGTGGGCTCCTCGTTCTACTTCGTCTTTCTGGACAGCAGCCTCACGCCGCCGGTCGACGAGGACCTGAAGCGCCAGGGCGTGAACGGCGAGCTTTGGGCTGTGCATGGCGGGGGCTTCTACCACCCGGTCAAGTTCAACGTGGCGCCCCCGAAGCTGCCGGACCATCTGCACTGGTTCTTCTGGGAGAGCTACACCACCTGGCTCAGCGGCTTTGCACTGCTCACGGTTTCGTATCTGTGGAACGCGGGCATCTACCTGGTGCATCCGGCCGGCCCGCTCATGTCGCCCGCCATGGCCATCGCGGCGGCTCTGGCCTTTCTGGTGGTGTTCTGGCTGCTGTACGACGGCATCTGCCGCGTGTTCGGCCAGAAGGCCAACGGCGATGCCATCGTGGGGACGCTGGTGCTGGTCCTGGTGTGCATCGCCGCGTGGCTGGCCTGCCGCATCTTCCCCGGCCAGGCGGCTTTCCTGCTGATGGGCGCGATGCTCGCCACTTCGATGAGCGCCAACGTGTTCTTCTGGATCATTCCCGGCCAGCGCAAGGTGGTGGCGGCACTGAAGGCCGGCCAGCCGGTGGACCCGGTGCATGGCAAGCGCGGCAAGCAGCGCAGCGTGCACAACACGTACTTCACGCTGCCGGTGCTGTTCGCCATGCTCTCCAACCACTACGGCTGGCTCTACAACCATGGGCAGAACTGGCTGGTACTGATCCTCATGATGTTCGCGGGCGCGGCCATTCGCCAGTTTTTCGTGATGCGCCACGGCTACAAGCTGGGCCGCAACGGCCATCCCTGGCCCTATGCGGCCGTGGGCGTGGTGGTGCTGGTGGGCGTGGTGGTATGGCTCAAGCCGGCTGCGCCGGCCGTGTCCGCCGCCGCGCCGGCCGCCGCAGGCTACGAACAACTGCACGCCGTCATACAAAAACACTGCGTGGTGTGCCACAGCGCCAACACCATTGCGCAGAAGAACGTGAAGTTCGACACCCCGCAGGACGTGAAGAGCCACGCGCAGCAGATCTACCAACAGGTGGTGCAGCTGCGCAAGATGCCATTTGGCAACCCGGGCGCACTGTCCGACGAAGAGCGCGAAACCTTCAAACGCTGGTACGAGAACGGCGCCAGCATCGCGCCCTGACGCCCCCCGGTATTGCGGGCATCATCCGGGGCCATGCACCTTTACCGATCTGCGCTCCTGCGCTTTGCCGACGACGGCACGGCCCTGTACGAAGAAGACGGCCTGTTGGCCACCGCGTCCGATGACCGGGGCGTGCAGCGCGTGCACGCCGCCGGCGCGTGGCGCGCGCTGGCGCCCCTCTATCTTCCTCAGGCCTCGCAGCCGGTGACCCACTGGCCCGGCCGCATCATTGCACCGGGCTTCGTGGACATGCATGTGCACTACCCGCAGCTGGACGTGATCGGCTCGCCCGCCGAAGGCCTGCTGCCCTGGCTGGAGAACTACACCTTCCCGCACGAGTCGCGATTCGCCGATGGCGGCTACGCCGTCGGGGTGGCGGGCTTTTTCCTGGATGAGTTGCAGCGCAACGGCGTGACCACGGCGCTCACCTTCGCCACCTCGCATCCGGGCTCGGTGGATGCGCTGATGGCGCAAGCCCAGGCGCGGCGGCTGCGCCTGATTGCCGGCAAGGTGCTGCAAGACCGCCACTCGCCCGACGGCGTGCGCGACGCGACCGAGCAATCCCTCATCAACACCGAAGCGCTCATCCAGCGCTGGCACGGCAAGGGGCGGCTGGGCTACGCCATCACGCCGCGTTTTGCCCCCACCAGCACGCCGCAGCAGCTGAGCGGCGCGGGTGCTCTGGCCGCGCGCTACCCCGACGTATGGGTGCAGTCCCATGTGGCGGAGAACCAGCAGGAGATCTGCTGGGCGCGGGAGCTGTTCCCCGGCGCGCGGAGCTACCTGGATGTGTATGCCCGTGTCGGCCTGCTGCGTGAGCGCGCGGTGTACGCGCATTGCATCCATTTCGACGACGAGGACCGCGCCGCCATGCGCGAGAGCGGCGCGGTGGCTGCCGTGTGCCCCACGAGCAACCTGTTCCTGGGCAGTGGCCAGTTTGACTTTGCGGGCGCGGACCGCATGGGCTTCGGCTACGGCTTGGCCAGCGACGTGGGCGGCGGCACCAGCTTCAGCCCTTTCCACACGATGCTGGCCGCGTACTACGTGGGCCGGGAGGGGCAGACCAAGACGGGCCTGAGCCTGGCGCCGCAACGGCTGTGGTGGCTGCATACCGCCGGCGCCGCTCGGGCGTTGGGGCTGGATGGCGTGGTGGGCAACCTGCAGCCGGGTTGCGAAGCCGACTTCGTGGTGCTGAATCCTGCAGCGACCCCGCTGCTGGCGCGGCGCACGGCGGGCGCCGCCCACCTGGACGAACTGCTGTTCGCGATGATCGTGCTCGGCGACGACCGTTTGATCGAGCGCACTGTCATTGCATGAAATATTTGCCTCTGACGCTTATGTATCAAGCGTCAGCAGCTATCATTTAAGTAGCTTTCATTCGCCTAGAATACGCGCCAGGAGTACCCCATGAGCATCAAGAGCGACAAATGGATCCGCCGCATGGCCGAGCAGCACGGCATGATCGAGCCGTTCGAGCCCGGCCAGATCCGGCAGCAGGACGGGCGCAAGATCATCAGCTACGGCACCAGCAGCTACGGCTACGACATCCGCTGCGCGCGTGAATTCAAGGTCTTTACCAACATTCACAGCACCGTGGTGGACCCGAAGAACTTCGACGAAAAGAGCTTCGTGGACTTCGAGGGCGACTACTGCATCATCCCGCCCAACAGCTTCGCGCTCGCGCGCACCGTGGAGTACTTCCGCATCCCGCGCGATGTGCTCACCGTCTGCCTGGGCAAGAGCACCTATGCGCGCTGCGGCATCATCGTCAACGTCACGCCGTTCGAGCCCGAGTGGGAAGGCTACGTGACGCTGGAGTTCTCCAACACCACGCCGCTGCCCGCCAAGATCTACGCGGGCGAGGGCTGCGCGCAGGTGCTTTTCTTCCAGGGTGACGAGGAATGTGCCGTGAGCTACAAGGACCGCAACGGCAAATACCAGGGCCAGCACGGAGTGACGCTGCCCAAGGCCTGAAGGACCTGCCTGAAGGACCTCGGCCTGGACCGTGGGGTGCGCGCCGACTCCTGCGTCGGCGCTTGCCGCCGTCCTACACGCCGGCTGGCCCTGCGCTGGTGGTGCGGCTGCGTGGCGCTGCCTAGGATGGCTGCAGTGTTTCAGGAGTACTGCATGTCCCACACCATCCATGATCCCGCCTCCCCCGCTGCGCCCCGGCCATGGGATCCGCCCGTGAAATCTGCGCCCACGCCCAGCCTCTGGATGTGGCTGGGTGCCGCCATCGTCATCCTTGCGCAGTTGTGGGTGCTGCAGGCGGTGGTGGAACGCCACACGCACCAAGCCCACGAACGGATGGCGAAGTACGTCAACCACACGCTGCAGCCGCGCCCGTCGCAAGACATGTTGCTGGCCGCGCAGTAGTGCGCGGCGCGAAATCCCGAGGGTGCCGCCGCGGGCGTAACATCGGCGGCTGGTGCGTCGTGCACGCAGGAGATCACCCATGAGATGGGAAGGCAATCGCGAATCGGACAACGTGGAAGACCGGCGCAGCGGCGGCGGGGGCGGCTTCATCGGCGGACGCTCGATCGGCATTGGCACCATCGTTGTGGCGCTCATCGGCTGGGGTGTGTTTGGCATCAACCCGCTGACCACCATCGGCGTACTGTCGGGCGGGGGCGCGCCGCAGGTCCAACAGGGGCCGGCCCAGCGTCCGCCGCAGGGCGACCGTGAGGCCGCCTTCGTCTCCACCGTCCTGGCGTCCACGGAGGATGTGTGGACGCAGGTGTTCCAGCAAGGTGGGGCGCAGTACCGCCAGCCCAAGTTGGTGCTCTACCGCGGCGCCACGCCCACGGCCTGTGGCACGGGGCAGAGCGCGATGGGGCCGTTTTACTGCCCTGGGGACCAGAAGGTGTACCTGGACATGGATTTCTTCGACACCATGAGTCGCCAGCTGGGTGCGCCAGGCGAATTTGCCCGCGCCTACGTGATCGCGCACGAGGTCGGCCACCATGTGCAGACCCTGCTGGGCACCACCGGCAAGGTGGACGGCATGCGCGGGCGCGTGAGCCAGCGCGAGCAGAACGCGCTGTCGGTTCGGCTGGAACTCCAGGCCGACTGTTACGCCGGCATTTGGGCCCACCATTCGCAACAGGCCAAGAACTGGCTGGAGCAGGGCGACATCGAATCCGCGGTGAACGCCGCCGAGCAGATCGGTGACGACGCGCTGCAGCGCCAGCAGACCGGCACCGTGCGGCCCGATGCCTTCACCCACGGCTCCAGCGCGCAGCGCGTGCGGTGGTTCACGCAGGGGTTCAAGACCGGCAGTGTGCAAGGCTGCAACACTTTCAATGCACAGTCGCTTTGACACCGTGAACGCACGCTAAGCCGTCGTTTTCGCGCCAAGCCGGAGACGCCCCGGTACAGGCCGTTAACGGCCTTGTTGGCCTTCGCCGCTGCTGCAATGCGACAATAGCGGCTTCATGACACAACCCTATTCCACTCTTGCGCTGGCCGAGCCGCTCAAGCGCGCCGTAGCCGAGATGGGCTACGAGAACATGACGCCGATCCAGGCACAGGCGATCCCTGTCGTGCTGACCGGCAAGGACGTGATGGGTGCGGCGCAAACCGGCACCGGCAAGACGGCGGCCTTTTCGCTGCCGTTGCTGCAGCGCCTGCTCAAGCACGAGAACAGTTCAGCCTCTCCCGCGCGCCACCCTGTGCGCGCGCTCGTGTTGCTGCCCACGCGCGAGCTGGCGGACCAGGTGGCGCAGCAGATCGCGCTGTACGCCAAGTACACCAAGCTACGCAGCACGGTGGTGTTTGGCGGCATGGACATGAAGCCGCAGACCATCGAGCTGAAAAAGGGCGTCGAGGTGCTGGTGGCCACGCCCGGCCGTCTGCTGGACCATATCGAGGCCAAGAACGCGGTACTCAATCAGGTCGAGTACGTGGTGCTGGACGAGGCCGACCGCATGCTGGACATTGGCTTCCTGCCCGACCTGCAGCGCATCCTTTCCTACCTGCCCAAGCAGCGCACCACGCTGCTGTTCTCCGCCACCTTCTCGCCCGAGATCAAGCGCCTGGCCGGCAGCTATCTGCAGGACCCGATCACCATCGAGGTCGCGCGCCCCAACGAGACCGCCTCCACCGTGGAGCAGCGCTTCTTCGCGGTAGACGGCGACGACAAGCGCCGCGCCATCCGCCATGTGCTGAACGAGCGCGGCCTCAAGCAGGCCTTCATCTTCGTGAACAGCAAGCTGGGCTGCGCGCGCCTGGCCCGCAGCCTGGAGCGCGACGGCCTCAAGACCGCCGCGCTGCATGGCGACAAGAGCCAGGACGAGCGACTGAAGGCGCTGGAAGCCTTCAAGAGCGGCGAGGTGGACCTGCTGGTCTGCACCGACGTGGCGGCGCGGGGCCTGGACATCAAGGACGTGCCCGCGGTGTTCAACTACGACGTGCCCTTCAATGCAGAGGACTACGTGCATCGCATCGGCCGTACGGGCCGCGCCGGCGCATCGGGTCTGGCCGTCACGCTGGCGGCCAGCAGCGATACCCGCCTGGTGGCGGATATCGAGAAGCTCATCAAGAAGAAGATTGAGCTCGAACCGCTGGAATTGCAGGAAGATCGTCCGCGGGGCCGCTACAACGACGGCCGCCGCGCCTGGGGCGGCGACGATTCGGGCGAGGGCGCTCCAGCCGCCCCCCGCAGCCGCGAGCGCAGCGCGTACCGCTCCGCGCCTGCGGCGTCTCGCGATCCGTTCTTCGACAAGCCCTACGAGGCCAGCACATCGGCCGGTGCGTCTGCGAGCTGGGAGGTGGCCCCCAAGGCATCGCCCGCGCGTGGCGGCATCTCCGCCAACATCAAGCCCAAGCGCAAATTACCCGCCTTGTTCAAGGCGCCGCAGGCCTCTACGGCCGAGCCATCAACCCACTGAAAACACAGGCCGCCGTTCAGCGGCCTTTTCAATAAAAAATGCCCCTAGCGCTTGCGGAATAAGCGCTGGTAGCTATATTTTTAATAGCGAATGCTAGGGGTGATTGTGCCCGCCAGGGCCCGCCAACTGCGCGATCAGGGGGGCATCCACGGCGCCAAAGGCGAGCACTGTGCCGCCGCGCTGTGCGGCAAAGGCCTGTGCGGCCTCCCGTGTCGAGAACGCGGGCAGATTGCCGGCGCGCATCGGCCCCCGCGCCGACGAGCCGTGCACGTAATAGGCAGACAGCGCGTCCGTCCAGCGGGCGCCGCCCGCGGCCGCTGGCCGCGTGGTGTCGGTGACGTAGTGCGCCATGATGTCCCGTGCACTGCGGCCGGGGCTGTAGCGGGCCACGTCCTGCAGGTACATGAACAGCGACAGGGGCGAGTCGAAAAACTGTGCGTCGCCATTGCGAAAGATGACCTGCGCCGCCCAGTCGGGCGAACGGGCGGGGAACATGCCACACACGGGACAGCGCGCATCCACCGGAATGGGGCGCGCTGCTGTGGGCGGCAGGCCCGACGCGGGGTCGTACGGCGTTGGGGGTGCGACGATGCACACGTCCGGCTCCAGAGCGGGAGCCGGCTGGGGCCGCAGCGCGCTGCGCAGGCCCGGCACGCCCCAGAGCCCGCCCGCCGCGGCTGCAAACGCCAGCGTGCCCGCAACCAGCATGCGCCTGCGGCGTGGCTGGTGCGGCGGAGGACTCAGCGTGGATGCAGACATGGTGCAAGGGCTGTTACATGCGGGTGTCGTGCAGCGCACCGCCGCTCAGGTCCACCATGTCGAGCTTGATGTCCGCAAAGCGCAGCACCTTGCCGCCATGTTCACCGGCGAACTTGGCCGCATCGGCCTCCTGCGCGAAGCTGGCGATGGTGGGGCCCATGGAGCCATGCCGCTTGCTGCCCAGCACGTAGACGGCGGTCTTGGCGTCGATCCAGTGGCCTTTGGGTTCGTTCCAGTCGGCCTTGCCCATGTCCTGCACGTACACGGCGCGCACTGCACGCACTTGTTCGCCGGCAAGCAGGGTGTTGAACAGCTCGATGGTGTCGCAGAAGAAGGAGGGCTTTTCCTGGCCGGCGTAGTGGATCTGCGCCTTGGGGCCGGGGTAGTCTGCAAGCAGCATGCCGTCGAGCTCGCAACTTGTGGAACGGTCGATCTCCACGGGCGCAAGGGACTGCTGTTCGGCTGCCTTGTCGCCGCAGCCAGCCAGCAGGCTGCTGGTGGCCAGCGCCGTGAAGGCGGCCATGCCCAGTGCACGGCGACGGGTGATGCAGGAACAGGTCATGGCTTGAATCTCCAGTTGGCGATGGCGAGCGGCAGGGCGATCCACGCCAGCATCACGCCACCCATGATTGCGGGGCTACCCAGCGACGAGGGAACGACGCTGGCGAGCCCGTAGAGCGTGCGCACGTCTTCGAGCGAGAACACGTTGAGGATGCGGAACACGTCGGCCGGGTTCAGCAGCAGCAGCCAGGCGAACGCATCGCCCGCGAACTGCCCGCCCGTGGCCACCAGCAGGCCCAGCAGCAGCAAATCGAACACCAGCACGAAGAAGAACCAGGTAGCAATGGCCAGACCCGAGGCGCGCGTGCGGTCGCGTGCCAGCACCGATAGCATCACTGCCAGGCTCAGGAATGCGAGGCCCAGCAATACCGAGCTGATCATGAAGCCGCCGTAGTGGAACAGGGCATTGGCGCTCATGTGACGCCACAGCAGCACCGCCACCAGCCCGAAGCCCGCCAGGGTGGAGAGCGCCAGCGCAGCCGCCAAGCCCAGGTACTTGCCCAGCAGCAATTCCAGCCGGGTGATGGGCAGGGCCAGCAGCAGATCGAGTGAGCCGCGCTCGCGCTCGCCCACGATGGCATCGAACCCCAGCAACAGCGCAATCAGCGGGATGAGGTAGATGACCAGGCTGACGAGGCTGGCGATGGTGAACTCGATGGAGCGAAAGCCCACCGTGCCCTGCTGCGCGCCGCCGAAGTAGGCGATGACGAGTGAGAACACGGTGAAGACGAGGGCCACCGCAAGCACCCAGCGATTGCGCATGCGATCGCGGAATTCCTTGGCGGCGATGGTGAAGATCTGGGTCAGTTCCATGGGGCGTCGTGGGCAGGGTGTCAGTCGGCGAAGCCGAAGAACACGTCTTCGAGCGAGGGCTCCAGCAGCTTGAGGTCGCGCACGCGCGCACCCAGTGGCGCGAGGGCGGCCAGCACGGCCATCTTCTGCTCGCGCGGGCAGTGCAGGCGCAAGCCTTCGGGCGTGTGCTCGGGGACGATGCCCGTCGCTTGCTCCAGCGCCTGTGCGGCGGCGGGCCGGTCGGCGGGTGCGATGTCCAGTTCGAACGACAGCGGCATGCGGGTTTGCTCGCGCAGCTGCTGCACGCTGCCCAGCGCCTGGATGCGGCCCGCCGAGAGAATGGCGAGCCGGTCCACGCGTTCTTGCAGTTCGGCGAGGATGTGCGAGGTGATGACCATGGTCACGCCCTCGGCCTGCAGGCCCCGCAGCGTGGCGTAGAAGTCGCGGATCGCCTGCGGGTCCAGGCCGTTGGTGGGTTCGTCCAGGAACAACACGCGCGGGCTGCCCAGCAATGCCTGCGCGAAGCCCAGGCGCTGGCGCATGCCCTTGGAATACTCGCGCACCGGGCGCTTGCCGGCGTGTGCCAGGCCCACGCGCTCCAGAATGTCCGCGCACTGCGCCAGCGGGGCGGATTTCAGCCGCGCGAAAAAGCGCAGCGTCTCCAACCCGTCCAGGTTGTCGTAGAGCACCACGTTCTCGGGCAGGTAGCCCAGTTGGCGGCGGGCGGCGCGGAATCCCCGCCCACCCACCTGGGCGCCCGCGATCAAAAGCGTGCCCTGCGTGGGCTTCACCAGCCCCAGCATCATCTTGAACAGCGTGCTCTTGCCTGCGCCGTTGTGTCCGATCAGGCCGAAGATCTCGCCCTTGGGGATGTCCAGGTCCACGCCGTCCACGGCGTGCAGCGCGCCGTAGTGCTTGCTGACGCCGCGCAGCGAGATGGCCACGTTGTCACTGGCCGGGGAAATGCTTGCCACGCCATTCACTCCATTGTTGATTGCTGGGCTGCATGCGCGGCTTCGGGTCCACGACCGATGGCACGCGCAGCACAGGGAACTGCCGGCCCACCAGGCGCAGGGCCTGCACGGCCGGGCTGGCCAGCAGCAGCTTGACGCTAGGGTGGCGCCAGGTCAGGCGGTCCACCATGTCGTTGGCCTCGTAGGGCACATCGCCGACACCGTCGCCATCGCGGTCCCAGCCCAGGTAGTTGCTCCAGTGGTTGCCGCTCTTGGCGCCCCAGCGCTCGTCGCGCGCACCCACGTAGCGTACCTGCTCGCGGTTGGAGATGAAGTCGTTGCCTTCGACTTCGTTGTTCTTCGAGCCCGCGGCCAGGTGCACGCCGACGGTGTTGTCCACCACCAGGTTGTTGTTGAGCTTGATGTACTCCACGTCGTAGATGAAGAAGCCCCGGCTGTTGCCGGCCACGACGTTGCCTTCGATCACCGAATCCTGCAGCGTGCGCAGCATGATGCCGTGGTCGGAGTTGCCCCAGGCGCGGTTGTTGCGCACGGTCTGCTCGCGCACTTCCATCAGGGCCAAGCCGCCACGGTTGTAGTAGGTGTCGTTGTCCTCCCACAGGTTGTAGTAGGAGTTCATGTAGTGCGTGCCGTAGCGGCTGTGATGCAGCCGATTGCCCTTGAACAGCGCATGGTGCGAGACGTCCACGTAGAGCGCGTCGCGCACGAAGCTGATGTTGTTGTTCAGGATCTTTGCGCCTTTGGTGTTGTACAGCTGCACGCCGTTGCCACGCTGCGGGGAGGAGTATTCACGCTTGCCGGTGATGACGTTGTGCTCGATGAGCACGTCATTGGCCTTCTCGATCCACAGGCCGAAAAGGTTGTAGGTGAGGTCGCAGCGGCGTACGACGGCACGGTGGGCGCCAGGGTAGAGGTAGATGCCGGCGTTCTGATCCTTGAGGTCGTCACCCGAGTCGCGCACGATCAGGCCCTCGATCACCACGTCCGGTGCGGTGACGCGGATGGTGTCGCCCTGGTTGCCACCGCTGATGGTGGGGCGGTCCATGCCGCGCAACGTGAGGGGCTTGTCGATCACCAGATTGGCGCGGTACGTGCCCCGCGCAATCTCCAGCACATCGCCTGCCTTGGCTTTGCGCACGGCGGCGGTCAGATCGTCGCCCGCTCGCACATGGAGGGTGGCCGCCTGGCAGGCCCCGGCGAGGGTCATCGCCAAGGCCAGCATTAAGTGGGTGACGCCGCCCTTCATGGGGTGAACAGTCCCAGCGCCTGCAGCACCAGGAACAGCGCAGCACCGATCATCAGGTTCTTGAATCCTACGTAGCTCATCATGTCCATTACACCTGCAACGCGGTAATTGTCGCGCCACCATGGGCCGTCCTTGACGTAACGGCGGCCCGACAGGCGAATCAGCACTTCGTACACGCTCCAGCCGAACCACCAGCCGATGATGGCGCCCGACGAGAGGTGGCCCATGGCCGCCATGATCCAGGCGATGGTGGCCGCCACCGCCAGCGACAGCCCGGCGATCTGCAGCGCGCGCTGGCTGCGCCAGCCTTCGGCGCTCCAGGGCCAGAGATGGTCGCGCAGTTCCAGCAGTAGCCAGCTCATGAAGCCTACGTTGCGCTTGTGCGCGGGCAGCGTGGGTTCGGTGGGCATGCGCGGATCGGGTCCCTGGGCGGCCTTGGCCGATATCTGGTCCTGCACGGTGGCGGGGTAGATGGGGATGAAGTAGCCATTCTTGCCGATAGGCGTCATCTCCAAGCCGTCCTTCTCGCGGCGCTTGCGCTCCTTGGCCAGAGGCGGGCAGCCCTTGGTGTCGGTGTACAGGATCATGCAATCCAGGCAATGCAGGCATTCCCGGTGGTCGATGCGCCCGTCGGCGTCGATGGCCTGGGCTCCGCAACCCACCGCGCAGGCCTTGCAGCTGTTGCAGTCCTGCTTGCGCTTCAACCCGAACCAGCGGAAGGTGCTGGGCATGGCCAGCGAGGCGCCCAGCGGGCAGATGTACTTGCAGTAGGGGCGCTCGATGAAGATCGACACGCCAAGGATGGCGGCGACGAACAGGCCATAGGGCCATGCCCGGTTCATCACGCCGACCAGGAACGTGGTCTTGAAGGGTTCGACCTCGGCCAGCTTCTCGGCCAGACCCATGGAGAACATCGACACCGCCAGCAGGACGAAGAAGACGGCGTACTTGATCCACTTGAGCCGGTCATGCCACTTTTGCGGCAGCTGTGTCTGGAAGCGCTTCAGCCCGAGGGCCTTGGCGATCTTGAAGATCGCCTCCTGCAGCGAGCCGAACGGACACATCCAGCCGCAGAACAGCCCGCGCCCGAACAGGAAGGTGGTCACGATGATGAAGATCCAGAACAGGAAGATGAACGGATCGGACAGGAACAGCGACCAGGTCCACTGGAACAGGACGGAGTGGAACCAGGTCAGCACCTGGGTGATGGACGGCTGGGCCATGTAGCCAAAGCCGATCCAGAAGATGCTGATGGCCCAGAAGGTGTACTTGAAGCCATTGACCGGCCACTTGTTCTTGTGCGTGGACAGGCGGGTGAGCCTTTCGCGGAAGGCGTACACCACGGTGACTGCAATCAGCAGCAGGGCGAACAGGCTGATGGGCAGGGCCTGCGATTTCCAGATGCGTACCCAGGGGGCATCGGGTTCTTGCACCTTGGGGCGGCCGCCTTCGAGCAGATCTGCCGGCAACCAGTACTTGGACTCGAAGACGGCAAAGCTGCGATGGCCTGTGGCCCGATCGACCCGGTTACCCAGGAAGGCGAATTTCCACGGATAGGCCGCAGAAAAGGCCTGCGAGCGGATGATGAAGATGGACGACTCGGTGTAGCGGGGTGCGCCGGCGGCCTCCAGGCCGTACAGATTAAGGGAGTCCAGGTCGCGGAAGGTGAAGGAGTCGGCACCTTGCTTGACCTGCACACGGTCAAAAATGCCGCCGCGGACGAAACCTGATCCCTTGAAGGACTCCTGCCCGCCGGTCTTGATGACGAAAATGGCGCTCTCGCCTTCCTTGAGGCGCGAACGCAGGCTTTCGAAACTGTTCTTGCCCAGCAGGCTGCGGCCTACGTCGGGCTGGTTCAGGTCACCGAACCACATTTCGATGAAGGGCTCGGGGCCGCGCGGCAGGCCCACCTGTTCGGGCTTGACCAGCAATTGCTGCACCGCGCCCATCTTGACGAGTTGGGCCCAATCGTAGGTTTGTCCGGTGGTGACAAAGCGGGGCTGCTCGCGCACCGTGGGAGCAATGATGCCGGTCTGGCGTGCCACGGCCGAGCCCGAGGCCATGACCACCTGGTTCTGAGCCACCACGGTGACGGTGGCTCCGGAGATGGCGTCGACGCCGATGACGTTCTCATCGGGGCGGGAAGGGCCGACTTCGATGGTGTCGGTGACCGACTTGCCAATGTACTGGTTGTTGAAATTGATGAGTGCCGACTCCGGGATGCCCAGCAGCAGGATGGGCTCGGAGTGCTTGAGCACCTTCATGCCGACGAAGCGGCCCTGCGTGTCCATACCGATGAGCGTGACCACCGGCTTGCCCGAGTAGGCGGGCGTGTCGGTGATGTCGGTCGACAGCATGACGTAGCCCAGAAGCTTCTTCTGGGCCGAGTCGTTGTCATACGCCTCGACATAGGGCGGCTGGCCCTTGCGCGGCGAAAAATGCGTAGCGCCCGGAAATACTTCGGTGCACGGCAGCAGCGCGCACATGTCGGGCGTGGTGGCCAGGTTCGCAGGCAGTTCCGCCTCGTAGGCTCCTGCGTGCGCCCGCGGCACCCAAAGCGGGGCGGCGAGGATCAGAGCAAGACAGAAAGCGGCTAACCGTGAACCTAGGGAAAACATTGCACTATCCAACTAATAGCAGGCGCCGCTTGCTGCGTCTGCGAAAGAAGCCAATTTGACTTACAACCCTCCCAGGCCAGGCCCAGGAGGGTTGCGCGTCATCAGGCTTCGACGATCATGCGCGTGCGCATTTCCAGGTGCAGCGCATGGCAGAACGTGGAGCAGTAAGCCCAGAACACACCGGGCTTGTCGGCGATAAAGGTCACCGACTTCGTCTCCAACGGGTTGATCACGAACTGGATGTTGTACTTGGGCACCGCGAAGCCGTGCGTCAAATCTTCGATCTTGTCGAGGTTCGTGAGGATCAGCGTGACTTCATCGCCCTTCTTGACGGTGAATTCACGCAGGCTGAAGGCAGGGGCCTGCGACGTGAGTTTCACCGTGACCTTCTTGCCGTTGCGGAAGACGCCGGATTCCTTGGCGTCCTTGACGGCCAGCGGGAACTCGTCCAGGTCGTAGACCTGCTTGGGCTTCACGATGTCACGCTTGAAGATGATGAAGTCGTGGGGCTCGCCGCGCACCGGGTGGTCGGCCAGCAGCACCATCTTGTCGCCCGAGATGTCGATCAGCTGCTCGTTCTCGGAGTGGAAGGGGCCCACAGGCAGGAAACGGTCCTTGGAGAACTTGCAACCCACGGAGAGGAACTTGCCGTCCGCGGCCACGGTCTCGGAGTGCGTGGCATTGACGTGCCCAGGCTGGTAGTGCACGTCCAGGCGGTCCACGACGTAGGTGGCGTTCTTGTCACCCTTGTGGAAGGCGATGGCCTTGTCGATGTTCCACTTGACGATCTGGCTGTCCAGGAACAGCGTGGTGTAGGCGTTGCCGCGGCCGTCGAAGGCGGTGTGCAGCGGGCCCAGACCCACTTCGACCTCGGCAACGATGGCGTCGTCGAGCTTCTCGCTCTTGCCGTCGAACCAGTCGAGCACCTTGGCCAGCTCGATCACGGTGACGGTCGGCGAGAGCTTGCCGGCGCAGATGAAGTACTTCTGGTCGGGGCTGGCGTTCACGCCGTGGGGGTTCTTGGGCACGCTCACATAGGCGGTGAGAGCGGTCTTGGCATCTTTGTTGGCTTCGCGGGTGCCGTCCACCACGGGCACCTTGGACGAACCGTAGGTCTTGAACTTGCCGGCCTTCACAGCTTCTTCGATGCGGGCAATGTTGAAGAACAGGCAGGCGTCGCGCTCGGCCGACATCATGTCTTCGTAGTGCACGCCGTTTTCGACGTTGTACTGGTTGGTGGCCGCCAGCTTGCCGTCGTACGAAGTCGCGGTCAGGTCGCAGTTGCCGTCGATCAGGACTTGCCAGCGCACTTCCATGGTCTCTGCGTCCACGCAGGTGAACATCGAGCGGTATTTCTCGGGTGCGTTCACGTCCTTGCCATCGTTGGGCAGCGGAATGGCGAACTCGGCGCCACAGAACACACGCGTGGTGTAGTTGATGTTGGGATCGACCGGATCGCGCTTGTCGGGGAAGATGCCGTGGAAGCCCTGCACGTTGGGCAGCTCGGTGATCTTGTCGCAGATGAAGTAGTCCAGACGGATGCGGGCGATGCGGCTGTTGATCTTATCGTTGACCCAGGCGTAACGGCCGTCGTAGTTGCCGTCCTTGTACGAGCCGTGCAAGTGGTGGGTGTCCGCCACGGTGTAACGCAGGCTGCCGTCGGGCTTGGTGCCCATCACGGCCTTGGATTCGTTGGTGATGCCCCAGCCCACGAGTGCGTCAGGCACGAAGCAGGGAATGCGCAGAAGTTCACGACCGGAGGGCAGGCCCAGCACGCGAACGTCGCCGTTGTGGCCGCCGCTCCAAAGACCGTAGTAGGTATCGAGCTCACCGGGCTTGAGGTGCACGTTGGCGCCGGCGTGGGCGGCAGCGGGGGCGGGTGCCGGCGCGGGAGTGCCGGATGCTGCAGGGGCGGCCGCGGGCTTGTCGTTGCACGCGGCAACGCCCACGGTCAGTCCCGCCAAAGCAGCGGTATTGATGAACCGGCGGCGTCCCATGCCGACGGTTTCAGGGTTCAGGCTCTCTCTCTTGTCGCTCATGATGTCCTCTTTCAGGTAGTGCAAGCGGAAAATGGGGGCGCGCGCGCAGGTGGTGGCGCGGCCGTGGGGGCAACGGCCACCACACGAGGCGGTGGCAGGGGTACGGAATGGGTGATGAGCCAGCCCGGCACGGTCAGTACGGCGGGCTGCGGCGGTTCCATGCTGGGCAGGCACAGCGAGCAGTCCATGCCCACGGTGTCGAGCACGGCATTGCTACCGGCATGGTGAACCACCAAGGTGGCGCCGCTGGCATTGGAACAGACCAGTTCCATGGTGCGCGGCTGAATGAGGGGGGAGGCCAGTGCCGCCCCAAAACCAAGGACGAACCACGCCACTGCCCACCAGCGTAGGAGGTTCAGGGAGCGGAGTTTATCCATGGCGGAAGTATGGGCTCTAACTGGCGCTGGCCGCCGCAACCCTGCTGCTCGCCGCCTGTGGCAAAAACGACGCTCCGGCGCCCGCGCCTGCTCCTGCACCCGCTGCGCAAGCACCGGCTCCCGCGCCTACCCCTGCTCCCGCGCCAGCCGCTCAAGCACCTGCCGCCGCCCCCGCGACGGCGGAGAACACCGTCGGTAAGAGCGTGTACGGCAAAACCTGCGCGATGTGCCATGCGGCCGGCGTTGCAGGGGCTCCCAAGCCTGGCGATAAGGCCGATTGGGCGCCGCGTATTGCCCAGGGCAAGGACACGCTCTACAAGCACGCCATCGAAGGCTTCACCGGCAGCAAGGGCATGATGCCCGCGCGCGGCGGCGCGGCTTCGTTGAGCGACGACGAAGTGAAGGCTGCCGTGGATTTCATGGCTGACCAGTCGATGTAAGGACCGGAGGGGCTCGCGATGAATTCAGATCGGTGCATGCCGGCGGTAGGCAACCGGTGGACGCGGCGGCGCTTCGCCCTTGCGCTGCCGTTGCTGGGCGCGCTGGCGTACCTCGACCCGCGCCAGGCTTTGGCTGGCATGGTGGAGGGCGCGCAGCCCCTGGTGCGCGCGAGCCGTACCCTCATGGGCACACGCGTGGACATCGCGGCTGCCGTTGGCAATGGCCGCGATGCCGACGCTGTGCAGCAGGTGATGCTGCACGCGTTCGCGGAAATGGAGCGCCTGGAGGCGCTCATGAGCCGTTACCGGGAGGGCGGCGACGTGGCGCGCCTCGGCGCGGCCGCCGGCCGGCATGCCGTGCACGTGGCCCCGGAAGTGATGCAGGTGCTGCGCACGGCGCGTCGCCTGCACCAAGAAAGTGCTGGCGCCTTCGATCCCACCATCGGTGCACTGCGGGGCTGGCATTTTGAACCCGGCCACGAAGCCGCGCCGGCACCTGAGGAGATCGCTCAGGCGCTGCGTTTGGTGAACGCGCGCCACCTCGTGCTGGACGAGCGCGCAGGAACGGCCTACCTTGCGCGGACGGGCATGGGGTTGGATCTGGGCGGCGTGGCGAAGCTACCTATTTTGCAAGCGGGCTTGCAAGTGCTGGAACGCGCCGGTGTCACGGATGCTCTGGTCAACGGCGGTGGCGATGTCCTGGTCATGGGCCGGCAGCACGACCGTCCCTGGCGTGTGGGCGTGCGCAATCCCTCCGCTCCGGCGCAGCTGCTGGGCGTACTGGAGCTGCAAGGGCGCGGCGTGGTGGCATCGTCCGGCGATTACGAGCGAGGCTTCTTGCGTGCAGGACGCCGCCTGCACCATGTGCTCAACCCCCGCACGGGTTGGCCTACGGAAGGTGTGTCTGGCGTGGCGCTCATGGCCGAGCGTATCGAAGACGTCAACGGCTGGGGCACGGCGCTGATGGTCCAAGGACCTGCGGCAGCACCTGCATGGCATGCGGGCCACGCACATGTCGAAGCCCTCGTGGCGAGCGCGGATGGCACGCGCTGGAGCTCCCCTGGCATGCTCGCCGCGCTGCGGCCAGTGCCTGCGCGCGCAGCATGAAAACGCTTTCTTCGCGGGCCAGCGGTGCCGCGAAGAAGGCTTTTGGCGATTTGCGGCTCAACTGACGGAACAGCAAGCGCTCCAAGCTATATTGTTGATAGCGTGCCTAGGCACCCGGCATTTGCGCCTGCGGGCATTCCACGTGGCAGCGCTCGCGGTCGGCCAGTGTCGTGCCGAAACGCACCGCGCTCAGACAGCCGCCCCACACGCACCCGGTGTCCAGCCCGAGGACGTCCGCCCGATCCAGCCAGCCCAACGTGGACCAGTGGCCAAAGGCGATCAGTGTGTTCAGCGTGCGACGTCCGGGTGCGTCAAACCACGGCACCAGCCCTGGAGGCGCCTCGGAGGCGCTTTCGGTGCTCTCGAAATCCATACGGCCCTCGGGTGAGCAAAAGCGCATGCGCGTGAGCGCATTCACGATCACGCGCAGGCGGTCCGTTCCCTGAAGTTCCGGGCTCCACAGGTCGGGAGAATTCCCGTACATCTGCTGCAGAAAACCGGCGAACTCCTGGCTTTGCAGGACGGCTTCGACTTCGCCGGCATATGCCAACGTCTCCTCTGCCGTCCATTGTGGCAACACGCCGGCATGCACCATCAGCAGGTCGCCGCCGCCATGGTGCACACGCCGCGCCAGCGGCTGGTGCCTCAGCCATTCGAGCATCTCGTCCCGATCCGGCGCCAGCAGGATGTCCTGCAGCGTGTCGCGCCGCGACGGTCGGCGCGTGCCGTAGGCGGCAGCGAGCAGGTGCAAATCATGGTTGCCCAGTAGGGGCCGCACGCTGTCTCCGAGGGTGATGCATCGGCGCAGCACCGCGGAGGAGTGCGGGCCGCGGTTCACCAGATCACCCAGCACGTACAACGTGTCCCGGCTGGGCGAGAAACCAATGGTGGCGAGCAGGCGTTCAAAGGCGTCGTCGCAACCCTGGATGTCGCCCACACAATATAGAGCCATATTCTTAGAACAGAGTCAGGAGAAGCGGCGATTGTGCGCGCCAACTGGGTGGAATCAGTGGTTATTTGCAGGGCTATGCGACGCTGGCAAAGTGCTGCACAAACAAGAGGCGTTAGTAACTAGTTGAATCAAATCACCATTTTGGTGCAAGCAATGATACGGGTGCATTGGTGCACCTGCGCGAGAAAAGGTTCCTTGAGGGTGTCGATGGGAGGTAGTGATCCGGGCTGGGGTTGTTCGTTGCTTTTTTATGCGGCCAATTGCCATGAACTTGTAACGGGATTGGGTTTGGGACTTTATAATCCGCGTGCCCATTAATCCTTAACGCTCCATACCTCCATGACCGTCAGCTACAAAGAACTGTTGAAACAGCGTGAAGCCCTTGAGCAGCAAATCACCGAGGCGCGACGCCGTGAATTGACGGCTGCTATCTCGCAGGTGCGTGAACTGGTGGCGGAATATGGCCTGACGCAGCAGGACGTGTTCCCTGCAGGCCGCACGGGCCGCGTTTCTGCAACCAGTGGAACCAAGGTCGCGCCCAAATACCGCGACCCCGCCACGGGCCAGACCTGGACGGGCCGCGGCAAGGCACCGAAATGGATTCAAAACGAAGACCGCGAGAAGTTCGCTATTTGAACACCACGTGGCGGCGCGGCTCGGCGCAATTCTCCGGGCCGACCTAACCGCTGTTTTGCGTATGATTTGAAGAACCCGCTGGGGCGTGGCCTTGGCGGGTTTTGTCGCTTATGAGGGGTGCAGTATTTGTGGCGCGGTGCGCGGCAATATGGTGGACGCGTCAAAGGACCCCGCTGATGTCGGACACTCGGCAAAGTGACCCATGCACCGATTAACGGACACGGTGCAGGAGCGGTGTACCGGTGCTTTCTGGCCGCGCGGCGACCGCAGGACGCGTATTCATTTAAACCCGATTGCCCCAGCGTGGGGTCAAGGTATTTCGCGATGCGTTGGCTCTGCAGTGCGGCGCTGCCAAAATGGGCGCTGTCGTTACCCACAGGAGTTCTTGTATGGCAGCCTCCCGCAACCCCGGTCACGCTTTTGCTTCCACGCTCGCTACGTTTGCCACGGCAGCGGGAAAGAGCGGCAAGTTCTATTCGCTGCCTGCGCTGGCGCGCCAGTTTCCGGGGGTGAACCGGCTGCCCGTGTCCCTGCGCATCGTGCTGGAATCCGTACTGCGCAATTGCGATGGCCGCCGCATCACTGCAGAGCATGTGGAGCAGTTGGCGCGCTGGGCGCCCAATGCGCCGCGCAAGGACGAGATTCCGTTCGTGGTGTCGCGCGTCGTGCTGCAGGATTTCACGGGCGTGCCGCTGCTGGTCGATTTGGCCGCGATGCGCAGCGTGGCCCAGCGCCTGGGCCACAACCCCCGCAAGATCGAACCGCTGGTGCCTGTAGACCTGGTTGTGGACCACTCCATCATGGTGGACTACTACGGCACGAAGAAGGCCCTCGACCTGAACATGAAGCTGGAATTCCAGCGCAACCGCGAGCGCTATGAGTTCATGAAGTGGGGCATGCAGGCCTTCAGCACTTTTGGTGTGGTGCCACCGGGCTTTGGCATCGTGCACCAGGTGAACCTGGAATACCTCGCACGCGGCGTGCACAAGGGCAACGACGGCGTGTACTACCCCGACACGCTGGTGGGCACCGACAGCCACACCACCATGATCAACGGCATTGGCGTCGTGGGCTGGGGCGTGGGCGGCATCGAGGCCGAGGCCGCCATGCTGGGCCAGCCGGTGTACTTCCTCACACCCGACGTGGTGGGCTTCGAACTCTCGGGCCAATTGCGCGAGGGTGTCACCGCCACCGACCTCGTGCTCACCGTGACCGAGATCCTGCGCCGCGAGAAAGTGGTGGGCAAGTTCGTGGAGTTCTTTGGAGAAGGCACGCGGACCCTGGCGCTGCCCGACCGCGCCACCATCGGCAACATGGCACCGGAATATGGGGCCACCATGGGTTTCTTCCCGGTGGACGAGAAGACCATCGACTACTTCCGCGGCACGGGGCGCACCAAGGCGGAGATCGATGCGTTCGAAGCGTACTTTCGCGCACAGGGCCTGTTCGGTGTGCCGCGCGCGGGGGAGATCGACTACTCGCAGGTGGTGCGTCTGGATCTGGGGGATGTCACCCCCAGCCTGGCCGGCCCCAAGCGCCCGCAGGACCGCATCGAACTGGGCAACGTGTGCCGCCAGTTTGCCGAGCTGTTCAGCAAACCGGTGGCCGAGTCGGGTTTCAACCAGCCCGCTGAGCTGCTGCACACGCGCCACCATATCCACCGGCGCATGGCGCCCGTGACCGAGGGGGCCCCCAGCGAAAAACCCGTACCCGAAGGGGCGCCGCGTTTCCTGGTCGAGATGGAGCAGAACAAGCCGCGCCTGGAGGTGCAGCACGAAGACGCGGCGATCCATTTGCCCGCCAAGGGGGCGGACCCGACCATCGGCAACGGCGACGTGCTGATCGCGGCGATCACCAGCTGTACCAACACCTCCAACCCCAGCGTACTGCTGGCTGCGGGCCTGCTGGCCAAGAAAGCGGTGGAGGCAGGGTTGCGGGTCGCGCCGCACATCAAGACCTCGCTGGCGCCGGGCTCGCGCATCGTGACCGAATACCTCACGCAGACCGGGCTGCTGCCCTATCTGGAAAAGCTGGGCTTTGCCCTGGTGGGATATGGCTGCACGACCTGCATCGGCAATGCGGGCGATTTGGCGCCCGAGCTCAACGAGGTCATCACCAGCAATGACCTGGTGTGTGCCGCGGTGTTGTCGGGCAACCGCAATTTCGAGGCGCGCATCCACCCCAACCTCAAAGCCAACTTCCTGGCCAGCCCGCCGCTGGTGGTGGCCTATGCGATCGCGGGCACGGTGCTCAAGGACCTCATGACCGAACCGGTCGGCAAGGGCAAGGGCGGGCGCGACGTGTACTTGGGCGACATCTGGCCCAGCAGCGACGAGATCCATGCGCTCATGAAGTACGCCATGAACGGCAAGGCCTTCAAGGAGAACTACGCCAAGGTCAAGACCGACCCCGGAGCCCTGTGGAACAAGATCCGCGGGGTGGACGGAGACGTCTATGTGTGGCCCAGCAGCACCTACATCGCGGAGCCGCCATTCTTTGCGGATTTTGCTCTCGATTCAGTAGCTGCCAGCGATGGTAAACAGGGCGCTGCAGGCCAAAAAACCTCGGAATCCGTGATGGGTGCCCGCATCATGGCGCTGTTCGGTGACTCCATTACCACGGACCACATCTCTCCCGCAGGCTCCATCAAGGAAACCTCTCCCGCCGGCCAGTGGCTGCTGCAGCACGGGGTGGCCAAGCCCGACTTCAACAGCTACGGCGCGCGCCGCGGCAACCACGAAGTGATGATGCGTGGCACCTTTGCCAACGTGCGCATCAAAAACCTCATGATCCCGCCGCTGGCCGACGGCTCGCGCGAGGAGGGGGGCGTCACCCTCTTTCAGGGCGAGGGGCCGATGCAGGGCCAGAAGATGTTCATCTTCGACGCCGCGATGCACTACATCGCCAACAAGACGCCCACGGTGATCTTCGCGGGGGAGGAATACGGCACCGGCTCCAGCCGGGACTGGGCGGCCAAGGGCACCCAGTTGCTGGGCATCAAGGCGGTGGTGGCGCGCAGCTTCGAGCGCATCCACCGTTCCAACCTCGTGGGCATGGGGGTGCTGCCGCTGCAGCTGCGCGACAACGACTCGTGGCAGAGCCTGGGCCTGCAAGGCGACGAGGTGATCGACGTGATTCCAGACCCCGCGCTCACACCGCAAAGCGAGGCGCGCCTGGTCATCCGCCGTGCGGATGGTTCCTGCCAGGAAGTGGCCGTCACCCTGCGCATCGATACACCCATCGAGGTGGACTATTACCGTGCGGGCGGCATCCTGCCGTATGTACTGCGGCAGTTGCTGAGCGCGTGATCCCATCTCTTAGGACGCGGTGCTGCGGCCCCAGGCGGTGCGATCTGGTCTGCGCGCCGTGGGCTTGCGCCATGCCTGGTGCACCGCTGATAGCAGGGTGGCTGCCGGTGGGCGGACAATCGGTCCATGCAGAAACAAGTCTTGATCGCAGGCGGTGGCATCGGAGGATTGGCTGCCGCCCTGGGTAGCTCGCGTGCCGGGTGGGAAGTGCGCCTCTTCGAGCGTGCCGCGGAGTTCACCGAGGTGGGCGCCGGCGTGCAGATCGGCCCGAACGTGGTGCGCCGGCTGCAGGCCTGGGGCCTGCAGAGCGCGCTGCAGGCCGTGGCCGCCTTCCCCGAGCGTCTGCAGGTGCGCAGTGCGCTCACCGGCGCTGAGTTGGCGGCGCTGCGCCTGGGCAACACCGCCATCGAGCGCTACGGCGCCGCCTACGCCACCATCCACCGTGCGGACCTGCACGGCCTGCTGCTCGATGCATTGCGCGAGCGCACTGGTGTGCACCTGAACCTGGGCCATTCCATCGTGCACCATGCGCAAGACGGTGGCGTGGTCACCGTGCGCGTAACGCGCCACGGCCCGGGAAGCGACAGCGAGGGCGGTGCGCAAGATCTGCTGATCGAAGGCGATGCGCTCATCGGCGCCGACGGCCTGCGCAGCGGCACGCGCATGCGTTTGCTGGGTGAGACGCCCACGCGAGTCTCCGGCCACCTGGCCTACCGCGCCGTGGTGCGCCAGGACGCGCTGCCCCAGGCGCTGCGCAGCCAGCAGGTGACCGCCTGGCTGGGGCCGCGCCTGCACGTGGTGCAGTACCCGCTGCGCCGTGGCGAATTGCTGAACGTGGTGGCCATCCGCCACGGGCAGCCGCCGGCCGACCTCGATTCCTGGGACCATGGCGCCAACGCGGCCGATCTGGAGGCCGCGCTGGCCCGCACCTGCACGCCGCTGCAGGACTTGATTCGCGCCGTGCCCCAGGCGGGCAGTGGCTGGCGCCTGTGGCCGCTGCTGGACCGCCCGCCCGTCGCCGGCCCGCAAGAGATGGCGCAGGGGGTGGTGGCGTTGCTGGGCGACGCGGCGCACCCCATGCGGCCCTACCTGGCGCAAGGCGCCGGCATGGCCATCGAGGACGCGGCCGAGCTGCAGCGCGCCCTGGCCATGCACGACCTGGAAGTGCCGCTGCGCCTGCGCCGTTACGCGCTCAACCGCTGGCAGCGCAACGCGCGCGTGCAGGAGCGCTCGCGGCGCAACGGGCGCATCTTCCATGCCACGGGCCTCGTGCGCTGGGGGCGCGACACGGCGTTGCGGCTGCTGGGAGAGCGGCTGCTGGACGTGCCCTGGCTCTACCGGGGCGACGGCTCCAGCGCCAGCTCGCTGTGAAAGTGCGCTGGGGCAGTTGGCATGTGACGCTATTTAATTGATAGCTATTTGCGCTTATCCTGTAAGCGATAACGGCAGATTTGACTGCTATCTTTCACCCTGCGGCGGATGCGGCAGCAGCCGAAACGCCAGCGCCGCCAACGCGAGCAGCACGGCGATGCTGGCCATCACTGCCAGGTAAGGGTCCGTCCCCCCGCGCTTGGCAAGGGACGCCACCAGCCCCGTGAGCCACTGCATGGCCGCCACACCCAGGAACATGGCCATGGTGAACACCGCCATGGCCCGCCCGGTGAGCGCCGCCGGGTAGGCCGCGCGCACGTCCGCGTACTGCAGCACGATGAAGCCTGACAGCAGCCCCACGGCTAGCATGCAGGCGACGTCCAGCAGGGCGGAGTGCGGCAGCACCATGGCCGCGAACAGGACCGCCATGGCCAGGGTGCAGGTCACGATCCAGCGGCGGCGCCGGGCGGGGCCGGGGTCGATGCGGCCGAACAGCATCGGCCCGCACAGCGCCACCACCGACAGGGCCAGCGCCACGTTGCCGCTTTGCACCAGCGAGAAACCGTGGCGCTCGATCAGCATGGGCCCCAGCCACAGGCCGCGCAGGGAGATGAGCGCCGCATAGGTCACCGCGCCCAGCACCACGATGCCCCAGGTGTGCGGCACGGCGAACAGCGCGGCGAAGCGCAGCACCGCCTCGCGCACGGACTCGCGCGGGGCCTCCTGCTGCGCCGGCGCGGCGACGGGCTCATGCACGCTGCGCCAGATCCACAGCCAAGCCGCCAGCGCCAGCGCCGCCAGCACCACGAAGCCCGCGCGCCAGGACCACTGCTGCACCAGCCAGGCCAGAGGCGTGCCGGTGAACAGCATGCCCAGCGTACCCAGCGCCATCGCCATGCCCGACATCGCCGCGAAGCGCTGCGGCGCGAAATGCCGTGCAATGAACACCGTGCACACCAGGAAGGCCGGCGCGCAGCCCACGCCGATCAGCGCCTGGCCCAGCAGCAGCGCGCCGTAGCCCGGCGCCAGCGCCGACAGCAGCGCCCCCGCGATACACAGCGGAAACGCCGCCAGGATCGTGCGGCGCACGCCATACAGGTCGATGCCGATGCCCATGAAGAGCTGCATGGCGCCAAAGGCGAAATGGAAGGCGCCCGCGAACACCCCCAGCGCTTGCGGCGACAGCCCGAAGTCCGCCTGCAGCGGCGCGGCCATGATGGCGGCCACGGTGCGAAAGGCCGAGCTCAATGCGAAGCCCGAGGTCAGCGCCACCAGCATCAGCAGGGCGGCGCGCGGCGCCATGGCGATGGGGGCGGGTGGAAGCGGCGCGGCGGAGGGGGCGTTGGGCATGGGGCCCGAGGCTACACCGGACGCGGCGCGCGTGCAGGCGCGTGCGCACCGGCCCGCGCTTACATGGCCTTGAACAGCGGCGCATACAGTCGGCTCACCGCCAGCCGCTCAGGCCGGCCCCGCAACTGCAGATGCATCCGGCCCGCTTCGTCGCGCACGGCACTGGCGATGGCGGCGGCACGCACCAGCGTGCCCCGGTGCACCTGCCAGAAGTCGGCCGGATCGAGCTGCCCGGCCAGTTCCTTGAGTGGCGTGCGGATCAGGTATTCACGCTCGGCGGTGAGCACACGCACGTACTTGTCGGCCGCCTCAAAGTACACGACCTCCTGCACAGGCACGAGGTGGATCTGCGTGCCGCTGCTGGCCTGGATCATGCGCAGTGGCGCGCCGCCGCCCGCTGGGGGCCGCACCGATCCGCCCAGCCCTGGGGCCTGCGCCAAAGCGCGCAACTGGGTCAGCGCTTGCTCCAGCGCCGGCAGCGCGCCAGGGGCGCCGCGCTGTGCCAGCAGTTGCTGCAGCCGCTGCACCGTCTGGCGCAGCCGCGCGGGCTGCACGGGTTTGAGGAGGTAGCCCACCGCCTGGGCTTCAAAGGCCTGTACGGCGTATTGGTCGTAGGCGGTGACGAAGACCAGCGCGGGAAAGGCTGCGGTATCGGGCCAGGCATCGGCCAGCTCTGCCGCCGCCTCCAGGCCGCTCTGGCCGGGCATGCGGATGTCCAGCAGCAGTACGTCGGGGCGCAGCGCCAGCGCCTCACGCACGGCGCTCAGACCGTCGCCCACGCTCGCAGCGACCTCCAGCGCGGGCCAGGCTTGCTGCAGCTCATGGCGCAGGGCCGCGGCCAGCAGCGGCTCATCCTCGGCAATCAGGGCTCGGGGGAACGTCGAGTGCATGGTGCTTCAAGGGAAAAGTGATGATGCAGGCCGTGCCCTGTGCGCTAGCAGCTATCAATTCGAGAGTGCCAGCGTCGCCGTACAGAGTGGCGAGGCGCTCGCGCACCTGCTGCAGGCCAAAGCGCGCGGTGGTCGTGCCCGCGGTGCCCGTGGGTGGTGTGTCGCACAGGCCCGCGCCGGTGTCACGCACGGCCAGCTGCACGCGCGCCGCCGGGGTGCCTCCCTGCAGCAGCGCGGCCTGTACGTGGATGTGGCCACCCTGCACCTGTGGCTCCAGGCCGTGGCGGATGGCGTTCTCCACCAGCGGCTGCAGCAGCAGGGGCGGGACGGGCACGTTGCGCAAAGCCTCGGGCAGTTCCAGGGTGTAGTCCAGGCGCGGGCCCATGCGCACGGCCATGAGGGCCAGGTAGTCCTGCAGCCGCGCGAACTCGTCGGCCAATGGGTGCAGCGCGGCGCGCGATGCGCCCAGGGTGGCGCGCAGGTAGGCGATGAAGTGGTCCAGCATCTCCTGGGCGCGCGGCGGATCCGTGGCCACCAGCACGCGCAGGTTGGCCAGGGTGTTGAACATCATGTGCGGCTCCAGCTGCGTTTCCAGCAGCTTCAGGCGTGCCTCGGCCGCGTCACGCTGTACCTGGGCCACGCGCGCCTGCAGAAAGCGCGCCTTGCCACGGCTGTGGAAGAAAAACGAGATGGATGCGCTGGCAGCGATGGTGACGACCAGGGTGGACACGGCCTCGTGCCCGCGCAGCCAGGCCAGGTCGCCCAGTGCGCCGCCGTTGTACAGGTGTCCCACCACCGAGCCGGAGACAAAGCCCATGGCCGTGCCCGCAAAGATGAGTACCGCTCCCCATGGCCGCCGCGGCCACGGAATGGCGCTGTGGCGTGTGAGCGCCATGCGCCCCAGGTCCACCGTGAACCAGCTCACCAGGCCGATGGTGAGCGAATACACCAGGTTCGCATCCCAGGGCGTGGATCTCGCCAGTGTGACGCCCAGCGCCACCAGGCAGCAGAACGCCGCCGTGGTCAGCAGCCGGCAGAGGAAGGCGATGGGGTGGTTGACGCTCATGGAACAGGCGGGGTACGAGCCATTGTGCTGCAGGGCCGGCCCGTCATTGCGGTGCCGAGTCGTTGTGGCCGCTGCGCTCGCGTGCCAGCGCCGCCCGCTCGCGTGCGACAAGCGCTTCGCGCCAGTGGGCTCCGGGCAGGGCCAGCCACACGACCGCCCCATGCAGCAGCAGGCCCAGACCCCAACCGAGAGCGGGGTAGGGCGTCCAAGTCCGCCCCTGCATCAGCGCCAGGCCCGCCAGCGCCAGCTGAACGGTGAGGTAGACGCCCGCGTGCAACAGCCAGCCCAGCTTGGCGCCCGCGCGCCGCCGGGCCAGGCGGTCGAGGGTATCCGGGCGGTTCGGGGAATGAAGAGAGTGATGCATGGCGCGTCTCCAGACGGGGTACTGCACCCCGTTGCCGTACTGTGCAAGGAGAGGGGGCCCACCAAACAGTGCATTGCGACGAACGGCAGCCGCGTGGCGCGGGCGGTTGCCTGGCGGGCGCGAGCGGAGCCGTTCTGGCGTATGGCCCGGCAGGACACAGGGCGTGACACCCGTGTCACGCCGCACGGGGCTGATAATCCGCGCTTTGCTTTTTCGCTGTCAGGACGCTTGCGTGGACACTCTCTTGCTGCTCAAGGCCGCCATCATGGGCGTGGTCGAAGGGCTGACCGAATTCCTCCCCATCTCTTCCACCGGCCACCTGATCCTGGCCGGGTCGCTGCTCGGGTTTGACGATGCCAAGGCCAAGGTCTTCGACATCGCCATCCAGACCGGCGCCATTTTCGCGGTCATTCTGGTCTATTGGCAGCGCATCCGCGCGACGCTGGTGGCGCTGCCCACCGAGCGGCAGGCGCGCCGTTTCGCCTTGAACGTGCTGATCGGCTTCCTCCCGGCCGTGCTGCTGGGCCTGTTGCTGGGCAAGGCCATCAAGGCGCATCTGTTCACGCCGGTGGTGGTGGCCAGCACCTTCATCCTGGGCGGCTTCGTCATCCTCTGGGCCGAGCGGCGCCAGCAGGCCGCCGTGCGCATCCATTCCGTGGACGACATGACGCCGCTGGACGCGCTGAAGGTCGGCCTGGTGCAGTGCCTGGCCATGGTGCCCGGCACCAGCCGCAGCGGTGCCACCATCATCGGCGGCATGCTGCTGGGGCTGTCGCGCAAGGCGGCTACCGACTATTCGTTCTTTCTCGCCATCCCCACGCTGATCGGCGCAGGCGTCTACAGCCTCTACAAGGAGCGCGCACTGCTGTCGGCGGCCGACATTCCGCTGTTTGCCGTGGGATTGGTGTTTTCGTTCATCAGCGCCTGGCTGTGCGTGCGCTGGCTGCTTCGCTACATCAGCTCGCACAGCTTCGTGCCGTTCGCCTGGTATCGCATCGCGTTTGGCCTGGTGGTGCTGGCCACGGCATGGAGCGGCCTGGTGACCTGGGCCGAATAGCCGCGTCAGGACGACGCCAGCGCCAGGTCGCCCTTGTTGCGGCGCACGCAGAACTTGCCCCGCTGCTTGCCGCTGTACATGGCGGCGTCCGCCAGGCGGATGAGGGTGCAGGCGTCGCAGGCATCATCGGGCGCAAGTGCGTAGCCGATCGTCAACCCCACGCGGATCTCGACGCCCTGCACGTAAAACGGCGTCAGGAAGGATTCCAGCAGTGCGATCCCGAGATCGTGCGCCTGCATCACGCTGGGCAGCTGCTGGGCCATGACGACGAATTCGTCCCCGCCCAGCCGTGCGATCAGGTCGGCGTGGCGCAAATGGGCGCGCAGCCGCTGCGCCACGGCCACCAGCAGCCGGTCGCCCACGGCGTGCCCATGCTGATCGTTGACGGGTTTGAAGCCGTCCAGGTCCAGCATAAACACGGCCAGCAGCCGGTCGGCTTGCGCGTGGGGCAGCGCGGCGCCCAGGGCTGCGTCCAGGCCGCGCCGGTTGGGCAGGCCGGTGAGGGGGTCGGTGCGGGCCAGCGACATGAGCGCGTCGCGCTCCCGGCTGGCGTCCTGCATTGCGTCACGCAGGCGTGCGTGGCGCAGGCCCAGCATGCGCATGAACAGCAGCATGTTGACCACGGCTGCGATCTGGAAGAGGTGCATGGGCCAGAACCGGGCGGGGAGCTCCCCATGCACCAGCAGAGCGAGCGCGACGGCGGTGCCGATATAGACCAGCCATGCGAGCAGCAGCGTGTGCCCCACGGGGTCGTTCTCGTGCATGCGCCGCGCGGCCACGGGCAGGCTGATCAACGCCGGCAGCGGCCCCAGAAGTGCCTGCGTGGCGAGGGTCGCGGGCGTGTTCAAAACGTTTGACAGGAACGCGGCGCAGAGCAGGACGGACAGCGCGGCTCCTCCCTGCATGGTGCGCAGAAATCGACCGGGCCGGTTGTCGCGCGCCAGCGAGTGCCCCATGAACAGGAAGGCGCCGATCACCGCGATGCAGACGAACAGCGGGCCGGCGTGCTGCTGCATCCAGGGGTGGTGCCCCCAGATGAACAGGGTGCCGATGCCAAAGAAGTGGATGGAAAACCCCGCGCTGCCCAGCACCAGCAGCGCGTAGTAGGCGAACACCTTTTCCCGTAGCGCAACGGCCTGCAGCAGACCGTAGATGAACAGGCACAGCGCCAGGCCCACGAACAGGCCCTGCAGCATCTGCTCGCGCAGCATGGGCGCAGCCATGTCTCGCCAGGTGCCGATGCGCAGCGGGACAATCATTCCGCCCAGCGTGCGCACGCGCACCAGCAGCTCGTAAGTGCGTTCGTGCTCCAGCGCCAGAACCACCGCGGGGGTGCGCCAATCCAGCGCGTGGGGGCTGGGCTGCTGCAGGTTGCCCAGGGCGTGATGCTGCAGCACCTCGCCGTCCGCCACCAGATAGACGTCGAGTTCGTTCAGCAGCGGGAAGTCCACATTGATGACCCAGGGCCCTGCGCGCGCCTGTGGGACCAGTGTCGCCTTCAGCCACACGGCATCCGGGCGCACGCCCAGTGAACCGCCGCACGTCGCAGGTGCCGCGAACGCCGTGGGCGTGGCCAGCATCTCCTGCACCGTGCGTGCCAGTGTGGGGTCAGAGCGCATGCACAGGTGGGCCCACAGATCCACGGGGCCCCTGCCCGGCTCCAGCACTGTGGCTCTGCAGGCCTGCGCCGGGCCGGGGTGCAGCGCGCCGAGCAGGCACAGCATTCCGCCCAGCACCGCGCGCAGCCAGGCAAGATTCCGCACCAGAGCAACAGCAGGAGCCGCATCGCACCCTCCGCAGGAGCTGCAAATGTATCACCGCGTAACGACTGCGGGGTGAGCGGACGGAAAGCAAGTCGCCACGGGCTGTCGCGGTCTGCGCGTGTCAGGAATCGGCGATGTGGGCCAGGTTCAGCAGCGCGGCTTCGATCGCCGCGGCCGTGGCGCGGGGCTGCTCCATGGGAAAGAGGTGACTGCCGTCCAGCATCGTCACGCGGCCCTGGGTGATGCGCTGGGTCATGGCCATGCCCACCTGGCGCATCTCGGCGGAATCGCGCCCGCCGATGAAGGCGGCCGGGCAGCGCAGCGGATGCGCGTGCAGCAGCCGGGCCAGGTTGTGGGGCAGGGTGTTGTAGATCTGGGTTTCCACCGCGCGGTCAAAGGCCAGCACGCGCTTGCCGTCCTGGTCCTGCAGGCCGTGCGCCACGTAGTCCTGCAGCACGCGCGGGTCCCAGTGGGCGAAGGCCTTCTTGCGGCGAAAGTGCTCCAGCGCCTCCTCGTTGCTGGACCAGCTGTTGCGCCGCGCGCGGCTCACGCGCCCGGGCGAGACGGCACCCACCACCTGCGTCTGCTTGACCACCCCCAGGGCACTGGCGCGCCAGCCGCCGATGAGGGGCGAGTCGATCAGCACCACGCCCCGTGCCAGCTCGGGGTGGCGCGCTGCGGCCATCACGCTCAGGAAGCCCCCGAGCGAATGGCCCACCAGAAAGGCCTGTTCGCCGCTGCGCTGCTGTTGCTCGGCGGCAAAGTCCGCCAGGTGCTGCACCAGGTGGGGCCAGTTGTTGCTGACGGGGTATTTCTCGTCATGGCCATAGCGTTCGATGGCGCTGACGCGAAAGCCGCGCTCGCGCAGTTCATCGAACAGCACGCGGTAGGTGCCGGCGGGGAAGCTGTTGGCGTGGGAGAAAACGATGCAGGCCATGGAACGGTTCACACGAGCTTGTCGCGCGGTGTGGTGATCTTCTTGATGGGCCGGCTGCGCAGGGGCTCCACGCGGATGGGCACGTCGGTCACGCCGCCGTTCCATGCCGGATCCTCGATGCTGTCGAACACCTGGCGCAGCTTCTCGCCCCAGCTGTCGTGCAGCATGCGGAAGTAGGGGTTGTGCTCGTCGATGCACACGATCTTGTCGGTGGCGAGGCGCCCCTCCTCGTATACCACGAGGTCCAGCGGCAGGCCGACCGAGAGGTTGGACTTGAGCGTGCTGTCCATGGACACCAGCGCGCACTTGGCCGCCTCGCTCAGCGGCGTGTGGGGCGTGATCACGCGGTCCAGCACGGGCTTGCCGTACTTGGACTCGCCCACCTGGAAGTACGGCGTCTCGGCCGTGGCCTCGATGAAGTTGCCTGCCGAATACACCTGGAACAGGCGCATGCCCTCGCCCTTGATTTGGCCGCCCAGCAGCAGCGAGACGTTGAAGTCCACCCCCGTGCGCTGCAGTGCGGCGCCGTCGCGCTCGTACACGCGGCGCACCGCCGCGCCCAGCACGCGCGCCACGTCGAACATGCTGGTGGCGTTCCACAGCGTGATGGGCGTGCTGTCGCCGGGCTCCTGGATCTGCTCGACCTGCAGGATTTCGCGCACCGACTGCGAGATGCTCAGGTTGCCGGCCGACAGCAGCACCATGAAGCGGTCACCAGCCTGCTCGTAGACCATCATCTTGCGAAAGGAACTGATCTGGTCCAGCCCGGCGTTGGTGCGCGAGTCGGACAGGAACACCAGGCCGGCGTTGAGCTTGATGGCGACGCAGTACGTCATGGGATGGGCAGTGAAGGCGAAGAGGGCGAGTGTAGGGCGCTTTGCCGGGCGGCCGTGTCGCGGCTGCGGCGCTGCGGCGGGCGCAGGGCGGGCATGCTCATGAGGTTGTATTTGCTACCATAAACATAGCAGCTAGCGCTTTACTGGTAAGCGCTAGAGCCTTATTTTATTCAAAACCGGGCGTGCTCAGCCGCTTGAGCTGGTAGAGCGCGTCCAGCGCCTCGCGGGGCGACAGCTGGTCCGGGTGGATCTGCGCCAGGGCGGATTCCACGGGGCTCACGGTCGCCACCTCGGGCGCGGGCGGCGGAGCGAACAGGTCCACCTGCAGCTCATCCTCGCCCGCGCGTTCTTCCAGCGCGGCGAGCGTGTGGCGCGCGTGGTGCAGCACGGCGGCGGGCACCCCCGCCAGCTTCGCCACCTGGATGCCGTAGCTGCGGCTGGCGGGGCCGGGCTGGATCTCGTGCAGGAAGACGATGTCGTGGCCGGACTCGGTGGCGCCCACGTGCACGTTCACCGCGTGCGGGTGGCGCGCCGCCAGTTCGGTCAGCTCGAAGTAATGCGTGGCGAACAGCGTGAACGCGCGGGTCTTGTCATGCAGATGGGTGGCGATGCCGCTGGCCAGCGCCAACCCGTCGAAGGTGCTGGTGCCGCGGCCGATCTCGTCCATCAGCACCAGGCTGTGCGGCGTGGCGGCGTGCAGGATCTGCGCCGCCTCGGTCATCTCCAGCATGAAGGTGGACTGGGCATTGGCCAGGTCGTCGGCCGCGCCGATGCGGGTGTGGATCGCGTCGATGGGGCCCAGCCGGCAGGCCGCGGCCGGCACGTGGCTGCCCATGCTCGCCAGCAGCACGATCAGGGCGACCTGCCGCATGTAGGTGGACTTACCGCCCATGTTGGGGCCGGTGATGATCTGCATGCGCGCGTTGGCGTGCAGGCGCGTGTGGTTGGGGATGAAGGCGCCGCTCGATGTTTCGGCCAGCCGGGCCTCCACCACGGGGTGGCGGCCCGCCTCGATGTCGATGCAGGGCTCGTTGACGAATTGCGGTGCGCACCAGTTGAGCGTGAGCGAGCGCTCGGCCAGCGTGCACAGCACGTCCAGCGTGGCCAGCGCCTGCGCCAGCCGCGTGAGCTGGGGCACATGGGGCTGCAGCTGGTCCAGCACCTGCTCGTACAGCCACTTCTCGCGTGCGAGGCCGCGTTCCTGGGCCGACAAGGCCTTGTCCTCGAAGGTCTTCAGCTCGGGGGTGATGAAGCGCTCGGCGTTCTTCAGTGTCTGGCGGCGGCGGTAGTCTTCGGGCACCTTGTCCGCGTGGCTGCTGGTGACCTCGATGTAGAAGCCATGCACCTTGTTGAACTGCACGCGCAGGTTGGGGATGCCGGTGCGTGCCTTCTCGCGCGTCTCCAGATCGAGCAGGAAGTCGTCGCAGTTGTTCTGGATGCCGCGCAGCTCGTCCAGCTCGGCATCAAAGCCCGGCGCGATCACGCCGCCGTCGCGCACCAGGGCGGCGGGCTCCTCCAGGATGGCGGCACGCAGCAGTGCCGTGCAGTCGACGGGGGGCTGCAGGTGGCTGAAGATTTGGGCCAGAAACGGCTCTGGCGCTTGACTGTTAAGCGCGAGCAGCTCTGCTTTCTGTAGCGTCTTGCACAGCGCCACCAGCTCGCGCGGGCGCACCTGGCGCAGCGCGATGCGCGCGGTGATGCGCTCCACGTCGCTCACGCCGCGCAGTTCGCTGCGCAGGAGCTGCCACGGGCCCTGGCCGCTGCCGGCGCCGCGCAGCGCGGCCGTGGCCGCCAGGCGCTGGCGCGCGTCGCTGCGGTCGCGGCGCGGCTCCAGCAGCCAGGTCTTGAGCAGGCGGCTGCCCATGCCGGTCATGCAGGTGTCCAGCAGCGAGAACAGCGTGGGCGCGTCCTCGCCGCGCAGGGTCTTCACCAGCTCCAGGTTGCGCCGCGTGGCCAGGGGCAGGTGGATCAGTTCGTCGCTTTGCTGTACGCGCACGCCGTGCACATGGGTGAGTGCGCGGCCTTGCGTGTGCTCGGCGTACTGCAGCAGCGCGGCGGCGGCGGCGTGGGCGTGGGGCAGGGCCTCGGCATTCCAGGCCTGCAGGCTGGCCGCGCCGAGCTGCTCCAGCAGCTTGCGCTCGCCCAGGGCACCATCGAACTGCCAGTCGGGCCGCAGGCTCATGGGGCAGGTGAACACGCCGCCCTGGCGCAACTGGGTCAGTTGTTCTTCAAAGCGCTGGGTGACGCCCGCGCTGTAGATCACCTCGCTGGGGGCGATGCGTGCGAGCCAGGTGCCCACGTCGGCCTGTGCACATTCGGCCAGCTGCACCACACCCTGGGTGACGGAGAGCCACGCCAGGCCGCAGCGCGCACGCGCGCCCTGGTGCACGGCCAGCAGCATGGACTCGCTCTTGTCGGACAACAGTTCGCTATCGGTGAGCGTGCCGGGGGTGACCACGCGCACCACCTTGCGCTCCACGGGGCCCTTGGCGGCGCCCACTTCGCCCACCTGCTCGGCAATGGCGACCGACTCGCCCATCTTGATGAGGCGGCCCAGGTAGTTCTCCAGCGCATGGAAGGGTACGCCCGCCATGGTCACCGGCTGGCCGGCCGACTGGCCGCGTTGGGTGAGGGTGATGTCCAGCAGGCGCGCGGCCTTCTCGGCATCGGCGTAGAAAAGCTCGTAGAAGTCGCCCATGCGGTACAGCAGCAGCGTGTCGGGGTGCTGGGCCTTCAGGGCCAGGTACTGCGCCATCATGGGGGTGTGGTTCGAGAAGTCGGCCTCGTCGGGGCGCGGGGTGGGCGCGGGTTTCCCGGTCATCTGCGTGCGTGTTCCTTGGGTGCGGACGAAAGTGGCAAGGCGCGCGACGCGCCAGGATTGGTGCGGGCCCTAGGCCGGCTGCGGGCCGGGGCGGCCGTCTTCCACCACGAATCGGGCCAGAGTGTACGCGGCGCTGCCGGCATCCAGCGGGTCGCGCAGGGCGCGCAGCGTGGTGGTCCAGCGCGTGGGCGTGATGTCGCACAGGCCGTAGCCGCGCTCCTCGCAGCGTGCCAGCAGCACATGGGGGTTGTGGCGCGCGATGGCATCCACCTTCTCCTGCGTGGTGCCGGCGCGCGAGGAGATCGAGGTGCCGCAGAACTCGCTGGCCAGGATGCGCGGCGCACCGTGGGCATGCGGCCCGTGTGGCGCCATCACGTTGCAAACATAGTTCTGGTGGATGTCGCCGCCCAGCAGCACCGTGTTGCGGGGCGGGTGCTGTGCCAGCGCCTGCAGCAGGCGGTTGCGCGCGGCGGGGTAGCCGTCCCAGCTGTCGGTGGACTGCAGGCCCGAGGGATAGCGGCGTGGCGAGAACAGGGTCTGCTGCGCCAGTACGCTCCAGCGCGTAGTTTTGTTGTGCGCATCGGCTGCCAAGCCCGCGTGCAGCCACTGCTCCTGTTCCCAGCCGAGGAAGCTGCGGTGGCTGTCCAGGATTTCGGGGCAGGCGTCGGGCCGCACCGCGCCGGTCGCACCCTTGCCCCGCGTGCGGCAGGCCTGCAGGTCGCGGTACTGGCGTGTGTCCAGCATGTGCAGCCGCGCCAGGCGCCCCCAGAGCAGGCGGCGGTGGATCTGCAACTGATGGAAGCCGGAGCCCGCCAGCGTGGATGCGCGCAGCGGCATGTGTTCATAGAAGGCCTGCCACGCGGCGCTGCGCAGCGGCAGCCATTCGGCGCACTCGCCCCGGCCCTGGCCAGCGGCGTAATCGTTCTGTACCTCATGGTCGTCCCAGGTCACCGCCCACGGGGCGCAGGCGTGCGCGGCCTGCAAGGCGGGGTCGCTCTTGTGCAGGGCGTAGCGGTCGCGGTAGTCCTGCAGGTTGCGAGGCAGGCGCAGCGGGTGCACGCGGGCCAAGCCCGTGGCGTCCTGTGGGCTGGGATATTCGTAGATGTAGTCGCCCAGGAACAGCACCAAGTCGGGCTGGTCCGCGCAGGCATGCCGCCAGGCGGCGTAGTGGCCGTGCTCCCACCGCTGGCAGGAGGCGAACACCAGTCGCAGGCGCCCGGGCAGCGCATCCGGTGTGGGTGCGGTGCGGGTGCGGCCGACGGGGCTGGTGGCGTCACCCAGCATGAAGCGGTAGTGGTACCAGCGGTCGGGGCGCAGGCCGGCCACCTCCACATGCACGCTGTGGCCCAGTTCAGGCAGCGCCATCGCCGTGCCGCGCTGCACGATGTGGCGAAACTGCGCGTCGTCGGCCAGTTCCCAGCGCACGGTCAGTGGGCCGGCCCAGGGTGCGTGGGCGCCGGCCAGGTCCGCGGGCGGAAGCACGCGGGTCCAGAGGACCACGCCGTCGTGTACTGGGTCGCCACTGGCCACACCCAGGCGAAAGGGGTCGTGCCGCACGGCGGCCTGGGCCCAGGCCCAGCGGGGCAGTTGCGTGGCCATGCCGGCCCAGGCGGCCTGACGCAGCAGTGTGCGGCGCGAGATGTCAAGCGAAGGCGGGTGCACGGGACATCGCACAAGGGGTCCAGGCGTCAGGCAGCAACCACGCGGTTTTTGCCGGTGCGCTTGGCCAGGTACATGCCCTGGTCGGCGCGGCGGATCGCGTCGGCGCTGCCTTCTTCGCCCTCCACCTGGGCCACACCGGCGCTGAAGGTGATGAGCACCCGCTCCTGGTCTTTGAGGAAGTAGCGCGTGGTCAGCTCGCGTTGCAGGCGTTCCATGGCCTTCACGCCTTCCGCCAGTTCGGTGTCGGGCAGGATGATGACGAATTCCTCGCCGCCATAGCGCGCCAGCTGGTCCTGCGGTCGCATCACCTCGCGGGTGACCTGCGCCAGATGCACCAGGGCCGCGTCGCCGGCGGTGTGGCCCAGGCGGTCATTGATGGACTTGAAGTTGTCCACGTCCAGCAGCGCCACGCACAGCGGCGCGTCCTGGCGGCGCGCACGCGCGACCTCGCGCTCCATGGCCTCGGCAAAGCCCTTGCGGTTGAGCGAGCCCGTCAACGGGTCGTGGCGCGCCTGGGCGCTCGCGCGGTCCAGCTCCTGGCGCAGGTGGTCGATTTCGGCGTGCTTGGCCTCGGTGCGCTCGCGCAGTTCCTGCAGTTCGCCGCGCGTCACCCGGCTGCTCAGCGCCATGGCGCGCGTGGCGGCCATGACTTCTTCCAGCAGCGGCATGATGTCCTGCAGCTGCGTGGCCTGGCTGATGCGCTCGGCGCAATCCTCCATCTTGGTGTTGTAGGCGCTGCTGGATTCATCCATCTGCGCCAGGCGCTCGATGAATGTGGCCAGCAGTTCGCGCATCTGCATCTGGGCGTGAACGGTGCGTTCCTTGGCCTCAGTCTGCTTGAAGATGACGTCCTTGAGGCGTCGCTGCACGTCGTCCAGCCGGCGCAGCGTGAGCGGCGGGGTGGAGGCCGCAAGCAGTGCCTCGGCCTGGCCGTGCAGCCACTCGTCGTCCATGCTCAGGGCGGCAATGTTCTCGAACACCAGGCGCAGCAGGCTGAGCAAGCTCCGCCGGATGGCGGCTTGGTCTTCCGCCGCGAAAGACAGGCGGTAGCTGAAGTTGCCGAGCATCAGCTCGGCGGTGGAGACGGGTGGGTCGGGCTCGCGCAGGAAGGTGCTCAATTGCGCAGCCAGCTCATGCACGCGGGCATCGTCCTCACCCAGCGCCGGCAGGGTGTTGTCCACCAGCCGCGCCAGATTCTGCGCCAGTGTCAGCGGCAGGTGGTCAATCCGGGTGCTCGCGGGCTCGGGCGCGGCCACGGGCGAGAGTCCCAGGTTGGCGTATCCCACCAACACGTTTTGCAAAACGCCCCAGTCCTGCTGGGTGATGGCGGTTTCCAACAGGCCCAGCAACCGCTTCTGCGCCGGGGTCTGGCCGGGGATCACCCGCGAGATCTGCCGCAGCTGGGCGCTGGGAAACGCCGGCGCGCTGGTGGTGCCGGCCACTTCGTCATAGAGGGCCTGGTAGTGGTCGGGCGTGGGAGGAAGCCGGCGCGTAGCGAGTAGCTTGAGCGTCTCGCGGGCAATTTCAGAAGGGGATTTGGCGGAGGCCATCTGCAGGGACGCAGGAAGATGCAAACAGCCAAAAGTGTGACAGAGTGCAGCACGCTTCGATAGCAGGCCGGGTCAAGCCATGTGTAAAGCGTGTCAGTTGACCAGAACCAGTTTCCCGATCACCGCACGTGCGCCCATGTGGGCAAACGCGGCGGGTAGCTGTGACATGGGCATGGTTCGGTCGATGGCGGGCCTGATCTTGCCCTGTGCATACCACTGGAGCAGGGTGCCCATCATCGAAGCATTGGCCTGGGGCTCGCGCTTGGCGAATTCGCCCCAGAACACGCCGACGACCGAAGCACCCTTGAGCGGTGGCAGATTCAACGGCAACGAAGGGATGGGGCCCGATGCGAAGCCGACCACCAGATAGCGGCCTCGCCAGGCGATGGAGCGAAATGCGGGCTCTGCCAGTGCGCCGCCCACCGGGTCGTAGATGACGTCCGGTCCCCGCCCGTCGGTCAGTGACTTGGCGGCGTCGCGCAGGTCCTCCACGCTGTAATTGATCACGGCATCGGCCCCCAGCTTCAGGCACACGTCGCATTTTTCGTCCGTGGAGGCGGCGGCGATCACGCGCGCTCCCTTGGCCTTGGCGATCTGAATCGCGGCGGTGCCCACGCCGCCAGCCGCGCCCAGCACCAGCACAGTCTCGCCAGCCTGGAGCTGGCCCCGGTCCAGCAGGGCGTGGTAAGAGGTTGCATAAGTCATGATGAATGCCGCCGCATCCACATGGCCAAAGCCGTCCGGCAGGGGTATACAGCGTGCGGCCGGGGCGATGGTGTGCGTGGCGAAACCACCCGTGCCGCTGAGACAGGCCACGTTTTGACCCACCTGCAGATGGCTGACGCCGTCGCCCACGGCCTGCACGACGCCCGCGAACTCCGAGCCGGGCACGAAAGGCAGGGGGGGCTTGATCTGGTACTTGTTCTGCACCATCAGCAGGTCGGGAAAATTCAGGCTTGCCGCGCGGATCTCGACGAGGACCTCGCCCGCCTTGGGAGCCGGGTCGGGCAGTTCTGTCCAGGCCAGGGCCTCGACGCCGATGGGGTTGGTGCAGAGCCAGGCGTGCATGAATGTCTCCTTGGTCGCTACGAATCTGTTGGGCGGGCATCATAGGGGCCGTCCCTGAGGCTGGGTTGTCCCTTGCGTGACCAGCGACAGCGTGTGTGCTCGCTCCTACAATGCCAGCCGTTCCGCCTTCCAGACCATGAAAATCCTCATCTCCAACGACGACGGCTACCAGGCGCCTGGCATCGTGGCGCTGCATGACGCCCTTAAGACCATTGCTGATGTGGAAGTGGTGGCTCCCGAACACAACAATAGCGCGAAGTCGAACGCCCTGACGCTGCATTCGCCGTTGTATGTGCAAACCGCGCACAACGGCTTTCGCTATGTCAATGGCACGCCTGCCGATTGCGTGCACATTGCGCTGACGGGCCTGCTGGGTTACCGGCCCGATCTGGTGGTCTCCGGCATCAACAACGGCGCCAACATGGGCGACGACACCATTTATTCCGGCACGGTGGGTGCTGCGATGGAAGGCTATCTTTTCGGGATCCCGTCCATCGCCTTTTCGCAGGTGGACAAGGGGTGGGGCGAGATCGAGTCGGCTGCGCGCAAGGCGCGCGAGATCGTTCAGCAGATGGATCGCCAAAACCTGGTCGGCGTAGCCCCCTGGCTGTTGAATGTCAACATTCCCAATATGCCGTATGACGCATTGCGGCCCTTGCGCATGTGCCGCCTGGGCCGGCGCCATGCGGCAGAGCGTGTCATTGAGCAGCAGAGCCCGCGTGGGGAGCTGATGTACTGGATCGGTGGCGCTGGCGCCGCCAAGGACGCGGCGGAGGGCACCGATTTTCATGCCACGGCCCACGGCCATGTATCCGTCACGCCATTGAAGGTGGACCTGACCGATTACGACGGACTGGGGTATTGGGCGCAGACGGTGGCCCGTCTCGTACCAGCGCAGGCGTCCGGCGAGGTGGCTTGATGCAGCGGCGGCCAGGTTTTCCTGCGCGGATCGACTGGCGCCAACCCGGTGCACCCACCGCGGCGCCACCGGTAGGCGCGCGCCGCGAGGTGCAGCCGCCCACGCCGCACGGCGTGGGGCTGGACTCCGCTGCCGTGCGCGCACGCATGGTGCAGCGACTCGCAGCCTCGGGCATCTCGGCGGGGGCGGTTCTTCAGGCCATGGGAATGATTGAGCGGCATCGTTTTGTCGACACCGCCTTGGCCAACCAAGCCTATGAGGACACCAGTCTGCCCATCGGACTGGGTCAGACCATTTCCAAACCCAGCGTGGTAGCACGCATGATCGAATTGTTGCTGGGGGCCGAGTGCGCGCGCGGAAATGGAATGGGCCGGGTACTGGAGATCGGCACGGGCTGCGGCTATCAGGCAGCGGTGCTGTCGCGCGTCTCGCGCGAGGTGTATACCGTTGAACGCTTGCGCGCGTTGCATGAAAAGGCGCGAGACCACTTGCGTCCCCTGCGCCTGGCCAATGTGCACCTGATCCTGGGCGACGGAATGCTGGGTTACCCCAGCGGCGCGCCCTATGCGGGCATCATTGCCGCGGCGGGGGGCGATAGCCTTCCCGCCGCGTGGTGCGAGCAACTTGCCGTGGGTGGCCGGCTGGTCGCCCCACTGGCGGGCGCCGACGGCCAACAGATGCTGCTGGTCGTTGATAAAACTGCGCAAGGCTTCAAGCAGGGCATTCTGGAAGCCGTGCATTTCGTCCCCCTAAAATCGGGGATCGCCTGAAGGATTTGCTTATGTTGGTATCGCGTAGTCTTGTGGTTTGGGGAGTTGCCGTGCTGGCTGGCGGTTTGCTGGCGGGGTGCAGCACCCCGATCAACAGGGCTCCCGTGGAAGATCGCGGCACCTTTGCCGCGAGCAGCGGCACGACGGGGCCCGCCGGGGCCGTGCCTGAGGTCAAGCCCTTGCCTGGTGCTGAGAACGCGGGCAAGCCTGGCTACTACACCGTGAAGGCAGGCGACACGCTGATTCGCATTGGCCTGGAAAACGGGCAAAGTTGGAAAGATATCGCGCGCTGGAACAACCTGGAAAACGCCAACCTGATCGAGGTGGGCCAGGTGCTGCGTGTGGTGCCCCCTGCTGCGGCTGCGGCGACTGCGGTGGCATCTGACACCGGTGTGGTCACCCGCCCCGTCACGTCTTCGCCCTTGGCTGCAGCATCGGCTGCGAGCGCACCCAAGCCGTCGGCGTCGGCGGCGTCTACACCGGCCGCGGTGGCGCCGGCAGCGGCACCCAGCGCGCCGGCGGTGGCTCCCGCGCCGGCCGCTACCGCTGCAACGGATGACGTCAACTTCATCTGGCCCTCGTCGGGCAGCCTGTTGGCGGGATTCGACGAGGTGCGTAACAAGGGCTACGACATCGGCGGCAAGGCAGGCGATCCGGTGCTCGCCGCTGCCGATGGGCGTGTGGTGTACGCCGGTGCTGGGCTTCGCGGCTATGGCAACCTGGTGATCTTGAAACACAACAACACCTATCTCACGGCCTATGCGCACAACCAGACGCTGCTGGTGAAGGAAGACCAGAACGTGCGCCGCGGCCAGAAGATTGCCGAGATGGGAAGCACCGACGCGGATCGTGTGAAACTGCATTTCGAAATCCGGCGCCAGGGCAAGCCCGTGGACCCCGCCCGCTACCTCCCCCCCCGTTGAGCGCGCCGGCTTCCATGGGAGAGGCGTCCTGGCTGGAGGATGCTGATCCGGCAGAGACAGGTGGGAGTCAGGCGGACGAGTTTGAGGCGGAACTGCGGGAGGTCGTCGTGGGCGCCGAGCAGCATGCTCAGCGGCTGGACAAGGCACTCGCGGAACTGGTCCCAGAGTTTTCCCGCAGTTATCTGCAGCAGTTGCTGCTCCAGGGCTGCATACGCCTGAATGGGCGGGAGGTACAGAAGCCCGCGTCCAGGGTCAAGGCCGGGGACCGCATCGCGGTCGAGATGCGCCCTACGCAGCAGAGCCAGGCTTTTCGGCCCGAGCAATGGCCATTGGATGTGGTGTATGAGGATGAGCACATCCTCGTGATCCACAAGCCTGCGGGGCTGGTGGTGCATCCCGCGCCCGGCAATTGGAGCGGCACGTTGCTGAACGCCTTGCTTGGCCGGGATGCGCAGGCGATGCAGGTGCCGCGTGCGGGCATCGTCCATCGACTGGACAAGGACACCAGTGGCCTCATGGTCGTTGCGCGCAGCCGGTCGGCCATGGATGCACTGGTCCGCATGATCGCTGCGCGCGAGGTCAGCCGCCAGTATGTGGCGCTGGGGTGGGGCGGCTGGACGGGGGCCGCACATCGATCGGTGCATGCCCCGATCGGTCGTGACCCGCGCAATCGCCTGCGGATGGCGGTGGTCGATCTGGCGCAGCATCCAGGCAAGGAAGCCCGCACCGATTTCGACCTGATAGATGCCAACGAGGAGGTGTGCCTCGTGCGTTGTACGCTGCACACGGGGCGAACGCACCAGATCCGCGTGCATATGGCATCCATACGTCATCCCTTGGTGGCAGATGCACTGTACGGCGGCGCGCTGGCCGGGCCCATGCATCGACAGGCGCTGCATGCATTCCGGCTGGCGTTTGTACACCCGGTCACTGGCGCTGCCCTGGAGTTCCACGCGCCGCTGCCGGAAGACATGGCGCAGGCGCTGGATTTTTGGGGGCTGCGCTACAATCGTTCCTGACGGCTGTTCTGCCGTGAACCGCCGGCCAGCATGAGCTACCGGCCCCGTGAAGGCGCATTGCCACGCTCTGCTTTCTGCGCCGCAATATCTCCAACCCAAGGCGCAGCCTCCCGTTTGATGCGAGGCTGCCTTTCCAGGGACTGTTGGACCATGAATTCGGTGGACGCCAAACGGGTTCTTGAAACCGCGTTGATCTGTGCCCCGCAGCCTGTATCGATCCGTGACCTGCGGACATTGTTCGATGACGCGCTGGGTTCCGATACAGTAAAGATGCTGCTGCTGGAACTGCAGCAGGACTGGGCCTTGCGAGGGGTGGAGTTGGTACAAGTGGCCACAGGTTGGCGTTTCCAGAGCCGGCCCGAGATGCGCGAATTTCTGGACCGGCTGCATCCTGAAAAGCCGCCCCGCTACACGCGAGCGACGCTGGAGACGCTGGCCATCATTGCGTACCGGCAGCCCGTGACCCGCGGGGACATCGAAGACATCCGCGGGGTGACCGTCAACAGCCTCATCATCAAACAACTGGAGGACCGCGGCTGGGTGGAGGTCATTGGCCACCGCGAGACAGTGGGCCGGCCTGCGTTGTTTGCTACCACACGGCAGTTCCTGGACGATTTAGGACTGCAATCACTGGATCAACTGCCTACGCTCGAAGACCCCGGCGTGCAGGTCAGCATGTTTGAGGCGCTGGGCGCCATTCAGGGGGCGCCGCAGAGCGAAGACACTGCAGGGGTACCTGGGGACGGCGTGCAGGTGCCGGCCGTAGACGAAGTAGATATTGAAGATGCCCCTGATCTGGTAGTGGGCGCGACACACAGTGGTGCCGAAGAGGGGCCACGGGACATTGACATATGAATGATGAATCTCACAAGGATCCGGACTCCATGGCGGGTCACTCGCCTTTGCCCGCATCGGAGGCTGCTGCGCCGCGCAGGCCCCGCAAGCGCAAGTCTGCGGAAGGCGCGCTTCAGGAGAATGTGGCAGTGCCGCAACTGAGTGGTGCTGACGGTGCCCAATCGGACGTGAAGATGCAGGAAGTGCATGAGCAAGGCGCTGCTGTTGAGGTGCCACGACAGCCCAGCGGCCATGCCGCCAAGCGCGCGCCGAAGGGCGATGGCTATCAGTTTGCCGACGTGGTGTCGGGTCAGTTCGACGAGGATGAAGCCAACGCCGAGCTCGCCCCCGCCAAGCGGGTGCTGCTTCCCCAGCCAGAAACCCCCAAACTGCACAAGGTGCTTGCCCAGGCGGGCATGGGGTCTCGGCTGGAAATGGAGCAGCTCATCCTGGAAGGTCGTATTTCCGTCAACAACGAGCCGGCCCATATCGGGCAGCGCGTGCAGTTTGGGGACCAGATAAAGGTCAACGGCAAGCCCATCCGCTTCCGTATTGCACCACCGCCGGTACGCGTGATTGCATACCACAAGCCAGTGGGCGAAGTGGTCACGCATGACGATCCGCAAAACCGCCCCACGGTGTTTCGCAAACTCCCCCGGCTGCAGCAGGGCAAATGGCAATCCGTCGGGCGGCTGGACCTGAATACCGAAGGTTTGTTGCTATTTACCAGTTCGGGGGAGCTTGCGAACAAGTTGATGCACCCCCGCTTCGGGCTGGAGCGTGAATATGCGGTCCGCGTGTTGGGTGCGTTGAGCACCGAGGAAAAGCAGCGCTTGCTGGAAGGCGTGCCGCTGGAGGATGGCATGGCTTCCTTTGGCTCCGTGGAAGACGGCGGCGGCGAGGGCGCCAACTGTTGGTACCGGGTCACCATCTCTGAAGGCCGTAACCGCGAGGTCCGCCGTATGTTCGAGGCGGTAGGGCATGCGGTGAGCCGGCTGATTCGGATTCGCTACGGGGCCATGATGCTGCCGCGCGGGCTCAAGCGCGGGGCATGGCTGGAGCTTGATGAGCGCGACATTCGTGCCCTGATGCAGGCGGCAGGTGCAACGCTGGATGGTGGTGCGCGCCCCACTAGTGGCCAGGGCAGGGGCGGCCGCAAAGGCGATCGTCGATCCGCGGGGCCGGGCAAGGCATCTGGCAGTGGGCGTGACAAGACGGGGGGGCGTGCGGGGCGACCGCCCTCACCGAATGCCCAGCCGGACCCGATGAAGACGTCGCTTGGCTATATTGGGGCCGACAGTTTCTCGCGCCATCGCCAACAGCAACGCAACAACGGGCCGCGCCGCGGCGGACGTTAGGGGATTGGCGTAAAGCTAAAATTGACGGTTTGCCTTCAGGGCAAAAATACCGCAACACCTCACTAGGAAAACCAACATGGCTATCGAACGCACCCTTTCCATCATCAAGCCGGACGCAGTTGCCAAGAACGTGATCGGCCAGATCTATGCGCGCTTTGAAGCCGCGGGCCTGAAGATTGCTGCTGCGCGCATGATCCACCTGTCGCGCGCCGAAGCCGAGCAGTTCTACGCAGTGCACAAGGAGCGCCCCTTCTTCAAGGATCTGGTGGACTTCATGATTTCCGGCCCCGTGATGGTGCAGGCCCTGGAGGGTGAGAACGCCGTCCTGAAGAACCGCGAACTCATGGGCGCGACCGACCCCAAGAAGGCTGCGCCCGGCACGATCCGCGCCGACTTCGCGGACAGCATCGACGCCAATGCGGTGCACGGCTCCGACGCTGCTGAAACCGCCCAGGTGGAAGTGGCCTTCTTCTTCCCCGGCCTGAACATCTACTCGCGCTAATGCAGTGGCTCCGCGTGCCGGGCGGTCCTGGTTTGGCCGCCCCCGCGCGGATGCGCTATGTGGGCGTGGGCATCCGTGAACGTTATGACCACGAACCTTCTGGATTTTGACCTGGACGGCCTGGCTGCTTTTTGCGAGCGGCTGGGAGAAAAACGTTTTCGGGCCACGCAACTGTTTCGCTGGATCCACCAGCGCGGTGCCAGCGATTTTGACCAGATGAGCGACCTGGCGAAATCGTTGCGCGAGAAGCTCAGGGGCTGCGCCCATGTGGCAGGGCTGCAAGCCATCAGCGAACATGTCTCTGCGGACGGCACGGTGAAGTGGCTGTTCGACGTGGGCGACGGCAACGCCGTGGAGACAGTCTTTATTCCTGAGGACGATCGCGGCACCTTGTGCATCTCCTCGCAGGCTGGATGCGCCGTAGGCTGTCGTTTTTGCTCCACCGGTCACCAGGGGTTCAGCCGCAATCTCACTACTGGCGAAATCCTGGCCCAGCTCTGGTACGCCGAGCACGCACTACGGCAGCGCCGCGGTGACGGTGAACGCGTGATTTCCAACGTGGTGATGATGGGAATGGGCGAGCCGCTGCAGAACTATGCTGCACTGGTGCCTGCGCTGCGTGTCATGCTCGATGACCATGGTTACGGCTTGTCGCGGCGTCGCGTAACCGTGTCTACCTCAGGCGTCGTGCCCATGATGGACCGCCTGGCGCAGGATTGTCCTGTGGCGCTCGCTGTTTCGCTGCATGCTCCCAATGACGTGTTGCGCGACAACCTCGTTCCCCTGAACCGCAAGTACCCGCTGCATGAACTCCTGGCGGCGTGTCGGCGTTACTTGGACCACGCGCCGCGGGACTTCATCACTTTTGAATACTGCATGCTGGAAGGCGTGAACGATCAGCCAGAGCATGCGCGACAGTTGATTGACCTGGTGGGCCGCAAGGCGGCCGACGGCGGGGTGTCGTGCAAGTTCAATCTCATCCCCTTCAACCCGTTCCCGGCTTCCGGTCTGCGCCGATCTCCCCCGGCGGCTGTGACGGCTTTCGCACAATTGTTGAGTGACGCGGGTATCGTCACGACCGTTCGCAAGACGCGCGGTGACGATATTGATGCGGCATGCGGACAACTGGCTGGCGATGTGAAGGACCGAACACGGGTCAATGAACGCATGGCCAAGCTCAGGACCATTGAGATCAAGCCGGTCATCTGACGGCGTGGCGCAACAATTACGGGAGGCTTTCATGGCGAAGTGGCGGATCAATCATGGCGGGTGGCAGGCGATGGCGGCGATCGGCATTGCCGTTGTCGTCTCGGGCCTTGCCGGTTGTGCCCACCAAGGGGCCTCCGATGCCAATGGTGCTGTGGCGGAATCCGCATCCGGCGGCGGCGAAGCCGACGTGCGCCGCCGTGCGCGTATCCGGCTGGAGCTGGCTGCGAACTACCTGCAAATGGGGCAGACCACCGTGGCCATGGAGGAGGTGCGGCAGGCGATCACGACCGATCCCACGTATGCCGACGCCTACCACCTTCGCGGCTTGATATACATGAACATGGGCGACCTGGCGCTCGCGGAAGACAGCCTCAAGCGCGCCCAAGGCATGAAGCCTTCCGATCCAGACATAATGCACAACTATGGCTGGCTGCAGTGCCAGCGCCAGCAGTACGACGTCGCCAATCAGATGTTCGAGCGGGCGCTTGCCGTGCCGAGCTACAAGGCACGCAGCAAGACGCTGATGTCCCAGGGCCTGTGCTACCAGCGGGCGGGGCGTCTTGCAGAAGCCGAACAAGCGCTGAAGCAGGCCTATGAGATTGATGCGGGCAACCCGGCGGTGGGGTACCACTTGGCGGCCGTGCTGTTTGCGCGGGGCGAGGCCAAGCGGGCGCAGTTTTATGTCCGTCGCGTGAACAATGGCGAGTATGCCAATGCCGAGTCTCTGTGGTTGGGGGTGAAGATCGAGCACGTGCTCAAGGAGTTCGTGGCCATGCGCCAGTTGGGTGATCAATTGCGCAAGCGCTTCCCCAACGCAAAAGAAACCCTGGCATTCGAACGAGGGGCCTTCGATGAGTGAGCCCATGGGCGCCGCTGGGGGGATTGATCACCGGATGCAGGATCACGGAACTGAACCGGCGGGCGGCGTTACCGCGGGGCAGTTGCTGAGGCAACTGCGCGAATCTGCAGGGGTCCATGTTGATGTGCTGGCCGGAACGCTGAAGGTGCCCGCGAACAAACTGCATGCGCTGGAAGCGGACCAATACGACGCATTTCCCGACGCCGTCTTCATGCGGGCGTTGGCGTCGGGCGTCTGCCGGACCTTGAAGGCCGATGCTGCGCCGGTGCTCGCATTGCTGCCCCAGAGCGGCCCCGTGCAGCTTGTGGTGGACAAGGGACTCAACGCGTCGTTCAAAGACCCTGGTCACCGGTTCATCAAGGGGGGAACGCTGGAGCGACCCAGATCGCGCATGATGGGCGTGACGGTTGCCGCGCTGTTGGCCGCCGCGGTGGCCATCGCCTTTCTCCCGAAGGGCAACGACAGTTTGCCGGTCGCCAGCAGTCCGGAGGCGGTAACACCGCCACAGCGCGCGCTCGAAGCCACGCAACTGGACCCGGTGACTGCTGCGGTGCCCTCAGAGTCCGTTGCCTCAGGGGGACAGGCCACTGTGCGGGCAGAGCCATCTTCTGCTGCGGTGGCCTCAGCGGCCCTCGCCGCATCGGCCCCCGCTGCGGCGGTGGAGCCGGCCCCATCCCAAGGCGGGACCAACGAGGCCGGAGTTGACGCCAAGGGCACCGAGGCTTCGGGCGTGCTGGTCATTCGCGCCCGGGGAGAATCCTGGATCCAGGTGCGCAACGCCGCGGGCGGCGTAGTGCTGCAGAAGATCCTGGCTGCGGGCGAGAGTGTTTCCGCGGCGGGCAGCCCTCCCTGGTCGGTCGTCATTGGCAAGGCGGATGCCACGGAGGTGGTTGTGCGCGGCCAGCCCATGGATCTGAATGCGATTGCGCGCGAGAACGTTGCGCGTTTCGAGGTGAAGTAAATGAATATCTCCGGCACAGCCGCACCGATCGCTATGGCACAGCCGCAGGCACGCCGCTCGCGGCAGGCACGCATCGTCTGGGGCAGCCGGGTGGTCACGGTGGGTGGCGGCGCACCGGTGCGGGTGCAGTCCATGACCAACACCGACACGGTGGATGCGATCGGCACGGCCATCCAGATCAAGGAACTGGCGCAAGCGGGCTCCGAGTTCGTTCGCATCACGGTGAACACGCCGGAGGCCGCAGCGGCCGTGCCCTACATCCGTGAGCAGCTGGACCGCATGGGCGAGACGGTGCCGCTGGTGGGCGACTTTCACTACAACGGCCACCGCCTGCTGACGGAATTTCCCGACTGCGCACAGGCATTGTCCAAGTACCGCATCAACCCGGGCAACGTGGGCAAGGGCGACAAGAAGGACAAGCAGTTCGGCCAGATGATCGAGGCCGCGGTGCGCTGGGACAAGGCCGTGCGCATCGGCGTGAACTGGGGCAGCCTGGACCAGGAGTTGCTGGCCGAGCTGATGGATGCGAACAGCCGCCGCACCCAGCCGTGGGATGCGCGCCAGGTCATGTACGAGGCGCTGATCACCTCCGCCATCGAATCGGCGAAACGCGCCGAGGAAATGGGCCTGAGCGGTGACCAGATCATCCTCTCGTGCAAGGTCAGCGGTGTGCAGGATCTGATCTCGGTGTACCGCGAACTCGCGCGCCGCTGCGACTATGCGCTGCACCTGGGTCTGACCGAGGCGGGCATGGGTATCAAGGGTATCGTGGCGTCGACCACCGCGCTTTCGATCCTGCTGCAGGAAGGCATTGGCGACACTATCCGTGTGTCGCTGACTCCGCAGCCCGGCGAGGCGCGCACCCAGGAGGTGGTGGTGGCCTCCGAGATCCTGCAATCGCTGGGGCTGCGCGCGTTCGTGCCCAGCGTGACCGCTTGCCCGGGCTGCGGCCGTACCACCAGCACCACATTCCAGGAGCTGGCCAAGCAGATCGACGATTACCTGCGTGCGCAGATGCCCGTATGGCGGCTGCGCTATCCCGGCGTGGAAAAACTCAAGGTGGCCGTGATGGGCTGCATCGTCAACGGCCCGGGCGAGAGCAAACATGCCGACATCGGCATCAGCCTTCCCGGCACGGGAGAGGCGCCCGCCGCCCCGGTCTTCATCGACGGCGAAAAGGCCATGATCCTGCGGGGCGAGGGCATCGCGCGAGAGTTCCAGGATATCGTTGAAGGCTACATTGCCCGGCGTTTCGGCAACGGCGCAGGCGCACAGTGAAGTGTGCGCAATTTTGCTATAAATATTATAGCTTACAGCGCTTGATGGATAAGCGCTAGAGGCTGATTTGATTCATAATCACAAACAATAGAACAAGATGCAGAAGCTGGTTGCCATCAAGGGCATGAACGACATTCTTCCGCCCGATTCGGCGCGCTGGGAATGGCTGGAGGACAAGGTGCGCACCCTCATGGCGCGCTACGCTTATCGCAACATCCGCACGCCCATCGTCGAGCCTACGCCGCTGTTCGTGCGCGGTCTGGGCGAAGTCACCGACATCGTCGAGAAGGAGATGTACTCCTTCGAGGACCGGCTCAACGGTGAACAGCTGACGCTGCGCCCCGAGGCAACGGCGGGGGTGGTGCGTGCGGTGGTAGAGCATTCCATGCTCTACGACGGCGGCAAGCGCCTGTACTACATGGGGCCGATGTTCCGGCATGAACGGCCACAGCGCGGCCGCTACCGCCAGTTCCACCAGATCGGTGCCGAGGCGCTGGGCTTTCCCGGCGCGGAAGCCGATGCCGAGATCATTCTGCTGGCGCATGCGCTGTGGGCGGAACTGGGGCTGGAGAACGTGCGGCTGGAATTGAACAGCCTGGGGCAGCCTGACGAGCGCCGCGCCCACCGCGCGGCGCTGATCGCATACCTGGAGCAGCACATGGATGTGCTCGACGAGGATGCGCGCCGCCGCCTGCACAGCAATCCGCTGCGCATTCTCGACACCAAGAACCCCGCGATGCAGGCGCTGGTGGAAGGCGCCCCGCGGCTCATCGACTTTCTAGGCGAGGCGTCGCTGCAGCATTTCGAGACCGTCAAGGCGATCCTGGATGCCAACGGCGTGGTCTGGAGCCTCAACCCCCGCCTGGTCCGCGGGATGGACTATTACAACCTCACGGTATTCGAGTTCGTGACGGACCAACTGGGCTCGCAGGGCACGATCTGCGGTGGGGGCCGTTACGACTACCTGATCGAGCAGATCGGCGGCAAGTCCGCTCCGGCCGTGGGCTGGGCGCTGGGGGTGGAGCGCGTGCTGGAGTTGCTCAAGGAGCAGGAGGCGCAAGTGGCCCGACCAGCTGCCGATGCCTATGCCGTAGTGCCCGACGCGTCAGCCCTGCCGGTGGTCATGGCTACCTTGCAGCGGCTGCGTGCGCAGGGGGTGTCGGTGCAGATGCACAGCTCCACCGCCGCAGGCGAGGGCATGGGCAGCATGAAATCCCAGTTCAAGAAGGCGGACGCCAGCGGCGCACGCTATGCACTGGTCTTCGGCGCCGACGAACTGGCCCGCGGGGCCGTGACCGTCAAGCCGCTGCGGGATAGCGGCGAGCAGGCGGAGCGCCCGCTGGCGGCGCTGGCCGAATGGGCGGCCACCCTACAATCCTCGCGCTGAACGGAACCACAACATGGCCAACAACTTCGACCTTCAAGAACAAGAACAGCTTGAGCAGATCAAGCACTTCTGGAACACGTGGGGCACGCCCATCACCTGGGCGTTGATTGTCATCATGGGGGGGCTTGCCGCCTGGAACGGCTACCGGCTGTGGCAGGGCCGCCAGGCCCAGCAGGCGACGGCACTGGCCGAGGCCGTGGAAATGGCCGTGCAGGCGGGTGACCTTGCGCGCGTGGAGCAAGCCGTGGGCGACTTGAAGTCGAGTTACGGCGGCACCGCGCAGGCGTGGCAGGCAGGCCTTCTGGCTGCCAAAGCGCTGGCCGACGCTGGCAAGTGGGATGCCGCCAAAAGTACGTTGGCTTGGGTGGCCGAGAAAGCGTCTGATGAGGGTTACCAGGCCTTGGCCCGGCTGCGCCTGGCCAGCGTCCTGATCGAGCAAAAGGCCTACGACGAGGCCTCGGCGCAGCTGTCGGGGAAATTCCCCGCAGAGTTTGCTGCTACGGTCGCGGATCGCAAGGGTGATGTGTTCGCGTTGCAGGGCAAGAAGCAGGAAGCCATCGCCGAGTACCGCCGTGCCTACCAGGCTTTTGACGAGCGTGTGGAATACCGCCGCCTGGTGGAAGCCAAGCTCAACGCTTTGGGCGCACAGGTGGAGACGGTAGCCTCCGCTACGTCGGGGGGCGTGCAATGAGCCAGGCACGTAGTCATGCCATGAGGGCGCTGACCGGCGCCTCTTTGCTGGTGAGCCTGCTGGTGATGGGAGGTTGCTCGTTGTGGGGCGGCACGCCGAAGCCGAAGGCGGCGGAGCTCGGTCCCAACGTCCCTGTGCTGGGAGTGCGTCAGGCGTGGGTGTCCCAGATTGGGACGCAAGAAGGCCTTGAGCTCGACATACACGTGGAGGGCAGCGTGGTGACGGTGGCCTCTGCCAATGGCGATGTGGCGGCCATCGATGCTCGCACGGGGGGCGACGTATGGCGCACGCGCCTCAACCAGCCGCTTGCCTCGGGCGTGGGAAGTGATGGGCGCTGGACGGCGGTGGTGTCGAAGGGCAATCAAGTTATCGCACTGGACGGCGGTCGGGAGATCTGGCGCAAGCCGTTGCCCGCCCAGGCTTATACGGCGCCGTTGGTCGCGGGCAAGCGCATCTTCGTGCTGGCGGCGGATCGCTCCATTTCCGCCTTCGACGCGGCGACTGGCTACCGGCTCTGGAGCCAGCAGCGGCCGGGTGAGCCCCTGGTCCTGCGCCAGGGCGGTGTGCTGATGGCCGTGGGTGACACCCTGGTTGCGGGGCTGTCCGGCCGTCTGGTCGGCTTCAATCCCGACAACGGCGTGGTGCGCTGGGAGGCGCCCTTGGCCAGCCCGCGCGGCACCAATGACGTCGAGCGGCTGGTGGAGATCGTTGGCCGTACGAGCCGTGTGGGCGATAGCCTGTGCGCGCGGGCTTTCCAGGCCTCGGTGGGCTGTATCGATGCATCCCGGGGGGCGGTCTCGTGGACGCAGCCCGCCAGCGGCGGCGTGGGCATCCACGGGGATGACACCATGCTGTTCGGCACGGAAAGCAACGGAACGGTGATCGCATGGCGGCGCACCGATGGGTCCCGCGCCTGGACATCGGACAGGCTGCAGTTCCGCAAGCTCACAGCGCCCTTGGTGCTGGGGCGTTCAGTGGTAGTGGGTGACGATACAGGGCTGGTGCACCTGCTGTCCCGTGAGGACGCCGCACCGCTCAACCGCCTGACGACCGATGGCTCGGCCATTGCGGCAGCCCCGGCGGTGGCGGGCGACACCTTGGTGGTGGTGACGCGCAAGGGTGGCGTCTACGGCTTCCGTCCGGACTGATAGGGATATAGGACACAGGATGAAGCCTGTCATCGCTTTGGTGGGGCGGCCCAATGTGGGCAAGTCCACCTTGTTCAACCGTTTGACCAAGTCGCGCGATGCGATCGTGGCCGACTTTGCCGGCCTCACGCGTGATCGCCACTATGGCAATGGGAGACAGGGCAAGCACGAGTACATCGTCATCGACACCGGGGGGTTCGAGCCCGATGCCTCCAGCGGCATCTACCGCGAGATGGCCAGGCAGACCCAGCAGGCCGTGGCGGAGGCCGATGTCGTGGTTTTTGTCGTGGACGTACGCGGTGGACTGTCCGCCCAGGACCACGACATTGCCAACTACCTTCGCCGCCTGGGCAAACCCTGCGTGTTGGCCGGCAACAAGGCCGAAGGCATGCAGGACAGCATGCATCTGGCCGAGTTCTATGAGTTGGGCTTGGGAGAGGTGCACCCCGTATCGGCGGCGCACGGCCAGGGTGTGCGCAGCCTGGTGGATCTCGCGCTGAAGCCGCTCGCGTTGCCCGAGATTGAGGAGGAGGATGCGGCGGCCGAGAAGAATGTCATCCGTCTTGCAGTGGCAGGGCGCCCCAACGTGGGCAAGTCCACACTGATCAATACCTGGCTGGGCGAAGAGCGTTTGGTGGCTTTCGACATGCCCGGCACCACGCGCGATGCCATATCGGTGCCTTTCGAGCGCAACGGGCAGAAGTTCGAGTTGATCGACACGGCGGGCCTGCGACGCAAAGGCAAGGTGTTTGAAGCGATCGAGAAATTCTCGGTCGTGAAGACCCTGCAGGCCATCGAGTCAGCCAATGTCGTGCTGCTGCTGCTGGACGCCACGCAAGGAGTGACGGACCAGGACGCACATATTGCCGGCTACATCCTGGAGAGTGGTCGCGCCGTGGTGATCGCAGTGAACAAATGGGATGCGGTGGACGACTATGGCCGGCAGCAGCTGGAGCGTTCCATCGAAACGCGTCTGTCGTTTCTGAAGTTCGCGCCGTTGCACTTCATCTCCGCGAAGAAACGGCAGGGCATTGGGCCGCTGTGGTCATCCATCATCCAGGCGTACAAGTCTGCCAACCGCAAGATGCCTACGCCGGTGTTGACGCGCCTGCTGCAGGAGGCGGTGCAGTTCCAAAGCCCCAAGCGCTCGGGTATGTTCCGGCCCAAGATGCGCTATGCGCACCAGGGCGGCATGAATCCGCCGGTGATCGTGATCCATGGGAATTCGCTGGAGCATGTCACGGACGCCTACAAGCGCTTTCTTGAGGCGCGTTTTCGCAAAGAATTTGACCTCGTCGGTACGCCGCTGCGTATCGAAATGAAAACCTCCAGCAATCCTTATACGGACAAGCAGAACTCCTGAGCCCCTGGACGGCGTATGGCCGTCTGGCTGTGGTAAGGTGCTGGTTTACAACAACATTTTTGAACACGGAGAATATCGTGAGCAATAAAGGTCAGCTTCTTCAAGACCCCTTCCTGAACGCATTGCGTCGGGAGCATGTGCCGGTTTCGATCTATTTGGTGAACGGCATCAAACTGCAGGGTCAAATCGAATCCTTCGATCAATACGTCGTGCTGCTGCGCAATACCGTGACGCAGATGGTGTACAAGCACGCCATTTCCACGATCGTGCCTGGTCGTGCCGTCAACTTCTCGACTGCGGAACCCGCCGCCGACGGGGACAACCAGTAAGCCCCTGCGGCAGTTCAAGGCTGCGCCACGGCGCAAGCATTGCGCATCCCAGGGCACGCAGCCTTGAGTTCCCATTCTTCTCCTGACACGAAATCCACGCCTGTTCTATTGGTAGGCGTGGATTTTGGTTTGCCCCATTTCGATGCCGAACTCGAAGAGCTTGGCCTATTGGCCCAGACTGCAGGCTTGAATCCTGTCGCGCGGCTGACGTGCAAGCGAAAGACGCCTGATGCGGCGCTGTTCGTGGGTAGCGGCAAAGCGGATGAGATCCGCACTCTGGCGCAGATGCATGGCGCGAAGGAGGTGCTGTTCGACCAGGCGCTGAGTCCGGCGCAGCAGCGGAATCTGGAGCGAAGCCTGGAATTGCCCGTCAATGATCGCACGCTGCTCATTCTGGAAATCTTTGCCCAGCGCGCCCGCAGCCACGAGGGTAAGCTGCAGGTGGAGTTGGCGCGTTTGCAGTACTTGAGCACTCGACTTGTGCGGCGCTGGTCGCACTTGGAGCGTCAACGCGGGGGGATCGGTACACGGGGCGGACCGGGCGAAACACAAATTGAGCTCGACCGTCGCATGATCAGCGAAGCCATCAAGCGCACGCGGGAGCGCCTGGTCAAGGTCAAGCGCCAACGGGCGACCCAGCGGCGGCAGCGGCAGCGGCGCGATACATTCAATATCTCGCTGGTGGGCTACACGAACGCGGGCAAATCCACGCTGTTCAATGCACTGGTGAAGGCGCGAGCCTACGCAGCAGACCAATTGTTCGCCACGCTGGACACCACCACGCGTCATCTTTATTTGGGCGAAGCCGCGGGTTCGGTGTCCCTGTCCGATACCGTGGGCTTCATTCGTGATCTGCCGCACGGGCTGGTGGATGCGTTTCAGGCCACGTTGCAGGAGGCCGTGGACGCGGATCTGCTCCTGCATGTGGTCGATGCCGCCAACCCCGCCTTTCCCGAGCAGATTGCACAGGTGCAACTGGTTCTTGGTGAGATTGGCGCCGCCGATATTCCACAACTCTTGGTATTCAACAAATTGGATGCCCTCACGCCCGAAGTGCGTCCTAAAGTGCGGCAAGATACCTATGAACTGGATGGGCGGCCTGTACCGCGGATTTTTGTCAGTGCCGGCCTTGGCGAAGGGGTGGCTGACTTGCGGCAGCTATTGGCAGATATGGTTCAGAAGACACTTTCGTCAGGCATGCCCCCTCAGACGGCGGCTGAATTGAAGGGCGAGTGGGACTGATTGGGCACAATGCTGGTGTTCTATTGCTATTGAGAGTACGAGAATTCGCGCATGAACCTTCTTAACCGGGCCTCTCGCTGGGCCGTGCTGCCTGAGCGTATTCGGGGGATGTTCAATCTCAACGATCCTCGTTGGGGCCGTGGGGACGATAAGGGCGAGGGTGGACAGCGCCCTGATTCGGAGCGCCCTTCTCCGGATAACTCACAGCGTCCACGTGGACGTGACCAAAATCCTTCGGGACAGCCGCCGGACCTGGATGAGTTGTGGCGTGATCTGAACCGCAAGCTGGGTGGGTTGTTTGGCGGCGGCGGGTCGCGTGGTCCCGCTTCTGGTGGCGGCAATGGTGGTTTCCAGCCAGACATGAAGAACGCGGGAGTTGGCGTGGGATTGATCGCCGCCATAGCGGTGCTGATCTGGCTGGGCACTGGCTTTTTCATCGTGCAAGAAGGCCAGCAAGCGGTGATCACCCAGTTCGGCAAGTACAAGAGCACGGTCAACGCCGGCTTCAATTGGCGTCTGCCTTACCCCATTCAGCGCCATGAACTGGTGTTCGTGACCCAGATCCGGTCTGCTGATGTGGGGCGGGATAGCGTCATCAAGAGCACGGGACTGCGTGAGTCCGCCATGCTGACCGAAGACGAGAACATCGTCGAAATCAAGTTCGCAGTGCAATATCGTTTGAATGACGCGCGTGCGTGGCTGTTCGAGAGCCGCAACCCGGCCGAAGCCGTGGTTCAGGCGGCAGAGACGGCGGTGCGCGAAGTCGTGGGCAAAATGCGCATGGATACCGCCTTGGCGGAAGAGCGGGACCAGATTGCTCCGCGCGTGCGCAATCTGATGCAGACCATCCTGGACCGATACAAGGTCGGCGTGGAAGTCGTTGGCATCAACCTGCAGCAAGGGGGGGTGCGCCCTCCTGAGCAAGTACAGGCGGCTTTTGATGACGTGCTCAAGGCGGGCCAGGAGCGGGAGCGCGCTAAGAATGAAGCCCAGGCTTATGCCAATGATGTGGTTCCGCGTGCCACGGGTACGGCGTCCCGCTTGATTGAGGAGGCGGCAGCCTACAAGGCGCGCATCGTGGCGCAGGCGCAGGGTGACACACAGCGCTTCAGCGCCGTCCTTGCTGAATACCAGAAGGCACCGCAGGTGACGCGAGACCGCATGTATCTGGAGAGCATGCAGCAGATTTACGGCAATGTGACCAAGGTACTGGTGGAGTCGCGGCAAGGATCCAACTTGCTGTACCTGCCGTTGGACAAGATCATGCAGAGCGTTTCACAGCAGACTTCGGCGGCTGCGGCGACCGATACGCCGCCAGCGACAGTCCCTCCTGCCGCGACCTCTCAATTTCCCGGCGATTCTCGGTTGCGTGATGCCAACCGTTCGCGCGAACGTGAGTCCCGATAGGAGAGCCGTGTGAACAGAATCGGATTTATCGCATCGACAGTTCTGCTGTTGCTGGCATTGCTCAGCTCGATGGTGTTCGTCGTCGACCAACGCCAGTTTGGCGTGGTGTACGCGTTGGGGCAGATCAAGGAAGTCATCACGGAACCAGGCTTGAATTTCAAGCTACCTCCACCTTTCCAAAACGTTCGCTACATCGACAAGCGTCTGCTCACGCTGGACAGTTCAGACACCGAGTCGATGCTGACAGCCGAGAAGCAGCGCGTGGTGATCGATTGGTATGTGCGCTGGCGCATTACCGACCCATCCGAGTACATCCGCAATGTGGGACTGGACGAGAACGCAGGTGCACTGCAGCTCAATCGGGTGGTCCGCAATGCATTTCAGGAAGAAGTCAACCGTCGCACCGTCAAGGAGCTGCTGTCGCTCAAGCGCGATGCACTGATGTCCGACGTGAAACGGGAAGTGCTGGAAGCTGTCCGCGGCTCTAAGCCTTGGGGTGTCGATGTCGTGGACGTGCGCATCACGCGGGTCGACTACGTAGAAGCGATCACGGAGTCCGTCTATCGACGCATGGAAGCGGAACGCAAGCGCGTTGCGAATGAACTGCGCTCCACGGGCGCGGCGGAGGGGGAGAAGATTCGCGCAGACGCAGATCGGCAGCGCGAGATCACCATTGCCAATGCCTACCGCGACGCCCAGAAGATCAAGGGCGAGGGTGATGCGGAAGCTGCGCGTCTGTATGCGGAGGCATTCGGCCGTGATCCTCAATTTGCACAGTTCTACCGGAGCCTCGAAGCTTACAAGGCGAGCTTCAACCGCAAGGGCGATGTCATGGTGCTGGATCCGGCGAACTCTGAATTTTTCAAGGTATTCAGAGGCGGGACGGGCAATGCATCTGCAGGCCCCCGCCGCTGATGAGCGACTGATGGCGGTGGTCGGTCTCCATGAACGGGTTCTGGATCGCGTTGGGTTGGGTGCTGGTCATCGAAGGGCTGCTGCCCTTCGTGTCACCTGGTGGTTGGCGCCGCATGTTCACGCAGCTTTTGCAATTGCGTGACGGCCAGATTCGATTTTGCGCGCTGCTGGGGCTGATCGCTGGCGGCGCCATTCTGCTGCTCGCGTAGCCTGGCCGCTTTGGGTCCCGGGGTGGGGCTTATCCATGCCGGTAGAATCAACGTTTTAACAGCCTGCCCCATCCCATGTCTGCCTGGGTCCTGCCGGATCATATTGCCGATGTCTTGCCTTCCGAGGCGCGGCACATTGAAGAACTTCGCCGCGGACTGCTCGATACGGCACGCAGTTACGGTTATGAGTTGGTGATGCCTCCTTTGCTGGAGCATCTGGAATCACTGTTGACGGGCACTGGCGAGGCGCTGGACCTCCAAACGTTCAAATTGGTGGACCAACTCTCGGGTCGATCTCTCGGCTTGAGGGCCGATACGACCCAACAGGTCGCACGCATTGATGCGCACCTGCTCAACCGGCAGGGGGTGGCGCGTCTATGCTATTGCGGCCCAGTACTGCACACGCGTCCCGATCGTCCGCACGCCACCCGAGAGCCCTTGCAGTTTGGAGCCGAGATCTACGGTCATCCAGGTATCGAGGCGGATATCGAAGCAGTGTTGCTGTCGTTGGAGTGCTTGCGCAGTGCCCACGCACAGGAGCTGAGCGTAGATCTGGCCGACGTCCGTATCGTGCGCAGTCTGCTTGCAGGACTTCCTGTCGGTATGCATCAGCTCGCCCACGTCCACGGTGCGCTTGCTGCCAAAGATGCCAGCGAACTGGCGTCGTTGACACGCGATTTCCCGTCTGCATCGCGGGAAGGGTTGTTGGCACTGTTGCAGCTGTATGGCGATGCAGCAGTGCTGAATGAGGCCGAAAACTTGTTGAAGCCCTTTCCTGGTGCGCGCGAGGCGCTATCAGATTTGAGGGCGATTGCGGCACGAATGGACGGTGTGCGGGTCACATTTGATCTGGCAGATCTGCGGGGTTATGCCTATTACAGCGGCGCGCGTTTTGCGATTTATGCGCAGGGCGCCAGTGATGCGCTGGTGCGAGGCGGCCGCTATGACGAGGTCGGCGCGGTCTTCGGCCGTAACAGGCCAGCCGCAGGCTTTAGCCTGGACGTGAAGCAGCTGGTGGGTGTGGTGTCGGCTCCGTCATTGCGTGCGGCCATCCGGGCGCCCTGGGGCGATGGTGGTGCGCTCAGTGCTGCCATTGCTACGTTGCGTCGTCAGGGCGAAACCGTGGTGTGTGTGCTGCCGGGGCACGGCAGCGAAGTGGACGAATTCCACTGCGATCGGGAGCTTGTCCTGGTGGATGGCAACTGGGTCGTAAAGGCGATTTGAGTTTCTTCAGCATTTGAATCGGGTTTGACATGAAAGCAAGCAAGGGTCGTAACGTTGTCGTGGTCGGCACCCAATG
>NZ_CP065406.1:3877500-4333260 GCF_015832135.1 Diaphorobacter sp. JS3051
GCGAAAAGAACCCCGGGAGGGGAGTGAAATAGATCCTGAAACCGCATGCTTACAAAAAGTCGGAGCCCTTAGGGGTGACGGCGTACCTTTTGTATAATGGGTCAGCGACTTACATTCAGTGGCGAGCTTAACCGAATAGGGGAGGCGTAGAGAAATCGAGTCCGAACAGGGCGTTCAGTCGCTGGGTGTAGACCCGAAACCAAGTGATCTATCCATGGCCAGGATGAAGGTGCCGTAACAGGTACTGGAGGTCCGAACCGACTAGTGTTGCAAAACTAGCGGATGAGCTGTGGATAGGGGTGAAAGGCTAAACAAACTTGGAAATAGCTGGTTCTCTCCGAAAACTATTTAGGTAGTGCCTCAAGTATTACCTGCGGGGGTAGAGCACTGTTTTGGCTAGGGGGTCATGGCGACTTACCAAACCAAGGCAAACTCCGAATACTGCAGAGTACAGCTTGGGAGACAGAGCACCGGGTGCTAACGTCCGGACTCAAGAGGGAAACAACCCAGACCGCCAGCTAAGGTCCCTAAAATTGGCTAAGTGGGAAACGAAGTGGGAAGGCTAAAACAGTCAGGATGTTGGCTTAGAAGCAGCCATCATTTAAAGAAAGCGTAATAGCTCACTGATCGAGTCGTCCTGCGCGGAAGATGTAACGGGGCTAAGCCAGTTACCGAAGCTGCGGATGTGCAATTTATTGCACGTGGTAGGAGAGCGTTCTGTAAGCCTGTGAAGGTGTCTGGTAACGGATGCTGGAGGTATCAGAAGTGCGAATGCTGACATGAGTAGCGTTAAAGCGGGTGAAAAGCCCGCTCGCCGTAAGCGCAAGGTTTCCTACGCAACGTTCATCGGCGTAGGGTGAGTCGGCCCCTAAGGCGAGGCAGAGATGCGTAGCTGATGGGAAACAGGTCAATATTCCTGTACCGATCAATAGTGCGATGTGGGGACGGAGAAGGTTAGCTCAGCCAACTGTTGGATATGTTGGTTCAAGCCTGTAGTCGTGCCTGGTAGGCAAATCCGCCGGGCTTAGATGAGGGGTGATAACGAGTCTGCTTGCAGACGAAGTGAGTGATACCCTGCTTCCAGGAAAAGCCACTAAGCTTCAGCTATTGACGACCGTACCGCAAACCGACACTGGTGCGCGAGATGAGTATTCTAAGGCGCTTGAGAGAACTCAGGAGAAGGAACTCGGCAAATTGATACCGTAACTTCGGGAGAAGGTATGCCGCAAGTAGGTGAACTTGTACAAAGGGAGCCCAAAGCGGTTGCAAAAAATCGGTGGCTGCGACTGTTTAATAAAAACACAGCACTCTGCAAACACGAAAGTGGACGTATAGGGTGTGACGCCTGCCCGGTGCTGGAAGATTAAATGATGGGGTGCAAGCTCTTGATTGAAGTCCCAGTAAACGGCGGCCGTAACTATAACGGTCCTAAGGTAGCGAAATTCCTTGTCGGGTAAGTTCCGACCTGCACGAATGGCGTAACGATGGCCACACTGTCTCCTCCTGAGACTCAGCGAAGTTGAAATGTTTGTGATGATGCAATCTCCCCGCGGAAAGACGGAAAGACCCCATGAACCTTTACTGTAGCTTTGTATTGGACTTTGAACGGATCTGTGTAGGATAGGTGGGAGGCTTTGAAGTGAGGTCGCTAGATCTCATGGAGCCAACGTTGAAATACCACCCTGGTGCGTTTGAGGTTCTAACCTAGGTCCATTATCTGGATCGGGGACAGTGCATGGTAGGCAGTTTGACTGGGGCGGTCTCCTCCCAAAGCGTAACGGAGGAGTTCGAAGGTACGCTAGTTACGGTCGGACATCGTGACGATAGTGCAATGGCATAAGCGTGCTTAACTGCGAGACTGACAAGTCGAGCAGATGCGAAAGCAGGACATAGTGATCCGGTGGTTCTGTATGGAAGGGCCATCGCTCAACGGATAAAAGGTACTCTGGGGATAACAGGCTGATACCGCCCAAGAGTTCATATCGACGGCGGTGTTTGGCACCTCGATGTCGGCTCATCTCATCCTGGGGCTGTAGTCGGTCCCAAGGGTATGGCTGTTCGCCATTTAAAGAGGTACGTGAGCTGGGTTTAAAACGTCGTGAGACAGTTTGGTCCCTATCTTCCGTGGGCGCTGCAGATTTGAGGAAGCCTGCTCCTAGTACGAGAGGACCGGAGTGGACACACCTCTGGTGTATCGGTTGTCACGCCAGTGGCATTGCCGAGTAGCTAAGTGTGGAAGAGATAACCGCTGAAAGCATCTAAGCGGGAAACTCGTTTCAAGATGAGATCTGCCGGGGCCTTGAGCCCCCTGAAGGGTCGTTGTAGACCACGACGTTGATAGGCTGGGTGTGGAAGTGCAGCAATGCATTAAGCTAACCAGTACTAATTGCCCGTGCGGCTTGACCCTATAACTTTGACTGCCAATCGCAGTTCAAGACTGTTATGCCAAGTACGCAATCAAATCCACGCTGATTCACAGACTCTATGAATTCGCTGTGCAGTCCTCACTGCTCAGCAACCCTTTATGCCTGATGACCATAGCAAGTTGGTCCCACTCCTTCCCATCCCGAACAGGACAGTGAAACGACTTCGCGCCGATGATAGTGCGGGTTCCCGTGTGAAAGTAGGTCATCGTCAGGCTCTTACAGCCCAAACCGCCCTCCCACTAACACAGTGGGAGGGCGTTTTGCTTTGCAGCGATAACGCCGTATTTCATGCAGCTTCAGGACATTCTCTATTCGCAAGGATTCGGCACGCGCCGCATTTGCGCCGGCTTGATTCAGCAGGGCAGAGTTGCCATTCATGCGACAGGCACCCTAGAGCCCACGATCTGCCAAGACGCGACGCAGGATATTGATGTCGAAGGTTTGGTGTTGCGCGTTCAAGGAGTGGATTGGCCATACCAACCCAGGGCCTATGTCATGCTCCATAAGCCTGCAGGAACCGAGTGTTCGCAAAAGCCATCGGCCTATCCCAGCATCTACACGTTGTTGCCCGCTCCGCTTAGGCAGAGGCCCAGCAAGGGTTCTGTGGATGGTGTGCAGGCCGTGGGGCGCTTGGACCAGGACACCACCGGTTTGCTGTTACTCAGTGACGATGGGCAATTCATCCACCGCATGAGTTCGCCCAAAAAGCATGTGCCAAAGGTGTACCGTGTGACTGCCAAGCATCCGCTGACCAAGGAGCAGGTCGACCGCTTGCTGGGAGGTGTGGTGCTCGATGATGACCCACGCCCTGTGCGGGCGGCTGCCTGCGCGCTAGTCGACGCGCATGTGCTTGACCTGACCCTGACGGAAGGGAAGTACCACCAAGTGAAGCGCATGATTGCCGCGGTAGGCAATCGGGTGGAAGCCTTGCATCGGTCGCACATCGGCCGTTTGGCATTGCCGGCGGATATGCAGCCGGGGGAGTGGCGTTGGCTCGGCGAAGAGGACCTCGCCCTGCTGCGGTAGCGAAAGACAGACAAGTGGTCTGCGCCCGTCGCGATCCAATAGGCGGTTGCGTCAACGTCGCGCACATCGCGTCCGTTGTCTGCAAGTCACTTCTGTGAGTGATGTCCGAATGTTCGCAGGCGGGTGCCCAGTAGGAAGGGGAGCAGGGTGGTCAATCAGATGATGAGGCGCGTGGCATGCGCGTGGTGGGCTGCTTGGCTGGTGTGGGGAACGTCCGCTGGTGCGAGTGAGCCACCGGTGTTCGTTCTCAATTCGCTGCAGGCGGACATCAGCGTCATCGACCCCGCGACCTGGACCGAAATCGGCCGTATTGCCACTGGCAAGGAGCCGCACCACCTGTACCTCACGCCTGACGAGAAATCGCTGATTGTTGCCAACGCGCTCGGCGATAGCCTGACCTTCGTGGACCCGGCCACTGCGCAAGTGCAGCGTACGGTGCGGGGGATCGTGGATCCTTACCACTTGCGGTTATCACCTGACATGAAATGGTTGGTCACGGCGGCCAACCGCCTCAACCATGTGGACTTCTACCGTTGGGACGGCAAGGAGCTCACGCTCGTGCAGCGCGTGTCCACTGGCAAGACGCCAAGCCACCTGTGGATCGATGCCGGCAGCCGCACGGTGTATTCGACCATGCAGGACAGCGATGAGCTGGTGGCCATCGATATATCGACGCAAAAGATCAAGTGGCGCACAAAGACAGGTGCCATGCCGGCGGATGTGTACGGCAGCCCCGACGGCAAGCATCTTTTTGTCGGCCTTACCGGCAGCGATAGCGTGGAGGTCTTCGACATTGTCGGTGAGCAGCCGCGCAGCGTGCAACGCATCAAGACGGGAGATGGCGCCCATGCCTTTCGCGCTGCGGGCGACGGTCGCCATCTGTTCGTGAGCAACCGAGTGGCCAATACCATCAGCAAGATCGACATGCAGGCGCTGCGCGTGGTGGATGGCTATCCGGCGCCCGGCGGGCCGGACTGCATGGATGTCTCGGCGGATGGTCGCTGGCTCTACGTCAGCGCCCGCTGGGCGCGCAAGATGCTCGTGATCGACACGGTGGAGCGCAAGGTGGCACGGGCCGTTCAAGTGGGCAAGTCTCCCCACGGCGTTTGGACACTCCGACATGCCAGGCGCTGAGCCACGCGGCCGCTCCCCCAGAGCACGGCGGAGGTGGCATATTTGTTGCGCTTCAATTTTGATAGCTGCTGGCGCTTATCCAGCAAGCGCTACAGGCCAAAATGACTGCAAAGGCGCTGTGTACCTGACTTTTGACACTGGCCACATGGGCGTTGCGCATCTGGTGGCCGAGGTGCTTCAGCGCCAGCAGGTCAAGGCGACCTTCTTTGCCGCAGACGAACCGACTCAGACGGGCGGCAGCAGCCTGGATGGCTACTGGGCGCCCTGGTGGCGCGCGCGCGCTGCAGAAGGGCACGAGTTCGCATCGCACACGCTGCACCATGTGTACTGGCGTGCCGACCAGGGGACGCCGCTGCAGCCGCGGTTCAAGGTCAGACCATCGGCCGGTCCTCAGGCAGGTCAGGACCTGACGATGACGGGGGCGCAATACTGCGCACAGATCGATGGCGCTGCGAGCCGGTTGCGTGTCCTGACGGGCCGGGAGCCGCTCCCGCTATTCCGCGCGCCGGGCGGCAAGACCTCGCAGCGCCTGCTGGAGGCTGCCAAATCCTGCGGTTATACGCATGTGGGATGGAGTGCTGCGGGATTCCTCGGGGACGAGCTGCCCAGCGACCACTACAGCAATACGGCCCTGCTGGAGCGTGCGTTGCGCACCGTTCGTGACGGCGACATCCTGCTGGCGCATCTGGGCATCTGGTCACGCAAGGATCCATGGGCACCCGCTGTGCTGGAGCCTCTCGTCAAAGGCCTGAAGGCGCGGGGCCTGTGCTTTCGCACGCTGCGCGAGCATCCTGTGTACGGAGCACAAGCGCAGAGAAAATGACACAACGCCCGGCTATGCTGCCGCGCACCCACGCAACGCCACGGTGACTCATGTCAGGGCTGACCTATTTATTCGATACCGCGCAGCAATGGCTGTTCGAGACGCTGGTACAGCCCGCGCTCTTCATGCTGGGCCAGGCCAATGTGCTGGAGGACGGTTATGCCGCCACCGGGTGGCTGCTGGTGGGACTGCTGCAACTGGGGGTGATGGTCGCGGTGATCGGGCCTTTGGAGCGTTGGCGCCCGGTGGAGCTGTTGCGCGACCGTGATGCCGTGCACGTGGACATGCTTTACACGCTGATCCATCGCCTGGGTCTTTTTCGCCTGGCACTGTTCTTCACCACGGAGCCTCTGTGGAATGCACTGTTTGGCGCCCTGCGCGCCCATGGCTGGAAGACCCTGCAGCTGGATGCGCTCTGGCCGGGTGTCTCCGACTTGCCCGTCGTGAGCCTGCTGCTATACCTGCTGGTGTTCGACTTCGTGGACTATGGGATCCACCGCGGCCAGCACCGCTTTGAATGGTGGTGGAGGCTGCATGCGCTCCACCATTCGCAGCGGCAGATGACGATGTGGAGCGACAACCGCAACCATCTGCTGGACGATCTGCTGCGCGATGCCATCATCGTGTTCGTCGCGCAGTGCATTGGTGTGGCGCCGGGGCAGTTTGTCGCCATCGTGGCCCTCACGCAGCTCAGCGAGAACCTGCACCACGCCAACCTGCGCCTGTGGTTCGGCCAGGTGGGCGAGCGCCTGTGGGTCAGCCCGCGTTTCCACCGCATGCACCACGCCATGGGCGTGGGCCCTGAAGCTGCACCTGGGCAGGGAACCGATCAGCACCTGCATGCGGCAGTGCCCGGGGGCAACAACTTCGGCGTGTTGTTGCCGTGGTGGGACATGTTGTTCGGTACGGCCAACTTCGAGCATCGCTACGAGCCCACGGGCGTGCGCGACCAGGTGGAGGCGGACGCGGACGGCCGCGTGCGTGATTACGGGCGGGGGTTCTGGGCGCAGCAGTGGCGCGGCCTGCTGCGGCTGGTGGGGCGGGCGTAGAGAGCCGATCGCGCTATGCTCGCGCGCATGGGGCTTTTCATCGATTCCTTCTGGCGCGCAGTGGGCTATTGCCTGATGCCGCGCGTCATTGCGCTGTCGCTGTTGCCGCTGGTGCTGATCACGGTGGTGGCGCTGGGCGGCGGCTACCTGTTCTGGACAACTGCCGTGGCCTGGACGCAGACGGCGCTGGAAAGCTCCACCTGGCTGGGCCTGCTGTGGGGGTGGCTGCACAACTTTGGCGTGGATAACCTGCCCGTGGCGCTAGCGCCGCTGCTGGTGCTCATGGGAGCCACGCCACTGATCGTCATTGTCTGCGTGCTCGCGGTGGCCGTATTGATGGCCCCTGCCATCGTGACTCTGGTGGCGCAGCGGCGTTTTGCGCAACTGCAGCGCAAGCGGGGCGGTTCATTCCTTGCCAGCGTGCTGTGGTCTCTGGGGTCGACCATCGCGGCGCTCATTGCGCTGGTGCTGTCCATGCCGCTGTGGCTGGTCCCGCCGCTGGTGTTGATCCTGCCTCCGCTCATCTGGGGATGGCTCACCTACCGTGTCATGGCCTTTGACGCACTGGCCGAACACGCGAGCAAGCCGGAGCGGCAGGAGATTTTCAAGCGCCATCAGCTCAGCCTGCTGAGCATTGGCGTGCTGAGCGGATTTCTAGGGGCCGCGCCCGGCATTGTCTGGGCGTCGGGCGTGGTGTTCGCAGCGGCGTTCCTCGTCCTGGTGCCGATCGCCATCTGGATCTACACGCTGGTGTTCGCCTTCTCATCGCTGTGGTTCACGCATTTCTGTCTGGCCGCGCTGCAACAGCTGCGCGAGCAGCGAGGCGAACGCCCGCCGGGCGATACGCCTGCAACCGCCGCGCCCGCAACGCCAGCGCCTTCTTTGCCATCCTCGTCTCACCTGCAGGACAACCCATGACACCGGCTTTCGGCCTCATCATCGTTGGCGATGAAATCCTCTCGGGCAAGCGGGCGGACAAGCACCTCGCCAAGGTCATCGAACTGCTTGCGGCACGCGGGCTTGCGCTGTCCTATGCGGACTACGTAGGCGACGACCGTCCGCGCATCACGGCGGCGCTGCAGCGCGCCTTCGCCTCGTCGGACATCGTGTTCAGCTGCGGCGGCATTGGTGCCACTCCCGACGACCACACACGCCAGTGCGCGGCGGCCGCGCTGCAGCGCCCGTTGGTCCTGCACCCCGAGGCCAAGCGCCTGATCACCGAGCGCATGCAGGATGTGGCACGGGAACAGGGCGAGGCGTTCGACCCCGACCGCGCCGACAATCTGCATCGGCTGAACATGGGCGTTTTTCCTGAGGGTGCGCGCATCATTCCCAACCCTTACAACAAGATCCCCGGCTTCTCGTGTGACGGCCCTGGGGGCGGCATGGTGCATTTCGTGCCGGGGTTCCCGGTCATGGCTTGGCCTATGGTGGACTGGGCACTCCAGCATTACTGTGCCCCGTGGTTCAACCAGCAGCCGCAGATGGAGCGCTCCGTCGTGCTTTACGGCGCGATGGAAGCCGCGCTGACCCCGCTCATGGAGCGGGTCGAGGCCGGACATCCGGGGATCAAGGTGTTCAGCCTGCCGAGCGTGGACCACCCGGTACACGGGCGCCATGTGGAATTGGGCGTCAAGGGGGCCGCTGCCTTGGTGCCTGCCGCGTGGCAGGCGCTGCAGGAAGGTTTGCACCAAACAGGTGCATCCATAGGCCCTGAAATGGTGCGCAAATGGTAAGAAGGCGGGCCACTTAAAATCCTGCACGCGTTTGGTGCGCCGTCGCAGGGCTCTGCGCCCGGCTTGCCCCGTACGGGTGTCCCCATTCGCTGGCACGCAAACTGCTTTTCTGTGCGCATCATTGTTGATGAGCACTTCTATCCCTGGAGAACCCTGATGGCCAAGACCGTTGCAGACGTGATGAAGATGGTGAAGGAAAACGAAGTCAAGTTCGTGGACTTCCGCTTCACGGATACCCGCGGCAAGGAACAGCACGTCACCGTGCCGATCTCGCACTTCGACGAAGACAAGTTCGCCTCGGGCCATGCGTTCGACGGCTCGTCGGTCGCCGGCTGGAAGGGGATCGAGGCGTCGGACATGCTGCTCATGCCCGATCCGAACACCGCCAACATCGACCCGTTCTTCGAAGAAACCACCATGATCATGGCGTGTGACGTGGTGGAGCCGGCCGACGGCAAGGCCTACGACCGCGACCCGCGCTCCATCGCCAAGCGTGCCGAGGCGTACCTGAAGGCCTCCGGCATGGGCGACACGGCCTATTTCGGCCCGGAGCCCGAGTTCTTCATCTTCGACGGCGTGCGCTGGAGCACCGATCCCAACCACACCTTCTACGAGATCGAAGAGTACGAAGCCCCCTGGAATACCGGCGCCAAGCTCGAAGGCGGCAACCGTGGCCACCGTCCCACCACCAAGGGCGGCTATTTCCCCGTGCCCCCGGTCGACAGCACGCAGGACATGCGCGCCGAGATGTCCCTGATCCTTGAATCCCTGGGCATTCCGGTCGAGGTGTTCCACCACGAAGTGGCCGGTGCCGGCCAGAACGAGATCGGCACCCGGTTCAGCACGCTGGTGGAGCGTGCCGACTGGACCATGCTGCAGAAGTACGTGATCCACAACGTGGCCAACGCCTACGGCAAGACCGCCACCTTCATGCCCAAGCCCTACCACGGCGACAACGGCTCGGGCATGCACGTGCACCAGTCGGTCTGGAAGGACGGCAAGAACCTGTTCGCCGGCGACGGCTATGCGGGTCTGTCGGACTTCGCGCTGTACTACATCGGCGGCATCATCAAGCACGCCCGCGCACTGAACGCCATCACGAACCCTGGCACCAACAGCTACAAGCGCCTGGTGCCGCACTTCGAGGCGCCGGTGAAGCTGGCCTACTCGGCCAAGAACCGCTCGGCCTCCATCCGCATCCCGTTCGTGGCCAACCCGAAGGGCCGCCGCGTGGAAGCGCGCTTCCCCGATCCGCTGATGAACCCCTACCTGGGCTTTGCGGCCCTGCTGATGGCGGGTCTGGACGGCGTGGAAAACAAGATCCACCCGGGCGAAGCCGCTACCAAGGACCTGTACCACCTGCCGCCGGAGGAAGACAAGCTGGTGCCCACCGTGTGCCACAGCCTGGACCAGGCGCTGGAAGCGCTGAACAAGGACCGCGCGTTCCTGACCAAGGGCGGCGTGTTCACCGACTCCATGCTCGACGCCTACATCGAGCTGAAGATGCAGGAAGTCACGCGCTTCCGCATGGCCGTGCATCCCGTCGAGTACGACATGTACTACTCGCTGTGATGGCAGGGGCTCAGGCCCCCGACTGTTGTCAACAAGGCGGCTCCGGCCGCCTTTTTCTATGGACGGGCTGCGTGCGGGGTTGACGGAGCACGGCAGCCCGTCGCACCAAAACCGCAGCGTTGGGCCGTCGCAATTGGCGGGTTGGAGTGATTGGGGGATACTCACCGGCACCGCGCATGCCCGACGCATGCCATGTGAGGAATTCGATGAAAAGCACTTTGTTCGCCCTGACCGTTATCGCCGCCGTGCTGCAGCCCGCCTGGGCGCAGGACCGCATCTACCGCTGCGGCAACGAATACACCAACAACGCCACGCAGGCCAAGGAGCGCGGCTGCAAGCTCGTGGAAGGTGGCAATGTGACGGTGCTGCAGGGTTCGCGACCGGCGGCGGCCTCCTCGGGCGGCAGCGCCGGCGCTTCCGGTGCCAGCGCCAGCAGTTCGCCCGCGAACGCTCCGCGCGTGGGCGCGGCCGACCAACGTGCGCGCGACGCCGATGCGCGCGCCATCCTGGAGTCTGAACTGAGCAAGGCGGAAACCCGCCTGGCCGAGTTGCGCAAGGAGTACAACGACGGCTCGCCTCAGCGCACGGCGCTGGAGCTGCGCAACCCGCAGGGCTACATCGAGCGCACGGCCGAGCTCAAGGCCAGCGTGGCCCGGGCCGAGGCCGATGTGGCCGGCATCAAGCGCGAACTCTCGCGCCTGAACAAGTAAACGCCGCGGTCCCCGCGTGCGGCACAAAGGCGCGATCATCCAAGAGCCCACCCCAACGGACCGCTACCAGGCGCTGGACCTCGTCTCCACGCTGATTGCCGTGCTGCACCCCGGCGGGGCGGCTATCTTCGTCAACGCAGCGCTGGAAAACGCCCTGGGCCTGTCGCGCCGCACGCTGGAAGGCGTGGACTTCGCCGGCCTGTTCACCGATCCGACCATCCTGCAGACGGCGCTGGCCGGCGCGCGCGGGCGCGACTTCGCGGCGCTGCGCTTCGAAGCCGTGCTGCGCCGCTCGCCGCAGGAGCCTTTGCCGGTGCACGCCAGCGTGGCGGTGGTGGAGCACAGCGGCGACGTGATCGTAGAGCTGTGGCCCCTGGAGGCGCAGGCGCGCCAGGACCGCGAGGAGCGGCTGCGCGAGCAGGCGCAGGCCAACAAGGAGCTGATCCGCAATCTGGCGCACGAGATCAAGAACCCGCTGGGCGGCATCCGAGGGGCGGCGCAGCTGCTGGAGATGGAGCTGGAAAGCCGCGACCTGACCGAGTACACCCAGGTCATCATCCACGAGGCCGACCGCCTGCAAAGCCTGGTGGACCGGCTGCTGGCGCCGCACCGTCACCCGCACCTCGTCGGCGATGTGAATATCCACGAAGTCTGCGAGCGCGTGCGCTCCCTGGTACTGGTCGAGCATCCGCAGGGCCTGGCCGTGCTGCGCGACTATGACACCTCCATCCCTGAGTTTCGCGGCGACCGCGCGCAGCTCATCCAGGCCGTGCTGAACATCGTGCAGAACGCGGCGCAGGCGTTGCACGAGCGCATTGCCGCGGGCGACGCGGTCATCACGCTGCGCACGCGCGTGGCGCGGCAGGTCACGTTCGGGCGCCAACGCTACCGGCTGGCATTGGAATTGCATGTCATCGACAACGGACCGGGCGTGCCCGAAGCCATCAAGGAGCGGATCTTCTATCCGCTGGTGACGGGGCGGGACGGGGGATCGGGACTGGGCTTGACGCTGGCGCAAACCTTTGTGCAGCGACACCATGGGCTCATTGAGTGCGAGAGCCAGCCGGGCCGCACCGACTTCCGCATCCTCATACCACTGCCTTGAGTCCCTGACACGCACGACCCCAACGGGTAAAGGTAAAGGGAGCTGGAACACATGAAGCCGATCTGGATAGTAGACGACGACCCTTCGATCCGCTTCGTCCTCGAAAAGGCGCTGGCGCGCGAAAACCTGCCCACGCGCAGCTTCACGCAGGCGCGCGATGTACTGGACGCGCTGGCCGATGTGGCCGCGGGCGACCCCACCCACCAGGGACCGCAGGTCCTGGTGAGCGATATCCGCATGCCGGGCGGCTCCGGCCTGCAACTGCTGGAGAAGGTGCGCGGCCTGCAACCCGGTCTGCCGGTCATCGTGATGACGGCGTATTCCGACCTGGACAGCGCCGTGTCCGCCTTCCAGGGCGGCGCCTTTGAATACCTGCCCAAGCCGTTTGACCTGCCCAAGGCGGTGGAGCTGATCCGCCGCGCCGTGGAGGAAAGCCAGCGCGAGGAGGTCGCCGAGCAGCAGCTCACCGCGATGCCCGAGATGCTGGGCCAGGCACCCGCCATGCAGGACGTGTTCCGCGCCATCGGCCGTCTGAGCCAGAGCGTGGTCACGGTGCTGATCACGGGCGAATCTGGCTCGGGCAAGGAACTCGTGGCGCGCGCGCTGCACAAGCACTCGCCCGTGGCGGGTGGGCCCTTCGTGGCCATCAACACTGCGGCCATCCCGAAGGACCTGCTGGAGAGCGAGCTCTTCGGCCATGAGCGCGGTGCCTTCACGGGTGCGCAGACGCAGCGGCGCGGGCGCTTCGAGCAGGCCGAGGGCGGCACACTGTTCCTTGACGAAATCGGCGACATGCCCTTCGACCTGCAGACGCGCCTGCTGCGCGTGCTGTCGGACGGGCAGTTCTACCGCGTGGGCGGCCATGCCGCCGTGAAGGCCAATGTGCGGGTGATCGCCGCTACGCACCAGAACCTGGAGCAGCGCGTGAAGGACGGTGCCTTCCGCGAGGACCTGTTCCACCGCCTCAACGTGATCCGCCTGCGCCTGCCGGCGCTGCGCGAGCGCAGCGAAGACGTGGCCATGCTCACACGCTACTTCCTGCAGCGCAGCGCAAGGCAACTGGGCGTGGAGCCCAAGCGCATCTCCGACGCAGCGCTGGCCCTGCTCACACGCTTTGCCTTCCCCGGCAACGTGCGCCAGCTGGAGAACATCTGCCACTGGCTGACGGTGATGGCGCCCGCGCAGGTCATCTCGGCGCAGGACCTGCCGCCCGAGGTGCTGGAGGCCACGCCGCATCCCGCCGCGCCGTTGCAGGGCGTGGCGGACGAGGTCGCCGCTGGCGCGACGAGCGCGTCGACCCCCGCGCTGCCGCCTGCGCCGGCGGGCCTGCGCACCGACCAGGCCGCTGCCCTGGATGGCATGGGCTGGGAGCCCGCGCTGGTGAGCGAGGCCCAGCAGCTGCTGCGCAGCGGCCAGGCCGACGTGTGGGACGTGCTCACGCGGCGTTTCGAGTCGCGCCTGATCCGCACGGCGCTGCAGGCCACGCACGGGCGGCGCATGGAAGCAGCGCAGCGCCTGGGCATCGGCCGCAACACCATCACGCGCAAGATCCAGGAACTGGGCCTGGATGCGCACGATGATGAGTGAAACAAGGCGCTGGCGCTTTAAGAGAAAGCGCTGGCAGCTATTGATTCGATAGCATAAGGCCTTGTGGCGCGCATGCACAGCGTGCGCGTGAGTCCTACAGGCAGGGGCTGCCGTCACCGACCCGATGGTGCCCGGGGGGCTTCAACAATGAATTCATTGTTCAACCAACCGGAGTCGATACATGTCGGATTTCAAGGATGCCAATCGTGACCCCCTGACCAATGAACCGGGGGCCCACCCCATCGGCACGGGCGTAGGCGCCGCGGGCGGAGCCGTTGCGGGCGCCGCCACGGGCGCCATCGGCGGCCCCATCGGTGCTGCCGTGGGCGGTGTGGCGGGAGCCATTGTCGGCGGTCTGGCCGGCAAGGCGGCGGCCGAGGCGGTCAACCCCACGGCCGAGGACGCCTATTGGCGTGAAACCTATCAGCGCGAACCGTACTACGTGACCGGCCGGGCCTACGAAGAATACCGCCCCGCCTATGAGATGGGCTGGAGCGCCGCCAGCCGCTACCCCGGTGATTTTGAAACGGTGGAGCCCGAACTGTCGCGCGACTGGGGCCGCGCCCGGGCCCAAAGCTCGCTGGAATGGGCGCAGGCCCAGCCCGCCGCGCGCGCCGCGTGGGACCGCGTGCGCCGCAACCCCACGGTAACCGCGTCGGGCACCGCGGCAGGCGCCACGCTGATGGACAACGAGGACGTGGTGGACGTGCTGGACGATCTGCTGGAATGCAGCCGCGACGGCGAGTACGGGTTTCGCACCTCGGCCGAGCGTGCGGATTCGCCCGAACTCAAGAGCCTGCTGGAGCGCCGCGCCCAGGAATGCGCAACCGCCGCCGCGGAGCTGGAGAGTGCGATCCGCAGCCACGGCGGCGAGCCCTCCAGCGGCGGCACCATGGCCGGCGCGCTGCACCGCGGCTGGGTGTCGGTGAAGGCGGCGTTGAGTACCTAGTCGGCCCTGAAATATTCATTTCAAGCCTGGGAGAGCCTGCCAGCCCCCAAGGTCAGCCGGTTGGCCAGGGCTGTGCACAGGGTTGATCGGGCATCAGCAGCCCAAGAGCGCATGTCCATCACAGCGGCCAGCCAAGAACGCTCCTGTGTGCTGGCTTGCAGCAGGCACAAAAAAACCACCTGCAAGAAGGCCACCCCCTTCTTGACGATCATGCGCAGCAGCCACTTGATGTTGTAGCCGGCCGCGCACAGCACCGCGTGCAGGCGGTCGCCCTGTTCGCCCTTGAGGTGGCAGCGACCCATGCGGTGATCGGCCTTGAGGTGCCCGATGATGGGTTCAATAGCCTGGCGCCGCCTGAGCAGCTTTCTTTCCTGCTCACTGATCCGCTTGGCCTTGCCCCGGTGCACGATGTGCACATCCGGGTTGTCCGCATCCACCCCCCGGTAGCCCAGATCAACGAACGCTGTCGCTGGTTTTGCATCGCTGTCCTGCATCAGGATCGTGGCCTGCTCCAGTTGCTCTGTGAGGGTGTGACCATCGTACGGGTTGCCGTGGAAGGCCCGGGCGCCCACGATCAGGTTGCCTTTGAGCGTGCTGGCAATGCCCACCTTCACGCCGAACTCGTAGGGCTGCTTGGCCTTGCCTTTGCTGATGCAGTCCACCTCCGGGGCATGCCAGGCGTACAGCTTGGGCTGTCCATCCACCGCCTTGCGCTGGCCGCTCTGGGCCACGATGCGCGCGGCCTTGCTCAATGTCTGGGCGAGCGCTTGGCGCACGGCTTGCCCGATGGCGCTGGCCCCAGTGGCGATCTTCCTCTCGATCTCGCGCTGCAGCCGCCCGACGATGGTGCGCTGGCGCTTGATGGCGCGGCGCATGCGCTTGAACTGGCGCGCGTGGGCATAGCGCCCGGCCTTGCGGCCCAGCTCCTTGCCTTCCTTGGCAAAGGTCTGCTTCAAGTCGATGCCGGCACCCTTGGCTGCTTCGACCAGCTTGACCCTGGCTGTCTCCAGCAGGCGGCTGTCGGTGGGGTGCGCAATCGCCTTGTGCTGCACCGTGCTGTCCACGATCACGCGAGAGAGCTCCTGCGGCTTGATCAGCTTGAGTTCAACGGCCACGTTGATGGTCTGCGCCAGCAGCTCTTCCACGCCTTCTTCGCCCAGCAACTGACGGAACTTGACCAGGGTGGTGGCGTCGCAGGGCTGGCGGTCTTCGTAGTACGCGCAGCCCGAGAAGAACTGCCAGCGCGGGGTGTCGGCCCAGCGGGCCACCACGCCCTCATCGGATTCGTTGAACGCGTGCTTGAGGTACAGCAGCGAGACCATGATGCGCAGCGCCACGCGCGGGCGCCCGGCCTTGCTGGCCGCAGCCTGGCGCTGGGGCTTCTCGCCGAACAAATCCAGATCGGGCATGGCCTGCCCGGCGTGGGCCTTGCGCACCAGCAGGTGGGCCACCCGCGCCTCGATCTCCTGCCAGGGCATGCGCGAAGACAGCACCGCCAGCGGATGGCGCAGATCGATCATCTGGTCGATGCGCGAGCGGAAGAAATCGTCGGTGGCGGGGCAGGTGAACATCACGGCACGAAACTCCCAGAAATCAAGGCGGATGCGCTATCAGAACGGGAGAAATTATACGCCGGAATGAAGAAAATATCCAGCAAAATCAATGGCTTACGAATAAATCAGGGGCGACTACCTATGACGACAAGGCTGTGCTGGAAGAGTGCGAGCGCGGCGAGGACGTGGCCATGGCCCGCTACAACAAGGCGCTGGAAAACGCACTGCCACCCGCCGTGCGCACCCTGGTCGAGCGCCAGGCCCAGGGCGTGAAGCGCAACCACAACGAAGTGCGCGCGCTGCGCAACCGTTACCAGGCCGCGTCCTGATGGCCTTCAGCGCGGGCGCCTGTCGCCCGCGTCGGCCACCTGTCAGCCCAGCGACACCACGACCGGCGCGTGGTCGCTGGGCTGCGGATTTTTGCGCGGCGCGCGGTCGATGCGGCAGGCCGTCACGGAGGGTCGCAGCGCAGCGCTGACCAGGATGTGGTCGATGCGCAGCCCGCGGTTCTTCTGAAACCCCAGCATGCGGTAGTCCCACCACGAATAGCTCTTCTCGGGCTGATCGAACAGGCGGAAGGCGTCGGTCAGACCCAGCCCCAGCAAGTCCTGGAAGTGCTGGCGCTCCTCTACCGTGTGGTGGATGGTGTCCTTCAAGCCCACGGGATCGAAGGAGTCGCGGTCCTCGGGGGCCACATTGAAGTCGCCCACCAGCACCAGCCGTGGATGCGCGGCCAGCTCGGTGCGCAGCCAGTCGCGCAGCGCCTCCAGCCACAGCAGCTTGTAGCTGAACTTCTCGGTCCCTGGCGCCTGGCCATTCACAAAGTAGCAGTTCACCAGGCGCAGCGGGCCTTCAGGCGTATCCAGCGTAGCGGCGATGACGCGGGCCTGCTCGTCGCCATGGCCCGGGATATTGCGCACCACGTCGCGCAGCGGCGTGCGGCTGAGGATGGCCACGCCGTTATAGGTCTTCTGGCCGAAGCACACCGCGTGGTAGCCCGCTGCTTCGAAGGCGTCGTGCGGGAATTTCTCGTCCACCAGCTTGAGCTCCTGCAGGCCGATGGCGTCCACGGGGTTGGCCTCCAGCCAGGCCAACACCTGCGGCAGGCGCACGGAGAGGGAATTGATGTTCCAGGTGGCGATTTGCATGTTTTTGGCCTCCAGCGCTTTTGCAGCAAGCGCAAGCAGCTATCAAAAATAGAGTGATAAAGGCGGGGCGTCAGCTGCGGCGCTCGAAGGTCACGAAGGCGTAGGGCAGGCCGCCCGCGCCCACATGGCTGCTGCGGGCCGTTTCCACCCATTCCGGTCCCAGGGCCGGCGCGTAGGCATCGCCCTCGTAGTCCTGCGCGATCTCGGTCACCTCGACGCGCGCCGCCAGGGGCAGGGCCTGGGCGTAGATCTGCGCGCCGCCGATGACCCATGCCGTGGTGCTGCCGGACTGCTGGGCCAAGGCGAGTGCCTCAGGCAGGCTGGATGCGCGCTGGGCGCCGCTTTCCTGCCAGTCGGCCTGGCGCGTCACGACGATGTTGGCGCGCCCCGGCAGCGGCCGAAAGCGCGGGGGCAGCGAGTCCCAGGTCTTGCGGCCCATGATCACCGGGTGGCCCTGGGTGAGCGCCTTGAAATGCGCCAGGTCTTCGGGCAAATGCCAGGGCATGGTGCCGTCCTTGCCGATCACGCCGTTGGCGGCGCGCGCGTAGATGAGGGCAGTTTGCATTGCTATTCGAATTGCAAATCGTCGGGCCAGATAAAGTAAGAGCCAAATTTTTTACTGAATTTGTACTCGCCACCTGCATCTTTACCCTTAGCCGTGAGGTGGGGCTTCCCATCTTTGAGTTCTAGATGCCCTGTGCCAATCAGACGTTCAATGAACTGAGCTGTTTTAAGGCCGTGTTTGGCTGCTATTTTGGATGAAGTTAATTTACTTCCCGGTTCTTCCTCTGTAGTTTCTTCGGAATCTTTTGAATTTATCCGCTCTAAAGATATTCTTACCTCTTCGCTGATCCGGATAATGCGTTGAGCCTCTTCGTAGGCGTCGCGATAAAGTTCTGGATCATCGGTGCGATTAAATAAAACTCCCATTTCGTTATTATTGACTTGACTGAATTCATAGAGATTCAGGCTTGTTACAATGCAAAACGATTCGTTTATGTAGCATTTTGCGTGCAAATTTTTACAAAAGCTTGTGCGGATGTAAGTGAGGTCATTTAGCCAGGAAATTTCCTCAGGCTGAAGTTCGCTTTTTCCGTAAACGATTCTTACATCAATTTTAAGCCTGTTTTTGTCTGCTAGAAGCTCCTTGATTCGATCGTTAAGTTTTAAAAAAGGACTGATTAAAACTAGGCGATCTTTCGCATCTTTGATTAGTTCTTCTAGAAAATAATTGGTTGCGCTAGTGTTCAAAAACTTAGCCATTGATATTGCTTGGTATTTAAGTTAAGGATGCCCTGAATAACTCGAATGCGTAAGTGCTACAAGGTCACCGGTTTCAGATAGTGCGATGGATGGCGTTTAGCCTGGGTCTTCGCACCACTTTCCACGCCCTTGCGGGCCATCTGCACCGCCTTTGCGGCCATTTGCCTGATTTCAGGGGCACTCATCCCTGCGCCTCCAGCAATTGATGGCGCACCATCCAAAGATTGGACAGCGCAAACAGCGTCTTGAGCTGCAACGTGTTCTTCTTCAATCCCCGGTAGCGCACCTTGGTGTATCCAAACTGTCGTTTGATCACCCTGAAGGGATGCTCCACCTTGGCACGGATGCTCGCCTTGATCTTCTCCACTTGGTCTATCAGCGCGTCAACGGGGTTGTTCTCTTTGTCCAGCGCTCTGCGTTTGCCTGGGCGCATCGCGATGTGCCAGGTGACGTCCTTCTTTGCATCCGGGCGCTTGTCGATACCTTGGTAGCCCGCATCACCAAACCCGTCTGTCTCCTGCCCGTGCAGCAAGCTGTTGCCCTCTACAACGTCGGCCACGTTACCCGAGGTGCCTATGACGGTATGCACGAGTCCCGAGTCTGCATCCACGCCGATATGGGCCTTCATGCCAAAGTGCCATTCGTTGCCCTTTTGGCTCGAATGCATCTCTGGGTCGCGCTTTCTGTCCTTGTTCTTGGTAGAGCTAGGCGCTGCGATCAGTGTGGCATCGACCGCAGTGCCTGCCTTGAGCAGCAAGCCCTGGGCTGCCAGAAGCTCGTTGACAGTGGCCAGAATCTGCTCGGCCAGCTTGTGTTTCTCCAGCCGATGACGAAACCTCAGGATGGTGCTCTCGTCAGGCACCCTCCCATGGACATCAAGACCTGCAAACTCCCGGTAGATCGGGGTGTCAAAGAAGGCCTCTTCCATCGCCAGATCTGACAGGGTGAACCACTGCTGCATGCAGTGGATGCGCAGCATGGTCTCCAGGGCAAAGGGTGGGCGGCCGTTCTTGCCTTCGGGGTAATAGGGCGCAATGAGTTCGACCAGAGCAGCCCAGGGCACCACCAAATCCATCTGGATCAGCAGTTCTTGCTTGCGGGTCTTTTTGGTGCTCAGTTTCAGGTCAAGGCTGCTTTGCTTCATGGGCGGGGAGGATGCCATGACTTCCTGGCTTCTAGCAGACTGCGTTCGGGGTTTTGCAGGATTTCCTTAATGAAAAGACTGGCTACACCGCCACCGGCGCCTTGATGGCGGGGTGGTGTTCGTAGCCCACCACTTCGAAGTCTTCGTAGGCGTAATCAAAGATGGATGCGGGCCGGCGCTTGATCTGCAGCGTCGGGTAGGCATAGGGCTGGCGCGCCAGTTGGGTCCGCACCTGCTCGAAATGGTTGCTGTAGATATGGCAGTCGCCGCCGGTCCAGATGAAGTCACCCACTTGCAGGTCGCACTGCTGCGCCACCATGTGCGTGAGCAGCGCGTACGACGCGATGTTGAACGGCACGCCCAGGAAGATGTCTGCGCTGCGCTGGTAGAGCTGGCAGCTCAGTTTGCCCGGCTCACCAGCCACCTGGGATGGCGCCACGTAGAACTGGAAGAATGCGTGGCAGGGCATGAGCGCCATCCGGTCCAGCTCGGCCACGTTCCAGGCGCTCACGATGATGCGGCGGCTGTCGGGGTGGGTCTTGAGGGTGTCGATCACCTGCTGGATCTGGTCGATGTGGCCGCCGTCCGGCGTGGGCCAGCTGCGCCACTGCACGCCGTACACGGGGCCCAGGCTGCCGTCGTCGCGCGCCCACTCGTCCCAGATGGTGCAGCCGCGCTCCTGCAGCCAGCGCACGTTGCTGTCGCCGCGCAGGAACCACAGCAGCTCCAGGATGATGCTCTTGAGGTGCACCTTCTTGGTGGTCACCAGCGGAAAGCCCTCGGAGAGGTCAAAGCGCATCTGGTGGCCGAACACGCTCTTGGTGCCCGTGCCCGTGCGGTCGCCCTTGGCCGTGCCATGTTCGAACACATGGCGCATCAGGTCTTCGTATTGGTGGCGGATGGGGCGTGGGGTCATGGTCTTGAATGAAAAGTGGCTCCAGCGCTTGCTAGACAAGCGCCAACAGCTCTCATTTTTGAAGAATGCAGCCCGGGTTCATGAGGCCCTGCGGGTCCAGGGCCTGCTTGATGGCGCGCATCAGCCCCAGGGCCACGGGCGACTTGTACTGCGCCAGCTTGTCGGCCTTGAGCACGCCCACGCCGTGCTCGGCCGAGAACGAGCCGTCGAACTGCGCCACCGCGTCGTACACCAGGGCGTTGACGCGGTCCTCCTGCGTGCGCAGGAACTCCCGCGCATCGCCGCCCGCCGGCGCCTGTACGTTGTAGTGCAGATTGCCGTCGCCCAGGTGGCCGAAGTTGACCAGGCGCACGCCGGGAATCTCGCGCTGCAGCAGCGCATCGGTGTGCTCCACGAACGCGGGGATGCGCGACGCGGCGATCGAAATGTCGTGCTTGATGTTCAGGCCTTCTTCGGCCTGGGCCAGCGGAATGCTCTCGCGGATATGCCACAGCTCATGCGCTTGCGACAGGCTCTCGGCGACCACGGCGTCCAGCACGCAGCCGTCCTCGAAGGCCAGTTCCAGCAGCGCCTCGAAGCGCTGGCGCGCGTGTTCTTCGGATTCGCTGTCGCTGTTTTCCAGCAGCACGTAGTAGGGTGGCGCGCCGTCCAGCCCGGCGAACGGCACGCGCAGCTGCGGCATGTGCTTGATGACCAGCGACAGCGCGAACTGCCCCATCACCTCGAAACCCGTGAGCCCGGCCCCCAGGTGCTGGTGCGACAGGCCCAGCAGGCGCACGGCCGCCCCCATCGACGGCACGGCGGCCCAGGCGGTGAGCTGCGCAGCGGGCTGGGGGAAGAGCTTCATGGTGGCCGCGGTGATGATGCCGAGCGTGCCTTCGCTGCCGATGTACAGGTCGCGCAGGTCGTAGCCGGTGTTGTCCTTGCGCAGGCCCGAGAGGCCGTTCCACACCTCGCCCCGGGGCGTAACCACCTCCAGGCCCAGGCACAGCTCGCGCGTGTTGCCGTAGCGCACCACCTGCGTGCCGCCGGCATTGGTGGACAGGTTGCCGCCGATGGTGCAACTGCCTTCTGCGGCAAGCGACAGCGGAAACAGCAGATCGGCTTTCTCGGCCGTCTCCTGCAGGGCCTGCAATATGCAGCCGGCCTCCACCGTCATGGTGAGGTTGTCGCGGTCGATGGCGCGCACCGCATTCATGCGCGTGAGGCTCAGCACCACCTGCGTGCCGCTGCCGTCGGGCGTGCTGCCCACCGACAGGCCGGTGTTGCCGCCTTGCGGCACGATCGCCGCGCCGGCATCGGCACAGGCGCGCACCACTGCTGCCACCTCGGCCGTGGAGCCCGGGCGCACCACGGCCAGGGACTTGCCATGGGAGCGCTTGCGCCAGTCCTGTTCATAGGCGGCAAGGTCGCCCTCGGTCAGTACATGGGCGGCGCCAACGATCTGGCGCAGGGTGTCGAGCAGGGCAGTGGTCATGGCGGTCAATCCAGTCGATGTCAGGCAAAGGCTCCGTACGCTCAGGCAGGCGCGGCGGCGCGGGCCGCCTTGGCGGCACGCTGGCGCAGCCGCACATGCAGCGCGCAGGCGGTGAACAGCAGCAGGCACAGCACGATCTCCAGGCCCGCCAGCCAGTTGCCGGGCGCCGGGTCGCTCCAGGCGCGCACCACCCCTTCGGTGAAATACAGCCACACCAGCAGGCTGACCCAGCGGTAGGTGTACATGCGCCGCTTGAGCAGCCCGGCCAGCGGCACCGCCAGCGGCAGGGCCTTGATCGCCAGCCACGAGCCGCCCGGGCGCACCGGCGCCAGCCACAGCTCCCAGGCCAGGCACAGCACGATCAGCGCCGCCAGGCTGCCCACGGCCAGCCAGCGCGTGGCCGCCACGTCGGTGGCGATGTGCAGGGCGGGGGCGGGGGGCAGGGTTTCGCGATGCATGGGGCTGGCATCATATCGGTCATGTCGTTGTCCCTACAGTCCATTGCAGTGCGTGCCGAGGAGTGGCTGGTGGAGCTTTCCCACTTCCCCTGGCGCACCACCGCGCAGACGCTGCGCGAGCGCTTTCGCGAGGACCGCCTGGGGCTGACGGCCAGCAGCCTCACCTTCACCACGCTGCTGTCGCTGGTGCCGTTCGTGACGGTGGCGCTGGCCATGTTCACCGTGTTCCCCATGTTTGCCGAGATGCAGCTCGTGCTGCAGCGCTGGCTGGTGGACAGCCTGGTGCCCGACAGCATCTCGCGCCCGGTGCTGGGCTACCTCACGCAGTTCGCCGCCAAGGCGCATGGCCTGGGCGCGGCGGGCTTGTCCATCCTCATGGTGACCGCGCTGGCGCTGATCCTCACCATCGACCGCACGCTCAACAACATCTGGCGCGTGCAGCGCCTGCGCCCGCTGGGCCAGCGCGTGCTGATCTACTGGGCCGCGCTCACGCTTGGTCCGCTGGTGCTGGCGGCCAGCCTGGCGCTGACCACCTCGGTCGCCAGCGCCGCGTCGCGCGGTATCGGCGACACGCTGCCGGGCGGAGCGCGCCTGCTGTTCGATGCGATCGAGTTCTTCGTGCTGGCCGCCGGCATGGCGGCGCTGTACCGCTATGTGCCCAACACCCAGGTGCATTGGCGCCACGCCTGGGCGGGCGGGGTGTTCGTCGCTGTGGGCATCGAGCTGGCCAAGAAAGTGCTGTCGCTGTACCTGGCGTCGGTACCCACCTATTCGGTGCTGTACGGCACGTTCGCCACGCTGCCCATCTTGCTGCTGTGGGTGTACGTGGCCTGGGTCATCGTGCTGCTGGGTGCGGTGGTGGCCGCCTATCTGCCGAGCCTGCTCGCCGGCGTGGCGCGCTGCGCCACGGGCGAGGGCTGGGCCTTCTTGCTGGCCGTGGAGGTGCTGCAGCAGCTGCACCGCGCGCGCCAGCAACCGCCCCACGGGCTGAGCGTGCTGGAGCTGGCCCAGCGGCTGCGCGTGGATGTGCTGCAGGTGGGGTCCGTGCTGCCGGTGCTGGCGGCGCTGGATTGGGTGGTGCGGGTGGACGAGACGGCCGCCGACGGGTCCGACGCAGCCGACGCACGCTACGTGCTGCTGGCCGAGCCAGCCACCACGCACATGGAGCCGCTGGTGCAGCGCCTGCTGCTGGCGCGCACCCCGCCGCTGGAGCGCCTGTGGGCGCACACGGGGCTGGAGGTGCTCACGCTGGCCGACGTGCTGCCGCGCGAATCCGCGCAGCGGCCGCCTGAGATGCTCCTTAAACGATAGCTGTTAGCGCTTGATGGGTAAGCGCTAGAGGCTGTTTTGGCCTAAATCATGCGCGGCCGCCGCGCCGTGCAGTACCGCGCCCTCCAGCGTGGCGGGGTAGGGCCCTGCCACGTAGTCGCCGCAGGCCTGCAGTCCTGGCGCAATCACGCGCGGCGGGCGCGCCAGGGCGGGCGTGCAGGCAAAGGTGGCGCGCTTTTCCACCACCGTCTGCACCGCGCGCAGGCCGGGCAGGGCCAGGTCCTCGGCCGCCTGGGCCAGCACGTCGCGCTCCAGCGCGGTGCGCTCGCCCTCGAAGGCGCTGACCACGAACGCCAGCAGCCCGGCCGGGCCGCCCAGCAGCGCGCGGTCGAAGACGAACTGCGCGGGCCGTTGTGCCCGCGCGCGCAGCGCCAGCATGGGGCGGGGCAGCAGCGGGGTGCGCGCTCCCGGCAGTTCGGCATACACGGTGGCGATGGCGCCAAAGCGCAGTGCCTGCGCACCGGCGGCCCAGGTCTGCAGGGCGGGGCGCTCGGCTGCGGGCACGGCGGCGTCGGCCACCAGGCGGGCGGACTCGGTGCTGCTGGTGGCCAGCAGCACGGCGTCGAACGCGCAGCCGTCCACGCGCCAGCCGGCCTCGTCGCGTGCGAGTGCCTGCACGCGTTGGCCGCGGTGCACCGCGTGGCCGCGCTGCTGCAGCCAGTGCGCCGCGGGCTCGGGGAACAGCGCGCCCAGGTCGGTGCGCGGCAGCAGCAGGTGGGAGCCGCCCCGGCCGGCGAACAGGCTGTCGTGCAGCACGCGCAGGAACACCTGGCCGCAGGAATCTTGCACGGGCGTGTTCAACGCCGACACGCACAGCGGCGCGATGAACTCGTCCACCAGCCGCTGTGGCAGGCCCGCGCACAAGTCCGCCACGCTGGTGCCCGGTGCGCACCGGAACCCCGCCAGCCGCCAGCGTGCGGCGCGCGCCAGCAGGGCCGCACGCTCGCGCAGGCTCCAGCCGCGTGCGCGGGCGATGCCGGCCAGCGCATCCCAGGGCGGCGGGGCATCGGGCAGGGCCAGGCCGCTGCCGTCGGGGAACACCAGCGCCAGGGGTAGGCGCAGCAGGGCGGAGTCGGGCGTGACGCCCACGGCGCGCATCAGGCGCAGGCATTCGGCATAGGCGCCGATGAGGATGTGCTGGCCGTTGTCCAGCACCAGGGGCGAGCCGTCTGCGCGCTGGCCGGCCACGGCGCGCGCGCGCCCGCCCAGGGTGCGGCTGGCCTCGAACACGCTGACCGTGTGGCCCGCCTGGACCGCATGCACGGCCGCGGCCATGCCGGCCCAGCCGGCGCCGACGATGGCAACCTTCACATCATCCCCAGCGCCTGCACCTTCCAGGCCAGCCAGAACTTGCGCAGCGGCGTGAGGCTGGTGCGCTGGTGCAGTACCTGGAAGTTGTCGGCCTCGATCTCGCGCAGCAGCGTGCGGTAGATGCTGGCCATCATCAGGCCGGGCTTCTGCGCGCGCCGATCCACGTCGGGCAGCAGCGCCAGCGCCTGGTCGTAGAAGAGGTGCGCGCGCTCGGCCTGAAAGCGCATCAGCGTGGTGAAGCGCTCGGAGTACTCGCGCTTGGTGATCTCGTGCGCCTTCACATCGAACTGCTGCAGCTCGGAAATGGGCAGGTAGATGCGCCCGCGCATGGCGTCCTCGCCCACGTCGCGGATGATGTTGGTGAGCTGGAACGCCAGGCCCAGCTTGTGCGCGTACTGCGTGGTGCGCTCATCTTGCTGGCCGAAGATGCGCGCCGCCACCTCGCCCACCACGCCGGCCACCAGGTGGCAGTAGCGCGCCAGACCCGCGAAGTCCAGGTAGCGCGTCTGCTCCAGGTCCATCTGGCAGCCCTCGATCACGGCCAGCAGGTGGCGCTGTTCGATGCCGTAGGCGGCCGCATGCGGCATCAGCGCCTGCATCACCGGGTGGCTGGGTTGCCCGGCAAAGGCCTTGGCCACCTCGCCCTGCCACCAGGCCAGCTTGGCCTGGGCCACGCTGGCTTCGGAGACTTCGTCCACCACGTCGTCCACCTCGCGGCAAAAGGCGTAGAAGGCCGTGATGGCCGTACGCCGCTCGCGCGGCAGGAAGAGGAAAGCGTAGTAGAAGCTGCTGCCGGAGGCGGCGGCCTTTTGCTGGACGTACTGTTCAGGACTCATGGGGGCGTGATTCTCCCATGGCCCTGGGCGGGGCTCGCGGGGGAAACATGCGCGGCGCAGGGCCTGAGCGCTGCGCCGCCGCAACGTCACGGGCCAGACGTGGAAATGTCATGCCGCTGTCGTGGCGCCGGCCCACCATGCCTGTTCATGATGCGCGACGATGCCTTCCTGAACGCCTGGAAATCCTCGGCGGCCCGGCCGCCGGACGACCCAGCGGATGATGCATGCGACCCGGCGCGCCCCCCGCTGCGCTACCGCACGCTCTGGATCTCCGACCTGCACCTGGGCACGCCCGGCTGCCAGGCGCAGGCGCTGCTGGACTTTCTCAAGCACACCGAGTGCGAGACGCTGTTCCTGGTGGGTGACATCATCGACGGCTGGCAACTGCGCCGCCAGTGGTACTGGCCGCAGGCGCACAACGACGTGGTGCAGAAGCTGTTGCGCAAGGCCCGCAAGGGCACGCGCGTGATCTTCATCCCCGGCAACCACGACGAGTTTGCGCGCCGTTATGTGCAGCTCAACTTCGGCGGCGTTGCCGTCGCCGAGGACTGGGTGCACGAGACGGCCGACGGCCGCGCACTGTGGGTGATCCATGGCGACCTGTTCGACGGCGTGATCCAGTGCGCCAAGTGGCTGGCCCATGTGGGCGACTCGCTCTACGAATTCACGCTCAAGCTCAACCGGCACCTGAACACCCTGCGCGCGCGCCTGGGGCTGCCGTACTGGTCGCTGTCCAAATATCTCAAGCTCAAGGTCAAGCGCGCCGTGAGCTACGTGGGCGACTTCGAGAACGCGGTGGCGCGCGAAGCGCGCAAGCGCGGCCTGCACGGCGTGGTGTGCGGGCACATCCACCATGCGGAGCTGCGAGACATCGACGGCATCCTGTATGCCAACGATGGCGACTGGGTGGAAAGCCTCAGCGCGCTGGCCGAGCACGCCGATGGGCGCCTGGAGATCCTGCACTGGGCGCAGCACATGCCCGTGCAGCGCAAGAGCGGCGCAGAACTACCGCAACCCATTCCTGTCACTACCGATTGAAGTCCATGGCGCCTGAAGCTGCCCCGTTGGTCGAGCTGATCTATTTCAATGCCGGGGGCGGACACCGCACCTCCGCGCTGGCGCTGGAAGCGGCCATCGCCCGCGCCGGGCTGCCGTGGCAGGTGTGCCGCACCAATCTCTTCGAGGTGCTGGACCCGAACGCGCGCTTTCGCCAGTGGACGGGCATGGAGCCGGAAGACGTCTACAACAAGCGCCTGGCCCGGGGCTGGACGCTGGGGCTGACGCACGAGTTGCGCCTGCTGCAGGGCATGATCCGCTGGAGCCACCAGCGGCTCATGCAGTCGCTGCGCCGGCACTGGGCGGCACGCCGGCCGGCGATGGTGGTGTCGCTGGTGCCCAACTTCAACCGCGCCATGGCCGACGCGCTGGAGCAGGCCCTGCCAGGCGTGCCCTACGTCACGGTGATGACCGATCTGGCCGACTGCCCGCCCAGCTTCTGGATGGAGCCGCAAACCCAGCAGATCGTGGTCTGTGGCTCGCCTTATGCCGTGGACCAGGCGCGCGCTGCGGACTTTCCGCCCCACCGCATCTGGGAAACCTCGGGCATGGTGCTGAGTGCGCAGTTCCATGCGCCGGTGGACCAGGATCGTGCCGCCGAGCGGGCGCGGCTGGGGCTGGACGAGCGCCCCGTGGGGCTGGTGCTGTTTGGCTCCGAGGGTTCCAGGGAGATGGTGACGATAGCCCGCCGCTTGACGGACACCCCGCTGATCCTGGCCTGCGGGCGCAACGCGGCCCTGGCGCAGGCTCTGCGGGTACTGCGCCGCAACGCGCCTACCGTGGTGCTCGAATACACGCGCGAGATGGCGCGCGTCATGCAGCTGGCGGACTTCTTCATCGGCAAGCCGGGCAGCGGCAGCCTGAGCGAGGCGGTGCACATGGGGCTGCCGCCCATCGTCACGCGCAATGCGTGGACCATGCCGCAGGAGCGTTACTGCACGGAATGGGTGGGTGAGCAGGGCCTGGGACTGGTGTTGCCGAGCTTCCGGTCCATCGCATCGGGCGTGCAGGCCCTGCTGGCCGACCTGCCGCGCTACCAGGCCGCGACGCGGCGCATGCACAACCGTGCGGCGGCCGAAGTGCCGCAGGCGCTGGCGCAGATCCTGCGCCATGCGCAGGCCCGCGCCGAATGGGCCGGGCGCTGGGTGGCCTGAGGGTTGCACGCGCGCCGCGCGATGCGGTGATGGGGGCCATTGACCCCCGCGCGCTCGCGCTGCTGCAGCGGGTGGGGCGGCCCTTACATGCGCGCGGCGCGCGCCAGCATGCGGGGCCAGTCGAGCGTGCCCAGCCGCGGCCGCGTGAGCAGGCTGGCGCCATCCAGCGCCTGCACCTTGTCCAGAATGCGCAGACCGCCCTGCACGACCAGGCGCAGCTCCCACCCCACACGGCCGGGCAGCCGGTGTACCAGGGGGCTGCCCTGGAGCATGAGAGCGCGGGCCCAGGCGGCGCAGTCCAGCACCAGTCGGTCGCTGGCGGCGGAGCGGCGCTGCGCCGCGAGGTCCGCGCGCGCCACGCCATGGGCGGCGCAGTCGGCATCGGTGAGGTAATGGCGCCCGCGGGGCAGATCCACGCTCAGGTCCTGCCAGAAGTTGATGAGCTGCAGCGAGCTGCAGATGGCGTCGCTCTCGCGCAGTGCGTCCTGCCCGTGCACGCCGTACAGGTGCAGCAGCAGGCGCCCCACGGGATTGGCCGAGCGGCGGCAGTAGTCCAGCAGCGCGGCGCGGTCGGCGTAGGTGGCGCCGGCCTCGGTCAGGGTGACGTCCTGCATGAAGGCGTCCAGCAGGTCGTCCAGCAGCGGCACGGGCAGCTGGTGGCTGCGCAACACCGCCTGCAGCGGCCCAAACACGGCGGCCCAGCGCGTCTGGGGGGAGTGCCCGGCCGCCACGGATTGAAGCTCGGCGCGGTAGGCACGCAGGTCGGCCAGGCGCTCGGCGGCGGTGGCCGTGCCCTCGTCGGCAATGTCGTCGGCCGTGCGCGCAAACGCGTAGATCGCGGCGATCGGCGGGCGCAGCCGTGGCGGGCAAAGCAGCGAAGCCACGGGAAAGTTCTCGTAGTGCGTGACCGGCGGCGCCTCGGCGGGCGCGGTGCGCGGATCGCGCAGGGGGGCGGGGGACTCGGGATGCTTCACGCGGCCATTGTCGTGCTTGACAAGAGCGAACGGCCTCTCATAGATTACTAACCAGTCAGTCAGTAATTTGGCATGCCGGATGTTTCCATGACCCACCCTGTCGCACAGCGCGCCGCGGGCCTGCCGGGCCCGTCTTCATTGCAACCCCGCCGCGGGGTTTTTTTGTGGCCGCCGCGTGGCGGCGTGGCGGGTGCTGCACTGGTGCTGGCCGTGACTGCCTTGGCGCTGGCGGGATGTTCGCGCCGCGAGCCGGCGCCAGAGCCGGTGCGCGCGGTGAAACTGCTCACCGTCGGCGTGGCGCCCCTGCAGATGCACCTGGAATACGCGGGCGAGGTGCGCGCGCGCGTGGAGTCGCGCCTGGGTTTTCGCGTGGCCGGCAAGATCGTGCAGCGCCAGGCCGAGCTGGGCCAGCGCGTGCAGGCCGGCCAGGTGTTGGCGCAGCTGGATCCGCGCGACTATGAGCTGGCTGCGCAGGCCGCGCGCGCCCAGGTGGCGTCCGCCACCACGCAGCGTGATTTGGCCGCGGCGGATTTCGAGCGCTTTTCCAAGCTGCGCGCGCAGAACTTCATCAGCGGGGCGGAGCTGGACCGCCGCCAGGCTCAGCTGAAGGCCGCGCAGGCTTCGCTGGACCAGGCGCGCGCGCAGCTCGCTTCCCAGGGCAACCAGACCGAGTACACGCGCCTGGTGGCGGATGCGCCGGGGGTGGTGACGTCGGTTGACGCCGAGCCCGGCCAGGTGGTGTCTGCGGGCACGCCGGTGGTGCGCATTGCTCGCGACGGCCCGCGCGACGCGGTGTTCTCGGTGCCGGAGGACAAGGTGGGCCAGTTGCGCGCAGGGCAGGCCGTGCAGGTGCGCGCCTGGTCGGGCGACGCGCTGCTGCAGGGCCGGGTGCGCGAGGTGGCGGCCAGCGCCGATCCGGTGACGCGCACCTTCCTCGTGAAAGTGGCGGTGGAGGGCGCGGACGTGCCGCCGCTGGGCGCCACCGTGTATGTGGCGCCGCAGGTGCTGGCGCGGGGCGGCGTGCAGGCGATCAAGCTGCCCACCAGCGCCCTGCGCCAGGAGGGCGGCCAGACGGTGGTGTGGGTCTATGAGGCCAAGAACGGCAGTGCCACCGGCACCGTGCGCCTGCAGCCGGTGCAGATCGCCACGGCCGACGGCAACGAGGCCGTGATCGCCGCCGGCCTCACCCCCGGCATGCAGGTGGTGGCCACGGGCGTGCATGTGCTGGCCCCGGGGCAGGTGGTGACGGTTTACAAGCCAAAAACGGCTCCAACGCCCGAAGGACAAGCGCTACCAGCTATTAATAATGAAGCGCCAGCGGCCTCCGCTGCCGCTCGCTGAGGAGCCGCCCCATGCAGCAGACGCAGCCCAAGCAGGGCTTTAACCTGTCGCGCTGGGCGCTGGAACATGCCGCGCTCACGCGCTACCTGATGGTGGTGCTGATGGTGCTGGGCATCGCCGCGTACTTTCAGCTGGGGCAGGACGAAGACCCGCCCTTCACCTTCCGCGCCATGGTGGTGCGCACCTACTGGCCCGGCGCCACGGCGCAGCAGGTGGCCGAGCAGGTGACGGACAAGATCGAGCGCACCCTGCAGGAGGTGCCCTACGCCGACAAGATCCGCAGCTACAGCAAGCCGGGCGAGTCGCAGATCATCTTCGAGCTCAAGGACTCGTCCAAGCCGGCGGAGGTGGCCAACATCTGGTACCAGGTGCGCAAAAAGGTGGGTGACATGCGCTACCAGCTGCCGGGCAATATCCAGGGGCCGTTCTTCAACGACGAGTTCGGCGACGTGTACGGCGTGATCTACGCCCTGCAGGGTGAGGGCTTCAGCTATGCCGAGCTGAAGGACTTCGCCGACGACGTGCGCCAGCAGCTGCTGCGCGTGAGGGACGTGGCCAAGGTCGAGCAGTTCGGCGTGCAGGACGAGCGCGTCTGGGTCGAGGTCTCGCAAAAGCGTCTGGCGCAGCTGGGGCTGGACTTCAACGCGGTGTTGCAGCAGCTGGGTGCGCAGAATGCGGTGGAGAGCGCGGGCGCGATCCAGTCGCCGCAGGACGTGGTGCAGGTGCGCGTGGGCGGGCAGTTCACCAGCGTGGAGCAGCTGCGTGACATGCCGATCCGCGGCGGCTCGGGAGCCCAGCTGCGCCTGGGCGACATCGCCGAGGTGCGAAGGGGCTATGTCGATCCGCCGGGGGTGAAGGTGCGCTTCCAGGGGCACGAGGTCATCGGCCTGGGCATCTCCATGGCCAAGGGTGGCGACATCATCCGGCTGGGCAAGGCGCTGCGCGCTGCAGCGGCCGACATCCAGGCGCGGCTGCCGGCCGGCGTGCAATTGCACCAGGTGCAGGATCAGCCAGCGGCCGTGGCCGATTCGGTGGGCGAGTTCATCAAGGTGCTGATCGAGGCCGTGGTGATCGTGCTGGCCGTGAGCTTCATTTCGCTGGGGCTGCACAAGGGCGGGCGTTTTGGCTGGCACGTGGACTACCGGCCGGGGCTGGTGGTGGCGATCACCATCCCGCTGGTGCTGGCCGTGACCTTCCTGGCCATGCACTATTTGGGAATAGGGCTGCACAAGGTGTCGCTGGGGTCGCTCATCATCGCGCTGGGGCTGCTGGTGGACGACGCCATCATTGCCGTGGAGATGATGGTGCGCAAGATGGAGGAGGGCTACGACAAGGTGCGCGCGGCCACGTTTGCGTATGACGTGACGGCCAAGCCCATGCTCACCGGCACGCTCATCACGGCCGCGGGTTTCTTGCCCATCGGCATCGCCAAGTCGGTCACGGGCGAATACACCTTCGCGATCTTCGCGGTGACGGTGATTTCGCTGGTGCTGTCGTGGATCGTGTCGGTCTATTTCGTGCCCTACCTGGGCACGCTGCTGCTGAAGGTGAAGCCGCATGCGCCCGATGCGCCGCCGCCCGAGGTGTTCGACACGCCGTTCTACCACCGCTTCCGCCACATGGTGGACTGGTGCGTGGCGCACCGGTGGATCACCATCGCCGCCACCATCGGCATCTTTGCGCTGGGGCTGGTGGGCATGGGGCGCGTGCAGCAGCAGTTCTTTCCCGACTCAAGCCGGCCGGAAATCATGGTGGACCTGTGGTTCCCCGAGGGCACCTCCTTCGCAGCCAACGAGGCCGTGGTGCGCCGGGTAGAGCAGCGGCTGATGGAGCAGGAAGGCGTGGCCAGCGTGGCCGCGTGGGTGGGTTCGGGCGCCCCGCGTTTTTACCTGCCGCTGGACCAGGTGTTCCCCCAGCCCAACGTATCGCAGTTCATCGTGCTGGCCAAGAGCCTGCCCGAGCGCGAGTCGCTGCGCCTGCGCCTGCCCCGGTTGTTGGCCGAGGAGGTCCCCGAGGCACGCGGCCGCGTGAAGCTGCTGCCCAACGGCCCGCCCGTGCCCTACCCGGTGCAGTTCCGCGTGGTGGGCAGCGACCCGGCCGTGCTGCGCGAGCGCGCCGACGAGGTGAAGGCGCTGATGCGCGGCAACGCCAACCTGATCGGCGTGAACGACAACTGGAACGAGTCGGTCAAGGTGGTTCGCCTGGAGGTGGACCAGGACAAGGCGCGCGCGCTGGGAGTGACCAGCCAGTCCATCGCCCAGGCTTCGCGCATCATGTTCAGCGGCTCCACGGTGGGGCAGTACCGCGAGGGCGACAAGCTCATCGAGATCGTGCTGCGCCAGGCGCAGGACGAGCGCGAGGCGATCTCCGACATCGGCAACGCCTACCTGCCCACGGCTTCGGGCCGCTCCATTCCGCTCACGCAGATCGCCAGGCCCGTGTTCACCTGGGAGCCGGGGGTGATGTGGCGCTGGAACCGCAACTACGCCATCACCGTGCAGGGCGACCTGGTGGAGGGGCTGCAGGGCGCCACCGTCACGGCGCAACTGCTGCCCGAGCTGCGCGCGCTGGAGGCCCGCTGGCAGGCGGCCGGTGAGAACGGCGTGCGCATCGAGGTCGCGGGTGCGGTGGAAGAGAGCAGCAAGGGCTCGGCCTCCATCGTGGCGGGCGTGCCCGTCATGCTGTTCATCGTGTTCACGCTGCTGATGCTGCAGCTGCACAGCTTCAGCCGCTCCGTGCTGGTGTTCCTCACCGGCCCGTTGGGGATTGCGGGAGTGGCGGCGGCGCTGCTGCTGCTGAACCGGCCCTTCGGCTTTGTGGCGCTGTTGGGGGTTATCGCTCTCATGGGCATGATCCAGCGCAATTCGGTGATCCTGATCGACCAGATCGAGCTCAACCGTGCGGCCGGCGTGCCCGCGTGGGACGCGATCGTGGCGGCGGCCGTGTGGCGCCTGCGGCCCATCGTGCTGACGGCGGCGGCGGCGGTGCTCGCCATGATCCCGCTGTCGCGCAGCGTGTTCTGGGGGCCTATGGCCGTGGCCATCATGGGTGGACTGGTCGTGGCCACGGTGCTCACGCTGCTGGCACTGCCCGCGATGTACGCCGCGTGGTTTCGTGTGCGGCGGCCCGATCCCGGAGCGCCGATAACCGATTCCATTTAAAGGCGGGCCGCAACAGGGTAAAATCTGCCGTTTGACCTATTTCACCGGGGTGGCCTGCTGTGCCTGCCATCCGGGTGGCTTTCAGAACTGCGCGGGTGGCGAAATTGGTAGACGCACCAGGTTTAGGTCCTGACGCCAGCAATGGTGTGGGGGTTCGAGTCCCCCCCCGCGCACCAACGTGAGACTTTGGCGGAACGTGGTGCAGGCTTGCACTGCAAGTCGGCACGGTCCACATCCAGACACTAGGAACAACCATGGCCGTAACTGTTGAAACCCTTGAAAAGCTTGAGCGCAAGATCACGCTGAGCTTGCCCCTGACCACGATCCAGACCGAAGTGGACGCGCGCCTCAAGCGCCTGGCCCGTACGGTGAAGATGGATGGTTTCCGTCCCGGCAAGGTCCCTATGAGCGTAGTGGCTCAGCGTTACGGCTATTCGGTGCAATACGAAGTGCTGAACGACAAGGTGGGCGAGGCGTTTGCACAGGCCGCCAATGAAGCCAACCTGCGCGTGGCAGGCCAGCCCCGCATCACGGAGAAGGACGGCGCGCCTGAAGGCGAAGTGACTTTCGAGGCCGTGTTCGAGGTGTTCCCCGAGGTCAAGATCGGCGATCTGTCCACCGCGGAAGTCGAGAAGCTCTCCGCCGAAGTGACCGACAGCGCCATCGACAAGACCTTGGACATCCTGCGCAAGCAGCGCCGTACCTTTGCACAGCGTGCCCTGGCCGCTGCTGCAGAAGACGGCGATCGCGTGACGGTGGATTTCGAGGGCAAGATCGACGGCGAGCCCTTCCAGGGCGGCAAGGCCGAGGACTTCCAGTTCCTGGTGGGCGAGGGCCAGATGCTCAAGGAATTCGAAGACGCAGTGCGCGGCATGAAGTCGGGCGAGAGCAAGACCTTCCCCCTGGCCTTCCCCGAGGACTACCACGGCAAGGACGTGGCTGGCAAGACGGCTGACTTCATGGTGACCGTCAAGAAGATCGAAGCGGCCCACCTGCCCGAGGTGAATGAGCAACTGGCCAAGTCGCTCGGCATTGCCGACGGCACGGTGGAAGGCTTGCGCGCCGACATCAAGAAGAACCTGGAGCGCGAAGTCAAATTCCGCCTGCTGGCCCGCAACAAGCAAGCCGTGATGGACGCTCTGGTGTCCAAAGCGGAACTGGATCTGCCCAAAGCCAGCGTGCAGGCTGAAATTGCCCGCCTGCTGGAGGCTGCACGCGCTGACCTCAAGCAGCGCGGCATCAAGGACGCCGACAAGGCCGAAATCCCCGAGGACGTGTTCCGCCCTCAGGCCGAGCGCCGCGTGCGCCTGGGCCTGGTGGTCGCCGAACTCGTGCGTGCCAATAACCTGCAGGCCAAGCCGGAGCAGTTGAAGGCCCACGTGGACGAGCTGGCTGCCAGCTACGAGAAGCCTGAGGACGTGGTGCGCTGGTACTTCAGCGACCGCAATCGCCTGGCTGAGGTGGAAGCCGTGGTCATCGAGAACAATGTGACCGACTTCGTGCTGGGCCAGGCCAAGGTGAACGACAAGGCCGTGTCCTTCGATGAACTGATGGGCCAGGCCTGAGTAGCTGGCCCTTGCCCCGGGCTTTGACCCAGGGGTGAGGACGAAACCCGGCGGGGCTTGTGCTTTGCGGCACAAGCCCCAATTCATTTTCTGGGTACAGTATCCGCCTGACTGGAGAAACGTATGAGCGCATTGGAAACGCAAGCCCTGGGCATGATCCCCATGGTCATTGAGCAGTCCGGCCGCGGCGAGCGGTCCTACGACATTTATTCGCGCCTGTTGAAGGAGCGCGTGATCTTCCTGGTGGGTGAGGTCAATGACCAGACTGCCAACCTGGTGGTTGCGCAGCTGCTGTTCCTTGAGAGCGAGAACCCGGACAAGGATATTTCGTTCTACATCAACTCCCCGGGTGGCAGCGTGACGGCGGGCATGGCCATCTATGACACCATGCAGTTCATCAAGCCGGATGTGTCCACGCTGTGCTGCGGCTTTGCGGCGAGCATGGGGGCTTTCCTGCTGGCTGCAGGGGCCAAGGGCAAGCGCTATTCGCTGCCCAACTCCAAAATCATGATCCACCAGGTGCTGGGCGGTGCCCGCGGACAGGCGACGGATATCGAGATCCACGCCCGCGACATTCTGCGTACCAAGGATCAGATGAACCGCATCCTGGCGGAGCGCACGGGACAGCCCATCGAGAAGGTGAAGGCGGATACCGAGCGGGACTATTTCATGACCGCGGACGAAGCCAAGGATTACGGCATCGTGGACCAGGTCATTGCCAAGCGCCCCTGAGTTTTGGCCGGCGCGCGCGGCGTTTCCCCCTGTGGGAAACGCCGTTTTTATTTCGTTATCATCTTGACAACATCCCCAGTCATAAGGCATTGCCCCCATGGCCGAGAAAAAAGGCTCCTCCAGCGAAAAAACCCTTTACTGCTCTTTTTGCGGTAAAAGCCAGCATGAAGTAAAGAAGCTGATCGCCGGTCCGTCGGTCTTTATCTGCGACGAGTGCATTGACCTGTGCAACGAGATCATCCGTGATGAGCTGCCCACCGGCGATGCCGGACGCGAAGGCCGCGGAGATCTGCCTACGCCTGCGGAAATCAAGACCAACCTTGATCATTACGTGATTGGCCAGGAAAAGGCCAAACGTACGCTGGCCGTCGCCGTGTACAACCACTACAAGCGCCTGCGCCACAAGGACAAGGCCGGTAAGGACGAGGTGGAACTGTCCAAGAGCAACATCCTGTTGATCGGCCCTACGGGGTCGGGCAAGACGTTGCTTGCGCAGACCTTGGCGCGGCAGCTCGATGTGCCTTTCGTGATGGCTGACGCCACCACGCTGACGGAAGCCGGCTATGTTGGAGAGGACGTGGAGAACATCGTCCAGAAACTCCTGCAAAGCTGCAACTACGATGTGGAACGTGCCCAGCGAGGCATTGTCTACATCGACGAAATCGACAAAATTTCGCGCAAATCCGACAACCCCAGTATTACGCGGGATGTCTCAGGTGAAGGTGTGCAGCAAGCGCTGCTCAAGCTCATCGAGGGGACCATGGCGAGCGTGCCTCCACAAGGTGGACGCAAGCATCCCAATCAGGATTTTCTGCAGATCGATACCACCAACATTCTGTTCATTTGTGGTGGTGCGTTTGCTGGGCTGGAAAAGGTCATTGAGAACCGTACTGAAGCTTCCGGTATTGGCTTTGGCGCGGCAGTGCGTAGCAAGAAGCAGCGTTCTTTGACCGAGGTGTTTCAGGATATCGAGCCTGAGGACCTCATCAAATTCGGCCTGATTCCAGAGTTGGTGGGTCGCATGCCCGTGGTCACAGCCCTGGCCGAACTGAGCGAGGACGCGCTGGTGCAAATCCTCACCGAGCCCAAAAACGCCTTGGTCAAGCAGTACAGCAAGTTGCTGGCGATGGAAGGCGTTGAGCTGGAAATTCGTCCCGCTGCGTTGAAGTCCATCGCGCGAAAAGCCATCGCACGCAAGACGGGTGCCCGCGGCTTGCGCTCCATTCTTGAGCAAGCGTTAATTGGCACCATGTTTGACTTGCCCAACGTCTCCAACGTGGAAAAGGTGGTGGTGGACGAGGCCACCATCGAAGAGAACAAGGCCCCTTTGCTGGTTTATCGCGAGGCCGCCAAGACCGCCTGAAAGCCGTGTGTCGCCGGGAGTCGCGCGCGTTAGTGATGCGCCCGGCGAGCCATGTTGCTAACACCTGGGTGCAGATGCTGCCGGGTTGAAAAATGTGGTCCATGGACCATATTCCATGGAACTACTAGAGGATTGCCCCATGTCCGGACACACACCCCTGCCCGATACGCCCCTGGATCTACCACTGTTGCCTTTGCGCGATGTGGTGGTCTTTCCTCACATGGTGATTCCCCTGTTTGTGGGGCGTCCCAAGAGCATCAAGGCGCTGGAAGCCGCCATGGATGCCGATCGACGAATCATGCTGGTTGCGCAAAAAGCAGCCGCCAAGGATGAACCGCAGGTTTCGGATATGTTCGAAGTCGGTTGCATATCCACCATCCTGCAGATGCTGAAGCTTCCCGATGGCACGGTGAAGGTGCTGGTGGAGGGGCAGCAGCGCGCCCACGTTCGCATGGTGCATGAATCGGACGTTCACTTCACGGCGACGGTTGAGCCCATGCAGGCATCCGCTGAGGACGCCGCTTCGAGTGAAATTGAAGCGCTACGCCGGGCGGTAATGCAGCAGTTTGATCAGTACGTCAAACTGAACAAGAAGATTCCCCCTGAGATTCTGACTTCCATTTCGGCCATCGACGATCCGGGGCGGCTGGCTGACACCATTGCCGCGCACTTGCCGCTCAAGCTGGAGAACAAGCAGGTTGTTCTCGACTTGGCAGGCGTCAAGCAGCGTCTGGAGAATCTGTTCGAGCAGTTGGACCGCGAAGTGGATATCCTCAATGTGGATAAGCGCATTCGCGGTCGCGTGAAGCGCCAGATGGAGAAAAACCAGCGGGACTTCTATCTCAACGAACAGGTCAAGGCGATCCAGAAGGAACTGGGCGAAGGCGAAGAAGGCGCGGATCTTGAGGAGATCGAGAAAAAGATCAAGGCCGCGCGCATGCCGGTCGAAGCGCGCAAGAAGGCGGAAGGCGAGCTGAAAAAGCTCAAGCTCATGTCTCCTATGTCTGCCGAAGCCACTGTGGTTCGCAACTACATTGATGTGCTCACGGGACTGCCCTGGAGCAAGAAGTCCAAGGTCAAGCACGATCTTGCCCATGCAGAGGCTGTGTTAAACGAGGACCACTATGGCCTGGAAAAGGTGAAAGACCGGATCCTGGAATATCTCGCCGTGCAGCAGCGGGTGGACAAGGTGAAGGCGCCCATCCTGTGCTTGGTCGGCCCACCGGGTGTGGGCAAGACTTCGCTCGGTCAGTCCATTGCAAAGGCAACGGGGCGCAAATACGTGCGTATGGCGCTGGGGGGGATGCGTGACGAAGCAGAGATCCGGGGTCACCGTCGTACCTACATTGGGGCGATGCCAGGCAAGGTGTTGCAGAGCCTGGGCAAGGTGGGGGCGCGCAATCCGTTGTTCCTGCTCGATGAAATTGACAAACTAGGCATGGACTTTCGAGGTGACCCCTCGAGCGCGTTATTGGAAGTCCTCGATCCTGAGCAGAACCACAAGTTCGGCGACCACTATGTAGAGGTCGACTTCGACCTTTCCGATGTCATGTTTGTCGCGACTTCGAACTCGATGAACATCCCGCCGGCGCTACTTGATCGCATGGAGGTGATACGTCTTTCCGGATATACCGAGGACGAAAAAACCAACATTGCCATCAAATATTTGCTCCCCAAGCAGATGCAAAACAACGGCGTGAAAGATGCCGAGTTGCAGGTCACGGAATCCGCCGTACGAGACATCGTGCGCTACTACACGCGTGAAGCGGGCGTCCGTTCCCTAGAGCGCGAACTCTCCAAAATCTGCCGAAAAGTGGTCAAGGCAATCCAGCTCAAGAAGCTGACGGCCCCCGTGGAGGTGTCGGCGGACAACTTGCCTGAATACTTGGGAGTGCGCAAGTACACCTACGGTCGCGCGGAACAGCAGAACCAAGTGGGACAAGTGGTTGGCCTGGCATGGACCGAAGTCGGCGGGGATCTGCTCACGATCGAGGTCGCGACCATGCCCGGCAAAGGCAACATCCTTCGCACAGGATCGCTGGGCGATGTCATGAAGGAGTCGGTCGAAGCGGCCCGCACGGTAGTGCGTAGCCGTGCGCGCTTACTTGGTATTCGCGATGAGGCGTTCGAGAAGCGAGATCTTCATATCCACGTGCCCGATGGTGCGACCCCTAAAGATGGTCCTAGCGCCGGCATTGCGATGACGACGGCGATCGTTTCTGCGCTGACCGGAATACCGGTCCGCGCAGATGTTGCGATGACGGGGGAGATCACATTGCGCGGAGAGGTCACAGCAATTGGTGGGCTCAAGGAGAAACTTTTGGCGGCATTGCGTGGAGGGATCAAGACGGTGTTGATTCCTGAAGAAAACGTAAAAGACCTCCAGGAAATTCCAGACAACGTCAAGATGGGGCTGGAGATCATTGCTGTGAAGTGGATCGACAAGGTGCTGGAGATAGCACTCGAGCGCAAGCCTGTTGCATTGGCAGAGGACGACGGTGCCCAAACCGTGACGGTGCCTGCACCCGCCGATGTGTCACGGGGCTCCGTGAAACATTGATGGAAAAAACTTTGCACTATTCTTGGAGCCCGCGAAAAGTACTCTATAATTTCACTTGTCGACGCTAAACATGCTACAGTGTGAGGCTTAGATAAATGCGGGAATAGCTCAGTTGGTAGAGCGCAACCTTGCCAAGGTTGAGGTCGTCGGTTCGAGACCGATTTCCCGCTCCAATTTATGATCTACAGACTTCCACTGACGTCTGTAAGTCATTGAAAAGAGGAGCTTCGGCTCCTTTTTTCATTCCAGCGAAAGCCACGGAAGTCCACTGACAGCCACCATTTTTGAGGCCAAAAACAAGGCCAAAGAATGCGGGTCGTGCCGGTTCCGGGTTGTTGCTGGGGTTGGATCGGGATGACAAGCAGCATCGGGCCTAAGTCCAAGACTTAGGAGCTTGATGATGACACTCTCTGATCTGACCGTGCGGCAAGCCAAGGCCGCCGAGAAAACCTACAGCATCCCCGACACCGATGGCCTCGGCCTGGTGGTCGCCCGCACCGGCGGCAAGTCGTGGCATTTGCGCTATTACTGGCTCGGCAAGCAAAAGCGCATCTCCCTGGGGAACTACCCCGAGATCGGTTTGCGCGAAGCGCGCACCTTGCGCGACGAAGCCCGGGCGCTTCTGGCAAAGGGCGTCAACCCCCATACCGATCGGAAACAGAAGCGACACGCGGTCAAGCTTGCGGCCGACTACACCTTCAAGGCCGTCTTCGATGCGTGGGTCGAGCATCGCCGCAAGGAAATCAAGGAGGGCAGGAACAGCACGCTGTCGCAGATCCTGCGGATCTTCAACAAGGACGTGCTGCCTAGCCTCAAGCAGATGTCGATCTACGACATTCGCCGGCCCCAACTCCTGGGCGTCCTGGCGAGGATCGAGGAGCGCAAGGCGTTCACCACTGCCGAGAAGGTCCGCACCTGGCTGGGGCAGTTGTTCCGCTATGCCCTCGTCATCGTGGAGGGGCTGGAAGCCAATCCGGCCTCCGACCTGGACGTGGTGGCCGAGCCCAAGCCCCCGGTGAACCACAACCCCTACCTGCATCTTCCGGAGCTTCCCGAGTTCCTGCACAAGCTCAGGCTCTACAACCCTCGTGGTTGGCAGACCCAACTCGGCATCCGGCTGCTGTTCCTGACCGGCGTGCGTACCGGCGAGCTGCGGCTGGCGACCCCGGACCAGTTCGATCTCGACCGTGGCCTGTGGATCATCCCGCCGCAGATCGTCAAGCAACTCCAGGACGAGATGCGCAAGGCCGGCAAGCGCCCGCAGGACGTTCCGCCCTACATCGTGCCGTTGTCCGTGCAGGCCATCGAGATCGTGCGCTACCTGTTGGGTGTGATGAGGCCGGCTCAGGTCCATCTGCTCACGCACCGCAGCGAACTCAAGAAGCGCATCAGCGAGAACACCCTCAACGCGGCCTTGAAACGAATGGGCTACAAGGATCAACTGACCGGTCACGGCATCCGCGGAACCATCTCGACGGCGCTCAACGAGATCGGCTATCCCAAGATTTGGGTGGACGCGCAGCTTTCGCACTCGGACCCGAACAAGGTGCGTATTCCACGCGATGGCGGACACGATTCCATGCTGATGGCGGACAGTGTTCCAGCGTGATGGCGGACAGTGTTCCACGCTGAAGGCGGACAGCATTCCAAACTGATGGCGGACACCTGCGGGGTGTTCTGAGTGACCCGAACGCGGCATACGCTGCCCGGTTTTTTGACCGGAACCAGCGATGCCCACACCCAGGGTCACCATGAGCAAACTACGACACACACTGCAACTGCTGCACCGCGGGGCCTTGAGCACCCGTCAAATCGGTGCCGCCCTCGGCATCTCCAAATCCACTGTCAGCGAGATAGCCAGCTACGCGCGCGTGGCCGGCGTGGACTGGGCACTGGCCCAGAGCCTGAACGACGACGAACTCCAGGCCCGGCTCTACAAGCCACCCGTGGCGCGCGAGTCCCGGCACCTTGAACCCGACCACGCCCACATCCACCGCGAACTGCGCCGACCTGGCGTGACGCTGCAGTTGCTTTGGGAGGAATACCAGCAACAGCACAGCGGGCAGGCGTACAAGTACAGCGCCTTCTGCGAGAAGTACAAGGCCTGGGCCCGGCGCCTGCAGCGCTCCATGCGCCAGACCCACACGGGCGGTGACAAGCTCTTTGTGGACTACGCCGGCCAGACCGTTCCCGTGGTGGATGCCGACACTGGCGAGATACGCCAGGCCCAGGTCTTCGTGGCCGTGCTGGGCGCATCGAACTACACCTACGCCTGCGCCACCGCCAGCCAGAAGGCCACCGACTGGGTGGCCAGCATCATTAGCGCGCTGGAGTTCATCGGCGGCGTGCCCCGCCTGCTGGTGCCTGACCAGCCGCGCGCCCTCATGGCCCGACCCGACCGTTACGAGCCCACCGCGCACCGCCTGCTCGAAGAGCTCTGTGCGCACTACAGCCTGGCCGTGATGCCCGCGCGCCCGGCCAAGCCACGCGACAAACCCAAGGTGGAGGTCGCTGTGCAGGTGGTCGAGCGCTGGATTCTGGCCAGGCTGCGCCACCAGACCTTCTTCAGCCTGGCCGAGCTCAACCGGGCGATTGCCGCCTTGCTGGTGGACTTGAACCAGCGCGCGTTCAAGAAGCTGCCGGGCAACCGCACCAGCGCCTTCGCCGAACTCGACCGGCCAGCCCTGCGCCCCCTGCCGCCGGTGCGCATGCCCATCGCGCGCTTCAAACCCGCCCGCGTCAACATCGATTACCACGTTGAGCTCGATGGCCACTACTACTCGGTGCCCCACGCCCTGGTGGGTGAGCCGGTGGAGTTGCGCATCACGGCCGGCACGCTCGAAGTCCTGCATGGCGGCAAGCGTGTGGCCGCCCACGCCCTCAATCCCCGACGGGGTGCACACACCACCACGCCCGAGCACATGCCGGCCTCGCACCGGGCGCACCTGCAGTGGACGCCGGCCAAGCTCATCGCCTGGGGTGAGCGCGTGGGCGCGGCCACCGCCGCCGTGGTGCGCTGGCAGATGGAGCACCGCCAGCATCCCGAGCAGGGTTACCGCTCCTGTCTGGGCCTCATGCGCCTGGGCCGTGAGTACGGGGCTGACCGGCTGGAGGCCGCCTGTGCGCGGGCGCAGTCGATTCGCTCACCGTCCTACAAGAGCATCGCCTCCATCCTGGGCTGCGGCCTGGACCAGCGGCCGCTGGATGCACCGATGGCCGTGCAGGCGAGCCTGCCGCTGCACGAGAACGTGCGCGGGCCGGGCTACTACCACTGAACTCCAACGTGCAAGCAAACCTAACAAGGAAGAACCATGCTCAACGAACAGACCTTGAACCAACTGCGCGCCCTGCGCCTGGACGGCATGGTGGCCGCCCTCAGCGACGCGGCCACCCACATCACGGCCAGCGAGCTGCCCTTTGAACAACGCCTGGCGCTGCTGGTGCAGCGCGAGGTGGACTGGCGTGACAGCAAGCGCCTGGAGCGCCTGTTGAAGGCGGCCCGCCTGAAGGTCTCCAGTGCCTGCCTGGAGGACATCGACTGGCGCGCCAGCCGGGGCCTGAGCCGAGAGGTCATCACCAGCCTGGCCGGCGGGGACTGGCTGCGCCATGGCCACAACGTGCTGCTGACCGGCGCCACCGGGTGCGGCAAGACGTGGCTTGCCTGCGCACTGGGGCAGCAGGCCGCACGCCTGGGCTTCTCGGTGCTCTACACCCGCGCGCCACGGCTGCTGCAGGAGCTGCACGTAGCCCACGGCGATGGCAGCCTGGGCAAACGGCTGGCGCAACTGGCGCGGCTGGACCTGCTCATCCTGGACGACTTCGGCATCGCGCCGATTGCCGCGCACGAGCGAAACGACCTGCTGGAGTTGCTGGACGACCGGGTGGGTACTCGCTCGACGCTCATCACCAGCCAGTTGCCAGTAACGGCCTGGCACGCCTGGCTGGACGAGCCCACGCTGGCCGACGCCATCCTGGACCGCATCGTGCACGGCTCACACAAGATAGCCCTCAAGGGCGAGTCGATGAGAAAGCTCACCAAGGCCGTCTGAGCCGGCCGCGCCGACCGCCATTCCACGCTGATGGCGGACACTTCGGCTACGATTTGAGCGTCACTCAGGACACCCGCGCAACGTGTCCGCCATCGCCTGGAACGCTGTCCGCGATGGGAATGGAATCACTGTCCGCCATCAGTGGAATGCGCAAACAAGGTGAGTTCGGCCTACAACCACGCCAAGTATGTTGAGCCGCGCCGCCGGATGATGCAGGACTGGGCGGATCGTCTCGATCTGCTCGAACAGGGCCAAGTGGAAGCGGCCAGCGCGCATCTGACGATGCGTATCGACGGGGTGCCGGCGATGGCGGAAACTGAGGACGTGGTGGACGCGGTCCCCATGGTGGCCGAGCCCGCTTCCCCTGGCGTCCCGCCGATGGTGGCCACGCCCATCGTCGTGACCCCGAACAGTGGCGAGATCACGTTCCAGCGGCTGTCGCAGGTGCCGCCACCGCCGACGCATGCTCCGGAGCCGGAAGTCTCCGCAATCCAGCGGGAGCGCGAGGAAATGCTGGCCATGTACGAGTCGCCGAACAATCTGCCGGTGCCGCTGTTCGGCAAGCTGGCCGGAAAGTCCAAGGACCAGATCAACCGGGAGCTGAAAGCCGGCAAGCTACTGTCCATCAGCCTGGGCAATCGGGGGCAGCGGGTTCCCGACTGGCAACTGGTGCCGCTCAAGCACAAGCTGGCTCAGGTGCTCATGAATCAATGTCCGCGGGCGGACTCGTGGGATCTGTATCGCATGCTCACCCGGCCACATCCGGACCTGGGTGATCGTGCCGCCATCGACATCGTGACGCCAAGCAATCTGGGCATGGTCGTCCGGGTCATCGCGGCCACCCACCAGCAGACAGGTGCGTCTGAGGCTGGCTTGCCGCCGAGGCTCATCCCCGAGGACGTCCAGCAGAGCGTTCGTCGGCTGGTGGACAGCGCTGCGATGCTTGAGACGGCGTAATCCGAGGTTCGACGGTACCGTGGCCAGCGGCACCATTCCTGTCGCTGACCACTGCATTTCGCCTTATTGCAACGATGTGCCCGAGCGCACCACGACGGCGTACAGATCGGCAATCGTCGCCAACGCGCCCTCATGCAGCACCTCGGCCGACACATTCACCACGCCCCTTCGGATGGGCCGCGTCGCGCATGCATCGGCCACCATGGTGGGCTGGTTGCCGCGTAGAAACGCACCCTCGGCGGTGAACGTCACGCACATGTGAGTCATTAATCCCATGACGATGACCTGTTTGTTACCGGCCGCCTCAACGCGCTCGCCCAAATCGGTGCCGACGAATGCATTGGGCGCCGTCTTGACGACCACGGGCTCGTTGGACAGCGGCGCGACGGCGGGATGAATCTGCCGATCTTGGCGGCGAGGTCGTAGGGCGAGCCCTCTCCACCATCGTGAACGACATGGATGCTGTTGGTGCCGGCGGCGCGCGCCCGGGTCAACAGTTCAGATGCCGAAGCCAGCGCCGGCTGCCAGCCGGCCAGTTCCATGACGCCGCGCGTGTAGGTGTTCTGGTAGTCCACGAGGATCAAGGTGGCACCGTCTAACGTGGCCGGTGTGGGGTCCAGTCCGTTGAGCTGGCGCAGCGTGGTCGAGGAGTTCATGGTTGTACTTCCTTGAATGGGAAATGGAGGATCCGGCCATCAGAAATGACCGCCTCGTCATGCTAGTGTAGTGTTGCATTCTGTTTGGAACTTAATCGGCTATTGGCGCGGATGACCTTTTGCAGGATGTCGCGAGCGTTCTTGGTCCAGATGAACGGCTTGGGGTTGGTGTTGTGATGCGCGATGTACTCATCGATGGCCGAGACGAGTTCGGGCACGCTGGTGAACACCCCGCGGCGTAGCCGGTTCTCGGAGATGTCGCGAAAGAAGCGCTCGACCATGTTCAGCCACGATGCCGAGGTCGGCGTGAAGTGCATGTTGAATCTGGGGTGCTTGGCCAGCCACTCCTGCACAGCTGGATGCTTGTGCGTGGCGTAGTTGTCGGCGATCAGATGCAGCGTCTTGTCCTTGGGCGTCTCCCGATTGATTTGACGCAGGAACTTCAGCCACTCGATGTGGGTGTGGCGCTGCTGGCACTGGCCGATGACCTGACCGTTGAGCACGTTGAGCGCAGCGAACAAGGTGGTTGTGCCGTTGCGCTTGTAGTCGTGCGTCATGGTGGCCGCGCGCCCCTTCTTGAGCGGCAGCCCGGGCTGCGTTCGGTCCAGCGCCTGCACCTGGCTCTTTTCGTCGCAGCACAGCACCAGCGCATGCTCGGGCGGCGACATGTAAAGCCCCACGATGTCTTCGAGCTTTTGCACGAACTGCGGATCGCGCGAGACCTTGAAGCCGCGCACGATGTGAGGCTTGAGACCGTGGGCCTGCCAATGGCGCATCACGGTGCTGGCGCTGACGCCCAACTCAGCGGCCATCGTGCGCGTGCTCCAGTGCGTGGCCGCCTCGGGCTTGGTCTGTGTGGTTAGCTTCACAAGCTTGGCCACATCCACCTTCACCGGCGGTGCGCCGCGCGGCAAGTCGCGCTCGATACCTTGCAGCCCCAATTGCAGGTAGCGTTCACGCCAGCGCGCCACCTGCACGCGCCCAATGCCAAGCTGCTCGGCAATATCCTTGTTTTGCAGCCCCTGCGCGGCCAGCAGCACGATCTGGGCGCGCTGGGCCAATCTGACGCTGGTGCGCTTGGAGCGCGCCAGCCGGCTCAGCTCGCTTTCCTCTTCATCCGTCAACACAATCGTCGGGGCAACTCGCAATTTTTCACTCCAATGCAAACCGTAGTAGAGCATTGGAGCGTGGTTGCTCAATTAAGTTTCATTAAGAATCAAACACTACACTAGAAGCGCAGCGGAATGTCGGCAATGTCATCTAACATGTAGATTCAGACATTGCGGTGCGCGGGCACCCACGGAGCTTGCAGCATGGCAAACATCAAGCGCCTCATCGTCATGGTGCTGTTCGAGCACGTCTATCTGCTGGACGTGACCGGTCCGGCCGAGGTGTTCTCACTTCTTCAGCGCGAGATGGACGAGCCGACGGGCTACGAGGTGGTGTTGGCGGCTGCGACGCTTGCGCCCGTCATGACTTCGGCCGGTGTGCGTGTACTGCCCGATACGACATTCGCCGACCTCGCCCCCCGTAGGATCGACACCCTCGTGGTGCCGGGCGCGGTCGAGGTCGATGCGCAGCGACGCGTGCGCGCCGTCGTAGCGCCTTCGGTGGTGGTATCTGTGAGGGCGCTTGCAGGCCATACCCGACGCCTCGCGTCCGTGTGCGTGGGCGCGCATGTCCTGGCTGCGGCAGGCCTGCTCGAAGGCCGTCGTGTCACCACACATTGGTCCACCGCGCAACAACTCGCTGACGAGCACCCGGAGGTCAAGGTGGATGCCGACCCGATCTTCATCCGCGACCGTGATGTCTGGACCGGCGCCGGCCTGACCGCCTGTCTGGACCTGGCGTTGGCTTTGGTCGCCGATGACTTCGGCGAGCGGTTGGCGCTGCGCGTGGCGCGCCAACTGGTGATGTTCCTAAAGCGCCCGAGTGGGCAAAGCCAATTCAGTGCCTCGCTGGAACCGGCGTCCAAGACCCGGCGCATGGATGCGCTGCGCCACTACATCATGCGCTGCATCGGTAAGCCCATGAGCATCGCGGAACTGGCCGAACAGGCACATGTAAGCGATCGGCAACTGACCCGCATCTTCAAGACGGAATTGAACATGACGCCGGCCGCTTACATTGAATCGGTGCGCGTGGAGATGGCGCGCAATCGGTTGGAAACCACCGACGAACCGCTTGAACGGATTGCCACAACCTGCGGCTTCAATACCACTGACGCGCTCAACCGCGCATTCCGCAGGACCCTGGGCACCACGCCGGCCGAGTACCGCAGCCGGTTCAGGACAGTGTGCTGATCGCGCCCGCCTCGCCTGTCACTATCAGATCGTAACTGCAACCTGCAGCGCTCTGCGCTCGAACCGCTCGGTCGCCGGAGTGGCTTGTACGTAGGGCCGCTGGAGGTACGTCACGACCTCGTAGGGGCCGTCGGCGAGCGATCGCATACTGAGTCCCCATCCGTGAGCGCGCTCGATGCGCGATTGCGTAGAGATTCCCACGCCATAGCCTGCGGCGACCTTGAGCGCCAGCATCTCGAAGGAAGCCACGTACTGCGTGCTCTGCTGCCTCACCGCAGGAAGTGAAGACAACCGCTGATCCAGCAAAGGGCAACTCTCTGCCTGCCAGCGGAAGACAGGGTGATCCAGCAAATCGGCGATCGCGAGCTTGGCGTGATCCATCAAAGAGGATCGCAACGGCATAGCAACTGCCATGTGCTCGATCCACAAGGGTTGTGTATGGAGAGCCGAATCGGTCGCTCCTTGAAGCGACATCGCTGCGTCGTAATGGCCATCCTTCAGTCCCGCAAGAATCTCGTCACCTCTGACCTCAAGGAGCGCTATGGTGACCTCTGGCTCTTCGGCGCGTTGGAGCGCAAGCAGGTCCGAAAGCCTCGATGACGTTACGCCTGGCGCTATCGCAAGCCTGAGATGGGGAGGTTGGCTGATGACGGTGGGCATGTGAGCCTATAAAAGCGAAAAAGCAGATCAGGTTCAGCCAACATGAATTAATAGAGTGAAGTTTAACGTCTATAACTTTAACGTGGTTAATTTTTGCGGATTATTCGACGCTTCTGCTGATGCAGAAGCCCACTATTCAGCCAGGTCGTCCCGCTGGCACATCTACGTATGAGTCCGCTCCAGCAATGGCGTTTGGGCAGGCCGTACGCGCAGCGCGTGTCGCTCAAGCAATCGCTCAAGACGAGTTCGCAGCCCTGGCAGGGAGGGTGTGCAGAATTTTGTGTAAACGGACAATCCACCGCCGGCGTAAGCCGGCCTGTCCGTAAGCACAATGAACACCAAGAAACACGACGTACCCGAAGAACTGCTGTCTGGCCTGCTGGCCAACTACAAGAAGCCCGAAGACCTCATCGGCGAGAACGGTCTGCTCAAGCAACTTACCAAGCTGCTGGTCGAGCGAGCCCTGGACGCTGAGCTGACTGAGCACCTGGGCCATGAACGCAACGAGGCGGTGGCCAACCCCGCTGGCAACACCCGCAACGGCAAGAGCAAGAAGACCCTCAAGGGCGAGTTCGGCGAATTGCCCATCGAAGTGCCACGCGACCGCCATGGCAGCTTCGAGCCTCAGCTCATCCCCAAGCACCAGACCCGCTGGGCCGGCTTCGACGACAAAATCATCTCGCTGTACGCCCGTGGCATGACGGTGCGCGAGATACAGGCCCACCTCGAAGAGATGTACGGCACCGAGGTCTCACCCAGCCTGATTTCCTCGGTGACAGATGCCGTGGCCGACGAGGTCAAGGCCTGGCAGGCCCGACCGCTGGAGCCGATTTATCCCATCGTCTATCTGGACTGCATCCATGTGAAGGTGCGCGAGGGCGCGGTGCGGGTCAAGGCGGTGTACCTGGCCATCGGCATCACCATGACGGGCGACAAGGAGGTGCTGGGCCTGTGGCTGGCCCAGACCGAGGGCGCCAAGTTCTGGCTGCAGGTGGTCACCGAGTTGCGCAACCGGGGCGTGCAGGACATCTTCATCGCCTGCGTCGATGGGCTCAAGGGCTTCCCTGACGCCATTGAGGCCGTCTTTCCCAAGGCGGTGGTGCAACTATGCATCGTTCACATGGTGCGCCACAGCCTGAACTACGTCTCATGGAAGCGCCGCAAAGAGGTGGCTGCCGACCTGCGCCGCATCTACACGGCCGCCACCGCCGAGGAGGCCGAGCTGATGCTCGGGGAATTCGAGGAGCGCTGGGATGCCGAGTACCTGCCCATTGGCCAGTCCTGGCGCAGGAACTGGAGCCGACTCATCCCGTTCTTTGACTACCCGCCGGAAATCCGCAAGGTCATCTACACCACCAACGCCATCGAGTCGGTGAACATGGGCCTGAGGAAGCTGACCAAGAACCGGGGCTCATTCCCCAGCGATGAGGCGCTGAGCAAGCTGTTCTACCTGGCCCTGCGCAACATCAGCCAGAAGTGGACCATGCCCATCCGGGATTGGAAGGCTGCGCTGACCCGCTTTACCATTCAGTTCGGAGACCGCATCTCCGTCAACTGAAGTCCGAACCGTTTACACAAAAATTCGGACACGCCCCTGGCAGGCATTTCGCGCTCGCACATGGGCAAGATCGAGCGTGGCGAGCATGTACCCACGCTCCCCCTCATACTTAAAATTTCCATGGCGCTCAAGATCAGTGCGGCCGAATTGATCGCGGCAACGGAAAGCAATCTTCGCAATCCAACCGAGGCCTGAGATCGAGCGTTCCGAAGGGCAGCACCTTCCCTCAGTCACCCGAGTGTTCGCGCAGGCGCACGATAAATCGCTCCAGCGCCTCCGGCAAGTCGTCGCTATCGGGCCGAAGCAGATAGGTGGTGATCACCGCCGAATCAACGGCCAGGGGACGGACTACGACATCAGGACGCTGGCTGACTGCGATCCTGGCCGCGGTTGTGAAGCCGACACCATAGCCTGCGCCAACCAAGGTGAGCATCATGTCGAGCGAAGACACCTGCTCAGCGACGTTGGGTTCACGTTCCAGCGGCCGCAAGAGCCGGGCCAGTTCACGGCAGTAGCCTTCGCATACCTGTGGGTTGCACAGCACCAGAGGATGGCAGGCGAGTTCGTGCAGGGGAATCTTCTTGTGCGACAACAGCGGGTGCCTAGGAGGCATCGCGACCACCAATGGATCCTGCCAGATTGTTTCGGCCACGATGCCTTCGCCCACATCGGCAGCGTGCGCAAATCCGATGGTGAAGTCGCCTGATCGGAGTCCTCGCACTTGCTCGGCCAAGGGCACTTCGGACAGGCGAATCTCGATCTCCGGCTCTTCCTCGCGACAATGGGCCAGGAACGCCGACAGCCGAGGATCAATCGCGCCGTCGGATACGGCGATGCGCAGGCTCCCTTGTGAGCCCGCTGCTACCGCTTTGACGTTCTCCCGTGCTTGTTCCAATACGGTAAACAATCTGCGAACGTCCTGCAGAAAGGCGACGCCCGCGGAGGTCAGCAGAGTTCCACGTCGATTTCGATCGAAGAGCACCACTCCTAACTCATCCTCAAGTTCCTTGATGGCTCGGGACAGCGGGGGTTGCTCGATATGCAGGCGCTCCGCCGCTCGGGTGAAATGCAACTCTTCTGCTAGGGCTACAAAACAACGAAGGTGTCGCAATTCCATGGATCAGTGCCCCAAGATTGAATGCATGAATTGCTTAACCATTGTTCAGGTCACCCCTGACAGAGTGATGAGCAGATGATTATTTTCTTGTAAAGATCAATGCAATAGGAAGTCCTTGCCAGAGAGAAATGCTCCCGGCTTCTGCGCGGGCGGCTTGATCCCTCGCGTCCAGCAGGGCCTCGTCGTGAGGCCCTGCCGCGTTGCAACGTTAGCGTGGCTTACGCATCAGCAGGTAGGCAGCCGGAATCACGAACAGCGACAGCAACGGTGCGGTCACCATCCCGCCGAGCATCGGGGCTGCTATGCGGCTCATGACTTCAGAGCCCGTGCCGCTGCTCCAAACAATGGGTACCAGGCCCGCCAGGATGACCGCAACGGTCATCGCTTTTGGGCGCACGCGCAGCACCGCCCCTTCCCGGATCGCATCGAGCAGTTCTTCTCGCGTCGGTTCGCGTCCATCGGGGCAACGTTCCGCCAAGGCCTGCTTCAGATAGATGAGCATCACCACGCCGAACTCCGCCGCCACACCTGCCAGCGCGATGAATCCCACGCCGGTGGCGATGGACAGGTTGTAATTCAGCAGGTACAGGAACCAGATGCCCCCCGTGAGCGCGAAGGGCAAAGTCGCCATGATCAAGCCCGCTTCGTCCACACGCGCGAAGGTCAGGTACAACAGAACGAAGATGATCAACAGGGTGGCAGGCTCCACAACCTTCAGGCGTGCATTGGCCCGCTCCATGTATTCGAACTGCCCGGAGTAGGTGATGCTCACACCCGGCTCCAGCTTGACCTGCTGCCCGATGGCATCGCGCAGTTCATTGGCCACCGAGGCTAGATCACGGCCGCGCACATCGACATAGACCCAACCGGAGGGCCGTGCGTTCTCGCTCTTGAGCATGGGCGGCCCATCGGTGATCGCGATGCGTGCCACGGTCCCCAACGTAATCTGCTGACCCATCGGCGTGAAGATGGGGAGTTCTGCCAGCCGTTGTGGTGAATCACGCCATTCTCGCGCGTAGCGCAGATTGATCGGAAAGCGGGCAAGCCCCTCGACCGTCTCCGAGACGTTTTCGCCACCCACCGCGCCGGCGATGACCGCCTGGATATCGGCGATGTTCAGGCCGTAGCGACCGGCGGCTACGCGATCGATCTGAACATCCACGTAGCGCCCGCCCGTCAAGCGCTCCGCGAGTGATGACGTCACGCCGGGAATGCCCTTGGCGACCTGCTCGACCTCTGCAGCGATGCGATCGATCACGCCCAGGTCGTTGCCAGTCACCTTCACCCCGATCGGGCTCTTGATGCCGGTAGCCAGCATATCGATGCGATTGCGGATAGGGGGAATCCATATATTGGACAGGCCCGGGATCTTCACGGCACGATCCAGCTCTTCCACGAGCTTCTCGGGCGTCATGCCTGGACGCCATTGTTCCCTGGGCTTGAGCTTCACCGTGGTCTCGAACATCTCCAGGGGCGCCGGATCGGTCGCAGTTTCGGCCCGTCCTGCCTTGCCGAACACCTTGTCCACTTCAGGTACGGTCTTGATCATGCGGTTGCTCAGCTGCAGCAACTCCGTGGCGCGCTGCGCCGAGAGTCCCGGCAGGGCCGAGGGCATGTAGAGCAGGTCCCCTTCGTCCAACCTCGGCAGAAACTCACCGCCGAGCCGCGCCAAGGGCCAGGCCGTGGTCGCCAAGGCCAGCACGGCGATCAGCAGCGTCGCCTTGGGCCGGCGCAGTACCCACTCCAGTGCTGGCCGGTAGGCTGCAATCAGGATGCGGGTAATGGGGTTCTTCTGCTCATCTGGGATACGCCCGCGAATCCAGTAGCCCATGAGTACGGGAATCAGCGTCACCGACAGCCCTGCGGCCGCAGGCATCGCGTAGGTCTTGGTGAATGCCAGCGGGCCGAACAGCCGGCCTTCCTGCGCTTCTAGGGTGAAGACCGGGATGAACGAGAGCGTGATGATGAGCAGCGAGAAGAAGAGCGCAGGACCGACTTCCTCCGCGGCCTGTGTGATCACGTCCCACCGTTCCTTGCCCTGCAGTCGTTGATTCGGGTGCGCGTGCTGCCAAGCCTCCAGCTTCTTGTGGGCGTTCTCGATCATCACCACCGCTGCATCCACCATCGCCCCCACGGCGATGGCAATCCCCCCCAGCGACATGATGTTGGCGTTGATGCCCTGGTAGCGCATGACCAGGAACGCCGTCATCACGCCCAGAGGTAGCGAGATGATGGCCACCAGCGCAGAACGAAGATGCCAAAGGAACAGTGCGCAGACCAGCGCCACCACCAGAAACTCTTCGCCCAGCTTGGTCGTGAGATTGCGAATGGCCCGCTCGATCAGCGCGCTGCGGTCGTAGGTGGTGACGATCTCGACGCCCGGCGGCAGGCTGCCCTGCAGCTCCGCCAGCTTGGCCTTGACGGCAGCGATCGTCTCCTGGGCATTCTTGCCGGAGCGCAGCACCACCACGCCGCCGGCGACCTCGCCTTCTCCGTCGAGTTCCGCAATGCCACGCCGCATCTCCGGGCCTATCTGGAGCATCGCCACATCCCCCAGCCGCACCGGCACACCGCCGCGTGCCGTCAAGGGGATCTCCCGGAACTCGTCCAGGGTCTTGAGGTATCCGCTCGCGCGGACCATGTACTCCGCGCCTGACAATTCCAGGACGGAGCCGCCGGTCTCCTGGTTGGCCGCCATCAGGGCATCGCGGACTTGAGCCTGACTGAGGCCATAGGACGCCAACTTGATCGGGTCGAGCACGACCTGGTACTGCTTGACCATGCCCCCCACCGATGCCACCTCGGCCACGTTGGGCAGGCTCTTGAGTTCGAACTTCAGGAACCAGTCCTGCAACGCACGCAGTTGCGCCAGATCGTTCTTGCCCGTGCGATCCACGAGCGCGTACTGGAAGATCCAGCCGACGCCTGTGGCGTCCGGACCCAGGGCCGGCTTCGCCGTGGCGGGCAATCGGCCCTGGACCTGGTTCAGGTATTCCAGTACCCGTGAGCGGGCCCAGTACAGGTCGGTTCCGTCCTCGAACAAGACATAGACGAACGAGTCGCCAAAGAACGAGAAGCCGCGCACGGTCTTGGCCCCTGGCACCGACAGCATGGTGGTGGCCAACGGGTAGGTGACCTGGTTCTCGACGATCTGCGGCGCCTGTCCTGGGTAGTTGGTGCGAATGATGACCTGCACGTCTGACAAGTCCGGCAGCGCATCCACGGGCGTGCTGCGAACGCCCCACACGCCCCATGCCGTGAGCATGGCGGTGGCCAGCAGCACCAGGAAGCGATTGGCCACCGACCATCGAATCAGCTTGGCGATCATGGCTGCACCTTTTCGATGGCCGTGATCACGTAGTCCTCACCTTGCTTGGAGAAGGTGAATCGCACCTGCTGCCGAACCGAAAGACCCGCGGCGAGCTGCGGGCTGCTCAGCTTGAAGCCCATGGTCATGGCCGGCCATTGGAGGGCCGGCACGGCCTCGTGCGCCAGCGTCAGCTCGGTGGGCGACATCTCCTCGATTGTTAATTTCCACGCAAAACTGACCCGCCTCAAACCCGCTAGTGTAGTGTTTGATTCTTAATGAAACTTAATTGAGCAACCACGCTCCAATGCTCTACTACGGTTTGCATTGGAGTGAAAAATTGCGAGTTGCCCCGACGATTGTGTTGACGGATGAAGAGGAAAGCGAGCTGAGCCGGCTGGCGCGCTCCAAGCGCACCAGCGTCAGATTGGCCCAGCGCGCCCAGATCGTGCTGCTGGCCGCGCAGGGGCTGCAAAACAAGGATATTGCCGAGCAGCTTGGCATTGGGCGCGTGCAGGTGGCGCGCTGGCGTGAACGCTACCTGCAATTGGGGCTGCAAGGTATCGAGCGCGACTTGCCGCGCGGCGCACCGCCGGTGAAGGTGGATGTGGCCAAGCTTGTGAAGCTAACCACACAGACCAAGCCCGAGGCGGCCACGCACTGGAGCACGCGCACGATGGCCGCTGAGTTGGGCGTCAGCGCCAGCACCGTGATGCGCCATTGGCAGGCCCACGGTCTCAAGCCTCACATCGTGCGCGGCTTCAAGGTCTCGCGCGATCCGCAGTTCGTGCAAAAGCTCGAAGACATCGTGGGGCTTTACATGTCGCCGCCCGAGCATGCGCTGGTGCTGTGCTGCGACGAAAAGAGCCAGGTGCAGGCGCTGGACCGAACGCAGCCCGGGCTGCCGCTCAAGAAGGGGCGCGCGGCCACCATGACGCACGACTACAAGCGCAACGGCACAACCACCTTGTTCGCTGCGCTCAACGTGCTCAACGGTCAGGTCATCGGCCAGTGCCAGCAGCGCCACACCCACATCGAGTGGCTGAAGTTCCTGCGTCAAATCAATCGGGAGACGCCCAAGGACAAGACGCTGCATCTGATCGCCGACAACTACGCCACGCACAAGCATCCAGCTGTGCAGGAGTGGCTGGCCAAGCACCCCAGATTCAACATGCACTTCACGCCGACCTCGGCATCGTGGCTGAACATGGTCGAGCGCTTCTTTCGCGACATCTCCGAGAACCGGCTACGCCGCGGGGTGTTCACCAGCGTGCCCGAACTCGTCTCGGCCATCGATGAGTACATCGCGCATCACAACACCAACCCCAAGCCGTTCATCTGGACCAAGAACGCTCGCGACATCCTGCAAAAGGTCATCCGCGCCAATAGCCGATTAAGTTCCAAACAGAATGCAACACTACACTAGGTTCTAGAACCAGAATCGCACGCCAGCCACCCAGCGCGTCTGCTGCGCACGGCCGCCTTCGGCACGCACATAGTCCGCGGTGCGTCCGAAGCTGCCCGCCCGTTCCACGCCGATATAGGGGGCGAACTGGCGACTGAATTCATAGCGCAGGCGCAAGCCAGCAGACGCTTCGGCCAGGCCCTTGCCGATACCGCGTTCCGGGTCGTCCTTGCCATAAAACTGCAACTCGGCGCGAGGCTCCAGAATCAGTCGCTGGGTCAGCAGCAGCTCGTAGCTGCCTTCGACACGCAGCGCCGTACGTCCACCACTTCCCAGGTAGCCCGTCGCCTCCAGCTCGAACCAGTAGGGGGCGAGGCCCTGGATGCCGAAAGCCAACCATTGACGGCTCGGGCCTTCCCCGTTATCCACCCGAACGCCGAGCTGGGTGTCCCAGTACGGTGCGACGGCGTGCCCCCAGAGAAGCTCGGTACGCGATTCTTCGAGCTTTCCTTTGGCGATATCGCCTTCGGCCTTCACGACGGCCTTGTTGTAGGTCGTCCCATACCACGCCTGGAGGTCGTAGGCCGTGGAGTCGTCTCCTTTGCGCGTGAAGCGGCGTTCCAGAGTTTCGCCGCGCAACGAAAAGAACCTGTGTTCGTCGGCCAGCATCAGCCGCGGCACACCGGGTACGGCGTAGTCGCCCGATCCCAATGTCAGGCCATTGGAGTAGCCATGCGGATCGCGGGCGTCAGGAGGCGCCGACCCGCCCTGCATCTGCATGTTGCCGTGATCCATGGCCGGGGCCGCGGTCGAGCCGCTCGCCGACGTCGCGTGACCCGCGTGCGGGTCGGCGGCAGGAGCCACGGTCTGAGTGGATGGCGCGGCCGTTTGAGCGTCGGCCTGGCCGTGCGCTGCATGGTCGTTCTGTGCTTGTGCCTGGGCGGCGACGCTTACCAGGGCCAGAAGCGTCGTGGCCAGTGCGCGAGTGGGGAGTGCTTTGGACATTCTTGGTCTTCCTTGTGCGCTGGGTTCAAGACACCACGACTTCGCGGAACATGCCGGCATCCATGTGGAACATCAGGTGGCAGTGCCACGCCCAGCGGCCGAGCGCGTCGGCTGTCACCAGGAAGCTGATGCGTTGTGCCGGCTGCACCGGCAGGGTGTGGCGGCGCGCAAGGAAGCGACCGTCGGGGCTTTCCAGCTCGCTCCACATGCCGTGCAGGTGCATGGGATGGGTCATCATGGTGTCGTTGTGCAGAATGACCCGCAGCCGCTCGCCGTGTTTGAAGTGCACCGGCGTGGACTTTCCGAACTCCAGCCCGTCCAGGGACCATGCGTAGCGTTCCATGTTGCCCGTGAGGTGCAGTTCGACCTCCCGGCCGGGGCCTCTCTTGTCCAGCGGCCCCGACGGGGTATGCAGATCCGCGAGGGTCAACACGCGCCGACCGTTGTTGCGCAGTCCGATGCCGGGGTCATCGAGGTTGGTGCGCGCCATGTCAACGCGCATGTCCGTGCTGGCACCATACTCGGTGCGAGCGTGGCGAGCAGTAGTGCTGGGCACGGCCAGTCCCCCCGCCGCCGCGGCGTGTTGGCTGTGATCCATCGCCATGCCACCGTGGTTCATGGCGCCGTGATTCATGCCTGCCATCGCCCCATGATCCATCCCGGACATCGAACCCGAGCCCATCCCGGTCATCCCGGTCATGCCCGTCATCCCGGTCATCTCCATGGCCTGGCCGGACCCGCCATGGTCCATGCCCCCCATCATGCCGCCCATCATGTCGTTCATGGTCAGCCATTCGACCGGATCGAGGGCAGGCACGGGAGCTTGAAGACCTTCACGCACGGCCAGCGTGGCACGCGCGTAGCCTGTCCGGTCCATCGCCTGGGCGAAGATCGTGTAAGCGTCATCCCGTGGCTGGACGATCACGTCGACGGTTTCGCCAGGACCGAATCGGAACTCATCGACGGTCACCGGCTCCACGTCAACACCATCGACGTGCACCACCGTGAGTTTCAGTCCTGGAATGCGTACGTCGTAGAAGGTGTTGCCCGCACCGTTGACCATGCGCAGCCGCACGCGCTCACCCGGTCGGAACAGCGCCGTCCAATTGCCGGCGGGGGTGACGCCGTTGGCCAGATAGGTCAGCGTGGCGGCAGACAGATCTGCGAGATCCGTCGGATTCATCCGCATCTCGTTCCACATCTTGCGCTTGTCGATCGCAGCGGCCGTGCCTTCGCGCGAGGCGTCCCGGAAGAAGTCGAAGACGGTAGGTTGGTTGTAGTTGTAATAGTCGCTTTGGGACTTGAGCTTGGTGAACACCCGCATCGGGTCTTCGTCGGTCCAATCCGAGAACAGCAGCACGTGGTCACGGTCGGCGTGGATGGTCTCGGCGCCAGCGGGGTCGATGATGATCGCCCCGTACATGCCCGTGAGTTCCTGAAAGCCGGAGTGCGAGTGGTACCAGTAGGAGCCGCTCTGCTGAACCTTGAAGCGGTACGTGAAGGTCTCGCCGGGAGCGATGCCATTGAAGCTGATGCCCGGCACGCCATCCATCTGATACGGCAGGATGATCCCGTGCCAGTGAATGGATGTGGCTTCACGCAGCTTGTTGGTTACACGGATTGTGACGGTGTCACCCTCGCGCCAACGCAATGTCGGTGCCGGCAGCGAGCCGTTGATGGTCGTAGCCACGCCTGGCTTGCCCGTGAAGTTCACGGGCGATTCGGCGATCACCAAGTCGAAGTCGGTGCCCTTCAGCACAGGGGCGGCACCGCGCGTCGCGGAGCCTTGCTGGGCAAATGCCTTGAACGCCGGCGTGGACAGCCCAGCGAGAACGCCGCCGGCGGCTAACCCTTGGACGAAACGCCGACGAGAAAGGCCCTGTGTGGGCACGATAAAAAAGGGTGAACGAGGCGGCATGGCCTGAAATCCTCCATAGATGACTCGGAAGTCGTTCTAAACGCCACCCCATCCTGAGCGGCACAGTTCGACGCAATGCAGGTCATGCTATGGGTTGGGCACTTTCCATCGAATGACCCCTGAATTACATTCATGTAATGTTCGTGGAAGCTGGCAACCAGTAAATTGCTGATTGAAAGTGGATGAATGCGTACATCGTGAGCGGCTATTTTTCCGCGCCGTAGCGATTTCATGGGACATGCGATGAAACTGCTGGTCGTTGAAGACGAGAACAAGACGGCGGATTACGTCCGCCAAGGTCTCATGGAGGCGGGATTCGTCGTGGATCTGGCGCGCAACGGATTGGACGGACACCACCTGGCCATGGGCGAGACATACGATCTGGTGGTCTTGGATGTCATGCTGCCGGATGTCGATGGCTGGCGCATCGTGCGTGCCCTTCGAGATGCCGGTAAACAGGTCCCTGTGCTCTTTCTGACGGCGCGTGGCGGTGTAGACGACCGTGTCAAGGGATTGGAACTGGGAGCGGACGACTACCTCGTCAAGCCATTCGCGTTCTCTGAGTTGCTGGCGCGGGTGCGGACGCTGCTGCGACGCGGAAGCGCTCCGAGCCAGCCTGATCGCATCCAGGTTGCCGATTTGGTGCTGGACTTGGCGCGCCGGCGCGCAACGCGCGCTGGCCAACGCATCAATCTCACCAGCAAGGAGTTCGCGTTGCTTGAGCTCCTGGCCCGTCGCCACGGGGAGGTCCTTCCACGTTCTCTGATCGCGTCGCAGGTATGGGACATGAATTTCGACAGCGATAGCAACGTCATCGATGTAGCCATCCGCCGTCTCCGCGCGAAGATAGACGATGCGTTCAATCCGAAGCTCATTCACACCGTGCGTGGAATGGGATACTGAGGTTGCCCCCGAATTTCGGAGTTCATAGCTCAACCCGGAGAATGCCGGTATGGAGCATGAGATGAATGAAGTGAAAAGCAGAGGGAAGTACACCCTGGAGTTCAAGCAGGAGGCCGTCAGGCAGGTGAAGGGTGGACGGGCAGCGTCGGTGGTGGCCAAGACGCTGAGGATGCCCAAGGCCAGTCTGACGAACTGGGTCAGGGCCGATGCCAAAGGCCAGTTGGGGATGTCCGCAGAAGGTAAACCCGTGGCGATGGTGACCCCCGAGCAGGGGGAGATCGCTCGGCTGCGAGCGGAACTGGCACGGGTAAAGATGGAGCGCGACATCGCAAAAAAAGCCGCCTTGGATTCAACCCGTCGCTGCAACGGCTCGCTGAAGTCTACTGGCAGGAGTTTCATAGTCCAGCGTTTTTCGAGGCCTCATGTTCAAACGCATGGAGATCGCGTCCAGGTCTTCCTGGCTGTAGACCGATAGGTCCGCACCCTTGGGAAGGTACTGACGCACCAACCCATTGGTGTTCTCGTTCGTTCCTCGCTGCCACGGGCTTCGTGGATCGCAGAAGAACACATCGACTTCAGTGGCCATGGAGAACGTTCGGTGCAGGGCCAGCTCCATGCCCCGATCCCAGGTCAATGATTTCATCAAGCCTCCTGGGAGTCGCTTGACTTCACGCGTCAAAGCCTGCACCACGCTGGCCGTGTCCTTGCCATCGACCTGGACCAGTAGCGCGAAACGTGAATGACGCTCCACCAGCGTCGCAATGTGGCTATTCTTTGCTCCCGTGACCAAGTCACCTTCCCAATGACCAGGAACCGCCCGGTCTTCGATCTGCGCGGGACGGCTGTGGATGGATACGGCGTCAGTGATCTGCCCACGAGGAGACTCCTTGCCCAGGCCTGCTCGCGCTCGCCGCATTGAGCGACGAGTACGAAGATGCGCCATCAGCTCCTTCTTCAGCACGCCGCGCGCCTGTACGAAGAGACTGCGATAGATCGTCTCGTGCGACACCTGCATGCAGGCAGTATCCGGGTGTTCTCGTCGCAGCCATCCAGCGATTTGCTGTGGAGACCACTGAAGTGCCAACTTCTGGGCCACAAGGCTGGTCAGCTCAGGATTCAGTGCCAACGCACAAGGTTTGGTGCGGCGTGCTTGCTCCCGGGCTCGCTCATCGGCCACAGCCGCACGATATCGCGCGGCACCACCATTGCGATGTACCTCTCGGCTGATCGTTGAAGGCGAACGACCAAGTTCCGCGGCGATCTGCCTGCAAGAGTGCCCCGCCGCCAAGCCGCGAGAGACCTGCTCACGATCATCTGCTGTCAACGCCGAGGCTGCCCGTTTCCGCGCTGGTCTATAGATGCCTCCGCCTAGCGCGAGAACCCCATGCACAGACCCAGGGTACTTGAACAACGCACGACCGATGTCGCTGATGGAATCCCCTGCCTTCCAGCGCTCCCACAACTCGCGCCTCTGCGCATCCGACAGTCCGGGACGTCCCAATCTCGCCATGAATTTTTACCTCGCTGCATCCTTGTACCAAAGGTGTTGCAGCGACGGGTTGAATCCAAGGCGGCGTACTTTGCACAGGACGTGTTGCAAGGTACGCCTGGATCAGGTCGATGAAGAGACGTTGGCCGATCACGCTGATGTGCGAGGTTCTGGAGGTCAGCCCCAGCGGGTACTTCAGCTGGCAAGCATCTGGGCGCGGGCCTGGACAAGGCCCCAGGCGCAGTCTTGGCGATGAGGCAGTGCTGGCGCACATCCGGGCCATCCACGCGCAGTTGCGTGGCGAATACGGCTGGCCGCGCATGCGCAAGGAACTGCTGTCGCGAGGCCATCGGGTGGGCAAGGAGCGGGTTCGGCAGTTGATGCAGCGCCACGGTATCCGGGCCAAGGGGCGCAGGAAGTTCGTGGTGACCACGGACAGCAAACATCGCCTGGACGCCCTTGCCCGCCAACTTCGCATGCCAACAACTGCGGCTGCCTGAAAACGGAATTGTTCAGGGCGGACTAGGTAATGGGTCACGCTGTTTGGCGTGCCAGCTGGCACGCGACGGAATTGCATCATGGGAAGTGGACGTCAACGCGGAGAGCATCCTTGGGGTAATCAGTGCGATGGTTTCGAGCCCAACGATTCAGGAGCACCGAACATCACGCCGCCTGCGACCGGCGAGCAGTCTGGGCATTCAGCGCAAAACCGACCAATGCAATGATGAGGATCACGGCTTGCGCTAAGGTGGTCTCTGCCGACGGATAAATCCCAAGCACTTCGATGCGTGGCCAATGGATCGGGCTGGCGCTCAGCCAACCGGCTTCTTGAAGACCCGCAACTCCCTTGCCCGCAAGCACTACAGCGAGGACAGCGACCAGAATCGAGCTGAGGCTGAAGAACTTTCCAATCGGCATACGGGCGCTGGTGCGCAGCATGAGCCATGCGAGGATAGTCAGGGCGGCCACCCCGCTCAGCAGTCCGCCGAGCAATGCACCGTTATTGCCGTCACCGGCCAAGGCCGAGTAGAAGAGCACCGTCTCGAAAACCTCGCGGTAGACGGCGATGAACGCCAGCGCGAACAACGCCCATGCCGAGCGGCGCGTCATGGCTGCGGAGAGCTTCTCCTTCAGATATGCCTGCCATTTACCGGCGGTGCTCTTCTGGTGCATCCAGAGGCCGACACTCAGCAGAACAATAGCAGCGAAGAGTGATGACACCCCTTCGGTCACCTCGCGGCTGGCGCCGCTGATGCTCACGAAGTAGGTTGCCATGGCCCAGGTCAAGCCTCCGCACGCGAGCGCCGTAAGCCAACCTCCATGGACGTAGGCCAGAACATCGCGCCGTTCGGCTTTCTTCAGGAATGCGAGCATGCCGACGACGATCAACAGCGCCTCCACGCCTTCGCGCAGCAGGATGGTGATCGAGGCAATGAAGGTGGTCAGTGGCTCGGCTTTGTCCGCCCCCAATTCGGTATCGACTTGGGCAAAAAGGTAGTCCAGCTTTTGGGCCGTGGCGTCGGCTTGCTCCAGCTTGCCACTGGCAAGTGCGCCGCGGTAGGCCAGCATGGCGTTTTCCACTTCAGTGAGAAGCGCCTGGTTGCGCGCGCGCAATGCCGGTTCCAGTGGTTCAAAACCATCCAGGTAGGCGGACAAACCCAAGCGCGTCGCGTTGGCCTGGTCGCCTGCGCGCGCTGCGGCAAGGCTCTCCTGAAGCCGTGCGCGGGCCAACCCCAGCCCGCCCGTGCCGTTGGCGGTGACGGTCACTTCTGGATGGCTGCGGACGTAGGCGGTCAGGTCGCGCGCCGCGTCGGGTGGCATCCGTTCGGACAAGGCGGCCTCGGTCAATGTGGCAGCGGCCGCCAGGTCGGGAAAGACGGCTTTGGCGGTGGCGTCTCGGCCCCAGGATTCTTCACCGCGCGCCCGCATGGCGTCGTCGTGCGACAGCGTTCCGGCGAAAAATGCCAATGCCCACCGATCCTCGTCGGAGAGCGTGGCGAAACTGGGCATCGACGTGCCGGCGACGCCTTGAGAAATGACTTGGTAGAGCGCGAGCACGCTGCGCGAGCGTGCCCGGCCGCGATCGGTGAACGCGATCGGCGGCGGGGTCAGCTTTGCGCCGAGCGGGCCATCGCCCCGGCCAGTCGCCCCGTGGCATGCCGCGCAGTTGGCTTCAAACAGCACCTTGGCGCGCGTGAGATCCGGCGGCGTGGAGGGGGAAAGCGGGAACGGGTACGCCTTGACCAGTGCCGCCGCCAGTGAATGGGCACTGTCGGCCACTGTCTTCGCGTCGGCCTTGGCTGCGATGAGTTCGCTCAGTGCCGTGGCCTGGCGTTTCAGTTCGGGAAGTGCAGGCGTGCTCGGCAATGTGGCGATCTGCTGCCCCGCTGTCGCGGCGAACTCCTTCATTTCTTCGTATTCGCTGGCACTTTGAACCTTGCCATCCCGCACAGCGCCGCCGTAATCGACCGCTAGGTAGTCCAGCAATTGCCAGGTTTGCTTAGCCTTGTCTTGCGTAGCCAGAGGATCGGCATGCGCGACAGAGATGACCATGAACCAAGAGAACAGAACGGCTGAGAGTATGCGCAGGGCTTGCATGAGGGCCTTACCGGCAGAAAGTTCGCATCACAAATGCGAATGATTATAATTCATTGTTCTTGCGGGCCGCCAGCATCAGGGAGCTGGCGGGGCCTGTTGTTATGGCATGATCGGCTCGGCCCACTGGTCACTTGACGGGAGCAGTTGCTTCCTGCGCATCACATGCGCATCCCGACAGCCCTTGCAGAATTCCGCACGCTTCGACAGGTCTGGCACCGGAACATGCATCGCGCAAATCGGCCAGCTGGTGTTCCAGCTCGCGCAGCGCTTCAATCCGTGATTTCACCTCCCGGATGCGCTCATCGAGAAGAAGGTTGACTTCACCGCAATCCTGCGCAGGCCGATCCCGGTAGCTCAGCAAAGTTCGCACGTCGCTCAATGGCATGTCCAGCGAACGGCAGCGAAGTATGAATTGCAAGCGCTCCACATGCGCCTCTCCATACAAGCGGAAGTTCCCCTGGCTGCGGCGAGCCTGCGGCAGCAGCCCCTCTCGCTCGTAATAGCGGATCGTCACCACCGGACAGGCAGTGCGTTTGGCAAGTTCTCCGATCTGGAGGTTCATGGTGCGGATTGGGATAAAAGGAAAAAGGACTTGACTCTATAGTAACTATAGAGTGTTAAATCATCAACCTCAGATCTACACAAGAGGAGTTGCCATGAGTGAATGTGGCTCCAAGGGATGTGGCTGCTCTACCGTTGTGGTGCCCAACCCGAAACCGAACATCGTCGAAGCAGCGTTGCCGCAGGTGCGCTACCGCATCGAGAACATGGATTGCCCGACCGAGGAAGCGTTGATTCGCGACAAACTCGGAAAGGTGCAGGGCGTGAGCAGCCTTGAATTCAATCTGGTGCAGAGAACACTGGGAGTCAGCCATCAGCTTGCCTCGTTGCGCCCTATCGAAGACGCGTTATCGGCCATCGGGATGCGAGCGGTTCGGATGGATGAGAAGGCAGCCCAGCAAAGTACCTGGTTATCCATCCAGCAGATGGACTGCCCCACCGAGGAGGCATTGATCCGCGGCAAGCTTGCCGGCGTGCCAGGCGTTGCGAATCTTGAATTCAACCTCGTCCAGCGCAGGCTGCACGTCGCACATACACCCGACGCACTTCCCAATGTGCTTGCAGCCCTGAAATCGCTCGGCTTCGACGCCGAGGTGCGCACTTCTTCGGCCCCTTCGGCAGCCGAGGCGCAAGCGCCTGCACGCACAAACTGGTGGCCGCTGGCAGTGTCAGGCGTCACCGCAACGCTGGCCGAGGTTGTGTACTGGCTCAACGGCGGCAACCACTGGGTCGTGGTCGCGCTGGCCGTGGTGGCCATCCTCACTGGCGGCCTCACGACTTACAAGAAGGGCTGGATTGCGCTCAGGAACCGCAACCTGAACATGAATGCGTTGATGTCCATTGCGGTCACTGGGGCCATGCTCATAGGCCATTGGCCCGAGGCGGCTATGGTGATGGTGCTGTTCGCACTAGCCGAGGTGATCGAGGCCAAGTCCTTGGATCGGGCTCGCAATGCCATCCGTGGCTTGATGGACCTCGCGCCGGATACCGCATTGGTTCAACAAGCGGACGGCAGTTGGGCTGCGGTGGACGCCAACGCCGTGCCCGTGGGCAGCCGTGTTCGCGTCAAACCTGGTGAGCGCATTGCCCTCGATGGGCTGATCGTCGAAGGCCGCTCCTCCGTCAATCAGGCGCCGATCACTGGTGAGAGCCTTCCGGTAGACAAGGCTGAGGGCGATTCCGTGTTTGCAGGCACGATCAATGGGGAGGGTTCGTTTGAATTCCGCGTCACCGCTGCCGCCAGCGCATCGACATTGGCCCGCATCATTCATGCCGTTGAAGCGGCTCAGGGAAGCCGCGCGCCGACGCAGCGTTTCGTCGATCAGTTTGCGCGGCTGTATACGCCTATCGTATTTGCGGTAGCCCTTGCCGTGGCGCTTGTGCCTCCGCTGGTATTCGGCGTGCCGTGGCTGGACTGGATCTACAAGGCGCTGGTTCTATTGGTCATCGCTTGTCCTTGTGCTCTGGTGATCTCCACGCCGGTGAGCATTGTGAGCGGTCTGGCTGCTGCCGCACGGCACGGCATCCTGATCAAGGGTGGCGTCTATCTGGAAGAGGGGCACAAGCTCAAATGGCTGGCCCTGGACAAAACGGGCACGATCACACACGGCAAGCCAGCGCAGACTGATTTCGCTGCATGGGGCAACGCCGATCCTGATGCGTCCAGATTGCTGGCCGCCAGCCTCGCAGCCCGTTCAGACCACCCAGTGTCCTTGGCAGTGGCCCGTGCAGCCGTCAACGATGGGTTGACACCGCGTGATGTAGCCGATTTCGCAGCGCTGCCTGGGCGCGGGGTTCGTGGCGACATCAACGGGCAGATCTATCACCTGGGTAACCACCGCCTGGTCGAGGAACTGGGCATGTGTTCGCCAGATCTGGAGTCCAGGGTGTCTGCGCTTGAAGCCGAGGGCAAAACCGTAGTGATGTTGACGGGACAGGAAGGAGTGCGGGCGCTCTTCGCAGTGGCTGACACGGTGAAGGACAGCAGCCGCCAGGCCATTGCCGAACTGCACCGACTGGGCATCAAAGCCATTATGTTGACCGGTGACAACCCGCACACTGCCGCTGCCATTGCCAGTCAGGTCGGCATTGACCGCAGTCGTGGCAATCTGCTGCCCGAAGACAAACTGCATGAAGTGGAGCGACTGTCGGCGGACGGGAAAACTGGCATGGTGGGCGATGGCATCAACGATGCCCCGGCGCTCGCGCGTGCGGACATCGGCTTTGCAATGGGGGCGGCGGGAACCGATACGGCCATCGAAACCGCCGACGTTGCGTTGATGGATGACGACCTGCGCAAGCTGCCGACATTCGTGCGACTGTCCAGTGCAACAGCTAGCGTTTTGAAGCAGAACATCGCCCTCGCGCTGGGCATCAAGGCGGTGTTCCTGATTCTGACTTTCACCGGGCAAGCCACGATGTGGATGGCGGTGTTTGCCGACATGGGGGCCAGTCTGCTGGTGGTCGGCAACGGGTTGAGGCTGTTGCGCCGATGAACTGGAAAGCCATTCTTTACGATTGGGGTGGCTTGAATAGCGCTCTGTTTCAGCTCGTCTACGAGGCCACGCCGCCGATTTTGATACCGCTGGCCTGGATCTTCAGCAACGTCCTGGGCAACTACTGGACTGCGCCCCTAGTGATGCTCGGACTGTGGGCATGGTCAAGATCAACGGCAGCAGCCGATCACGCCTTGGCAATTCGGCGGCAGCTTCTTCAATTCGTGATCGGCTTCGGCATCGCGATCGCAATAGCCTCCATCTTGAAATTTTGGCTCGATTTTCCGCGACCGGCAGCGGTATTTGGCCATTTGAATCACGTGCTTGGCACAGTGGAGGAGCACTATAGCCTGCCGAGCGGTCATTCCACTTACGCCGCACTTGTTGCCGGGGTGTTGTGGCCGCTGACAGGTGTACGCCACCGATTGGCGTTAGTTGCTTATGTCGTTCTGGTCGGCTGGTCGCGCATTGCTGCGGGCATGCACTTTCCCGCCGACGTGCTGGCCGGCTGGGGCATCGCCTCCGGCAGCCTTGCGCTTGCTGGTTCGCTGTTGACGATGCTGGCGAGTGCCTGGAGGCTGACGAGGCTGCGGGCAATCGGAATCTGGTACGGCTTGGCTGCCGCAGTGCTATTTGGCGATCAGGTCGCAAAGGCCGCCGTCTCGCTTTTTTTCGGCTATGGCGATCAAGTCGCTGTAACCCCTTTCTTCAATCTCGTCCACTTGAAGAACAACGGCGCCGCATTCAGCCTGCTGGCTGGTGCTGGTAGCTGGGCGCGTTTCGGTTTTGCCGCGCTTGCGCTGGGAGTCTCAATCTGGCTGATCCGCCTATTGCGTCAAGGAGTATCTAAATGGGAAGGCGTGGGTTATAGCCTGATCTTAGGTGGCGCGCTGGGTAACGCAGTTGACCGCCTGTTGCGAGGGGCTGTAGTCGATTTCCTCGATTTCCATTGGCACGGAGCGCATTGGCCCGCTTTCAATTTGGCTGACGTTGCAATATCCCTTGGCGCGATCTGCTTGCTTTCGGCCACCATGCACCAAGGAAAACGGGATGTCGCCGTAAGCGGACAAATTCCTATGAAAACTCCATAGTCGGATACAAGTCAAGGAATATGAGGCGCGTATCGGGTGTGATCGACACATAACTCAGGAGCCAGAAAGACTGATTTGGAGAATGCCGCTGGTGACCTTTCGATGGGATCGCTTGCTGAGCCAACGTCGGAGCCAGCAGTTGGTCTCCATAAGAGGAGGGTGAGTATCCGCTACATTAAGGACTGTCCGCTCCTGCCGATTTCGAAGGGCGCTGACAGCTTTCGCCGCTACGTCTTCGATTCACTGCAGGAGGTGCGTGACATGACGGCCGACTGGCTACACCGATACAACCACCATCGACCCCATGAAGCCCTCGGCCGAATCCCACCGGTCGAGTACCGTGTCAAACTGTTCCCCAATCTCTACTTCTGAGTGGCTCAGGTATTTGAGGGGACTTCAATGTTGACCCTCATTGCTTTCATGAAGTCCGCTTCCTGTGGTCTCACACAACAGGGATAAGTAGGGATTATTCGGCGGCGTTTCTAAGAAAAGCAGGCTTGAATCTTCCAAAAGGTATCCGTGCAGGTGACGGGACTTTCTAGGCCCGGTGACTTTACAGGTCCAGATATTCAGGCCGTTCGGCTGCTTGCGATGCAGTTGCAGCCTCTCGAAGCGCTTTTGTATCCACTGCCAGTCTTGCTGGCTCTCCTGCTTAGCCTGCGCGCCGACTTGCGGGTGCTCTTGCGCATAGCGCTGGAAGACCCCGGGACTGACCAGGTAGTCGGCCCTGAAATATTCATTTCAAGCCTGGGAGAGCCTGCCAGCCCCCAAGGTCAGCCGGTTGGCCAGGGCTGTGCACAGGGTTGATCGGGCATCAGCAGCCCAAGAGCGCATGTCCATCACAGCGGCCAGCCAAGAACGCTCCTGTGTGCTGGCTTGCAGCAGGCACAAAAAAACCACCTGCAAGAAGGCCACCCCCTTCTTGACGATCATGCGCAGCAGCCACTTGATGTTGTAGCCGGCCGCGCACAGCACCGCGTGCAGGCGGTCGCCCTGTTCGCCCTTGAGGTGGCAGCGACCCATGCGGTGATCGGCCTTGAGGTGCCCGATGATGGGTTCAATAGCCTGGCGCCGCCTGAGCAGCTTTCTTTCCTGCTCACTGATCCGCTTGGCCTTGCCCCGGTGCACGATGTGCACATCCGGGTTGTCCGCATCCACCCCCCGGTAGCCCAGATCAACGAACGCTGTCGCTGGTTTTGCATCGCTGTCCTGCATCAGGATCGTGGCCTGCTCCAGTTGCTCTGTGAGGGTGTGACCATCGTACGGGTTGCCGTGGAAGGCCCGGGCGCCCACGATCAGGTTGCCTTTGAGCGTGCTGGCAATGCCCACCTTCACGCCGAACTCGTAGGGCTGCTTGGCCTTGCCTTTGCTGATGCAGTCCACCTCCGGGGCATGCCAGGCGTACAGCTTGGGCTGTCCATCCACCGCCTTGCGCTGGCCGCTCTGGGCCACGATGCGCGCGGCCTTGCTCAATGTCTGGGCGAGCGCTTGGCGCACGGCTTGCCCGATGGCGCTGGCCCCAGTGGCGATCTTCCTCTCGATCTCGCGCTGCAGCCGCCCGACGATGGTGCGCTGGCGCTTGATGGCGCGGCGCATGCGCTTGAACTGGCGCGCGTGGGCATAGCGCCCGGCCTTGCGGCCCAGCTCCTTGCCTTCCTTGGCAAAGGTCTGCTTCAAGTCGATGCCGGCACCCTTGGCTGCTTCGACCAGCTTGACCCTGGCTGTCTCCAGCAGGCGGCTGTCGGTGGGGTGCGCAATCGCCTTGTGCTGCACCGTGCTGTCCACGATCACGCGAGAGAGCTCCTGCGGCTTGATCAGCTTGAGTTCAACGGCCACGTTGATGGTCTGCGCCAGCAGCTCTTCCACGCCTTCTTCGCCCAGCAACTGACGGAACTTGACCAGGGTGGTGGCGTCGCAGGGCTGGCGGTCTTCGTAGTACGCGCAGCCCGAGAAGAACTGCCAGCGCGGGGTGTCGGCCCAGCGGGCCACCACGCCCTCATCGGATTCGTTGAACGCGTGCTTGAGGTACAGCAGCGAGACCATGATGCGCAGCGCCACGCGCGGGCGCCCGGCCTTGCTGGCCGCAGCCTGGCGCTGGGGCTTCTCGCCGAACAAATCCAGATCGGGCATGGCCTGCCCGGCGTGGGCCTTGCGCACCAGCAGGTGGGCCACCCGCGCCTCGATCTCCTGCCAGGGCATGCGCGAAGACAGCACCGCCAGCGGATGGCGCAGATCGATCATCTGGTCGATGCGCGAGCGGAAGAAATCGTCGGTGGCGGGGCAGGTGAACATCACGGCACGAAACTCCCAGAAATCAAGGCGGATGCGCTATCAGAACGGGAGAAATTATACGCCGGAATGAAGAAAATATCCAGCAAAATCAATGGCTTACGAATAAATCAGGGGCGACCAGGTAGGTCGTGCCGCTCACCGTATGCACGAGCGCTTTTGCGTCGTTGATGATGAGTCGGCGGGACAAGATGCCCTGTTTCAGCCACGCCATGAAGTGCTCCCCGGATGGATGCGCTATCGAGGGCGCTGGCGCAGGCGACGACGGCAGTGACGCGGGCAAGGTTGGTATTTCGGGACGTGCGGCAGGCACCTGCTCTGAGAGCACTGCCGCGTCCTGCCCGATCGCGGGTAAGTCGCCGATACCCACCATCGAAAGCATGTCTTCCATCACGTCCGGCAAGGTTTGGAACTTGGACGAAGGAGCTGAAGATGAACGACCTCCTTCCCCTGGTGGATCTTCTTGGCCTTCCGGGGCGGCCAGCGGGCCGGCCGTCGAAATGGTGGTGAACACGTCAGCCTCTTTGTCCGTGGGCGCCACGTCGATCGCCACCGTGCCGGGGAACGGTGCCGGCCGCTCACGCGGCTCCCAGATCAGCGTGGGCGTTAGACGCAACAAGGTGAACGAGTGGGACCAGCCAGTCGTGCTGGTCACAGTCGCGCGCCAGACCGCCTTGCCGTCGGACGTCGGCTGCAACATGCCGTGATCCTGCAGGACGTTGAACACCGCGGTGTTGTTCGCTGGAATGCCGTCGATACCCTGAGACAGCAGGTGCGCACGCAGCTTGTCCGAGACTGTCTTGCTCACCAGCCACAGGGCATCCTCGGTGAGCCAGCCATCGGAGGCTTCCGGCTGGTTCAGTTTCAACTGTTCCTTGAGCAGGTAGCGCAACCCGTCGAGCAGCTTGCGCTGCAGCGCGTGCTTGGGCGCAGCCATGGCGCGGGCCGGATCGCCGCCCAGTTCCTGGGCCACCGAAGCCCGGTCGGCCTGCACGACAAGTTCGCCCAGCACGCCGGCGTGCTCGTACTGGCCGGCCAGGACGTAGAGCAGCGGTCCCCACAGGTCGGGATAGCCACTGAGCCAGTCCAGGGCATCACGGTCGAGGAGTTGGCGGTAGAGCAAACCTGTCGCGGCGCTGTGAAGCCGATATTCCCGATCGTCGCGGTAGCGGAAGCGGTACGGCTGGTGCAGCGGACCGTACCACGGGTGCCACAGCGAGCCATCGGCCAGTTCGACGTGCAGATCGACGGCGATCTTGCCGATGTCGTGCAGCAGCGCGGCATAGGCGACCGCGGCAGTCCAGGCTTCAGACTGCGCCGCCTGGTCTTCGGGACTGGCGCCAATCGGCAGCAGATGGGACTGCCGCAGTTTCAGGCTGTAGGCGACGATTTCCAGGCCGTGGTCCAGCATGCCGCCCGGGTAGGCATGGTGATGCGCCTCGGAGGCCGGGAAGGCCTGGACCAGCTCGGCGTAGCGCTCCAGGGGCGCCCGGTACAAGGTGGCGAACTGCTTACGTGAGAGCGACGTGCGCTGCCAGATGTGCTCCAGCAGCTTCTGCCGGCGCGGGGTGGCCAGCAGCGATGCGGCCGACTCGGGCCGCATCAACCCTTTCGGGAGGTCGGTGACCGATGGTGGCGTCGGAGCGGCAGCGACCGCGGGCCGTTTTCGCTGGAACAGAGAAAGCATGCGGGTGTCCTGTCGGGGGCCGAGCGGGAGGCCTTTTTGCCTTTTGGGGATAGAGCCTTTCCCCTTGCACTCCATTCCCTTGCCATTTCGACCCTTTGCGGCCTTTGGGTATAGGGCGACGGGTCCTGATCGTCCATCGCCAATGTGGGTTGCGGCAGGGCCGGATTGATGCAGGAAGGCTGGCTGTTCACGCCCTACGATGGGCCGATTCTTGGACCGGGAGAGCGCCATGAGGCTTCACATTGACAAAGTAAGGAAATTTCCTTACCATGCGGGTATCGCAATCAGGAGAGCCGCCATGCCTGCCATCCACGAAGTCGCCACGTTGACCTCCAAGGGCCAGGTCACGCTGCCCAAGCCTATCCGGCAGGCGCTGGGCGTTGATGCCGGCGGCAAGCTCGCGTTCGATCTGCGGGGCAGCGAAGTCGTCGTCACCCGTGTCGATGCCGAGCACGAGGACCCCGCCATCGGCGCGTTCCTGAGCCTGCTGGCCCGCGACATCGAAGCTGGCCGGAACGTCCAGGGCCTGCCCGAGGATCTGGCCCGCGCCATGCTGGAGCATGCTGGCCATGGCGTGAACCTGGACGAGGAGATCGACGGGGAAGTGGAACTCTGATGCAACGGCATGGCTGGACGCTGCTCTTCCACGACTGCGTGATTGAGCCGTTGCAGAAACTGCAAGCGGCCGCGAGGCGCGCGCAGGAGAACGACCCGAAAGGCTTCGAGTCCAATGCCAACGTCAAGCTGTTCCGGGCCTTGAGCCAGTTGATGTTGGAAGTAGTGCCAGGCGATCCGGCACGCGACGAGTACCGTCAGGGCAATACCTTGGGATCGGCCCACCGCCACTGGCGAAGGGCCAAAATCGGAAGGCGGTTCCGGCTGTTCTTCCGGTACGACTCGAAGGCGAAGGTCATCGTGTACGCCTGGGTCAACGATGAACAGACCCTGCGGTCTTCGGGTAGCAAGTCGGACCCGTATGTCGTCTTCGAGAAGATGCTCGGACGCGGGAACCCGCCAGACGACTGGCACGCGCTGATACAGGCAAGCAAGCAGGATTGGAGCAAACTGGAATAGGCATCCCTCAGTAGCAGGAGACGACCATGACCACCACGACCCGCATCAGTACCGCAGAACGACTCGGCCGCGCCTTGGGTCGCGGATGGCGTGCCTACGTGCGCGGCGAACGCCGGGTATCGAGCTGGTTGGTGTCCAAGGGGATGCCGGCGGCCGGTGCCACCGCGCTCGTGTGGGTGGTCAAGCTGGTTGCGCTCGGGGTGCTGCTGTACACCACCTTCTGGCTGGCGGTGTTACTACTGCTGGGCGTTGCGGCGGCATGGATGGCTGGCAATTCGGCTAGAGATGACGACCGCTGGGCGCAACAGGATGAACTGCGCAATGGCGAGGCGGGCTTTGGCCTGTATTCTTCCAATGGCCAGCGGCTCGACCCTCACGACCCGAACGATCCGTTCGATGACTGAGATTTGGCCTGTCCGTCACAGAACCTTGCCGGCTACCTTGTTTGCACCTGACCCGGCGCTATCACGCGCTTCCTTGGAGCCGACAGCAAGGTTCTGAGCAATCACCCCAGCCTTAACTCCGACCCACCCCAAGGCAGCGACCCAAAACGTCGGCAGGACCAGAAACATCGTGCCCGTGACGAACATCAGGAGCATGTCACCGAAGGCGTTGTTCAGTCCTACCAACGGGTCGAAATTGGTGTGCGGCCGGTTCCAGCCGAACCCCCAGCCATAAAGTGCGTCCAGGATCGTCGAATCGATCCAGCGCGCAAGCTGAAACCAGAAGTCCGTGAAGAACAGCGCGAACTGCACGACGCTGACCGTGACGACCGTCTTCAGGTCATAGGTGCCCACAACCAGCACGAGCGGGATGCAGATGACCAGCGCCATCTTGAGCAAGGCGAGCACCATGGGCAGGGCCTGTCTCACAACGTCCATGGCGGGAAATGCCGCAAGCGCGCCGACTGCCATCCCAACGTCTCCCGTGGCCCGCGTCACGATGTTCGGCAAGGTCTTGTCGATCTGGCCGCCGTAGTCCGTATAGACGCTGCCCTGGTTCAACTTCTGCTGCCTCGGCGACGCGATGGTGCGGATCACCGAGTCGTCCACCTCGGCCCGGCTCAGGAACCCGGCCCAGCCCGCCAGCCGATTGAGCAGGCTCGGGTCCACCTGTCCCAGCAGGCGTGCCCGCAGGCCATTGCTGCCATCAGCCCACCATTGCCTGCAGGTCGGGTAGCCACCGCCACTGGATACCTGGGCCAGCCCGGCGTCGCGGTTGCTGTCATAGGGCCAGTCATCGCGCGGCGTGCTGGAGCGATACGTGTCGTAGTAGCCGTTCGTGTCGGTGAAGAACCGCGATCCGATCCAGGTCACGTCGTGCATCTGCTGCTCATCAAGTTGAGGGCGCTGCATGAACAATTTGGCCCGTGCAGGCCCATAGCAATCCCGAGAGAAATCCGCTACTTCCTGAGCCAGCACCGGATCATCGATGCGCGTGGCGTCGATCTCCATGCGCATCTGCCGCAGGTCCGTGCCGCACGGGATTGCCGCCACCGAAGCGCCCGTGACGGCGCGCGAGAGCGCGTGCATGAACGCCCACCACACCGGCACCTTCGCCGACTGGTTGTTGATGGTGCTGAAGGACTGCGACCAGCCGGTATCCGCGGGCTGCGCCACGCTGACCTGGCACTGGGCCGAGCGCGAGCTGTCGTACTGGATGGTGTTCAGGTCCACGTCGATGAACGGAATGCCGGCGAACATCACCACCACGATGGCGACGAAGACCCGGTTCTCGATGCGGGCGGCGCTCAGCACGCCTTTATTGCCCTCGTCGGCACCTTCCGCACGGGCCTTCAACCACTCCTGCACGATGATGGCGACGAAAGGCAGCGCGAATACCCCGCTGGATACCAGCACCGCCCAGATGCCGTTGTTGACGATCCAGGACACCAGCGTCAGGTAGTACTCCAGGTAGTCGGTCGTGAAAAGCGTCATCGCGCCATCTCCCCTCAACCGGCCTGCATCAGCAGGCTGGCTTCCAGCGCCACGATGGCGACGACGCCCGCGACCTCGGTGCGCACCAGGCGGCGCCGCGCCTGGGCGTCGTCCTCACGTACCAGCAGCCGGCGCCGCATCCAGACCCAGCCATAGGCCGTCGCCCCGTACAGGCACAACCGCCACACGAAGAAGTAGCCCGATGCGGCCGCGAGCCACCGCTCCCAGCCGGCCACGCTCCCGACCAGGTAGATGCCGGCGACGTTGGCCCCCACCGCAGCGGCGACGATCACCACCGCCCACAGCAGTGCTTTCGCCGCGCGCCGGCTGAACAGCCAGCGCAAGGGGCGCCAGGTCATGCGCATTGCGCTCATGGCCTGACTCCCGGATTGCCCTTCTGCAACTGGTCGAGGCGGTCGGGCACCGGATCGCCCTCGTAGATGCCGCGCGAGCCGGCCGCGCGCGTACCATGGCGCTGGATGATCGCCATCGGCGAGTTGTTCGCCAGCTCGCGGCGCAGCTCCAGCTCCGTTTTCAGGTTGCGGATCTCCCGGTCGAGCGTGTCGCTCTCGTGGTTCACAGCCTCGACCGCCAACTCGTTGGCCGCCACGTTGGGCTCCTTCTTTCCCGTGAGCAGCGTGCGCTGGAGCAACAAGGCCTTCTCCAGCACCGACGACAGCGCCACCTCGGACGCAAGGCGCCGCGCCAGCAGGTCCTGGTCCGGCTCGTCGCGCAGCGCCTCGATCACGCCGCGGGTGATCGGCAGCGACGTGCTGCCGGCCTCGCGCAAGTTCTCGAAGGTGGTATTACGCGTGCCGGAAACCAGTTCCTGCAAGACTTCCAGTTTGGCTTCGTACTCCTCCTGGATCAGCGGCGTCAGCCCGACGCCGGGCACCGTCTCGGTCTTGGTGCAGGAATCGCACGTGCGCTGCACCTGTTCCCCGAGGACCCGGGTGGCCCATTCGGTCGCCTGCTGCGGCGACGTCCAGGTCTGGCAGGACAGGCTCGCGCAACTGGCGAGCGCGATGGAGGATGTGTCCGTCACGCCGCGCCCGTTGACCAGGTTGTAGCCCGCGCGGGTGACGTCGCCGACCACCCGAATGGCGGACTGGCCTGCGCCACCGGCATTGCTGCCGCCCACCCAGGGAACGCCGTCGTTGCCGCGGCGCGTCTCAGCCTGCTCGACGGCCGAAACGGCATCGTTGCTGCCAACCGCGTCACGCAGGGCCATGCCTTCGGCCATCTGGCTCCAGCCAAGCTGGCCGCCCGCCGTCTCGGCCATCTTCTCGGCCATCGCGCGGCACGTCAGCTTGGAGCGGTCGAAGTCCAGCCGCGCCTGCAGCACGCCGTTGGTCAGCAGGTTGTACAGGCCGGGATCGGCGCGCTGAATGATCAGCGCCGGCAGGGACGCCACCGCGCTGGTGGCGCTCTGGATCACGTTGCTCATGATCTGCTGGAAGCCGTTCGTGATGCCGTTGAGCTGGTTGCGCAGCGTGGTCTGGATGCTCATGTCGCCGCAGATCAGGTTGCTGTTCCACCCCAAGCCGACCCCGATGGAGCGCATGCCAGCCGCGCGGCCCATGGACACCGCGCTGCCGCCTCCGATCGAGTACATGACGTCATCGCCAATGACGGGGCCGCTGTTCTGGTATCCGACCTGCGCCCACGCCAGGCCGCAGACCAGAGCGAGCGTGCCGGCCAGCGCCGTCGGGCGCAGCAAGTAGCACGCCTTGGCGGAAAGGTTCATCGGTTCAGGACGCTTCATCGTGGCACCTCAGAGGAAATCGACGCTGCCCAGGAACACCTGCCCGCGGCGTTCGCAGCAGGCATACGGCCGCCACAGCGCCCAGGCGTAGTCGCCTTGCTGGGCCTGGGTCAGCGTGCCGCTGTGGGGGAAGACCACGCAGGTGTTCGACAGACGAGGGGTCAGCTCCTGCCACTTCCCGGTGGAGGTATCGCCTTCGACCAGCGCCCCGGCCGGCCAGTAGCCGTCACGGGCGTTGGCGAGCAGTGGCTGGTACACGTGCAACTGCCCGCGGCGCGTGACGACATCGCCCGCGCGCTGGGCCACCACCGCCCCGGATTTGTGGTCGTCGGTCTGGTGCAGGAAGCCACCGCGTGGATAGACATTGCCCCAGAGGTTCATCGTGGTGCGCGCACCGACCTCACGCATGCCCGGAATCAACGCCTCCGGGTAGGCCATCTCGGGCACGTTGTAGCGCCAGGCCAGCGTGTCCAAGGTGCTGAGCAGATACGGCATGAAGGCCGTTCCCGCGCCTTGGCAAAAATAGCCCGAGGACGAGGCGAACTGGTTGAACACCTCGCCGCCGGGATGGCCGATGACATCGGCGTTCTTGAATTTGGCGAGGTTGTTTTCGTGGTCTTCGTTGGTGGTGCCGTCGCCGCCTGCCTGGGCCGAGGCGTTCGGCATGCTCATCGCTCGCACTTCGACCCAGGGGTTCTCTCCGGTGTTGCTGTAGCTGGAGACGACCGCATCGGGCACGTAGTGCCTGACCTTGACCGACGTGCGCACCGAGCAGCCGCCATAGGTGCAGTACAGCCAGTAGCAGATGCCCACCACCCGGTACTCCAGGCAGTCCGGCGACATGACGGACGAGACGATCGTGGCGGTGTTCAAGGCGTAGCTGCCTGTGGCGGTGGCCAGCAGCAGCGAGGCCACGGGCACGCGCAGGCGGCGCAGCAGATCGAATGGGCGCGTCATGGCTGCGCCCTCCGGTGCTGCTTGATGCGCGCGATGGCGCGGGCGACGTCCGGCTCGCCATAGACCACATAGCGCTGGTCCACCACCACGGCCGGGATGGTCGTGACACCCAAACTCCATGCGTCGGTCACGCCTTGGTAGGCCATCGCGATGCGGCGCTGAAGGTCGGCGCCTCCCTGGTTCAGGCCTTGCCGGACGATGGCTGCTGCCCGCTCAGGGTCGGCTGGAAGATTCGCGGAAAGCTCGGCCTCCATCCGGGGCGTTTCGTCCAACTCGATCAGTCGCTCGCCACCCATGGTCTTGACCGGGTGGCGGCTGTCGGTGACGACCACCACGTCGGCGGCGAAGGTGGCCGGGCTGAACACCGCCAGAGACACCGGCAGCGCTACGGCCAGGCCAAGGGTTCGCCAGCTTGGTGCGAACCGGATAAAAGCTGCTGGCATGTCATGCGCCCCGGAAGTTGATCAGGGCCATAGTCAAACGCCGAACCCCATGCGGGCCCAACAAACAATGCGCATCGCGGCCACCCCGCATAGCTGCTTGTGTCGCCACGAAGAAAAAGCGGAGGCCGAAGCCTCCGCGCTGATCAACGAAGCAGTGCAACCTTTACAGCAGGCCGGACTCCGCAAAGGAGAACGGGGCGCCCTGGCCGATGATGATGTGATCCAGTACCCGCACATCGATGAGCGCGAGTGCGGCTTGCAGTTGCTGGGTCAGCATGCGATCCGCGCTTGACGGCTCGGTGATACCCGAGGGGTGCTGGTGGGCGAAGACCACCGCGGCGGCATTCAACTCCAGCACACGCTGTACGACGACACGCGGATAGACCGAAGTCGAGTTGATCGTGCCCCTGAACAACGGCTCGTAGGCCAGCACCTGGTGCATGCTGTCCAGGAACACAGCGGCGAATATCTCATTGGGCTCGGCGACCAGTTTCAGACGCAGGTAGTCCCGCACAGCGGCCGGTCGGCTGAGGCACGGCCCAGCTTTGAAAATCCGTCTCTCCAGCAGCACGATGGCTTGCTGGATGATCCAGTCCTCGTGTTGGGCAGCGATGGCGGAAAGCGACTCCAGGCAGGAGTCATTGACGACGAAAGACATGGCGAACCTCCAGACGGTGAGATCGGAGGGCGCGCGCCCTGGGAGGGCAAGCCCTCCTGGGGATGAGAATGAAAAGATGCATCCATCACCGCGATTGCAGTGACCGTTCGCGGCCAGGATGCGAGGCGAACGGGTTTCGGTCAGCGCAGTGGACTGCGCCGTAGCCTTGAAGACCGGGGCTACCTGGGCATGTCGCCGACGACGTCGGCAGGCATTTCCGATGTGGGTATGGCGGCGGGATCGCCGGCCGCGAGCATGTCCATGGCCGACAGCAAGGCATCGCCCTCGATCGGGCCCTGCAGCAGGATCGCCTTGCCGGTTTCGCGATCGTGCAGCCGCAGCGATGGCGTGGCGATCACGCCGCTGTTCGTGGCTTCCGCCGTCTGGGCGCGGATCGGTGCATCGGGCCGCTCGCTCGCCAGACACTGCTCGATCGCTGGAGTGAGGTCGGGGTAGCGCAGCCCTTCAGGCAAGCCCTGGCCGTCGCTCCGCGTGTGGGCATAGACCCATTCGACGGCTTGCCAAAAGGCGGCGCGGCCGCCGGCTTCGCCCGCGCATTCCGCCAGGCGCGCTTCGGCGGACGCGGCTGGCTCATGCGCGGCCAACGGCAGGTGGTGCCATTGCAAGGTCACGTCCGCATTGCCGGCCACCCAACGCTTGAGCACTGGAAAATAGGACCGGCAGAACGGGCATTCGAGGTCCGCGTAGAGCGTCAGCGTGAAACGCCCTTCCGGATTGCCCATCTGCCACGGAGGCCCAGCCACCTGCGTGTCGCTGACTGGCGCTGAAGTCTGAGGCGTGGACTGCCCGGGCCAACGGGACACGAGCCAGATCAGCAGCAGCGCAACCAGCACCGCGGCCAATGCCCAGGGCCAGCGGAACTGCCAGCGCCGACGACGGAACGCCTGGACCTGCATCGGAATGGATGGGCGTTTCTGTTCCATGGCGTTCTCCGGTGTACGGCAGATTCAGGGCAGGTCCAGGGCCGGCGACTCGATGCCGCGTGCCCGGTCGATCTTCTCGGCCACCTTGAAGGCGGCATCCAACTCGCTGACGCCGTGCTGCTGCATGAGTTGGTAGCGTTCTGCCTTCTCCTCGGGTTCGGTCTGCGCGAGCGCGAGATACAGGCTCGGCGGCACGGCGCGGAAGAGCACCTCCATGCTCTTGGAGAGGATGACGCCCTCGGTGAACTTGCCCGCTTCCTTGCGTGCCGAGAGCATCAGCGCTTTCTGCGCTTGGCTCAGTTCGCGGAACCGCGCGATCTTCTCCACTTCATCGGGGGGCATCGACAGGCAGATCCACCACTCGATCATGTTGAGCATCGGCTCCGCGGCGCGCGGTAGGTCGTCAATATTTTGTGTAGCTAGCCAGTACCAGGCCCCCAGCTTGCGCCACATTTTTGTAATTTTCACGGTATACGGCGCGAGCAGCGGGTTCTTGGTGATCACGTGGCCTTCGTCGGTCACGTTGATGATCGGGCGGCCGAGATACTGGTCACGCTCCGCGATGTTGTTCACCGTGCTGATGAGGCTGATGTACGCGATCGAGAGCTGCGCGTTGTAGCCCTCGCGGGCGTAGGTCGCCAGATCGACCAGCGTGATGTCGGCCTCGGGCCACGGCGTGCCGTCGCGGTCGAACATCTCGCCGTCCGTGCCTTGGCAGAACATGTCCATCGCGTCCGCCATCTCCAGCAGCCGCACGCGCCGCATCTCGGGCAACGTCGGGTCCTGGCCACGGATGCGCAGTGCATTGCGCACATCGCGCGTGAGCACGGTGCGCTTCTCCGCCACGCAATGTTCGGCGGCGTCGAGGATGCACTGGCGGATCAGCGAGCGGTCGGCCCGCGTCATCCGCGCTTCTTCCTTGTCTTCGCCGCCCGTGATCATCAGCCGTGCCGTGATCTCCAGTTCGCCGAGCACGTCGCGCTGCTCATCCGCCTCCATGGCCGAGGCATCCGGTGGCTGGTCTTCGTCCAGGGCATCGGCATCGAGCGTCTGCACGTCGCTGGGCGTTTCGATCAGCCGGCGTGCGTCGGCGAACGGCGCCAGGCTGATGCCCGATCCGGGGGCCAGCTTGACCCGGTTCACGGTCAGGCCCAGGCGCCGCGCGAAGTCGCTGAACAGGCCGAAGCTGTTGCCGGCTTCCACGATGAAAAGCCGCGGCCGGTAGATGGCCGTCACCTGGTTCAGCAGGTTGTTGAGCGTGGCGGACTTGCCCGAGCCCGTAGGGCCAAACAGAAACAGATGGGCATTCATCTGCCGATCCAACCTGTTCAAGGGGTCGAACGTAATCGGGCCGCCTCCGCGATTGAACATCGTGATGCCGGGGTGCCCCGTGCCCTGGGCGCGGCCCCACACCGGCGACAGGTTCGCCGCGTGCTGGGCGAACATCAGCTGCGTGTACCAGCGGCGCCGATCCTTGCCGGGGTTGTAGCAGCACGGCAGCCAGCGCAGGTAGCTGTTGAGCGGCGCCACCTCGTCGTCCTCGCGCACCGGTTGCAAGCCGGCGTTGAGCATGACGTTCGCGAGGTCCAGGCCGCGCCGATCCAGTTCCGCCTCGTCGCGCCCGCGCAGGTAGAACGCCAGCGTGCCCCGGTAGAGCTTGTGCGCGCTGCCGATCAGGGAGCGGGCCTCGTGCACGTCCTTGAGGGTCTGCTCCGACGCCAGCGTCTCGCCCACGGCCTTCTTCGCCAGGTGGTTCAGATCCGATTCCAGGACATCCTGCGGCGTGGCGACCATCGTGAGACACATCAAGGTGTCCTCGGGCATCTGGTCGAACAGCGTGTTGATCGCGTCCCCCTTGCGGGTCTCGCCGGTCAGGTGCCCCGTGCCGGGCGGCATGCGCAGCCGGTCGGTGATCAGCACGCGGTGCGGCATGCCGTCGAAGTACCAGGCCCCTTGCGCCACGTCCGAGCGCGGCTGCCCAAAGAACAGCCGCTGGCTGAAATCCCGCCCGCTCGCCAGCTCGATCTCGCCGGCCTCGCTTTCCTCGGTACTGTCCGGGTAGCGCGCCAGCGAGTAGAAGCGCTCCCGGTCCTCCGCCCCAGGACCGAGCAGCGTGGGGCGCGGGTTGAACCATCGCAGCAGCCAGTCGTGAACGTCCGCTGCAACCATGCGCCGGGCCTGGATGCCGGCATTCGCCAGCCCGCCGCACAGGCGATCGCAAACGATGCCCAGCATCTGCTCGGGTGTCTGGCCGCGGCGGTTTGCCTGTCCCTGACCGCTCGCGCGGCGGTACACCACCATGCGCACGCGCCGCGTCTGGCCGCGCCAGCGCAGCCGCGTGACCACCGTGTCCTCGAACAGGCCGCCGGGCTTGGCCACAGCGCGCATGTGGTGGCCGAAGAAGCGCAGGTAGAACTCGGTGAACGCCGAGCCGCGCGCACGTGGCTGCACGTAGTCGCGCAGCGTCTGCATGTACTGGTCGAAGCTCGGTTCGTCCTGGGCATAGAGCTGGAGCACCCAGGGGTTCTCGTCCAGTTCATCGAAACTGTCTTGGAGTGCGTTTTCCAGGGCGTCGCGGGCATGCGCGAGCCAGCCGGGTTCCCGGCCTTCGGTGCCCAGCGGCACCAGCTCGTAGAACGCCGCCACCGATTGGCCGTCCTCCAGGAGCATCGATTTCGACTCGGGCATGAACTCCACCCAGGGCAGCAGTTCCACGAAGGACGGCGCAACGTCGTACAGCGCCTGCTCGTCGGCCACGGTCGCTGGCTTGCGGCCGTGGACTGCCGAACCGGGTTCGGGGATGCCGGCCTGGCGCAAGGCCTCGACGTGGCGCTGCCAGCTGTCCGGCTGCTCATCGCTGGCCGGGCTACTGGAGCCGGCGCCGGCCAGCTTCGGCCATGGGAGTTTCCACCGCATCAGTAGTCCTCCACGCGCTCGCCCGGCATCGCGTACTGGATGCGCTGGTAGAGCGGGAAGACGGTGGTGTAGCCGGGCACCGGCACGGGATCGGTGCCGGCCAGGTGCGGGTACACGTACATCACGAGATCGGGATTGGGCAGGCGCTGGAACTGGCGGTGGACCTCATTGCGCGCGGTGCGCGTGTAGCGCATCTGCTCGACAGGTGCGGCCTGCACGTCGGCGTCGGTCAGGGGCCGACGCAGGCTCTGGCGCGCGTCGAGCAGCTGGCGGCCGGCGTTCCGTCCGGCTGCGCCACCGCCGTCGCCGGCCTCCTGCTGCCAGATGTCCATCATCGTGCGGTCACCGTGGGTCAGCAGCTTTTCCTTGCTGGTGGCGCAGCCGCCAAGCACCGCGACGGCGAGGGCCAGTGCCAGGCCACGGGCCAGGTTAGTCAAGTTCGAGTGCATGGCTTTTTCCTGCGCGGTGATCGACCTTGCGGCCTTCGGGATCGAAGTCGATGGCGAGCGGCTTTTCGAGGTGGACGGCCACCTTGGCGCCGGGTTGGACATAGACGGCGGCGAATGCCTGGCCGTACAACTTGTTGACCCAGGCCGACATGTCCCGCACGCCGCCCGCCAGAATCTGGCCGACCGCTTCCTGGCCGGTGATGCCCACGGTGCCGATGGAGCCGTCCGAGCCGACATAGGACATGCGGCCGCTGTCGCTCTCGATGAGCGAGGCCACACCGGCACCGGCCGCGGTGATCAGGGCCTGCGAGCCGAGGTATTGCTGGGCGTTGCTGCGCCGCTCGCCGCTGACGCACGGGATGCCGTGGGGATCGCTGATCCAGCCCAAGCCCCCACTTTGAGAGTTCTGCTGTTGGTTGTCCTGCTGGTTGCCCTCGCGGTCTTCGGGGATCGTGCGGATCGTGCCGTCGTGGAAGACGAACGTGATGCTGCGCACCTGACCGCGCACGCACGACAGCGTCCAGTCGCCCGAGGCGGTGCCGCTGAACACGGCGCCGGCCACGTCGGGAATGTCGATGCCATTGGCGGTCAGGTTGTCCGGCCCGACCAGGACTTTGAACGGATAGGGATCGTTGACCGTGCCGTCGATCGGCACGCGGCCGATCAGGGCCGTCATCGCCACCGATCCCATCAGCGTCGAGTTGGTCGGCACGGTATAGACCGGCTTGGCACTCTTGACCCCGGCGGCGCGGGCGCCCGCGTTGGCCACGGTTTCCGCGGTGGTTTCGAGCGTGCTCTGCGCCGGGCCGAAGCTCGTGGGGAAGCTCATGCCGCCGCTCGCGCCACGCCCCCCGTTGCGCCCCTCGGCGGGCTTTGCGTCGTCCGGCTCGACCCACCGCACGCCGCCCTCCATGCCGGCCTCGTCGCCGCCCTGCAGCCCCAGGCCCACGGGCAGGTCCGCATGGCCGCCGCCGCGCCCGCCGATGCTGTCCAGGCGCCGCTGCAGGTCGGCGAGCAGCCCTTCGGTCTGCTGGCGCGCGCTGGCCGCCTGCTCCTGGTCGCGGCGCAGGTTGGACCGCTCGGATTCGAGCGCCGAGTTGATGCGCTGGTCGATGGAGTTTTCGCGCTGACGCAGCCGCTGGTTCTCTTCACGCTGGGACTTGTTGTCCGAGAGCGCGGTCTGAAGCTCGGTGCGCAACTGCTTCACCTGCGCCACCAAGGTCGCCACGGTGTCGCGCGGGGTATCGCCCTCGATGCCGAGAGCCTTCATTTCATCGGGCGTGAGCTGGGCGCCGTTGTCCTCCGCGGGTGGCGCCGTGCTGCCTCCACCCGAGAACAGCCGGATACCGACGAACAGCACCAGGATGGCGACAGGGATCATCAGCCACTTGAGCAGGCCGTTACTGCGCATGGCGGGCCTCCTTGGTGTTCTCGTCGCCGTCCGGCTGCGGCAGATGCAGGGCAGGGTCGAAGCGGTGAATCGCCGGCAGCAGCGACTGCGCGAGGCCGCGGCCGCGCGTGACCAGGTACAGGACGGTCGTGTCCTCGGGCGTGCCGCGCGGGCCCAGCGCCTCGTGCTGGAAGGTGGCGGTGAGGAAATCGCCTTGCAGCACGCGCGGGTCGAGCGTGATCCAGCCGCCGCTGCCGTTGGTCAGGCGCACGGCTGTGACCCACTGGTCCTCCAGGCGCCACGACGCGAGCGCGACCGCGCGCACGGGCAGCGTTGGCATCAGTGTGTCCAGGTCGAGGTCGCGGGGCAGGTTGACCCGCATGACGCCCGGCAGCGGCTCCACGGTGCGCAACGGCGCGTAGAGGTTCTGCGCGGCGAAGCGCGTCAGGACGACAGGGACCGGGGTTTCGCGCCGCGCGGTCCGAGCACCTGCCTGGGCACGTGCTGGGGCATCGTCGGCGCCGCCTGCCTGATCGCCGTAGCGCGCTGGAGTGCTGCTGCCCTCGACGATGCGCACCGGCTCCAGCTCGGCCTCGCCGTCCTTGGGTGGTTCGGCCGCGATGTCCAGCAGGATCAGCGCGCCCGTGTCGGCGTCCTGCAGTTGCAACCGCGTGGGCTCGATCGGCTCGCTGGCGCGCAGGTACACCGCGCCGCCCGCGCTCTGTACGCGGAGGCGCTCGCCCACGCCCGCGGGCACGCCCACGCGCACGTCCCGGTCGATGAACACGATGCGTTCCTGACCGACCTTCAGCGGCACTGCCAGCGGCATGCGCTCCCAGCGCAGGATTTCCACTGCATGGGCGACGGGTGCCGCGGCCACGGCCAGCAGTCCCAGCAGCGCGAGTACAGGGTGCTTCATGGGGTGTTTCCTCCTTGAGGCGCTTGCGGAGACAGGCCACTCGGCGCCGGGCGCGTCGGCTCCGGTGCACTGATGCGCTGGGGCGCGCCGTCGTAGCAGTCCAGCGCCAGGCCGAACGGGTTGCGGGCGGGATCGACATCCACCCGCGTGACCTTGATCGGATAGCGCACCAGGGCGCGCTTGACCTGCTCGGCGCCGTAGTACTCGTCCGCCGTGATGTCCAGCGTCACCACCCAGTCGCGGTCGGACACGGTGCGCACGCGTGCCGTGGGGTCGTCGCCATAGCCGCGGCCGGGAATCTCGTAGATGCCGCGCACGCGCTGGCGCAGCTCGCCGGTGGAGCGGCGGTAGTCGTAGTCCGCCCGCAGGAAGGCCTGGCAGGATGGGGTGAGGTACGGCGAGAGCGTGTGGAGGTTGCGCGGGTAGTCCTCTTCGCCATTGGTCGGCCAGCGGTTCAACGTCTGGAACACGTAGAACGTGAACGCATAGACCGATTCGGGCGGCACCTCCCACCACTTGCGGGTACTGCCAGAGCGCAGGTCGGGCGGGACGTGGATGGTCAGGTCGCGCGGCGCGCTCCACCAGCCGCCGCCCATGACCAGGGCAACGACGACCAGCGCGCCCGCGCCCAGCCGCAAGGTCTTGATGTGCGCCTGCAGGTGGGCGATCTCGTTCTTGAAGCGGCTCATCGCATGCTCCTGCGGGTGGACCAGAAGCCCGAGCGCGAGATCAGCACATGGCCACCAACCCAGCCTGCCATCAGCGGATGGCGCGTGACGATGCGCCATTGCAGTTGTCGATACAGCCAAGTGTCGGGACGCCCACGCTTGAGGCGGCGCAGGATGCCGCCGCCGATGAAGACGCCGAGCGCCACACCCAGGACGACGAACGTCGGCGCCAGCGCGATCGTGCGGAACACCCAGGACAGGGGCGCGCCGACCAGCAGGCCGGCGGCGCCGGACAGGCCGCAGCAAATCCAGAGTTCATCGGCGGTGAGGCCGCGCACGACAACGGGATGGCGGTTGAGCCGGTGCGGAAGGAACGTCACGGTCCCGTCCGCACGGACGTGCTGCTGCTCGGACATACCGGCCTCGCTTACAGGATGCCGGTAGCTTCGGTGAGCAGCCAGATGCCGATCACCAGCAGCACGGCGCCGATGGCGACCGTGAGGCCGAACTGGCCCCACGTCTTGCGGCCGGTGTGGATCTCCGCGTAGGTCCCGTAGGCGTGGTAGCAGACGCCGATGAACATCGACGCCACCACCAGCAGGGCCACGAGCATGATGATGTCGTAGCCGTAGTTGCGGATGGTCTCCATGATGCCGTTGCCGGTGCCGCGCGTGGGGTTCTCCAATTGCGGCAGACCTTGCGCGAACGACAGCGCGGGCAGCGCGGCGGCGCCCAGGGCCACGGCGGCGCGCTGGGCAAAACGGGAAGTGAGGTTGCGGTTGTGCATGGTCGGGCCTTTCAGGTCAGGACAGAAGGAAGAAACTCAGGACGAGGTACATCGCGACGAAGCGGATGCAGACGCCGAGGAACTGGCGCTGGTTGAGGCGGCTCTCGGACCACCCCACGTAGGCCGTTCGGATGGCCCAGACGCCCCACACGAGCAGGACCGCGAACACGACGCCGACCAGGACGGTCGCCATTGCGGAAGGCGCGATGCCGCTGTTGGCTTGAAATGCCGAGACCTGGGCGCCGTTCATTGCTTGCCCCCCGCAGTCGTCGCCGGCAGCGGCTCGGCCGCCCGCTCGGTGCGGTAGTCGCCGGCCAGTTCGGAGGGGTCGCGCGGCTGAGCGCGCGATGGCGTCAGGTGAAACTGGATGCCGGCGCGAACGCGCGCCAGGTCAGCCAGCAGCCGCGGGTAGTCGAAGTGGTAGCGCTCGCCCGGCTGGATGGGGGCATGCGCGGCGCTGTCCGCGACGGTGCGCTCCAGCGCGTCGAGCTGGCGCAGTGCGGCGACCAGCTTCTGGCGCTGTGCCGGAGACTCGGCCAAGGCCATCTGGGACAGACCCAGCAGGAGGGCCGTCACGAGAAAAGTGGGCACGCCGCGATGCGCGGCGCGCAGCCAGATCGAAGCCACCATCGCGCCATTCCTGTGTGATCAGCAATGGGGTGATCGTGGAGATCAGGGCTGTTTTAGGCCGCAAACAATAGGAACTGGCGGACGACCGGATTGGGCATACCGCGAGCGAACCTACAAAAGCCCGGGTCGAGTTTCGATTATTGCGTTTTTCGAGTGTTTCGAATATGATCGGCTCTGCAACCGTTTTCGCTTAGGAGCTACCCATGACCACCGCCACTGCCCAATCCAAGATGACCCTTCCCGCCGCGGGAGAGGTTAAGGCAGCCGTCCAGGGTCAACGTGCCTTGGCGGCTTACCTCGCAACCCAGTTCGAGACGCAGCACATCCAGATCTTTGATGACCACAAACAGGCTCATCAGGTGGAACTGCCTACCTCGGCTTTACGCCTGCTGGTCGACATCCTGGCCGAGTTGGCCGATGGCAATGCAGTAAAGGTGGTGCCCGTCCATGCAGAGCTGACGACCCAAGAGGCGGCGGACTTGCTCAACGTGTCCCGTCCCCATTTCGTCAAGCTGCTAGAAGATGGGGTGTTGGCATTTCATCGCACCGGCAAGCACCGCAGGGTGAGGTTCGCCGATCTGATGCAGTACAAGGAAGCGCGCGAGCGCGCCAGTGAGCAGGCGATGGCCGAACTCGCTCAGCAGTCGCAAGAGTTGGGAATGGGATACGAATGAGGCATTCCCCATTCACCGCCGTCTACGACGCGTGCGTTCTATATCCCGCGCCACTGCGGGATTTCCTGATGTGGCTCGGCCTGTCTGGCCGCTTCCGGGCGCGGTGGAGCCAAGCCATTCATGAGGAGTGGAAACGCAATCTGTTGATCAACCGCCCCGATCTCACCCGGGTTCAGGTCGACAGGACGTCGGATCTCATGGACAGGGCCATTCCGGACGGCTTGGTGGAGGGCTACGAAGCGCTCGTGGCAGGCCTGACATTACCCGATCCGAACGATCGGCACGTCCTGGCTGCGGCGATTCGCTGCGGTGCGAGCGTGATTGTGACGTTCAACGAACGTGATTTCCCGAACGATCTGCTGGCTCCGTACGGCATCGAATCGCAGCACCCCGATGAGTTTGTGGACAACCTGCTGGATCTGGATGCGGCCGCCGTAGTGTCGGCTGCGCAGCGCCAGCGTGCCCAACTCAAGCATCCGCCGATCGATGTGGACCGCTATCTCGAAATCCTGCTGCGCCAAGGCCTTGTGCAAACGACCAAGGTGCTGGCGACCTATCGCACCATTCTCTGACCCGCCGAGAGCCACGGATGACCAAGAATCCTTCATCAGACGCCACTTTGCCGAAAGGCATCCATCGAAGCTGGAAGCTGCCGGATAAGTCGCTGGGTGACTTGTGGGATTCGATCGTGATGGACGAAGCCATCAAAAAACAGTTGCTGTCACAGGCGATCGTCAACTTCACGGTGCGCCCCAAGGTGGAGCGCACGGTACTCCCCCTGCACGGCGTGATCTTGTTGGTCGGCCCGCCGGGGACTGGGAAGACCTCCTTGGCACGGGGCTTGGCGCATCGTGTGGCCGAATCTTTTTCTTCTGCGAAGTTTCGATTGCTGGAAGTGGAGCCTCACACGCTGACGAGCTCTGCAATGGGAAAGACTCAACGCGCCGTGGCAGACCTGTTCTCGCAATCGATCGCAGAATCCGCAGCGGCGGGCCCGACGATCGTCCTTCTGGACGAGGTCGAAACGCTTGCGGCTGATCGAGCCAAGCTCAGCCTGGAAGCCAACCCGGTTGATGTGCACCGGGCCACCGACGCGGTGTTGGTGCAGTTGGACATGTTGGCCGAACGCAACCCGCATCTGCTGTTCGTGGCCACCAGCAACTTCCCACAGGCCGTCGACAGTGCCTTCCTATCTCGTTGCGACATGGTGATGGAGGTGCCACTGCCAGGCAAGGATGCCTGCAAGCAGATCCTGGTGGACTGCCTGAATGGCCTGGCAAAGACATTTCCGGGGATTGGCAAGCTTTCCTCGGCTCACCAGTTCGACGCGTGCGCTGGCGAGTGCGTCGGATTGGATGGTCGGGCCATTCGCAAGGTCGTAGCCAACGCCCTCGCGGCCGACCCGCAAGTGGCTATCGATCCGAACAAGCTTTCCGTAGAGCACCTGCGCAGTGCGATACGACAGGCAAAGCAAATGCGCCTTCAAGGAGGGAAGCAAAAATGACCACCGTTGTCAGCCGGACGTTTCGCAGCTCGCCGCACCGCGATGCGTTGCAGACGTGGGATGCCATTGTCGAACTGCTCACTCAGGGCAAGGACGGCACGGCTCGCTCTGAACTCAGGGCCGTGGCGGGCGTGGCCGCCAGCTTGATCGCCGACCAGGCACCCAAGAGCGCGCCCATCGTTGCGACATGCGATGGACCACGGACCAGGATCTACTGCCTCTTCGACGAAGACGCGATCGATGGTGATGATGCCAACGAAGATGTCTTGGGGTTCGAGCCGTTGAAGGGAGACTGGGGAGTCTCGCTGCCGTGTCCGAAGGAGCAGCTCGGCTGGGTGCAAACCGCGCTCAAAAAGCACAGTTCTCGCATCATTGCACGGGACTTGAGCCAAGGAATTGCCACGCAGGCGCAGGCCGATGCTGGGCAAGCGCTGTCGCTCGACCTCGGAGGTTTCCTCAAGTCATGAGCACCGTCGCCACCTACTCGTACACGCACTCGGTTACCTATGTGACCGACAACATCCTCAAGAGCTTGAAAGACATCATCCTGCTCAGTGGGCTGGACCCCGAGCACTTCGCGGATCGCTGGGAGAGCAATACCCGAGCCATCAAGACGTGGCTCGGGACCGGTGATCTGCGCAAGGTGATTCTGGAGATCTACAACCCGGCAGCCGACAAACTCGTGACCCGATGGGATATCGACATCGTGTATGGGTGGTCCGATGGCGACGGCAGCTTCTGGACAGATACCGAGCAGTTGAAGTACGCGATCAAGAAAGCTGGGCTGCTGCCATCGCAGGCCAAGTACAAGTTAATGCTCGATACAAAGCCAGGGCGGCCTGATGTGGAGGGGTGGAGCAAAGGAAGTTATCGCTCGACGGATGGAATGGTCAAGCAGAGCCTAGGCTCGACTGTCGAACACAGCGGCCTGGCGGGTCAGGCCGGATATTGGAGGCAACGCTGATGCTGTCGATCGATGAAGCTTTTCGCAAGTTCAAGTCGCGTCTGGAACTCAACGAACGCGAACAGAAGAATGCCTCGCAACGTCAGAACGAAGGGCGGGACTACCTGCAGACCAAGTTCGGCATTGCGCGCAGCTTCCTGACCGGGTCCTATGCTCGATACACGAAGACGAAGCCGCTCAAGGATATCGACATCTTCTTCGTGCTGAAGGACTCGGAGAAGCATTACCACGGCAAGGCCGCATCGGTAGTGCTGGATGATTTCCACTCTGCATTGGTGGAGAAATACGGTTCGGCGGCCGTGCGCAAACAGGCGCGCTCGATCAACGTGGATTTCGGTGTTCACATCGACGCGGAGGACAACACGGACTACCGGGTGGTCAGCGTGGATGCGGTGCCCGCATTCGACACCGGCGACCAGTATGAGATCCCCGATACGGCGTCCGGAAAGTGGATCAAGACGGACCCGGAGATCCATAAGGACAAGGCGACCGCAGCGCACCAAGCCTATGCCAATGAGTGGAAAGGTCTCGTGCGCATGGTGAAGTACTGGAACAACAATCCCAAGCACGGCGATCAGAAGCCGGTGAAGCCCTCGTTCCTGATCGAGGTAATGGCCCTTGAGTGTCTTTACGGCGGCTGGGGAGGATCGTTCGATCGCGAGATCCAGTCGTTCTTTGCCACGCTTGCCGATCGTGTTCATGACGAGTGGCCGGATCCCGCCGGACTTGGCCCGGCGATCAGCAACGATATGGATGCCGCGCGCAAGCAGCGCGCGCAGCAGCTGCTGTTCCAGGCGAGCCAGGACGCAAGCATCGCCATCGACCACGCGCGTCGTGGTCGCAATATCGAAGCGCTTCGCGCCTGGCGCGCACTGTTTGGCCCCAAGTTCCCACTGTCCTGATTCCATCGGCTTCCATACACGTCCCATCGAGGTACAGCATGTCCCAGTGGTCGCTTTCCCAGCTCCTGTCGTCCCTGCATGAAGACATCCAGCAGCGCTTGTCCGTAGTACGCAAGACCTTCGGTCACCCGGGTACGAAGGGGGATGCGAGCGAGAATGTCTGGATCGACATGCTGGATACCTATCTGCCCAAACGGTACCAGGCGGCGAAGGCGCATGTGGTGGACAGCCTGGGGAACTTCAGCCAGCAGATCGATGTGGTGGTGTTTGATCGGCAATATTCGCCTTTTATCTTCACCTACGAGAACGAGACGATCATTCCAGCCGAAAGCGTGTACGCCGTGTTCGAGGCCAAGCAGACGGCTGACGCGGGGCTTGTGGCCTATGCCCAGGAGAAGGTCGCCAGTGTGCGCAGGCTGCACCGCACGAGCCTGCCGATCCCGCACGCTGGCGGGACCTACCCAGCGAAGCCGTTGATTCCGATTCTGGGTGGCTTGCTCACCTTCGAGAGCGAATGGAGTCCTGCATTGGGCCCATCCATGGACAAGGCGCTGAATGCAAACCTCACCGAGGGGCGTCTGGACATCGGATGCGTTGCCGCCCACGGGCACTTTTTCTATGACCAAGCCAGCGGCGCGTACAGCTACACCAACGAAAACAAGCCGGCGACCGCGTTTCTTTTCAAGCTGATCGCGCAGCTTCAGTTCAGTGGAACGGTCCCCATGATCGATGTGGAGGCTTACGGTCAGTGGTTGACCAAGTGAGGGGTCGCTGTGGCAAGCATACGTTCGGAGTACCACCGGTTCCTGGCGCACTTGACGCAGCGGCACGTGCACGACGACGTGCGCCGGCTGGCGCACCTGGTGCTCGATCACCTGCAGCCACTGGCCGAGGTCGGTGCTGCACGCCGGGGGCGCTCCACGCGCTTGGCGCCGCTGGCCATCGCGCATCTGGCGCAGATGCCTGTCGCCTACGACGGGGACGCGCGCGGCCCCGAAAACGGGCCGGCGCTCGGGCGACTGCACCAGCTCGAAGTCGGGCCGTTTCGAGGATTCATGCGGCAGGAGACGTTCGACCTCAGCCATGACATCACCTTGGTCTACGGTGCCAACGGCACCGGCAAGAGCAGCTTCTGCGAAGCCTTGGAAGTGGCGATGCTCGGTTCGATCAGCGAAGCGCAGGCCAAGCGGGTCGACCAGCGGACGTACTGCAACAACGCTCGCCTGCGCCGCCACATCGCGCCAGTCCTGTCGTCTACGGCGGCGGGCGAAGCGCAGGCCGTCCAGCCCGACGAAGCTGAGTATCGCTTCTGCTTCATCGAGAAGAACCGCCTCGACGATTTCGCCCGAATCGCCGCGCGGACCCCGAGCGATCAGCGCCAGCTCATCGCCACCCTGTTCGGCGTGGACCAGTTCAGCGAGTTCGTGCGCGGCTTCAACCCCTCGCTCGATCAGGACCTGATGCTTGCCGGCGTGCAGGCGGCGCAGCTGGCGCAGCGTCGCCTGCGGTTGGCGAACTCCGAACAGACCATCGCCGCCTACCCGCAGAAGATCGCAGCGGTCGAGGGCCTGGAACAAGCTTTGGCGCAGCGCATGTCACCTGGCGCGACCTATCAAACCTGCGTGGACTGGCTGCTGGGTACGCCGCAGCAGCAAGGACGGCTACCGTATGTCCAGGCTCAGCTGGACGCCAACCCGCCTGCCATTCACGAGGTGACCCAGGCCCGCCTGCAAGCGTTGCTGGCAGAGGCCTACCGCGTCCAGGGACTGTGGCAAGCGTCTTCCGCGCAACTCGCGGCCCGCGCCGGCGAGGTGTCGTACGCGAAGCTCTACGAGGCCGTGCAAGCGTTGGCGGACGGGGCGACCGCGTGTCCGGCATGTGGAACCGGACTGGCCGCCGTGGCGCAGGACCCGTTCGCCAGGGCGCGAATGGGCCTGGAGCAGCTCGCGCAACTGGCCGTCCTGCAGCAGCAAGAGGCCGGGCATCGGACGCAGTTGAGCGAGGCGGTCCGAGCGCTGTGGGACGAAATGCGCCGCGTGGTGGCGGCGGCTGGGGTCGCTTGTCCTGCCGAATCGCAGGCCGCGGGCCTGCCACTGCTGCCTCCCACGTCGGCGGGCAATTGGCTCGGCGGCTGGGTGAATGGGGACCAGCGCGCCTGGCAAGCCCTCTTACGGATCGCACAGATCATCGAAGGCTTCGACGCGCAGGCGCGCGACGTGAATGCCCAGCGCGGCGCGATGGCCCAGGAGCGGGACCGCCTGCAACAGCATCAGCTGGAGATCGAACGGCTGCGGACCATGCGCACGACTGCGGATCAGGAGCTGGCGGCCGCCCGCCAAACCGTGGCCCAGTTCGACGACGCGAACCGCGGCCTGATCCAGGCGGCCACGGACGAAATGCCGGTGGTGGTGCACCATCAGCGGGTCAAGGCCGCCTACGACGGCTTCCTACCCGAGATTCAGGCATACCTGACCGCTCTGCCGGGGGTTCTGCTACAGGGGCTGGGAGACCAAGCCCGCCATCTCTACAACGCATTCAACCGGGCCGATCCGCCCGGCGATCTGCTGCACGCGCTGTGGTTGCCCGTGGCCGAGAACGGCAAGATCGAGGTGGAGTTCGCCGGCGAGCCGGGCGTGCGCTACGACGCGTTGATCGTCTTCAGCGAAGGGCACATCAAATGCTTGGGTCTGGCGATTCTGCTTGCCAAGAACCTCGCGCAGGGCTGCCCCGTGGTCATCTTCGATGACGTCGTCAATGCGATAGACGACGACCATCGCGATGGCATCTGGCGTACCTTCTTCGAGGACGGTTTGCTCCACGGCAAGCAGGTTATCCTCACCTCGCACGCAGAGGAGTTCCTGCACCGCATCCAGCAGGAGTTGGGCGTGCGCCGCGCCGCGGCCATCAAGCGCTACAAGTTTCTCCCGCATCAGGGAGAGCACGAACTGCGGGTCGACAGCGACCCGCCAGCGAAGAACTATGTTCTTCTGGCCCAGCAGGCGTTGGCGGCTGACGAGAAACGCGAGGCACTGCGCCAGGCCCGGCCGGCGCTGGAGAGTCTGACGGACCGCCTGTGGACGTGGCTGGGTCGGCGGGCGGACGGCCGGATCGACATCAAGCTGAGCGGGCCCCGCGCGCCTTGGGAGCTGAACAATAAATGCACCAAGTTGCGGTCGGCCGTCGAGCGTATCGCGGCGCAACATGCGGGTGCGCCGGATGCCGTAGGGGCGTTGGTCAGGCTGCTCAATGTCAGCGGTACGAGTATTGAATGGGGTTACCTCAATAGCGGTGTGCACGACGCTCAGCGCGATCATGAGTTCGATCGGGCGACGGTAAGAACGGTCGTCGAGGCGGTTACGGCGTTGGATGCTGCTCTTGATACCCTGCAGAACCGATGAACGGCACACGGCTTTGCAGAGCAGTGCCGCCCGTGTCACCTCATAAGTACTTCTTGAAGCTGCCTGCGGTCAGGCTGACTGCCATCCCCAGCAACGCCGCGCTGGGCAGCAGGATGACCAGAGGATGCACCGATATGGGCAGAGCGAGATAGGTGACCCAAGGCAGCACGGCCAACGGCATCAGGCTGGCCTTCGCGCGGTGGTAGATGAAGCCGGATTCGCGGCCGGCGCCGAACCGGCGCACATCCCGTCGCACCAGGCCGTCAATCAGGCCGACGAATGCCGCCGTGAGGATCAGGGGCAGCGTGAGCACCAGGACCAGCAGGCGCACCAGGAAGGTGAGCGTCGTGAAGGCCGCAGCGATCAGGTAGCTTTCGGCCCAGACATAGACTTGGCTGATGTAGTAGCGGAAGTTGCGGCTCTGCCCGTGGCTGGCCGAGCGGACGCGCTCGGCGGTCTGGCTCATGCGCTCCAGCAACCCCGAGCGCACGAACACCCACTCGTACCCGGTATCCACCAGCTCGTGCGCCGTGCGCCCCGGCTCCTGCACGACCACGCTGCGCGTGAAGTGGTCGGACAGGTGCCCGAGTTCGTACTGCAGCATCTGCTGGGAGTGGCGCCAGCCCTGGTCCTTCCAGAACAGGTGCATGCCGACGCACTCCACCGCGATCGAGAACAGCAGCGAGCCAATGAGCACCCCGAGCAGCCGGAACGGTAAGGTGATGGTGCCGACGATCAAGCCTTGGCGTTTGTTCTGCTCCCGCTGCGCGGTCGAGGCGGCATCCTTCATGGCACGGCCTCGTTGTCCGCGCCATCGTCGGCGCCGGTGGCCACCGCGCCGGGCTCGGCCGCAGCGGCATCGTCAAGCAGGTCGTCGGGCAAGGCCGGATCCTGCAAGGCCGACGAGCTGGTGAACTCCCACCACTGCGTGGCCTCGCTGTAGCTCTGGCGCATGTACCCGGCCAGTTGCTGCAGGTCCGCCGGCATCACTTCATCCGCGTCCGGCGCCGGCAGCGGCATGCGTACCTTCCAAAGCTGGCCGCCCTGCAGCAGCGCGAAGCACTGGCCCTTGGGCAGGCCGACGACGTGTGACGGCTCGATCATCGGCACGCTGGACATGCTGATGCGGTCCTGGGTGTTCGACGTGAAATCCGTCGCGCCGCGGATGTCTGAGCTGTCCGTCGCGCCCGAGACGATGGTAGTCGTATAGACCTCGACCTTCGGCAACTGCCTCGTCAGCAGTTCCGCGGTGGCCGTCTCGCGCACGCGCAACATGAACAGGTTGTTGAAATTCCCGATCACTTGGCCGGCCTTCGCGCGATTGCCGATGCGGGCCTCGATGTCCGAGAGCGTTTGCGTGTAGGCGGTGACTTGCAGGCCCGCGCCACCGCCCTTGTTGATGAGCGGAATGAACTCGTCACCCATCAATTCATTGAACTCGTCCGCATGCACGTTGATCGGCACGCGCGCACCAGCCGATGCACCCGGCAGTCCATCGTCGATCCCGTGCTTGTAGATGTGGCCTGCGACCGAAACCAGGTCGGAGAACATCGAATTGCCGACCGCCGCGGCGACCTCGGCATCGGACAGCGCATCCAGGCCCACATAGACGACGGCTCGCTTCCTGATCACCTGCATCCAGTCGAAGATCGGCCGTGGGTCGGCCAGGTCGGAGTAGTTCGGCGCCAGGAGCTGGGCGATCTTGCCGCTGGTGAGCTTTTCCAGCAGCGGCAGAAGCGATGCAACGATCTTGTCGAAGTAGGTCTTGTCGTAGCGGACCGCCGAGCGCAGCCCGTCGAGCACCGGGTCGTAGTTGCGCGCCTGGGAGAGGTACTGCTCCAGCGCCACCACGCGCTTCTCGCGCCCGATCATGTTCCTTGGGATGTTCTTCTCGTTGAGCTTGGCCTCGATCTGGACGATCACCTCCCAGGCCTTGGGCTCCGTCTTGGCGAAGTAGTGCTGGGCGTACTCGATGAACAGCGCGTCGATGTTGATGACGTGGCGCTGGATCAGCATGTAGTCCGGGCGCTGCCCCAGTTCCACCAGGGCGCGGGCGATGATGTTCACGAAGCGCCATGCGAACTCGCGGAACGCCGCGCTGTTGCCTTCGCCGGAGAGCTGCCCCGCCACCCGGGTCGCCACTTCGCTGATGCGGCCGAAGCGGCCCACCGCGTTGTAGCGTGCCGAAATGTCCGGCCAGCCCAAGTGGAAGACGTAGAACTCGCCTTCGCGGCCAGCGCGCTGGGCTTCGACGTACATCCGCTTCAAGAGATCGGCATCCCCCTTGGGATCGATGACGATGACGACCTCATGCTCGCCGGCAGCATTCCTGCGGCGGATGTCCTGCGTGACGAACAACTCGGCCAGGCGCGTTTTGCCCACCCGCGTGGTGCCCAGCACCAGCGAGTGGCCGACGCGCTCGCCCAGCGGCAGGCTGACATCCACCTCGTCGGGTTCGATGCCGTGCAGGCGCGGCAGGCCACCGACAGGCGGCAACGGGCGCACGGGGTTGAAAGGCACGTCCCAGCCGGTGAGCTTCGGCAGGCGCGAGAGCGGCAATGGCGCGAATTCCAGCCGTTCCTCCAGGCGCCTGGCCAGGCGGTAGGCCGGCGTCGGCTCGACGTAGCGGCGGAACTCGGGCCGGTACGTCTGCATCAGCCGATGCGTGTGCTTCTGCTCCCAGAGAAAGCCGCGCCCCACGAATAGGCGCTGCTGGCTGACCGGCACGTCCTTGCTGGTCATCACGTACCGCGGCAGACGGCGGATGTTGCGCCGGTAGCGCAGGATGATGCGGGCATCGCGGTAGCGGATCGCGCCGTAGGCGCCGAACGCCAAGGCGCTGCCGATGCCCATGGCCGGGCTCAGCGCGAGCGACCATGGGGCCACCAGGCACAGAAACGCGGCGCCTGCACACGCCGCGACGGTGTATAGCTCCACCGCTGGGCGTAGCAGAACCTCGACCGGCTGTTTGCCTGACATGGCTTCATTGCTCGATGCCGGTGGCCGTGATCAGCGCCGGGTAGTGCCGCAGGCCCAGGCGATCGGCCAGGTCGTCGCCGGCCACGGGCGCGAGCGGTACGCCAGGCACCAGGGCGCGCAGCCGCGCCAGGCCCTGCGCGGTCTCGACGTTGACCACCAGGCCGACCACGCCGCGTTCACGCAAAGCGGCGGCGCGGCGCTGCAACCAGGCCCGGGAAGCCTCGTCGTCGCCGATGACCACGAACGGCCGCAGGCCGGGCGCTTCGATCACCCGTCGCGCGACGGTGCCGGGCGTGAGCTTGGCGCTGCGCACCGGCAGCATCGCGGCTTCGTCCGCTGGCGTGGCGGGAACCCGGGGCGTCGGGATGGGCGGCCGCGCCGGTGCGTTGGCGCGCGGCTGCAGGTTCAGGGCTTCGTAGTACGGCAGCGCCGACGTGCCGCCGCGGTCCTCGACAACGATCAGTGGCTCGCCGGCACGCGAGGCCAGCGGCAGGCCTGACAGCAGCATGAGCAGGCCCGTGAACGCGAGATGGGCGGGATGGGGTTTCGTCATGGGGAGGTCTCCTGGCGCGCCGCGAGGACCGCGGCGGCTGGTCGCGTGCCCTGCACGCGGGCAAGGTGGCGCGACACGCTGCGCCGATAGCGGGCGGCGGGCTCGCCGCCTGCGGGGCGGTGGTAGCGGCCGATCGCCAGCAGCCAGTCCTCGCCGGGGGTGTGCTGCTCCTTCAGGATCTCGGCGGCAACGGCCAGGTTGCGATACGGATCCAGCAGGTCGCACGCGCCGGTAAAGCGGTGCTTGTGGTAGCCGAGGTTGATCTGGCCCAGGCCCGCATCAATGCGCGTGTGCGGCGTGGCGCGCATCGCCTGCTGCAGGTCAGCGCAGGCGTCGGCGCGCGTGGCGAAGCGGCGCGACTGGCCGGCGACGTTGAGGGACCACGGCCACGGCACCAGGCGCCCGTTGCGCCGGATGCCGCTCTCCTGCAAGGCCACGGCGTAGAGCACGGTCGAGGGGATGCCTGCGCGCTGGGCGGCAAGCTGGTAAGCCGGTGGCGGAACCTCCTGGGCCAGGGCGGCAACGGCATACAGGCCGGCAGTGAGCACCAGTGCGCGCAGGGGCATGGCTACGGCTGGCGCTGCCATTGGCCATTCACTTCGCGCACGGCGGCGGGCAGATCGCCGGGCAGGCCCAGCGACAGCCAGCGGCCGCCGTCGTGGTTGAGCGTGATGCTGCCGGCGCGCACGCGCGCCGGATCGACGTTCGCGCGCTTGGCCCAGTCGCGGATGCGCGCATCGTCCTGGCGGCTGCCGACCATGTAGAGGTCGAACTCGGCGCCCGAGGATTGCAGGCGCTGCACGAGTTGCCCGCAGGCCGCGCAGCCGTCCTTGACGAACACCGCCGTGCGGCTACTGCCGCGCACGCCTGCGGCGGTCGGCAGATCATCGGGGAGGTTCACTCGCTGCATGCCGGGGTTCAGGCGCTGCCACGCTTCGTCGTAGGCGCGCTGGTAGGCAAGCAACTTCTCGACGCGCCTTGCCTCGGCTTTCACCTGCATTTCGGCGTAGCGGCGCCGCTCTTCATCGGAGCGAGCCTCGACGCCCAGCGCGGAAAGCGGGTCCAGGTTGGGCGAGTAGATGCCCAGCGGCCCCTCCATCAGTTCGCGGTAGCGCGCCCACTCCTGCGGTTGCAGTCCCCAGTCGCTCGCCACGCGGTCGTCCAGGATGCGGCCGATCACGGGACGCTCCTGGCTCTGGGCATTGCGGGACTGGGCCGTGGCGGGCTGCTGCGCCCAGACGGGCAACTGCGCTGCGGCCAGCAGGAACAGGGTGAGCAAGATCGAGGGCTTCATGGCGGGACGGTCTCCGTCAGGGAATCGCCAAACGGCGGGTCTGCTCGCCGGCCTGGAAGACGGCGGTGTTGCCCTCGATCGCCTGCAAGCGCCACGGGCCGACCGCATCGCCGGGCAGCAGCACGTGAACCTGGTCGGCAGTGAACTCGCCCGTCGCTGGTGCAACGGAAAGGCTGCGCTGGCCGGCTCGCAGTTCGGCACCCACGATGCGGAGCGGCAACGGGAAAGGCTCAGGTTTGGCGGCGGCCTTGCTTGGTGAGCGCGGCTGCGCAGGCACAGCGGCACGAACCGTCGCTTGGCGAGCCTTGGCCTGCTCGACCTCGGCGCGCAGGGCCTGAAGGTCGTCGTTGGAGGCATGGCCGCCCAGCGCCTGTTCAACCTGCGCGATGCGGGCTTCCAGCGCCTGCCGGATGTGCTGCAATTCCGCCGCGGTTGCGGTAGCCGGCCGCTGCTGTACGGTCTCGGTCAGCCCGACCACCTGTGCTTCGAGCTGCTGCAGGCCGGAATCCACCCGTTCCTGGTCGGCCAGGCCATTCATCGCCTGGTGGTTCAGGGCAACGAAGACGCTCAGGCCGATCAGCCAAAGCCAGAGCAGGCTCTGCACGATCACGGCGGCGGTCGAGCGCTGGGAAGGCCGTGGTGCGTTGTTCATGGCTGACCTCCCGCGAGCGGGAACGTCTGCACCGCCTCGGTGGCGAGTGGTTCGGGAACCGGATCGGCATCTGCATCGCGGCCGTGCCGCTCGAAGCAGACCTGTCGCGTCCGGTCATCGGCGTGCAGGTCCCAGGCCGGGCCGGCAAGGGTGAGTAGCGCATCGCGCAAGGTCATAGGGCCGAGGTGCAGATGTGCCGCAGGCAACGGCAGCGCGTACAGCTCGATCACGGCATGCGCGGTCTCGCAAAGGCCATAGCCGCTGCGCTTGAGCACATGCCGCAGCCCGTCGCCAACCGTGGCGCGGGCATCCTCGGGCATGGACACGTCGATGGTCTGCAACAGCAGGTCGCGCTGCGCCGCCGTGGGTGCCAACTCGACCAGGGTGTAGCGGCCGTAGCGCACGACCGGGATGTACTCGGGCGCCTCGGGTTCGGGCGCGGCCGAGACTTCCTCGATGGCATCGGGTGCGAGCGGCGCCGTGGTGGTCGCGCAGCCGCTGGCCAAGGCTGCGGCCAGGAGGCCGGCGCCGACCAGGTGCCGGGATACATGGATTGCGGGCATGGCATCGGCTCTTCTGTTGCGATGCCGATACCTTGGCCGCGCGCGGCGGCGCGGTCAGTCAGGAATGCGAACTCGGAGCTACCCGCTTTTGCAGTCCAACACATAGCGCAACCCGCAAACCCAACCGTGGTTTGCACATTGATTCAATACTTGTTGTATTATCGAATCATGCAAGAAGATCAAGCCATTTCCGCCTTAACAGGCCGTTGAAAAAGTGCTTTTCGAACGCATCAGGGACGCTGAGTGCGAAGACACGAGCTGCCCAGACGCGTCTGCGCAGCGATTGCAACGGCCCATCTGGCCGGTTTGCAGGCCCTCCCGCCCATTTCGGGCGCACGTATCCCTGGGCTCACGCATGATGCGCGTCCCACCAGCCGCCGATGCTGCCCATTCGCACAAGGTTGTAGGTGGCAAAGCACAGCAGCGCCTGGCCCGTGAGCTTGGCCTGACCGATCAGCTTGGTCTTTGCCAGACCACCGACGGTCTTGATCCAGCCAAAGGCCTCTTCGATGCGCTTGCGCACCTTCAGGCTGGTCTTGTAGCCCTCGTGCCGTGTCACTCGCGCATCCACCGCCGAGTGTTTGTCCTTGGCCGCCACGTGGGGCGTGACTTTGAGCTTTCTGCAGCCTTTGATGAAGGCCTTGCTGTCGTAGCCCTTGTCGGCACCGACCGTGGCCCGTTTGTTCCTGTTGCCCCGACGCTCCAACATGGCCAGCGCCGCCTCGCGCTCGGCCGTGCCGCTGGCGTGGGTGATCTCGACATCCACGATCAGCCCGTTGCGGTTCTCCATGAGGATGTGCCCCATGTGGCACAGGCGGGATTTGTCGCCCTGGCTCTTCTTGAACAGCCGGGCATCGGCGTCCGTGGTGCTCTCGTGGGTGTCGTTGCAGCGCTCCTGCCCCTTGAAGTCCACCTCGGGGTTGCGCCCAGGCGGCGTGCCGCTGTCGTCGTCTTTGCGCTTGAAGCTCTTGTGCGAGGCCCAGGCGTCAATGAGCGTGCCGTCCACGCTGAAGTGCTCGTCGCTGGCGAGCTTGCCCCACTGGGCACTGAGCTTGACGCGCTCGAAGAAGGCGCGGGCGAGGTCTTCGTTGAACAGACGTTCGCGGTTGGCGCTGAAAGTGGAGTGGTCCCAGACCTTGTCTTCGATGTTCAGGCCCACGAACCAGCGGTACAGCAGGTTGTAGTTGATCGCTTCGACCAACTGGCGCTCGCTGCGGATGGAGAACAGGATCTGCAGCAGCAAGGCCTTGAGCAGCATCTCCGGTGGCACCGATGGGCGGCCACGGCGGGCGTACACCGCTTCGAACTCGCGGTTCATGGTTGCCAGCAGCGCATCAACCACCGCGCGCAACTTGCGCAGCGGGTGTGCCTGCGGCACGCGCTCTTCAAGGCTGATGTAGCTGAACATCGCCCCCTGGAAATCTTGACTGCCTCTCATCGTCCTCGTCTGGGTCGTTCACCGATGGCTTCAGATCGTAGCGGCCAACGCGGGCGTCGGCGGGGGATTTTTCAACGGCCTGTTAAACGCCCTGGCTCACACCCAGCGCCTGCGCGTGTTCCGCGCCTTGGTCGTTGCTGGGCCGGGCGGACTGACCCCGAGCACGCTAGCCGACCAGCTCGACGTGGCCCGCAACACCTTGTCGTTCCACTTGAAGGAGCTGGCCCATGCTGGCCTCGTCAGCATCGAGCAGCAGGGTCGCAACCTGATTTATCGCGCCGAGTACGGCCGCATGGACGGTCTGATCGGTTACCTGACCGAGCATTGCTGCCAAGGTGGCGTATGCGAGGTTTCTCCATCCAAGACCTGCTGCTGACCATGACCGATACCACTTACAACGCCTTGTTCATCTGTACGGGCAATTCGGCCCGCTCCATCCTCGCCGAAGGCATCCTCAACGACATAGGCCAGGGGCGGTTTCACGCCTGGTCGGCAGGCAGCCATCCGAAAGGCGAGGTTCACCCGCTGGCGCTCGCTACGCTAGAGCGGCTGCACCTGCCGACAACGGGCTACCGCAGCAAGAGCTGGGACGAATTCTTGAAGCCCGATGCGCCGGTGTTCGATTTCATCTTCACTGTCTGCGACAACGCCGCCGGCGAGGCCTGTCCGCTGTGGCCGGGCAAGCCGGTTTCGGCGCATTGGGGCGTGCCTGACCCGGCCGCGGTGGAAGGCACCCAGGAACGACAAAGCAAAGCATTCTTCGACACCGCCATGACGCTGCGCCGACGCATCGAGTTGTTCCTGTCGCTGCCGATCAAAAGTCTCGATGCCATGTCGTTGCAGCGCGAATTGCGCGACATCGGCCGTCAGTGAGGCCCGCGCGATGAGTGCAACCAATACCGCCGGCACCGCGCCCGCAAACTCCGCGATGAGCGGTTTTGAGCGTTACCTGACGCTATGGGTGGCGGTGTGCATCGTCGCCGGCATCGCGCTCGGCCAGTTCGCGCCCGCCGCATTCCAGGCCATCGGCCGCATGGAGATTGCCCAGGTCAACCTGCCGGTCGGCCTGCTGATGTGGGTAATGATCATCCCCATGCTGCTGAAGGTGGACTTCGCCGCGCTCGGCCAGGTGCGCCAGCATTGGCGGGGCATGGGGGTCACCCTGTTCATCAATTGGGCCGTCAAGCCGTTCTCAATGGCGCTGCTGGCGTGGATCTTCATCCGCCACGTCTTTGCCGACTGGCTGCCCGCCGATCAGCTCGACAACTATATCGCCGGCCTGATCCTGTTGGCTGCTGCACCGTGTACCGCAATGGTTTTCGTTTGGAGTCGGCTGACTGGCGGTGATCCGGTATTTACGCTGTCGCAAGTGGCCTTGAACGACACCATCATGGTGTTCGCCTTCGCACCCATCGTCGGCCTGCTGCTGGGCCTGTCGTCGATCACGGTGCCGTGGGACACCTTGCTGGTGTCGGTGGGTTTGTACATCGTCATTCCGGTCATCCTGGCCCAGCTCTGGCGCCGGGCGCTGCTGAGCAAGGGGCAGGCCGTGTTCGATCGAACACTGGAACGCATCGGCCCGTTGTCCATCGCCGCGCTGTTGCTGACGCTGGTGCTGCTGTTCGCCTTCCAGGGCGAGGCCATCATCCGGCAGCCGCTGGTGATCGCCATGCTGGCGGTGCCGATCCTGATCCAGGTGTTCTTCAATTCCGGTCTGGCGTACTGGCTCAACCGCCAGGCGGGCGAAAAGCACTGCGTCGCGGGGCCATCCGCGTTGATTGGTGCCAGCAACTTCTTCGAGCTGGCCGTGGCCGCCGCCATCAGCCTGTTCGGCTTCCATTCCGGCGCAGCACTCGCAACAGTGGTCGGCGTGCTCATCGAGGTGCCGGTCATGCTGCTGGTGGTGCGCGTGGTCAATCGCTCACGCGGCTGGTACGAACGCCGCGCGACCACTTCGTAATCTCCAAGAGGCATCCATGAGCACCATCACGATCTACCACAACCCAGCCTGCGGCACCTCGCGCAACGTGCTGGGCCTGATCCGCAACAGCGGCGAGGAACCGACCATCATCGAGTACCTGAAAACGCCGCCCGACCGCGACACGCTCCAGGCGCTGATCGCGGCGATGGGCGTTCCGGTGCGAGACGTGCTGCGCGAGAAAGGCACGCCCTATGCCGAACTCGACCTGGGCAACCCGAAGTGGAGCGACGACGACCTGATCGGCTTCATGCTCCAGCATCCCATCCTCATCAACCGGCCTATCGTGGTCACGCCGCTAGGCACGCGCCTGTGCCGGCCTTCGGAAGCCGTGCTCGACCTGCTGCCGCAGCCGCAGCGCGGCGCGTTCAGCAAGGAAGACGGCGAACCGGTGGTCGATCAGGATGGCCGCCGTGTCTGAATCCCGTCTCGACCTGCCGAACATCGACGCGGCGCTGTTCCAGCAATCGGACACCGAACACCTGTTCGCGCCGGCACGGGTCACGCACGCGCCGCGCTTCCTGCTGCTCTACGGCTCGCTGCGAGAACGCTCGTTCAGCCGCCTCGCCGCCGAAGAAGCGGCGCGCATCCTGCGGGCGCTGGGCGGCGAGACCCGATTGTTCAATCCGTCCGGCCTGCCGCTGGTGGACGATGCGCCAGCCGATCACCCCAAGGTGAAGGAACTGCACGAACTGGTGCAATGGGCCGAAGGCATGGTGTGGAGTTCGCCGGAGCGCCACGGCGCGATGACCGGCCTGATGAAGACGCAAATCGACTGGATTCCGCTGTCGGTCGGCGCGGTGCGCCCGACCCAGGGCAAGACGCTGGCAGTGATGCAGGTATCGGGCGGCTCGCAGTCCTTCAACGCCGTCAACCAGATGCGCGTGCTGGGCCGCTGGATGCGGATGCTGACCATCCCGAACCAGTCCTCGGTCGCCAAGGCGTACCAGGAGTTCGACGAGGCCGGGCGCATGAAGCCCTCGGACTATTACGACCGCATCGTGGACGTAATGGAAGAACTGATGAAGTTCACGCTGCTCACGCGCGACGCGGTCCCCTATCTGGTGGATCGGTACAGCGAGCGCAAGGAGAGCGCTGAATCACTGTCCAGGCGTGTACGGCAAGGTGCAATTTGACGCTGCGAGGCGCTGAAAAAAAGCCGACGACCTCTCGGTCGTCGGCATTGCGTGAAGTTCAGGCGGCGACCAATTGCCGGGCCAGTGCGACCTCGACGGAATCACCGTCCTGGTTGAGTACATCCAGCCCGGATTCGGGCACGTCGCCCGAGGTGGACTGCGAGACCATGATCTTCTTGGCCATCAGCTCCAGGCAGGTCATCTGCGAGGAACCGGAGTAGCCGAGGTAGATCACGCGCACCGGCTGCTTCTGCCCGATGCGCCAGGAGCGGCGTGCCGCCTGCTGGAGCGAGTACACGTTGTAGCCCGACTGCATGAATACGATCGTCGGGAAGTCCAACAGGTCCAACCCCGTCTTGACCAATTCGGGATTGGTGATGAGCACGTCGATGCCACGATCCAGTTGCTCCGCAATCCAGTCTTCGCGACGGCTGGCATCCACGCTTGCGCGCAGCACCGCCACCCGAAAACCTTCCTGCTCCAGCAGCACCTTCAACCGGCTGGTCGTGTCGCGTGTGCCGGTATAGACCGTGTAGGCCAGGACCTTGCGGCCCTGGGCCTTCTCTTCCTTGCAGATCTCGATCAGCTCACGCTCCTTGGGGCTGATCTCGAACTCGTTGAACTGAGCCGGGACGAACGCCAAGGTGTTGCGCGTGCGCGGATGCACCACGGTTTCCGACCGGAAGCAGCAATCCGGCCAGGCCAGCAGCACGTTGAGCACCACCCCCAGCAAGGTCGTATCGCGTCGCGCCAGAGCCTGTTTCAACTCCGCGGTCAGCCGACCCGCCAGATCGCGGTAGGCCGCGGCTTGCGCCGTGTCCATTGCGACCTCACGGAACTCTTCGTCATACGGCGGAAGCACGTTGCCGCCGATGTCTCTGAGCTTCAGGAAGATCGTGAACGGCAGGATGCAGCGCAACACGCCCTTGGGGCCGAAGCCTGGGGCCTTGACCGTTCTGACACTGACTTTCGTGCCTTTCGCGGTCTTGTGCGCCGTGCCGGTGCTCTCGGAATAAATGTCCTTCAAGACACCGTGATCGCGCATGAACGCCATCGCGGCCGAGGTCATGCTGCCGCTCGTGGTCGGGCGGTAGCCGTCTTCGATCATCCGCCCGGGAAGGGCTCGGAACAGCAGGTAGAACAGATCGTCGCCGTAGCCGCCCATCAGCGTGCCGGTCAGCAGCAAGGTCTTGCGAGCCTTCGCTGCCAGCACGCCCATGGCCTGGCCTTGGGCACTGCCACCGTTCTTGTACTCGTGGGCCTCGTCGGCGATGAGCAGGTCGAACGTGCCTTGCGGCAGGTAGCGTTTGATGAACTCGGACGGCTGGTAGCCGCCCTCGCCAAAGCCAAACTCCATATTGGCCATAGCGCGTTCCATGCGCGTAGCCTGGCGGTCGGAAAACACCAGCTCGCCGTTGCCGTCCATGAGGTTGATGAACTCATGGATGTTGTCGCCCAGCATCGACGCCAGGAACCCGTCACCGAACTTCTGCATCAGCTTCTGCGCAGTGACTTGCCCGATGGTCGGGATGCGCTTCAAGGCTTTCAGCACGGCCGAGGACTGGTCGCTGCCGGACAGGCTGCGCGGGCGGATCAGCGTCCACAGGGGCGCGGCGCAATGGCTGCACTTCCTGCGGTACTCCTCGGCTTCGAGCGCGACCGGGTTGACCGGCTCGCCGTCGAGGTCGGTGATGACCGTGCCGCAGTCAGGGCACGCTGCCACGTCGCCATGGCGGGTGCGCCGCGTGGTGAAGACGGGCTTCCAGTGGAATCCCATCCGCATCCGCACGCGCCCCAGGACAAAGAACTCCTGGCCCGTGGGCTGCACACCCAACTGCTCGCGCAGCTTGATGAGTTTGACCAGCGTATCCGGGCCGTTGAGCACCCAGACCTTGGCGCCTGCCACCGTCTCCTGGATCTCACGCCGCCACTTGTAAACAAGGTGCGGCGGCGAAAGTACCAGGGTGCGGCAGTAGCCTTCGGCGTTGAGAACGGCGGCCGTGGCGATGCCAACGGTCGTCTTGCCGCAGCCCATTTCGCCATTGACGATCGCGGCGCGTTCGCCACGGTCGATCAGCAGCTCGGCGGCGGCATGGACGACTTCGGCCTGAGCCTGGAACAGCTTGCGCTTGAGGCTGGCGACGACGAGTTGGCGATGCGCCTGCGGTTGGCCGGTATAGACCGGCGGGTTGGCGCGGTTGAGCGAGTCGAGCAGTTCGTCGCCGAACTCACCGACGAAATCCTGAAGGCTCAGGGTCAGAGGGGATGATTCCGCGTCGAGCAGTTCGCCCTGTACGGGCGCGGCGTCAGCGGCAGTGGTTTCGAGATCGAGGGACATGGTGATGCTCCAATGAAAAATGGGGCATGCACCACCCCCAGCGGGGCAATGGCACGCCCCGTGATGGGAAGTACATCGGCGCGCGGCCGAAGGTGGTTGAAGATGCTGGCCTGAGTGGCCTGCGGGTGAACCGTGCTCAGTCTTCGGACGGCAGCACGATGGCGGTGACACTGCGCCCCGCATCGGTGATGATGCGAATGGCGAGTCCCGGGTGGATCACATAGTGCGATTCCAGCGACGCGCCCGATTGAAGTGCAACGCCGTTGGCGTGCCATTGGTAGACGTTGACGTCACCCCAGTCGCCACGGGTGTGGCGCCTGAAGTACGGAATCGGGTCCAGGCGACCCGCGCGGACAAGGCGATCAATGCCTCGGCTGAAGATGAGCGCCCCGATGGGGAACGCCAGCCTCTGGCAGTAGGTTTCGATGCGATGCGATGCCATGGGCTCCTCCTTGAAAGGCTATTGAGCCACGACACCCCTGGCGGAGTGAAGTGGCTCCGTCAAGTGGATGGGATGACGAGGCGGCGCCTTCAGATCAGGTCGCGCTCTTCGGGAAGCTGGACCACCGTGGTCTGGTGGTCTTCGCTGGTCTTCACGAGCAACACCAGTTCCGGCGTGATCCGGTACTGGGAGATCATCAGGTTGTCCTGTTGGATTGCGACGTCGTTGGCTTGGCGGGTGGCCTCATCGATCTCGCCCCAGTCCCCGCGCACATGGCGCTGGACATAGGCCAAGGGGTCGATCAGGCCTCGCCGAGCCAGCCAATGCACCTTCTCGCTCAACTTCAACGTACTCGGTGCGAACAAGGGTTGCTTGCGCGGCGCAGGCCGCTTGAATGGATTGGGGAACATGGTGTTTCTCCTTCGAGGTGGTACAGCAGGACGGCAGCGCGTCCGGTGGATCAGCGGATGGTCAACACCTCGCCCCGTGTCGGGGAGCCAGGCGTCATGTCCCACGCGCGGATGACAGGCACGAACTTGTCGGTGAGGATGCGTGTCTCGGCGATGGAGCCGTCTTCGCGTTCGGTGAATTCCCGCTGGAGCGTCTTGTCCTTGTGGGTGTCACCTTTGACGACGAGCACGCGCCCCGTCTGGGAGCGCACGACGCCGGAGATCGCGCCCGCGGCCAGAGCCAGGGCGAGATGCCAGTGGGACAAGGCCCGCGCCGGTGGACGCAGCGACTGCTGCGCGGTCCCCAAGTGCGTGTCCAGCGACGGCCAAAGGCCTTGCAGCCGGCCAACCTCGTCGGCGAACTGTTCGGGCTCCATCGTCACGCGGAAGAAATGCTCCGGCTCGGCCGGACTGGCGGGGACGATGTACGGCAGGAACGGCCATTCGCTCGGCAGTTCCTCGGCTTCGACTTCGCCAAGCCCAACCTGCAGCAGCAGATTGCGCAAGGCTTTGACACCATCGGGAGTCTGTTCACGCTGCCGTACCCTGCGACCGAAGATCACCACCTGCTTGAACTGCGTCTCCACCGCTCGGTAGATGCGCAGATCGGTGTAGTGGCGTGTCAGCCAGCCGACCAGTTCTGCGTCGAGCACGTAGCCGGGAACGATGAAGACCAGCACGCCGCCGTACTGCAACAGCGACAGCGAACGTTGATAGAACAATTTTTCGAGGCGGGCACGGCCCTGACCCTGGTAGCCGATGTTGCCGTTCACATCCTTGGACAAGTCGCCATACGGTGGGTTGAGCCAGAGCAGCCCGAAGGACTGCTTGGAGACCATCGTATCCATCAGGTCCGCGTGCAGGCAGTGATCGACCAGGCCGCGGGCATGGCGTGCCCGCTCCGCGTCGAACTCGACGGCAAACGCCTTGGCCTGGTCACGCCCGAGGGCATGGGCGGCTTCGGCGATCGCCACGCCTTCGCCGGCGCAGGGATCGAGGATGCACATCGGCCCGTCGCCGGGCATCAGTGCGTTGAGGGTTCTTTCGAGCGTGGGTTCATCCGTGGGGAAGTAGCCGTTCCTGACGAAATTGCGGGCAAGCCGCGGGAACATGAGGGCCATGGAAGTCTCCTGGTTGGCGGGGAGGAATGGCGGAAGCACGCCAAGGCGTGCCTCCGAGGGTGGGTCAAGCCGCTACCGCTTCCGGCGTCCAAATCTTGGCCGGATAGGGATAGGCGGTGAGCGCGTCACTGCGGATCAGGGAGCCCAGCGCCAAGCTCAGCGCCGGCACGTCGATGGCGAGCCGATGGCCTTCCAGCGGCCCGAGGGCGAACGGAAGGCGGGCCAGCATCTCGCGGCTTTGCAGCAGTTCCAGCACGGTCTCGCGCCAGTGGTCGAGCAGCGGCAACGGGCAGGTGTCCCGCACCAGCATCCACAGGCGGTCAAGCCGGTGGGCGCTGTCACGTGGCAGCAGTGCCAATGCGCTGGCGTTGGCCTTGTCGGGCTTGACGCAGCGCCGGTCGAACAGCCACACGTTGGACAGCGAACCGAACAGCGTTCGCCGGTAGGCGCGCGTGATGCGCTTTTCCAGGCGATCGACGTTGCCGATGAATACCGGGACGCTGCCGCCCTGGTCGGTGATGACGTGGAACTGGTCCAGTCCCTGCTCGTCGCGCCCGAGGGTCAGGCGTGCAAGGAACTGCTGGACGGCGGTGTCCCGCGCCCAGATGGACAGGAAGATCAGGTTGCCCTGGTCATCGCCGACGCAGGCGTCGGCCATCACGTCCGGGCATTCGTCGATGCGGTACAGCGTGGAAGAAGTGTTTGCGGGCATGGTGGTGTCCTCGGATGAACGGGAACAGCACCGCCCGCTGGGGCAAGTACTGCCCCAGGGGGTGGAAGAAAACCGCTCAGTCCGGCTCGAACTGTTGGGTGTGCGGATTGAAGTGAAGCGCCTCGTCCACCGCGGTGATCGGCGTGAAGCCGTCCAGGTAGATGTTGTTGAGGTACTGGTCGCGGTAGGTCAGCGCCTGCCGTGCCTGCTCCTCGGTGAGGCCGTTGTCGATGAAGTACCCCAGCATTTCCTCGTCGGAGGAAACTTCGTCGTTGGACAAACTGCCTTCAACGAGCTTCAACAGCGAGAGCGGGAGTGCAGCCAGGATCGGGTCCATGTCGGTTCCTCCTGGCTCAGGCCATCGACGCCGCGGCGGATGCCGCGGATGCCGTGGGTGTGCGCCGCCGGGCGTGGTAGGCGCGAACGCCTGCACGCCAGTCGGCGGACTGCTCCGGTGCGAGGTCCAGATAGGACAGCGGGCACGTGTAGTAGTACGGGTGCATGGACTCGTCCAAGGACTTGTAGCCCCACTGGCCGCCGCTTCGTTCAAGCAGATCGCAGCGGATGTAGCGCAGGGACTGGCCCGGTGCGAGATCACGATGCACGCCTTCGACCTTGGCGGTCACTTCGGCGACGGACCACAGCACGTTGCCGCGCAGGGTGTGAGCGATGACCTTGACGCTGGCGCGCTCGGTCTCTTGCGGTGCGATCAGTTCCGCGATCAGTTCGGACCGCGATTGGTTTGAGAAATACCAGCCCATGAGAGGCCTCCTCGAAAAGTTGAGCTGAAGGCCTCCCCGTGGGGAAGAACCCCCAGCGGGTGATGGAATGCCGCATCTGCGGCGAAGGAACCTATGCGTCGCCCTCAATCCCAGTCGTCATCGTCTCGATCACAACCGGCCGGGCAGTAGCCGAACTCGATCCCGTGCGAGCAATAGCCATGCTCCGCATTCCAGTCCTGGGTTTCCTGCCGTTCGGCAGGTGTTGCGTAGTCCCATTCCTGGGCCGCGATTTCGAGAGCCTGAGCACGTTGCTCATCCGGCAAACGATTGGCCTGTGCGTCGATCGCCGAACTGAAGAGCGTCACGTAGTGGTCGTAGGACAAGCCGCAACCGCGCTGGGCGTGTGCGGCGGCCGCTTTGCAAAGGTCCCGCCACGCGGGTTCATCCAGCGTTGAACGCGGGGTATCGCAAGCGATGGTGGACATGATGGAGACCTCCAGAAAATGGCCAGGGCCTCCCCCGCATGGGAAAGGAACCCCGGCGGGTGGATGAAGAACACCGCGCATGCGGCGTCTGCGATCACGCAGGTTTTGGTTCGGCCTGGCGGCTCCACTCCTGCGTCTTGAAGTCCAGCGCGTAGCCCAGCTCGCCCAGGCGGGCGATCTGCGCGCGCAGGGTGCGGCGGTCGATGGTCGAATCCAGTTTCACGGACTCGCCCAGCGGCCACAGCAGGCCGAAGAGCGCGGCGTCACCGTCTTCGGTGCTGCCGGGGGCAGCGGCCGTAGCAGGCGGTGGCGCATCCACGCCGAAGGGCGTGGTATCGACCAGCGGGTCCGCGGACGCCTGCACGGGTGCGGGCTTGGCGGGCCTGGACGCTTTGGTGGGCTTGGCCGGCGTTGCCGCAGGCTGCGCCCCTTGCTCTTCATCGAGCGGATCGACGTCCTGGGTGGCGAAGCTGCGGGCTTCGTCGCGGCTGAGTTTGTCGATGCCGTTGAGCGTCATGCCGTCGAGGCTGGCACGGATCTCGAACCGCATGCCGCCGCCGACCGGATAGGACTTCGGGAAGATGTACCTGATGATGAATTCCCCGTCGTACTTGCCTTCGGGGTACTGCTCCAGCTCCGGGTCTTTGACCTCGAAAGTACCGAGGTGCGTCGCGAGGCGGCCAACCGTGAACGGGCCGTTCTTGCCGCGGATGGTACGCAGCGTGAGCTGGCCGGGGACGACGATGGGCGCAACCGATTTCTCGGAAGCCGATGGGGTTGCCATGATGGTTCTCCTGATGATGAATGACGGGCCGCCGACGGCACCCGGTGGATGAGAGGAAATGGCCTCGCCCGAGGTGGGCGAGGTCCGCGTGGCATCACGCCTTGAGCTGGCGCATGCCTTCGGCCAGCAGCCACAACGCCCGGTTCAGGCGCAGGTTCTGGTCGATGCCTTGCACCGGACGGGTGCGCTGATTGCGGCCGTTGGCCGTGCGTCCGTTCAGGCCCCCTTTGACTAGGTTCTCCTGGACGCGGTTGAAGACGGCCCACAGGTCGTTCTTGCGGTCGTCCCATCGCCGAGGGGCCAGCAGTTGGCTCTCGGTGACAGGCGTGGACTTGGCCGGATCGTCGTACTTGAGTGCGAGCGCAGAGTTCGCAAAGACCTCCGCTTCGCCCTCATCGAGGGTGATGGTGCGCATCGCATCGCGCGCGTTATGCACGCGCTCGAAACCTTCGAGGACTCCGTAGGCACCTTCGATCACCTGGCTGGCCACGTCGCCCTTGTGGGGAACGCGGATGTCTGCGGTGGTGTCACCGCAAACCAGGCCGTTGTGGCAGACGAACCGGAACATGCCGGCGAGCATCTGATAGCTGCTCGTGCCGTCATGGCTGTTGAGCAGGATGATCTCGTTCGCCTCGTCGCCGTTGATCTGGCTTGCATGGCGAAGTCGGATGAGGTGCTTCGTGTACTCGCGCCGGTCTTCGTTGCGCACGCGCGTCTGACACACCATGAAGGGCTCGAAGCCCTCCTGGCGCAACTTGGTCAGCACGGTCGAGGTCGGTATGTAGGCATACCGATCGGACCGGCTCCCATGTGGAGCGTCGGCGAAGATCGACGGAACGACGGCACGAATGCGGTCGTCCGAGAGTGGGCGATCAGAGCGCAGGATCGGGGATTGCGGAGCAAAACGGGATGCCAGAGACATGGCTGATCTCCTTTGAGAAATGCGACAACCGCGCGGCCGTGAGATCACGCGGAACTCGGGGGATGAAATGCGCAAGCGCGCGTCCTAGGGACGCGGCGGATGCGGGAAGAGAAGCGACAAGGCCCCGTGAGGGGCCATGTCGGATCAGAACGAAGCAGCCAATGCCGGCTCCTGCTCCTCGACTTGCGCCTCGGGCTCGCGCTCGGCGGGCTCGGCAGGCTGGTCTGCAGCGGGGTCGGCAGCAGTGTCGATGGCTTCGTCGGCTTCGGGCGCGGGTGCGTCCTCGGCCTGCGGCGCCTCGGCTTGCGCCTGGCTCGTCGGATAGACCTGGGTGCCGTCGATCTTGATCAGACCGATGTGGATCAGTGTCGATTCCAGGCTCGCTCCCGGCTCCCCGGCGCGCTCACCCTTGGTGCGGATGTACGGATCGATCTTCATGTCGTTCAACTTGAAGGCGATCAGCACCTTGCGGTCCCCTTCGATGGCCTGCACGCACCGGCGAACCAGGTGCTCGGCTTCAGGGGTGGCGACGATGGTGTCGAAGTACCGATAGTCCGGTTCACCGACAGGCCCGGCCAGAGCCGCGACGCAGCACGACAGGAACGGATCGCCATCCTTGGGGGTGACGTCCTTCGGACGGCTGAGGTAGCCGATGCCGCGGGTGATCAGCTCGTGCTGCTTGATGGAAGCCAGTTCGGCCCGGTCAAGCGGCTCGGTCTTGAGCAGTCGCGCCTTGAGGGACGCGGCGGCTTCACCCTTGCGCTCGCCCTTGTCGCGGATGTACGCATCGCCCCAGAGGTCGCCGAGGCGGAAGCGCACCAGCGGGCGCTGCTTGGGATCATCAACGCCGATATAGCGTTCGACCAGCTTCTTGGCCTCGGCACCGGAGACCTTGACATCGAAGTAGCGGTAGCTGGGGTCCTTTGCGGAGCCGACCAGCGCGGCAACGGTGCATGCCAGGAAAGGCTGCGCACGGCGGCCGCCCCGGACAGGCACTTCACGGACACGCTGGATGTAGCCGATGCCCGAGGTGTGGAGGTCGAAATACGACTTCTCGTTGGATGTGGTGTTCATGGTGAATCTCCATAGGGAAGAAGCGGAGACACACCAGCCCCACGCATGCGGGGAAAGGTGCGTAACCCCGCGGTGGGTTGATAAGGCGAAAGCATCCGCCACCAGAGACTGGTGGCCGCTCGCGGATGGATGCGGTGCGAGCTGGCTCGGTCACGCAGTGGGAACTGCGACGCAACCTCGAAGACCGATGGTTGCCTGGCATGTCGCTGACAACGTCAGCAGGCATGGGGTCAGCATGGCCGGGCCTCGCGCGCGCGACAGCAATCAATCGGCATCCGGGCGTTTCCCTTTGTCCGCGCCACCCGGCGCCTGTCACAGGCACTTGGCGCCGCGCAGGTGCTCGGGGGTATCGGCGCGCGGACGGCCGGGACGGCTCCAGGCGCCGCCACCGCGCGCGCCGATCAGCCGCCAGCCGGCGGCGCGCAGGCTGGCGCCACCTTCGTCGGGCATGGTGTAGGTGAGCAGGCGTATGTAGCCCAGCGCCCTTGCCGCCTGCCAGGCCGCGCCGTAGAGCTTGCTGCAGGCGCTGGGTGTGCCGTCGGTGCACAGCCGCGTGACTTCCAGCGTCCAGGTGCCGCGCGACCGGGCGGCCGACAATGGCCACGCCGTGGATCAGGTCGCTGTCGCTCAGCGTGACGGCCAGGGCGAACTTCGCGCCCTGGACCGGGCGGTGGTGGCGATGGTGCGACAGAACGAATGCATTGGCCGTGCGCAGCGACACCGGTAGGAGGTGCAGCCTCGGCGAGGTCGATGGCGTGTTCATGCGGTTGTCTCCGGTGGCATGCCGGCGTTGTGGCCGGCGGGGCGTGCCTCGGCGGCTGGAGACAAACGCGCACGCGCGGCGATGGCGGCGGTGCGAACAAAAGAAGGCCCCCGATGCGGGGGCTGCGAGGCGGTTGCCGCGTCAGGCGGGAGGCACCACTGCTAAGGACAGGTGCGTGGCGGTGGCGGAAAGCACGAGATCGTCCGCCGAGTGCTGGAGGCGCGTGAACAGGCCGTCCTTCGGGTCGAAATACTCCGCGAAGTCATCGCCGCCCAGCTCGCGGCCGGCGAGGTGCCACCAGTCATCGAACGGGTCGGTGTCCGGGTTGCATCCGACGGCGTAGGCGAGCAGTGCCTGGCGCCCATCCGGGCGACGCTCCCCACGCTCGGCGAGGAAGTACACGCCCTGATCCTTGACCAGGACAATGCGGCACTGATTGGGGACGTCTCAGAAAACGGAAAAAATCGTACGCTAAGCCGGTTGCAGCGGTCGTAGCGGCCTGAACTTGCCCGCGCCGATCTTGGCGCTGCTGCGCCAGAGGTAATCGCCGGTCAGGTTGATGTGCTCCCAGCCCAGCGGCGACAGGTACTGCAACAGGGCGTCATCGACAGTCTGGCCGTGACCGCGTAAGGCGTTTGAGGCCCGTTCCAGATAGACCGTGTTCCACAACACTATGGCCGCCGTCACCAGGTTGAGGCCGCTGGCCCGGTAGCGCTGCTGCTCGAAACTGCGGTCGCGGATTTCGCCCAGCCGGTTGAAGAACACGGCGCGGGCTAGCGCGTTGCGGGCTTCGCCCTTGTTCAGTCCGGCATGCACGCGGCGGCGCAGCTCGACGCTTTGCAGCCAGTCCAGGATGAACAGCGTTCGCTCGATGCGGCCCAGCTCGCGCAGCGCCACGGCCAGGCCGTTCTGGCGCGGGTAGCTGCCGAGTTTCCTGAGCATCAGCGAGGCCGTCACCGTGCCCTGCTTGATCGAGGTGGCCAGCCGCACCTTGGCGTTGATCGCCTTGCCGGACGCCTGGAACTGCTGCTGATGCTTGTGCTTGGCAGCGTTGAACAGCTTGCCCAGGATGCGGTCGTGCAGGTCGATGATTTCGTCGGTGACGGTGGCCATGCCCTCGATGGCGAGCGCACCAGGGTCGCGTAGCGGCGCTGTGCCTCGAACTTGGCCAGATCGGCGGGCGTCATCTGGCCGCCTTCGCGGGCGATCTTGAGCAGGCGGTTCTGGTGCACCGACCGCTCGATGCCGGAAGGCAGGTCGAGCGCCTGCCAGGCTTTGAGGCGCTCGATGTGTTCGAGTATGTGGCGCGAGTTCGGCTTGACGGGCGACTGGCGCAGCCAGGCCAGCCAGGTCGTCTTGCCGTTGTCGTGGCGCTTGAGCAGATCGTCGAGGCGGTGCCGGTGGGTGGCCGACAGGGGATCGGACAAGGCCGCGTAGATGCGGCGGTTGGCGCGGCTGTAGGCGTTCATCGAACACCTCCCTTTTCCTCATCCGGCGCAACAGGACAGTTGCTTCACGTCCTTGTTGAAGGTCTGCGCCGCGAGCTTCAGTCCCTCGACCATGGTCAGGTAGGGGAACAACTGGTCGGCCAGCTCCTGCACGGTCATCCGGTGGCGGATCGCCAGCGCGGCCGTCTGGATCAGTTCGCCCGCTTCCGGCGCGACCGCCTGTACGCCGATCAGCCGCCCTGAGCCAGCTTCCGCCACCAGCTTGATGAAGCCGCGCGTGTCGAAGTTGGCGAGCGCCCTCGGCACGTTGTCGAGCGTCAGCAGCCGGCTGTCGGTCTCGATGCCGTCGTGGTGCGCTTCCGCCTCGCTGTAGCCCACGGTCGCCACCTGCGGATCGGTGAACACCACCGCCGGCATCGCCGTCAGGTCCAGCGCCGCGTCGCCGCCGGTCATGTTGATCGCGGCGCGCGTGCCGGCCGCCGCCGCCACATAGACGAACTGCGGCTGGTCGGTGCAGTCGCCGGCAGCAAAGATGTGCGGTGCGCTCGTGCGCATGGCGCGGTCGATGACGATGGCTCCCTGCGCATTGACTTCGACGCCTGCCGCTTCAAGGTTCAGGCTGCGCGTGTTCGGCGCGCGACCGGTGGCGACCAGCAGCTTGTCGGCGCGCACTTCCCCCTGCCCGGTGGTGAGCACGAATTCCCCGCCCGCATAGGCAACGTGGCTCGCCTGGGTGTGGTCCAGCACCTCGATGCCCTCGGCGCGGAAGGCGTCTGTTACGGCTTCCCCGATGGCCGGGTCTTCTCGGAAGAACAGCGTGCTGCGCGCCAGGATCGTGACCTGGCTGCCCAGCCGGGCGAAGGCTTGCGCCAACTCGACCGCCACCACGGAGGAACCAATCACGGCCAGCCGCTCGGGGAGCGAGCTGCTTTCCAGCGCCTCGGTGGAGGTCCAGTGGGGTGTGTCCGCAAGGCCCGGGATTGGCGGAAGCGCCGGGCTCGCGCCGGTGGCAATCAGGCAGCGGTCGAAGTTCACCTCGTGCGTGCCGCCGTCAGCGGTCGCCACGGTCAGCGTGCGCGTGTCCCTGAACCGGGCCTCGCCGCGCAGCACGGTGATGGCCGGAGTGCTTGCCAGGATGCCTTCGTACTTGGCATGGCGCAGCTCCTCGACGCGGCCTTGTTGCTGGGCCAGCAGCCGCTCGCGCAGTACAGCGGGCGCTGCGGCCGGCAGGCCAGCATCGAACGGGCTTTCGCGGCGCAGGTGGACGATGTGCGCGGCGCGGATCATGATCTTGGACGGCACGCAGCCGACATTGACGCAGGTGCCGCCGATGGTGCCGCGCTCGATCAGCGTGACGCGGGCGCCTTGCTCCACGGCCTTCAAGGCAGCCGCCATCGCCGCGCCGCCGCTGCCTATCACAGCCACGTGCAGCGCTTGTTCACCGCCAACATGCTTCGTTTCGCCACCGAGCCAGCCCAGCGCCTTGTCTAGCAGGCCGGCAGGCTTGTTCGGCGTGTCGGTAAGCCGTGCGCGATAGCCGAGCGTGGCCACTGCGGCAACCAGCGGGGCCACGCTCACGCCTGCATCCGCCTCGATTTCGGCCTGCCGCTGCGGATAGGACACCGAGGCCGCGCGCACGCCGGGCACGTTCGTCAAAGCCTGCTGGACGTGCTCGGCGCACGACGTGCAGGTCATGCCTTCGATGTGGAGGGTGATCGCCTCGGCCATGATTACGCCCTCACTGCTTGACGCTGGACGGGTAACCCGCGTTTGCGGTGGCCTTGGTCAAGGCGTCGGCATTGGTCTTGGCCTCGTCGAAGGTGACGACGGCCTCCCGCTTCTCGAAGCTGACTTCGGCCTTCTCGACGCCGGCGACCTTGGACAGAGCCGTCTTGACCGTGATCGGGCACGCGGCGCAGGTCATGCCGGGCACCGACAGGGTGACGGTCTTGGTGGCAGCCCAGGCGGGCGCGCTTAGAGCGGCGGCCAGGGCGATGAGGGTGGTGAGGGTGGTGAGTTTCTTCATGGTGATCTCCTTTCAGTAGAACAGCGGCAGGACGTAGGGAAACGCGAGGGCAACCAGAACCAGGGCGGCCACGATCCAGAAGATCACCTTGTAGGCAGTCCGCACTTGGGGCACAGCGCAAACGTCGCCGGGCTTGCAGGCATGGGCTGGTCGGAAGATGCTGCGCCAGGCGAAGAACAGCGCGATGAGCGCTGCGCCGATGAAGATCGGCCGATACGGCTCCAGCACGGTCAGGTTGCCGATCCACGCGCCAGAGAAGCCGAGCGCGACCAGGACAAGGGGGCCGAGGCAGCAGGCCGAGGCGAGGACGGCCGCGACGCCGCCGGTCGCCAGTGCGCCGCGGCCGTTCTTGGGTTCCGACATAAGGTTCTCCTTCCGGGACTTCGCTTGATGCTGTAACGTTACTTCCGTAGTCAACTACGGAGTCAAGCGCCATGGAGAACGCTCAAGAGAATCTGACCATCGGGGCCTTCGCCAAGGCAGCCCGGGTCAACGTGGAGACGATCCGCTTCTATCAGCTCAAGGGCTTGCTACCCCAGCCGGAGCGGCCCTACGGTCGCATCCGCCGCTACGGGCAGGCGGACGTGGCGCGGGTGAAGTTCGTGAAGTCAGCCCAGCGCCTGGGATTCAGCCTGGATGAAGTCGGCCAGCTCCTGAAACTGGAGGACGGCACCCATTGCAGCGAGGCGGCCGAACTGGCTGCTCACCGGCTGGCCGATGTGCGCGCACGCATGGCGGACCTCACGCGGATGGAAGAGGCCCTGTCGACGCTAGTGTAGTGTTGCATTCTGTTTGGAACTTAATCGGCTATTGGCGCGGATGACCTTTTGCAGGATGTCGCGAGCGTTCTTGGTCCAGATGAACGGCTTGGGGTTGGTGTTGTGATGCGCGATGTACTCATCGATGGCCGAGACGAGTTCGGGCACGCTGGTGAACACCCCGCGGCGTAGCCGGTTCTCGGAGATGTCGCGAAAGAAGCGCTCGACCATGTTCAGCCACGATGCCGAGGTCGGCGTGAAGTGCATGTTGAATCTGGGGTGCTTGGCCAGCCACTCCTGCACAGCTGGATGCTTGTGCGTGGCGTAGTTGTCGGCGATCAGATGCAGCGTCTTGTCCTTGGGCGTCTCCCGATTGATTTGACGCAGGAACTTCAGCCACTCGATGTGGGTGTGGCGCTGCTGGCACTGGCCGATGACCTGACCGTTGAGCACGTTGAGCGCAGCGAACAAGGTGGTTGTGCCGTTGCGCTTGTAGTCGTGCGTCATGGTGGCCGCGCGCCCCTTCTTGAGCGGCAGCCCGGGCTGCGTTCGGTCCAGCGCCTGCACCTGGCTCTTTTCGTCGCAGCACAGCACCAGCGCATGCTCGGGCGGCGACATGTAAAGCCCCACGATGTCTTCGAGCTTTTGCACGAACTGCGGATCGCGCGAGACCTTGAAGCCGCGCACGATGTGAGGCTTGAGACCGTGGGCCTGCCAATGGCGCATCACGGTGCTGGCGCTGACGCCCAACTCAGCGGCCATCGTGCGCGTGCTCCAGTGCGTGGCCGCCTCGGGCTTGGTCTGTGTGGTTAGCTTCACAAGCTTGGCCACATCCACCTTCACCGGCGGTGCGCCGCGCGGCAAGTCGCGCTCGATACCTTGCAGCCCCAATTGCAGGTAGCGTTCACGCCAGCGCGCCACCTGCACGCGCCCAATGCCAAGCTGCTCGGCAATATCCTTGTTTTGCAGCCCCTGCGCGGCCAGCAGCACGATCTGGGCGCGCTGGGCCAATCTGACGCTGGTGCGCTTGGAGCGCGCCAGCCGGCTCAGCTCGCTTTCCTCTTCATCCGTCAACACAATCGTCGGGGCAACTCGCAATTTTTCACTCCAATGCAAACCGTAGTAGAGCATTGGAGCGTGGTTGCTCAATTAAGTTTCATTAAGAATCAAACACTACACTAGCTGGCCCTTGGCCTCCAGCGCATCGCACAGGCGCATGAGGGCTGCGACGCGGGTGACGATGCGGGATTGTTCGGAGAGAGGGGGAACCGAAAGAACCACGTTGGCGAAGTCCTTCCCGGAAATTTCCTTGAAAGTCGTGCCAGAGGCTTCGGAATCAATTTTTCGAGCTAACTGCTTGAGATGCCAATACAAGTAATGACTCAGCCCTGCTAAGTGAGGCACGCAAGACTTAAAGCCCTGATTCGTAGCAAGTGAATTCGCAGCAATCGCCACGTAGCCAATTGGTGCCCTGCTCGAAAACAAAACTGTGCCTGAAGGCAGTACCCTCGCAGATGAGGAAGCCAAACCCTCGGCACTAATGTCGCGTCTACCCTCAGCAATGGTGACTTCTCGCCGGCCGTAAAGATCAGCGGGTGTCAGCCATGGAATGCCTTTACTTGCCCAATACTTCGGCTCGTCAGACCTCGGGGTGCCGCCGCCAACTACTTCGCCCAACTCGCCGATGCGCGCCCAGCACCACCCCACCGGCAACTCAAACGACTTTTCCTCGTCCGCAATCGCCTCCAGCGGCTTGTCCCGCTTGATCTTCCCTTCGGCAATCAGCCGATCCTTCTCCGCCCGAATCTTATGCAGCAGCACACTGGCCGGTTCATCGGCCGGGTCTTGCGGCACCAGCTTGCCTTGCACGGCCAGGGTGAGGATGAGTTCGCGCAGTTTGGCGACGCCACCGGGGGCGGTGGCGAGTAGCTCCATATTTGATAGCAGCATGCGCTTATTCCTCAAGCGCTAGCGGCTGTTTTGGCCAAAGACTGGGAGAGGATGCCTTTCAACTCATCGCGCAGGGCCTGGGCCTCGGCCTGCAGGCGGGCGTAGTCGGCCAGCAGCGCGTCGGGGTCGTGGCTTTGCTGTTCGCCGATGTGGGGGTTCTTCTGGTCCAGGTTGTAGCCTGCGGCCTTGATCTGGTCGATGCCGACCTTCCAGGCCCGTTCGTTTTCCACGCGGGCGGCAAAGCCGTCCTGCTCGGTGCCCCACCAGGCTTTCTCGGCGTCGAACTCGTCGATGCGGATGGGTTTGGTCTTGTTGTAGGTTTTGACGCCCTGGGGGTAGGGGTGTTCGTAGTACCAAATGTGCTGGGTGGGCTGGCCCTTGGTGAAGAACAGCAAGTTGGTTTTGATGCCGGTGTAGGGCGCAAACACGCCGTTGGGCAGGCGCACGATGGTGTGCAGGTTGCAGTGCTGCAGCAGTTGCTCTTTGATGCGGGCCTTGACGCCTTCGCCAAACAAAAAGCCATCGGGCAGCACCACGGCGGCGCGGCCGCCGGGTTTGAGCAGGTGCTGGATGAGCACGAGGAAGAGGTCGGCGGTTTCCTTGGTGCGCACGTCGGCGGGGAAGCCCGCCTCGATGCCCGGCTCTTCAATGCCGCCAAAGGGCGGGTTGGTGAGGATGACGTTGACGCGGTCTGCCGCCGTGTAGTCGCGCAGCGGGCGGGCCAGGGTGTTGTCGTGCACGATCTGGCTGGGCACCTCGATGCCATGCAGCAGCAGGTTGGTAACGCACAGCATGTGCGGCAGCTGCTTTTTCTCCACGCCGCGGATGCTGTTTTGCAGCACGGCTTCTTGCTCTGCGTTGTGCACTTGTTTGCGCAGGTACTCGATGGCGCAGACGAGGAAGCCGCCGGTGCCGGTGGCGGGGTCCATCACGCTTTCGCCCAACTGGGGGTTGGTCATGTCCACCATGAACTGGGTGACGGCGCGGGGGGTGTAGAACTCGCCCGCGTTGCCCGCGCTTTGAAGGTCGCGCAGGATCTTTTCGTACAGGTCGTTGAACTGGTGGCGTTCGGCCTGGCGGTTGAAGTCGATGGCGTTCAGCTTGTTGACCACCTGGCGCAGCAGGTGGCCGCTTTTCATGTAGTTGTAGGCGTCTTCAAACACGCCGCGCACCACGAAGCCGCGTGGGTTGCGCTGTGGGTCGGCGCTCAAGCCCTTGAGGGCGGGGAAGAGCTGCTTGTCCACAAAGTCGAGCAGGGCGTCGCCGGTCATGCCCTCGGCATCGGCCGCCCAGTGGCGCCAGCGCAGGTGCTCGGCAATGGGGCTTTGGTAGTCGTCGCGGGTGAGTTCGAGTTCTTCTTCCAGCGCGTCAAACACCTTGAGGAACAGCAGCCAGGTGAGCTGGCTGATGCGCTGGGCGTCGCCATCCACGCCAGAGTCCTGGCGCATGATGTCTTGGATGGATTTGATGACGGGGGTGAGGTTGGACATGGGGTGCGGGCTTTAAGAAAAAATGGGCTCTAGCGCTTATCCATCAAGCGCCAGCAGCTATCAAATCAGGAGTATTTGGCGGTACTCAGCGGCACACCGCTAGTGGGCCGGGTGCGTAGCGTACAGCGCTTGCTCCAGCGCCTGCAGTGCGCTGAGGTATTGCGGACGGCCGCCGAAGCTGCGCACCAGCTCTACGGGGCTGCCTAGGTCGGTGAGGGGCGGGAGTTTGAAGACGTCGTTGCTCTCGATGGTGGCGATGCCTTCGTCGGCGTATTTGTCGAGCAGGGCGTCGAGCACCTTGCGGGCGACGGGGCCGTATTGGGTGAAAACGTTGCGCTTTTGCACGCGGCGGGCGCGTTCGCGGCGGGTGAGCGGGGGCTGGTCATAGGCCACATGCAGCAGCAGATCAAATGGGTCGAGGTCTTTGCCTACCTCGTCGGCCAAGGCCTCCAGCGGCACGCCCTGCCCTTCGAGCTCTTGCAGGAGCACGGCCTTGCGGTCGGCCTGCTGCCAGGCCTGCAGGAACTGGTCGAGCGAGTCGTATTGCTTGCGCAGGTTGATGCGGGTGTAGTCGCGCAGGCTTTCGGTGATGAGCTTGCCCTGGGCGTTGAGGTACTGCACGCGCTCGCGGGCCACGGACACGGTGACGTTGTTGCCGAGGACATATTTCTTGGGGCCGGCACCCGCACCACCGCCGCCCGCGAAGGGGCCAAGAGGGTTCAGAGGGTCAAGAGGGTTCAGAGGGTTTGACGCACCGCCGGGCGTGCCTGCGTCGCCCGGAATGTCGCCTGGCATTGCCGGCTCGGGCGGCGCCACGGGCTGCCCGCTGCCCGGCTCGTAGATTTGCACGGGCTCGCCATCAAAGTCCTTGTCGGCAAACAGTTCAGTGGCGCGCTTGAAGTCGAGGATGGTGAACCAGGTCTTGCCCAGGTCTTCGCGCAGGCGGGTGCCACGGCCGATGATCTGCTTGAACAGCGTCATGGACTTGATGGTCTGGTCCAGCACGATGAGCTTGCAGGTCTGGGCATCCACCCCGGTGCTCATGAGCTTGGAGGTGGTGGCGATCACCGGGTAGGTTTTCTCGGGGTCGATGAAGTTGTCGAGTTCCAGCTTGCCTTCGATGTTGTCGCCGGTGATCTGCACCACATATTTGGGCTGCGTGGCGCACAGGTCGGCGTTGGCGTTGCTCAGCGCTTGGCGCATGCGCGCGGCGTGGTCGATGTCTTCGCAAAAGACGATGGTCTTGGCGTAGCGGTCGGTGGCCTTGAGGTATTCGGTGATCTTGGCGGCCACCACGGCGTCGCGCTGCTCCAGCACCAGCTTGCGGTTCATGTCGGCGCCGGTGTAGATGCGGTCTTCGATGGCGTGGCCGTGTTTGTCGGTCATGCCCGCCGTGGGGCGCCAGCCAAAGGTGTCTTTGTCCAGATCGACGCGGATGACCTTGTACGGCGCCAGGTAGCCGTCTTCGATGCCTTGCTTGAGGCTGTAGGTGTAGACGGGCTCGCCGAAGTAGTCGGTGTTGGAAACGTCCTTGGTTTCTTTGGGCGTGGCGGTGAGGCCGATCTGCGTGGCGCTGGCAAAGTAGGTGAGGATGTCGCGCCAAGCGGAGTCTTCGGCCGCGCTGCCCCGGTGGCATTCGTCCACCACGATCAGGTCGAAAAAGTCGGGGCTGAACTGCTTGTAGATGTTGCGCTCTTCCTCGGTGCCGGTGACGGCCTGGTACAGCGACAAGTAAATCTCGTAGCTCTTGTCCACCAGCTTGGTGGTTTTGTTGACAGCCAAGTCCACGTCTTCGACCGACACCGCGCCCTGCGCATCGACACGCTCCACGCCCTTGGCGTTGGGGCTGAGCTTGGCCATGGCGCCCTTGAAGGGGCGAAAGTCGTTGACCATGGTCTGGTCGATGAGGATGTTGCGGTCGGCCAGGAACAAGATGCGCTTCTTGGCGCCGCTCTTCCACAGGCGCCAGATGATCTGGAAGGCGGTGTAGGTTTTGCCGGTGCCAGTGGCCATGACCAGCAGCACGCGGTCTTGCCCTGCGGCAATGGCCTCGACGGCGCGGTTGACGGCGTTGAGCTGGTAGTAGCGCGGGGTCTTGTTGGGGGCGTAGTCAAAGCCGGCGATGCGGCTTTCTTCGGCGGACCAGCCCTTCCAGGCGCAGTAGCGACTCCACAGCTCGGCAGGTGACGGAAATTCCTCCAGAGTCAGGTTGCGCTCCAGCACACCATCGGCCAGCGTGGCATCACGGAACACGAAGCCATCGCCATTGCTGGCGAAACTGAACGGCACGCCCAGCAGCTCGGCATATTGGATGGCCTGCCCCATGCCTGCGCCCACGGCATGCTGGTTGTCCTTGGCCTCCACCACGGCCAGGGGGATGTTGGCCTTGAAGAACAGGGCGTAGTCGGCACGCAGCACGGTGCTTTTGTCGCGCTGGGCCTGCTTGCCGCGCACCACCACACGGCCCGCGCGCAACGGGTACTCCCGGTAGATCTGGTCCATGCCGTCCCAGCCCGCCTGCTCCATGGCCGGCCGGATGAACTTTTCGCAAATGTCGCTTTCGGAGAGTTTGGTTTTATCCATTCGGCAGTTCGCACCATCCCAGTGCATGCAAAGGCGGCGTGTGGTTGTTACCGGATACTACCGCCCCTGCCCGAGACCACCGAAAGAATCACTACCATTAAAGCCGTCTCATAGCGTGTCCTAAGCGCCACAAACGAGACGCACCGAAAATGATGGTACTTTTCAAAATCGAAAGTACGAAACGTAGCATCTGTGCGGCTTTCAAGGCGTTATGTGAACTCGTCCGGGCTTCGAGTGTGCCTCCGCATCCTGGAGAAGACGTCTCTCTGCGGCCGAAGTGCCACTGTCGGGCGGAAATGCGGGACGCCGTCCGACACCCTACAGCGCGTTGCGCGCTCTATGGTCTTGCTACCCCTTCACAGGAGAAGACCATGCTCAAGCGCCTCTTTGATCCCGCTGCCATGTATGCCCACCGTCTCGAGACCAGCCTGAATGAGGCGCGAATGGGGGCATTCGAACACGAAAACGCTGCCGAACACCATGCTGCACTGGCACGGATGTACCGGCAGCGCATTGCACGGCTGGAAGCCGAGCTGGCTCCCGCAACTGCGGGCATACCTTCGCGGTTGATCCTCGACCCTGCGGGGCCCATTCCTCATGTGACACCGCTCAAAAAGCCTCGCGAGCCGCACCAACGCATGCCAGCTTATCTGCCTCAAGGGGCGGGAGGATAGTGTGCGGTGCGACTGTGCAGAGCAACCTTTGGTACCCCGCCCCGTTCCCAGGACTCACGCCATGACTCCCCAGGACCCGAAAGAACACCCGCTGCACACTGTGCCAGACGACTTACCGCGCCCGCCCGGTGATCTGCCACCGGCCCCACCACCGGCCTCGCCACCGCGGCAGCCCAACGAGGAAATACCAGCCAACTTACCGGGTTAAACCACCTGCAGGCTCCACTAGCTTGGTTCTTGCATAGGGTCACCGGGCAGTTCGATGGGCGGCGTATTGTCGGGCGGATCAATGGGAATAGGTCGCGGCGGCACCTCGCCGGGATTTGGCGGGACGGGCGGGACCGGTTGAGGGGCGGGGGTTGCTGGCATGGGGCATCCTTTGTGCTGGTTGTAGTGCCTTTGCACTTGGCACTCCCGTCGGACAAAACCGTATGCAGGCGAACGACTTCCGGCACGATCAGTCTGCTGTTCGGGAGTGCCTCTTCAGTCAGGCCACCGGTCACACCAACCTTGTTGAATGCAAAGGCCCCCGCAGCTTGCGCTGCGGGGGCCTTTGTTATTTGGGGTGGCTGATGGGACTCGAACCCACGACGACAGGAATCACAATCCTGGACTCTACCAACTGAGCTACAGCCACCGTAGCCTTGAATTATAGCCTGATAAATCTACCCGCTGAGGTAACCGGCTTAGTTTTGTAGCTCTGCCTGGGCCACCGGTCGGGGGGCCTTGATCTGGACCTTGAAACGCTGCTTGAGCAAATCGTAATACGCTAGCGCCTCGGCCGACGCCCACGATTGCAAGTATTGCTCTCGCTCCATACGCGCACGAGCGTCGTCCACACCGTCCCGGGGAACGACGCGGTTGATTTTCACCACGGCATAGCCCTGCGCACCAAGGTCCACACCTGTCCAGGCCGGGAGTTGGTCCACATTGGCACGCAAGGCGGCATCCACCACGGAACGAGGTTGATCCTGCAGCCGGTCCCGCGACACCGTCAACGCAGCAGTCAACCCGGAGGCTGCGTCCGGCGCGGCCTTCCAAGCGGTCAGTTTGGCTTGGCCTTCCTGCCGCGCAAGTTCAGCGGACTTCTCGGCGATATAGATCGCGCGCACCTGGTCGCGCGCCTTGTCCAGCGGCAGCGTCATGGCGGGCTGGTATGCCGTAACGCGGCCGGCTGCCAGCACACTTGTACCGATCTCGATAGCCTCGGTATTGCGCTTGTTCTGCAGCGAGTCCGACTGGAACAGCGCCTCCAGGAAGCGTGCGTTGGCAAGCGGCCCCGCGCCGCCCGCAGCCGGAGTACGGGTAACCCCGTCGGCCGTCTGAATCTTGAGCTTGAGCTTGTCGGCGACGGGTTGCAGGCTGTCCGCCTGTTCATACACACCATTGGCAAACGCCTCGGCCACTTCGGCGAACTTGCGTTGGGCCTGTTGCTGCTTGAGTTCTGCCTCGAGCGAGGGGCGCAGCTCCTCGAAACTAGGCTGGCGCGGAGTCTTGATATCGGAAAGCAGGATGATGTGGAAGCCGAAGTCGGTTTCCACTACGTCGCTGATCTCCCCCTTCTTCATGGAAAAAACGGCGTCTTCAAAGGGTTTGACCATGGCTCCCCGGCCAAAAAAACCGAGGTCACCGCCGGACGGTGCTGAGCCCGGGTCCTGCGACTCCTTTTTGGCAATCTCCGCGAAGCTGCCCGGCGCTTTGCGTACCTGCGCGAGCAGTTCCTCCGCCTTGGCCTTGGCCTGGGTGCGCGCATCCGCAGGGGCGTCCTTGCTGGCGTTGATCAGTATGTGACTTGCGCGACGCTCCTCCTTGCCCGCGAGGCGATTCAGGTTTTCCTTGTAATAGGTGCGCAGGTCATCTTCGCTGAGCGTGATTCCCGCTTTCACGGCATCAAGGTCAAGCACCACATACTCCACTGACGCTTGTTCAGCCTGCTGGAATTTCGCAGGATGGGCGGTGTAATAGGCCTCCAGGTCGGCATCCGTCACCACGACCTTGGACACAAACGCCGAAGCATTGAAACGAGCGATTTGGATTTCACGGCGCTGGAACAGTGCATCCAGTGCCAAACGTGCTTCCGCCGGGCCGCTGAATGCTGAACCCATGACACCGCCCATGACCTGGTTGACCGACAAGTCCTGCCGGATGCGTGCTTCAAGCCCCTCAGGGGTGAGTCCCTGCGCACCAGCCAGGGCGCGATAGGCTTCGGCATCCAGCGTGCCGTCAGCTCGTTTCAACGCCGCTATCTGCGGAATGCTCTGCAGCTCGCGTGCCAACCGCGCATCGCTGGTCAGCATGTGCATGTCCTGCGCCGCGACTTGCAGCACGCGGTCACGCACCAGCCGCTCCAACGTGGCATAGCGTGCCTGCGGTGAATCCAGCAGCTTGGCGTCGATACCTGGCGACTGAGCGCGGATTCGATCACTCTCCATACGGTGAGCGTTGTCCCAGTCGGCTTGGGTGATGTCCTTGCCATCGACCCGCGCTACCACCGGGCTTCCTCCGCTGAAATAGTTGCTGTCGATACCCACGAGGATGAACGACGGGATGATCAGCAAGAACAACAAGAACATGACGATCTTGGAGTGCTTGCGGATGGATTCGAACATGGTCAATCTTTCAACAGCTGCAAAAGAAAAGGCGAACTTGCGTTCGCCTTTGAATGGGGTGGTGGGTGCTAACGGGGTCGAACCGCTGACCTACGCCTTGTAAGGGCGCCGCTCTACCAACTGAGCTAAGCACCCCCCATATTTCACAATCAGTTCAAAGCATCTTTCAGTGCTTTGCCTGGACGGAACTTTGGAACTTTAGCAGCCTTGATTTTAATCGTAGCCCCCGTGCGGGGATTACGACCAGTGCGCGCAGCGCGCTTGCCGACGGCGAATGTGCCGAAACCGACGAGCGACACCGTGCCGCCCTTCTTGAGAGTCTTCTTAACCGCTTCGATCGTGGACTCCAGTGCGCGCGCAGCTGCAGCCTTGGAGATATCAGCGTTGTTGGCGATGTGCTCAATCAATTCGGTTTTATTCACAAGAAGCCTCTCGGGAAAAGAGTGGATGAATGTCTTTATGCAAATCTGGCCTCCGCGCCCCCTGCAACGGAAGCGGTCCGAAAGGCAGAGGCGGAGGGAACTGAAGCAGCGTCAGAAATTGCTGTGTCAGATTAAAGCCATCGCACTGTAGGGTGTCAATAAGACGTACCGCGTGGGCGACAGCGTGGGAGCGAATTCTAGTCGTATTTGATCCCCGTCCCGGATTCGAGCACCGCTTTTGTTTCGACCTTGCGCGCTAGGCGCATTCCGTATTGACAAGCACTTTCGCCCTGCGGTGCCGAGTTGCCGCCACCAGCCGTCTCCATGTGGGCGCGGATTGCCTTGCTATGTCATATATAGCAATGAACCCTTTTGACACAAGGCTCTCCCAGCAGTAGCAAGAAACTTAACGGACTCTCGCTCGAATTTCTGGCAGTGCTTTTTGCAGGTAATAAACCATGGACCACACCGTCAGCACTGCGGCGCCCCAGATCAGCCAGGTACCCCATACACCCGTGTCAATGACGCCAAACAACTGCCCGTCATACAACAGGAAAGGAATGGCAATCATCTGCACCGTGGTCTTGAGCTTGCCGATCATGTGCACGGCCACACTCTTGCTCGCCCCGATCTGCGCCATCCATTCCCGCAAGGCACTGATAGCGATTTCGCGGCCGATGATGATGAGTGCCACGAACACATCGGCACGTTGCATATGCACGAGTACCAATAGCGACGCACATACCAAGAACTTGTCAGCCACGGGATCCAGAAACGCCCCGAACGCGGAGGTCTGGTTGAGCTTGCGTGCAAGAAACCCATCGAGCCAATCGGTGGCCGCAAAAACGATGAACATCACCGTGGCGATGAGGTTGCGCATCGCAGGGTCCAGCGGCGCATAGAACACTCCCACGATCAAGGGTATCGCGACAATGCGCGTCCAAGTCATGATGGTGGGAATAGTGAAAAACATGGGTGCCAATTGTGGCACGCGCGGCAATGCCCCGGGCCGTCAACCGGGTCAGCGCAGCGCGCGATAGATCTCTTCAGCCAAGTCGTGAGATATGCCCTCGACCGTGGCGAGGTCGTCTACGCTGGCATCTGCCACGCCGCGCACGCCCCCAAAGCGCTGAAGCAGCCTTGCCCGTTTTTTAGGCCCCACACCGGGTATATCTTCCAATCGGCTGCCGCCTACGCGTACTTTTGCACGAGCGGCGCGCATTCCGGTGATGGCGAAGCGGTGGGCCTCGTCACGGATCTGCGCCACGAGCATCAGCGCAGCCGAGTCTCGCCCCAGATAGACTTTGTCGCGTCCATCCGCAAAGACCAGTTCTTCCAGCCCCACCTTGCGGCCCTCCCCCTTTTCGACACCAACGATGCGTGAGATATCCAGGCCCAGTTCCTGGAACACATCGCGCGCCATGCTTACTTGCCCCTTGCCACCGTCCACCAGCACCAGGTCCGGCAAGCGCGGGGCATTTGTCACCTCCGCTCCCCCTGCCTCACGCTGTGCTTCGGCAACCTTGCTGTAGCGACGCATGAGTACCTGACGCATAGCTGCATAGTCATCGCCCGGGGTAATGCCCTCGATTTTGAAACGGCGGTACTCGCCACTTTGCATTTTGTGGTGATGAAAAACCACGCAGGAAGCCTGGGTCGCCTCCCCTGCAGTGTGCGAAATGTCGAAACACTCGATGGTGAGGTCATCCAAGCTCTCTGCCTCCAGATCCAGCGCTTCCGACAGGGCACGCGTGCGCGCCCGCTGGGAACCCTCCTCCGCCAGCAACCGTGCCAACTGAATCTGTGCGTTCTGCTCCGCCATTTCCAGCCAGATTCGCCGTTGCTCGCGCGGCTGGTGGACGACTGTCGCTCGCACCCCCGTCTGCTGTGCCAGCACCCAAACCAATGCGGGGTCGACTGGCTCGCTCGTGATCAGTGTCGGTGGCAACGGTACTCCCAGGTAGTGCTGCGCAATGAACGCAGCAAGGATCTGCGCCGGCACCGACTGCTCGAGTCCGCCAGCCTCCTCTACCATCAGGTTATCCGGGGCATCCTCGCGCGTTTCCAGTTGGAAGACACCTGTCGCTTCCTCTACGTGAACCGGAAAGTAAGGCCTGTCGCCAAGGTGCCGGCCACCGCGCACCATCGCCAGGTTGACGCAGGCACGGCCGCCAGCCACTTTAACGGCGAGTATGTCCACGTCCTTGTCCGATGCCGTCTCCACCGCTTGTTGGTGCAACACACGTGCGAGTGCCGTGATCTGGTTGCGGACCTCGGCAGCCTGTTCAAACTCCAGCTTCTCGGCGTACGCGAGCATGCGTTCTTCCAGCGTTTGAAGCAGTTCCTGGGTTTCACCCAGCAGCATCGACTCCGCACTGCGGACATCTGCTGCATAGGCCGTTGGGGAAATCAAACCCACACACGGAGCGGAGCAGCGTTTGATCTGGTACAGCAAGCAGGGACGCGTGCGATTCGCAAACACCGTGTCTTCACAAGTACGCAACCGAAAAACCTTCTGCAGTAGCTGAATGCTCTCTTTGACGGCCCATGCGCCAGGGTAAGGACCGAAGTATCGGTGACGTTTATCCACTGCCCCGCGGTAATACGCCATGCGCGGGTAGCACTGTCCCGGAGCATCCCCCGTACCGTCCTTTGCCGAGACACCGGTGATCTTGAGATAAGGGTAGCTCTTGTCGTCCCGAAAAAGAATGTTGTACTTCGGGCCCAGGGACTTGATGAGATTATTTTCCAGCAGAAGCGCTTCGGCCTCGGAGCGCACCACCGTCGTTTCCAGCCGCGCAATTCTGCCCACCATATGGCCAATGCGCGTGCCTCCGTGCTGCTTGCTGAAGTAGCTGCTGACCCGCTTTTTCAGGTTGCGCGCCTTGCCGACATATAGCAAGACATTCTGTGCATCGAAGTAGCGGTACACCCCGGGCAAAGGTGGCAGCGCCGCCACCTGTGCCAGAAGCTCATCCGAATAGGTTGTGGTCATGACGCTATTGTGGGCACGCGTCGAAAGCCTCTTCTATACCGTGCGAGGGGAGCACTGCAGCTCACGCCATGGTGCTCGACACAGAGATTTGTCGAGCACGTTAGTGAAGGTGACGCGGCCGGCGTCCGCCGCCATGCCCGCTGCCACCCAGACCTCGTGGCGGTTTACCAATTTCAAGCGAACTCACCAGCGCATCAAAACGTTGAGAGAAGAGCTTGTCAATCTCTGAGACAACGCCACCGAGCTCCGAGCCGTCGAAGTGCCGCTCCATCAGATTGACCACGTCTTGCACAAGAAGGTCACGTTGTACTTGCATGATGGCGGCGGGAGTGGGGCCCACAAACAGCATCACGAAATCATCACGCGCCTCTTCGTCCTCGGGTGCCTCATCCTCATCGAACTCGGCATCGTAGAACGTCACCTCGATGGCTGCGCCCTGCTCAGCCAATTCATTGAGACTCATGCACATTTCATCCAGAGACTGGCGGAAGTCTTCGTCGCCACGCACCGTCCAGCACATCTGCAAGATGTGCTCCTTGGCATCGAACTGTATGCCCGGCTCCTCCTCATAGGCGCTCGAAGCTCCATCCGCGAGAGAACGCGCACCAGCGTACTTCCACAATGGCTTGAGTGCTTCCTGAAGCTGACTGAAGTCCACATCAGCACGCAATTGCACTTGACCATGGACGTGGATTTCAAAGGGAGCGTTGTAATGTGACATAGCGAATCCAGATGGTGCCCCGAGCCGGGGTCGAACCGGCACGCCCCTTCTCAGGAAGCGGCGGATTTTAAGTCCGCAGTGTCTACCAATTTCACCATCGGGGCGCCGGTCGGTATGCAAGCCCTGAAGACAGAGTAGCGGGGCCGGCATTGTTGCGCAACACCACACACGAACCGACTTCTTGCACCAGCACTTCGACCAATAAAAAAGGGAAGCCGTAGCTTCCCTTTCAAATTTTGGAGCGGGAAATCGGTCTCGAACCGACGACCTCAACCTTGGCAAGGTTGCGCTCTACCAACTGAGCTATTCCCGCATTTTCCGCCGCCAACTGGCACCGGAAAGACTTTTATTGTAGCATCAATTTTCCACCATTAGGCTTCCAATTGACCCTTTGAAGAAGCTTGCGCCTCCTCTACATAACACCATCTGGAGGCGCGGCCCGGAGTCGAACCGGGCTAAACGGATTTGCAATCCGGTGCATAACCGCTTTGCTACCGCGCCAGGTCTTGCGCCTTGATGAAAAGCGGAAGCACTGCCTCCTCTTTTCCTGGATATGGAGCGGGAAACGAGTCATGCACTAGAGCGCTAAGTCTCTGTTTCCCAATCACTTTCTCCACTGTGGTGATCAGCGAAGAACTCAATTATAGCCTTGTTTTTCGCCCTCGGCAACAAAGTTCATCCAACCACTTCCACCAGCGTCCAAGGATGATCCATCCACCCGTCGTTACGCCTGATGCGTCCAGCTGCTGAGCGGGTTCGCTATCGAACTCCAACTTGCGACGATCATGACTTGCGCTCGCTCCGCAGGCAGCGCGGGGTGGTGTCGCGTGGACTGCCTGGCACCTGGACGGCTGTAGGACACAACCGCCGGCATCGGAACACCGCAAGTACTCATCTTTACATCGCTGCGGCTAACTTCGCCGGAGCGCAACGCGGCGCCAGTGTAGTGGCAGCCGGGGTAGTCGTACTTTTCGTGCAGATTGGTGCGCTTTGCTCCGAAAACCCGTTGCACGACAAGCACTTACGTTTCCCGCACTTTCGGGCGCTTCGCATTTTTCGTGCAGATTGGTGCGCTTCGTCCCAGGCACCCTATGAGGCCGCACCCTGCGGTTTCCCGCGATCTGCCGGGTCAGACCTCGTCGCTTCGGTCGCGAAACTCCAGCTTGAACTGCCAGCCCTCGAAGGCCGCCACCATGCGGCCGAGTTCGTCCCAGGAGATCTCGCGACCATCGATGACGACCATCGGCACTCGGTGGTCCTCGTCGGGATCGCTGTCGACGGTGCCGCGCAGGATCAGGCGATCGTTCACCTGCGGCCCGTGGTCGGTGTCCTCAAGATGCGTGAGAGCCAGGGCCCGGCGCATCTTGCCAATGAGCTTGCCCAGCAACTCCAGAGGGTCGTCGTCAGGCTCGCCGATCACCTGAAACCGATACCCGGCCGGGCAGCCATCGCGCAGCTCGAACGCGTCGATCGCCATACCGGGCCCGAACAGTCGGGTGCGAAACCGGAACTCGTGCTCGACGCCACGCCCGTCGATCATGCGCACGGGCTCGAAGACCACGTGCTCAAACCCATGCAGACCGAGGCGGCTGGCGGCGGCCTCGTTGAAGCATCGGCCGCAAAGCTGCCGGTAGCCGCCCTCCGTCGACCCGTAGTTCACGACATCGTGGCTGAGCGCGGGCTGACGGCAGGCGTCGCAGGTGATTGGCTGCATGGGTGATGCGGTGTGCGTGTAGGCGAGACAACTTTAGGCTACGAACGCGGCACCGCGAACCGATCAGCCACCTGCTTGGCCCGTCGGGCATCGTCGGTGTGCAGGTACATCGAGGTCGTGGCGAGCGAGGCGTGCCGCAGGTTGTCGCGCACCGTGGTCAGCTCGGCGCCGCCTTCGAGCAGGTGGGTGGCATGCGTGTGCCTCGTCCAGTGCGGCGTGGCCAGGCGCAACTTCTCGGCAAGGGCCGGGGTGGCTTCCTCCACGACTTCGGCCGCCGTGGCGAAGAACCGCTTCATCACTCGCCATAGCCGCCACGAGGAGATCCCACTTCCATCCTCTCCAAGGCTGCCAATCAGCGGGGTCGATGGACGCCACTTCGAAGGCGTCACGGGCAGCCCCCGTTGAACGAGGTAGCGATCAAGGGCGGCCCGGGCCAGCGGCGGGAGCACGACCTTGCCGGCCTTGTGTCCCTTGCCGACGACCCCGATCCACGTGTCGCCGTGTGCGTCCGAGTCGACCGCGCCGAGTCGTGCGCCCACGAATTCGCTGATTCGCAGGCCCGTGGCGTATGCGAAGTCCAGCATGAAACGCAGCCGCTGCGCTGCCGGCTCGCTCCAGCCGTAGGACCATTCCAGGCCGTCGGCGACGACCCGGAGGAGCTTCCACTCGTGCTCGGTGAACGCGTGTGACGTGTCGAGCTGCGCCGGCCGGCTCCCTCGCACCTTGACGCCGGCGAAAGGGTTGGCCAGCACGTAGCGCTGCTCGATGAGCCAGCGGTACAGGGCGTTGAGTACCGACAGCGCGTAAGCCGCGGAGCGCGCCGAGAGCTCTCCCGCGAAGGGGCGCCACGCGGGCGACAACCGCGGCTGTGGTGCGCCGACCCAGCGCGCGCGAGGGCCCGGGTGACGCAGGAAGGCGCGGTAGGCAATGGCGTCCTCGGTGGTCAGCGATGAAAGGGCCCGCCCTCGCTCGACGATCGCCCACAGGATCAGCCGTTCGGCTTCCTTGCGGTAGGCCCGCTGGGTCGCCGCCGACTCGTGCAGCGACAGCCAGGCGTTCACGGCCTGGTAATCGTTGCTGGCGTCGAGCGCACAGCTGGCTTGCGGCGCTCGGAAGGTACCCCGTGAGCCATCGACGTCGTCGGGGACGACCAGTCGCTCCCAGGGGATCAGTTCCTGCGCCTGGTTCACTGTGATCAGCGCGCGAGCGCGTTCGGTGAGCGCAGGATGTTGGGCAAAGAATGCCTCGATGTGGCGGGCGCCGGCCGGCCCGAGCCCCGCGATGCCGGCCCACCAGCGCCGGCGCCTGGGCACGCGCAGGGTCAGGTCGGCCAGCGTGCGAATGCCCGCCGCGTGCAGTACGTCCACGAGCCGCACGGGTAGCCAGCGCTCGACGGCGTCGCCGATGAGGGGCTGCGGCCGCGGCATCCCTCGCAGCGTCTCGATGGCGGCTGTCGCTGCCCTGGCGAGTTTCCGATCCGATGGACTGGCCGCCGCGAGTGTGGAAGCCAGTTCCGCCTGCGCACGGCTCGTCGCGAAGGCCACGAGCTGGCGCTTCACCCGCCCGATCACGGAGCGCGCCGATGCGCCGGCAGTCCGGCGATCAGGCAAATAGCGATCCACCGCGGCGCGGGTCGGCACCCCTTGAAGCCAGGCGCGGAATGCGGCCAACGAAGCCTCGTCCGGCCAGGTCGGGGCTGTGAGCATGCTGGGCGGCGCTGACAGCGCGTTTTCCATCCGCGCCAGTTTAGACCCGCGGCATGCATGCCACGCTAATGTTGTTTATCTTGGCATCACTGCTGATGAATATGCTCGCCAGCGAACTCTCACCGCGGTGAGAGTCTTGGCAGACTCAGCACGGGGTGCCGTTGCACGCCGAGGTGATCACGATAGACCCCAAGTTCGATGCCCGGGAGGTGGGTGCAGCCCCAACTGAGGCTCCAGGAAGCTGCCGCTCGCGGAGACCAGCCATCGGCCACAAGCGGTCGGCCCCGCCAGCACCAGAAACCCGTCGCTCACCGACCCCAGGCAATGCTCAGTGAGCGCCGCGCACATGGCGCTTGGAAGCCGCCGCAGGTTTCGCACCTGCGTGATCGATGCCCTGGAGGATGCCGCAGTCGGCAGAGGCATGAGGCACGGGGCAGGCCGCCCGCAGCGCCCTCAGCTCCTTCTCAAGGGCGCGCAGGGCCTTGATCCGCTCGGCCACATGGCCGATGTGCTCGTCCAGCAGGCTGTTCACCTCGCCGCAATCGGCCAAGGGTTGGTCCTTGAAACGCAGCAGCACCCGCACCTCGTCAAGCGTCATGTCCAGGCTGCGGCACTGGCGGATGAACCCCAGCCGATCCGCATGCTGCGGGGTGTAGATGCAGTAGTTGCCCTCCGTGCGCGCGGCGGCCGGCAGCAGCCCCTCTCGTTCATAGAAGCGGATCGTCTCGATGGGCGTTCCGCTGGCCTGGGCCAGTTCGCCGATGCGCATGTGCGGTTCCCCTTGTGCCGGTGACAGTTCGCGACGCACCTTGACTCTATACCCACTTCAGGGTTTTCAATGTCGGCATGGCCCACGATCACCCCCACGACATCAAGCCGGATCCGGCCGGCGCACTGCAACCGGCTGGCTGCGGCGCCTGCTGCGGCGCTTCCGACCACGCACCTGCTGCCTCTGCCTCGGTCCCCCTGGGTGGTGGCCAGCGCTTCCGCATTCCGGCGATGGACTGCGCCAGCGAGGAGTCCGAGATCCGTCGCGCTGTCGAGGGCATCCCCGGCGTCCTGGGGCTACGCTTCCAGCTGGGCGAGCGCAGCCTGCGCATAGCCGGCGAGCCGCAGGCAGCGCTGGCGGCAGTGGAAGCCATCCGGAACTCCGGATTCGAGGTTCACGCCTGGCCCGACGCGACGGAGTCGTCCAACGCCGGTGATGGATCGGATCACGGCCACGACGCAGCAACCGGGTCCGGCCTGCCCCGCCTGCTGGCTGCCCTCGCTCTTGCGACGGCTGCCGAGGCCCTGTCCTTCCTGGCACCGGACGCGCCCTGGTCCAAGTGGGCTGGCCTGGCCGTTGCAGCCGCGGCCATCGGGCTGGCCGGCTTCGGCACGTTCCGCAAGGGCCTGTCCGCCCTGCGGCACGGCCGCCTGAACATCAATGCACTGATGTCAGTGGCGGTCGCGGGAGCCTTCGTGATCGGCCAGTGGCCTGAGGCGGCCATGGTCATGGCGCTGTACGCGATCGCCGAACTGATCGAGGCGCGGGCCGTCGACCGCGCGCGCAATGCAATCAGCGGCCTGCTGGCGCTGTCGCCCGACACCGCCGACCTGCGGCAGCCCGACGGCACCTGGAGATCCGCGCCCGTCGGCAGCGTACCTATCGGCGCCACGGTCCGGGTCAAGCCGGGCGAACGCGTGGCCATGGATGCCATCGTCACCGACGGCAGCACCGCCGTGGACCAGGCGCCCGTCACCGGCGAGAGCCTGCCGGTCGACAAGGGGCCGGGCGATGCGGTCTTCGCCGGCACCATCAACCAGACCGGCACCATCGAGTGCCGTGTCACCGCCGCGGCGTCGCAATCGACGCTGGCCCGCATCATCCACGCGGTCGAACAGGCCCAGGGCAGCCGTGCGCCCACGCAGCGCTTCGTCGACCGGTTCGCGGCCGTGTACACACCGGCGGTGTTCGTGCTGGCACTGGCCGTTGCCATCGCCGGCCCGTGGCTCTTCGGCTGGACGGTGCTGGCCGCGGTCTACAAGGCGCTGGTGCTGCTGGTCATCGCCTGCCCGTGCGCCCTCGTGATCTCGACGCCCGTCACCGTCGTCAGCGGGCTGGCGTCGGCGGCCAGGCGGGGCATTCTGATCAAGGGCGGCGTCCACCTCGAACAGGCGCGCCTGCTCAAGGCGGTCGCGCTCGACAAGACCGGCACCATCACCGAAGGCAGGCCGCGCCTCGTCGAGTGGGAGATGCTGTCCACCAGCCTGCCCAAGCCGCAGGCCGAACACATCGCAGCCGCGCTGGCGGCGCACTCGGACCACCCGGTGTCGCGCGCCATCGCCGCGGGGCTGACGCCGAACAGCGTCGAGGCCCGCAACTTTGCCGCGCTGTCCGGGCGCGGCATCGAAGCCGACATCGGCGGCCAGCGCTACGTGCTGGGCAACCACCGCCTGATCGAGGAGCGCGGCCAGTGCTCCGCCGAGATCGAGGCCGTGCTCCACCGTCACGAGGAAGCGGGCCGCACGGTCAGCCTGCTGGCCACCGCGTCCGGGGTGCTGGCGCTCTTCGCGGTGGCCGACACGATCAAGCCCTCGTCGGCCGCCGCCATCGGCGAGCTGAAGGCGATGGGCATCACGCCGGTGATGCTGACCGGTGACAACCAGGCCACCGCCGAGGCCATCGGCCGCGAGGCCGGTATGACGGACATCCGCGGCAACCTGCTGCCCGAGGACAAGCTCGCCGCGATCCAGGCCATGCAGAAGCAGTATGGGGCGACGGCGATGACCGGCGACGGCATCAACGACGCACCCGCGCTGGCGCAGGCCGACATCGGCGTGGCGATGGGCGCTGCCGGCACCGACATCGCGATGGAAGCGGCCGACGTGGTGGTGATGAACGACGATCTGCGGCGCATTGCCGAGACGGTGCGCCTGTCGCAACGCACGCACGCCGTGCTGTGGCAAAACATCGCGCTGGCTCTCGGCATCAAGGCCGTCTTCCTGGTGCTCGCGCTGTTCGACAACGCCAGCATGTGGATGGCCGTGTTCGCCGACATGGGGGCCAGCCTGTTGGTGGTCTTCAACGGCCTGCGCCTGTTGCGAAACCCCGAACGAAGCTGAGGCGACCATGGAGGCCAAAGCCCAACTGCTACAGCCCACGCGGCTGCTCGATTTCACGCACCCCGCCATCGAAGCGCTGGTCGAGAAGCGGGGGTGGCGGCCGTTGCCGATGTATGACCGTATCGGCGCCGTCTACGACTTCGTGCGCAACGAGATCGCCTTCGGCTACAACGCTGGCGACGAGTTGCCGGCATCGGCGGTGCTGGCCGATGGCATCGGCCAGTGCAACACCAAGGGCACGCTGCTGATGGCCTTGCTGCGCGCCGTGGGCATTGCCTGCCGCTTCCACGGTTTCACCATCGACAAGCCGCTGCAGAAGGGTGCGATCACGGGGCTCGCCTATGTGCTGGCACCGCGACGCATCATCCACAGTTGGGTCGAAGTGGCCTTCGAGGGACGGTGGGTGAACCTGGAAGGCTTCATCCTCGATGCACCCTACCTGACCAGCCTGCAGCGGCGCTTCCCGGTCCGACAGCGGTTCTGCGGCTACGGCGCGGCCACGCCCGACCTGTCGGCGCCTGGCGTTGAATGGCGCGGCCAGGACACGTACATCCAGAAGGACGGGATCGCTGACGACTTCGGCGTGTTCGACAGCCCGGACGAGTTCTATGCGCGCCACGGCTCGAACCTCTCCGGCCTCAAGCGTTGGCTCTTCACGCAGGTCATCCGGCACCGCATGAACGCCCAGGTCCGACGCATCCGCGCCGAAAAGTGGTGATGCCGGTCACGGCGATCAGCCCGGCGAACCCGTCTCAAACTCTGTAGCTGCTAGACTCTTTTCATGCGCCGTTGGCTCGCGATCCTCATGCTCGCCCTGCTGCCGCTCCAGTTCAGCTGGGCGGCAGTGGCGGCGTATTGCGGGCACGAAACCGGCCAGCATGTTCAGCACCTGGGCCATCACGAGCACCAGCACACGGATGAGGCCACGGCCGACCAGGGCAGCGCGCCGGCAGATCAGAGCGCGCCGGCTGGGTTCGATTTCGACTGCGGCCATTGCCACGGCACCTGCGCCAGCATGCCCGCGCCCATGGGCGACATTTCGCCGCTGACTCTGGCCTCCCACCCGGTAACGCCTGTCGAAGGCACCGTGCGAACCCTCGCGCAAAGCCCGCCCGAACGCCCTCAGTGGCTGCCCCTCGCCTGATCGGCGAGGCGGGTTCCTTCTCCTTCTGAAGCCCGTTCGCGCCTGCGTGCGCGCCGCCCGACACATGGGTCAGCGGCGCCGCTCGAGGCCCGATCCGACCCTGAGTTCCTCAGCGTCGACTCTCGCCGATCTCCTGTGGGTTGTTTTCAACACTGGAGCATCGGATGCACCGAAGAAGAATCATGCCGGCCGGGCGCTGGCATCACGCCGCCCGCGCCACCCTGGCGACCGTAGCCAGTACGGCACTCACCGCAGCGCTGATGGGCGTCGCGATCGAAGCGCGTGCGCAGACCCCTGCTGCACCCAGCGAGCCGACCCCGCCCACGCTGCGAGCAGCCTTCGAAACCGCCTGGGCGCGGCAGCCCGAAGCGCAAGCGCTGGCAGCGCGGCGCGACGCGGCACGCGCGCAGCGGGACGCGGCCCAAGCATGGACGCCCGAGCCAGTGGCGATGGAGCTGTCCACCAAGACGGACCGCCTGAACCGAAACCTCGGCACCCGTGAGGTCGAGGTCGGCGTGGCCATCCCATTGTGGCTGCCGGGCGAACGTGGCCGCAGCCAGGCCCTGGCCGACGCCGAGGGCCGTGCCATCGAGAGCCGTACCACGGCGGCACAGCTGCGCGTGGCTGCCGCTGTGCGCGAAGCGTGGTGGGCGTGGCAGCGGGCCCGTGTGGAGCTCGATGCCGCACGCGGCCAGCTCGACAACGTTCAACGCATTGCCGCCGATGTCGGCAAGCGGCTCAGAGCCGGTGACCTGGCCCGTGCCGACCAGCACCAGGCCGACGGCGCCGTCGCGGCGGCCGAAGCGGCCGTGGCGCAGGCCGAAGGCGCGCTCACGGCCGGCTGGCAGCAGCTTCGTCCCCTCGTCGCCATGCCAGCGGCTGCCGCACCCAGCGCCGCGCCCGGCGCCGACGCCGAACCCGAGCCGTCCACGGCGACCGGTCCTGCAGACGGCCTGGACACGCATGCCGAACTGCTCTCGTTGAAGGACCGCTCCGCCGTCGCCGACGGCGTGGCTGCACTCGCGGCCACGCAGTCTCGCGCCAGCCCGGAACTCACCATCGCCGCCACCCGCGATCGGGGCACTTACGGAGAGTCCTACCAGCAGACCTTCACGGTCGGTGTGCGCATCCCCTTCGGCGCCGGTCCCCGGCACGATGCCCGCGTGGCCTCTGCGCGCGCCGAGGCGGTCGAACTGCAGGCGCAGATGGCATTGGAACGTGCCCGCCTGGCGGGCGAGCGCGAAGCCGCTCGCGCGCGCACCGACGCGGCGCGGGCGCAGCTGGCCGCTGCCGATCGTCGCGCCCAACTGGCGCGCGAATCGCGCGGCTTCTTCGACAAGTCCTTCCGCCTGGGCGAATCCGACCTGCCCACGCGCTTGCGCATCGAGGCCGAGGCCGCCGACGCCGAGCGACAGGCCGTGCGCGCCCGCATCGAACTCGCCGCAGCCATCTCGGCGTGGCGGCAGGCCCTGGGCCTGCTGCCGCAGTGAGCCGACGGCACACGCCCCCACGAACACGCTCAGCGAACCCCATCAGGAATCCCATCCCATGAAGTCTTCCCACTCCCTGGCTGCGCTCTGCCTTGCATCCGTGCTGCTCGGCAACGCCCTGCCGGTCATCGCCGGCGATGGCCATGACCACGGCGACACCGCCCCGGCCGCCACGGGCACCGCGCTGCCCCGCTTTGCGGCGGTGTCCGAGACCTTCGAGCTCGTCGGCGTGCTCGATGGCAAGCAGGTCACGCTCTACCTCGACCGATTCGTCGACAACACCCCGGTGCGTGGCGCGCAGATCGAACTCGAGATCGACGGGACCAAGTTCAAGGCCGAGGCCCATGGCGACGACGCGTATGAAGTGGTGCTCAAGGAAGCGCCCAAGCCCGGCGTGCTGCCGATCACCGCGACCGTGACCGCTGGGGCGGAGGTCGATCTGCTGGCCGGCGAACTCGACTTGCACGAGGCCGCCCACACCGACGAGCCTGCGCATGAACTTTCATGGAAGGAGGTCGGCGGATGGGCCTCCGGCGGCCTGGCCGTCCTTGCCGTGCTGGTATTTGGCGGGAGACGCCTGATGGCCGCCCGCCAGGTTCGCGCCGGAGGTGCAGCATGAAGCGCGCTTCTTTGCATCGCCTGGCCTGGCTCGGCGTGGTGCTGGCACTCGTGGGCCCACTGACCGCGCAGGCCGGGGAAGGCCATGACCACGGCGACGCACCCGCTGCGCCGAGCGCAAACGGCCCCCAACGCCAGCCCGACGGCAGCGTGTTCCTGCCCAAGCCGGCCCAGCGCCAGCTGGGAGTACGTACGATGGTGGCTGCTGAGGCCGAGCTGCCGCGCTCGGTCGAGCTGAACGGCAAGGTGCTGATGGATCCCAACGCCGGCGGCAAGGTGCAGCCGCTGAACGCCGGCCGCATCGAGCCCGGTCCACGCGGCCTGCCCAACCCGGGACAGGTGGTGCGCAAGGGCGAGGTGCTGGCCTACGTGGTGCCCTCGACCGCGCCCATCGAGAGATCGAATCAATCCGCGCAATTGGCCGAGTTGCGCGCGGCCAAGTCGCTCGCCGACAAGCGCGTGACGCGGCTGAAGGAGTTGTCGGATACCGTGCCGCGCAAGGACATCGAGGCGGCCGAAAGCGAGGCAGCCAGCCTGGCCGAGCGCATGGCGGCCGTTGGCGGCGGCCTGGCAACGCGGGAAGCGCTGGTGGCCCCGGTGTCGGGCGTGATCGCCTCGGCCCATGTGGTGGCCGGTCAGGTGGTCGATGCCCGCGAACTGCTGTTCGAGATCATCGACCCGAGCCGCTTGCGCATCGAGGCACTGGCCTTCGAGCCCTCGCTCGCGGCCAATGTCGGCAGTGCCACGCTGGCAGTCGGTGACCAGCGTGTGCCGCTGGAGTACCTGGGTGCGGCGCGCAGCCTGCGCGAGCAAGCGCTGCCGCTGGGCTTCCGCGCTCAGGGTGCGGCCCTGAACGGCTTGGCCGTAGGACAACCCGTGCGCGTCTTCGTGCAGACGAAGCAGAAGGTCAAGGGCATCGCGGTCCCGGTCGCGTCGCTGATGAAGAACCCGGCCAACCAGACCGTCGTCTGGGTCAAGACTTCGCCCGAGCGCTTCGAGCCTCGCAGCATCACGACCGAGGCCCTCGATGGTGTGAACGTCGCGGTCACATCGGGCCTGAAGGCCGGGGACCGCATCGCCACCCAAGGCGCCACCCTGATCAACCAGGTGCGCTGACATGTTCAAGTGGCTACTCGACAACAGCCTGACGAACCGGCTGCTGGTGATCATCGCCAGCGTCGTTCTGATGGCCTACGGCGCGTTCACGCTCTCGCGCACCCCGGTGGACGTGTTCCCCGACCTCAACAAGCCGACCGTCACCATCATGACCGAGGCCGGCGGCATGGCCGCCGAGGAGGTGGAGCAGCTCATCACCTTCCCGCTGGAGACGACCATGAACGGTCTGCCCGGCGTCGAAAGCGTGCGCTCGACCTCGTCGGCCGGCCTGTCCTTCCTCTACGTCACCTTCGACTGGAGCACCGACATCTTCCGCGCCCGGCAGCTGGTGTCGGAGCGGCTGTCCTCGATGGAGGAAGGCATCGCCGAAGGCGTGGTGCCGCGCATGGGCCCGATCAGCTCGATCATGGGCGAGATCATGCAGATCGCCATTCCGGTCGATCCGAGCAAGATCAGCCCGATGGCGGTGCGCGAGTACGCCGACTGGGTGCTTCGACCGCGCCTGCTCTCGGTGCCAGGCGTCGCGCAGGTCATCCCGATCGGCGGCGAGGTGCGGCAGTTCCAGGTGCAGCCGAACACCGCGCGCATGGCCGAGCTGGGCATCACGCACGACCAGCTCGAAAGCGCGCTCAAGGGCTACTCGTCGAACACCTCGGGTGGCTTCCTGGAGCTGAACGGCCGCGAGTACCTGATCCGCAACCTCGGCCGCACGTCCCGGCTCGACGACCTGAAGAACCTCGCGCTCGCGGCCAAGGGCGGCCAACCCATCCTCCTGCGCCAGATCGCCGAGGTCACGTTCGCCGCGGCACTCAAGCGCGGTGACGCAGGATTTGAGGGCAAGCCGGCGGTGATCCTGGGCATCCAGAAGCAGCCGACTGCCGACACCATCGCGCTCACCAAGTCCATCGAAGACGCCCTCGTCGGACTGAAGGCTTCGCTGCCGGCCGGCATGGAGGCGCCTCGCGTCACCTTCCGTCAGGCCAGCTTCATCGAGGCCTCGATCACGACGCTGCAGGGCAAGCTGATCGGCGCCTCGATCTTCGTCGCGGTGATCCTGTTCTTCTTCCTCGGCACCTTGCGGCCGACCGTCATCGCGCTGACGGCCATTCCGGTATCGATCTTCATCACCGCTCTGGTCTTCAAGTACTTCGGCCTGTCGATCAACACGATGACGCTGGGCGGCCTGGCCATCGCCATCGGCGGTCTCGTCGACGATGCGGTGGTGGGTGTCGAGAACGTGCTGCGGCGGCTGAAGGCCGACCGGGCCAACCATCCGCACAGCCGGCTGCACCTGATCGAGATCGTCGCGCACGCGACGATGGAAGTGCGATCGGCCATCCTCTATGCGACGGTCATCATCGTGCTCGTCTTCATCCCGCTGTTTGCACTGCCGGGGCTGGAGGGCAAGCTGTTCGTGCCGCTGGGCATCGCCTTCATCGTCTCGACGCTGGCTTCGCTGATCGTCTCGGTGACGGTGACGCCGGTGCTCAGCTTCTACCTGCTGCCGCGGATGAAGAACCTGGACCACGGTGACACCAAGGTCCTGGCCTGGCTGAAGGCACGCTACCGCAGCGGCCTGCAGGGCGTGCTGGACCGGCCCAAGGCCGCCATGGCGGCGGCCGGTGCGGCCGTGCTGGTGGCCGCAGTGGCGGTGCCGTTCTTCCCGACGACCTTCCTGCCGCCGTTCAACGAGGGCACGCTGCTGATCGGCCTGCGCCTGAACCCGGGTGTCACCTTGACGGAGTCGTCGGCCTTGGCACGCCAGGCCGAGGTACTGGTCAAGCAGGTGCCCGAGGTGACGCACGTCGGTCGCCGCAGCGGCCGGGCCGAGCTGGACGAACACGCGGAAGGCGTGCACGTCAGCGAGCTCGACGTGGGCCTCAAGCCCACCGCCGAGCTGACGCGCAGCATGGACGAGATCAAGGCCGACATCCGCAAGCGCCTGATCAACCTGCCGGCTGCGCTGGAGATCGGCCAGCCCATCTCGCACCGCATCGACCACATGCTCTCGGGCGTGCGCTCGCAGATCGCGATCAAGATCTTCGGCGAGGACCTCGACGCGCTGCGAGGCCAGGCAGATGCCCTGCGGGCCAAGCTGGCCACGATCCCAGGCATCGCCGACCTGCAGATCGAGAAGCAGGTGCTGGCGCCGCAGATCAAGGTGCGCATCGACTACGCCGCCGCGGCGCAGTACGGCGTGCCGGCGCCGCAGGTGCTCTCCGCATTGCAGGCGCTGGTCGAGGGGGAGAAGGTCACCCAGATCGTCGAGGGAGGCCGGCGCTTCGCACTCGTGGTCAAGCTGCCCGAGTCGGCGCGTTCGGTCGAAGGCCTGGGCCAGATCCTGATCGAGACGCCGAACGGGCGCATCCCGCTGTCGAAGATTGCGGCGATCGAGGACGGCGACGGCCCCAACCAGATCAGCCGTGACGACGGCAAGCGGCGCATCGTGCTGTCGGCCAATGCGTCCGGGCGCGCGCTGTCGGAGATCGTGGCCGACATCCGCAAGGTGGTGGCCGAGACGAAACTGCCCGAGGGCTACTTCATCACCCTGGGCGGCCAGTTCCAGGCCCAGGAGGAGGCCTCGCGGCTCGTCGGCCTGCTGTCCATCGTGTCGCTGACGCTGATGTTCGTGGTGCTCTACAGCCGCTACAAGTCGGCGGCGCTGTCGGCGCTGATCATGGTGAACATCCCGCTGGCGCTGGTGGGCGCAGTCATCGGCCTGTGGCTGTCGGGCCAGCCACTGAGCGTCGCCGCTCTCGTCGGCTTCATCACGCTGGCCGGCATCTCGGTACGCAACGGCATCCTGAAGGTCAGCCACTACATCAACCTGATGCGCTTCGAGGGCGAGTCCTTCGACCAGAAGATGATCCTGCGCGGCTCGCTGGAGCGGCTGAGCCCAGTGCTGATGACCGCGCTGGTCACCGCCTTTGCGCTGGCCCCGCTGCTGTTCGAGGCCGAGCAACCCGGCACCGAGGTGCTGCACCCGGTGGCCGTAGTGATCTTCTCCGGCCTCATCAGCTCGACCCTGCTCGACACCTTCCTCACGCCCGCGATGTTCTGGCTCTTCGGGCGCAAGCCGGCCGAAGCGCTGATGGACGACAAGGACGCCGAGGCGCTTTGAGCGGCTTCCTGTTCACCCCCAAACCCTGAAAGGACTCTCATGAAGACGCAATCCATCCTCGCCTCCATCACCCTCGCCCTGGCTGGTTCTGCCTTTGCCGCCGGCGACAAGCACAACCACGCCCACGAGCACAAGCCGCTGCATGGCGGCGTCGTGGTCGAGGTCAAGGACATGGACTACGAACTGGTGGCCAAAGCCACCGTGATCCAGCTCTACCTGCGCGACCACGGCAAGCCGGCCGACGTGTCCAAGGCCAGCGCGAAAGTGACGCTGCTGACCGGCACCGAGAAGCAGGAGGTCGAGCTGAAGCCCGCGGGCGACAAGCTCGAAGCCTCCGGCAGCTTCAAGGTCGGCCCCGGCACCAAGGCCGTCGCTGTCGTGATCGTCGGCGGCAAGCCCGCCACCGCACGCTTCACAGTGAAGTGAACGCCATGACTGCCGACCGATTGACCTGTGCCTCGGTGGTCTTGGTGGCTGGGCTGCTGGCGGGCTGCGCCACGCCGCCCGCACCCGATCCCACCGTCGAGATCCCGTACTGCCACAAAACCAACAAGGGCCGGGTGATCGCCTGCACCACGGCTCCGGCGCCGAGCCTGAACGCCGATGCGCAGGCCAAACAGTTCGCGCCTGACCCGAACGCCCTCACCGTGTACGTCGTGCGGCGCAACTGGGGCGACGGCCGGAACTTCGTGAAGGTTCAGGCCGACGGCGGAGCCGCCGTCGAGACCCTGCCGAACACGATGGTGCGCTACCGGCTGAAGCCGGGTTCGCACTCGATCGCCTTCGACTTCGAGGGGCAGCGTCCAGCGACGACGGTCGCGGGCAAGGCGGGCGAAGTGCGGTTCGTCCGGCTCGACGGCATGGTCTGGGCCTGGAAGAGCACGTTCACCTGGGCGACCGAATCCGAGGACGCGATCCGCGAACGAGCGCTGAAGGCAAGGCTGGTGGCCGACTTGGCGGTACGCTGACCCCATGAGGACATTTGCCCTGTTCATCGCCACGGCCCTGGCCGAGATCGTTGGCTGCTATCTGCCCTACCTGTGGCTGAAGCAGGGCAGGTCCGCGTGGTTGCTCGTTCCGGCGGCGGCGAGCCTGGCCCTCTTCGCCTGGCTGCTCACGCTGCACGAGACGGCGGCGGGGCGGGTGTATGCGGCGTACGGCGGGGTCTACATCGGCGTCGCGCTGCTTTGGCTGTGGATCGTGGACGGCATCAGGCCGACGGCATGGGACGTGGCGGGCGTCGCCGTCGCGCTGACGGGCATGGGCCTCATCATGTTTCAGCCGCGCTGATGATCAGTTCGATGCCGTAGCGTGCAGCTTCTTTGCCGGTCTGCGCGCGGCCGACCCCGGCTTGAGTGACTCCGCCGCTGTCAATCGACAGGTACATGTGATGCGCGAGCTAACGACTTGCGAACGTCTGCTTAGACGCGATACGACTGACTACAACGGGTCGATTTCGGCCAGCCAACTCGACGAACAGTCTGCCGTAGACCGGTCATTGAGCTCCGGCCCTGCGCCCGCCGCGACGTGAGTAACGTTAGTTCGAAGCGAACTCATCGCCCAAGATCGCTGCGAGGTCCTGGCGCTCGCCCAGCAGCCGGACGACATCCAGGTCATCTCCGCGTTCGAAGTAGCACCACAGCAGCGGGAACTTTGCGACCCGCCAGGTCCGAAGCCCTGGAATGCCAAGAAGCTTTCCGAGCGTCGGTGAGCCGATGCCAGGGTCGAGTTCGATCTGGTCAAGCGCGGCGTTGGTGGCCTTGGCCACCTTCACCGCCACGCGGGTGCCACCCTCCTTGCGGTAGTAGCGGACTTCGCCCTGCTGGTCGCGCAGCGCCTGCGGGCGCAGAACCGCCGGCTTCAATCGATCTCGCCGCGAGCGATCGCCAGCAGTTCCTTCTCGTCCGCCTTGGTGCGACGCCGGCCGGGCCCGGATGCCAGCCCTTCTTCGATGAGGTCGCGAAGCCGCTTCTTGGCCTGCTCTTCCTGGTCGCGCCGGACCAAGTCGCGGATGTACTCGCTGGTGTTGCCATAGTTGCCGGCGGCGACCCGGTTGTCGATGTACTCGCGCATCGACTCGGGCAAGGCGAAACTCATGGTTTGTCGGCTCATGTGGGCATCTTGGGCGGTTTGACAACCGTTGTCAACTCCGCCGGCTGACCTTCTTCCAGTTCTGCGTGTGCGGGAGCGGGTCCCGTCACGAAGCAGACCGAGTTGCCTGGCCCGGCACGCGTTGGATCAGCGCCGCCGCGAACTTCTCGATGCCGAATCTCATCGTGCCGCGGAAATTGATGTGCGAGAAGTGCGCCGGGCCGATGCGGCGCAGCCAGTAGTCCTCGACTGGGATCCCGTCTCGCTTGAGCCTCTCGACCACCTCGTGCATACGGGCAGTGTTCCAGGCCAGCACGATGTTCGTCAGCAGGGCGTGTGAGCCGGAGATCGCCTTCATCTCGTCCCGCCGCCGGCCGCGTTCGGGCGCCACCTTGCCTGAGTACACGGCGCGCTGCAGCTGATGCACCGACTCGCCACGGTTCAGCAAGGTATGGATCTCGCGGCGGAAGTCCTCGATGGCGATGTAGTCGCACAGGAACACCGTTCGCAGCAGCCGGCCCAGGTGCTCCGCCGCCCGGTGCAGTGGATCCCCCTGGGCAGCCGACCCGAAGCGCTGCAATGCCAGCGTGGCGGAGACACGTCCCGAGCGGATTGACGCCGCCAGGCGAAGCAATTCATCCCAACCGCGCTCGATGGCGGCCAAAGACACGCGCCGAACGGTGACGACTTCCAAGCCATCGGGCACGGTGAATCCACGAGGCAGGTAGAGCTTTCGTTCGGCCAGGTCCCGCAGGCGGGGGCACAAGTCAAATCCCAGCAGCTTGGAGATGGCCATCGCCGGATTCGTGTAGCCGTGCGTGTCGACCGCCAGCAGCGAGATCCGAATCCGATCCGCCGCGCTGTTGTGCTGCTCGATGCCCTCGATGGCGACGCCGGCCTGTCGTTCGTTGAGCACGATGGGTTGGTCGTAGACGATGCCCCAGCGGTCGCGCACATGGGTGTAGAGGCCTGCGGCGTAGGTGCGCCGGCGTGGGTCCACACGGGCGTTCCACAGGTGGCGCGAAACGTCCAGCGACATCATGTCGGCTGATGCCTTGTCCCCGTTGCCCCACAGTGCCGCGATGGGGATCCGGCTCTGGAACTCGGCCACGCGCTCGTTGGCGCGGCGCAGGCGGCCACTTCCTTCCAAGGCGCGCATGGCCACAGTGACTTGTGTGGGCTCCAGACCAGGGATCATCGACGCCACGCCCTTGGCGTCCGCATCGGTACCGTGCGCCAGCAACGCGCCGTACAGGGCCACGAGTTCGCCGGTGGACTGCGCGCGGTGGCCGAGCAGCGCTTCGCTGTACCCGGTGGCGGCATCCACCTCCAACAGCATGTCCGGAAACTGTACGCTGCCAATCAAGTTGTAGATGGTCTCGCGTGTGCGCACCGGCTCGCCTTGATCCGGCAGTGCCGTGATCGCAGGCAGGTGGAGCATGCCGTCGGCGCCGATCTCGACCTTGCCGCGCCGCTGGGCCTCTGCCACCGCAGACATAGCGGCCATCAAGTTGGCCAGCAGGGGCTCCAGGAATTCGGCCGCCGACTTGGGCATGCCCAGCAACTCAACCTGCTCGTCCCGTTGCAAGACCCAATCCGCCGGCGGGATGAGCATCTGGTCTCGCTCCCGAAAACTCAGCGAGTGGTCCAGCCAGACACTGCCTCGGCGAAGGCTCTTGCGCAGCGACATCATCGTGCAGGCCTCAAACGCCCGAAACCCTGAGCGGGGGTCCAGATCGCGGACCAGGCCGTGCCAGGCTGTGCCAACATCTGGCAGCGGTACGCCCTCCTTCAGCTCGGTCACACCCTTGCGCTGCAGATCCGTCCAGGACTTCCACTGTTCGAAGCCCGGATCGCCGGGGCGGCCACCGAGGTCCAGATCTTTCAGCGCTCCCAGGCAAGCGCGCACGCGCTGGCTGTCTTCCGCCAAGGCCTTGCGAACCAAGGACACGAAGCTGCCGCTGGCGGCTTCGCCGAGCTCGGCGAGCAGTTCTCTGGCTTCCAGGACTCTCGCCTGCCAGGTCTTCGTTTCGTCGTACAGGACGGATCGCGCCTTGGCCGCCTGCTGGATCAGGCCTGTCGTGCCCCGGATACGGTTTGATTGCGCCTTGTCCGCCGCCTCGCGGAACAGTTGCTGGCTGCGCCGGCTGGTTTGCAAGAGGGCGACATCGGTGAGTTCGAGCAGCGTCACCCGCAGGAAGCACACCAACTCGATCAGCTGGCGCGATGGCTTGATCTCCCGCGTCTTCACGGGGCGCCTGGCCTGGACCTGACGGGCATAGGCCTGCTGCTTTGCCAGCGACACGGCATTCAGGTTCCAGTCGTGGGCACCGAGCTCTTTCAGGTAGCGGACCTTGTCGATGGTCTCCGCAAGGGTGCTCGGGCCGTGACGCTTGGACGGCGTCTTGAGCCACTCCAGGCACGTCGTGTCGGTGCCCGGCCGCGTGCTGTATGCGGCGTCGACAACCTTCTGCGCCGCTGCCGGTGGTACGGCGGCATTCACCGCGCTGAGGATCTGCGCCTCCACCGCGGCGAATGCATCTCGGGCCCAGTCCTGCAGGCGGCGCGCTCCTGGGATCAGGATGCGCCGCGTGAACAGCCAGTGGCTGGCCGACTGGACCAGGTCATCGGCGTGGGAGGCGTCGGCTGCTTGGGCCAGCAGGGCCGCGGTCAGCGCGACTTCGTCGTCGATTGCAAGTTCGCGCAGGCCGAGATAGGTCTTGGCCCAGAGCTGGTGCTTGAAGAGGGTCTGCCGGCGCTTGTAGATCGACCGCAGGCTGGCGATGGACGGCGGCGACACGGCCAGGACCTGGGCGGTGTGCCGGAGGAGGTTTCGGGGCAGCACGTTGAAACCGTCGAGCGGTCGGCCGGCCACGCGCATGAACATGAGCATCAGCGCGGCGGGCAGGCGGCGGTCGCTGCGGAACTGCTCCCGGAGGGCCGCCACGTCCGCCGACGTGAGCGAAAAGAACTGCTCCCGATCAAACTCACTCAGGCGAGGCGGCAAGGCCTCTTGGCCGACGAAGCGCAGGGCGAAGGCGGGCATGGGGTTGGGCAGCGGCAGGTGGGCGGTCAATGTACCGCCGCGGCTTCCGTCAACCCAACTGAGTGATCAGCTTGCGGGGGTGGCGACCCGCGGGAACCCGCATGGATGTTGGGCTTCAGGCGAAAGCGCACCAATCTGCACGAAAAGTACGACCACCCCCAGCCAGCCTCAACGAAGGCGTGCAGCAATCCGGTTCATCTGCTCGATCTCCGCGCGCTGGCCATCGGAAATCGCTTGGCATAGGTTGACGAGTTCCGGATCTGAGAGCTGCGCCTCGCGGCACATGAGGATCGCTCCCGAATGGTGCGGGACCATAGACGCGATGAACTGTCGATCGCCGATTCCGGTTTGAGCACGGGTCGCGGCAAAAGAACCGAGTGTGAGAACGGCAAACAAGCCGTACAGCACGAGATTGAGCCGCCGGTTTGGAAACATGCCGGGCATTGTCGCTAGCATGAAGATGCCCATTGGCGCCCACATAGTGACCGCCATGTAGAGCATGTTGAGATTGTTTCTGAAGTCCCTGGCGCCGTCGATCATGCTGAACATTACGAAGTACATGACGACGAGGCCCAACACCATGTTCACCCAGAACTTGGCGTATGGTCGGCCGTGCTTACCCATCTGACCGGATGTGTGATGTTGATGTTCATGGGAATGTTCAGCCATCTCCGTCTCCTATGTGCTGGGGCAACCTGGCAGGGTCACTGGTACTGCGGCAGATACTTTGTCGATATATCAGCATGTGGAGCGATGCATCACTAACCGCTGATTTCCAGTCACCAACTGGACGTAGGGGCGTCGAACGCTTCAACTCGCTGGTCTTGAACCGTCTGGATATCAGACCATACCAAATCGGTCTTGATGGGCTTTGCGCCACCTATGACGCTGGTACCGTGAGCGCCAATATCGAGCTTGCGTCCTCATCGCTCGATGGGCCGGCAACTGATCGATTCTTGCATATCAAGCAAGACAAGGCCACCTGCGGCGGACGCCAATGGCCTCCTCCGCCTTCGCTTAGGGCATCGCCTCAAGCGTCCGTCGCAGGCCATAACGACACAACAGCCCTTGGGCAAGAAAGGAGCCGGTGATGTAGCGCACCCGAAAGGAGACGAAGACATGCACAAGGACATTTCAACATCAAAGGTGTTCTATCGTCCCATCGAGGCGGCCATCCGATGGGCTGGGTTGCTGCGGTATCTCCCGATGATCCTGGCCACGATCGCGTCACCGCGTGTCCTGCCTCGGTCGCTGAACTGCCCTCGATGGAATGAGTGCCGGCTGCACTCGGAACGTATCTATGACGGCATCCTCAACGGAGAGCTGCCCTACGGCAAGAACGGGATCACGCTCAATGATCCGAAGCTGCTCAATTCTCTGGATCTGACTGTTCGCCATGTCGATCTAAAACGCTGGATGCGCACCCACTATCCCGAGCACCGGCCAGGATTTCTGTTCAGCCGTGGCGAACGCATGGCGCATCCTTTCATCACCATGGAAACAGGACAGGCGATCCTCGTGGAGCGGCTGGCCCTTCAGGCCGCGCTTGAACAAGCCCGACGTGAGATGCGAGAACTGCAGGAGCAGCACGACACGCTACTCAAGCAATCCTCGGTGCTGTTGGCATCCAAGCAATGCGAGATCAGCGAACGGGCGGAAACGACCTATCTCAACATCATTGGAGGGATGTTGACGCTGATGCTGAGCCAGTCGCCTTCAGGCGTGCCCTATTCCAGCTTCAAAACGCAGGAGGCCCTTGTCTCTGCATTGGTCGCCCACTACGGCGGCACCATGGGCATCACTGAGCGCACCTTAAACGGAAAGTTCGCCAACGCTAAGAGGTACGTTCGTAGCGCAAGCGCATGAGGTTATCCAGCTTGTATGTGCAATCGCGGAGATTGCATTTGCAATGTCTTTCCGCAGCCAGGTCTATTGAATAGAGGTCACGCCAACAAACGCCACCGAGCGTTCAGGAGTGACCGCCATGTCGCAGACCCCTGTACTCCCTCCGAACGAGCGCCGCATCCTGCGGCTCGATGAAGTCGAAGCGAAGTCCGGCTTCAAACGCGCCCACATCTACAACCTGATGAAGAAGCGCCAGTTCCCTCAGGCGCTGCGCCTGGGCGTGCGCGCTGTCGGCTGGGATTCGATCGAAATCGACCAGTGGATCGCCGAGCGCCTCAACCACCGGACCTGAGCCGCTCTCCCGCGGACTTCCCATTCCCAGCCGGAGAGCGCCATGCAGGTCGTGTCCATCATTTCAACGAAGGGCGGCGTCGGCAAGACCACGACGGCCGCCAACCTGGGCGGGCTCGCCGCGGACGCGGGCCTGCGCGTGCTGCTGCTCGATCTCGACGTGCAGCCCACCTTGTCCTCCTACTACGAACTGACCCAGCGCGCGCCGGGCGGCATCTATGAGCTGTTGGCCTTCAACGAGCGCGACCTTGGCCAGCTCGTGTCCCGCACGATCATCGCGGGCCTGGACCTGGTGCTGTCCAACGACCACCGGGGCGAGCTGAACACGTTGTTGCTGCATGCGCCGGATGGCCGCCTGCGGTTGCGGCATCTGCTGCCAGCACTTGCTCCCCTCTACGACCTGGTGCTGATCGACACCCAGGGCGCGCGTTCCGTGCTGCTGGAGATGGCGGTGCTCGCCTCCGATCTCGCGCTGTCGCCCGTCACGCCGGAAATCCTCGCGGCACGCGAGCTGCGGCGCGGCACCATGCAGTTGCTCGAAGACATTGCGCCGTACCGGCACCTGGGTATCGAACCGCCGCCGCTGCACTTGCTCATCAACCGCGTCCACCCGGTGTCCGCCAACGCACGGCTGATCCAGCAGGCCCTGCGCGACCTGTTCCAGGACAGCGCCGGCATCCGCGTGCTCGCCACCGACGTGCCGGCCATAGAAGCGTATCCACGTGCCGCAACGCGCGGCCTGCCGGTGCATCGGGTCGAGCACCGCCAGCCGCCCGGCAGAGTCGCCCCTGCCGCGCTCGACACGATGCGCGCGCTCGCCAGCGAGTTGTTCCCGCAATGGCAGGACCGACTGGCTCAAGTATCCGGCCGCCCGCAGCGACCTCTTGATCCTGGGAGGCCCCATGGCGAACGCACATGAGCTGGCCCGCGGCCACAAGCGGCTGCGCGCCCTGATCGAGTTCGCGGTCGGTGAGGGCTGGCACGTCAAGCGCACGCCGGGCGGGCACCTCAAGTTCACCAAGGCCGGCTGCGCGGCGATCTACACGAGTTCGACAGCGAGTGACCACCGGGCCGAATTGAACGCCCGTGCGCAGATCCGCCGCGCCGAGCGAGAGGCCCGCATGGCGCCGGCCGGCGGTCGTGGGGACTGCGAGGGGTGCGGCCATGGCTGACATGACCTCGCAGGACATGGCAGGCAAGCTGCTCGCGGCCGGCTTCGAGCGCAGCGGCCCAGCGGCTACGGCCTTGAGCGACCCGATCGCGGACACGCCCATGGTCGTGACGCTGGACCAGTTGCGGCCCTACGACCATGACCCGCGCATGAAGCGCAACCCGGCTTACGAGGAAATCAAGGCGTCCATCCGCGAGCGCGGCCTGGACGCGGCGCCGGCTATCACGCGCCGGCCCGGCGGGGACCACTACATCATCCGCAACGGCGGCAACACGCGGCTGGCGATCCTGCGCGAACTCTGGTCGGAGACCAAGGAAGAACGCTTCTTCCGCATATCGTGTCTGTTCCGACCATGGCCGGAGCGCGGTGAAATCGTCGCGCTGACCGGGCATCTTGCCGAGAACGAACTGCGCGGCGGCCTCACGTTCATCGAGCGCGCGCTCGGCGTCGAGAAAGCACGGGAGTTCTACGAGCAGGAGAGCGGCGCCGCCCTGAGCCAGTCGGAACTGGCCCGCCGCCTGGCGGCCGATGGCTTCCCCGTCCAGCGGTCGCACATCACCCGCATGGCCGACGCGGTGCGCTACCTGCTGCCCGCCATTCCCACCGTGCTTTATGGCGGCCTTGGGCGCCACCAGGTCGAGCGGCTGTCGGTCATGCGCACGGCCTGCAAACGCACCTGGGAGCACTACGCCAAGGACCACTCGCTGCCGCTGGACTTCGACAGCTTTTTTCAGGAGGTGCTGGCGCAGTTCGACACGCAGGGCGACGAGTTCGCGCCGCAGCGCGTGCAAGACGAGCTGATCGGCCAGATGTCCGAGCTGCTGGGCATCGGCTACGACGTGCTGGCGCTGGACCTGACCGAATCGGAAAGCCGCCACCGGGCGCTGGTCAGTGACCCGACGCCACCTGCGGCGCAGCCGGCGTTGCCTTCGCCCACCGCCGGCACGCCGACTCCGCCGGGCGCAGCATCGTCCATCGCCACGCCTGCAGCGGCGGCCGGTCCTCCACCCGCCAGCCCTCCGGCGTCCGAGCCCACCTTGCGCCACGACGACACGGCGGCTGGCGAAGCGGCCACGGGAAGCCCGGCGGCTGCACCGAGCGATCTGCTTCGTGAGCACATCGTCTCGCCGGCACCGACGACCGAACGGCTGCAGTCGATCCAGCGCATGGTCGCCGACCAGTTGGGCGATGCGCTGCCGCCCGACTTCTCGGCGAGCGTGTTGCAGTCCATCCCGGTGCAAGCCGGCGGACTCTATCCGATCTCCGATGTCTGGTACATCGACGCCGGCCTGGACACGCCCGATCGGCTGCGCATCCACATCGCGCAGTTCGCGCGCGAGATCGCCGGGGAGGCAGGCCTGGACGAGTACATCGAGGATCGCGCCGATGGCATCGGGTTTGCGTGCCGCGCCCGCGGCCAAGCCCCGTCGCCGCTCGGCCGCGCGGTGCTGACGCTCCTCACTTCGCTGACGGGTCAGCCCGTCGCCGAAGCGGGCCTGGACGGCGCGCAGCTCGCCGCCGACCTGCCGACCCTGTTGCACGGCCAGAGCCAAGGCCATGGCAGCGGCGCAAGGCGCTTGAGCGACACCGCGTTGGTCAAGCTCTTTCGGCTGCTGCGCTTGGCCCGGCGTCTGCTGGACCTGGAAGCCGGCACCACGGCGCCCGGGACGTGAGCGAGGGAGGTCGCATGTCCACATCGCATCCGCTCAACCAGGCCGTGATCGCCCAGGCGCTGTATGACCTTCGCAACGGCCAACTGCGCCGCTGCAAGGCCATGGGCTTCGGCGAGGCCGAGCTGGATGCGCTCAAGCACCCCGCGCTGATCAGCGTGCTGGCCAACGCCAGCGTCTCGTGGTGCTCGGTCACGGTCAACCGCGAAGTGCTGCAGCGCCTGCTCAACCAGGCACAGGACGTGGAGAAGGAAATCGCCACGGTCGATCGCATGCTGCGGCTGGGGGCCAGCACGGAGATGGTCAGCCGCTTCTATGGCCTGACCCATCAGGAAGTCGCCCTGCGGCGGGAGATCCTCGGCCTGCCCAAGCGCAAGGGGCGCCACCCCGTCCTGGACGAGACCCAGGACACCGAACTGTGGCGGCAATGGAAAGCCGTGATCAGCAGCAGGAACGTCGATCTGGAGGACGAGACCTCGATTCTCGATGCGGCCATGGACCTGGCCGAGGGTATGTCACTGCCGCTCTCGGTGGTCTGGGCCGCGATCAGGAACTGGGTCGATCAGGGATTGGGCTAGGCCATGGCCGTGGACGACACCGCCCCACGAGCCCCGCGTCAAGGCCCCGTCGCACTCGCCGACCTGTTCGACGCTGCGCTGAAGGACCTCACGCCCAAGCCACATCCCAGCGCGCCAGCGCCCATGGCAGTGCCCACGCCTGCCGCGTCCGGCGACGCCTTCCTGTTCAGTGGCAATCGGCACGAGAGCGTGCCGCGGCGGCTGTTCCTCGACCGCCGCCTGACACCGCTGGAGCGCAACGCCTGGCAGGTGTTCCGGCTGATGCTCAACGACGACGGCGTCACGGCGTTCCCGACCTATGAGCAGTTGCGCCCCTGGCTGGCGTCCATGCCCTGCGCGGGACAAGCCTCCCACGAGACCGTCGCGCGGGCGCTGACGCTGCTGCGCCTGACGCGCTGGCTGAGCCTCGTGCGACGACGGCGCGACCCCAAGACCGGCCGCATCCTCGGAAACCTCTACGTCCTGCATGACGAACCCCTGACACCGTTCGAGGCCATGCAGCTCGACGCCGACTACCTGGCCCTGGTCAGCCAGTCGCTGGGGCATTCGGCCAAGGCCGTTCAGGTGGTGGGACTCAACACCCTCCAGGAGATCGCGGACGACCCGATGTTGTCCGGACGCACCTTGCCGTCGCGGCTGCAAGTGCTCGCCGAGCGCCTGGCCGACCAGGGCATCACCGCCACTCAAAGTTATCCACAGGAGGATGCGATCCACGATTCCGAAGAAGGGCCCGCGAGCCTTCTTCGGAATGGCGAACGCCCCTCTTCGGAATCCGAAGCAGGGCCGAAACCCGCGCCAGACGGCGCTCTTCGGAATCCGAAGCAGGACCGTACAGTACGTAGTAGTCGTATTAATGAAGTACGTACTACCGCGCAGGCGCGTGCGCTGGGCGACCTGCAATGGCCCAAGCGCTTCGCGGAACTGAAGGCGGAACAGCAGGCCGGAGCCAGGATGGCGTTGCAGCAGGTGGACGCTGCCCTGGGGCAGGCCGTGCTGGACGAATGGGCCGCACGGTGCGGCAAGCATGGCATCCGCAACCCCGCCGGATATCTGTTCGGCATCATCCAGCGCGCCATGCGCGGCGAGTTCAATGCGTGGGCCAAGCAGACCGGCCCGGCACCGCCAACACCATCGGCGGCGCGAGCGCCACCATCCGAGCCGCCGCGCAACGTCGTGCCGCCCGAGGTGGCCCGGCAGCACATCGAGCGCCTGCGCGACCTGCTGCGCAAGACCTGAGCACAGGGCTCGTCAAAGCCGTGAAGTAGATCTCCATGGCGGTCGGCAGAAACGGTCCCCTGGGGACGGCTGTGCGGTGAAGCGCCGGGTGACGGCGCGACCTGCTGCGCGAAACCTGGGCAAAGCGCCTGGCAAGGCCATGAAGCAAACCTCCATGGCGCTCAGCGGAACGGTCCCCTGGGGACGGCCGTGCTGCGAAGGATGGTGTCGAACGACAGCGCGACGTGCGGTGCAGCACGCAACCCGTCGACGACCGAGGCCCGGAGCGCCAACGTGAATGCCCATCTGCGGAGCGGTCCCCAGGGGACCGTTGCGCGCTGCGCCGCCAGCGCGCACAGAACCGGGGGCCGGCTCATTTCGGTTTGTTGACTGACTGCCTTCCGCCGCATGCGGATGCTGGCGGCTCCCTGTCCACCAGCGAGCGATCACCATGGCAACCAGCAACGAACCATTGCAACTCAACCTCGGCTCCCTGCGCAGCGCAATGTCGCTGACGCTGCACACCCACCACGCCTCGCGCATCTGGCATGGCCGCGCCGCCGCCGAGGGGCGACCGGGCATCGTCGGCCTGAACGGCTACATCGCCGTCATGAACAAAATGAAGCGCGGCTCGGAGCAGGACGACCCGTACAGCGACTGGTGGATGCTGCGCATCGAGGACAAGCTCGACCAGACCAAGACCACGCTGCAGACGCTGCGCGAACAGGTGGACCAGGCCCTGGCCGGCGTGCCCGCCGCGTTGACCCTGGGCGAGAACCTCAACGTGCAGCCCGTCAAGCTGCCGCTGTTCGTCAATGCGCAGTTGGGCTTTGCCGCTGTCTATCTCCTGGCCGACTACGACGACATCGCGCGCAAGCTGATCCTCGCCCACCACACCGCGCTGATCGACCGCAGCACCTTAGAGCGCTGGCTCAACGAGGGCGCGCACGCGCTGCGCAGCCTGTTCTCGCTGGCCCAGCAGTATCGCTATTCGGGCTGCACCCGCGACGATTTCGCGGCGAAGAATGCGGCAGCGCGGGCCGCGCTGGAGAAGTTCGGCGAGTTGCCGCAGGACGTGCTCGAAGGCACGCGCCGCTCGAAGTTTGCGCCACCCATCGTGCGCCGTGGTCTGCAACAGCGCGGTGAGAGTCCTGCCGCAGCCGCTACCAGCGTCGATGGTGATGCGGCCGCTGCTGCCGACCCGTCCGAAAACGCAGCCACTGCCGGCGAGGACGAATCCGCATGAGCGATCTGAACCAGCCGACCCGCTACTTCCGGGGCCTGCAACAGGGAGCCTTCATGCGCCTGGAACACGCGGCCTCTCTAAAAGGCCTTTTAAAGCCTTTTAAAGGTAAAGGGGACTTGGAGGCCTGGGCCGGCCAGTGCTTCGCCATGCGCGACGAGTTGATCGGCTTGGCGCAGCGACAAGTGCTGCAACAGGCCAGTGGGCATCCCTTCCACCTGCTGCCCGTGGAACTGGCCCAGCAGACCACTGGCGCGGGAACGACGTTCCTGCGCTGGCGCAGGCACGACCGCTCGGCCATGGGCGTGGCCCTGTGGCAGGAGCTGATGGCGAGCACCAGCACGCCGGTCAACCTGCTGGCCGACCTGCACGCGATCGAGCTGCAGCGCATCACGCTGAACATGCAGATCAGCCTGTTGCACACCCTGGGCAGGCAGGCGCAGGAGTGCGCCAGCAAGGCCGCCGAGGCGGAAGACGCCTACCTGCGCCGGCTCGCGTCCATACCCCCCGGAGTGCGCGATCGGTGATCGCGTCGGGCACCCCAGCACGCGCCCGACGCCGACATGGCACGGGTATTTCAACCACCAAGGAGATTGCACCATGAGCACGCATTTTTCGGGCGAAGGCAACATCGGCTCGCCCCCCGAGTACCGGGAGTTCCCCAACGGCAACGACGAACCGCGGCGCTTGTTGCGGCTGAACGTGTATTTCGACAACCCCGTTCCCACCAAGGGCGGCGACTATGAGGATCGCGGCGGCTTCTGGGCGCCGGTGGAAATCTGGCACCGCGACGCCGCGCACTGGAAGGACCTCTACCAGAAGGGCATGCGCGTGCTGGTCGTCGGCCGCATGGAGCGCGAACCCTGGACCGACAACGAGGATCAGCCACGTGAGACTTGGCAGATCAACGCGCGCAGCGTCGGCATCCTGCCGTTCCGCATCGAGTCCGTCGTCCTGAGCCCCAAATCGCAGGAGACCGCACAGGACGCGCAGCCCAAGCCCCAGGCCGCCCAGGAACCGGCTGCGCCGAAGGAGCCCAAGCGCAGGAAGTGATCCGACGGGGGGCGGCCGCAGTACGTTGCCGCCCCCCATGTCCTCGCGAGCTATCCCCAGGGGACAGCGCCACCAGCGTCCACCGGCTTCCACGCGCTCCCGAACATCGCGGCTCCCGACTCGCACATCGCCGGCCGCACGCCATCCCCGCCTCAGCCATCCCATCTCGTGAAAGCGGTCGCTGCCGCATGCAGCTTGTTTGCTGCTGCCCCAACAGGCGCTCGGCATCCTCGATCCCAGCAACTCCATGAACAACGGGAAGCGGATGGACGGACATGCGGCTGTTTCTGTGCGAGAAGCCCTCCCAGGGCAAAGACATCGGCCGGATTCTCGGCGCCACGCAGCGCGGTGAAGGCTGCCTCAACGGCTCCGGCGTCACGGTCACCTGGTGCATCGGCCATCTCGTCGAAGCGGCAGCACCCGAGGTCTATGACGCGGCGCTCAAGCGCTGGTCGTTGGAGCAGTTGCCCATCATCCCTCAGCAGTGGCGGGTCGAGGTCAAACCGCAGACCGCCACGCAATTCAAGGTCGTCAAAACGCTTCTGGCGAAGGCGACCCATCTCGTCATTGCCACCGATGCCGACCGCGAGGGTGAACTGATCGCCCGCGAGATCATCGACCTGTGCGGATACCGCGGCCCCATAGCACGCCTGTGGCTGTCGGCGCTCAACGATGCATCCATCCGCACCGCGCTCGCCAAGCTGCGGCCCTCGGCCGAGACGCTGCCGATGTATTACTCGGCGCTGGCGCGCTCGCGCGCCGACTGGCTCGTCGGCATGAACCTCAGCCGGCTGTTCACCGTGCTCGGGCGGCAGGCCGGCTACGACGGCGTGCTGTCGGTCGGGCGTGTACAGACCCCGACGCTCAAACTCGTGGTGGACCGCGACCGAGAGATCGCGGCCTTCGTGTCCGTGCCGTACTGGGCCATCGACGTGTCCCTGTCCGCAGGCGGTCAGACGTTCACCGCGCAGTGGGTGGCACCCGACGCCAGCACCGACGACGCCGGCCGCTGCCTGCAGCAGCCCGTCGCACAGCAGGCCGCGCAACAGATCCGCGCCGCGGGCAGTGCCCAGGTGGTGTCGGTCGAGACCGAGCGCGTGCGCGAAGGCCCGCCGCTGCTGTTCGACCTGGGCACCTTGCAGGAAGTCTGTTCCAAGCAGCTTGGGCTGGACGTGCAGGAAACCTTGGAGATCGCCCAGGCTCTGTACGAGACGCACAAGGCCACGACGTACCCGCGCTCGGATTCGGGCTACCTGCCCGAAAGCATGTTCGCCGAGGTGCCCACGGTCCTGGACAGCCTGCTCAAGACCGATCCCACGCTGGCCCCGATCATGGGCCAGCTCGACCGCGCCCAGCGCTCGCGCGCCTGGAACGACAGCAAGGTGACGGCGCACCACGGCATCATCCCGACGCTCGAACCCGCGAACCTCTCCGCCATGAGCGAGAAGGAGCAGGCGGTGTACCGGCTGATCCGGGCGCATTACCTGGCCCAGTTCCTCCCGCACCACGAGTTCGACCGCACCGTGGCGGACCTCTCCTGCGGCCAGCAGAAGCTGGTGGCCACGGGCAAGCAGGTCGTCGTCAAGGGCTGGCTCCTGGTGCTGGCCGAGCCAGAACGTGAAGGCAGCGCCGACGAGGACGGCGATGCCCCGCGCAGCCAGGTGCTGCCCGCATTGCGCGACGGGATGGCATGTCAGGTCGCCGGGGCCGACATCAAGGCCCTCAAGACGATGCCGCCCAAGCCCTATACCCAGGGCGAACTGGTCAAGGCGATGAAGGGCGTTGCGCGTTTCGTGACCGACCCGCGCCTGAAGCAGAAGCTCAAGGACACGACGGGCATCGGCACCGAGGCGACCCGGGCCAACATCATCAGCGGGCTGATCGCCCGCGGCTACATCGTGAAGAAGGGACGCTCCATCCGCGCATCGGATGCGGCGCTCACGCTGATAGACGCCGTGCCCGCGGCGATTGCCGACCCCGGCACCACCGCCGTCTGGGAACAGGCGCTGGACATGATCGAGGCCGGACAACTCACCCTGGATGTGTTCATCGGCAAGCAGGCTGCATGGATTTCGCAGTTGATCGCGCAGTACGGCAGCACGTCCCTGTCCATCAAGGTGCCCCAAGGACCGGCTTGTCCGCAGTGTGGCGCGCCCACGCGCCAACGCACCGGCAAGAGCGGCCCGTTCTGGTCGTGCAGTCGCTATCCCGACTGCAAAGGCACGCTGCCGGTCGAAACCGGCACGTCCAAGCGTGGTGCCTCGCGCCCACGCAAGAGCGGCCGCAAAGGCTCCTGACCGACCCCCGTTCCCCGTGAGCCGTGCCCGCCATCGGCGGCGTGGCCCGTGTTCCGCATGCCCTGCGGGACGCCCAGCGCGCAACGCCTTCTTGTCCGTGTGCGCGTCCCGTTCAGCCGCCCCCGGCCGCGGGACCTGAAGGTAGCTTCTCCGCGAACCGCACCCCGCGCGTTCTCCCCGTCCGCATCTCTTCCGCACGCTGCGAAGGGTCCCCCGATGGCTTGCCTGTGCGAGCCACCCGGAGACCCTTCGTGGTCAGCGGTATTCGGTGCCGGTGCCCGCCGGCGCAAAAACGGGCTCCCTTTGTGCGCGGATGTGCGCCAGACGATGCCGGCCCCAGCCACGACATGGGCCGGGTGTGATTGCTGGATGAGCAGACGGTTCTAGCGACGACCGGGCCTGCCAATCAGCCCACGGGTGGTTCTTCTTTCCTCCCGAGCCGAAGGCCCCTGGGGCCTTCGGCGCCTTTCTCCTGCCTTTCAACGCCCCGGCCAGGGCGATGGCCCTGCGCCATACGAACAGGAGACCGACATGCACCCGAAACTTTGCGCACCGCCACGCAACACGCCGCTGCTCTACGGCAGCGTCTGCAGCGGCATCGAGGCCGTGAGCCTCGCTTGGCAACCGCTCGGCCTCGAAGCCGCGTGGTTCGCCGAGATCGAGCCGTTCCCGAGCGCCGTGCTCGCCCACCGTAACCCCCTCGTGCCCAACCTGGGCGACATGACCACGATCGCCCGCCAGGTCCGCGCCGGCACCGTGCCCGCGCCAGACCTCCTGGTCGGCGGCACGCCGTGCCAGTCGTTCAGCGTGGCCGGCGCCCGCCGTGGCCTGGCTGACCCGCGCGGCGCCCTGACCCTTGCCTATGTGGAGCTTGCAAATGCCATCGACCAAACCCGCCGCCAAGACCGCCGCCCGCCGGCAACGCTCGTCTGGGAAAACGTCCCCGGCGTCCTCAGCGACTGCAGCAACGCCTTCGGACACTTCCTGGGCGCACTGGCCGGCGAAAGCCGTGCGCTCGAACCGCCAGGGCAAAAATGGGCGCACGCAGGTTGTGTGTCTGGACCCCGGCGCCGCATCGCCTGGCGCTTGCTCGATGCTCAATATTTCGGCGTCGCCCAACGGCGCCGTCGCGTGTTTCTTGTGGCAAGTGGTGGAGGTGGCGTCGATCCCGCCGAGGTACTTTTTGAGCGCCCAGGCCTGCGCGGGGATTCTTCGCCGGGCTTCGCGCCGTGGCAAGACGCTGCCGGCGCTGCTGGATCGGGCGCTGCGGCAGCAGGCTGGTACTCGGGATATGCAGGACTGAAGCAGCCCTACGGCAAGGCCACGGTGACGTTCGGATTCGGCGGGGGCAACACCGCAGGACCCATCGACGTCGCGGCCTGCCTGACCGCGGCGCCCGGCCCGAAGAACGACTTCGAGGTCGAGACCTTCGTGGCGCAGTCCATCGCGGGCAGCATCAGCCACACGCTCAGCACCGCCAACGGCGGCAAGGGCTGCAGCGAGGACGGCACCGGCAAGGGTGTGCCGATCATTGCCTTCACCGCACAGGGCTGCGGGGCGGATGCGACGACGAACCATGCACCGACGCTGCGTGCCGGCAGACATCGCCTCAGCCACGCGAACGCCGGCGTGGTGCCGGCCATCGCGTTCGCGCAGAACTCGCGCGGCGAGCTGCGGCTGGAATCCGGCCACGGCCAGCTTGCCGGGACGCTCTCCACGGGTGGCGGCAAGCCGGGCCAAGGCCGGCCGATGGTGATCGGCGTGGCGCTGCGCGGTCGCACCGAAGGCCTGGCCGCTGAACTGGGCGATGGCGTCTCGACCGCGCTGCGCACCAGCAGCGGCGGTGCCGACAAGCCCCATGTGCTGGCACCGGACTTCGAGGCACATTTCCGCTACGACTGGAATAACCCCGGTCCGGGCGACTGGTCGCAGTGGCGGGTGCGTCGGCTGATGCCGGTCGAATGCGAGCGGCTTCAAGGCATGCCCGACGACTACACGCTGGTGCCGTACCGCGGCAGGCCCTCCGCCGACGCGCCGCGCTACAAGGCGATCGGCAACTCCATGGCCGTGCCGTGCGTCGCGTGGCTGGGCCAGCGGCTGGTGCAGTGCCTGCACAAGACGGGATCGAGCGCTTCGGATTGATGCACGACGCGGCCGGCGGGCCGCGTGATCCTCTCTCCTGCATTGCCGACGCATCGGCAACAGCCAGCAGCCAGGGTGTCAAGGCTGCCGTGGGTTCCTCCCACGCCACCCGCCAGTTCGCCCCGGCATCTCTCCGGCGAACGCTGCCCACCGGGCATCGATGCCACCTTCCTCCAACCCACGGGATGTATGCCGCGTCCCGTCAGGGGCGTGTCGTCAACCCGGTCGATATCAGGACTTTCCATGGACACCATCACCCGACAAGACCGCATCACGCTCAAGAACCTCAAGGTCGCGGATTTCGCGAGCGAGGAAACGCTGTGCTTCACCGCCACCGTCATGTTCGACGGCAGGCCCATCGCCGAAGCCCGCAATGACGGACACGGCGGCTCGACGTTCGTGCGCGCGTTGCAAGGCCAGGCCGCGCTGCTGGCCCAAGCCGAGGAATTTGCCAAGAGCCTGCCGCCGGCATCGCTCGACGTCGAGCGCGAGGACGACGAGCCACTTCTCATCGACATGACGCTCGACTTCCTCGTGGACCAGTTGGCCGATGCCATGCACGCAGAGCGCAAGCTGCGCACCGCGTTCAACCGCGACATCGGCAACAAGGTGCTGTTCATCAAGGACGGCCGGCTGCTGTTCCTCAAGGGCATCAAGCTCAAGGCCATTGCCGAACGCGCGGCATATTTCGCAAAGCTGCGCAGCCGACAGGACCAGCCCATCGTCATCCTGGCCGAGCTGCCAGCGGACGAGGCATTCGCCATCTGGAAGCAGCATGTCCTGGGCGACAAGCCCCGCTGATCCAGCCTCACCGCACCGTCATGACCGCCCCGCACTCGTTGCGGGGCTTTTCTTTGTCCCTGCGCACATCAATCGGGGCTGGACCAGATGCCGATTTCCAACTGACGTGGCGCGGCACCCTCACGAAGCTGTCCGCATGTTCGCTGATTCGTCAGCACATGCCAGCAGCCAGGGTTTCAGGCTGCCGCGGGGTTCTCTCCGCGCAACCCACCAGTCCGCATCGCATCCATTGCGCGGACGCGCGTCCCCAAGACGCTGATGCTTTTTTTCAACCGCGTGCGGGAGCTGCCATCCCGTGAGGGACAGGGCCCCGCTTTTCCAAGGAGCCCATCCATGTCCCAGCAAGCCTCTTTCGGCCGATTCGGTCAATTGGCCTTGACCTACTGCGGCAAGTTCCTGCCGCTCGAAGTCCTGCACAGCGCCGCCGGCCACTACATCGGCACGCGCGATACCGAAGGTCCCGTCTCGCGGGAATCTCGTGAGTACTTCCGCAGCCATGCCGCGGCTCAACGTGCCCTCGAAAGAGGCGGCTGGTCCCAGCTCGCCATTCCCTGATCCAACTGGAGGAATCACGTCATGAACCAGCTACTGCCACAGGAAGTCGTCGATCAGATCGTTCGGGAAGAACGGCATTTCAGCGCCGCGCCCCAAGCCTTTTTCGAGGCATGGAAGCGTGGTGTCGAGATCGCCGGCCCGCAATGGTTTGGCGATGGCACCCGTGAAGGTCTGAACCAGGCCAAGAGCAAGTGGGATCTGCGTCCCGACATGCTGCGCCTCAACGACGCCCTCGGCGTCCTGAGCAGCGGGGAACGCATGTTCCTGTCCGCGATGGTCAGCTTCTACAACGCGCGCGAGGGCGGTGCCATGCTCAAGCGCTGCCACTTCAACGGGTTGTCGGACTTCGACGGCCTCGATCTGCCACGTCGCCAGGTGATCGCCGACCTGCTGCTGAACTACAGCGGTTGGTGAGCCGGTCCCTGGCACACCTTCATCACTGCGTTCACGGGACCCCATGAGGGACATGCGCCTCGTTCGAGGCCATGTCCCTCGCGTTTTCTCCCCGCCCAGCGCCATCCGGCATCAGGCGGTTTCCCCTGCGGATGCCATCGTCCGCAAGGGCTGGCTCCGTTCATTCATCGAAAGGAGCCTTCATGGCCAACAACTACTACGAAGCCACCGGCGTTCTCGTGCTCGACCGTGTGACGCCCGTCATCCAGGCGCTGTTCGGCGCCTTCGCGCTGGACGAGAGCCACCCCGGCAACGGGCAGGCCTACATCGCCCAGATCGCCGAGACCACCAATCCGCAATGGCCGGACGTGCTCGATGGCCTGGAAGACCTGGCCACGCAACTCGGTATTCCGATGCCGGACGACGAAGGGCTGTCGATCCCGCCGCTGCTCGAACTGCTCGCCGTGCACTTCCGTGCCGATGAGGACGAAGAGCTGGGGAACTTGATCGACCGTCATTCGTTCGAGGACACCGCCGATCTCGACGCATTGTTTCTGATCGCCACCCGGTTCGATGACGGGCACCACCTGACCGCCATCCAGTTCGAGGGCTGCTGGTACTGCAGCAAGCCGCGGCTGTTCGAGTTCGGCGGCAACGGCTGCTACCTGAGCCGCGAGGTCCGCTTCATCAGCTCCTCCTCCCAGGCCCTCCAGCTCGGCGACCAATTGCGCAAGACCATTGTGGCCGCCGACATCGAAGAGGCTTCGGCCCTGATCGCGCTGGAGACCATCAATCTGCTGGCGGGCGTCAGCGACGAGCCATTCCGCATGAATTTGCGCCGGCGCGTCGCCGAGCGATTGGCCCAAACGCCAACGATCAGCGTCACCTGACGCTGTTTCCTTTCTTTCCACCCACCGGGGTCAATTCCCGGTGGCGGGGATTTGCTCCATCATTATTCTGTTGGAGAAATCCCATGTCCCAGAATCCCAATCCCTTTCTACGCGGCTACTGGAATCTGAAAATCGTCCGCACGCTGTCCATCAGCTACGAGGACGGAAGCCCGCATTTCTGGCGAAACATCCACCCGAGCCAGCAGCACCTCTGCGACGCGGCGCTGGTTTCTTCTCCTTGCATCATCACCAGCGACTTCGCGGTGGTCAGGACTGGCACCGAACCTGTCGGCGCCGCACTGATCGCCGAATGCGACGCGGCTGAAGGGGGCAGCGGCGAAGGCATGGTGGGTGCCGTGGTGTACGCGATCCACGGCGACGACTTCGACGGCCGCCCCGTCCACATTGGCGACACCTATTCGGCCGAGGCCGCACGGGAAGTCGTGCAGCGGTTGAGCTTCGAGACCGGCTACTACAGCCGGTGCTGGGAAATCAGCAGCGCGCACATCAGCCGCGAAACCGGCCAGTACCTGGCCAACCTGGCTGACCTCGCGACGCCGGAGGCCTTTTTGTTCATCGCGTTCCGGATTCCCTACAGCCCGGCGATCGGCGTCAAGCTGATCTCCACGCCCTGGACGGACCAGCACCTGCAGGACGTCGAGGGGATCGCCGCCGAGCAGCTTCGGCAGGAGCACCGCAGCAAGGGCATGCCGGTCGAGCTGGCACAGATCCTTGAACTGGCCGGCCAGGCCGACGTGCGCATCCTCATCCTCGATGCCGACGCACCCGTGTTGCCGGGCCTATCGCTGGCCGGCGAATAGCCGCCACACACATCCCCGGCCTTCCTTGTCCTCACCGCATGCCGGCCCGGTCTCCCGCCAGAGAGCCGGGCCGGCGCACTTTCACAGGAGCGATCCCATGTTCCCCGACCTCATCACACCCGCATCCGACTTCGAGCACCAACTCGGAGCCTGCGTCAACGCCATGAGCCAGGAAGATGCCATCGGCCAGATCCTGGTATTCGAGCGCATGAGCGGCACGCTGCACATGCGCCATATCGCCAGCGCCGACCTGGTGGACACCGACGTGGACGACTACGAAATGGTCGTCTTCGACGGTGGCAACACAAGCGGCGACACGTGGAAACACGTGTTCTTTCCGCGTCAGCGCGAGCACTACTTCGTGTACCAAGCCTGATTCCTCCAGCCCCTTTCGAGGGGCTTTTTCTTGCCCGCAGCACAGGAAAACGGTTGTGGTGCGGTGCCGTTTCCTGCGGGCAGGCAGACCGCCCCAGGGCCATGCTTGCCCCATGTTCGTCGGCGTTGCCGGCACATGCCCAGGCAGTCGAGACCTTCGAGGCTGCAAGCGCGGGAAACCGTGCTGGTCGTTTCTTCCTACGGACCTACCGCGTCCATCCACGCCACCCACAAGGGACCTCTCCCTTGCGGGCGGGGAATCCCTTGTTTTTCCTCAAGGAGTCCACCCACAAGGGACCTCTCCCTTGCGGGCGGGGAATCCCTTGTTTTTCCTCAAGGAGTTTCCCCATGGATCGTTCCCTCATCAAATCCATGATGCCTTCGCTGGTCGCAGGCCATGTGCCCCGCAACGTGCGGTCGTTCAAGTACCGCGTGTTCGATGATCAGCCGCTGTCCTCAACGCTGGGCTTCGCCATCGACCCCCAACCCTTCGACGGCAAGGTGGTCGCCGCGACCGACGATGCCATCGTCGTCAAGCTCAAGCCTTCCGAGTTCGCGGTGCTCGATCCCAGCCTGGTGACCACGGTTCCTGCCGAAGGCGCCAAGGTGCATGTCCAACCCTATGCCCGTCGTCGCTTCGACGGACTGCGCGCGGACACGCCGGAGGTCATCACCGAGGAGACTTCGGACGGCACGCCGTACACCATCACGAGGCACATCCTCGGCTCGGCGCCGGCCAAGCTGCCCATTCCCACGCCGCAGTGCATGGAGTTGGGCCAGCTCATCGAGCAGTTGGAGGAGATGCCGGCCCCCGATCGCTTCCGGCGCATCACCCACATGCTGGTGGATGCCGGTGCCCGCGACTTCACCTGGGTCGATCCCACGCCCTCCAAGATCATCGAGACCCCGCCGGCGATCAGCTTCACGGTCTCGACCGCGAAGTTCGAGGGCCGGGTGACGATCCTCTACGACCGCGGCGGAGACACCTACGTGGTGGAACTGCACCGTCAGAACGGTGAATCGGTCGAACTGGTCGATCGGCACGACGAGGTGTATTTCGACATGCTCGGCGAAGTGCTGGAGAGGCTCATCGACGACGGGCGCTGGCGCCAGATCGACGTGAGCATCCTCGACGCGAAAGCGGCCCGCAAGCGCCAGGCCGTCCCGGCATGACGCCCCGCAGCGAAACCAGGCGGTCCTGCGGCTGACCCGAGGCATCCGCCACGGCGTTCCAGCCGTTCCGGCCGCGTGCACTACAGGCCCTTCATCCCATCGGATGGAGGCCTTTCTCATTCTTCCACACAGGAGATTTCATCCATGTCACTGCGATTCAAAGGCGCTGACCTGCGCCCCGTGCTGACCGAAGCCATCGCCAATCAGGGGTCGTCTCAGAAAACGGAAAAAAATCGTACGCTAAGAGCCGAAGTGGGCCCTTTAGCAGCAATGCAAAGCTGCGATCAACGGGCAGGAAACATTGCCATGGTGCGCGTTGCACTCTCTCACTAGTGTAGTGTTTGATTCTTAATGAAACTTAATTGAGCAACCACGCTCCAATGCTCTACTACGGTTTGCATTGGAGTGAAAAATTGCGAGTTGCCCCGACGATTGTGTTGACGGATGAAGAGGAAAGCGAGCTGAGCCGGCTGGCGCGCTCCAAGCGCACCAGCGTCAGATTGGCCCAGCGCGCCCAGATCGTGCTGCTGGCCGCGCAGGGGCTGCAAAACAAGGATATTGCCGAGCAGCTTGGCATTGGGCGCGTGCAGGTGGCGCGCTGGCGTGAACGCTACCTGCAATTGGGGCTGCAAGGTATCGAGCGCGACTTGCCGCGCGGCGCACCGCCGGTGAAGGTGGATGTGGCCAAGCTTGTGAAGCTAACCACACAGACCAAGCCCGAGGCGGCCACGCACTGGAGCACGCGCACGATGGCCGCTGAGTTGGGCGTCAGCGCCAGCACCGTGATGCGCCATTGGCAGGCCCACGGTCTCAAGCCTCACATCGTGCGCGGCTTCAAGGTCTCGCGCGATCCGCAGTTCGTGCAAAAGCTCGAAGACATCGTGGGGCTTTACATGTCGCCGCCCGAGCATGCGCTGGTGCTGTGCTGCGACGAAAAGAGCCAGGTGCAGGCGCTGGACCGAACGCAGCCCGGGCTGCCGCTCAAGAAGGGGCGCGCGGCCACCATGACGCACGACTACAAGCGCAACGGCACAACCACCTTGTTCGCTGCGCTCAACGTGCTCAACGGTCAGGTCATCGGCCAGTGCCAGCAGCGCCACACCCACATCGAGTGGCTGAAGTTCCTGCGTCAAATCAATCGGGAGACGCCCAAGGACAAGACGCTGCATCTGATCGCCGACAACTACGCCACGCACAAGCATCCAGCTGTGCAGGAGTGGCTGGCCAAGCACCCCAGATTCAACATGCACTTCACGCCGACCTCGGCATCGTGGCTGAACATGGTCGAGCGCTTCTTTCGCGACATCTCCGAGAACCGGCTACGCCGCGGGGTGTTCACCAGCGTGCCCGAACTCGTCTCGGCCATCGATGAGTACATCGCGCATCACAACACCAACCCCAAGCCGTTCATCTGGACCAAGAACGCTCGCGACATCCTGCAAAAGGTCATCCGCGCCAATAGCCGATTAAGTTCCAAACAGAATGCAACACTACACTAGCATGACGAGGCGGTCATTTCTGATGGCCGGATCCTCCATTTCCCATTCAAGGAAGTACAACCATGAACTCCTCGACCACGCTGCGCCAGCTCAACGGACTGGACCCCACACCGGCCACGTTAGACGGTGCCACCTTGATCCTCGTGGACTACCAGAACACCTACACGCGCGGCGTCATGGAACTGGCCGGCTGGCAGCCGGCGCTGGCTTCGGCATCTGAACTGTTGACCCGGGCGCGCGCCGCCGGCACCAACAGCATCCATGTCGTTCACGATGGTGGAGAGGGCTCGCCCTACGACCTCGCCGCCAAGATCGGCAGATTCATCCCGCCGTCGCGCCGCTGTCCAACGAGCCCGTGGTCGTCAAGACGGCGCCCAATGCATTCGTCGGCACCGATTTGGGCGAGCGCGTTGAGGCGGCCGGTAACAAACAGGTCATCGTCATGGGATTAATGACTCACATGTGCGTGACGTTCACCGCCGAGGGTGCGTTTCTACGCGGCAACCAGCCCACCATGGTGGCCGATGCATGCGCGACGCGGCCCATCCGAAGGGGCGTGGTGAATGTGTCGGCCGAGGTGCTGCATGAGGGCGCGTTGGCGACGATTGCCGATCTGTACGCCGTCGTGGTGCGCTCGGGCACATCGTTGCAATAAGGCGAAATGCAGTGGTCAGCGACAGGAATGGTGCCGCTGGCCACGGTACCGTCGAACCTCGGATTACGCCGTCTCAAGCATCGCAGCGCTGTCCACCAGCCGACGAACGCTCTGCTGGACGTCCTCGGGGATGAGCCTCGGCGGCAAGCCAGCCTCAGACGCACCTGTCTGCTGGTGGGTGGCCGCGATGACCCGGACGACCATGCCCAGATTGCTTGGCGTCACGATGTCGATGGCGGCACGATCACCCAGGTCCGGATGTGGCCGGGTGAGCATGCGATACAGATCCCACGAGTCCGCCCGCGGACATTGATTCATGAGCACCTGAGCCAGCTTGTGCTTGAGCGGCACCAGTTGCCAGTCGGGAACCCGCTGCCCCCGATTGCCCAGGCTGATGGACAGTAGCTTGCCGGCTTTCAGCTCCCGGTTGATCTGGTCCTTGGACTTTCCGGCCAGCTTGCCGAACAGCGGCACCGGCAGATTGTTCGGCGACTCGTACATGGCCAGCATTTCCTCGCGCTCCCGCTGGATTGCGGAGACTTCCGGCTCCGGAGCATGCGTCGGCGGTGGCGGCACCTGCGACAGCCGCTGGAACGTGATCTCGCCACTGTTCGGGGTCACGACGATGGGCGTGGCCACCATCGGCGGGACGCCAGGGGAAGCGGGCTCGGCCACCATGGGGACCGCGTCCACCACGTCCTCAGTTTCCGCCATCGCCGGCACCCCGTCGATACGCATCGTCAGATGCGCGCTGGCCGCTTCCACTTGGCCCTGTTCGAGCAGATCGAGACGATCCGCCCAGTCCTGCATCATCCGGCGGCGCGGCTCAACATACTTGGCGTGGTTGTAGGCCGAACTCACCTTGTTTGCGCATTCCACTGATGGCGGACAGTGATTCCATTCCCATCGCGGACAGCGTTCCAGGCGATGGCGGACACGTTGCGCGGGTGTCCTGAGTGACGCTCAAATCGTAGCCGAAGTGTCCGCCATCAGCGTGGAATGGCGGTCGGCGCGGCCGGCTCAGACGGCCTTGGTGAGCTTGCGCATCGACTCGCCCTTGAGGGCTATCTTGTGCGAGCCGTGCACGATGCGGTCCAGGATGGCGTCGGCCAGCGTGGGCTCGTCCAGCCAGGCGTGCCAGGCCGTCACCGGCAACTGGCTGGTGATGAGCGTCGAGCGCGTGCCCACCCGGTCGTCCAGCAATTCCAGCAGGTCGTTTCGCTCGTGCGCGGCAATCGGCGCGATGCCGAAGTCGTCCAGGATGAGCAGGTCCAGCCGCGCCAGTTGCGCCAGCCGTTTGCCCAGGCTGCCATCGCCGTGGGCTACGTGCAGCTCCTGCAGCAGCCGTGGCGCGCGGGTGTAGAGCACCGAGAAGCCCAGGCGTGCGGCCTGCTGCCCCAGTGCGCAGGCAAGCCATGTCTTGCCACAACCAGTGGCGCCGGTGACCAGCACGTTGTGGCCATGGCGCAGCCAGTCCCCGCCGGCCAGGCTGCTGATGACCTCCCGGCTCAGGCTCCGGCTGGCGCGCCAGTCGATGTCCTCCAGGCAGGCACTGGAGACCTTCAGGCGGGCCGCCTTCAACAGGCGCTCCAGGCGCTTGCTGTCACGCCAGTCCACCTCGCGCTGCACCAGCAGCGCCAGGCGTTGTTCAAAGGGCAGCTCGCTGGCCGTGAGGTGGGTGGCCGCGTCGCTGAGGGCGGCCACCATGCCGTCCAGGCGCAGGGCACGCAGTTGGTTCAAGGTCTGTTCGTTGAGCATGGTCGTTGGTGCTTTGTTTGTCTGTATCGCGGTGTCAGTGGTAGTAGCCCGGCCCGCGCACGTTCTCGTGCAGCGGCAGGCTCGCCTGCACGGCCATCGGTGCATCCAGCGGCCGCTGGTCCAGGCCGCAGCCCAGGATGGAGGCGATGCTCTTGTAGGACGGTGAGCGAATCGACTGCGCCCGCGCACAGGCGGCCTCCAGCCGGTCAGCCCCGTACTCACGGCCCAGGCGCATGAGGCCCAGACAGGAGCGGTAACCCTGCTCGGGATGCTGGCGGTGCTCCATCTGCCAGCGCACCACGGCGGCGGTGGCCGCGCCCACGCGCTCACCCCAGGCGATGAGCTTGGCCGGCGTCCACTGCAGGTGCGCCCGGTGCGAGGCCGGCATGTGCTCGGGCGTGGTGGTGTGTGCACCCCGTCGGGGATTGAGGGCGTGGGCGGCCACACGCTTGCCGCCATGCAGGACTTCGAGCGTGCCGGCCGTGATGCGCAACTCCACCGGCTCACCCACCAGGGCGTGGGGCACCGAGTAGTAGTGGCCATCGAGCTCAACGTGGTAATCGATGTTGACGCGGGCGGGTTTGAAGCGCGCGATGGGCATGCGCACCGGCGGCAGGGGGCGCAGGGCTGGCCGGTCGAGTTCGGCGAAGGCGCTGGTGCGGTTGCCCGGCAGCTTCTTGAACGCGCGCTGGTTCAAGTCCACCAGCAAGGCGGCAATCGCCCGGTTGAGCTCGGCCAGGCTGAAGAAGGTCTGGTGGCGCAGCCTGGCCAGAATCCAGCGCTCGACCACCTGCACAGCGACCTCCACCTTGGGTTTGTCGCGTGGCTTGGCCGGGCGCGCGGGCATCACGGCCAGGCTGTAGTGCGCACAGAGCTCTTCGAGCAGGCGGTGCGCGGTGGGCTCGTAACGGTCGGGTCGGGCCATGAGGGCGCGCGGCTGGTCAGGCACCAGCAGGCGGGGCACGCCGCCGATGAACTCCAGCGCGCTAATGATGCTGGCCACCCAGTCGGTGGCCTTCTGGCTGGCGGTGGCGCAGGCGTAGGTGTAGTTCGATGCGCCCAGCACGGCCACGAAGACCTGGGCCTGGCGTATCTCGCCAGTGTCGGCATCCACCACGGGAACGGTCTGGCCGGCGTAGTCCACAAAGAGCTTGTCACCGCCCGTGTGGGTCTGGCGCATGGAGCGCTGCAGGCGCCGGGCCCAGGCCTTGTACTTCTCGCAGAAGGCGCTGTACTTGTACGCCTGCCCGCTGTGCTGTTGCTGGTATTCCTCCCAAAGCAACTGCAGCGTCACGCCAGGTCGGCGCAGTTCGCGGTGGATGTGGGCGTGGTCGGGTTCAAGGTGCCGGGACTCGCGCGCCACGGGTGGCTTGTAGAGCCGGGCCTGGAGTTCGTCGTCGTTCAGGCTCTGGGCCAGTGCCCAGTCCACGCCGGCCACGCGCGCGTAGCTGGCTATCTCGCTGACAGTGGATTTGGAGATGCCGAGGGCGGCACCGATTTGACGGGTGCTCAAGGCCCCGCGGTGCAGCAGTTGCAGTGTGTGTCGTAGTTTGCTCATGGTGACCCTGGGTGTGGGCATCGCTGGTTCCGGTCAAAAAACCGGGCAGCGTATGCCGCGTTCGGGTCACTCAGAACACCCCGCAGGTGTCCGCCATCAGTTTGGAATGCTGTCCGCCTTCAGCGTGGAACACTGTCCGCCATCACGCTGGAACACTGTCCGCCATCAGCATGGAATCGTGTCCGCCATCGCGTGGAATACGCACCTTGTTCGGGTCCGAGTGCGAAAGCTGCGCGTCCACCCAAATCTTGGGATAGCCGATCTCGTTGAGCGCCGTCGAGATGGTTCCGCGGATGCCGTGACCGGTCAGTTGATCCTTGTAGCCCATTCGTTTCAAGGCCGCGTTGAGGGTGTTCTCGCTGATGCGCTTCTTGAGTTCGCTGCGGTGCGTGAGCAGATGGACCTGAGCCGGCCTCATCACACCCAACAGGTAGCGCACGATCTCGATGGCCTGCACGGACAACGGCACGATGTAGGGCGGAACGTCCTGCGGGCGCTTGCCGGCCTTGCGCATCTCGTCCTGGAGTTGCTTGACGATCTGCGGCGGGATGATCCACAGGCCACGGTCGAGATCGAACTGGTCCGGGGTCGCCAGCCGCAGCTCGCCGGTACGCACGCCGGTCAGGAACAGCAGCCGGATGCCGAGTTGGGTCTGCCAACCACGAGGGTTGTAGAGCCTGAGCTTGTGCAGGAACTCGGGAAGCTCCGGAAGATGCAGGTAGGGGTTGTGGTTCACCGGGGGCTTGGGCTCGGCCACCACGTCCAGGTCGGAGGCCGGATTGGCTTCCAGCCCCTCCACGATGACGAGGGCATAGCGGAACAACTGCCCCAGCCAGGTGCGGACCTTCTCGGCAGTGGTGAACGCCTTGCGCTCCTCGATCCTCGCCAGGACGCCCAGGAGTTGGGGCCGGCGAATGTCGTAGATCGACATCTGCTTGAGGCTAGGCAGCACGTCCTTGTTGAAGATCCGCAGGATCTGCGACAGCGTGCTGTTCCTGCCCTCCTTGATTTCCTTGCGGCGATGCTCGACCCACGCATCGAAGACGGCCTTGAAGGTGTAGTCGGCCGCAAGCTTGACCGCGTGTCGCTTCTGTTTCCGATCGGTATGGGGGTTGACGCCCTTTGCCAGAAGCGCCCGGGCTTCGTCGCGCAAGGTGCGCGCTTCGCGCAAACCGATCTCGGGGTAGTTCCCCAGGGAGATGCGCTTTTGCTTGCCGAGCCAGTAATAGCGCAAATGCCACGACTTGCCGCCGGTGCGGGCGACCACCAGGCCGAGGCCATCGGTGTCGGGGATGCTGTAGGTTTTCTCGGCGGCCTTGGCTTGCCGCACGGTCAGATCAGAGAGTGTCATCATCAAGCTCCTAAGTCTTGGACTTAGGCCCGATGCTGCTTGTCATCCCGATCCAACCCCAGCAACAACCCGGAACCGGCACGACCCGCATTCTTTGGCCTTGTTTTTGGCCTCAAAAATGGTGGCTGTCAGTGGACTTCCGTGGCTTTCGCTGGAATGAAAAAAGGAGCCGAAGCTCCTCTTTTCAATGACTTACAGACGTCAGTGGAAGTCTGTAGATCATAAATTGGAGCGGGAAATCGGTCTCGAACCGACGACCTCAACCTTGGCAAGGTTGCGCTCTACCAACTGAGCTATTCCCGCATTTATCTAAGCCTCACACTGTAGCATGTTTAGCGTCGACAAGTGAAATTATAGAGTACTTTTCGCGGGCTCCAAGAATAGTGCAAAGTTTTTTCCATCAATGTTTCACGGAGCCCCGTGACACATCGGCGGGTGCAGGCACCGTCACGGTTTGGGCACCGTCGTCCTCTGCCAATGCAACAGGCTTGCGCTCGAGTGCTATCTCCAGCACCTTGTCGATCCACTTCACAGCAATGATCTCCAGCCCCATCTTGACGTTGTCTGGAATTTCCTGGAGGTCTTTTACGTTTTCTTCAGGAATCAACACCGTCTTGATCCCTCCACGCAATGCCGCCAAAAGTTTCTCCTTGAGCCCACCAATTGCTGTGACCTCTCCGCGCAATGTGATCTCCCCCGTCATCGCAACATCTGCGCGGACCGGTATTCCGGTCAGCGCAGAAACGATCGCCGTCGTCATCGCAATGCCGGCGCTAGGACCATCTTTAGGGGTCGCACCATCGGGCACGTGGATATGAAGATCTCGCTTCTCGAACGCCTCATCGCGAATACCAAGTAAGCGCGCACGGCTACGCACTACCGTGCGGGCCGCTTCGACCGACTCCTTCATGACATCGCCCAGCGATCCTGTGCGAAGGATGTTGCCTTTGCCGGGCATGGTCGCGACCTCGATCGTGAGCAGATCCCCGCCGACTTCGGTCCATGCCAGGCCAACCACTTGTCCCACTTGGTTCTGCTGTTCCGCGCGACCGTAGGTGTACTTGCGCACTCCCAAGTATTCAGGCAAGTTGTCCGCCGACACCTCCACGGGGGCCGTCAGCTTCTTGAGCTGGATTGCCTTGACCACTTTTCGGCAGATTTTGGAGAGTTCGCGCTCTAGGGAACGGACGCCCGCTTCACGCGTGTAGTAGCGCACGATGTCTCGTACGGCGGATTCCGTGACCTGCAACTCGGCATCTTTCACGCCGTTGTTTTGCATCTGCTTGGGGAGCAAATATTTGATGGCAATGTTGGTTTTTTCGTCCTCGGTATATCCGGAAAGACGTATCACCTCCATGCGATCAAGTAGCGCCGGCGGGATGTTCATCGAGTTCGAAGTCGCGACAAACATGACATCGGAAAGGTCGAAGTCGACCTCTACATAGTGGTCGCCGAACTTGTGGTTCTGCTCAGGATCGAGGACTTCCAATAACGCGCTCGAGGGGTCACCTCGAAAGTCCATGCCTAGTTTGTCAATTTCATCGAGCAGGAACAACGGATTGCGCGCCCCCACCTTGCCCAGGCTCTGCAACACCTTGCCTGGCATCGCCCCAATGTAGGTACGACGGTGACCCCGGATCTCTGCTTCGTCACGCATCCCCCCCAGCGCCATACGCACGTATTTGCGCCCCGTTGCCTTTGCAATGGACTGACCGAGCGAAGTCTTGCCCACACCCGGTGGGCCGACCAAGCACAGGATGGGCGCCTTCACCTTGTCCACCCGCTGCTGCACGGCGAGATATTCCAGGATCCGGTCTTTCACCTTTTCCAGGCCATAGTGGTCCTCGTTTAACACAGCCTCTGCATGGGCAAGATCGTGCTTGACCTTGGACTTCTTGCTCCAGGGCAGTCCCGTGAGCACATCAATGTAGTTGCGAACCACAGTGGCTTCGGCAGACATAGGAGACATGAGCTTGAGCTTTTTCAGCTCGCCTTCCGCCTTCTTGCGCGCTTCGACCGGCATGCGCGCGGCCTTGATCTTTTTCTCGATCTCCTCAAGATCCGCGCCTTCTTCGCCTTCGCCCAGTTCTTTCTGGATCGCCTTGACCTGTTCGTTGAGATAGAAGTCCCGCTGGTTTTTCTCCATCTGGCGCTTCACGCGACCGCGAATGCGCTTATCCACATTGAGGATATCCACTTCGCGGTCCAACTGCTCGAACAGATTCTCCAGACGCTGCTTGACGCCTGCCAAGTCGAGAACAACCTGCTTGTTCTCCAGCTTGAGCGGCAAGTGCGCGGCAATGGTGTCAGCCAGCCGCCCCGGATCGTCGATGGCCGAAATGGAAGTCAGAATCTCAGGGGGAATCTTCTTGTTCAGTTTGACGTACTGATCAAACTGCTGCATTACCGCCCGGCGTAGCGCTTCAATTTCACTCGAAGCGGCGTCCTCAGCGGATGCCTGCATGGGCTCAACCGTCGCCGTGAAGTGAACGTCCGATTCATGCACCATGCGAACGTGGGCGCGCTGCTGCCCCTCCACCAGCACCTTCACCGTGCCATCGGGAAGCTTCAGCATCTGCAGGATGGTGGATATGCAACCGACTTCGAACATATCCGAAACCTGCGGTTCATCCTTGGCGGCTGCTTTTTGCGCAACCAGCATGATTCGTCGATCGGCATCCATGGCGGCTTCCAGCGCCTTGATGCTCTTGGGACGCCCCACAAACAGCGGAATCACCATGTGAGGAAAGACCACCACATCGCGCAAAGGCAACAGTGGTAGATCCAGGGGCGTATCGGGCAGGGGTGTGTGTCCGGACATGGGGCAATCCTCTAGTGTAGTGTTTGATTCTTAATGAAACTTAATTGAGCAACCACGCTCCAATGCTCTACTACGGTTTGCATTGGAGTGAAAAATTGCGAGTTGCCCCGACGATTGTGTTGACGGATGAAGAGGAAAGCGAGCTGAGCCGGCTGGCGCGCTCCAAGCGCACCAGCGTCAGATTGGCCCAGCGCGCCCAGATCGTGCTGCTGGCCGCGCAGGGGCTGCAAAACAAGGATATTGCCGAGCAGCTTGGCATTGGGCGCGTGCAGGTGGCGCGCTGGCGTGAACGCTACCTGCAATTGGGGCTGCAAGGTATCGAGCGCGACTTGCCGCGCGGCGCACCGCCGGTGAAGGTGGATGTGGCCAAGCTTGTGAAGCTAACCACACAGACCAAGCCCGAGGCGGCCACGCACTGGAGCACGCGCACGATGGCCGCTGAGTTGGGCGTCAGCGCCAGCACCGTGATGCGCCATTGGCAGGCCCACGGTCTCAAGCCTCACATCGTGCGCGGCTTCAAGGTCTCGCGCGATCCGCAGTTCGTGCAAAAGCTCGAAGACATCGTGGGGCTTTACATGTCGCCGCCCGAGCATGCGCTGGTGCTGTGCTGCGACGAAAAGAGCCAGGTGCAGGCGCTGGACCGAACGCAGCCCGGGCTGCCGCTCAAGAAGGGGCGCGCGGCCACCATGACGCACGACTACAAGCGCAACGGCACAACCACCTTGTTCGCTGCGCTCAACGTGCTCAACGGTCAGGTCATCGGCCAGTGCCAGCAGCGCCACACCCACATCGAGTGGCTGAAGTTCCTGCGTCAAATCAATCGGGAGACGCCCAAGGACAAGACGCTGCATCTGATCGCCGACAACTACGCCACGCACAAGCATCCAGCTGTGCAGGAGTGGCTGGCCAAGCACCCCAGATTCAACATGCACTTCACGCCGACCTCGGCATCGTGGCTGAACATGGTCGAGCGCTTCTTTCGCGACATCTCCGAGAACCGGCTACGCCGCGGGGTGTTCACCAGCGTGCCCGAACTCGTCTCGGCCATCGATGAGTACATCGCGCATCACAACACCAACCCCAAGCCGTTCATCTGGACCAAGAACGCTCGCGACATCCTGCAAAAGGTCATCCGCGCCAATAGCCGATTAAGTTCCAAACAGAATGCAACACTACACTAGTAGTTCCATGGAATATGGTCCATGGACCACATTTTTCAACCCGGCAGCATCTGCACCCAGGTGTTAGTGTAGTGTTTGATTCTTAATGAAACTTAATTGAGCAACCACGCTCCAATGCTCTACTACGGTTTGCATTGGAGTGAAAAATTGCGAGTTGCCCCGACGATTGTGTTGACGGATGAAGAGGAAAGCGAGCTGAGCCGGCTGGCGCGCTCCAAGCGCACCAGCGTCAGATTGGCCCAGCGCGCCCAGATCGTGCTGCTGGCCGCGCAGGGGCTGCAAAACAAGGATATTGCCGAGCAGCTTGGCATTGGGCGCGTGCAGGTGGCGCGCTGGCGTGAACGCTACCTGCAATTGGGGCTGCAAGGTATCGAGCGCGACTTGCCGCGCGGCGCACCGCCGGTGAAGGTGGATGTGGCCAAGCTTGTGAAGCTAACCACACAGACCAAGCCCGAGGCGGCCACGCACTGGAGCACGCGCACGATGGCCGCTGAGTTGGGCGTCAGCGCCAGCACCGTGATGCGCCATTGGCAGGCCCACGGTCTCAAGCCTCACATCGTGCGCGGCTTCAAGGTCTCGCGCGATCCGCAGTTCGTGCAAAAGCTCGAAGACATCGTGGGGCTTTACATGTCGCCGCCCGAGCATGCGCTGGTGCTGTGCTGCGACGAAAAGAGCCAGGTGCAGGCGCTGGACCGAACGCAGCCCGGGCTGCCGCTCAAGAAGGGGCGCGCGGCCACCATGACGCACGACTACAAGCGCAACGGCACAACCACCTTGTTCGCTGCGCTCAACGTGCTCAACGGTCAGGTCATCGGCCAGTGCCAGCAGCGCCACACCCACATCGAGTGGCTGAAGTTCCTGCGTCAAATCAATCGGGAGACGCCCAAGGACAAGACGCTGCATCTGATCGCCGACAACTACGCCACGCACAAGCATCCAGCTGTGCAGGAGTGGCTGGCCAAGCACCCCAGATTCAACATGCACTTCACGCCGACCTCGGCATCGTGGCTGAACATGGTCGAGCGCTTCTTTCGCGACATCTCCGAGAACCGGCTACGCCGCGGGGTGTTCACCAGCGTGCCCGAACTCGTCTCGGCCATCGATGAGTACATCGCGCATCACAACACCAACCCCAAGCCGTTCATCTGGACCAAGAACGCTCGCGACATCCTGCAAAAGGTCATCCGCGCCAATAGCCGATTAAGTTCCAAACAGAATGCAACACTACACTAGGGCTGTTGCCGAAAGACGGGCAGCGTTGTCCGCGGGGCTTACGGCGGACTGACATGCGCGGGGGCGATAGGGTTTTGCCCGTCACCCGGGGCGCAGTGACCGCGCTGTGCGGCCGTGGGGTGCCCGAATATATGTCAAAAAGGCCTGCAGCGCCCGCCCATCAAGCGCGGACAGCTATATTTTGATGAGCATCAACCCCGTCGATGTACTTGGGCCATCAAGGAAAGCTCGCCGGCTTGGGCGCGGGCGTGCTGGCGGGCTCGCGAGCGGTGGCGGCGCAGGCGGCGGAATCCGGAGCAGGATGTAGCCGTGACTCCGGCACCGGCGTGCCGGCACGCCAGCGGCGCACCACGCGCTGGAAGATCAGTGTGTTGGGAATCTGCAGCAGCGTGCCAGGCTCGGGGGCGGTGGCGTCCTCCAGCGTGATGTAAAGCAAGTTGATGTCCATCACGCGGCCCAGGGCGCCGGGCTTGTCGGCGGTGTCCAGCAGTTCGATGTGGTCTCCCACGCGGAACGGGCCAACGGTGAAGATCAGAAAGGCGCAAAACAGATTGGACAGCACGCTCCATGCCGCGAAGAACGCCACCGCGCCCACTGTGGCGAAGCCGGTGAAGGCCGTCCACAGCACGGCCGCTGACACCCCCAGGCGCTCCAGTACCAGCAGGCCGGCGCTGCCCAGGATGAGCCAGCGCACCACGGCGTTGATGGGTATGAGCAGTTCGTGCGGGAACTGGTAGTGGTCGCTGGCCCGCATGATGATGCGCAGCAGTAGGCGCTGCAGCAGCAGCGCGGCCAGGACGATGAGCACAATCTGCACACCGGGCACGATGATGTCGAGCCAGTCGTGCATCCAGAGGGGGAGGGCGGTTTTCAGTCGCGGCAGCATGTCGGGGGAACGAACGGGTGGGCAAGCGCCGGCGCGGCTCAAATCTGCCGCTGCTCGATGGTGTCCATCTGCATCTCGAAGCTGAAGAAGCGGTCCCGGCCCTGGGCCTTGGCGGCATACAGGGCCTGGTCGGCGCGCATGAGCATGGTCTCGGCGCTGGTACCGTCGTCGGGCACGCACGTGGTAATGCCACCCGACAGCGTGAGCGTTTCGCCGTTGGGCGAGCCCGGATGGGCGATGGCGCGGGACTTCAACAGCTTGCCCAGCGCGCGCGCGAACGTCATGGCACCCGAGCGCGGCGTGTTGGGCAGGATCAGTGCAAATTCTTCGCCGCCATAGCGCGAGGCCACGTCGCGCGGTCGCATGCAGACGTCGTGCAGCACGCGGCCGACCTCCTTCAGGCAGGCATCGCCCTGCACATGGCCCAGGGTGTCGTTGTATCTCTTGAAATGGTCCAGGTCGCACAGCATCAGCGTGAGCGGCACTCCGTCGCGCCGCGCGGCGAGGATCTCGCTGTGCAGGATGCGGTCGAAGCCGCGGCGGTTGACCAGCCCCGTAAGCGGGTCCATCTCCACCATTTCGTTGAGGTGCTGGTTGGCCACGTGCAGCTCTTCGGTCAGTTCCACGAGGCGCCTGCGCATGTCGCGCAGCCGGCGCATGGCGCGCAGCTTGGCGGCCAGAACGATCGGCTTGACGGGCTTGACGAGATAGTCGTCTCCGCCGGCTTCGATGCCGCGCCACACATCCAGGTCGCCATCCAGCCCCGAGAGGAAGATGATGGGCGTCCAGCCGCCGGGTTCTGCCTCGCGCATGCGCTGGGCCACCCAGTAGCCGTCGTTGCCGCCAGGCAGGCGTATGTCCAGCAGCACCAGGTCGGGACGCCGCAGCTTGAACAGCTGTAGCGCCGCGTCGGCCGAGGCGGCCTCCAGTACTTCCGACACCCCCACATGGCGCAGCTCGCCTGCCAGTGTGGCGCGCACGGACGCCTGGTCCTCCACCAGCAGCACGCTGAAGGGCTCATGCAGGAACTGCGGAAATGCGTTGGCGCTGGCAGGAGGGCTCATGAGGTGGCGCAGTGGAGGCCGCTGGTGCGGCGGGATGTCAGCGTGGCCACGTACGGCCACGCATGCCCACGGGTCAGTGCTCGCGCCGCAGGGCCGGGAACAGGATCACGTCACGGATGCTCGGGCTGTCGGTGAGCAGCATCATCAGCCGGTCGATGCCGATGCCGCAACCACCTGTGGGCGGCATGCCGTATTCCAGCGCACGTACGAAGTCGTGGTCGAAGAACATGGCCTCGTCATCGCCCGCGTCCTTGGCAGCCACCTGCGCATGAAAGCGGGCGGCCTGGTCTTCGGCATCGTTCAGCTCCGAGAAGCCATTGCCGAACTCGCGGCCGGTGATGTAGAGCTCGAAGCGTTCCGTCACCTCGGGGCGCAGGTCGTTGGCGCGCGCCAGAGGGCTGATCTCGGTCGGGTGCTCCATGATGAAGGTTGGCTGCCAGAGCTTGTCCTCCACCTCTTCCTCGAAGTAGAGCACCTGCAGGCTGGCGAGGGTCCGGGTGGACAGGCGGTCCTTCTCCTCGGTCATGCCCAGTTTCTTGAGCGCGCTGATGAGCCAGGCGGCATCGTCCACATGTGCGCCGGCCTCGGTGTGCTGGTAGATGGCCTCGCGGATCGTGAGGCGCTGGAAGGGCTGGGCCAGATCCACCGCGCGGCCACCGTAGGTGAGCTGCAGCGTGCCCGTGGCCTTGAGTGCGGCATCGCGCACCAGCGCCTCGGTGAAATCCATCAGATCGCGGTAGTTCCAGTAGGCCGCATAAAACTCCATCATCGTGAACTCGGGGTTGTGGCGCACCGAGATGCCTTCGTTGCGGAAGTTGCGGTTGATCTCGAACACGCGCTCGAAGCCGCCGACGATCAGGCGCTTGAGGTACAGCTCGGGCGCGATGCGCAGGAACATCTCCTGCTCCAGCGCATTGTGGTGGGTGACGAAGGGCTTGGCGTTGGCGCCGCCGGGAATGGGGTGCAGCATGGGCGTTTCCACCTCCAGGAAGCCGTGCTCCATCATGAAAGAGCGGATGCTGCCCACAGCCTTGCTGCGCGCGACGAAGCGGCGGCGCGCGGCCTCGTCGGTCATCAGGTCCACGTAGCGCTGGCGGTACTTGACCTCTTGGTCGGCCACACCGTGGAACTTGTCGGGCATGGGGCGCAGGCTCTTGGTGAGCAGGCGCAGGCGCGACACCTTGACCGATAGCTCGCCGGTCTTGGTCTTCATCAGCGTGCCTTCGGCACCCAGGATGTCACCGAGGTCCCAGCGCTTGAAGTCGGAATAGGCTTCCTCGCCAATGGCGTCGCGTGTCACGTAGAGCTGGATGCGCCCGCCGGTGTCACCCAGCGATCCATCCTGCAGGGTCGCGAAGCTGGCCTTGCCCATGACGCGCTTGAGCATCATGCGACCGGCCACGCTCACCGTGATCGCCTGCGCTTCGAGCGCTTCTCCATCCAATGTGCCGTACTGCTGCTGCAGCACTGCGGCATGGTGCTGGGGCTTGTAGTCGTTGGGAAATGCCACGCCTTGACCCTGGGCCTGGTTCTCGCGCAGAGCCTTGAGCTTTTCACGGCGTTCGGCGATGAGTTGGTTTTCGTCCTGGGGGGCTGGTGCAGGAGTGGCTTCAGTGGACATGGCGGAGTGCTGGCTGGAACTTGGGCAGAAACCCTCTATTTTGCCATCCAGGCCGACAGCATCAGCAGCCCAGCGGTGCAAAGGCCGGCGAGCCACCACAGGTGCACCTGCGGCGTCCAACCCATGGGGGCGAGCAGCACCATTATCTGCATGATATTGAAACCTATGGTCAGCAATGAGTAGCGGCGCGCCAGTCCCTGCTGGAAGGGCCGATGGCTCAGGGCCGCGAAGATGCATGCGCTACCCTGCCATAGCATGATGGGCAGGATATAGGGCAGCAGGCCCTGCCATGGAGGCGCCAGCAGTGTGGTCTGCAGTACGGCGGCGCTCCCCAGACCGATCAGCCCTGTGACCAGGGCAGCTGCCATCCCTACGCCCAGCGACTTCAAGCGTGAGGGCCGCGCTTGTGCCAGCAGCACTTGTGACCAAGCCGCGTGCACGATGGCGGGCATTAAGCCGAACAGCCGTAGCAGCACTGCCAGATAGCTGGCGTCCGCCGTGCCATGCTGCCGCTGCCAGGCCAACACCAGAGCTACGCCGGCCACTGCATCCATTACCGCGTGCGCCATGCGCAAGAGAGCGCTGCGGCCGTCGGATTGCCTTGCTGCGGATTGAGGTGGATGGTCGGTGCGGCTACCGTGAAGCAACCAGAGCGCCCCCACTGCATAGCCGCACGCCGCCGCGGCCAGTAGGCCGGTGGCGTTGTCAGCGTTTCCACGCATACCCAGCCCGGCGGCCAGCGCCAGCGCCAGCAAGGGGGGGGCTGTGCGTACGCAGGCGGCGGACATCGGTGATGCCGTACGCAATACCCAGGGCTGGGCCAGGTACCAGCCCATTTGCAACAGCGCTAGCAGCCCGGCCCAGGCCACCACGGTGGCCAAAGGGAGGACGGGACTCGACCACCATAGGGCTGCGGCCACCAGGGGCAGCAGCAGTATCCAGCGCAGCAGGCTGGCGCGCAGAGCAGCACGTAGCGCCCGCTGTGGGGGCAGGTGTGCGTCGGCAAGGAACTGAAGTGGGCTTTGTGCCAGTGCCAGCGTGACCCAGAAAAACGCCACTTGTGCTACGACGGCGAAGTGGCCTGCCGCCGTGGGCGTGAAGAAGTGGAGCATGGCCGCACCCATGAGCGCTTGTGCGATCAGCGCGATCAGGCTGGCTCCGGCCATCAGCAGCGAGGTGCGGTTCACGGGCACAGCCCCAGGCGGCGCCAGAGTGCCAGTCGTTCAAGTACGCGCGGCCATGCCAGTGTGGATACATCAGGCACCACGCAGCCAGCCATGTCTGGTATGGGCAGGTAGGCAAAGCGCGCTCCGTGCTGCGCTTCGAAGGCCCGCACCCAGTCGTAGTCGGTGCTGACCACTGGCAAACCTGCCGCGCAGTATTCGATGAGTTTGGTGGACGTCTGTTGGCTGTACGGCAATTGGTCAGGAACCAGGTTCAGTCCGTAGCGCGCGCGGCGCAGCAGGGTGGGTACCTGACCGTGCGGAACGCGACCCGTGACGTGCCCCAAGGTGTGCAGTGTTTCACGCAGATCGACAGGCGGCTCGCCAATCAGCAGAGTGCGCTGGCCTGCCTGTTGTAGTGCGGTCAAGAGTGGCACAAACTGCCGCAGGCGTTGCATGTCCCCCAGATAGACTCCGTCGAACTCGGGCGCAGCCCGTCTCGCACACGTGGCAAGAAAGGACGGCTCCACGCCCATGTCACGGAACTCGTACGGCACGCCGTCGGAAAATCCCAGCCGATCGCGCACCCAGGTATTCTGGAAAAGGCGGTACTGCGGCACGGGCTGCAGGGCGCGCTTGGCCCGGTCCTTGACCTTGGGCCAGGGCGGCACTGAAGCCGATGCGTATTCATGGATGTGAAAGGCATGGCTGAGCCGCCGCGCCGCGTCGTGCGGCACGCGGCCGCACATCCACCAACAGATGACCGCATCTGCAGGCACGCTCGCAGGGCGGGAATGCACCTGCGCGCTGTGCCCCAGCGCCGCAAGGAAGTCGCCATATGCCGCCAGTTCGGGCAGGTAAGCGCTGCCGGGGTGAATGAAGTGGATCAGCACGCCGCCTCCTGCAGCACGCGTTGCCAGTTATGCGAAAAGCGCTCAGGACTGTAGCGGCGCAGCACCTGGGCCATGTCGTGCGCCAGTTGTTCGGGTGGCATGGCGCACACGGTTTGCACGGCGCGAGCGAGCGCAGCCGCGCTGCAGTCGTGGGCCAGCGCATAGGGCATGTCTGGCCCCAACATTTCGCGCAGCGCGGGGATAGGCAGGCCTACGCAGGGCCTGCCAGCGGCCAGCGATTCCAGCGCTGCCATGGGGCAGCCTTCGTAGAGCGATGCGAGCACGGTAACTTGCCATGGGGCGTACACCGAGGCCTGTACGAGGTGAAAAGGGCGCAACTCCAGCCGGCCGACTTGCTGCAGGTCAGCACCGGCTGCACACAGCGCCGGTTGTGAAGGGCCATCGCCTACCATGCAAAGCCGATAAGTAGTCGGCAGCAAGCGCAGCATCTGCACCAGCAATTCGGGCTGCTTCTCCGGCGCAAGCCTGCCCACGAAACCCAGGTATTGCGGTGACGCGCCCATTGGCGCGGGCTGCCAATCAGGATGGGCGTTAGGAATCACCTCCAGGCGTTGCCCTGCCGCTGCACCGCCCGTGAATTCAAGGAACGAGTCGCGTGTGTGGGCTGAGACGAACACCACCCAGCGTAGTCGGCGATACAGCCAGCGCAGCCAGGCGCGTTTGGCAGCACTGGCATGGGCGTGCTCCAGCACCTCCTGCGTGGGGCCGTGAAGCCATGCCACCACGGGCCGGCGCAGCAGCATGCCCAGCAGCCAGGCTGCATAGGACGGCAGAAAGCCGTTCGTGGCTACGATGATGTCGGCCCGCCAAACGGCACGCAGTAGCGCTCCGATGTGCGTATTGCGCAGGGCCAAGGCGACCGGTATCTGGCCTGCGCACCGCAGTGCATTCGCCAGCGTCTGTGTGGCGGTGTGAATACCGCCAACGGCCATGTCTTCTTGCAACAGCAGGATGTAGCGCGTGTGCATTCTGGTGGAGGGCGCGCCAATAATCGCACGATGCCACACATTGAAACCTATTTGCTGGGCGAGGCTTTCAGCGACGATTTGCCTTTCAGGCCGGGGATTATCGGACATGCCCAGCCACGCGGTGATTTGCTGGCCGGCTGGGTCGCGCAGCAGTGCGTGCTGCATGTGGGCTTTGCCGACCATGCACCACTGATTGCACGCCGCGCCTCCGACGGCAGTTGGTTGCACGCGCTTCTCAGCCGCAACGCACGGATCTGCCATGGTATCGACATCAACGCCACCGCTGTGGACACGGCGCGCAGCCTGGGTTTTGACCACGTGCAGCAGCTCGACGTGTTCGCTCCCGAGGCCCCGCAGGTGCTGGCCCGGTGTGCGCCCGACATGGTGCTGGTGCCTGATGTAATTGAACACCTGCCTGACCCCGCCGCGTTCCTGCGGCGGCTGGCGCAGTGCCTGCCAGAGGCGGAGTTCGTCGTCAGTGTGCCCAATGCGTTGTCCCTGCGCAATGCGCTTCACAGCGTGTGCGGGGTGGAGCATGTCAACACCGACCATCGGGCGTGGTTTTCACCCTTCACACTACTGAAGGTGCTGGCGGATGCAGGGCTAGTGGGCGCCGAACTGCACAGCTGCCAGGTGGCGGCGCCGGGGACGATGAAGGGACGCCTGTTGCATCGGCTGGCAGTGCGCAGGCCGTTGTGGGCGGATGTGCTGGTTGCGCGAGTGAAGGCACGTTGACAACTAGCGCGCTCCGAAACCTGTGAGCACCGTGCGCACCGTCTTGTAGGCAATGAGCAGATCCAGAGCCATGGAGCAGTGCGTCACGTAATACAGGTCATAGCTCAGCTTGATAGCGGTCTGCTCGGCGCTATCGGTATAGCCATGCTGCACCTGCGCCCAGCCCGTGAGACCGGGGCGCACCAAGTGGCGGTAGGGGTAGGCGGGCATGGCTGCGGCAAAGTGGTGCGCGAACTCTGCCTGCTCGGGACGCGGGCCGATGAGGCTCATTTCTCCGCGCAGTACGTTCCAGAGCTGGGGTAGTTCATCGAGCCGCGTGCGGCGGATGAAGCGGCCAACTGACGTGATACGGTCGTCCTGCTGTTTGGCGAACTGAACGATGTGGCTGGCAGGCTCGTGACGCATGCTGCGCAGCTTCCATATGCGGAAGCTGCGTCCGTGGCGACCCATGCGCTGCTGCGAGTACAACATGGGGCCGGGTGAATCGAACTTCACTGCCAGCCCCGCGGCCATACACAGCGGAACCCATAGCGGCACCGTGATGAGGGTCAGGCCCAAGTCCAGCATGCGCTTGGCGATGTCGTAAGCAGGGTAATTGGTCAGTTGCCATAGATCTTGCTCGCCCAGCGTCCCGGTGATTTTGCGGCCCGACAGCATTTCCGCTGCCGCTTCTGCGCTGTAGAGAGGGATGCGCTGGAGTTTGAGCTCGCTGATCCACTGTTGGCGTTGCGGGTCGGGATCAGCCAGCCGGTCTAGCACCACACCGTCCACGGCTGCGCGCTGTTTTCGCGCTGGTAGTCCGGCCACCCAGCTGGTCAGGCGCAGTCGGTCATCGCCTTGCTCCTGCGGGCGCAGCATTTGACGCAGAACGTAGGGTAAGTCGGCATCCACGTAGGCCAGGTGCAGCGTACGACGGGTCCCCCACAGCGCATGCCCGCACAGCAGCCAAGCCAAGGCCAGCATGTAGGCCATCAATACGGCGCCGCGCGAATAGGGCGCTTGCAGCAGTGCAAAGCCCAACGGGGTGAGCAGAAAGGCCACCGTGATCACCACCAGCAAAAAGCCACCCTGCTCCCGCGGCGGTAGATGGGCGCCCTGGTGCAGCCAGCGTGTTGCCAACAGGTAGGACACCGCACACCACAGCACGGTGGCGGGGAACAGCGGTGTGACCCAGCCTGCGTGTTGCATCTTGTGCGCTATGGCGTAACCCAGCGCTTGAGGCAACAGGCCGAGCAGGCTCCACCACAGCAGCGCGCCATCACGCCGTGCCGGGTCGGGTTCGGCGCAGGGTCGGGAGGTGACAACAGGCTGGGTCATGCACGGACCTGGGTGTAGATGGCGAGTATGGCCGACGCCATGCGTTCCGGGGCATGATGTTCTTCGTAATGGCGGCGGGCCATTCGGCCCATTTGCTCGCGCAGCGCGGGGCTGCGGATTAGGCGCTCCATGGCTTGAGCGATGGCCTCCACGTCATTGGACACCAGGAATCCGTATTGTTCGGAGGGGAGCAATTCCGCCATCCCAGGCAGTCGACTGACCACGACGGGCAGCCCCGCCCGCATGGATTCGATCACGGAGATGGGAAGACCTTCGTGGTCAGACAGCAACACGAAAAGGTGGTGCTGCGCGAGGCGCTGGGGCACGTCATCCACGTCGCCCACAAAACTCACTTGAAATAAGCCCAACCCGGATGCCAGCGCCTGCAAGGCCGTGCGATCCGGGCCATCGCCTATGATGCTGGCCGCTACCTCATGCCCCAGGCCATCGCGCAGCCGGACCAGGGCATGCAGGAGCAGGTCGGGGCGCTTGGGTGCGGCCAGCCGGGCTACCATGGCGACGCGCACGGGTTCCAGCCCAGGCTGAGCGCGTTGGCTATTGTTTTCTATGGCATTGGGTACGACGGTCAGCCGGTCAGCGCGAATCGGCAAACCTCGGGCCAGTTGTCGCTCGTGCTGCGATACACACACCATGTGCTCCGTCCAACGCGCCAGCAACCATTCACAGCACCACGCCACTGTGCGGCGTACCCGGGGTACTTCGGGTTTGAAAGCGAAGCCATGCACTGTGTAGATCACGGGCTTGCGGCACAGTCTGCCCGCCAGGCGTGCGACTACGCCCGATACGGCGCTGTGCGCGTGCAGCATGTCGGGTTCGTGCTCGCGGATCAGGGCGCGCAGTTGCAGTACCGAACGTAACAGATGCCAGGGCGCCAGCGAATTGCGCAGGCTTGGCAGGTGGTAAATCGGCAGTCCCAGCGTGTGTAGGTCGCTTTCGAGCGGTGTGGGACCCGTGCCGCCAATGACAGCGCTGAAATGGATGCGGGAGGCCAGAGCCTGGCACAAGGTGCGCACATGGGTCTGGGCACCTCCTCGTTCGCCCTTGGTGATCACTTGCATCACCTTCAGTTTGGCCTGCATGCAATGCTAGCCAGAAATGCCGGTGCGTTCCAGGATGTCACTCACCAGCTCCAGCCGCACCAGCGGGTTGTCCAGTTGCATGAGCTGCTGCTTGAGTTCCAACGGAATGGGCAATAACTCGCACCAGCGATTGGCAAGCCAACCGCAGTCTTGGAGATCTGTGCGTGAGGGCTGTGCGTGTGCGGCTGGTCCCCCGGCTGCTCCTGCCGCCTGCTCGCGCAATGACGACAACACCTGCGTCAGTGTGCTAGCTGCACGCTGCAAGTCTGGGGGAACTTGGACCGGCGTGTCGCAAGGGATCTGTTCCACGTTGGCGGTCCACAGCCCGTGGGGCAGCAGTTGTTGGCGCACGACACGAAAGCGGGCGATCCCCCGGCAACGTACGTGCATCAGCCCCGCTTGCAGTTCCTCTAAATGCTCGATCATGGCCAATGTGCCGACGCTGTACAGGCTTTCCGGCAGGGCTCCCGCCTGGCGCACCTCGTGGCCGCGGGCCAGGGCCACGACGCCGAAGGGGGCACCCGCGCGGTGGCATTTGCGCACCATGTCCAGGTAACGCACCTCGAACACACGCAGCGGTAGAACACCACCGGGAAACAGCACGGTGTTGAGCGGAAACAGGGGCAGGGAGGTCAGCGTGAGGGGATCGGACATGGCGGCATGCGTAGCGTCGCTATCATCCCACGTTGAACCCGTGTGCGGCGCACCGCAACGGGGTCGACCTATTTGCTAATCGGCCATGCTGTTTCAAATTCTGTCTTTTCTCCTCGACGTTGCCAGCGGCCTGCTCACCGGGGCTTGCCTGTTGCGGCTGTACATGCAGCTGCAGCGGGTGTCGTTTGCCAATCCCGTGGGCCGTCTCGTGTTTGCCCTGAGCGACTGGCTGGTGCTGCCACTGCGCAAGCTCGTTCCGTCGGCGGGGCGGTGGGATCTGTCCTGCCTTGCGGCGGCGGTGCTGCTGCAACTGGTCCAGTATCTGCTGCTGTGGCTTCTGGTGGGCGGGGGGATAGGACTGGCCTGGCTGCCGTGGATGGCGCTTTTTGGCCTGGCGCGCGTGGCCGTGTCGGGACTGATGGGCTTGCTGATCGTTTATGCCGTGCTCTCGTGGGTGCAGACGCGATCGCCCATCAGCGATGTGATCACCCGCCTGTGCGAGCCGTTGTTGCACCCCGTGCGCCGTGTTCTGCCGTTACTGGGCGGGGTGGACCTGTCGCCGCTGGTGGTTCTGGTGTTGCTGCAGGTCGTGATGATCGTGCTGGGGCATCTGCAGGCCAGCGTCATGATGTAGCGACACTGTTCTCAATAAAAATAGCTGCTAGCGCCCGTCCAGCAAGCGCTAGCAGCTATTGTTTTTGATGCCAGTGGTTCAGGCTATCGCGTCGGCCGGCAGGCGCTGCAGCATGGACAGGCATTGCGCCACGGTCTGGCGCAGTTCGCGGCGGTCGCAGATGAAGTCCACAGCGCCCTTGGTCTGCAGGAACTCCGCGCGCTGGAAACCCTCGGGCAATGTGACGCGCACGGTGGATTCGATCACGCGCGGGCCGGCAAAGCCGATCAGGGCCTTGGGCTCGGCAATCACGATATCCCCCACGAAGGCGAAGCCGGCCGACACGCCACCCATGGTAGGGTCGGTCAGCACGCTGATGTAGGGCAGGCCTTTCTTGGCCAAACGGGTGAGGGCCGCATTGGTCTTGGCCATCTGCATCAGGCTGAGCAGGCCTTCCTGCATGCGTGCGCCGCCCGTGGCGGTGAAGCAGATGAAGGGCACCTTCTGCTCGATGGCGGTTTCCACGCCGCGGACGAAGCGCTCGCCTACCACGGAACCCATGGAGCCGCCCATGAAATCGAATTCGAAGCAGGCCACCACGACGTTGATGCTCTTGACCGCGCCGCCCATCACGATGAGCGCGTCGGTCTCGCCGGTGTTCTCCAAGGCTTCCTTCAGGCGTTCGGGATACTTGCGGCTGTCCTTGAACTTGAGAGCGTCGACCGGCAGCACTTCCTGGCCGATCTCATAGCGTCCCTCGCCGTCCAGGAAGGCGTTGAGCCGCGCACGGGCACCGATGCGGTGGTGGTGGCCGCACTGGGGGCAGACGTTTTCGTTGTGCTCCAGATCGGTCTTGTAGAGCACGTTCTCGCAGCTCGGGCACTTGATCCACAGGCCCTCGGGCATCTGGCGACGCTCGGTAGGGTCGGTCTGCTGGATTTTGGAGGGCAGGAGTTTTTCGAGCCAGGACATAGGTTTCCTCTGTTCAGATCGCGGCTGCGCGCGGGCCGTGGCCGGCGCGCAGGGCCGTCATTATGCGTCCAGCGCCTTGCGCACCCCGCGCAGAAAGTCCACGGTGATGCCGACCACTTTCTCATGGGGCTGGTCTTCGATGAGCTGGATGATGCGGCTGCCGATGACCACCGCATCGGCCACGCGGCCGATGGCCTGCGCGGTGGCGGCATCGCGAATGCCAAAGCCCACGCCGACGGGGACCTTCACATGCTCGCGGATGCGCGGCAGCATGGCCTCGACGGCGGCCGTGTCCAGCGCGCCGGAGCCGGTTACGCCCTTGAGCGAGACGTAGTAGACGTAGCCGCTGGCTACGCGAGCCACCTGCTGCATGCGTTCCGGCGTGGAGGTAGGCGCCAGCAGGAAGATCAGGTCGATGCCGTGGCCGCGCAGGTCGGCGGCGAACTGCTCGCACTCCTCGGGCGGGTAGTCCACGATCAGCACACCGTCCACGCCGGCTTCGCCCGCGTCGCGGGCGAAGGCGCCCTTGCCGTGGCGCTGCTCGTAGCGCTCCACCGGATTCGCGTAGCCCATCAGCACCACGGGCGTGGTGCTGTTGCGCAGGCGGAAGCTGCGCACCATCTCCAGCACCTGGGCCAGGCCCACGCCCAGTGCCAGGGCCTTCTCGCCCGCCTTCTGGATGACGGGGCCGTCGGCCATCGGGTCGGAAAAGGGCACGCCCAGTTCGATCACATCGGCGCCGGCCTCGACCATGCCGTGCATCAGGGCCGGTGTGATGTCGACGAAGGGAAAGCCTGCTGTGACGTAGGGGATGAGCGCCTTGCGGCCCTTGGACTGCAGCTCTGCAAAAGTGTCAGCGATGCGGCTCATGCGGCGGGTCCTCCCTTGACGGTCAACCCGCGCATGGAGGGACGGTCGTAGAAGTCCACGCCAGACAGGTCGGCCACGGTGCCGATGTCCTTGTCGCCGCGGCCGGACAGGTTCACAAGGATGGATTGCTGGGGCGTCATGGTCTTGGCGAGCTTGAGCGCGTAGGCCACGGCGTGGCTGGATTCCAGGGCCGGGATGATGCCCTCGGTGCGGCACAGGTAGTGAAAGGCTTCCAAAGCTTCCGTATCGGTGATGCCCACGTACTCGGCTCGCTTGATTTCCTGCAGCCAGGCGTGCTCGGGGCCTACGCCGGGGTAGTCCAGGCCGGCGCTGATGCTGTGCGTCTCCGTGATCTGGCCATTCTCATCTTGCAGGATGAAGGTGCGGTTGCCGTGCAGCACGCCACTGGAGCCGCGCTGCAGGCTCGCGGAATGCTTGCCGCTGTCCAGGCCTTCGCCTGCGGCTTCCACGCCGATCAGGCGGGTTTTCTCGAACGGGATGTAGGGGTGGAAGATGCCCATGGCATTGCTGCCACCGCCCACGCAGGCCACGACGGCGTCGGGTTGCTCGGCGGCGATCTTCTGTTCGGCCAGCATGGTGGGCATCTGCGTGAGGCATTCCTTGCCGATCACGCTCTGGAAGTCACGCACCATCATGGGATAGGGGTGGGGGCCTGCCACGGTGCCGATGATGTAGAAGGTGTTGTCCACGTTGGCTACCCAGTCGCGCATGGCCTCGTTGAGCGCATCTTTCAGCGTCTTGCTGCCCGACTCGACGGGCACCACGGTGGCGCCCAGCAGCTTCATGCGGTAGACGTTGGGGCTTTGGCGCTTGACGTCCTCGGCGCCCATGTACACCACGCACTCCAGGCCATAGCGCGCGCAGATGGTGGCGGTGGCCACGCCGTGCTGGCCGGCGCCGGTCTCGGCAATGATGCGCGGCTTGCCCATGCGCTTGGCGAGCATGGCCTGGCCGATCACGTTGTTGATCTTGTGTGCGCCGGTATGGTTCAGGTCTTCGCGCTTGAGGTAGATCTGCGCGCCGCCCATCTCGCGGCTGGTGCGCGCCGCGTGGTAAACCGGCGAGGGGCGGCCCACGAAGTGCGCAAGCTCATAGTGGAATTCCTTGAGGAACTCCGGGTCGTTCTGGTAGCGCGCATAGGCTTCGCGCAGTTCGTTGATGGCGTGCGTCAGCGTCTCGGAGACGAAGCTGCCGCCATAGGGGCCAAAATGGCCCGAAGCATCGGGTTGGGTATATGCAGGCATTTACAAATAAGGAACTGGTGCCGCATCGGCCGCGCGTACGGCGGCGATGAAGCGGTCGATCTTGCCGGCGTCCTTGATCCCCTTCAGGGGCAGACCATCGGGGCCCGTGGCCTCCACGCCGGAACTGACATCAACGGCCAGCGCCCGGCAACGCGGGCGCACTTGCCGTATGCCATCGGTCACGTTTGCAGGCGTGAGTCCACCAGACAAAACGAGATGACAGTCGACGTTTGTTGGAAGGAGTGACCAATTGAATGCCTTGCCACCGCCGCCATAGCCCTCGACATGGGCGTCGAGCAGGATGGCGCGGGCGTGAGAGTGATCGTGAGCGTATTTTACGAGGTCGAACCGTGCCGCACCTTCGCCCAGGGGAATGCGCGCGGCGCGCAGGAAGGGAATGCGACCCCCGTCGCTGGAGCGCAGGCAGTCCTCGGGCGTTTCGTCACCATGGAATTGCGCTGTAGCGCCCGGTACAGCAGCGCAGGCAGCTATCACATCAGTAGCATGGGCATTCACGAACAACAGCACTGGCGTGACAAAGGGCGGCAGCCGCCGGGCCAGTTGCGCTGCGCGCTCTGGGGTGACTGCGCGCGGGCTCGCGGGATAGAGCACGAAGCCGACGGCGTCGGCACCGCTGGCGACGGCCGCGTCCACGTCCTGCTCGCGCGTGAGGCCGCAGATCTTGATGCGTGTGCGCGCGGTGGAGTGGACGGGGGGGCTCAGTGGCGCGGTCGGGCTGCTCATGGCAGCCAATCATACGCAGCCGTGCGCGTCGGCAGGCCCCATTCCGCGCCGTATACCGGGCCCTGGAAGTACAGGCCATCGGGCGAAAAGGTAGGAGCAGCCGCGTCGCGCGACCGCGCCTCCAGCACCGTGCGCATCCATTCGGGCGGATACAGCCCCTGGCCAATGGCGACGATGCAGCCCATGATGTTGCGGATCATGTGGTGCAGGAACGCATTGCCTTCGAATTCAAAGCGCCAGTAGCAGGGGACACACCCGTGGGTGCCGGTGGATTCGCCCGCTGGCGGAGCCCGGCGCGTGATGTCGATGCGGTGCAATGTCTTCACCGGCGACTTGGCCTGGCAGGCCGAGGCGCGAAATGACGTGAAGTCATGCTCGCCCAGCAAATGCTGCACGGCCTTGTGCATGGCCTGCTCATCGAGGGCATGAAAGACCCAACCCACGCGCCCGGCATCGACGCTGGGGCGTACGGGCGACTGCAGCAATACGTAGGCATAGCGCCGGGCCACGGCGCAGGCGCGCGAATGAAAGGCATCGGGAACGGGTTGCGCCCACTGCACGGCGATGTCCGCCGGCAGGAAGGTGTTGGTGCCGCGGACCCATGAAAACGGCGCACGCTGCAGTTCCGTATCGAAGTGCACCACCTGCATCAGCCCGTGCACGCCGGCGTCGGTGCGCCCGGCACAGATCGTGTGCACCTCCTGCGTGGCAAAGCGACCCAGGGCCGCTTCCAGACGGTCTTGCACCGTTTTGCCAGAGGGCTGACTCTGCCAGCCGTTGTATGCCTGACCGTTGTAGCTGACGCCGAGGGCCACCCTCATCGGATGCTCCTTTCGGAGGGCAATGGCACGTCAGCGCGGCAATGGCCGCGTGCCCACCGCCGCATGGACATCAGCCCAGTTCGGCGAGCAGTCGCTGGGCGCGGGCCTTCAGCTCACCGGACGATTCGGCGATGACCTCTTCCACCAGGGCCCGCGCGCCTTCGCTGTCGCCAATGGTGTTGAACTCTTCCGCCAGTGCGAGCTTGGTGGCCAGAGGGTCGTCCGGCAGCGCGTCGGCAGCGGAGGACGCTGCCTTGGCGGCGACCGAGGGCGCGACGGGAGCGGCCGCCGTGGGGGTGTCAAGGTCCAGCGACAGATCGCCGAGGTCGAATTCCAGGGATTCCGAGGTGACAGCCTTCGCGTCGCGGCTGGTCAGGGGGGCGACGCCGGAGTCCATCAGGGACAAGTCATCGTCCAGGTTCAACGGAAGAGGCTCGCTTTGCACGTCGGGCTCTGTCGTCGCCTGCGGCGTCACCGCTGGCTCGTCCCAGGAGGCCTGGGGTAGTTCCAGGTCGCCCAGATCCAGGGACGGGACGGGCGCCTGGGCGGCCGACACTACCGGCGCGGCTGCGGCGGTGTTGTTGGCTGCGGCCATGGCAAACGTGCTTGGCGCCGGGGCCGGGGCCGACGGTGCTTCGTGCAGGTCGAGATCCAAGTCCAGATCGAGGTCTGGCAGCACAGAGTCCGGTCCGCCCGTGGGTGTCGCGGGAGCAGTTGCTGCGCCCAGCGTGCTTGCAAAGGCCGCGGTCGATGCAGCGGCCGCTGTGGCGCTGGCGGCAACGGCAGGACGGCCACCGGGCTGATACAGCGGATTTTCAGGGTCGAGCGTACGGCCCAGGTCGGACACGCGGGTCCAGTCGGGCCCCTGGCCGTTGGTGAGCCGGAACACGTCGTTGGCGACGGACTCCAGCGCCTTGCGGTCCTGGCGCTTGGCATAAATCTCGGCCAGTTTGGCGGGGATGGAGACGCGCTCCGGATGGTGGCGCAGCGCCTCCTTGAGAATTTCCTCCGCCTGCAGGTCACGGCCGTAGGCGAGGTAGACGTCGGCTTCCGCCACCGGATCCACATCGCCACCGGCATCCAGTTGGCTGGGCGAATAGGTCATGAACGAGGAGCCGGTCGTGAGTTCGCTGTTGGCCGTGTCCACACGCTGGCCGCCACTGGCGCCGAAGAAGGAATCCGGCTGCAGGCTGCTTTCCGAGAACGAACTGTCCAGGGCACCCTGGTTGCGGCGGCTTTGGACCACGCGGTAGCCGCCATAGCCCAGCAACGCAAGTACGAGCGCCAGCGCGCCTCCAGCCAGCAGCGGGTCCTCCGTGAGGGCATCCAGGAAGCTGGGCTCTTCGTAGGGAACGGGCTGGGGGGCTGGACGCGGGGCCACGGCGGCGGGAGCGGGTGCTGCGGCAGAAGCCTGGGATGCTGCTTCGGCGGGAACAGCCGCCTCGGCGGCAGAGGCCTCGGGCGCTGGTGCGGCAGCTTCTGCCGTGGCAGTGCTCATGTCGGCGCTTGCAGCCGCGGTAGCGGGTGCGGGCAGCCCCCCGGCGGCGGGTACTGCCACCGCCGGCTGGCTGGCAGGGGCGGAAGGCGCCGTGGCTCTTGGCGCAGCTGCGCCAGCGCCGGCTGGCGCGGAGGCGCCGCTGAGCTGGTTCAGGTCCGAGATGTTCTTGGACAGCTCTGCCATGCGGGCGCTGTTCTGTTCGGCCTGCTTGTCGCGGGCCATCTGCTCCTCGGTCTTCTGGGCCTGAACGCTGCCTTTGGAGAGAGTGAGCTTATCGGGGCCGGCAGCGGCGGGCTTGCTCTCGTCCACCTGGGTCTGCACAGTGCCGCGCGCGGAGCGCTCTGCGGCTGCAACCTCGGCCTTGGGCGCTGTCGCTGCCATGCGGCGACGGAATTCATTGAAATCGCGGCTTTGCGCGGCGACGATCTTGCGAGCTTCGGTGGCGTCCGTGGCTTGCGCCTCCGTTTCGCTAGGCATCTGCAGCACTGCGCCGGAACGCAGACGATTCACATTGCTGTTGACGAACGCGTCCGGATTGGCGCGCATCATTGCTACCAGCATCTGGTCCAGCGAGACGCCAGCGGGGCGATGGGCTTCCGCGATGCGGCCGGCCGTGTCCCCGGGGCGCACGCGAATCTCGTCACCGCCAGCGAACGCGGGTGCCTCTGCGGGGGTGGGACGGCCGGCTACGGCGGGTGCGGGAGGGGTTGCTGGGCGTGCGGCAGGCGCGGGCGCCGCGGTGGTGGCGGGGGCGCGCGGCGCAGTTGCCGCGGCACGGGGTGACGTTACCTGAGGTGCGGCGGTCACCGCCGCCTGCGGGCGGCTCGCCGGCGGGTCGAACAGCATCGTGTAGCTACGCACGATATGGCCGGAACTCCAGGTCGCATCGATAACCAAATCCACGAAAGGATCGTTGACCGGGCGGGTACTGCTCAAGCGCAGCACCATGGAGCCATTCGTGCGGCGGTGCAGTTGCACTTGCACGCTATGCGCAGCGGGGGAATATTCCATGCCCTGGCTGCGGAAAACTTCAGGGCTGGCGGTGCTCACGCGCAGCGATTCGGCCTCGGCAGCAGTGATCTGGGGCAGTTCGATTTCCGCGCGCAGGGGCTCGCCAAGCGCCGACTGGACATTCACGCGGCCCAGGGCGAGAGCACTTGCATCGGTGGTGTAAAGACCAGCCGAGAGGATGGCCGCGGTGGCCAGGACAGAAAATTTCCAGCGATGCATGTGTGCGACGAATGAAGAGATGGATGGTGCCGAGGGGGCGGTATTTTTCTGGTCGTGATCGAGCCGCCCAGGCGCGTGAAAATATGTAAAAAGCACCATAGCATCAATGTTTTGCACTGACAAGCTGAGGTGTCGCGCCACGTTTTATACGGTGCGGGAAGAGGCCGGGACGGCCTTATTCCTGTTGGTAATGGACAACGATCGGTAACGGGCCGTATCAATCTATGACCTCGAAAAAACGCCACCCGAAGGTGGCGTTGAATCTGCGTCAGGCGTCTAGCAGGATGCGCAGCATGCGGCGCAGCGGCTCGGCGGCGCCCCACAGCAACTGGTCGCCGATGGTGAACGCGCCCACATACTCCGGACCCATGGCCAGCTTGCGGATGCGGCCGACGGGAATGGTCATGGTGCCGGTGACGGCCACGGGAGTCAGGTCCTTCAGCGTCGCCTCACGCGTATTGGGAACCACCTTCACCCACTCGTTGTCGGCAGCGATCATGGCCTCGATGTCGGCTACGGGCACATCCTTCTTGAGCTTGAAGGTCAGTGCTTGGCTGTGGCAGCGCATGGCGCCTACGCGCACGCAGAAACCGTCCACCGGCACTGCGGCGGTGTTGAAGCCTTCCCCCTGGCCCAGGATCTTGTTGGTCTCGGCCATGCCCTTCCACTCTTCCTTGGACATGCCGTTGCCCAGGTCCTTGTCGATCCACGGGATGAGTGAGCCGCCCAGCGGCACGCCGAAATTGGCCGTCTCCGCGCCCGACAGGCTGCGCTGCTTGGCGATGACCTTGCGGTCGATTTCCAGAATGGCGCTCTTGGGATCGTCGAGCAGGGCCTTCACCTCGGCATTCAGCGTGCCGTACTGCGTCAGCAGTTCGCGCATGTGCTGCGCGCCGCCGCCGCTGGCCGCCTGGTAGGTCTGGGTGCTCATCCACTCGACGAGCCCGGCCTTGTACAGCGCACCCACGCCCATCAGCATGCAGGACACGGTGCAGTTGCCGCCAATCCAATCCTTGCCGCCGTTCGCCAGTGCGTTCTTGATGACGGGCATGTTCACCGGGTCGAGCACGATGACCGCGTTCTTTTCCATGCGCAGGGCGGAGGCGGCGTCGATCCAGTGGCCGTTCCAGCCGGCCGCGCGCAGCTTGGGGTACACCTCGTTGGTGTAGTCGCCGCCCTGTGCGGTGAGGATGATGTCGCAGCGCTTGAGCTGTTCGATGTCGAACGCGTCCTGCAGCGTGGTCTCGTTCTTGGCCTGGGCGGGCGCCTTGCCGCCTGCGTTCGAGGTGGAGAAGAACAGGGGCTCGATCAGATCGAAGTCCTTTTCCTGCGCCATGCGGTCCATCAGGACCGAGCCGACCATGCCGCGCCAGCCGACCAAACCTACCAACTTGCTCATTTCATCGCCCTTTCAAAGTAAAAAACAGTACGCACGCGACCGGTGGCTGCTTTCTTCCGCCCCCGGCTCGTCTAGGCCAGGGAGGGCGCACGACGATGCCGGAGCTGGATCAGCCCGTAATGGTCGTGGTTTTGGTGATTGCGCGCGCAGCCTTGCGTGCCTTGGCGGCAGAGGCGGTGTTCAGGGCAAACGGGCGGGCGGCAAACATAGCTGGGCATTGTAGCGGAACCCATGCGGGCCATGGCTGGACATGCCGCCGCCATCGCCGCTGCGCTGCGGTCAGCCCCGCTGGATGGACACCCCGCCATCCACCAGCATGGCTGTCCCGGTGACGAACGATGCCGCGTCGGACGCCAGGTACAACGCGGCCTGGGCAATCTCCCGGGGCTGCGCCAGGCGCTTGAGTGCATGCAGTTGGGCGACCTGGGACAGCGCCTCGGGTGTTCCGTTCATGGCGCGCGCCATGGGGGTGAGGGTGCCGCCGGGCAGCAAGGCATTCACACGGATGGCCTTCGCTCCGAACTCCGTGGCCAGTGCCTGGGTCAGGCCGATCAGGCCGGCCTTGCTCGCGGCATACGCGGCCGTGCCCGCAAATGCGGCGGTATACCCCACGAAGGTGGAGGTGAGGATGATCGAACCACCTCCGCGCGCCAGCATTGCGGGAATCTGGTGCTTGGCGCCCAGGAAGGCACTGGTGAGGTTGGTCTCCAGGGTGTCGCGCCCATCGCTCGACTGCACGTCCGGCGTGGGTTGCAGCGGCCCCATGGTGCCCGCGTTGTTGAAGGCGATATCGAGGCCGCCAAAAAGCTCCACGGCAGTGGCGACGAGCGCTTGTGCGTAGGCCTCGTCGCGCACGTCGCCGGCCACTGCCGAAGCCGACCCTCCCTGCTGGGTGATGGCAGCGACGAGTTGGTCCAGCTCCGCTTGGCGCCGTGCGCCCACGACGACGGCCGCGCCGGCCTCCGCGAAAAGCAGGGCCGCTGCGCGGCCGATGCCGGAACTGGCGCCGGTGACGATGGCGACGCGATGGGAGAGGGACGGTTGGTGGGACATGGGACGCTCCTTCGGGTTGGGTGAAGGAAGAGTCTCCCGGCCCGTGGGCGATGCGTCTGGCCGGATCCGGACTTGCGATGCCGCGTGGCCGCTTGTGCTGCTTGCGCGCCACGAAAAAGCGGCCCCGAAGGGCCGCTGTCGCGTTGTGCGGGAGGCCGCCCGTCAGGCAGCGAGGGCCTTCACCACGGCATCGCCCATCTGCGCCGTGCCCACCTTGGTGGTGCCGTCGCTGTAGATGTCAGGCGTGCGCAGGCCTTGGGCCAGCACCTGCTGCACCGCGGCTTCGATGCGGCGCGCGGCTTCTTCCTGGTTCAGGCTGAAGCGCAGCATCATGGCAGCGCTGAGGATGGTGGCCAGGGGGTTGGCCACGCCCTTGCCGGCGATGTCGGGGGCGCTGCCGTGGCTGGGCTCGTACAGGCCTTGCTTCTTGTCGTTCAGGCTGGCCGAGGGCAGCATGCCGATGGAGCCGGTGAGCATGGAGGCTTCGTCGGAGAGGATGTCGCCGAACATGTTACCGGTGACGATCACGTCGAACGCCTTGGGCGCTTTCACCAGCTGCATGGCCGCGTTGTCCACGTACATGTGCTGCAGCTCCACGTCGGGATAGTCCTTGTGCACCTCGGTCACGACGTCCTTCCAGAACTGGAAGGTTTCCAGCACGTTGGCCTTGTCCACGCTGGTGACCTTCTTGTTGCGCTTGCGCGCGGCCTCGAACGCGACGCGGGCGATGCGCTCGATCTCGGGCTTGCTGTAGCGCATGGTGTCGAATGCTTCCTCGGCGCCGGGGAAGTGGCCGTCGGCGGCGGTGCGACGCCCGCGCGGCTGGCCGAAGTAGATGTCGCCGGTCAGCTCGCGGATGATGAGGATGTCCAGGCCGGCCACCAGCTCGGGCTTGAGGCTGGAGGCGTGCGTGAGCTGCTCGTAGCAGATCGCGGGACGGAAGTTGGCGAACAGGCCCAGGTGCTTGCGCAGGCCCAGGATGGCCTGCTCGGGGCGCAGCGGGCGCGCCAACGTGTCGTACTTCCAGTCGCCCACGGCGCCGAACAGGATGGCGTCGGCACTCTTGGCGAGATTCAACGTGGACTCCGGCAGCGGGTGGCCCGCGGCCTCGTAGGCGGCGCCGCCCACGGGTGCCGTCTCCATCTCCAGCTTCAGGTCCAGGGCTTCGAGCACCTTGACGGCCTCGGCGACGATCTCGGGGCCAATGCCGTCACCCGGCAGAACTGCGATTTTCATGGTCATTCACTTCTGTTTTGATAGCTGTCAGCGCTTGATGGATAAGCGTCGGAGGCTGTTTTTGCTTGTAATCAATCGGCCAGAGCCCGGGGCGGGTCACGCGGCCATGGTGTGGCTCAGCCACGGCTTGCTGGCCAGGCGTGCGGCTTCGAACGCGCGGATCTTGTCGGCATGGCGCAGCGTCAGGCCGATGTCGTCAAACCCGTTGAGCAAGCAGTACTTGCGAAACGGCACCACGTCGAAGGGGATCTCCTCGCCCTGGGGACGCACCACCACCTGGCGCTCCAGGTCGACGGTGAGCTGGTAGCCGGGGAAGGCGGCCGCTTCGTTGAACAGCTGGTCCACCGTGGCTTCGGGCAGCACGATGGGCAGCAGGCCGTTCTTGAAGCAGTTGTTGAAGAAGATGTCGGCGAAGCTCGGCGCGATGATGGCGCGAAAACCGTATTGGTCCAGCGCCCAGGGCGCGTGCTCGCGGCTGGAGCCGCAGCCGAAGTTCTTGCGCGCCAGCAGGATGCTCGCGCCCTGGTAGCGCGGCTGGTTCAGCACGAAGTCGGGGTTGGGCTTGCGCTGGGATTCGGGCACGCCCGGCTCGCCCTTGTCGAGGTAGCGCCACTCGTCGAACAGGTTGGGGCCGAAGCCCGTCTTCTTGATCGACTTGAGGAACTGCTTGGGGATGATGGCGTCGGTATCGACGTTCTCGCGGTCCATGGGGGCGACGAGGCCCTTGTGGAGGGTGAATTTCTGCATGGTGGTGTGTCCGGAAAGAAGTGGCGTTGGGGCCCGCGGGCTTACTGGCCGTTGGTCCAGGTGCCGGCCTTGATCTGTGCGCTGGAGGTTTCGCAGGCCTTGCGCTTGTCCTGCAGCGCATCGGCGGTCAGGTTGTAGTAGTAGGCATCCACGGGCTGACCCATCAGCCCCTTGCAGGCGCCGCTGGCCGGGCGCGGGCACTGCGGCAGGTAGCTCACCTTGCCGGGCTTGCCGCCCAGTTGGGCGGACATCTGCGCCAGGCCGCCGCAGCTGCCCTTGATCTGGTCGTCGGGCACGCCGGCGGCGAATTCCATGCAGTCCTTGACCTGCGTGGTCTTGCCACTGAAGGTGATGCTGCCTTCGATGACGCAGGCGCGGTTGGCGGCCCACGACAGGGCGGGGCTGGCCAGCAGCAGCGTGGTGGCGAGGCAGGCGAGGGCTTTCTTCATGCGGAGCTCCTGGGATGGCGGTGTGGAGGACTTACTTGGCGGCGCGTTCGATGGCGCTGCCGGCGCGCTGCACGTCCTGGCCCATGCCCTTGACGGTGTTGCAGCCGGCCAGCACGAAGGCCAGCGCGAGCAGGGCGGCGAGAGACTTGTTCATGGTGGGAGGCTCCTTAAGCAAACTGGCGGATGTCCACGAAGTGGCCATGGATGGCGGCGGCCGCGGCCATGGCGGGGCTCACGAGGTGCGTGCGCCCGCCCGCGCCCTGGCGGCCTTCGAAGTTGCGGTTGGACGTGGAAGCGCAGCGCTCGCCGGGCTCCAGGCGGTCGGCATTCATGGCCAGGCACATGGAGCAACCGGGCTCGCGCCATTCAAAGCCCGCGGCCTTGAAAATCGCATCCAGCCCCTCGCGTTCGGCCTGTTCCTTCACCAAGCCCGAGCCAGGTACCACCATGGCCAGCTTGATGTTCTTGGCGACCTTCTGGCCGAGCTTCTTCACCACGGCGGCGGCTTCGCGCATGTCCTCGATGCGGCTGTTGGTGCACGAGCCGATGAACACCTTGTCCACGAAGATGTCATCCATCGGCTTGCCGGGCTGCAGACCCATGTAGGTCAGCGCACGTTCGATGGCGCCGCGCTTGGACGGGTCCTTCTCATTGTCCGGGTCGGGCACCACGGCGTCGATGCCCAGCACCATCTCGGGGCTGGTGCCCCAGGTGACCTGCGGCACGATCTCGACGGCGTTCAACTCCACCACCGCGTCGAACTTGGCGTCCGCGTCCGAGTGCAGCGTCTTCCAGTACGCCACGGCCTGGTCCCACTCCACGCCCGTGGGTGCGAGCGGGCGGCCCTTCACGTAGTTGATCGTCTTGTCGTCCACCGCCACCAGGCCCGCGCGCGCGCCGGCTTCGATGGCCATGTTGCACACGGTCATGCGGCCTTCCATGCTCAGGTCGCGGATGGCTTCACCGGCAAATTCAATCGTGTAACCCGTGCCGCCGGCGGTGCCGATCCTGCCGATGATGGCCAGCACGATGTCCTTGGCCGTGATGCCAGGGGCGACCTTGCCATTCACTTTGACCAGCATGTTCTTGGCCTTCTTGGCCAGCAGGGTCTGCGTGGCCATCACGTGCTCCACCTCGCTGGTGCCGATGCCGTGGGCCAGCGCGCCGAATGCGCCGTGGGTGCTGGTGTGGCTGTCGCCGCAGACCACGGTCATGCCCGGGAGGGTGGCGCCGTTCTCGGGGCCGATCACGTGCACGATGCCCTGGCGCTTGGACAGGAAGGGGAAGAACGCTGCCGCACCGGATTCCTGGATGTTCTTGTCCAGCGTGACGATCTGCTCCTTGCTGATGGGGTCGGCAATGCCGTCGTAGCCGCGCTCCCAACCGGTGGTGGGGGTGTTGTGGTCGGCCGTGGCCACGATGGAGCTCACGCGCCAGACCTTGCGGCCCGCCTCGCGCAGGCCTTCGAAGGCCTGCGGGCTGGTCACCTCATGCACCAGGTGGCGGTCGATGTAGAGCACGGCGGTGCCGTCCTCTTCCGTGTGGACGACGTGCTCGTCGAAGATCTTGTCGTACAGGGTGCGTCCCATGGCAATCTCGTTTCTTGGGTTCAGTGGGGTGGTGAGAATTCTAGGTGGGGGTGTCGCCGTCCTCGGCGGGCGTCGCGGCAGGCGCGGGCGCCAGGTGTTCGACCAGCAGCCGTGCCGTGACGGGCAGGGCCTCGAAGTCGCGCGCCACCAGGCGCAGCGCGCGCCGGGCCCAGGGTTCGTCCAGCGGCACGGCGGCCAGTTGCCCCACGCCGCGCATCAGCGAAAACGCCCGGTCGGGCAGCAGGCCCACGCCCAGGCCGTTGTCGATCATGCGGCACATCGCGTCCAGGCTGGTGACCTGGATGCGCTGGCGCAGCGGACGCGCGGCCTGCGCGGCGGCCTGGCGCATGGCCAGGCTGATGCTGCTGCCCGCGTGCAGCCCGACGATGTCCCAGTCCAGCACTTCTTCAAAGCGGATCGATGCGCGGGTCGACAGGGCGTGCGTCTGGGGCACGACCAGCACCAGCCGGTCGCTGCGGTAGGGGCGGCTTTGCAGGCCTTCGTGGGCGGCCGTGGCGGGTACGTTGCAGATCCCCAGATCCGCCGCGCCTTCGTGCACGGCCTGCAGCACGTCGGGCGAGAGGTGCTCCTGCAGATCGATCTTGATCTGGCTGTGTGCCTGGGCGAACGCGCCCAGGTCCTCGGGCAGGAACTGCACGATGGCAGAGATGTTGGCGTGCATGCGCACATGGCCGCGCACGCCGTCGGCGTACTCGGAAAGCTCACCCTGCATGCGCTCCAGCCCGAACAGCACGTTGCGCGCGTGGTGCAGCAGGCTTTCGCCAGCGGGGGTCAGCGTCACGCCGCGGCTGTGGCGGTACAGCAGGGCCGTGTCGACCGCAGCCTCCAGGTCGGACAGGCGCTTGCTCACCGCCGAGGCGGCGATGAACTCCCGCTCGGCCGCGCGGCCGATGCTGCCCAGTTCGCAGACGGCCACGAACAGTTGCAGCGAGGTGAGGTCAATGCGGCGCGCAAAGCTGCGCTCTGAGCTTTTCATCGGGGGTGGAGCGACTTCTCGTTTGACGAGGTGATTCCCCTATTTTCCCCTGTATATCCGCTGGTTGTCATCGCGATACGCGATGGCTCACATGCCGCTGGATGAGACATAGCGGCGGATTTGCTATGAAAAATATAGCTTGAAGCGCTCATCAGATAAGCGCTGGAGGCTGTTTTGGCTCTTGTTTAGAGCGTCACGCTGTCGCCATGCTCGGGAACCTCCACGGGCCAGCCCAGCGCATGGTCGATGCGCTGGCGCAGCATGTCGGCCGCAGCCATCTCCCCATGCACCACGTACACCTGACGGGGTGTGGAGGGCATGGAGCGCAGCCAGGCCACCAGTTGGTCGCCATCGGCGTGGGCCGAGGCCGTGGCCAATTGCACCACCTCGGCACGGATGGCCACGTCGCGCCCGTGGATGCGGATGGTTTTTTCGCCCGCGGCGATGCGGGCGCCGCGCGTACCGCCCGCCTGGTGGCCGGTGAGGATGATCATGTTGCGATGGTCGCCCGCGTGCAGCGCCAAATGGTGCAGCACGCGCCCGCCCGTGGCCATGCCGCTGGCCGACAGGATCACGCGCGGCCCGTGCAGACGGGCCAGCGCCTTGGACTCGTCCACGCTGTGCACCAGCGTCGTGCCGCGCGCCATGGCGTGCAGTTCGGAGCGGTTGATCCGGGTCTCGCTCAGGTGGTTCTGGAACAGCTCCGTGGCGCTCACGGCCATGGGGCTGTCCAGGTACACGCGCAGTCCGGAAGGCACTTCGCCGCGGGCCTTCAACTGGGCGATGGCGTACATCACCGTCTGCGCGCGCCCCACGGCGAATACCGGCACCACCGCCACGCCGCCGCGTGCAGCCAGGCGTGCCAGCGCGGGCCCCAGCTCGTCCAGCACCGTGCCGGGTGGGTGGCTGCGGTCGCCGTAGGTGGACTCGATGAGCACGGTGTCGGCCGCGGGCGGCGCGTCGGGCGCATGCATCAGCAGGTCGTCCGGGCGGCCCAGGTCGCCAGAGAACAGGATGCGCCGCCCTCCCACCTCCAGCAGCACGCTGGCCGCACCCAGGATGTGGCCTGCGTTCTGGAAGGTGGCGCGCCAGCCGCGGATGGGCTCGAAGGTCTGGTGCGTGGGCTGCACTTGCAGCAGCGACAGGCAGTGCTGCGCGTCCAGGCGCGTGTACAGCGGCAGGGCGGGTTCGTGCTTGCTGAGCTTGTGCCGGTTGAGGAAAGCCGCGTCTTCTTCCTGCAGATGGCCGCTGTCGGGCAGCAGGATGGCGCATAGATCGCGCGTGCCGGCCGTGCAGAACACCGGCCCGCCAAAGCCGTCCTTGGCCAGCAGCGGCAGGTAGCCCGAGTGGTCCAGGTGGGCATGGGTGAGCAGCACGGCGTCAATGTCCTGCGGCGCCACCGGCAGCGGGTTCCAGTTGCGCAGGCGCAGCGGCTTGTAGCCCTGGAACAGGCCGCAGTCCACGAGCAGCGCCTGGCCGCCGTGGCGTACGAGGTATTTGGAGCCGGTGACGGTGCCGGCCCCGCCGAGGAAAGTGATGCTGACGGACATGGAATGGCTTTGTGAAGTGACGACCGTCAGCGTAGCAGACGGCGCTACGCGGGTGTTTGATGCAAACGCACCCGCAACGTGGCGTAGCCGGCGTCCGGGGCTGTGGCCCGCGTAGGCGCATGGCCTGCGGGCAGTGCGATGGCGCTGGTGCGCGCCAGCAACTCCTCCATCAGCACCCGCAGTTCCAGCCGCGCCAACGGCGCGCCGGGGCAGACGTGGATGCCTGCGCCATACAGCAGGTTGAGCGCGGGATCGCGGTCCATGCGAAATTCATCCGGGTCGCCGAACACGCGCGGGTCGCGGTTGGCGGCGATCCAGTGGATGGACAGGCGCTCGCCCATCGGCACGGGGCAGCCGCCCAGCGTCACGTCGCGGGTGGTGATGCGGCGGTTGGCAACGAGCGGGCCGTCGATGCGCAGCACCTCGTCGATGGCCGTGGGCAAGAGGCCGGGCTGCGTGCGCAGGCGTTGCTGCCAGTCGGGGTGGCTCGCCAGCCAGTGCAGCAGGATGCCGATGGAGGCCGCAATCGTGCCGACCTCGCCCACCGTCCAGTTGCGCAGCACGCTGGCAAGCTCGCGCAGGTCCAGCAGGCGGCCCTCCACACGGGTGTGCATCAGTTCGCTGGTGATGTCCTGCGTGGGCGGCGCCTCCAGGCGGGCCTGGCGCACGCGCCCGACCAGGTCTTCGAACTCCTGCGCAACGGCCGAGGTCTGCGTGCGGTCGCCCGAGCGGGTGGCGGCCTGGCTGCGGCGCAGCCAGCCGAGCAGCTCGTCTTGCAGCAGCGTGGGCCAGCCGAGGAACGCGGACTGCACGCGCACCGCGAAGGGCAGGGCGAACTCGTGGGTGATCTCCAGCTCGCCGCCCAGGGCCAGGGCCTCCTGCACCGTGGCGGCCGACAGCGCGCGACACACGGGCTCGAAGTGCGCCATGCGCTCGGGGGCGAAGAACGGGTCGAGCGCGCGGCGGTACTGCGTGTGCAGGGGCTGGTCGTAGCCATTGGGCACGGCCGGGTGGGCGGACACCGCACTGCTGAAGGTGGCATGGTCGCCGAGCACCTGCATGACCTCGGCGTGTCGCAGCACAGACCAGTGCTGTGCGTCGCTGTGCGCCAGCGGGCAGCGCTCGCGCAGCTGGTCGTAGGCGGCGCGCTGGTCGCGCAGGACTTCGGGGGCTTGCGGGTCCCAGCGGGGCGGTGTCGTGGACATGGGGGGTCTCCTTGGAAGGCTTCCTGCGGCTTCGCCCACCCGGCGAGGCGATCGCAGACGGGTTCTACAGTCCCAGCGCGTCGGCCAGCGCGTTCATGCGCTGGCTCACGCCGGCATCCATGGCCATGGGACGGCCCCATTCGCGCTGGGTCTCCCCGGGCCATTTGTTGGTGGCGTCCAGCCCCATCTTGCTGCCCAGGCCTGCCACGGGCGAGGCGAAGTCCAGGTAGTCGATGGGCGTGTGCTCGATCAACAGGGTGTCGCGCGCCGGGTCCATGCGTGTGGTCAGGGCCCAGATGACTTCCTTCCAGTCGCGTGCGTCCACGTCTTCGTCCACCACCACGATGAACTTGGTGTAGAGGAACTGGCGCAGGTGGCTCCACACGCCCATCATCACGCGCCGTGCATGGCCCGCATAGGCCTTGCGGATGCGCACCACCGCCATGCGATAGCTGCACGCCTCGGGCGGCAGGTAGAAGTCGATGATCTCCGGGAAGGCGCGCTGCAGCAGCGGCACGAACAGCTCGTTCAGCGCCAGGCCCAGCATGGCCGGCTCGTCGGGCGGCTTGCCCGTGTAGGTGCTGTGGTACAGGGCGTCCTGGCGCTGCGTGATGCGCTCGACGGTGAACACGGGGAACTCGGCGCACTCGTTGTAGTAGCCAGTGTGGTCGCCGTAGGGGCCTTCCAGCGCGTGCTGCCAGCCGCTCTTGTCGTTGGCATCGGGATGGATGTGGCCTTCCAGCACGATCTCGGCGCTGGCCGGTATCGACAGCGGCACGCCTAAAGCGGGCGCCACCTCGGTGCGCGCGCCGCGCAGCAGGCCGGCGAACTGGTATTCCGACAGCGTGTCGGGCACGGGCGTGACGGCGCCCAGGATGGTGGCCGGGTCGGCCCCGATGGCCACGGCCACCGGGTAGGGCTGGCCGGGGTTGAGCCGGCAGTGGTCGGCAAAGTCCAGCGCACCGCCGCGGTGCGACAGCCAGCGCATGATGAGCTGGTTCTTGCCCAGCAGCTGCTGGCGGTATATCCCTAAGTTCTGGCGTGCCTTGCGCGGCCCGCGCGTGATGGTGAGACCCCAGGTGACCAATGGCGCCACGTCGCCAGGCCAGCAGTGCTGGATGGGCAGGCGGGTCAGGTCGACGTCGCTGCCCTCCCACACCACCTCCTGGCAGGGCGGGCGGCGCACGGTGGCAGGGGCCATGCTCCACAGCGTCTTGAGCAGATCGCGCTTGCCCCACAGGTCCTTCATGCCGCGTGGCGGCTCGGGCTCCTTGAGCTGAGCCAGCACCTCGCCGAAGGCGCGGATCTCCGGCAGCCCCGCCACGCCCAGCGCGCGCGCCACGCGCCCGGGCGTGCCGAACAGGTTGGCGAGCACCGGCATGGTATGGCCCGTGGGGTGCTCGAACAGCAATGCGGGGCCGCCCGCGCGCAGTACGCGGTCGGCCAGCGCGGTCATTTCCAGGTGAGGGGATACGGGCTCGGCAATGCGGCGCAATTCGCCCGCGGCCTCCAGCTGGGCCATGAAGTCGCGCAGGTCGCGGTAATGCATGCTTTGAATGAAATCAGGCTCCAGCGCTTATCCAGCAAGCGCTAGCAGCTATTGTTTCAGGAGTCCAACGGCAGGCCCTGCCATTGCGGCGCCAGGGCGTGCTCCAGCCCCAGCAGGTCCAGCACGCGGGCCACGCTGTGGTCCACGATCTCGCCCACGCTGGTGGGGCGCTGGTAGAACGCGGGCATGGGCGGGCACACGATGCCGCCCATCTCGGTCACCGTCGCCATGTTGCGCAGGTGCACCAGGTGCAGAGGGGATTCGCGCACCATCAGCACCAGGCGGCGCCGCTCCTTGAGCACCACGTCGGCCGCGCGCGTGAGCAGGTTGTCCGCCAGGCCGTGGGCCACGGCCGCCAGCGTGCGCATGGAGCAGGGCGCCACCACCATGCCGTGCGCGGCGAACGAGCCGCTGGCAATGCTGGCGCCCACGTTGGCGAGGTCGTGCACCACGTCCGCCAGCGCCTCGACGCTGGCGCGGTCCATGTCCAGCTCGTGGCGCAGGTTGCGCCAGCCGGCGTCGGAGACGACCAGGTGCGATTCCACGTTGGGCATGTCCTGCAGCGCCTGCAGCAGGCGTGCGCCATACACGGCGCCGCTGGCACCCGAGATGCCCACGATCACGCGGCGGGGCGGCTGGCTCATGCGGCGGCCTTGGAGCGCAGGGGATGGTCGTGCAGGTCGGCCTGGATGCGCGCCAGCACCTGGGCGGCCTCGGCCGGGTCGAAGTCCTGGTGGTTGCGCTTCTTCACGCCGTATTCATGCAACTGGAAGTGGCGTGCCGGCGTAATGCCGTGGCGCGCCAGGCTGCTTTTCACGCACACCAGGGGGCAGCCGTCGAGCGCGATGATGGGACGGCCCGAGCGCGCCAGCTTGACCAGCTTGGGCACGTCGCCCCCCACGCCAGCGATGCACGACATCTCCGCCACGCCCTCACGGTCCAGCCGCACGGCGACATGGTTGGCCAGCTGCGCGGCGCTGGAGCAGCCGGAGCAGGAATAGACCAGCGGGTGGACATCGCAAGGGGCAGGTTCCGTCACGAACGACCTCCAAAGAAGGGCGCAAGAGGCGGCAATTGTCGCGCAAGCTGCGGGGCCCAGCGCGAGAGCACGGCGCGCGGCGCCCAGTGGCGCGGGTCGAGCACGGGCAGGTCGATGGCGTCCAGCGCGTTCTTGACCACCAGGCCCAGCTCGGTGTCGCCCTCCATCACCAGGCGGCGGTTGAAGAACAGCGTGTCCGGGTCCTGGCGGCGTTGCGCCAGCAGCACGAAGTCCTGCGCATTGGCGCTGATCGCGAGGTCCGGGTTGCCCTGCGGCGCGCTGGGCGCAAAGCGTTGGCCGTTCCAGGTGAAGTCGAAGGCCACGCGCGCGTCGCGCACGCGGATGGACAGGCGCTTGTCCTTGAGCAGGTCCTTCACGTCCTGCGGCAGGTGGCGCGACAGGGCCAGGTTGATGGCCGTAACCAGCAGGACCGAGCCCGGATAGGCGGGCAGACGCGAGAGCACGGCGCCCACGGGGCGCGGCAGGGTGAACGGTGCGGGTGGGGTAGCGGTCATGGCTTGAAGGAGTAAGTGCGGTGGCTCAGGATGTCACGGCGGGCTGCACCAGATCCAGCCCGGGCTTGCCGTGCCAGTAACCGTTGCAGGGGGCCTCGGGCATCAGGGGGCGCATGCGGTCAAGGGCACCTGCATCGGGTTGGGGCGCCTTGCGGGCCGCGTCGAAGGCGGCAATGACCTCTGCCATGTGCTGCGATTGGGGGGACAGGCGCAGCAGTTCCACGCCCAGCGCGCGCAGCGCAGGTACGTCCTGTATGAGGTTGTGCACGCGCGCCGACTGGGTCTGGATGCCGTTGAGCACCAGGAAGCCCTCGCCTTCGCGGGTGGCCAGCAGCTGGCCGTCCGGGTGCTCGATGCAGCGAAAACCGCAGTCGTCCTTGGGCAGGTTGTGGTGGCGTGCCGTGAAGCAGCGCGCCGAGAACGCCAAGGGCATGCGGCCGTAGGCGAAGACTTCGGTCTCCAGCCCCGCGGGTTTGTGCTGCTGCAGCACGGCCAGGTCGGCCTGGCGCATCTCCAATGGCATGACCCAGCGGCTGGCGCCCAGGCCGACCATCCAGTTCAGCGAATCGGCATTGAACAGGTTGAGCTGGGGGCCGGCGACGAAGGCGCGCTTGCCTGCGAGCTGGTGCACGGCGCCCATGTCGTTCGCCTCGATGAGGAATTCCTCGTCCTGGGCGATCTTGTGCATGGCGGATACGTCGGAGGTGGACTCCAGCAGCACCATGGTGGAGAGCACCGCCTGCTTGCCGGCGTCGCGCAGCATGCGTGCGATGTCGATCCAGTCGCTCTGGCGCAGCTCGCGGCGGCGCGAGCACACGGCTTCGCCAAGGTAGACGACGTCCACCGGCGTCTCGGCCATGGCCTGGTAAAAATCAAAAACGGTATCGCGCGGCCAGTAGTACTGCAGCGGGCCCAGGGCTAGTTTCATCTTGATGCTCTCAGTTCTTCAGGGGGCCAAGCGCAGTCCCCGCCGCATAAATCGGCGTGACCCAGGCCCAGGCTGCCGGGCAACGGCACAGGGGGGTGTTCTTCGCACTTCATTTCCAGGGGCGGTGGTAGGCGCCCAGCGTGTGCTGCTGGCCCTCGGCCACCTGGTCCAGGCTGGCCATCCAGGCGGTCTTGGGGCTGTACAGGTGGCCTTGCGCCATGCAGTGGTCGATGGCCTCGCGCCAGACCTTGGTCACCTGGGCCACGTACGCGGGGCTGCGCTGACGGCCCTCGATCTTGAAGGCACGCACGCCCATCTTCACAAGCTTGGGCAGCAGTTCCAGCGTGTTGAGGCTGGTGGGTTCCTCCAGCGCGTAGTAGTTGCTCTCGTCGCCCACGTCGAAGCGGCCCTTGCACAGCGTGGGGTAGCCGGCGTTCTCGCCGTTGCCGTAGCGGTCGATGAGCACGCCATTCAGGCGCGACTCCAGGCCCTTGGGCGTCTCCTGCCAGCGCACGAACTTCGCGGGTGAGCACACGCCGTGCGTGTTGGGCGACTCACCCGTGGCATAAGACGACAGCGCGCAGCGCCCTTCGACCATCACGCACAGGCTGCCGAAGGCGAACACCTCGATCTCCACCGGCGTGCGGTCGATCACCTGGCGCACCTGCTCCAGCGAGAGCACGCGCGGCAGCACGGCGCGCTGGATGCCGAACTGCTGGTGGTAGAAGTTGATGGCGTCGTGGTTGGTGGCCGAGCCCTGCACCGACAGGTGCAGCCGCAGCTGCGGATGGTGGCGCATGGCGTATTGCATAAGGCCGGGATCGGCCATGATCACGGCGTCGATCCCCCAGGCGGCCGCGCGGTCCAGGGCGGCGCGCCAGGGGGCGGGGTTGGCGGCCTGCGGGTAGGTGTTGAGTGCCAGCAGCACCTTGCGCCCGCGCGCATGGGCGTAGGCAATGCCGTTCTGGATGGCCGCCTCGTCAAAGTTCAGACCCGCGAAATTGCGTGCATTCGTCGCGTCGCGCAGTCCGAGGTAGACACAGTCGGCTCCGCCGTCAACGGCCGCCTTGAGTGCAGGCAGGCTGCCGGCGGGGCAGACCAGTTCGGGTGCGGAAGGGATGTCGGGGGAAGTCGGTTGGCGGGCTGGGTCGGTCACGGGGGCGCTCTTTCGGCTGGCTTGTGCGCGGATCGTCTGATCCTGCGCAGGCTGCGTACCTTAGGTCGCGGTGAATACCCATAACCTGATTTTTGTCAACGATGGGCCGGTCGTTCCTGAATAAACAGATCGGGATTGACCAAAGCCCAGGCAAAAAAAGGCCCGCTGTCCGCGGGCCTTGTCCAGGGGGTCAGCTGAAGAAGCTCTTGAGCCGGTCGGTCCAGCTCTCGGTGGACGGCGAATGCTTGGCACCGCCCTTCTTGAGCGACTCGTCCAGTTCCTTGAGCAGCTTGCGCTGGTGCTCGGTGAGCTTGACCGGGGTTTCCACGATGATGTGGCAGTACAGATCGCCGGGGTAGCTGGAGCGCACCCCCTTGATGCCCTTGCCCCTCAGGCGAAACTGTTTGCCGGCCTGTGTGCCTTCGGGGATATCGATGGCCGCCTTGCCCTGCAGCGTGGGCACCTCGATCTCTCCACCCAGCGCCGCGGTGATGAAGCTCACCGGAACCTGGCAGTGCAGATCGTCGCCGTCGCGCTCGAAGATGTCGTGCTTCCTGATGCGGATCTCGATGTACAGGTCGCCCGGCGGCCCGCCATTGGTGCCCGGTTCCCCGTTGCCGGTGGAGCGGATGCGCATGCCGTCGTCGATGCCGGCGGGGATCTTCACCTCCAGCGTCTTTTGTTTCTTGACCCGGCCCTGGCCGTGGCAGGCCGTGCAGGGCTCGGGAATGATCTTGCCCGTGCCGCGGCAGTGGGGGCAGGTCTGCTGCACGCTGAAGAAACCCTGGCGCATCTGCACCGTGCCAGAGCCCTGGCAGGTGCCGCAGGTCTTGGCGCTGGTGCCGGGTTTGGCGCCGCTGCCGTGGCAGGTCTCGCAGCTTTCCCAACTGGGAATGCGGATCTGCGCTTCCTTGCCCTTGGCGGCTTCCTCCAGCGTGATTTCCATCGCGTAGGAGAGGTCGTTGCCGCGGTACACCTGCCGGCCGCCGCGCCCGCGCGCGCCGCCGAACATGTCGCCGAAGATGTCTCCGAAGGCTTCGGCAAAGCCACCAAAGCCCTCGGCGCCACCCATGCCGCCACGCATGTTGGGGTCTACGCCCGCGTGGCCGTACTGGTCGTAGGCGGCGCGTTTCTGTGCGTCGGACAGGATCTCGTAGGCTTCCTTGGCCTCCTTGAACTTCTCTTCGGCAGGCTTGGCAGCATCACCCTGGTTGCGGTCAGGGTGGTACTTCATCGCGAGCTTGCGATAGGCTTTCTTGATCTCATCGTCCGAGGCGTTCTTGGGAACGCCAAGGACCTCGTAAAAATCTCTCTTGGACATGGGCAATCTTCAGGCCGGTTGGGAGCACGAACGCCGCGCGAACCCCGGCTGGCGGGGCCCGACGCGGCGGCTAGGCACGGGATGCGCTGGCGCGATCAGTCCTTCTTGACTTCCTTGACCTCGGCATCCACCACGTTGTCGTCCTGCGCGGCGGCGCCGGCGGAGCCACTGGCGGCAGCTTGCGCACCCGCAGCCTCGGCCCCTTGAGCGGCCTGCGCATCGCCGTACATCTTCTCGCCGAGCTTCTGGCTGGCAGCCATCAGTGCGGTGGTCTTCTCGTCGATGGCGGCCTTGTCCTCGGTCTTGAGGGCAGCTTCCAGGTCCTTGACGGCGGCCTCGATCTTTTCCTTCTCACCGGCGTCCAGCTTGTCGCCGTGCTCGGACAGGCTCTTGGTCACGGTGTGCACGGCGGCCTCACCCTGGTTGCGGGCCTGCACCAGCTCCAGCTTCTTCTTGTCGTCGGCGGCGTTGAGCTCGGCGTCCTTCACCATCTTCTGGATCTCGTCCTCGGACAGGCCGGAGTTGGCCTTGATGGTGATCTTGTTCTCCTTGCCCGTGCCCTTGTCCTTGGCGCCCACGTGCAGGATGCCGTTGGCGTCGATGTCAAAGGTCACTTCGATCTGGGGCGTGCCGCGCGACGCCGGGGGAATGCCTTCCAGGTTGAACTCGCCCAGCAGCTTGTTGGCGCTGGCAATCTCGCGCTCGCCCTGGAACACCTTGATCGTCACGGCGGGCTGGTTGTCCTCGGCCGTCGAGAAGGTCTGCGCGAACTTCGTCGGGATCGTGGTGTTCTTCGTGATCATCTTGGTCATCACGCCGCCCAGGGTCTCGATGCCCAGCGACAGCGGCGTCACGTCCAGCAGCAGCACGTCCTTGCGGTCGCCCGACAGCACCTGGCCCTGGATGGCTGCGCCCACGGCCACGGCTTCGTCGGGGTTCACGTCCTTGCGGGGTTCCTTGCCGAAGAATTCCTTGACCTTTTCCTGCACCTTGGGCATGCGGGTCATGCCGCCGACCAGGATCACGTCGTCGATGTCGGACACGGAGATGCCGGCGTCCTTGATGGCCGTGCGGCAGGGCGCGATGGTGCGCTCAATCAGGTCTTCTACCAGCGATTCCAGCTTGGCGCGGGTCAGCTTGATGTTCAGGTGCTTGGGACCCGAGGCATCGGCCGTGATGTAGGGCAGGTTGATGTCGGTCTGCGAGGAGTTCGACAGCTCGATCTTGGCCTTCTCGGCGGCTTCCTTCAGGCGCTGCAAGGCCAGCACGTCCTTGGACAGGTCCACGCCCTGTTCCTTTTTGAACTCGCCGATGATGTAGTCGATGATGCGCTGGTCGAAGTCCTCGCCGCCCAGGAAAGTGTCGCCGTTGGTGGACAGCACTTCGAACTGCTTTTCGCCATCGACGTCGGCGATCTCGATGATGGACACGTCGAACGTGCCACCACCCAGGTCATACACGGCGATCTTGCGGTCGCCCTTGTCCTGCTTGTCCAGGCCGAAAGCCAGCGCGGCGGCGGTAGGCTCATTGATGATGCGCTTCACATCCAGGCCCGCGATACGGCCGGCGTCCTTGGTGGCCTGACGCTGAGCGTCGTTGAAGTATGCGGGAACCGTGATCACGGCCTCGGTCACCGGCTCGCCCAGGAAGTCCTCGGCGGTCTTCTTCATCTTGCGCAGCACTTCCGCGGAGATCTGCGGGGGGGCCAGCTTCTGGCCGCGCACTTCCACCCAGGCATCGCCGTTGTCGGCGCGGGTGATGGTGAAGGGCATCAGGTCGATGTCCTTCTGCACTTCCTTCTCGTCGAACTTGCGGCCGATCAGGCGCTTGGCGGCGTAGATGGTGTTCTTGGGGTTGGTCACGGCCTGCCGCTTGGCAGAGGCGCCCACCAGAATCTCACCGTCTTCCTGGTACGCGATGATGGACGGCGTGGTGCGCGCGCCTTCGCTGTTCTCGATCACGCGCGTGTTGTTGCCTTCCATGATGGCCACGCAGCTGTTGGTGGTGCCCAGGTCAATACCGATGATTTTTCCCATGTTTTTCTCCGTGATGTCTGAAATGGCTGGATAGCCAGTAACTTGTGGATAACTTGCCCGTCTTCAAGCGGCGGTGCTGAGATTTATTTACTTGGGCGCGGCCACCGTGACCAGCGCAGGGCGCAGGACGCGGTCAAAGATCAGATAGCCCTTTTGCAGCACGCTCACGACGGTGTTGGCTTCCTGGTCGGCGGGCACCATGCTGATGGCCTGGTGCTGGTGCGGGTCGAACTTGGTGCCGGCCTCGGGGTTCACGATGACCACCTTGTTGCGCTCCAGCGCCGACATCAGCTGGCGCAGGGTGGCGTCCGACCCCTCGCGCAGTTGCTCGGCCGTGGCGTTCTCGATGGCCAGGGCGGCGTCCAGGCTGTCGCAGACAGGCAGCAGGCTTTCGGCGAAGCTCTCGATGCCGAACTTGCGGGCCTTGGCTACCTCATCCTCCGCACGCCGTCGGGCATTCTCGGCCTCGGCCTTGGCGCGCAAAAATTGATCGGCCAGGTCGGCGCTCTTGGCTTTGAGCTCGGCCAGTTCGCCCTGCAGGCGGTTCAGTTCGTCGGCGGCATTGGCGGACATCGCTGCTTCAATCTCTTCAGGAGAGGGAGGGGGATTCTGGTTCTCGGACATGTCGACTTGGGTTGAATTGGAATGCTTATGCGCGCCAGTTAGGGGCGCATCCGCGGTTTTCAAGCGCGAATGGTGCAAATGGCGTTCTTTGCGTGCAACGCGGGGGCTTTGGCGTGCCGCGTGCAGGAGTGTGGACGGTGCGCAGTGTACAAGGTGAGCGCGCGTTGCTATAATCTCGCGCTTTGCCTTGCCACACCGCTACACGACGCGGCGGGTGGTGTCATCCAAAAGGAGTTTGCATGCGTCACTACGAAATCATTTTGTTGATCCATCCGGATCAGAGCGAACAGGTTCCGGCCATGCTGGAGCGCTACAAGGGCATGATCGTTGCCGGCGGCGGCCAGGTGCACCGTGTGGAAGATTGGGGTCGCCGTCAACTGGCTTACCTGATCAACAAGCTGGCCAAGGCCCACTACCTGTGCCTGAACATCGAAGCCGACCAGGCTGTGATGGCCGAACTCGAGCACGCCTTCAAGTTCAACGACGCCGTGCTGCGTCACCTGACGGTGCAGAAGAAGAAGGCCGAAACGGGCGCGTCCTCCATGATGAAGACCGTCGAGCGCGAAGAAGCACGCAAGGCCAGCCAGGCCGAGTTTGCCGCTTCGAACGAGCGCTGATCGACCAGCCTGTCAGCCAGGAGGTGTGAACAACCATTGGGTCCTGACAGCCTGTATCGCCGAGGTCCAGCCTCTGCGCTACACGCCCGCCGGCCTGCCGGCGCTGGATATACGACTCGAGCACGAGTCGCTCCAGCGGGAAGCCGGGGCGGATCGGCAGGTCAAGGCCAGCGTGAAAGCCCTCGCATTTGGCGCTCTTGCGGAGCGCCTGGCCCGGCAAGCGCTGGGAAGCGTCTGGAAGTTCCAGGGCTTTTTGGCCACGGGGCGCGGCGGCAAGGGATTGGTGTTCCACATCCAGGATATTCAACAAGATTAATTTTCAAGAGGTCCGAAAATGGCCACGTTCAAGAAATTCAACAAGGACAAGCGCCCGAAGCGCAACACCCAGTCGCTGCTGTTCAAGCGCAAGCGCTTCTGCCGCTTCACGGTCGCAGGCGTCGAAGAAATCGACTACAAGGATGTCGACACCCTGCGTGACTTCATCGCAGAGAACGGCAAGATCATCCCCGCGCGCCTGACCGGCACGCGCGCGATCTACCAGCGCCAGCTCAACACCGCCATCAAGCGCGCCCGCTTCCTGGCTCTGTTGCCCTACAGCGACCAGCACAAGATCTAAGGAGCACGATTACCATGCAAATCATCCTGCTCGACAAGGTCGTGAACCTCGGTAACCTCGGCGAGATCGTCAAGGTCAAGGACGGTTACGCCCGCAACTTCCTGATCCCCACGGGCCGCGCCCGCCGCGCCACCGAAGCCGCCAAGGCCGAGTTCGAGGCCAAGCGCGCCGAACTTGAAAAGGCCGCCGCCGAGAAGCTGGCTGCCGCCCAGGCACAAGGCGAAAAGCTGGCCGGCACCACCGTCAAGCTGACGCAAAAGGCTGGCGTGGACGGTCGTCTGTTCGGCTCCGTGACCAACCATGACATCGCCGAAGAGCTGAACAAGCAAGGCTACAACGTGGTGAAGTCGCAAGTCCGCCTGCCCAACGGCCCGATCAAGGTCGTGGGCGACAACACCGTCACGGTGGCCCTGCACACCGACGTGGCCGTTGAAGTCACCGTGTCCGTCTACGGCGAAACGGCCTGATCGGTTCACACCCTGGCTCTGCCATACAAAGCCGCCCTTGGGCGGCTTTTGTTTTTTCACCCGCACCTGTGCACCTGCTGCCCACTGCCTTTGCACGCCTTATCCACAGAGTTGTGCAATGACGGGCGTGGCACCGCCCGCTAGCATCGTCTGCTTGCCCTCCTGAAAGCCCCTGAGTCCCATGTCTGCCGTTGTGCCCACCCTTCCTGACGGTTATGCCGTCCCATCGCTGGATCGCGAGGTGGCCCAGTTGCGCGTTCCGCCCCATTCCATCGAGGCAGAGTCCAGCGTGCTGGGCGGCCTGTTGCTGGACAACATGGCGTGGGACCGCGTGGGTGACCTGCTGGTGGATGGCGATTTCTACCGCCACGAGCACCAGCAGATCTACGCCGCCATCGGCGCGCTGATCAACGCCAGCAAGCCCGCGGACGTAATCACGGTCTACGAGCATCTGCAGGGCATGGGCAAGGCCGAGGAGATCGGCGGGCTGGCCTATCTGAACAGCCTGGCGCAGTACGTGCCCAGCGCCAGCAACATCCGCCGCTACGCAGAGATCGTGCGCGAGCGCGCCATCCTGCGCAAGCTGGTGACCGCCAGCGACGACATCGCCACCAACGCCTTCAATCCCCAGGGCCGGCCGGTGGAGCGCATCCTGGACGAGGCTGAGCAGAAGATCTTCGCCATCGGCGAAGAGGGCTCGCGGATGAAGCAGGGCTTCCAGTCGCTCGATTCGCTCGTGATCGACCTGCTGGACCGCGTACAGGAGATGGCCGACAACCCCATGGACGTGACCGGCGTGCCCACGGGCTTCGCCGACCTGGACCGCATGACCAGCGGTCTGCAGGCAGGCGACCTGGTGGTGCTCGCGGCGCGCCCCTCCATGGGCAAGACCTCGTTCGCCGTGAACATTGCCGAGCATGTGGCGCTCAACGAGGGCCTGCCGGTGGCCATCTTCTCGATGGAAATGGGCGCCGCCCAACTGGCGGTGCGTATCGTGGGCTCGATCGGGCGCGTGAACCAGGGCAACCTGCGCACCGGCAAGCTCAGCGACGAGGAGTGGCCGCGCCTGACCGAAGCCATCGAGCGGCTGCGCACCGTGAGCCTGCACATCGACGAGACGCCGGGCCTGACCCCATCCGAGCTGCGCGCCAACGCGCGCCGCCTGGCGCGCCAGTGCGGCAAGCTCGGCCTGATCGTGGTCGACTATCTGCAGCTCATGAGCGGCTCGGGCAGCAACAGCTCCGACAACCGCGCCACTGAGCTGGGCGAGATCTCGCGGGGCCTGAAGATGCTGGCCAAGGAGCTGCAGTGCCCGGTGATCGCGCTGTCGCAGCTCAACCGTTCGGTGGAGCAGCGCACCGACAAGCGTCCCATGATGAGTGACCTGCGCGAATCGGGCGCCATCGAACAGGACGCGGACATCATCATGTTCATCTACCGCGACGACTACTACAACAAGGAGTCCAAGGAGCCGAACATTGCCGAAGTCATCATCGGCAAGCAGCGTAACGGCCCCACGGGCACGGTGAAGCTGTTCTTCCAGAAGAACCAGACGCGCTTTGAGAACCTGGCGGTGGGCGCAGGTGACGATTACTATTAAGAGTCAAAAATGGCTCTAGCGCTTACTGGGTAAGCGCTAGTAGCTATTTATTTAGTAGTGATTGAGCGGTCTTAACGCGACAGTGCCCAGGCGAGCAGCGCCAGCGTGCATACGCCGAGCCCGCAGACGGCGAGCAGCAGGTGCAGGCTGCGCCGGCGCAACCCATCGACGGCGCGCACCAGTTGGGCGTTCTGCTCGGCCAGCGATTCGATCAGCGCGGCGGACGCGCGCTGGTCTTCCTCCAGCTGGGCCATCCGCGCTTGCAGTACTGCCAGTTGATCGGGCGTGCTGTCGATCCGCTGCGCGGGCGCCTCGGGCGGCGGCGCCTTGCGCGTGTTGCTGATGAGTTTGCGCGCGGCCTGCATGATCTGGGGCGTGGCCTCGATCACGTCGCCCCAGGGCACAAGCTTCAGCGCGGACATCCAGCCCACGGCCATCAGAGCACCTCGCTGGCGAAGTCGGCCAGGCGCGAGCGCTCGCCGCGCGCGAGCAGGATGTGCCCGCTGTGCGGCCAGCCCTTGAACCGGTCCACCGCATAGGTCAGGCCGGAGGAGCCTTCCGTGAGATAGGGCGTGTCGATCTGTGCCAGGTTGCCCATGCAGATGATTTTGGTGCCGGGGCCCGCGCGGGTGACCAGCGTCTTCATCTGCTTGGGCGTCAGATTCTGCGCCTCGTCGATGATGACGTACTTGTTCAGAAAGGTACGCCCGCGCATGAAGTTCATGCTCTTGATCTTGATGCGGCTGCGGATCAGCTCATTGGTGGCCGCGCGACCCCACTCGCCAGCATTGCCCCCGTCGCCCTTGGCAAGAAATTCCAGGTTGTCGTCCAGCGCGCCCATCCAGGGGCCCATCTTTTCTTCCTCCGTACCGGGCAGGAAGCCGATGTCCTCGCCCACGCTCACCGTGGCGCGGGTCATGATGATCTCGGTATAGCGGCGCTCGTCCAGCACCTGGGTCAGGCCCGCGGCCAGCGCCATCAGCGTTTTACCGGTGCCGGCCGTGCCGGTCAGCGTCACGAAGTCCACGTCGGGGTCCATGAGCAGGTTCATGGCGAAGTTCTGCTCGCGGTTGCGGGTGTTCACACCCCAGACCGTATTCTTGGACGAGCCATAGTCCTTGAGCGTCTCCAGTACCGCCGTCTTGTCCCGGATCTCGGTCACGCGCGCATACAGGCTGGGCTCGCCCGGCGCCTCGAAATACACAAACTGGTTGATCATCAGCTGCGCCACCACGGGGCCGCTGATGCGGTAGTACATGTGCACGCCGCTCTGCCAGCTTTCGACGTTCTTGCCGGCCTTGGTCCAGAAGTCCGTCGGCAGCGCAAGGCTGCCCGAATAGAGCAGGTCGCCGTCTTCCAGCGTCTTGTCGTTCTGGTAATCCTCCGCGACCAGGCCCAGGGCGCGCGCCTTCACGCGCATGTTGATGTCCTTGGACACCAGCACCACCTCGCGCGGCGCATGCAGCTTGCGCAGCGCTTCCACCACGCCCAGGATCTGGTTGTCGGCCTTGCCCTGGGGCAGGCTGGAGGGCAACTGGTAGTTCAGGGGGGCGGTCTGGAAGTACAGGCAACCGCCGGCGGCGCGCTGGCCCGTGGAATCCAGGCGCAGGCCCAAGGCCATGTCGGCGCTGCCATGGGCTGCCGCCAGCGCATCCAGCGTACGGCTGGCCTGGCGGCCGTTGCGGGCCACTTCGGTCATGCCCTTCTTGTGGCCGTCGAGTTCCTCCAGCACGATCATTGGCAGGAAGATGTCGTGTTCTTCGAAGCGGAACAGGCTCGTGGGATCGTGCAGCAGCACGTTGGTGTCGAGCACGAACATTTTCTTCGGCCCGGCAGCACGCTTCTTGCGAGGTGCAGCGTCCGGTGCGGCGCGCGGCGCGGCAGCCGGGGGCACTGCGGTGACGGGGGGCCTCATGCGCACTGCGCCCTCATCCGCAGGGCGTGCGCGCGAATGGGCGGGTGCAGCAGATACCCCTGCTTTGGTCGAGCGGCCTGCACCGGATGGGATGGCGGTATCAGGTGCGGCGGCTTTCTTGGCGGCGCTGGTCTTGGTGGCCGCGCGCTTGCGAGTGGGAGCGGCCGCTGTAGCGGGCGGGGCCGCGGAAGCCTCCGCGGCCTCGTCATCCTCGAAAACCGTCATGCGATAGGCGTCTGGTTTGAGCAGGGCGGCGCGCTGGGTCGGGGCGGGGGGCAGGGGCATTGCAGGGAGCCTTGAGGAAAGTAACGTTCAAAAAGCACAAAGCCGCCTAGGAGACCGAGGCGGCTTTGGATTGCGGGGAGCGTGTTGCGTTTCTCAGCAGCATTGACCCATTATGCATGCTCCCCGTGACGGCCCACGGTAGAGCCGTCAGGTGTTCAGGCGGCTTTCTTGACAGGGGCTTTGATCGCCTTCACGGCCTTCAATACCTCGTCCACGTGGCCCGGCACCTTCAGGCCGCGCCATTCCTGCACCAGAATGCCTTCGGGATTGACGAGGAAGGTGCTGCGCTCGATGCCCTTGACCTTCTTGCCGTACATGATCTTGTTCTTCACTACGCCGAACATGTGGCACATCTTCTCTTCGGTGTCGGCGATCAGCTCGAAGGGCAGCTCCAGCTTTTCCTTGAAGTCGTCATGCGACTTCATGTTGTCGCGCGACACGCCGAAGACCACGGCACCGGCCTTCTCGAAATCCTTGAATTTGTCGCGGAACTGCATGGCCTCGGTGGTGCAGCCCGGGGTGTTGTCCTTCGGGTAGAAATACAGAATCAGAATCTGGCCCTGGTGCGAGACGTTGGAAACCTTGATTCCGCCAGTCGCGTTGGCTTCAAATTCAGGAAGGGGTTTGTTGACAACGATCGCCATGGCACTTCTATCTCTCACGAATTAGTCGAAGAAAAGCCGGGGGAGTGGGGGTGTACTCTTTTTTGGGTGGTGCCCCCGACCGCAACAGGCTATTTTACCCCGAAACCCCCTCCAGGAGAAACGGCCGCCCTGGCACCCGGATACGGCGACAGGGGAAATCTGCCGTTACTCGGTTTCCAACAGCAGGGCTGCGACCACGTTGCGCCCTTCGCCTGCCAGGACGTTGTAGGTCCGGCAGGCGGCCTGGGTGTCCATGGTTTCCAGGCCGATACGCCGCGCCATCAGTGGCTGCAACCAGGCGGGCGGTGGAAAGCGGTTGCGCAGGCCGCTGCCGAAGATCACCACCTCGGCGTCCAGTTCGGCGAGTTGCGCGAAGTGCGCGGCAGTCAGGTCCTCGAAGCGGCGGCAGTCCCAGGCGATGCGCTGGCCGCGCGCACCGATGATGACGCTCTCGGTCACCCGATCGGCGTCCACGCCGATCCAGTCCGGCCCGTAGGCGGTGATGGACTGGGTATCGGGGCGTTCGGGCTGGAATTTCATGGGCGTTGCGGAGGCTGCCCGCACCCTGCGCGGTTGTGCGGCGGCCGGGGCCTTGGGTGGAACTGTGGTCAAATTATAGGTTTCACCGAGGCGCCCTGCGCCCGGCGGGGCCGCAGCCCCACTTGTGCCCCTCTCCTCACGCCTGCCCGCACATGAAGCCCATCCGCAAATCCGCCAAGCTCAACAATGTTCTCTACGATGTCCGGGGCCCCATCGTGGACGCGGCCAAGCAGATGGAGGACGAGGGCCAGAAGATCATCAAGCTGAACATCGGCAACCTGGCGCCGTTCGGCTTTGACGCGCCCGAGGAGATCCAGCAGGACATGATCCGCAACCTGCCCAACTCGGCGGGCTACTCGGACAGCAAGGGCATCTTTGCGGCGCGCAAGGCCGTGATGCACTACAGCCAGCAGCAGGGCGTGGCCGGCGTGACGCTGGACGATATTTACCTGGGCAACGGCGCGAGCGACCTGATCACCATGGCCACCAACGCGCTGCTCGACGACGGCGACGAGCTGCTGGTGCCCGCACCCGACTATCCGCTGTGGACGGCGGCGGCCAGCCTGTCGGGCGGTCGGCCTGTGCACTACCTGTGCGATGAAGACAACGGCTGGATGCCCAGCCTGACGGACATCCGCGCCAAGATCACCCCGCGCACGCGCGGCATCGTGGTCATCAACCCCAACAACCCCACGGGCGCGCTGTACTCGGACGAGCTGCTCAAGGGCATCGTGCAGATCGCGCGCGAGCACAACCTGGTGCTGTTTGCCGACGAGGTGTACGACAAGGTGCTGTACGACGGTGTCAAGCACACGGCCATGGCCAGCCTGTCGACCGACGTGGTCACGCTCACGTTCAACTCGCTCTCCAAGGCCTACCGCTCCTGCGGCTACCGCGCCGGGTGGATGGTGATCTCGGGCGACAAGACGGCCGCGCGCGACTACATCGAAGGCATCAACATGCTGGCCAACATCAAGCTCGGCTCCAACGTGCCGGGCCAGTGGGCCATCCAGACCGCGCTGGGCGGCTACCAGAGCATCAACGACCTGGTCAAACCCGGCGGGCGCCTGTGCCGCCAGCGTGACCTGGCCTACGAGCTGATCACCGCCATCCCCGGCGTCACCTGCGTCAAGCCGCAGGCGGCGCTGTACATGTTCCCCCGCCTGGACCCCGAGATGTACCCCATCGCGGACGACCGCCAGTTCTTTATGGAAGTGCTGCGCGCCACGCGGGTCATGCTGGTGCAGGGCTCGGGCTTCAATTACCCCGACAACCAGCACTTTCGCATCGTGTTCTTGCCGCACGAAGACGACCTGCGCGAGGCCATCGGCCGGCTGGCGGGCTTCCTGGCCGCCTACCGGCAGCGCCACGCCAAGGCGGCGTGAACTTCATTTTTGATAGCTGCCGGCGCCCGTCAATAGGGCGCTGGGGCCTTTTTTGACGGGTAACCCTGATATGAAACCGATCCAAGTGGGCCTGCTGGGCATTGGCACCGTGGGCAGCGGCGTGTTCAACGTCCTGTCGCGCAACCAGGAAGAAATCCGCCGCCGCGCCGGCCGCGGCATCGAGATTGCTTGTGTGGCCGACCTGGACACCGCCCGCGCACGCGCCATCGTGGGCGAGAACGCCCGCGTGGTGGGCGACGCACGCGAAGTGATCGCCAACCCTGAGATCGACATCGTGGTCGAGCTGATCGGCGGCTACGGCATCGCCAAGCAGCTGGTGCTGGAGGCGATCGCCGCCGGCAAGCATGTCGTGACGGCCAACAAGGCCCTGCTGGCCGTGCATGGCACGGAGATCTTCAAGGCCGCGGCCGAGAAGGGGGTGGTGGTCGCCTACGAGGCGGCGGTGGCCGGCGGCATCCCGATCATCAAGGCGCTGCGCGAGGGGCTGGCGGCCAACCAGATCCAGTGGGTGGCCGGCATCATCAACGGCACCACCAACTTCATCCTGTCCGAGATGCGCGACAAGGGCCTGGACTTCGACGTGGTGCTCAAAGAAGCGCAAGCGTTGGGCTACGCCGAGGCCGACCCCACCTTCGACATCGAGGGCGTGGACGCCGCGCACAAGGCCACCATCATGAGCGCCATCGCCTTCGGTATCCCGGTGCAGTTCGACAAGGCCTACGTGGAGGGCATCACCAAGTTGTCCGCCGTCGACATCCGCTATGCCGAGCAACTGGGCTACCGCATCAAGCTGCTGGGGATCGCCAAGCGCCGCCAGGGCGACGCGACCAAGCGCACGCCCGATGGCGTGGAGTTGCGCGTGCACCCCGCGCTGGTGCCGGCCAAGCGCCTGATCGCCAATGTCGAAGGCGCGATGAACGCCGTGGTGGTGCACGGGGACGCCGTGGGCACCACGTTGTACTACGGCAAGGGCGCGGGCAGCGAGCCCACCGCCAGCGCCGTGATCGCCGACCTGGTGGACATCACCCGCCTGATCGAGGCCGACCCCGCGCACCGCGTGCCGCCGCTGGCCTTCCAGAGCCACACGCTGCGCGAGGCGGGGCAGGAGCTGCCCGTGCTGCCCATGGCCGACGTGGTCACCAGCTACTACCTGCGCATCCGCGTGGCCGACGAGGCCGGCGTGCTGGCCAAGATCACCGGCATCCTGGCCGGGGCGGGCATCAGCATCGACGCCGTGCTGCAGCGCGAGGCCGACGAGGTGGGCGGCGAAGGCAGCACGCAGACCGACCTGATCATCCTCACGCACGACACGCGCGAGGGCGACATGGACGCCGCGCTCGCCCAAATCCAGGGCCTGCCCACGGTGCTGGCCAGCATCACGCGCATCCGCAAGGAAGAGCTCAACAACTAAGAGGGGCTGCACGCCATGCTGTACCTGTCCACCCGCGGCCACGCGGACCGCAAGCATTTCTGCGACATCCTGCTCGAAGGCCTGGCGCCCGACGGCGGCCTGTATCTGCCCGAGCGCTACCCGCAGATCAGCGACGCCGAGCTGACCGCGCTGCGCACCGCCTATCACACGCAAGGCTATGCCGAGCTGGCCTTCCGCATCCTGTCGCTGTACATCGACGACATCCCGCCCGCGGACCTGAAGCGCCTGTGCGAGAAGACGTACACCGCCGAAGTGTTCGGCACGGGTGAGATCGTGCCGCTGCGCCACCTGGAAGACGGCCTGTGGATCGAGGCCCTGTCCAACGGCCCCACGCTGGCCTTCAAGGACATGGCCATGCAGCTGCTGGGCAACCTGTTCGAGTACGAACTGGGCCGCCGCGGCGAGCAGCTCAACATCCTGGGCGCCACCAGCGGCGACACCGGCAGCGCGGCCGAGTACGCCATGCGCGGCAAGCAGGGCGTGCGCGTGTTCATGACCAGCCCGCACGGTCGCATGAGCCCGTTCCAGCAAGCGCAGATGTTCAGCCTGCAGGACGCGAACATCCACAACCTGGCCATCGAAGGCGTATTCGACGACTGCCAGGACATCGTCAAGGCGGTGAGCAACGACCACGCGTTCAAGGCCCAATACAAGATCGGCACCGTCAACTCGATCAACTGGGCGCGCCTGCTGGCGCAGGTGGTGTACTACTTCGCGGGCTACATCCAGGCGACGGAGACGAACGGCCAGAAGGTCAGCTTCACCGTGCCCAGCGGCAACTTCGGCAACATCTGCGCCGGCCATGTGGCGCGCCAGATGGGCCTGCCCATCGACCGCCTGATCGTTGCCACCAACGAAAACGACGTGCTCGACGAGTTCTTCCGCACAGGCGCCTACCGCGTGCGCGGCGCGGCCGACACGCACGAGACCAGCAGCCCCAGCATGGACATCAGCAAGGCCAGCAACTTCGAGCGTTTCGTGTTCGACCTGCTGGGGCGCAATGCGGAGCGCACGCGCGAGCTGTTCGCCGAGGGCGTGGCCAAACAGGGCTTCTTCGACCTGGGGAGCGACCCCGTGTTCCGAGACGCACGCGCCAAGTACGGCTTCGAGAGCGGCAAGAGCACGCACGCCGACCGCCTGGCCACCATCCGCGACACGTACGAGCGATTCGGCCAGATCATCGATACCCACACCGCCGACGGCGTGAAGGTGGCGCGCGAGCACCGTGGCGATCCCGCTGTGCCCATGATCGTGCTGGAGACGGCCCTGCCCATCAAGTTCGCCGAGACCATCCAGGAAGCCCTGGGCCGCGCGCCCGAGCGCCCGGCCAGGTTCGAGGGCATCGAGCAATTGCCCAAGCGCCTGCAGGTGCTGGCGGCCGATGCCGAGCAGGTCAAGGCCTATATCGCAGCCCATTGCGATTAGGGATCAAATCGGCCTCTGGCGCTTATCCATCAAGCGCTGGTAGCTATTAATAGATGAGTGAAACTGAAGGAGTGTCGGGATGAAGGTGGTTGGCTTTGCCGGCTATTCAGGCAGCGGCAAGACCACGCTGGTGGAGCAGCTGATTCCCGAACTGCGCCTGCATGGCCTGCGCGTGTCGGTGGTCAAGCATGCGCACCACAAGTTCGACATCGACCATGTGGGCAAGGACACCTGGCGCCACCGCGAGGCCGGCGCCTACGAAGTGGCCGTGGCCTCCGACCGGCGCATGGCGCTGATGCGCGAATTCGAGCAGGAGCACACGCCCAGCGTGCACGAACTGCTGGCCGAGCTGGATCCGCGCGTGGACTGGGTGCTGGTGGAAGGCTTCAAGGAAAGCGACCTGCCCAAGATCGAGATCTGGCGCGCCGCATCACCCGATTACCGCGAACGGCCCGCACTCTATCCGCACGATCCCTGCATCGTCGCCGTGGCCACCGACGCGCCGCTGCCGCCGGTGGCCACCGCGCTGCCGGTGCTCAACCTGGACGACCCTCACGCCGTGGTGCAATGGCTGCTGGCACAGGGCGCGCGTTTTGACTATGTGCCCGACCGGGCGGAGGCCTGCGAATGAAACCCCAAGCGCGTGCACCCCTCAAGCCACTGGACGAAGCCCTGGCCGAACTGCTGGCGCAGGCCGCCCCGCTGGCAGGCACCGACACCGTCAACACCTTCGACGCCGACGGTCGCGTGCTCGCGCAGGCCGCCACCTCGCCGCTGCAGGTGCCGCCCAACGACAACAGCTCGATGGACGGCTACGCCGTGCGCTGCGCCGACGTGCCGGCAGCGGGGGTGGAGTTGCCGGTGGCGCAGCGTATTCCCGCGGGCGCCTTCGGCGTGCCGCTGGCGGCGGGTACGGCGGCGCGCATCTTCACGGGCGCGCCGGTGCCCGAGGGGGCCGATGCCATCGTGATGCAGGAAGACTGCGAGGCGCTCGACGGGGATCGCGTGCGCGTGAATGCCGTACCGGCCCAGGGTCAGTGGATTCGGCGCGCGGGCGAGGACATCACCCGGGGTGCTGAGGTGCTGGCCGCTGGCACGCGCCTCACTCCCGCAGAGCTGGGCCTGGCTGCCAGTATCGGCTTGGGCACCCTGCAGGTGGCGCGCCGGCCCCGCGTGGCGCTTTTTTCCACGGGCGACGAACTCGTCATGCCGGGTGAAGTGCCGCCCGCGCAGATGAAGCCGGGCGCCATCTACAACAGCAACCGTTTCTTCCTGCGCGCCATGCTGCTGCGCCTGGGCTGCGAGGTGAGCGACTTAGGGATAGTGCCCGACCGGCGCGAGGCCACCGTGGCCGCGCTGCGCGAGGCTGCCCAGGGACATGACCTGATCCTGACCAGCGGCGGCGTGAGTGTGGGCGAGGAAGACCACATCAAGCCGGCGGTGGAGCGCTTGGGCACGCTGCAGCTCTGGCAGATCGCCATGAAGCCGGGCAAGCCCTTCGCCTACGGCCAGATTCCCCACGCGGGCGGCAGTGCACACTTCATGGGCCTGCCGGGTAACCCCGTGTCCAGCTTCGTCACCTTCGGCCTGCTGGTGCGCCCCTTCCTGTTGCGCCTGCAGGGCGTGCTTGATGTTGCTCCTAAAGCGATAGCTGCTACGGCTGGATTCAACTGGCCCCGGGCCGATAAACGCCGTGAATTCCTGCGCGTGCGCCAGGGCGCCGATGGCACGCTGGAGCTGTTTCCCAACCAAAGCTCGGGCGTGCTTACCTCGGCCGCCTGGGCGGACGGCGTGGTGGACAACCCCGCCGGCCAGACCATTGCGCGCGGCGACACCGTGCGCTTCCTGCCATTTGCGGAGTTGCTGTCATGACCACGCCCTTCACGATCACGGTGCGCTACTTCGCCTCCATCCGCGAGGCCGTGGGCACGGGGCAGGAGACGGTGCAGACCGGCGCCACCACGCTGGGCGCCTTGCGCGATGAACTCATCGCCCGTGGCGAGCCCTGGGCCACCTGCCTCTCGCGCGGGCGTGCTGTGCGCGTGGCCCTCGACCAGACCATGGCGCATGACGCCACGCCGCTGGCGGCAGGCGCCGAGGCGGCGTTCTTTCCGCCCGTCACGGGCGGCTGACGGCGTTCAAGGCTGCTGCACCGCCAGGGCGGGCAGCTCGGGGCTGCGCCACCCCAGCAACTCGGCCAGGCGCAGCGTGATCCAGCGCGCCTCGGCCGGGGTCACGCCCGCGTCCGGACCGGCCAGGCCGGCGTGGATGCCCAGCAGCACCCCTTCTTCCGACCGCGCACCGCCGTGGTACAGCTGCTGCGCCTGTTCCACCAAGTGGCAGGCCAGGTCCTCGCACCACTCGTAGCGCGCCCGCACCTCGGCGGCAGGCGCCTGCAGGCGTGCGCGTGTGTCGCTGTACAGCGCGATGAAGGAGGGCGGGACCAGGATCTGGTTGTCGTCGTGCATCTGCCTATTGTCTGGCACGGCGAAAAAACACAGGCGCCGCTCTTGCCGGAGACGGCGCCCGCGCGGGTCTGGAGCGGATCAGCGCTTTGGCTTTGCCGGGGGCGCATCGTTGCGCGTGAACAGCCAGATGAAGAAGCCCCCCATGCACAGCATGAAACCGATGCCTATGGCGCTGAACAGACCCACCTCGGTGGTGAAGAGTTGCTTGAGCAGTTGCATGGCGTTTTTCCTCCGTCGTTATGTGATGGAGCCATTGCAGCGCAGCCCGGCGGGAGCCCCTTTGAGACAAGTCAAAAATCCGGGTATACCCCACTATTGTCGTCAAGTACCTTCAATCAGGCACGAACAGGCGCTCAAAGCGCTGCTGGTCGCCTTCCAGCTCGAAGGTCACGAGCTGGCCCATCTTCGCGTCAGCCTTGCGGTGGGCGGAGAACAGGCTGTAGCGGCCCGCCAGGTCGAAGCTGGGCAGATCGATCAAGGCATAGGGGTGGGGCACGAAAGTCTGGAACTCAAACACCACACGGTGCGCATTGCGCGGCGAGGGGTAGAGCAGGTAGTCGTCGGTGGTGATGGTCTGCAGGGCCATGGTGTGCAAGTGTGGGGTGGGCGTTAAAGTGCCGTCAATCCCGCAATTCTGCCGCTGACCACTGCCATGCACCGCGTTTCCATCCAGACCCATGACTTCGACGTTTCCACCGAGCTGGCGGCGCTGCGTGCGCGGGACGCGCGCGTGGGGGCGGTGTGCTGCTTCGTGGGCACGGTGCGCGACCGCAACGAAGGGGACAGCGTGGCCTCCATGGAGCTGGAGCACTACCCGGGCATGACCGAGAAATCCATCGAGGCCATGGTGGATGCGGCGTTTGCACGTTTTAACCTCTATGGCGTGCGCGTGATCCACCGCGTGGGGCTGCTCGCGCCCATGGACCAGATCGTGATGGTGGCCGTGACCTCGGCGCACCGCGGCGAGAGCTTTCAGGCCTGCGAGTTCGTCATGGACTACCTCAAGACCCAGGCGCCGTTCTGGAAGAAGGAGCAGACGCCAGATGGTGCGCGCTGGGTGGATGCGCGCGTGAGCGACGATGCGGCGCTGGCGCGCTGGGGCATCGCCGCGCCGCCCCAGGTGGGCTGACTTTTATCGTCCGGCGGCTTGAAATCGAGGCCCCGGAGCCCTAGCTAGTGACAAGTTGGAGGTTTCACATGCGTCTCGATAAATTCACCACGAAGTTCCAAGAAGCGCTGTCTGATGCACAGTCGCTGGCCCTGGGACATGACAACGCCTACATAGAGCCCGTGCACATGCTGGTGGCCATGCTGCGCCAGGATGAAGGCCCGCGCGCGCTGCTGCAGCGTGCCGGCGCCAATGTGCCGGGCCTGCTGGCCGCGGCCGAGGCCGCCGTCAAGCGCCTGCCCCAGGTGCAGGGCCAGGACCAGGTGCAGGGCAGCCCCGAGCTGGGCCGTGTGCTGCAGGCCACCGAGAAGGAGGCCATCAAGCGCGGCGACCAGTTCATCGCCAGCGAATTGTTTTTGCTGGCGCTGGTCGACAGCAAGGGCGAGGCCGCGCAGCTGGCCAAGGACAACGGCGTGACCCGCAAGAGCCTGGAGGCGGCCATCGACGCCGTGCGTGGCGGCCAGAAGGTGGACAGCGCCGAAGCCGAGGGCCAGCGCGAGGCGCTGAAGAAATACACGCTGGACCTGACCGAGCGCGCCCGCCAGGGCAAGCTGGACCCGGTGATCGGCCGCGACGACGAGATCCGCCGCGTCATCCAGGTGCTGCAGCGGCGCAGCAAGAACAACCCCGTGCTGATCGGCGAGCCCGGCGTGGGCAAGACCGCCATCGTCGAGGGGCTGGCCCAGCGCATCGTCGAGGGCGAGGTGCCCGAGACGCTGAAGAACAAGCGCGTGCTGGTGCTGGACATGGCCGGCCTGCTGGCGGGTGCCAAGTACCGCGGCGAGTTCGAGGAACGCCTGAAGTCCGTGCTGAAGGAAGTGGCGCACGAGGAAGGCCGCATCATCCTCTTCATCGACGAGATCCACACCATGGTTGGCGCCGGCAAGGCCGAAGGCGCCATGGACGCGGGCAACATGCTGAAACCCGCACTGGCGCGCGGCGAGCTGCACTGCATCGGCGCGACCACGCTGGATGAATACCGCAAGTACATCGAGAAGGATGCCGCGCTGGAGCGGCGCTTTCAGAAGGTGCTGGTGGACGAGCCCAGCGTGGAAGACACCATCGCCATCCTGCGCGGCCTGCAGGTGCGCTACGAGGCGCACCACGGCGTGGACATCACCGACCCGGCCATCGTGGCCGCGGCCGAGCTGTCGCACCGCTACATCACCGACCGTTTTTTGCCTGACAAGGCCATCGACCTGATCGACGAGGCCGCGGCCAAGATCAAGATCGAGATCGACTCCAAGCCCGAGTCGATGGACAAGCTCGAGCGCCGCATGATCCAGCTCAAGATCGAGCGCGAGGCGATGAAGAAAGAGACCGATGAGGCCTCGCAAAAACGCCTGCAGCTCATCGAGGAAGAGTTGGGCAATGTGGAGCGCGAGTACGCCGATCTGGAAGAGGTCTGGAAGGCCGAGAAGGCCAGCGCGCAGGGCTCTGAGCAGATCCGCAAGGACATCGATGCCATCCGCACACAGATCGACGACCTGAAGCGCAAGGGCGACTTCAACAAAGTGGCCGAGCTGCAGTACGGCACGCTGCCAGAGCTGGAAAAGCGCCTGAAGGAAGCGCAGGACAGCGAGGCCGGCGGCACGGGCACCAAGCACAAGCTGCTGCGCACCCAGGTGGGTGCCGAGGAAATCGCCGAGGTGGTCAGCCGCGCCACCGGCATTCCCGTGGCCAAGATGATGCAGGGCGAGAAGGACAAGCTGCTGCACATGGAGGAAAAGCTGCACGAGCGCGTGGTGGGCCAGGACGAGGCGATCTCCGCCGTGGCCAACGCCATCCGCCGCTCGCGCTCGGGCCTGTCGGACCCCAACCGGCCGCTGGGCAGCTTCCTGTTCCTGGGCCCCACGGGCGTGGGCAAGACCGAGCTGTGCAAGGCGCTGGCCGGGTTCCTCTTCGACAGTGAAGAGCATCTGGTGCGCATCGACATGAGCGAGTTCATGGAAAAGCATAGCGTCGCGCGCTTGATTGGTGCGCCTCCCGGCTATGTGGGCTATGAAGAGGGCGGCTACCTGACCGAGGCCGTGCGCCGCAAGCCCTACAGCGTGCTGCTGCTGGATGAGGTGGAAAAGGCACACCCCGACGTGTTCAACGTGCTGCTCCAGGTGCTGGACGACGGCCGCCTGACCGATGGCCAGGGGCGCACCGTGGATTTCAAGAACACGGTGATCGTGATGACCAGCAACATTGGCTCGCACCTGATCCAGGCCATGGTGGGCCAGGATGCCGAGGACATCAAGGAAGCCGTGTGGGGGGAACTCAAGGGCCATTTCCGTCCCGAATTCCTCAACCGCATCGACGAGACGGTGGTGTTCCACGGGCTGGATGCCAAGCACATCGAAGCGATTGCACGCATTCAGTTGCGTCTGCTGGAGTCGCGGCTGGCCAAAATGGACCTGGCCCTGGAGGTGTCGCCGGCCGCGATGGGCGAACTGGCCAAGGTGGGGTTCGACCCGGTGTTCGGGGCGCGTCCGCTCAAGCGGGCCATCCAGCAGCGCATCGAGAACCCGCTGTCCAAGCTGCTGCTGGAGGGGCGCTACCCGCCCAAGAGCGTGATTCCGGTGGATGTCGATCCTGTGACAGACCCAGGGGTATTCCACTTCGGCGAGGCCCGCCCCGCGGGGTGAGGTCTACCATTGAACGAGGGCGCGGGCCTTTCCCGCGCCCTCATCTGCCAGAAAGGGGCATGGTTTGAACGACATTGTGGCCGGCGCGATCCGGTGGACGTTGCAGCTCGTGGTCGTCGCCATGGGTGCACTTTTTTTCCTGAGTCTGCTGGCCGCAGCCGCCGTTCTGGCACTCGTGTGGGGCGCACGCGCCGTGTGGGCGCGCCTCACGGGCCGCCCGGTCATGCCCTGGGCCATGCGCATGAACCCGCGCGAGGGGTGGAGCACCGTGTACCGCAGCACGGCGCGCTGGACGGCGCCCGGCCCGACGGCGCATGCCCCGCAGCGCAGCACGGACGTCACCGACGTCGTGCCGCGCGAAGTGCATTGATTGCTATTGAAAAATGAGCTGCTTGCGCTTGCTGGATAAGCGCTGGAGGCTTAAAAGGCTATAACACTCTTTGCCCCGCGCATTCAGCCGTTGGGCGGCCCGTATTGCGCGATCACCTGTTGCTCGGTGAGCGTCGGCGTCTGGTTCGCGAAGGCGTAGTACGCGGGCTTCTTGTCGATGTAGATCTGGCTGGCCAGTTCGAAGTCCTGCGTCTCGAAGGCCCCGGCGGGAATGAAATATTCGCCCGTCGCCAGCAGCTTGTAGTACAGGTGTGTTCCGCAGCGCGTGCAGAAGGCCCGCTGTGCCCAATCAGAGGACGCATACACGCCGATATGCTCCTCACCCGTGAACTCCACCTCCGGCCCGCAATGCACGGCCAGCAGCGGCCCGCCACCCCAGCGGCGGCAGAAGCCGCAATGGCAGGCGCCGATTTCCTTGGCCGCGGGGGACGTGAAGTGGACTGCGCCGCAAAGACAATGACCGTTCATCTCGTGTTCCTTTCAAGCGGGAGGGCAGGGGCGCATCTTACGGGGGCAGGGCGGCAACACAATGTCACGCGCGGCTCGGTCTGGCGGTGGGGTGGCGAGCCCTATCATGCACGGCATGAGCCCTGATGACATCCGCCACCTGTTCGACCTCCAGCGCCAAGCCAGCCGCGCCCACCCCGATGTGCCCTTGATGGTGCGTCGAGAGCGCTTGCTGCGGCTGTCCAAGATGCTGGACGAACATGGGCCGGTGCTGGCAGCGGCGGTGCAGGCGGACTTTGGCATGCGCTCACAGCGCCTGACGGAGGTGGCCGACCTCTTCGTGCTGCGCGCGGAACTGGGGCACACGCTCAGGCATCTGGCGCGCTGGAGTCGGCGCACCAAGGTGCGCACGCCGCTGTTCCTACAGCCCGCACGCGGCTGGATCGAGCGCCAGCCGCTGGGCGTGGTGGGCATCATCTCGCCGTGGAACTACCCGGTGCAGCTGGCGCTGGGGCCGGCCATTGGTGCGCTGGCCGCGGGCAACCGGGTGATGCTCAAGCCGAGTGAGCTCACGCCCCACACGTCCGCCCAACTGGCCGCTCTGGTGGCGCAGTTCTTCGCACCCGAAGAGTTCTGCGTGGTGCAGGGCGACGCGGCCACGGCCGCGCTCGTGGCATCGCTGCCGTTCGACCATCTGGTGTTCACCGGCTCCACCGCCGTGGGGCGCAAGGTGGCGCAGGCGGCGGCCGCCAATCTCACGCCGACCACGCTGGAGCTGGGCGGCAAGTCGCCGTGCATCATCGATGCGGACTGCGACATGCAGGAGGCCGCGCTCAAGATCGCCCATGGCAAGCTGCTCAACGCGGGCCAGACCTGCATTGCACCCGACTACGTGCTGCTGCCGCGTGGCAACGAGGCGGCCTTTGCCGAGGCGTTCCGCGTGGCGGTGGCGCGGCTGTTTCCGTACTTCGAGGGCAACCCGGACTACGCCTCCATCATCAGCACGCGCCACCTCGCACGGCTGCGCACCATGCTGCAGCAGGCCCAGACGCAAGGGGCGGAGGTACACGTGCTGCATCCCGTGCCGGGCGCACCCCCGCCACCGCCTCCGGGTATCGGCGACGGGGTAGGGCGGCAGATGGCGCCAACGCTGGTGTTCGGTGCCAGCCCGAACATGCAGCTCATGCAGGAAGAGATCTTCGGGCCCGTGCTGCCCGTGCTCAGCTACGAGCGCCTGGACGATGCCATTGCCCACATCAACGCGCACCCGCGTCCGTTGGCGCTGTATTGGTTCGGGCGCAGCGAGGCGGTGCGCGACGATGTGCTGCGGCGCACCGTGAGCGGCGGCGTCTCGGTGAACGACACGCTGATGCACATCGCGCACGACGCGCTGCCTTTTGGCGGCGTGGGTGACAGCGGCTGGGGCGCCTACCATGGCGAGGCGGGCTTTCTGCGCTTTTGCCACCAGAAGTCGGTGCTGGCGCAGTCGCGCTGGTCGCTGGGACACCTGCTATACCCGCCCTATGGCGCGCGTTTCGACCAGGTGATGGCGCTGCTGCGCCGCCTGATGTAGCGCGGCGTGGCCGTGGCATGTGCGCTATGCCACAGATGGCCGCGTTTGCGTGCAATGGCGGGGTTGGCAAGGTGGAAACTGCGGGGCATGAGAGGCGAAGCGGCATTTGCGCGAAAATGCTGGGTTTTTCGCTTTTCACCTGCTTTCGTTTTCCCATGTCCAGTATCCAGGTTCGTCCCGCCACCCTTCGCGATGCCAAAGCCATTGCCCAGGTTCATACCTCCGCCGCGTTGGAAGCTTACCGAGGGCTGCTGCCTGACGATCAGTTGAAGTCCATGTCGTCCGTCGAGAAGCGCCAAGCCTACTGGCGCGAGGCGATCGAGTATTGCGAGCCCCAGGTCCAGGTGGCCGTGGACGGCGACAAGATCGTCGGTTTCGTCGGCTTCGACCGCTCGCGTGATGAAAAGACGCGCAACACCACCGGTGAAATCTGGGCCATCTACGCGGCCCCCTCGCATTGGAACAAGGGTGTGGGCGTGGCCCTGTGGGACGCCGCGCGCGAGGGCCTGCACGAAGAGGGCTGCACCACCGTGACGGCCTGGGTGCCGCTGCGCAATGAGCGTGCCCTGCGCTTTCATGAACTTGCCGGCTTCAAGCGCGAGATGACGACCGCCAAGACCGCTGTGGTCGGCGGCGTGAAGATCGAGGAAGTGCGCCTCAAGCGCCCGATCAACTGAGCCCCGCCATGATCCATTGGAGCGAACACGGCGAGGACCGCAGCGCGCCGTGGCGCTCCGAAAGCGGCGCCAGCGCGCCGCGCCGGGTGGTGTTGGCTGACGACACGCTGGCTGCCGATGCGGCCTATCGCCTGGTATGCGAAGGCACGGGCCTGCTGTGGCGCGGCGACTTTCAGAACGCGCGCCATCTGCTGGACGCGCTCAAGCGCCGTATCGAACGTCCGCGCAAGAGCGGCAAAGGCGGTCGGAACAGCGCCGTGCCCGCGGCGGAGTTCCCGCACGCCTTTCATCTACATCGCCAGGCGCAGGCACAGCGCGCCCGCCTGCTGGGGCTGCTGCTGATCGAGCTGCAGCCCGACTGGGGCATCGCCCTGCGCCGCGCGCCCGACTGGCGCGCGGCCTGCGCCGAGGCCTGGGGCCCGGCGCTGCATGAGTCCACCATTGTCTCGCTGCGCGAGTTGCTGGGCGCCGTGGGGGCGCACGAATGGCGCCGCAAGGGCGTGGATGTGCCCGCTCTGGGTGCACGCATTTACCCGCATTACGGCGTGTTTTCGCCCGTGCGGGGCGAGTATGTGGACCTGGTCGCCCAGGCCCCGCTGCCGCCGGGCGCGGATGCGCTCGCTTTCGAGATTGGCACCGGCACCGGCGTGCTGGCCGCGGTGCTGGCACGGCGTGGCGTGGCCCGCGTGGTGGCGACCGAGTTGGACCCGCGTGCCCTGGCCTGCGCGCGGGACAACCTGACGCGGCTGGGCCTGGAGGACCGCGTGCAGCTGCTGCAGACCGATCTGTTCCCGCCCGCGACCACCTTCGGGCGGGCGCCACTCATCGTCTGCAACCCGCCCTGGCTGCCGGCCAAGGCCAGCGCGCCCATCGAGCGCGCGGTGTATGACGAAGACAGTCGCATGCTGCGTGGTTTTCTGACGGGGCTGCCTGCGCACCTGGCGCCGCACGGCGAGGGATGGCTCATCCTGTCGGATCTGGCGGAGCATTTGCGCCTGCGCACCCGCGATGCACTGCTGGGCTGGATTGGCGCCGCGGGGTTGCGGGTGCTGGGCCGCCACGACATCCGCCCGCGCCACGCCAAGGCCACCGCCGGTGGCGATGCACTGGCCGGCGCGCGCGCGGCCGAGGTCACGTCGCTGTGGCGCCTGGGTTTGGCGAGTCCGACGCAACAGTCCTGAATCGCATGCGCTCGGGCGGTATGACGCTCCTGTTTTTATAGCTTACAGCGCTTGAACAGTAAGCGCTAGAGGCTTGTTTGACCCATAAACTGCTGATGAGCACGCCCGCACCACTGCTGCTCGCCCCCATGGAAGGGCTGCTCGACTTCGTGCTGCGCGACGTGCTCACACGGGTGGGCGGGGTGGACCGCTGTGTGTCCGAGTTCATCCGCGTCACCGGCAGCCTGCTGCCGGACAAGGTGTTCCTGCGTTCCATACCCGAGCTGAACCACGGCGGCCGCACGCTGGCAGGGGTGCCCGTGCGGGCGCAGCTGCTGGGATCGGACCCGGTCAGCATGGCCGAGAACGCGGCCCGGCTGGCAGAGCTGGGTCCGGAAGGCATTGACCTGAATTTCGGTTGCCCCGCCAAGACGGTGAACCGCCATGGGGGTGGCGCGGCCCTGTTGCGCGAGCCCGAGCGCATCGCGGCGGTGGTGGAGGCGGTGCGCCGCGCCGTGCCCGCGCATGTACCGGTGTCCGCCAAGATGCGCCTGGGCTACGACGATGCAGGCCTGGCGCGTGAATGCGCGCAGGCCATGGCACGCGGCGGCGCCTGCGAGCTGGTGGTGCATGCGCGCACGAAGGCCGACGGCTACCGCCCGCCCGCGTACTGGGAGCAGATCCCCGCGATTCGCGAGGCGGTGGGCATTCCGGTGGTGGCCAACGGCGAGATCTGGACCGTGCAGGACGCGCTGCGGTGCCGCAGCGTGTCGGGCTGCGACGCTCTTATGCTGGGCCGCGGCATCGTGGCAGACCCGGGCCTGGCACTGTCTATCCGCGCGCACGACCGCGGTGCGCCTGCACAGGGCCTGCCCTGGGAAGACCTGCTGCCGCACATGGCGCGCTTCTGGCATCTGGTGTGCGAAGACCTGGAGCCGCGCCAGCGCGCCGGCCGGCTCAAGCAGTGGCTGAACCTGCTGCGCCGCCGTTACCCGCAGGCGCAGGCCGCGTTCGACGAGGTGCGCGTGATGACCGACCAGCAGGCCATTACCGCGTGGGTGGCGCGCGTCTGCGCTGGGGCATCTGTCACAGCAGGTGGTCGGGCGCCAGCGGCCCCAGCAGCTTGAGCAACAGCCGCAAGGCCAGGCTGCTGTCGGGGTCGGTGTGCGCATCCTCCAGGCCGCTGCCCTGCGGCGCGCGCCAGACCAGGTCACCGTCGGCGCTGCGTTGCAGGTGCCACGCCCCCTCGCGCATGGCGGTGTCGATTTGCTGCGCAGCTTCGGCGGCCAGGGCGCGGCTGCGAATCAGCAGGGCGATCTCGGTGTTGTGCAACTGGGAGCGCAGATCCAGGTTCATGGAGCCGACCACCACCATGCGGCCGTCCACGACCATGACCTTCGAATGCAGCATGGAGCGCGAAGCCCCCGCCGCGCTGGCGCCCGAACTGCCAAAGGCCGAGCGCAGGCCGGCCTGCTCGCTGCGCAGTTCGTACAGCTCCACACCCATGGCCAACAGGTCTTTGCGGTGGCGGGCATAGCCCACGTGGGCAATGGGCGCGTCATTGGACGCTAGCGAATTGGTGAGCAACCGCACACGCACGCCGCGCTGGCGCGCTCGTGCAAAGGCGCGCTTCATGTCGTCGCCTGGAACGAAGTAGGGTGAGATGATGAGCAGCTCGCGCCGTGTACGGTCCATGAGGGTGAGCAGCCCGTCCACCACCGTGTCCCCGCTGGACACGGGCGCTGCGGGCGCCGGCGGTGCCTGGGGCGTGTCGCTGGCTTCCGGATGGGCGCCCGGCGTTGTGCCCGCGCGTATCGCGGCCGATGGTGGCGGTTCGTCACCCTCCAGCGGAATCTTGGTCGGCTCGTCCACCAGCATGGCGGCGGGCGCCCATATGAAATCGACGGTGCGCAGGTCCATGGGCTGCGTGTCCCACTGGGGCGATGAGGCGCTGGGGCGGTCTGCAGGGGTGGTGGAGCCGGGCGAGCCGGCTTGCGCGCCTGCCTTCTCGCCACTGCTGCGCACCTGCGCACGCAAACGGTCCAGCTCTTCTCGGCTGACGAGCGACTGCACGGGATAGGCGCGCGGGTTGTTCCAGTAGCTGTCAAAACTGCGCGACATGTCGGCCACGATGGGGCCGACGGCCAGCACGTCCAGGTCAACAAAATTCTCGGCCTCTGCCTTGCCGAAGTACGCGTCGCCCAGATTGCGCCCTCCGGTCACGCCCATCATGTTGTCGGCCAGGAACAGCTTGTTGTGCATGCGCTGCTGCACACGCGAAAAATCGCTGACCGCGCCCCACATCCGGCCCAGGAACGATGCGCGGGGGCCCGCCACCGGGTTGAACATGCGCATCTCGATGTTGGGCTCGAACGCCATGCGCATGACCAGCGCGTTGCGCCCCGTGCTGTGGAAGTCGTCGAGCAGGATGCGCACGCGTACGCCGCGCCGCGCTGCGTTCACCACGCTGCGCAGCAGGTGCGCGGAACTGGCATCGGCATGGATGGCGTAGTACTGCAGGTCCAACGTCTTTTGGGCCGACTGCACCAGCGCGAGCCGGCTGCCATAGGCCTCCTGCGGGCCGCTCAAGAGGGAGAATCCTGACGCATGGCGGGCGCCTGCCTTCTGGCGCAGCTGTTGCACTATGGTGGCTAACTCCGTAGGCTCGCCCGCCGTGTCCAACGCCATGGACACGGGCCGGTCCACATCCTTGGGCAACCCACCGCAACCGCCGAAGGACAGGACCAGCAAAGCCATGATCGGCCAGCGCGACCAGGTGCGATGGCGAAGGTGGCGGAGCAGGTCTATGAAGGACATCGAACGCAATAAGGTGAGGTGACGACAGGGGTATAGCGCGAAACTCGGCAGCGCGACTGTCGGACAACGGCATGCAAGCACGCGGGCGTGTGGCGCATCGCCTGGACTGCGCAGGGGGAATTCAGAAGTCCGCGCGCCCCGCGATGCGGGCCGCCACCCGTAGATCGGGCCCCACCTGCTGCACGGTTTGGAATTGCATCGGAATCCCGTCGGCCAGCGTCTGCAACGGCCCCCAGTTGGACAGGCCCTGGGCTCCCTGGCCTAGCATGAGCGGGGCCAGATAGAGCAGCAACTCATCCACGAGCCCTTCCCGCAGGAAGGAGCCGTTGAGCTTGTGACCGGCCTCCAGGTGCAGTTCATTCACGCCTTCGCGGGCCAGGTCGCGCAGCAGGGCGGGCAGATCCACCTTGCCCTGGTCATTGGGCAGTTCGGTGATCGTGGCGCCGCGTGCCCGCAGCGCCGCGGCGCCAGCGGCATCTGGCCGGGCGGTGTAGATCAGTACACGCCGGTCGGCAACGTCGAACAGCCGGGCATTCGCAGGCGTCTGCAGCAGGCTGTCGACAATCACCAGATGCGGCTGGCGTGGGGTAGCGATCTCCCGCACATCCAGGCGCGGATCATCCGCCAACACGGTACCGATGCCTGTCAACACGGCGCAGGCGCGGGCACGCCAGGCATGCCCGTCGGCACGGGCCGCCGGGGATGTGATCCATTGGCTGGTGCCATTGGCCAATGCGGTCACGCCATCGAGCGAGGCCGCGGCCTTCATGCGCACCCAGGGGATGCCGCGCACCATGCGGCTGAAGAAGCCGATATTCAGTTCGCGCGATTGCGTACCGCCGGGGCCCACCTCCACCTGCACTCCCGCAGCCCTCAGCCGCGCGAACCCTTGACCCGCCACCAGCGGATTGGGGTCGGCGATGGATGCCACTACGTGTGCAATGCCGGCCTGAATGAGCGCATCGCAACAGGGGCCGGTGCGCCCCTGGTGTGCGCACGGCTCCAGCGTGACGTATGCGGTGGCGCCGCGCACGTCGCATCCCCGCGCGGCTGCGTCACGCAAAGCCATCACCTCGGCATGGGGTGCCCCTGCGCGCTGGGTAAAGCCCTGGCCCAGCATGTTGCCGTTAACGTCGGTGATGACGCATCCCACGCGGGGGTTGGGATTGGAAAGAAAAAGCGCCTGGGCGGCGAGCCCAAGCGCTTGGTTCATGTAGGGGGAAATCTCAGTCATGGCGCCGCGATGGTAGCGCCCTGGGCTGAATTTATTTGCCCCAGCAGTCGGGGTCGTAGCCGCTCTCTCCGGACTTCTTGCCGGCGGCTCCTCGCACGCCGGTATTGCTGAGGGTGTATGTGCCGCATTTGTCGCTGGCTTGTGGCCCAGGATTCTTAGGGGTCGCGGTCAGTGTGAAAGCTGAATTTGTATTTCCGTTGGCAAAACCAATGACATAGCGCTTCGTTGGATCAGGTGTCCCATCGGCCAGGTGCCATTGGAGTGGGTTGGGTAGAACGGTGGGGTAGACACCGGTGGCGGTGGCCGCTCGCTCTAGCCATTGCTGAGCCTGAAGCAGCCCCGCTCGCGCATCGGCGCGGTGGCCGCGTCGCACGTATTCGGTGTAGCTGGGGTAAGCAATTGCAGAGAGAATGCCGACGATCGCCACCACGATCATTAGTTCGATGAGAGTGAATCCTCTCTGCTTGGTTATTTGCCGCATCATCAATTACCTCTTATTTGAGTTGGCGCCAGCTTGGGCGCAACGATTGCTCTGGCATACGGTTCAAATTGTCGTTCTTGCCTGAGCCAAGACCTCCCCCAGTCAGGTCTGTGATGCGATCGCGTTTTGTGATCAGAACCGGCGTGCCAGTCTTCACGGCTGCCCGTGCCACGTTCTTGTCGCCGGAGTTGTAGATGCCATTGTTGTCATAGTCCACTAGCTGAACCGACGGGCGTTTGCCATCCATGATGTTGATCAGTGTGCGGAACTGACTTCCTGCACTAGTGTCTACTTTGACCGGCACACAGCTTTCATTAATGTTGTCGCTTTCGCTGTTTTTGGTGCCAGCAGGTGATTCGCTGTAGACAGCGAGAATATTGCTGCCGTCAAAAAATTGCAGGGGTTTCAGCAGTCGCTCGCCACTGAATGGCAAGTCGAGGTACCAACCCCCATAGTCCTTCCAAGTTTCTTTCTTCAATTCTTGCGTGGCCGTTACGGTGCCAAAATCCCCGTCCACTGTCGTGATGGTTTGCTTGGCAAGGGGCTTGTTGACAGGGGCAGGTGTGGGCACGCCATCACCATCGCCGGGGTGAACCTCTAGCGAACTTTTGTCCGTCTTCAAGCGATAGCGCGTGTTATCCAGTACGGAATACAGCGTTTGCACAGGCTGCGTAATATCAGTGCGCCGATCGTTCGATGTGAGGTTTCGGCCCGTACCGAAGGCAACCATAATTCCTCCCACCGGAACTGTCTTGGCACTGGTGCCGGTGCCCACGGTCATGGCGCGGTCGTTGGGGCGGACAATCGGGGGAGCGGTGATCGGTTGCACCGTGTTGCGAGGGCTGCCGGTATTGTTGGTGGCGGGGCCGCGGGCGGTAAAGAGTGGCTGGTTATTACCGAAGGCAACGCTCCAATCGCTCTCGGTAGCGCTGGTCACGTCAAACTTCCAAAGGTTACCTAAGTTGTCGCCGGCATAAACCACATCGGTCTTGCCATCGCCGTCCAGATCGACCAAAGCTGGCGATGCCAGACCGTTGTCAATAGCGTTGCCAGTTCCAGTCGTGTCGGTTGTGGCCTGGATACGGATGAGCTTTTTGTCGCCATCTAGGTATTGGACCAACAGCACCGGGCGCTGGTTGGTGCTGTTGTACCCGTTGCCCATCACCACCGCCCACCGCCCATTGTTCATGCGCGTGATCTGTGTGGCTTCTTGCAGGTTGGCGGGGTTGCGGCCCGGCTTGGCGACTATGTTGCCAATGTCTTTGCTCTCCTCTACGGCTATCGCGCAGGCTGTTTTTGCATCGCCCGAGAGCGCGCCGCAGTTTGGTGCGGCTTCGCTATTACCACGCGTGCGGTCCAATTGCACGAGATCAGCGGCGGCAGTGCCAAAACTGGCTGGGTTAGTCACGTCCAGCACAAAATATCCCTTACCACCGGCACCCAGCGAGCCAACTAGCAAGGTTTTCCAATTAGCACCGTCCTTGATGTCACCGGTCATGGGTGACCCATCGACGTAGTAGCGATGCTGATAATCTTTGTCAGCAAGGGCTTTTAATCCACCCACCACGCCACGAGGGACATACGCGATCAACTCTTTGCCGTCGGTTGCCGAGAACCCGTGCAGCATGCCATCGTTGCCGCCGACATAAATAATGGGCGTGCGATCTTTTTGGGCTGCAACGAAGGATGAATAGCCCATCGCATAGTTGCTGGACGGTCGGCCGGTGTACCAGATCTCAGAATTGACGATGTCGCCTTGCCGGCTGTACCGCACGCGTAACGGCCTTTCTGGCGTGGTTCCTTCCAGCCTGCGGTCACCGCGAATGTAGTTGACGAGATTGATGCCCTCGGTCTTCAAAGGATCCTGCGTGGTGTCGCCCGAAGTAACGCCAAGCAGTGCTAGTTTCTGAGCTGTGCTGTAACCGATCGCTGTGCTGCTGTTCCATTTGAACGGAATGCCACGATTTGTGTCGTCACTCCAACTCAGAACTAACCTGGTATCCACCGAGCCATCCACAGGCCAAGCCTCATCGAGCCGCTCTGCTGTGGATTTGCCTTCCCACCCCGCCGTGGTGTCAGGAAAACGGATGCACTTGAGAGTCGGGTCATCTTTTGTAGGGCATGAGTATTCTTCTGGTTCCACTGCGCGCGTTGCCGTTATGAAACCGCTCCAGCCTCTCTTTGGACTGTAGACCGACGCAAAAATTCCCGCGTTGTTCTGCGAAACGTTGTAGCCGCTGGTACTGCCGCCGCCGGCAATTTCGTCGGGTAGGGGGGCACTTTCTTCATTGATCTTGCCGATGATTTCGGTGAAAGCCTTTGCAAGATCTTGCGCTTCCGTTACAGCGTAAAAGCGACCACGTCCATTGATGGCAGCATGCCAAAGATCCAGGGCGCGATCTGAGTTCGAATCACTCTTGTGATGATTACTGGAGAGCAAGTCTGGCCATTGTGCCCAGCCTGTTACTAAGTCCACGAAACCATCGGTGTATGCAAATGGAACTTTTTCTGCGGGTGCCGTAATGCTGGGGCTCAATTGCCATTTCGTCGCTTGCTCACTGAAGCCAATCGTATACGTGACCATGTGTGGCCAAGTGGCAGGATTATATTTTGGGTTCCAATATTTTTCAAGAGTGATTGACTTGGTTTCGGTGCCATCTTTTATTGTGCAAAGATTTGTATAAGAATCCCATGTCCCCGGCATAGCTTCGCACTTAGAGCGCTTGCTGGACCCCGAAATTGTAATACTCTTGAATTTGTCTCTTGTTGCGGAAAAACTTTCGGTGGCGGGAGCTTCTTCATAGATTTTAGAGGGTTTTAACTTATCTGCATCCTTCAAACTCCCCGAAGGTTGTAAAGGCTCCATCCAGCTTTTGAAAGCCCAGTCGGCCACCATATCGGAAAAACTGTCACGATAAACGCGGGTTTGATCTGAGGTGGTGGTGTAAACTTTTCGATCATTTAACGCGATCCAGTCTTTTCCATCTTGTTCGCCGCTTTTATAGGAATCGTCAAGGCTGTTCCATACCCCATCTGTCATCATGATGTGATAGTTGCGACGGCAACCTAGATACTCAGTGCTTTTGCTTCCGGTGCCCCCTGGATCAGTGGACCAAGGGCTGTTTTTGCTAAGAGTTCGTCGCATGTAAGCATCAGCCTTGCTGAACATCTCATGGGAAGGGGTCCCATTATTCGCGCTGAGCTTGCTGATAAAATCCAAGAAATTTGTGCGGTGAGTCGTAGTTCCTACAGTGGCATCTATAGGGCGCATGGAATTGGTGTTCATCTTGTCGCTATTAACACTGGCTGCGCCACTGGACTGTCCATTATTGTGCATTGCCTGCCATGCAATGCGCAATTTGTTTTCTGGTATCAGCTCCTTATTGCTGAAAACAGTTTGCAGAGCAAACTTAAGGACATTGATGCGTTTGGCATCGCTCGCCCACGTTCCATCATCTTTAGGTTCGGTGTAGCCTTTGCCAGTTTCTGAAGAGCCAGCGCTGGTGGTTTTTACGCCCCAATTCATACTTCCTGAGTCATCAACCGAGATAATCACGTTTGGTGCCACAAAAGCAGATTTGGATGTGGGTAGCGGTGGTTCCTGCACCAATTCCAGCGCCCAAGCAGGGCTCAGGGCGCAGCCAGTAGCGATAGCCAAAAGATTTTTCTGAAGGGGGAAATTCTGAGTGCGGTGCATGAAGTGCTCCTTCTGCGTAGAGTCAGTGCAAGAGATCTCAATCTTTGGTGCGTTGACGTGCATAGGTTTCCTGGAGCACGACGGTAGTGTTAGGGAAATCCTGCAAAACCCCGAACGCAGTCTGCTAGAAGCCAGGAAGTCATGGCATCCTCCCCGCCCATGAAGCAAAGCAGCCTTGACCTGAAACTGAGCACCAAAAAGACCCGCAAGCAAGAACTGCTGATCCAGATGGATTTGGTGGTTCCCTGGGCTGCTCTGGTCGAACTCATTGCGCCCTATTACCCCGAAGGCAAGAACGGCCGCCCACCCTTTGCCCTGGAGACCATGCTGCGCATCCACTGCATGCAGCAGTGGTTCACCCTGTCAGATCTGGCGATGGAAGAGGCCTTCTTTGACACCCCGATCTACCGGGAGTTTGCAAGTCTTGATGCCCATGGGAGGGTGCCTGACGAGAGCACCATCCTGAGGTTTCGTCATCGGCTGGAGAAACACAAGCTGGCCGAGCAGATTCTGGCCACTGTCAACGAGCTTCTGGCAGCCCAGGGCTTGCTGCTCAAGGCAGGCACTGCGGTCGATGCCACACTGATCGCAGCGCCTAGCTCTACCAAGAACAAGGACAGAAAGCGCGATCCAGAGATGCATTCGAGCCAAAAGGGCAACGAATGGCACTTTGGCATGAAGGCCCATATCGGCGTGGATGCGGACTCGGGACTCGTGCATACCGTCATAGGCACCTCGGGTAACGTGGCCGACGTTGTAGAGGGCAACAGCTTGCTGCACGGGCAGGAGACAGACGGGTTTGGTGATGCGGGCTACCAAGGTATCGACAAGCGCCCGGATGCCAAGGAGGCAGTGCGGTGGCACATCGCGATGCGCCCAGGCAAACGCAGAGCGCTGGACAAAGAGAACAACCCCGTTGACGCGCTGATAGACCAAGTGGAGAAGATCAAGGCGAGCATCCGTGCCAAGGTGGAGCATCCCTTCAGGGTGATCAAACGACAGTTTGGATACACCAAGGTGCGCTACCGGGGATTGAAGAAGAACACGTTGCAGCTCAAGACGCTGTTTGCGCTGTCCAATCTTTGGATGGTGCGCCATCAATTGCTGGAGGCGCAGGGATGAGTGCCCCTGAAATCAGGCAAATGGCCGCAAAGGCGGTGCAGATGGCCCGCAAGGGCGTGGAAAGTGGTGCGAAGACCCAGGCTAAACGCCATCCATCGCACTATCTGAAACCGGTGACCTTGTAGCACTTACGCATTCGAGTTATTCAGGGCATCCTTAGGTTTGATTCCCTTGGCTACTGCAGTAATGCGATAGACCACGTACACATCCAAATTCAACGGTAATTGGTTGGTGCTTGAGTCCACGATCAAGCTGGCGGTCTTGGCCTTCTCGCTGTAGCGCAGGATTTCGATCCAATACCACCCACCTTGGCCTTCAGTGCGGTCAGCTAGGATGGGGTTGGCGGGCTGGTCCGTGGTGCCTAAACCAGCACCGGTGAACTGGCCATATCGGGCTCCTACGCTCTCCTTCGTGAGATCGGTCAGTGGTACTTCACCCAGGCTGGTATCTGCGGCAGGGGTGACTGTGGTCGAGCTCTTCTCGTAATTCCAGAAGTCCTGTCTTCCGACGCGTCGCGCACACAGGCCATCTTTACAGCGCGTGGGTTCCGCCTCAAGTTTCGTAATCAAGGGATTGATTTCGTTGGTGTCGCCCGGGAACTGCAGTGCGCTGGAGTACCCCCGACATGGGGGGGCACTGCATGGCGAACCATCAGCCATTTCGCCGCGAATGTCGAGTTCTGCGTCTTGCAACAAGGCTTGAGCTGCTTCAAATGCGCGTTGGTAGTCAGCGTCGTTGCTCACCACCATTTCATTGAACAGTGAGGTGCGTGATGCCCACAGTGCCAAGAGCATCGAGAGCATGACAAACACTATGACCACGAAAAGTGCAACGCCTCGTTGCCGGCGCGGCAGATCGCGCTTGTGGGCACCATAGCGAATTCGGCGCGACGCGGCTGAGCCCAAGCGGGTAGACATAGTTGCTGTTGAATGAATTTTGGAACGGGAGGGCATCAGATCAACCCTTGACTGCGCAACTGGTAGGTGGCACGAAAGAGCAGATGCATGCGGTTCCTGCGCTCTCCTGCAAGAGCGGTCATGTCTACGCTCGTGCCCGTACAGTCGGTGTAGCTGCTTCCGGCCGGCATGTTGATCGTCTCACTGCCGTAGAGCACCATGCACACCTGAACGCCCTGCACGCGCCGCCATCTGTCAGTGGCGCTACTTGCGGGCATGTCACTGCCTTTTGTGTACTGCACCTTGCTACCTGTGCCGGCTGCTACCGTCTGCTCTAGATAGCTAACTTGGAATTGCGCGACGTTGCGCGTAATCGCCTGTGAGGCTGCGCCATTTCCGGCGCATTTCAATTCGTGCTTGGTGCTATCAAGAGTGAAGATGCTTTCAACGCGTTGATCAGTGCTGCTGTTACCTGGCGCACCCACGCAGTTGCGAGCCAGATAGTCGGTTCCTGCGCTGGTGGCTGTGGCATTGGCGGCTTTGAAAACGGTGTCCGGGTACCGGCGAAAACCTGTTGTGAGGGCGTCGGCACTGCCTGACAGTGTGTCGTTTTGATCGAAACTGTTGCCGCTGTCCTGCGCCGTAGCACTGATTTCAAACACCACAGGACTCAGCACATCAGTGGAGGCACCTCCGATCGGATCGGGGTTCAAATACAGCGAGCCTGCCTGCCGCAGTTGCTGGCTGATTATTCTGAGCGTAAATGCCGCCTGTTGTTGAATGGTGCTGGCATCGCTCACCGTGCCGGAAATTCCGCGAGAGGCCATCAACGCACCCATGGCGACCGCGACGACCAATAAGCCGATAGCTAGGCCGACCATGAGCTCCAGCAGTGTTACGCCGCGCTCCCTTTTTGGTGGAATGCTATTTTTTGTGAGGAAAGGCTGATCAGGTTGGTGCGAAGTGCTAGTTTTTTTTGAGATCACGCATCACCTCCTTCACGAGCAATAGAGCGTCATCGTGCCGCTGCCATCCGCATAGGGGGCACAGCGCGCAGCCACCGGGATGTATTGCAGGTGGCAGGTTTTTTCCGCAGGGCAGGCATTGGCGTCGTCGGTTCCCGCAGAAAAGGTGTCGTCGGCGGCGCGGACTTTGGTAGCGTCGATGGCGTCGTTCTTGGTTCCGTCTCGCTCGTTTTCACGCCAAGCGATGATCACGCCCAGTTGTCTGCGGTTTGCGTCGACGGTTTCGCCTGGCGTCAAAAAGAGGCTCGCCTGTCCCCCTGGGAGGGCTTGTTCTACCGTAGTTTTCCATTGCTTCAGGTCGTACCCCGCCTGTTCGGCGGGGACACACGCTGATTTACCGCAGTCAGAGGCTGATAGATCTCCCGCCTTTTCGCCGAAACCTGACTCGTAGTTCCCAAGATTCAACAATGCATTGGGGCTGGCCCGCATGCGCTCGCCTAAATCTTCAATCAAGCGGATGGCCTGCGCGCGGCGCACCGTCGTTTGTGTGTCGGCCAGCGTACGCATTTGCACGCCTACGATACCCAGAATGCCCAATGCCGCAATGACGATGGCAACGAGGGATTCGATCAGCGTGATCCCTCGTTGTTGATGGAAGTGGAACGATCTTACGAATTTGATGCGGAGCATGGAATGTCCTCGGGGGGAATAACCTTGACCCGCCCGCCAGAGCTCATGCAGACACCGCGTGCGGCCGGATCAGAATTTGATTTGTTCAGCGGAACTAGGCTGAAGCCAAGCCATGTGCCATCCACTAAACCCCAGCGATTGAGCTGGATGGTTTCGCCACCGCCAGTTCGCGTGACTTGAACCCTTGAGGGCGTGTCGAAACTCTGCAATACAGCTTCGGTGTTGTCGCACTTGCCGTTGTTGTTAGCGTCTTCACACACGAACCAACCGCAATCCCACTCCTGTTTGGCGCTTGTTGTGCATTGGGCGGTGTTAGCACTTTTCTGTATGACGATGCCGCCACTGCGCTTGATGGCCTCTGATCGTGCAAAGTAGATGGAGGACTGCAGTTCTTCCACCGCTTGCCGCACGCGCCACCGTTCGATAATCGGCATAAAACTGGGCGCCGCCAAAGAGGCCAGGACGGCCAGGATGGCTACAGCGACCATCAACTCGATCACAGTGAAGCCACGCTGCAAGGTCCCATGACCAGAATGCTGCGGCATGTGCGAGGGGCAGGGTAGGTGCAACGATTGCATGCTGCTGATGCTATTCGTGACATTTGCCCTGGGCATCCCCCTGAAGGATGGACGGAGCAACTGCGCTGACAAGCGGTATGTGAGCGATGCCTGGATTTCAGGCTCCCATTTCACTGTAGGCTCCCCCTATGTCCTTCTGGATATCAGATATAGCTGCATCAGCCTCAGCCCTGCTGGTGGCGCTCGCTATCGACCGCCGGTGGGGCGAACCTCCCGCGCGGTGGCATCCCGTGGTTTGGATGGGGCGGGCACTGCAAGCCTGCGGAGCGCATGTGGCACCTTTGCGGGACACTGGGCGTGATTTATGGTTATTTGGGAGCGCTGCGGCTTGCTGGTGCGCTTTGGCAGCTATTATTTTGGTAGTAGCGTTTGCGCTGCAGGGGGCTGCTCTCGCTTGGCTGCCCAACTGGGGGGCGGGGGTAGTACTCGGATTGCTGCTAAAACCTCTGCTGGCCTGGCGCATGCTGCGCGGGGAAGTGCTGGCGGTGGAAGATGCGCTGGCGCAGTCGCTGGATGCGGGGCGCGAGCGACTGTCCTGGCTGGTCAGCCGTGATGTGCAAGGGCTCGATGCGGCGGCCGTGCGCGAGAGCGCCATTGAATCCCTGGCCGAGAACCTCAGCGACTCCGTGATTGCGCCGCTGTTCTGGTTCGTGCTGCTGGGCCTGCCCGGTGCGGCGCTTTACCGCTTTGCCAATACGGCCGACGCGATGTGGGGATACCCCGGCATGCGCGGTGGGCGCTACTGGCAATGGGCGGGCAAGTGGGCGGCGCGTGCGGACGATGTGCTGTCCTGGCTGCCCGCGCGCATCACGGCGGTGCTGTTGTGGGGTGTGTCGCGTGGCAACGGCGCCCGCTGGACTGATCTGCGCGCGCAGTCGCGTCTCACGCCGTCGCCCAACGGCGGGTGGCCCATGGGGGCGATGGCGCTGGCGTTGGGGGTGCGCCTTTCCAAACCAGGTGTGTACGTGTTGAACGCCCCCGGGCATGCGCCCCAGGCCGCGGACACGCAGCGTGCGGTGCATTTGGCATCAAAAACACTGCTAGCGATTGCAGCGCTTGCGGTAGCAGCTCTGTTATTGATAGCTATAGTGCACACCCATGTCTGACCATGCGCCACAGCACGGCGGCCCGGATGCGCTGGGCGTGCCGCTGCATGACTTCTCCACCAACGCCAACGCCTGCGGTCCTTGTCCGCAGGCCATCGCGGCGCTCCGGCAGAGTGACTTCATCCACTACCCCGACCCGGCCTACACCGCGCTGCGCGCGCAGATCGCCACGTTCCACGGCGTGGCGGTGCAGCGCGTGGTGCTCGCCGCCAGCGCCAGCGAGTTCATTCATCGCATCACCGCGCACGCGGCACGCAGCGGCGTGCGCCAGGTCGCTGTGCCCGCGCATGGCTACGGCGACTACACCCGCGCGGCCCAGGTGTGGGAGCTGGACTGCCGCCATACACCTTCTTCTGAGCCGGCGCTGCACTGGGCGTGCGAGCCCGCCAGCCCGTTGGGAACGACCGATGCTGCACTGGCGGCGTGGTGCGCCCCGGCCCCTGTCGGCGTGTTGCGCATACTGGACTGCGCCTACGCACCACTGCGCCTGGAGGGAGCCGCCACCGTAGCGCCTGATGCCGCCTGGCAGATGTGGACGCCCAACAAGGCGCTGGGCCTGACCGGTGTACGCGCGGCCTATGCCATTGCGCCGAGTGCCGCGGTCCCCGATGGCAGTGTCGCCGCTGTGCAGGCGCTGGCGGCCTCCTGGCCGGTCGGTGCCGACGGTGTTGCCCTGTTGGCGGCCTGGGTCCGGCCGGATACGCAGGCATGGCTCGCGCAATCGCTGGCGACCCTGCGCGAATGGAAGGCCGCGCAACTGGCGCTGTGCGCGGCCCTGGGCTGGGCCGTTGCGCCTGGCAGTCTCGCCAACTTCTTCACGGCATGTCCGCCGGTGCAGGATATGGGGACCTTCCTGCAATGGCTGCGCGCGCGTGGCGTCAAGCTGCGCGACTGCACCTCGTTTGGCCTGCCCGGGCACGTGCGCCTGGGCGTGTTGCCACCGCAGTCGCAGCGGGCGCTGGAGGTATCGTGGCGCCTCTACAAGGAATCGCAATGAACAAGACCCGACCCGGGCCGGCGCGCTGCGTCATGGTGCTGGGCACCACCAGCGGTGCGGGCAAGAGCTGGCTGGCCACCGCGCTGTGCCGCTACTACAGCAACCAGGGCCTGAAGGTGGCGCCTTTCAAGGCGCAGAACATGAGCAACAACGCGCGCGTGGTGGCTGCACCGGGCGAGCAGTTCGGCGAGATTGGCAGTGCCCAGTATTTCCAAGCGCTGGCAGCGCGGGCCGTGCCCGACGTGCGCATGAACCCGCTACTGCTCAAGCCCGAAGCGGACACTAAGAGCCAGGTGGTGCTGTTGGGACAGGTGAGCGATGAGCTTTCGCAACTGCCATGGCGCGGCCGTAGCCAGCGTGTGTGGCCGCAGATCGCGGCGGCGCTGGACGCGCTGCGGGCCGAGAACGACGTGGTGGTCATCGAAGGCGCGGGCTCGCCGGCAGAGATCAATCTGCACGCCAGCGACGTGGTCAACATGCGCGTGGCGCGCCATGCTGAGGCGCGCTGCCTGCTGGTGACGGATATCGACCGCGGCGGCGCCTTTGCCCACCTGTTTGGCACATGGGCGTTGCTGCCCGAGGAAGAACGCGCGCTCATCGCAGGCTTCGTGCTCAACAAGTTCCGGGGCGACGAGGCACTGCTGGCGCCCGCGCCGCAAATGCTGCAGGACAAGACCGGCGTGCCCGTCGTCGCCACCATTCCGATGCAGTGGAACCACGGCCTGCCCGAGGAGGACGGCGTGTTCGACATGCGCTCCACCGCCGCGGGTGCCGTGCATACGCGCATCGCCGTGGTGGCGTATCCGCGCATCAGCAATCTGGACGAATTCCAGCCGCTCAAAAATGTGCCGGGTGTGCGTTTGTCCTGGGCGCGCAGCCCCGCGGATGTGGAGGGCGCCGACTGGATCGTCCTGCCCGGCAGCAAGGCCACGGCGGCTGACCTGGCCTGGCTGCGCGCACAGGGGTTGGACGCGGCGATTGCTGCGCATGCGGCACGCGGTGGCCGTGTGCTGGGAGTCTGCGGTGGACTGCAGATGCTCGGCGAGGCGTTGATCGACACCGTGGGGGTGGACGGCAATGGCCCCGGCCTGGGCCTGCTGCCGTTGGTGACGAGCTTCGAGGCCACCAAGACCGTGCGGCCCACGCGCCAGTGCTTCGGCGCCGTACAAGGCGCCTGGCGGCATCTCGCCGGCGTGGCTGTGCAAGGCTACGAAATCCACCACGGCCAGACTGCTCAGCACCCGGCCATGGCCGCCAGCGGCGATGTGGCGCGCGAACTCATGCCCGGGTTGGCGTGGCAGAACCCGGGGGGCAATGTGCTGGGCCTGTACCTTCACGGCCTGTTCGAGGACGCAACCGTGCTGCGGGCACTGTTCGGTGCCGATGCTCCGACGCTGGATGCGGTGTTTGACAGGCTGGCCGCCGGCATCGCACGGCACTTCGAGCCTGGGGTGTTGGATGCCCTCGCTGCGCAGTAAAGGACGATAACTGCGGTTGAATTGCGGTTGTTATCATCCCCGTCCTCAGGTGCCCGCTGCCGCAAGGCAAAGGGAGAATCGGGAAGGCGGTTGGAGTCCGCCGCGTGCCCAACGCTGTAAGGAAGATGACCCCCGCTCAATGCCACTGGCCGCCAAGGCCGGGAAGGCGCGGCGGGTCAGATGAATCCAAGCCAGAAGACCGGCCTGAACGTTCATCGCGCTGCAAGGCCAGGCAGCGTGCGACCTATTCACGCACAGGGGACTGCCATGAATACCGCGCAGGCGCAAGCCACGCAAAGCGTTCACGCCTTTACGCAAGAGGCCCGCGACGCCATTTACCACACCATCTTTTCACGCCGTGATGTGCGGGGGCAGTTTCTGCCCACCCCGGTACCGGACGAGGTGCTCAGCCGCATCCTGACCGCGGCGCACTATGCGCCTTCCGTAGGCTTCATGCAGCCATGGAACTTCCTGGTGGTGCGATCGCAGGACACCAAGCGCCGGGTGCATGATGCCTTCGCCAAGGCCCATGCCGAAGCGGCCGGTATGTTCGAGGGCGACAAGCGCGCGGTGTACCAGCGTCTCAAGCTCGAGGGCATTCTGGAGTCGCCCATCGGCCTCTGCATCACGTGCGACCGCGAGCGCACCGGTCCGGTGGTGGTAGGGCGTACCCACATGAAAACCATGGACCTGTACAGCAGCGTCTGTGCCGTGCAAAACCTGTGGCTCGCCGCGCGCGCCGAAGGGCTTGGGGTGGGATGGGTGAGCATCTTTCACCAGGCTGACCTGCAGCAGGCGCTGGGTATTCCCAAGGGTATCACCCCCATCGCCTACCTGTGTGTCGGCTACGTCAGCCACTTCCACGCCAAGCCCGAACTGGAAACCGCTGGCTGGCTGCCACGCCTGCCCGTGGAAGACCTGGTGTACTTCGAGCAATGGGGGCAGCGCGACGACCAGCAGCCGCTCATCGCGCATCTGCGGTGCGACCAGGCTGCGGCGCAGTGCAGTCGCCAGACCGCACCGGCATAAGCCAGCCACAAGGCATGGGGCCCGCCCCGCAATACGGCCACCTCTTGATATGCGCCCCGTGAGTCGGGGCCGCGCTGGACCTTTTTTTGACAATCGAAACACGCCATGATCATCGACCTGCCTTTCGTTGCTGACTTCACCGATCTGCCACTGACGCAGGCCCTGCAACACAAGCTGGACAACAAGACCAAACCACTGGGTGCGTTGGGGCGCCTGGAGCAACTCGCCCTCCGTCTGGGCCAGATCCAAGGTACCGAATCACCCATGCTGCAGGCGCCGCAGATGCTGGTGTGCGCGGGCGACCATGGCCTGGCGGCCAAGGGCGTATCGGCCTACCCGAGCGACGTGACCTGGCAGATGGTCGAGAACTTTCTGGCAGGCGGCGCAGCCGTGAGCGTGCTGGCGCGCCAGCACGGCCTTCAGCTCACCGTGGCCGACTGTGGCGTGGCGCGCGCAGTACCCGCGCGCGACGTCGTTCCCGGTGCGCCCCGCCTGGTGCACTGCCGCGTGGCGGCGGGCACGCAGGACGCGAGCGTCGGCCCTGCGATGACCGACGCGCAGTGCGCCCAGGCGCTGCGCAACGGCATGGATATCGTGCGCGCCATGCCCGGCAACGCGCTGCTGCTGGGCGAGATGGGCATCGGCAACACGTCCGTGGCGTCGCTGCTGTTGGCGCGTCTGGCAGGCGTGCCGCTGACCGAGTGCACGGGTGCCGGTACGGGACTGGATGCGGCAGGCATCGCGCGCAAGCAAGCCGTGCTGGAGCAGGCGCTGGCGGCCAACGCCGGTGCTACGCAGCCCTTGGAGGCCCTGGCCGCCCTGGGTGGTTTTGAAGTCGCCACGCTCACCGGCGCCGTGCTGCAGGCCGCCGCCGAGCGTCGTGTGATCGTGGTCGACGGCTTCATCACCTGCGCGGCTGTGCTGGTGGCCGTGCGCCTGGCGCCTGCCGTGCTGCAGCGCTGTGTGTTTGCCCATCGCTCCGGCGAACGGGGCCATGGCCACATGCTGCAGGCTTTGCAGGCGCAGCCGCTGCTGGACCTGGGGCTGCGCTTGGGAGAAGGCTCAGGTGCCGCTCTGGCTTGGCCGTTGCTGGAGTCGGCATGCCGCGTGCTGCGCGAGATGGCGAGTTTTCAAGCGGCCGGGGTGGACGGAGCGATGCGCTAAGTGTCTTGCCGGCACTTGCCATCTTCAGGATGGGCGCATGAGGAATTCGAAGGGGCTGTGCAACCAGAAGCCGTCCTATCACGCACCGGTAAATAGTTAAATACTATCGATCTAATTTGCCAATTGATGAAAAAGTGGTAAGAATCGTCTCTACCAAGTGACCTATTGAAGCCCTGGTAAGGGTGCGTGAAAATCACGGCGCGTGTCGCCAGCGGCGACGCGGCAGAGGCCCCCGGGGGCTGCTGATCGATAGGTTGAAGGGAAGAGAGGCACCTTATGACTTGCATCGATGAACAGCCCGCTCCCGTCCTGATCATTTCCGGCACGCGCCCCGAGATCATCAAGCTGGCACCGGTATATCACGCCCTGCGAGGCGCGCAAAGCGTTCGCCCCGTGTGGCTGCACACCGGCCAGCACAGCGACATGGCCGTGCAGATGCTGGACTGCTTCGATATCCGGCCCGACCATGTGCTCGAGCGCCAGGGAAGCACGCTCCTGGATTTCAGCCTCGGGTGCCGCCGCCAACTGGAAGGCGTGATGGGGCAGCAGCCCTGGAGCGCCGTCATCGTGCAGGGCGACACCGAAAGCGCGTTCCAGGGAGCGCTGGCGGGTTTCTCCCATGGCCTGCCGGTGTTGCATGTCGAGGCTGGGCTGCGCACCTACAACCTGCGCCGCCCGTTCCCCGAGGAAGGACTGCGTTTGAGCGCAAGGTGCCCTTCTCGGTGGGGGTGGTACCGCACTACAAGGACCCGCTGGGCGCCCAAAGCGCGGGCGTGCCCACCGACATTCCCATGGCGAACGCCCTCAACCTGCGGCTGGCGCTGGACTACGCGCTGGCGCGTGGCGGCGAGATCCTGCAGCACGGCACCACGCACCAGACCGAGGGCATGATCAACAATGCATCGGGTGCCACGGGCATCGACTACGAGTTCTGGGACACCGTCAACGACCGCCCGCTGCCCGGTGATTCCGTGGACTGGGCGAAGAACCGCATCAACAACGGCCTGCGCCAGATGCTGGACCTGGGCTATATGCCCGTGGCGTGGGAGACGCCGCACTACGTGGGCTCGCCGTCCACGCTGCAGGCCGTCGCGCAGATCTACGAGATGGGCTACCAGCGGCACACGTACTACACGTCCGACCAGCCCGACCTCAAGGCCGGGGACTACATGGTGGACCAGTTCTTCCCCTTCGTCATCGAGCGCGACCGCTATGGCCTGCGCGTGCTGCCGGAGAACCTGGGCAACCTGCAGTATTTCGAGTTCGGGGCGGATGAGGAGCTGACATCCAAGGAGGTGCTGGAAAACGCGCGCTACCAGAAGGTCGTGCGTGACGGCTTTGCCTCGTTCTTCTTCCACCCCTTCCTGGCGGTTGAGTCCCAGGCGCAGAAGTATGACGGGCGCGGTTATACGCACCTGAAGGAAATCGTGGATGGCCTGACGGCCATGGGCTACACGTGGACCTCACCCAGCCGCCAACGCAAGCCCTGACCCTGACACGGCGCGCGGCCATGGTGGCCATGCTGCCGTGCGCGGTGTCTTGGCCGTCGTCGTCCGGCGCGCCATTGCGCCACCTCGGCGGCATGGTGTGGCAGCCCAGCCTGCGCACGCTGCGCCCCCAGGGCAACTGGGCGCAACTGGGCGTTCGCCGCCTGTTGGTGCAATGGACGGTGGTGGATTCACAGGCTTTTGTGCCGGGCACCGGCTTGCCTCCGATCGCGGCTGAGCTACCCGACTGGGAGCGCATCGCCGCCGAGCCCTGGGCCCAGGAGGTGATCGTGGGCCTGGCGGCCATGCATGGCGAGGCGCAGGCACGTGCCTCGGTGGCGCTGCTGGTGGAGCAGGCGCACGCCCTGGTGCCCATCGTGCAGCGGCTCCCGCTGAAGCTGGGTGGCTGGTATTTCCCCCTGGAGGTGGATCCCACCTGGCTGCCGGGGCCAGAGTGGTCCCAGGGCCTGGCGCAGTTGCCACGCCCGCTGTGGATCAGCGCCTATGACAGCGCCAACCTTGGCCCGCACGCGCTGGCGGACTGGATCGAGCGCTGGCTGCCGGCCGATGTAGGGGTGTTCTTCCAGGACGGCGTGGGCGTGCATGCGCGCAGTCCGGAGGTTGCGCTGAAGTACTTGCAGGTGCTGACCTACCGCCTGGGTCAGGCGCGCGTGCAGATGATTGCCGAAGCTTTTCGCCCCGCGCCAGAAGGCGGGTTCCGCAGCGCCACGGCGGCGGAGTTCCTGCCGCAGATCGATGCCTACAAGGGGTGGGAGGTGCTGGCCTTCGACGGCCCGCACTACCTGGGAGAGCCGCTGGTGGCTGAGCTGGTGGCGCAGGGCGTGCGCTGATGCCGGCGGCTGCCGCGGCAGCACCCCGCAAGGTTGATCAACCCGCGTTGAACGGCGCCGGCGTCTTCGGCTCGTAGTCGCACCAGGGTGCGACCACGCATTCCCAGCAGCGCGGTTTGCGTGCCTGGCACACGTAGCGGCCCAGCAGAATCAGCCAGTGGTGGGCGTCCACCAGATACTGCGGTGGCACGCGCTGCAGCAGCTGCATCTCCACGGCCAACGGGTTCTTGCCGGGCGCCAGGCCGGTGCGGTTGCCCACGCGGAAGATGTGTGTGTCCACCGCCATGGTGGGCTGGCCGAACGCCACGTTCAGCACCACGTTGGCGGTCTTGCGGCCCACGCCGGGCAGGGCTTGCAGCGCCTCGCGCGTGCGCGGCACCTGGCCGCCGTGCTGCTCCACCAGGATGCGGCAGGTCTGCATCAGGTTCTTCGCCTTGGTGCGGTACAGGCCGATGGTCTTGATGTAACCCTCCAGGCCGTCCAGGCCCAGCTCCAGAACGGCCTGCGGTGTATTGGCGACGGGAAACAGCCGGCGCGTGGCCTTGTTCACACCCACGTCGGTGGCCTGCGCCGACAGCAGCACGGCGGCCAGCAGCTCGAATACGTTGGTGTATTCCAGCTCGGTGTTGGGCTGCGGGTTGGCGGCCTGCAGCGCCGCGAAGAAGGGCTCGATGTCCTGGGGCTTCATGGGCGGCGATTGTCGCCGGCTGAGGGGCGCGCCGCAGGAAAGCTGCGCGGCAATTGGCGACAATGGGGGCTACCGTCTTTCACCCATCCACCCGATTGCCGTCCATGCCGCTTGCCTTTGCCGACCGCCTGAATAACGTTGAAACCTCCGCCATCCGCGAACTGTTCAAGCTGCTGGGCAAGCCCGGCATCATCAGTTTTGCGGGCGGCTTCCCGGACAGCGCCATGTTCGACGTGGCCGGCATCCGCGCCGCCAGCGAGCGCGTGCTGGCCGAGGAGCCCGGCGCCGCGCTGCAGTACGGCGCCACCGAGGGCTACCAGCCGCTGCGCGAGCAACTGGCCACCTTCATGCAAGGCAAGGGCGTGGCGGGGCTGGCGCCCGAGCAGCTCATCGTCACCACGGGCAGCCAGCAGGCGCTGGACCTGCTCGGCAAGACCATGATCGACCCCGGCGACAAGGTGATCGTCGAGGGCCCCACCTTCCTCGCGACCATCCAGTGCTTTCGCCTCTATGGCGCCGAGGTGATCAGCGCGCCCGTGGACGGCGAGGGCGTGCAGCCCGATGCGCTGGAGCGGCTGATCGTCGAGCACCGCCCCAAGCTGGTCTACCTGATTCCTACCTTTGGCAACCCCAGCGGCGCCACCTTGAGCCTGGAGCGCCGCAAGCGCGTGCTGGAGCTGGCCGCGCGGCACCAGGTGCTGGTGGTGGAGGACGACCCCTATGGCGACCTGTACTTCGGCGAGGCGCCGCCGGCCAGCCTGCTGGCGCTCTCGGCCCAGGTGCCGGGCAGTCGGGAGTGGCTGGCGCACTGCGGCAGCCTGAGCAAGGTGCTGTCCCCCGGCCTGCGCGTGGGCTGGCTGATCGCACCGCCCGAGCTGCTGGCGCGCGCCGTGATGTGCAAGCAGTTCAGCGATGCGCATACCAGCACCTTTGCCCAGGCCACGGCCGCGCAGTACCTCAAGAGCGGCGCCATGCCCGCGACGCTGGCCCATGTGCGCGCCGTGTATGCCGAGCGCGCGCAGGCCATGGGCGATGCGCTGCGTGCGGAACTGGGCGATGCGGTGGAGTTCGTGCAGCCGCGCGGCGGCCTGTTCCTGTGGGTGCGCCTGACAGGGGCGCGCGGGCTGGAGCGTGATGCCGGCGCATTGGCCAAACGCGCGATCGACAAGGGCGTGGCCTTCGTGCCCGGCACGCCGTTCTTCAGCCAGAACCCCGATGCGGCCACGCTGCGCCTGTCGTTCGCCACGGCCGATGTGGCCAAGATCCGCGAAGGCGTGGCGCGCCTCGGGCAGGCGCTCAAGGGTTGAAGGCGATGGTGGACGCACGCACGCAGGAGCGGGTGGAAGCGCTGGAGGTCAAGGCCGCCTTCACCGAAGACCTGCTGGACCAGCTCAACCTGACCATCTACCGCCAGCAGCAACAGATCGACGAGCTGGCGCGCATCGTGGCGCAGTTGCGCCAGCAGGTGCCCGAGGGGGGCGGCGCCACCGTGCGCAGCCTGCGCGACGAACTGCCGCCGCATTACTGAGGTTTACGTCAAATTGGCCGCTAGCGCTCGTCCATCAAGCGCTAGCAGCTCTTATTTATATAGCGAAGGCTGCCCCATGCAATACCGCTTTCTTGGCAAGAGCCAGCTCCAGGTGTCCACGCTGTGCCTGGGCACGATGATGTTCGGCGACCAGACGGATAAGGCCGAGGCCGCTTCCATCGTGGCCCACGCGCGTGCGCATGGCGTGAACTACATGGACACGGCCGACGTGTACACCAAGGGCGCGTCCGAGCGCATGCTGGGCACGCTGCTGCAGGGCCAGCGCCACGACTGGGTGCTGGCCACCAAGCTGGGCAACAAGATGTCCGAGCGGCCCAACGAGGGCCGCTACTCGCGCGCCTGGATGCTGCGCGAGGTGGAAGCCAGCCTGACGCGGCTGCAGACGGACCATGTGGACATCCTCTACCTGCACCGCGACTACGAGGGCATGGACCTGGAGGAGCCGCTGTTCGCCATCGATGCGCTGCTGCGCGCGGGCAAGATCCGCTACTGGGGCGTGTCCAATTTCCGCGGCTGGCGCATTGCCGAGCTGGTGCACGGTGCGCGCCGCATCGGCATGCCCGGCCCCGTGGTGTGCCAGCCGTACTACAACCTGCTCAACCGCATGCCCGAGGTGGAGATCCTGCCGGCCTGCCAGCATTACGGGCTGGGCGTGACGCCCTACAGCCCCGTGGCGCGCGGTGTGTTGACCGGCAAGTACCTGCCAGGCCAGCCACCCCAGCAAGGCACACGTGCCGGGCGCGGCGACCGCCGCATGGGCGAGACCGAGTTCCGCGAGGAGTCGCTCCAGATCGCCCAGCAGCTCAAGCTGCATGCCAAGGCCCGGGGCATCACGCTTGCGCAGTTCGCCACGGCCTGGGTGCTGGCGCACCGCGGCGTCAGCTCCGTCATCGCCGGGCCGCGCACGCTGGCGCAGTGGCAGGACTACCTGCCGGCGCTCGACTATGCGGTCACGCCCGAGGACGAGGCGCTCATCGACAGCCTGGTGGCCCCCGGCCATCCGTCGACGCCGGGCTTCACCGACCCGGCCTATCCGCTGCAGGCGCGCCGCGCCTGACGCCCGAGGACCGGCGCCATGTATCCCTACGTCTTTGCATTGCACCTGCTGGCCGCCACCGTCTGGACCGGCGGCCATCTGGTGCTGGCATTCACCGTGCTGCCGCGCGCGCTGCGCCAGCGGTCGCCCCAGGCGCTGCTGGACTTCGAGCAGGGCTACGAACACGTGGGCATGCCCGCGCTGCTCATCCAGGTTGCCACCGGGCTGTGGATGGCCTTGCAACTCGTGCCCGACTGGGGGCGGTGGTTCAGCCCTGATGCGCCACTGGAACGCGCCGTATCGCTCAAGCTCGCGCTGCTGGCCGCCACGCTGTTGGTGGCCACCCATGCGCGGTTGCGCGTCATTCCCACGCTGAGCGCACGCACGCTGCCGCTGATGGCGTGGCACGTGGCGGCCGTCACGCTGCTGTCGGTGGGCTTCGTGCTCACGGGCATCGCGTTCCGCTACGGCGGACTGGGAATGTGATGGAAGGGGCGGGCCCTGCGGCGCCGGGCTGCGATGCGCGGCGCCTGCAGTTGCTGCTGACGCGCGAGATGCCGTTTGGCAAACACCGTGGCACGGTGATTGCCGATCTGCCCGCCAACTACCTGCATTGGTTCGCCCGCGAGGGGTTTCCGCGCGGCGAGATCGGCCAGCTTCTCGCGCTGATGTACGAGCTGGACCATAACGGCTTGCGCGATCTGCTGGCCCCGCTGCGCGCTGCGCCAGGGCGGTGAGCGGCAGTCGCGGGCCGCTTTCACGCTTTTTACGCAAGGGCGCGGAGCGCCGCCATGCGGGCCCCGTCCGCGCCTACCGGCTCACGCCCGTTGGCGCGCGCCGCTGACGGGCATCAGCCGCCGCTGCACGAACATGCCGAGCCGCTGCCGCAGCCCTGCGAGGCGCCGGCCTCGAACTGCGGGAACAGCACGTTGTTCTCCAGGTGGATGTGGTTCACCAGGTCGTCGCTGAGCTGCGCGAGGCCCGCATACAGCGCGCGCCAGGTGTTGCAGGCGCCCATGGGCGGGGTGATGTCGTTGGTCAGGCGCGCGATCTGCTCCAGTGCCTCGCCGTGGTCCACGTGCTCGCTGCGCATCATGCCGATGGGCTGGGTCACGAAGGCGTTGCCGCCGCTGCGCAGCATGGGGAACAGGATGGCTTCCTCCTTGTGCATGTGGGTCAGCAGCTCCTGCTGCATCTCTTCCAGCGCGTCGGCCAGGCCGTGCGGGGTGTTGGGGTTGTCGCGGTGCACGGCTTCCACGCGGCGCGCCATGCGCACCAGCTCGGGCAACTGGGCGCGGTGCACCTCGTGGTAGCGCGCGACGATGTGGTCGATCAGTTCCGTGGGTGTGCCCGCGTCGGGCAGTTCGTTGGGGCGTTGCAGGGCGGAAAGCTCATCCACCACGGCCTGCAGGTCCAGGCCCTTGTCCGCGGCCGCCTGTTCCAGCGGCACTTGGCCGCCGCAGCAGAAGTCCAGCTTCAGGCGGCGGAACACGGCGGTCGCGCCAGGCAGTTCAACGGCAATCTGGCCGATGGCCTGACGGGGGTCGAGGGAGGGAGATGTGGCGGTATTCATGGGGCTTCCTTAAAGGTTCACTTGTGATGAATATTTTATTCATTAAAATCCACATAGAGTGAATCTTTGTGTGAACCCTTGGTGCAACCATGCGACTGACCCAGTGGACCGACTACACGCTGCGCGTGCTCATGTACTGCGCCGCCTGCCAGGAGCGCGAGCAGCCCGTGACCATCAGCGAGGTGGCCGAGGCACACGGCATCTCGCGCAGCCATCTCACGAAGATCGTGCAGCAACTCGCGGCCCAGGGGCTGCTGGACACCACGCGCGGGCGTGGCGGCGGCATGCGCCTGATGAAGCCGGCCAGCGAGATCAACCTGGGCCAGATCGTGCGCATGACGGAGACCGACTTCGACATGGTCGAGTGTTTCAATGCCGAGTTGAACCAATGCCGCATGAGCAGCCACTGCCGTCTGCAAGCCGTGCTGTCCGACGCCACGCGGGCCTACCTTGCAGTGCTGGACAGCTTCACCGTGGCCGATCTGGTCACCCCGTCCATCGCTGCGCAGCGGCAGGGCGGGGCGGCGCTGGTGCAGTCCATGCGCTGGGTGCCAGGGTTGCCCATCACCCGCGCCGAGACATTGGCGTAAAAACGGGCTCCAGCGCTTTACCTGCAAGCGCGAAGCGCTCTACTTTTTGATGATTCAGGCCGCCAGCGGCGGCTCCAGCCACTGGCGCGCCGCCGCCATCACGCACTGGGTGAGGCGCTCCAGCGCCACCTGCGCCGTGCGCGGGTGGGCCCAGTACAGCGGCACGTCCATGGCGGTGTTCGGCAGCAACTGCACCAGACGGCCCTCGGCCAGTTGCTGGCCGATCAGCGTCAGCGGGTGCATGCCCCACCCCATGCCCACCTCGCAGGCGCGCACGTAGCCAAAGTTGGACGGCAGGAAGTGCCTGGGTGCATGCGTGCGCGACGTGAGGCCGTGCGCCTGCATCCATTGGTCTTGCAGCCGGTCCTTGCGGTCGAAGGTCATGATCGGCGCGCGCGCCAGCGTGGCCGCCGTCACACCGTCGGCAAAGTGCCGCGCAATGAACCCGGGGCTGGCGGCGGCCACATAGCGCATGGTGCCCAGCGGCCAGGTGTTGCAGCCGGCGATGGCCGTGCCCGTGGCGGTGACGGCGGCGATCACTTCGCCCTGGCGCAGCCGCTCGCCCGTGTGCTCCTGGTCGTCGATGCGCAGGTCCAGCAGTTCGTTGCCGCCCGCGGTGAAGGCGGCCATGGCGTCCATGAACCAGGTGGACAGCGAATCCGCGTTGACGGCCAGCTTGAGCGTTGGTGCCGGCGCGGGCATGTCGGGCAGCAGGTCGGGGTTGGTACGGCGCAACTGGTTTTCCAGCAGCGCCACCTGTTCCAGGTGCAGGCACAGCCGGCGTCCGGCGTCGGTGCCGGTGCAGGGGCTGCCGCGCTGCACCAGCACCTGTCCCACGCGCTCCTCCAACTGCTTGATGCGCTGCGACACGGCCGATGGCGTTACGTGCAGGCGGCGCGCCGCCCGCTCGAAGCTGCCTTCGCGCACCACGGCGGCCAAGGCTTCCAGTCCAGCGTAGTCCAGCATTCAGTTTTGCTTAATATCGGTTAGAAGTTTGAAGTGTACTTAAATGAATGCGCGGCCTACCATCGGGCGCATGTTCACTCAACACGCCGCCGCTTCCTCCTGGCTCACGGGTTTCACCGTGTGCCTGTCGCTCATCGTCTCCATCGGAGCGCAGAACCTGTACGTGCTGCGCCAGGCCGTGCAGGGTCAACACGTGCGCGCCTGCGTGGCGTGGTGCGTGGCCAGCGACGCGCTGCTGGTGGCGCTGGGCGTGGCCGGCATGGCGCAGGTGCTGGGCCGTTCGCCCACGCTGGCGCATGCGCTGCAACTGGGCGGGGCGCTGTTCCTGCTGGCCTACGGCTTGTTTGCCTGGCATCGCGCTTTCTTTGCACCGGATGCGGGGCTGAACGCCTCGGGTGGCGAACGCGTGGCGCGCGGGGTGCTGGGCGTGCTCAGCGGCCTGGCCGTCATCACGCTGCTCAACCCGCATGTGTACCTGGACACGGTGGTGCTGATCGGCTCCATCGGTGCGCGCCAGGATGGTTGGCTCAAGTGGGTGTTCGTGCTGGGGGCGGCGTCGGCCAGTCTGACCTGGTTCGTGGTGCTGGCTTTCGCCGGGCGGCGCCTGCAGGGCGTGTTTGCCAACCCGCGCGCCTGGCGCGTGCTGGACACGCTGACGGGCGCGATGATGTTCGTGCTGGCCTGGTGGGTGTGGCAGGGTGCCTGACGTCGTGCCCGCACCCATGAAAAAAGCGCTGCCGCGGCAGCGCTTTTCTTCGTACAGCGTTGCCGCTGCGCGGTCAGAACGCGGGGACCACGGCGCCCTTGTACTTGTCCTGGATGAACTTCTTCACCTCGGGCGTGCGCAGCGCCTTGATCAGCTTGGCGATGTTGGGGTCGTTGGCGCGGTCGGCACGGGCCGCCACGATGTTGGTGTAGGGCGAGTCGGCGCCTTCGATGAACAGCGCATCCTTGGTGGGGTTGAGCTTGGCTTCGATCGCGTAGTTGGTGTTGATCAGGGCCAGGTCCACATCGGCCAGCGCGCGCGGCAGCAGCGGGGCTTCGAGCTCCTTGAACTTGAGCTTCTTGGGGTTCTTCACCACGTCCAGCGGGGTGGGCGTGAGGCTCTTGGGGTCCTTGAGCTCGATCAGGCCCTGCTTGGCCAGCAGGATCAGCGCGCGGCCGCCGTTGGACGGATCGTTGGGGATGGCCACGGTGGCGCCGTCCTTCAAGTCCTTCACGTTCTTGATCTTGTTGGAGTAGGCGCCGAAGGGCTCCACGTGGATCTTGCCGTTGGGCACGGCCACCAGGCTGCTCTTGCGGTCCTTGTTGTAGCTGTCCAGATAGGGCTGGTGCTGGAAGAAGTTGGCGTCCAGCTGCTTGTCCTCGACAGCCGCATTGGGCTGCACATAGTCGCTGAACTCTTTGATTTGCAGATCCAGGCCCTGGGCCTTGAGCTGGGGTTTGATGAAGTTGAGGATCTCGGCGTGCGGCACGGCGGTGGCGGCCACCTTCAGCACATCGGCGGCGTGGGCGCTGATGGCAAGCGTGGCAATGGCCAGGGCGGACAGGGTTTTCTTTAGCATGGTGTTTGTATCGTGGTTAAAAGTGCAGTGGGGGGACGTGCTGGGGCAGCGTGATCACTTGCCGGCAGCAGCGCGTGCGGCCTCGGCCTTCAGGCGGGCTTCTTCGGCTTTCTTCTGCAAATCCTGGGCTTCTTTCTCGGCGGCCAGGGCTTCGGCCTCCTTGGCCTTGGCGTCTTTATCGGGGGTCATGGCGCCAGCCAGGGCGTTGCCCGCCAGCGAGCCGGCCACAGCGCCAACGGCGGCTGCGCCCAGCGTGCCCATCATTCCCGATCCGCCAGGCGCTGCGGCGGCAGGTGCTGCGGCGGTGGCCGCCGGTGTGGCTGCCGGTGTAGCTGCTGCAGCGGGTGCCGTAGGCGCTTTGGGCGCTGCCGGTGCGGCGGGCGTGGCGGGTGCCGGGGCCTTGCCGATGCGCGCGGGCGCCACAGACTTGCCAAAGCGCTTGGCGTGCGCCAGCGAGGGCAGGGTCAGCGATGCGACGGTCAGGGCAATCACGCCCGCGGCGGTGCGAAAAGAAGGGTTCACGGTGTTTTCCTGGGTCAAAAGCGATGGTTGATCGGTGATGGCAAAGATAAGGCAAGGACCAATCACGCAAGCATAGATGGGGTTTGCTGCGCCAATCGCAAGCGCGGTGCGCGCCGGGTGGGTGCCCATGGTTGGCGCAAAAAAAAGCCCCGGGGTGTCCCGGGGCCCTGGCTGCGCAGCGGCTTAGTGTTTAGCGTTTTGCAGCAGGAAGTCGAGCACGATTTTCTGCTCGTCTTCGGTCAGGCCGGCGCGCTGGAACATGCTGGGTGTGATGCCCTTCCACTGCTGCTCGGTGAACTGACCAGGCTCGCGTGGGCCGTGGCAGACGGTGCAGCGCTGGTAGTAGATTTTTTCGGCGGGCAGCATCGATGCGGTGGCCTTCTCGCGCAGCGCCATGGCCCGTTCCAAGCCAAAGAACTTTTCGTCAAACTTGACGTCGCTCTTGGTGATTTTGGGCGGGTCAAACGCCTTGGTGCCGCCCGGGTCGGCATCGGTGCATTTGCGGATTGAGGCGATGCAGGTGTTGGCCGTGGTGGCTTGCGTCAGGCCGCTGGAGCGCCGGCTGGAGGTCAGGAAGTTGATCAGCCCGTTGTTGCAGCGGCCCTTGCTGTCAAGCTGCGGCCAGGCGCCTTCGTACAGGCTGACCACGCCGGGCATGATCTTGTCGGACACGCGCGCACCCACCACCACCGCACCGCGATCGTTGAACAGCTCCACCAAATCGCCATTGCGGATGTTGTTGCGCTTGGCATCTTCGACGCTGATGGTCAGTGGCTCGCGCGTCTGCACGGTGTAGCGCTTGCGCAGGCGCTCGGAGTTGTTCATCTGCGAGTGCAGGCGCCAGTACGGGTGCGGGCTGACCACATGCACCTGGCCCTTGCGCGCGTTGCCCAGGTACTCGCCGGGCTCTTGCCATGTGGGCATGGGCGGCATGTCTGGGATGTCCATCTTGGCGATGGTGGCCGAGTACATCTCGATCTTGCCGCTGGTGGTGTGCAGCGGGTTTTTTGCCGGGTCGGCGCGGAAGTCGCCGTGGCGCACCCACTTGTGCGCCTCGGGCGGCACCGGAATGCGCGCCATGCCCTCGGCCCAGAACTTGTCAAACGGCGTGTATTTGGACGCGCTGCTGGCTTCGTAGGCAGCCTTGACGTAGTCCATCTGCGTCTTGCCCTCGGTGAAGGCGTATTCCACGCCGCACAGCGCGGCCAGGCGGCGGAAGATTTCAAAGTCGTCCAGCGCGTCGTGCTGCGGCGCGATGACCTGCTTCATCGCATACACCTTGTCGATGCTGTAGGTGCCGGCAGAGCTGATGTCGTTGCGCTCCAGCGTGGTGGTGGCGCCCAGCACGATGTCGGCCCAGCGCGCCGAGCCATTCCACCAGGGCTCGTGGCAGATGATGGTGTCCACGGTCTGGATGGCGCGTGCCAGCTCGTTGAGGTCTTGCTGGTGCGAGAACGCGTTGTTGCCCGCGTTGTAGATCAGCTTGACGGTGGGGTAGGTGTATTTGGTGCCGTTGTAGGTGAACTCTTTGCCGGGGTTGAGCAGCATCTCGCTGATGCGCGAGGCCGGGCAAATCTTTTTGACCGGGTTGCGCCCTTGCGACAAGCCCGTGGGCGCCGTGCCGCCCGACTGCGCGGTGCCGCCGCCGCCGTAGTGCCAACTGAAACCCACGCCCTGCCCGGGCAGACCGATGTTGCCCAAAATACAGGCAAAGTTGACGATGGCCCAGTAAGGCATTTCGCCATGGTGGGCGCGCTGAATGGCCCAGGAGCCGCACAGCTGGGTGCGCTTGGATGCCATCAGCTCGGCCATGGAGCGGATTTTTTTCGCCGGAATACCGGTGATTTTGGACGCCCACTCGGGTGTTTTGGGCGGCGTGCCGTCCTTGCCTTCGAGGTGGGCGCGGTACTTGTCAAAGCCCACCGTGTATTTGTCGATGAAGGCCTGGTTCTGCTTGTTCTGGCTGAGCAGGTGGTAGCCCATGGCCATGAACAGCGCCGTATCGGTATTGGGGATGATGCGCACCCACTCCGAGCCCATTTTTTCGTCGGTGGTGGTCACCTGCGGGTTGATGGACATGAATTTGCAACCGGCCTTTTTGATGGCATCCCAGCCAGCGTACATCTCGTGGTCGCACACGGTGTATTCGACGCGGTTGTTCTTGTCGGGGTCGCAGCCCACAAACACCACCAGCTCAGTGTTGTCACGCAGCTGCTCCCAGGCGGTCTGGGCGGAATACACCTCCATGTCGCCAATCACCATGGGCATGATGATCTGGCCGGCGCCAGTGGAATAGTCGCCCGTGGTCATGGACGAGCCGCCCAGCAGGTTGAAAAAGCGCCCCTGCAACACGTTGGGCCGGAAGATGCCCGCATGCGACCAGCCGCCATACGAGCTGGAGAAGCACCCTTCGTTGCCGTATTTTTCAATGGTGTCCAGGATGGCCTTGGCGGTCAGGCCCAGGGCGGTGTCCCAACTCACCTGCACCCACTCGTCCTTGCCGCGCAGCTCGGGCTTGTTGCTCCCCTTGCGGCCGTTTTGCTCCCACTCCAGGTAAGACTTGCGCACCATGGCGCCAGCGACGCGGGTTTTGTCGTAGGTGCGATCGAGCACGCCCTCCAGCATGATGGGCGTGGGCATTTTGTCGGTGTCTTGCGCGTCAATCTTGACGATGCGGCCGTTCTCCACGGTGGCAATCAGCGGGCCGTAGTGGGTGGCGTGCGGCACTTTGCCGCTGAACGATTTCAACGCCGCCAGCTGGGCGGCTGGGTCCGCCTCGGTGGCGGCCACAGCTTGCGCGATGGGGCTCAGTTTGATGCCGGAGGCTACGGCGCCCAGCATGCCTGCTGCGCCTGCGCCCATCCATTGGCGACGTGTGAAGTTCATGTGACGTTCCCCTTAACAGGCCGTTGAAAAAGTGCTTTTCGAACGCATCAGGGACGCTGAGTGCGAAGACACGAGCTGCCCAGACGCGTCTGCGCAGCGATTGCAACGGCCCATCTGGCCGGTTTGCAGGCCCTCCCGCCCATTTCGGGCGCACGTATCCCTGGGCTCACGCATGATGCGCGTCCCACCAGCCGCCGATGCTGCCCATTCGCACAAGGTTGTAGGTGGCAAAGCACAGCAGCGCCTGGCCCGTGAGCTTGGCCTGACCGATCAGCTTGGTCTTTGCCAGACCACCGACGGTCTTGATCCAGCCAAAGGCCTCTTCGATGCGCTTGCGCACCTTCAGGCTGGTCTTGTAGCCCTCGTGCCGTGTCACTCGCGCATCCACCGCCGAGTGTTTGTCCTTGGCCGCCACGTGGGGCGTGACTTTGAGCTTTCTGCAGCCTTTGATGAAGGCCTTGCTGTCGTAGCCCTTGTCGGCACCGACCGTGGCCCGTTTGTTCCTGTTGCCCCGACGCTCCAACATGGCCAGCGCCGCCTCGCGCTCGGCCGTGCCGCTGGCGTGGGTGATCTCGACATCCACGATCAGCCCGTTGCGGTTCTCCATGAGGATGTGCCCCATGTGGCACAGGCGGGATTTGTCGCCCTGGCTCTTCTTGAACAGCCGGGCATCGGCGTCCGTGGTGCTCTCGTGGGTGTCGTTGCAGCGCTCCTGCCCCTTGAAGTCCACCTCGGGGTTGCGCCCAGGCGGCGTGCCGCTGTCGTCGTCTTTGCGCTTGAAGCTCTTGTGCGAGGCCCAGGCGTCAATGAGCGTGCCGTCCACGCTGAAGTGCTCGTCGCTGGCGAGCTTGCCCCACTGGGCACTGAGCTTGACGCGCTCGAAGAAGGCGCGGGCGAGGTCTTCGTTGAACAGACGTTCGCGGTTGGCGCTGAAAGTGGAGTGGTCCCAGACCTTGTCTTCGATGTTCAGGCCCACGAACCAGCGGTACAGCAGGTTGTAGTTGATCGCTTCGACCAACTGGCGCTCGCTGCGGATGGAGAACAGGATCTGCAGCAGCAAGGCCTTGAGCAGCATCTCCGGTGGCACCGATGGGCGGCCACGGCGGGCGTACACCGCTTCGAACTCGCGGTTCATGGTTGCCAGCAGCGCATCAACCACCGCGCGCAACTTGCGCAGCGGGTGTGCCTGCGGCACGCGCTCTTCAAGGCTGATGTAGCTGAACATCGCCCCCTGGAAATCTTGACTGCCTCTCATCGTCCTCGTCTGGGTCGTTCACCGATGGCTTCAGATCGTAGCGGCCAACGCGGGCGTCGGCGGGGGATTTTTCAACGGCCTGTTAAAAAACATGCTGTTCATTAAGCAGTAATTCACGGGATTCGGCAATGGGTGGTTGAACCGCCCCGGGTTTTGAGGAGGCTCCAACACTTGAGAAGATGGAGCTATGAACAAGTCACCGAAGTTCTCCCCGGAAGTGCGCGAGCGCGCCGTGCGCATGGTGCAGGAGCACCGAGCCGACTACCCGTCGCTGTGGGCAGCGATTGAATCGATTGCCCCCAAGATTGGCTGCGTGCCACAGACCTTGAACGACTGGGTCAAGAAGGCCGAGGTCGACAGCGGCCAGCGCCCCGGCACCACCACCTCGGATGCGCAGCGCATCAAGGAACTGGAGCGTGAGGTCAAAGAATTGCGCCGGGCCAACGACATCCTGAAGACGGCCAGCGCGTTTTTCGCGCAGGCGGAGCTCGACCGCCGACTCAAGTCGTGAAGGCCTACATCGACCGCCACCGTGATGACTACGGGGTCGAGCCCATCTGCCGGGCGCTGCAGATGGCCCCGTCGTGTTACTGGCGCCACGCAGCCCGGCAACGCAACGCGCAACTGCGCAGTGCACGCGCCCAGCGTGACGAGGGTTTGAAGGCCGACATTCAGCGCGTGTGGCACGCCAACTGGCAGGTCTACGGAGCCGACAAGGTCTGGCTGCAGATGAACCGCGAGGGCATCGTGGTGGCGCGCTGCACGGTCGAGCGTCTGATGCGTGCCATGGGCTTGCAAGGGGCACGCCGTGGCAGGGCGGTGCGCACCACCACGCCGGATACCTCGGCCCCGTGCCCGCTGGACCACGTCAACCGGCACTTCCATGCCAGCCGTCCCAACGAGCTATGGGTGTCGGACTTCACCTATGTCTCCACCTGGCAAGGCTGGTTGTATGTGGCCTTTGTGGTGGATGTGTACGCTCGGCGCATCGTGGGCTGGCGCGTCAGTCGCAGCATGCAGACGGACTTCGTGCTCGATGCCCTGGAGCAGGCTCTGTACGAACGCCAGCCAGCGGCCCATGTCTTGACGCACCATTCCGACAGGGGCAGTCAGTACGTCAGCATCCGCTACACCGAACGCTTGGACCAGGCGGGCATACAACCTTCGGTGGGCAGCAGGGGAGACAGCTATGACAACGCGCTGGCCGAGACCATCAACGGTCTGTACAAGGCCGAGTTGATTCACCGCCGGGGACCTTGGAAGACCAGGGAATCCGTGGAACTGGCCACCCTGCAATGGGTGCACTGGTTCAACCACGTCCGACTGCTCACGCCGATTGGGGGCATCCCTCCGGCAGAAGCTGAGGCAAACTACTGGAGGCAACTCGCCGCCAGCGACACCTCGACAGAAGTGTCAACTTAAACCAATCGGCCTCCTCGAAAGCCGGGGCGGTTCAGGTAGCAGTTTTTTATCCGGTTTGTGCCATCTCAAAAAAGAGTAAAAAAAGGCTTTGGCCCTCGTCAAATAAGTGCTGGAAGCTACATTAAAAGTAGCGATCAAGGTCCGCTGTAACGCACTGTTGCATGCTGTAGCCGGCCTGCGATCGCCCGCCTGTACGCAGCAGCCGTGTGCGGGGTGGAATCAGAAAGCGCTGTGGGCGTTAATGCAACACTTCCAGCAGGCGGTCCAAGCCGCCTTCGTGGATGGCCACCTGGGCCTGCTCGCGCACTTTGGGTTTGGCGTGGTAGGCCACCGACAGGCCGGCCGCGCCCATCATGGGCAGGTCGTTGGCGCCGTCGCCCATGGCGATGCACTGCGCGGGCGCAATGTCCAGCAGGCTGGCCACCTCCAGCAGCGTGCGGCGTTTTTCGGCGCCGTCGCAGATGTCGCCCCAGCACTGCTCCACCAGACGGCCGGTCAGCACGCCGTGCGCGTCGGTCTCCAGAATGTTGGAGCGGGTGAAGTCGATGCCCAGCCGGTCGCGCACGCGGTGCGCAAAAAAGGTAAAGCCGCCCGACACCAGCAGCACCTTCAGGCCGGCGGCCTTGCAGGCGTTGATCAGCTCTGCCGCGCCGGGGTTGGGGCGCAGACGCTCGTCGTACACGCGCTGCATGTCGGCCAGCGTTACGCCTTTGAGCAGCGCCACGCGGCGGCGCAGGCTGTCCTTGAAGTCGGTGATCTCGCCGCGCATGGCGGCCTCGGTAATGGCAGCCACCTCGGCCTTGCGACCCACGGCATCGGCAATCTCATCGACACACTCGATGTTGATGAGGGTGGAGTCCATGTCGAAGGCGATCAGCTTGTAATCGGACAGCTTGCGTAGCGCGGGCAGGTTCTGGACGGTGAGGCCGGGGGCGAGTTCTTGGAGGATCATGAATGTTGCTATTGATTTAAGAGCTAACGCCGCTACTATTGATTGGTTTAGAGGCCAATTTGTCGCATGATTTGCAGCAAGCCATCGCGGTTGAGTTTGGTGGTAAAGCGCACGTTGACGCCTTCTTGCTGCAGCGCCTGGAAGAAACGTTTGGCGGCATCGATTTTCATGCGCTCCCTGTCTGGGATGTCGCCGTACTGGTCGTAGCCCTTGGTTTCCACCACCAGGTACATCGCCTGGGCTTGGTCGCCCTGCAGCAGCGCGTAGCCAAAGTCGGGGTTGTATTTGCCCGCCGGTGTCGGAATGTCCACCTTGGGCAGCTTGGCAAACACGGCAATGCTCTGCGCCTGGGACTCGTCCACCGTGTCGCGTTCGATCTGGCTGTCCACCGGCATCTGGTCTTCGGCGTACAACGACTTGGCCTGCACTGCCGGGTTGGCGATGGCGTGCATTTCTGCGCCGCACAAGGCTGCTGGAAGGGTGGCCAGCAGCGCCCCTGTGGTGTCGGTCAATGCCGTTTTCACCTTGGTCTCGCGCAGCTGGTAGGTCACCTTGTGGACCAGCAGCTCATGCACGCAGCGGGTCATGGTGTCGCGCAGCGTGGCAAAGGCCCGGCCTTCGTTGTGCTGGATTTGGGCGAATTTCTCTGCGGGCATCCGTGCCAACACGGTGGCCACGGTATGCACGCTCAAATGCGTGGCGTTGGCCAAGTCCGTGACAAATTCGCCCAAGGTGAACACCTTGTGGGGTTTGACCTGGTAGCTGGTTTGCGTGCTTTCGGCGCGTTGCACGTCCTGCACCTGCTCGGTGCGGGTGATGTTGATGGTCAGCGGCAGCACCTGAAAGTCCCGCGCCAGCCGGGCCACGATGGCTTCGACCAGCGCTGGCGTTTCCAGCTCGTAGTGCATCACCGCATCGCGGTTGAGGGCGGCCCACAGCGCCTTGAATTTTTCGTATTGCGTGGGGTTGATCTTCAGGATCGACTTGGCTTTGTCTTCCTTGCGCTTGACCTGGCCGTGGCCCTCGTAATACGCATCCAGATAGTCCAGCATGGCCTTGGGGCCGGTCGCTTCCAAATGGGGCACTTGGGCCAGCACTTGGGCCAGGCGAGCCCTTTGGGCTTTGAACACCGCTGCGTCGGGCTGCAGGGTCAGTGTGCCTGCTGCCATGTCCAGCACACCTGCGCCGTGGCTGGCCAGCGTTTGCATCAGCCCGACCAGGGCAAAACCGTTGTCGCTCACCCCGCTGGCCAGCAAAGAGGCCAGGCTCACGGTGCGGCTGACCTGCTTGACGCTGTGCGCCGCAATTTCGCTCTGAATGGCCGCCACAAAATCGCCTTCGCTGGCGGGCACCACCACCGTCAGTTCGTTGATGTGCTCAAAAGCCGCATCGTCGCTGTGTACACGCTGCAAATCCTGGTTCACGGCCAGGCGCAGGCCCCGGCCAATTTGCTGCAGCTTGGTGATTTGCGAGTTGCTGGGCGCCAGCTTGCACAGGGTGAACACATTGGGGTTGTCCCAGCCCTCTTGCAGCGCCCACATCGAGAAGATGAAGCGCAAGTCGGTGTCGAAGCTCAGCAGCTTTTCTTTTTCTTGCAAGATGAGCTTGATGGCTTCTTCCTCGCCCTTTTCGCTGTGCGAGCGGGCAAAGTAGCCCTTGTGCACCTTGCCAATATCCGCCGCGCTGCGCTCCAGGTACGCGCGGTAGGGTGGGTGCAGGTCGGGGCGCGCGAGTGTGCGCTGCAAGTGGGTGCGGTAGTGCGCCTCGAAAGCCTCGCGGATGACGGCAGGTTTCTGGCCTTCGGGCAGGTACTTGGCCACGGCGTCGATAAAGAACAGGCTCAGGCTTTTGATGCCGCGCTGGAACAGGTCTTCCTCGCGCTCGAAGTGGTTGGCAATCGCCCGCTCGATGATCAGCCCCTGCGTTTGCTCGGCCAGCATGCCGTAGGCCATGGCTTCGCCCAGGGGCAGGGCAAAGCCGTTGGTGAACAGCAGCTCTTTGGTGGTGACGGTCTCCACCACATGCCCGTCCAGAAAGCCCAGCCCAGTTTTGTCGCCCAGGTTGTCTTTGGCGCGCAGCTCTACTGTGGCGCTGCCGCCGGCGGGCTTGGTGTACTGCACCAGCGCGCAGCGCTCCTTGGCCGTGCCGTGGTGCGACAAATAGCACAGGCTTTGCGCGGCATCGGCACTGCCCACCGTGTCCACCACAATGCCCTTGACCAGCCGTTGGCGAAAGGCATCCAGGCTGTCGAGCGTATAGACCAGGTTTTTGTATTTCTCGTTGTCGTTCTTGCCCTTGAAGGTGGCGCCAAACCGAATCGTCAGCAGCGGGTTGAACTTGGCCAGGTACTCCTGCGTTTGCGCGCCCTCAAAGCGGTGCGGTTCGTCAATGATGAGCACGGGCCGGATCACGGCCAGCGCTTCCATGAAGCTCCTGGCCTGGCCAAACAGATTGGCCTCCACCCCGCGTTTGTTGATGAGCTTGCTGTCGCCCGCAAACGACTGGTAGGTCGCCACCATCACCGAAATGCTGGCCGCCCCTGCCGAGGCCGCGTGGATAAAGCCACCCACCGTTTTGGCGGAGTAGTTGAAGACGTTGATGTGCTGCTCGTACTGCTTGGCGAAAAACGCCGCCGTGGTCTGCAGGCTTTTGAGCGTGCCCTGGCGAATCGCGTTGGACGGCACCAGCACGATGAATTTGCACAGCTTGTGCTCGCGGTGCAGGCGGTGGATGGTCTCGATGAAGGTAAAGGTCTTGCCCGTGCCGGTTTCCATCAGCACGTCCAGGTTCAAAGCGGGCGTGGCGGTATCGGGCACATGCACCGTGCCGGCGCGCACGCCGTTGCGCTGGCGCACCGCTGCCAGATTGGCCTTGAGCGTGGCCGCCGCCTCGCGCGGCACATAGCTGGGGTTGGCGTGGACGTTGGCTGGCGGAGCAAAGCGCACATCGGCCAGCACATCGGCAATGGACTGCACCGCCGCCGTCTGGTGCGGCAGAGTGGTGTATTGGAACTGGGGCGGAGCGGGCATGAGGGGGGCGGTCATCGCAGCAGGCCCCTTCAGCGCACGCCGCGCAGGCGCAGCTTGTCTTGAGAAAAGCCCAGCGTGTCGGCCACCGAGCGGATGCCCAGCAAAAAGTTGTCGTCCTGCACCCAGGGGGCATACACCGTCAGGTAGTTCAGTGGTCCGGCGGCGGTGTGTTGCGCTTGCTGTGCGCGGATGGCATCGGTCAGCGCGTCCATGGCCAGGGCTTTGACGACGATGAGCACGTCCGCCGCGCGGTACAGGTGGCCCTCGGGCACCGTGGCGGTGGTGACGGGCGTGATGTGCGTGGTCAGCGGCAGCCCTTCGGCAAACAGCAGGTTGTGCAGCACGCGCGGCAGTTGCTCGGGCTGCGGCGTGGCAATGCGCGCTTGCAGGGCCAGCAAGTCGGCCTGGGTGCTGTCTTGCAGCGGTTGGGCCAGCACCAGGGCGTCGGGGTCGTCCACCAGCTCGAAGACGCGAAAGCCGGTGTCTAGCGTGGGGGCATCTTCGCCAAACAGGCCACCGCTTTCGGCGGCTTTGGCGGCTTGTTCCGCCTCCAGCTTGGCCCCGGCGCGGCGCAGGCGCTCGGCGGTGATTTCAAAAATCGTGGCCTCGGATTTACCCAGCGTTTCTTTGACGAAACTGTGGGCTTCTTTTTGTTTTTTCGGGTCGATGGGCTGGGGGATTTGCACCAGGATAAATTGGCGCTGGCCGCCGTCTTCGGCGTTTAGGCGCATGACCGCCTCACCGGTGGTTCCGCTGCCGGCGAAGAAATCTAAAGTGATGTCGTTTTTGTCGGTGGCAAGTTGAAGAATTCGTTTGATCAAACGAACAGGCTTTGGTGTGTCAAAAACTGCCCCTTCCGGAAAGAGATTATTAACTTCTTTCTTTGCATCCTGATTATGTCCTACCTCCGAATGCTTCCAAATCGTTTGGCAGGCGGTTCCTTGCTTAACTTCCGTGAGAAAGCGCTTGATGGCAGGGACGTTGTTGCCATCTGTGCCAAACCAAATCCGGTTGTCGTCAACCATTTCTTTAAATACTGGCTCGGTATAAAGCCAGCAGCGACCGTTTGGTAATTGATGCCGTTTGCCATTGGGAGCAATCAGCTCATAAAACTGACTTTTGGTTCCGTGTCCAGCTTGTGCAGTGGAATCAACAGGTTTCCATACTCCGCGTGGATCGTTGTCAGGGTTCTTGTAGCGATCGTTCATCTCGTTGGATCGCTCTAAGAGGTTTGGAATCCAATTTTCTTTGTTCTTCGCAATGGCCAATAAAAAATCGTGTGATTCTGAAAACCATTTCACAGCATTTTGTGGGCTATAACGCTTTTCCCAGATGACAGTGTTAACAAAATTATCCAGCCCAAAAACCTCATCACACAGCAGTTTTAACTGCGCCTGCTCGTTGTCATCAATCGAGATAAAAATGACCCCATCGTCGCGCAGCAAATCCTTGGCCAGCAGCAGGCGGGGGTACATAAACGACAACCAGCCGCTGTGCGTGCGGGCGCCGTAAATGTTTTTGATGTAGTCGATGTTTTTTTTGGCGTAGCCCAATTGCGCCAAAACCTCGGTTTGTTTGGCGGTGAAATCGTCGCGGTAAATAAAGGCGTCGCTTTGGGTGTTGTAGGGCGGGTCGATGTAAATCAGTTTGACCTTGCCAAAGTAGTTATGGCGCAGCAGGCGCAGGGCGTCCAGGTTGTCGCCTTTGATGAGCAGGTTGCCGGTGCTGTCCCAATTTTTGCTTTGCTCCGGCAGCGGCTGCACGATTTTTTGCGGTGGCACAAAGGCGCTGTGGTAGGCCTCGCGCTTGCCCACCCAGCGCAGCTCGTAGCCGTCTTCCTCCACCTGCACGCCCGCTGGGTTGCTGGGATCCACGGCCAGTTGCAGCGCGGCGGCGTTGATGCGGATGCGGCCTTGTGCATCGGCCTCCACCGCGCCGGGAAAGTGCTGGCGCAGCAGCTCCAGCTTGTGTGCGTTGGGCGTGGGGGTATCCAGAATGGTTTGAGGCATGAAAAATACTCTCTTTTTAATAGCTGCTTGCGCTTATCCAGCAAGGGATAGGGACTGATTTGACTAAAAATTGAACGCGGGCGATGGCTTCAGCGGGGAGGCTTGCGCAAATACAGCTTGTCCGACCAGGTGGCCAGCCAATGCGGTTTGAAGGCCACGAAGATGGCCGTGAGCATGCCGGTCATGAAGGCATCGCCCCAGGCCATGAGCCAGCGCGCCACCATCGACAGGCCTTCGTCCACGCCGGGCAGCAGCTGGCCGGTCCACTGCGCCAGCGCGCCGGTGGCAAACAGGCACACCGCCGTGCCCAGAAAGCCGCGGCCCAGCACGTACACAAACAGATGTTCGCCCGTCAGGCGCCGCAGCAGCGCGCCCAGGCCCAGCGCCAGCGTGGCGGGCAGCACGCCCTGCCACAGGGCCATGCCCAGGATGGCATCTGGCGTCGGGCTGCCACTCAATACGCCTGCCACCACGGCCACCAGTATCAGCGTGGGCACGGCCAGCGGCCAGCCCAGCATCAGCAGCACCATGCAGGCGCCCGATATTTGCAGTTGCAGTGGCATGGTGTGCAGCCGGGGCAAAGCCCACAGCCAGGGCAGCACCACCAGTGTGGCCAGCACGGGCGTGAGCAGCGCGCCGCCGCGCAGCAGCCGCCAGGGGCGCAGCCACAGGGCAATGGCCAGCACGCTGGCGTCCACAAGGGCTTCGTCGGTGGGTAGCATGGAGTGGTTGTGTTGCGAGTGCGCCAAGGTGCAATGGGGACACTGTGGGGCGCCGTGGGGTGGGGCTAGGCGGGCGCCTCGTCGCTGTACCAGTCGGCCAGCGGCAGGCCGGGCACGCGGGCAAATTCAGCGGTGTTGTGCGTCACCAGGGTCAGGCCGTGGGCCAGGGCAATGCCCGCAATCAGCAAGTCATACGGGCCGATGGGCTGGCCCAGGCGCTCCAGCGTGGCGCGCAGCTGGCCTGCGCACTGGGCGGCTGCAGCGTCCAGCGGTGCCAGCGGGTGGCGGCTGAGAGTGGCGCTCAAAAACAGCCGCAGCGCCTGCGGGCGGGCAGATTTGGCAATGCCGCGTTCGATTTCAAAAATGTTGATCGGGCAGATATGCACCTGTGCCGGGTCGTGCGCATCCAACCGCTGGCGGCAGCCGCCCCGGTTTTGGTAGGCATAGACCAGGATGTTTGTGTCGAGCAGGTACGGCATGTCGTGCAGGGCGCTGTCAGTCGTCGAACGAGATGCGCCGTGCGTCCACGCCCAGGTCGGCATCGCGGCAGCGGGGGTTGGTCAAATAGTCCAGCAGGCGATCTTCGGTTGCAGGATCGGGGCCACGCAGGGCGTCAATTTCTTGCCAGAACTTGTGCCGGTCGGCGCTCAGGCTGGCTTTTTCAGCTTCGGCAAACTGGGCGAACCATTTGCTCACCGAGATATGCGCCCGCGCCGCTGCGGCCCTGACGGCTTGCAGTGTGTCTTCATCAAGGTAAATCGTCACTTGCGACATGGCAGTTCCTTGGCGGGTTGATTGGCAGTTGTTGGTGCTGTAATTGGCTGGAAATTATATTTTGAACCGCTTCACGCGCTGACCGCCTCGGCCACCAGCGGCTGGCCCAGGCTGCGCAGCACGTCGCGCACCATCTGGGCGCGGGCGACTGGCTCGGGCAGTTCACGCTCGATGCGCAGCTTCTCGTTGCCGGCCAGCTTGATGTGCCTGTTCTTCTGGATCAGATGGATGATGGCCATGGGGTCCACCGGCGGCTGCGGCTTGAAGGTGATGGTGATGACGCCCGGCGCCGCGTCCACCTTCACCACGCCGTAGGGCGCGGACAGCACGCGCAGGCGGTGCACGTCGATCAGCGTTTGCGCCTGCGGCGGCAGCTTGCCGAAGCGGTCCACGATTTCTTCCAGCAGCGCGTCGATCTGGTCGCTGGTCTTAGCCGTGGCCAGCTTTTTATAAAACGACAGGCGCAGGTGCACGTCGCCGCAGTAGTCGTCGGGCAGCAGGGCGGGGGCGTGCAGGTTGATGTCGGTGGCGGCCTGCATGGGGGCGAGCAGGTCGGGTTCCTTGCCGGCCTTGAGTTGCTTCACCGCCTCGGCCAGCATCTCGTTGTAGAGCTGGAAGCCGATCTCCATCATGTTGCCGCTCTGGCTCTCGCCCAGCACCTCGCCCGCGCCGCGGATCTCCAGGTCGTGCATGGCCAGGTAGAAGCCGCTGCCCAGCTCCTCCATCTGCTGGATGGCGTCCAGGCGCTGCTGCGCCTGCTTGGTCAGGCCGTCGATGTCGGGCACCATCAGGTAGGCGTAGGCCTGGTGGTGGCTGCGGCCCACGCGCCCGCGCAATTGGTGCAGCTGCGCCAGGCCGAACTTGTCGGCGCGGCTGATGATGATGGTGTTGGCCGTGGGCACGTCGATGCCGGTCTCGATGATGGTCGAGCACAGCAGGATGTTGTAGCGCTGGGCCACGAAGTCGCGCATCACGCGCTCCAGCTCGCGCTCGGGCATCTGGCCGTGGGCCACGGCGATGCGCGCCTCGGGCAATATCTCTTCGAGCTTCTGGCGCCGGTTCTCGATGGTCTCGACCTCGTTGTGCAGGAAGTAGCACTGGCCGCCGCGCTTGAGCTCGCGCAGCACGGCCTCGCGGATCACGCCCGTGCCTTCGTTGCGCACGAAGGTCTTGATGGCCAGGCGCCGCTGCGGCGCGGTGGCGATCACGGACAGGTCCCGCAGCCCCTCCAGCGCCATGCCCATGGTGCGCGGGATCGGCGTGGCGGTGAGCGTGAGCACATCCACCTCGGCGCGGAACTGCTTCATCGCCTCCTTGTGGCGCACGCCGAAGCGGTGTTCTTCGTCGATGATGAGCAGGCCCAGGTTCTTGAACTGGGTCGATTCGCTGAGCAGCTTGTGCGTGCCCACCACGATGTCCACCGTGCCGTCGGCAATGCCCTTCACGGCGGCGGTGATCTCCTTGCCCGAGCGAAAGCGCGAGACCTCGGCCACCTTCACGGGCCACTTGCTGAAGCGGTCGCTCAGCGTGCGGTAGTGCTGCTCGGCCAGCAGCGTGGTGGGCGCCAGGAACGCCACCTGCTTGCCCCCGGCCACGGCCACGAAACAGGCGCGCAGTGCGACCTCGGTCTTGCCAAAGCCGACGTCGCCGCAGACCAGCCGGTCCATGGGGCGCGGGCTGATCATGTCCTGCACCACGGCGTGGATCGCGGCCTTCTGGTCCGCGGTCTCCTCGAAGCCGAAGTCGTTGGCGAACTGCTCGTAGTCGTTGGGCGAGTAGCGGAAGGCATGCCCCTCGCGCGCGGCGCGGCGGGCGTAGATGTTGAGCAGCTCGGCCGCGGCGTCGCGCACCTGCTCGGCGGCCTTGCGCTTGGCTTTTTCCCACTGGCCGCTGCCCAGCTTGTGCAGCGGGGCCTCGTCGGCAGACACGCCCGTGTAGCGGCCGATAAGCTGCAGCTGACTCACGGGCACGTAGAGCACGGCCTTGTCGGCGTATTCCAGGTGCAGGAACTCCTGCAGCGCGGGGCTGCCGTCGGGGTTCTTGTTGCCCACATCCATGTGGATGAGGCCGCGGTAGCGCCCGATGCCGTGCTGGTTGTGCACCACCGGGTCGCCCACCTTCAGCTCGGACAAGTCCTTGATCAGCGCTTCGACGTCGCTGGCCTGCTCCTGCTTCTTGCGCCGGCGCGTGGTGGAGCCGGCGGCGAACAGTTCGGTCTCGGTGACCAGGTCCAGGCCTTCTTCCATCCACGCGAAGCCCGAGGCCAGCGCCGCCGTGGCGATGCCCACACGTTCCTCGGGCGTGGACTGGAACTCAGCCAGCGAGTCGAAGGCCGGCGGGTTCAGGCCCGAGGCGCGCAGAAAATCCAGCAGGCTCTCGCGCCGGCCGTCGCTCTCGGCCAGCAGTAGCACGCGCTGGCCCGTGGTCTGTGTGGCGCGGATGTGGGCCTGCAGCCGTGCCAGCGGATCGTCGGCGCCGCGCACCACGGACAGGTCGGGCAGCTTCTGAAACTGCGCGTTGTCGGCCACGTCTTCCACGCCCGGGCGCAGCGACAGCTGGGCGTGCGGCTTGGCCTGGCCGTAGAACTGCTCGGCCGACAGAAACAGCGCCTCGGGCGGCAGGGTGGGGTGGTCCGGGTCGCCCTGGATCAGGCGGTAGCGATCGCGCGTGTCCTGCCAGAAGCGCTGGAAGGCCGTCTCCAGGTCGCCGTGCAGCACCACGGTGGCTTCGTTGCCCAGGTAATCGAACACGGTGGCCGTCTCGTCGAAGAACAGCGGCAGGTAGTACTCGATGCCGGCCGTGGCCACGCCGTTGCCCATGTCCTTGTAGATGCGGCTCCTCGTGGGATCGCCCTCCAGCAGCTCGCGCCAGCGCTGGCGGAACTTGGCGCGCGCCGCGTCGTCCATGGGGAACTCGCGCCCGGGCAGCAGGCGCACCTCGGGCACCGGGTAGAGGCTGCGCTGGCTGTCGGGGTCGAACGTGCGGATGGAGTCGATCTCGTCGTCGAACAGGTCCACCCGGTACGGCACGGCCGAGCCCATCGGGAACAGGTCGATCAACCCGCCGCGCACCGCGTATTCGCCATGGCCCACCACCTGGGACACATGCTGGTAGCCCGCGAGCGTGAGCTGGGCGCGCAGCTTGGCCTCGTCCAGCTTCTGCTTCACCTTGAAATGGAAGGTGTAGCCCGCGAGGAACGACGGCGGCGCCAGCCGGTACAGCGCCGTGGTGGCCGGCACCAGCACCACGTCGGCGCCCGTGTCCTTGTCGCGCTGCTGGATGCGCCAGAGTGTGGCCAGCCGCTCGCTGATCAGGTCCTGGTGCGGCGAGAAGCTGTCGTAGGGCAGTGTTTCCCAGTCGGGAAACAGCGCGCAGCGCAACTCGGGCGCGAAGAAGGCCATCTCGTCGATGAGGCGCTGGGCGTCGGTTGCATCGGCGGTGACGATGGCGGTGGTGCGGCCTGCGGCCTTTTCCCGCTCGCCCAGGCGGGCCAGCAGCAAGGCGTCGGCGCTGCCCACGGGGCGGGGCAGGGTGAATCGTTTTCCGGGGGAGAGTTTGGGCAGCTGCATGCAGGTGGCGTCGCCCCATGGTGTGGGATAGGGCGCAGGACACGGAGCAGTGTGCGCCACGAGGCTCAAGACGACGATCGGGGATTTTAGAATGCCCGCCCATGACCGACCTGCTGCCGCCCACCACCCCTGCTCGCCCTGTGGCCGGGCGCTTCTGGGGGCTGGTGCCCTGCGCCGGCACCGGCACGCGCGCCGTGCGCAGGGGCGGGCAGGACGGCCCCCCCGTGCCGCCCAAGCAGTACCACACGGTGGCCGGCCATCCGATGGTGCTGCACACGCTGGCGGCCTTTGCGGGCGTGGCGCGCCTGGCGGGCACGCTGGTGGCCGTGGCCGCGGGCGACACCTTCTTCGACGGTCACCCCCACCCGGCCTTCTTTGCCGTGCCCTGCGGCGGGCCCACGCGCGCCGACACGGTGCTGGGCGGCCTGAAGGCCCTGCAATCGCGCGGCGCGCAGGACGAGGACTGGGCGCTGGTGCACGATGCGGCGCGCTGCCTGGTGACGGCGCAGCAGATCGATGCGCTCATCGACGCCTGCCAGCACGACAGCGTGGGCGGGCTGCTGGCGCACAAGCTGGCGGACACGCTCAAGGTGGCGAGCGACGGCCCCGGCGGCGTGCGCGTGGCCGCCACCGTGGACCGCAGCGACAAATGGCTGGCGCAGACGCCGCAGATGTTCCGCATCGGTGCGCTGCGCCATGCGCTGGAGCGGGTGGGCGCCACCGCCACCGACGAGGCCAGTGCCATGGAGGCCATGGGCCTGCGCCCGCGCCTGGTGCCTGGCGGCGCGCAGAACTTCAAGGTGACCTACCCCGAGGACTTCGCGCTGGCCGAGGCCGTGCTGGCCCAGCGCATGCACGGCGCCACGCTGGAGCGCTTTGGCGGCGAACGCGGCGCCGCGGCGAGCGATCCGGTCAAGACTTTCTTTTCTTCCAAGGCATGAGGGCGGCGAACGCAATGGGCATGAATTTCAGAATCGGCGAAGGGTGGGACGTGCATGCGCTGGTGCCCGGGCGGCGCCTGGTCATCGGCGGGGTGGAGATCCCGCACACCATGGGCTTGCTGGGCCATTCCGATGCCGATGTGCTGCTGCATGCCATCACCGATGCGCTGCTGGGCGCGGCGGCGCTGGGCGACATCGGCAGCCACTTCCCCGACACCGACGCGCGCTTCAAGGGCGCGGACTCGGTGGCGCTGCTGGAGGAGGCGGCGCGCCGCGTGGGCGACACGGGCTACGCCATCGGCAACATTGACAGCACAGTCGTTGCGCAGGCACCGCGCCTGGCGACGCACATCCCCGCCATGCGCGAGCGCATTGCCGCCGCGCTGGGCCTGGTGCTGGACCAAGTGAACGTGAAGGCCAAGACCGCCGAGCGCCTGGGCCCCGTGGGGCAGGGCCTGTCCATCGAGGCGCGCGCCGCCGTGTTGCTATTCAAAAAATAGCTGCTTGCGCTGGAAGAGTGCCGGTTTTCGGCAGAAAACGCTGTAAATCAGCCACGCAGCAAGCGCTGGCTGCTATCAATTTTGCTGGGATGACGGCACACCGCTGCGCGGTGGCAGGTGGCGCTTGATCTGCGGGCGCTGCAGGCGCTGCTGGGGGTCCTGGCCCTGCCGTTGATTCATCGCGCGCTGCAACTGGATGTGGGCCACCAGCCCGCCCGAGCCCGAGTTGGCCAGCGCGAAGATGCCCCCCATGCGCTGCACGGTCTTGTCCACGATCGACAGGCCCAGGCCCGCGCCGGCCGCGGCCGTGCGCGCGGAGTCGCCGCGAAAGAACGGTTTGGTGAGGTTGGCCAGTTGCTCGGGTGGTGCGCCGGGCCCGTGGTCGCGCAGCTTCATCAGCACCCACTTCTCGCGCGCCTTGGCGGCGATGTCCACGGTGGTGATGCCGGTTTCGCGGTTCTTGCCGTAGCGACGGGCGTTCTCCAGCAGGTTGGAGATCACGCGCGCCAGCTCCACCTCGTCGGCCATCACGATCAGGTCCTCGGGCACGTTCATCGAGATCTGCAACTCGCGGTGGTCCTGCACCGCGTACACGCAGGACGACACCACGCCATGCAGGTTGACGGGGCTCAGGGCCACCGTGGTGTCGGGCCGCGCATAGTCCAGGAACTTGTCGATGGTGGCGTCCAGTTGCACGATGTCGGCCACCATGTGCTCGCGCGCCACGTCGTCGGTGACGCTCATCTCGGTTTCCAGGCGCAACCGCGCCAGCGGCGTGCGCAGGTCGTGCGAGATGCCGGCCAGCATCACCGCGCGGTCCTGCTCCAGCTTGGCGAGCTTTTGCGCCATGCGGTTGAAGCCGATGTTGACCTCGCGGATCTCGCTGGTCACGGCCTCTTCGTCCAGGCGGCTGTTGGCAAAGTCGCCGTCGCGCACGCGGTTGGCCGCGTCGCTGAGCTGCTTGAGCGGACGGTTGATCAGCCGCGCGATGACGGCGGCACCCGCCAGCGACAGCGCGCCTGCGGTGATCAACCAGATCATCCAGGTCTTGCCGCCAGCGGCACTCAGGCGCGAACGGTCCATCAGCATCCAGTTGGGGTCGCCATTGATGGTGAAGCCCACCCACAGCCCCTTCTCGCCATTCACGCTGGCGGCCACGATGGTGCCGGGCCCCAGGCGCTGGGTGAGTTCTTCGGTCAGGCGCGAGCCGAGCGGGGAGGGCGAGAGCAACTCGAACTTGTCACCCGGCTCGCGCGGCAGGATGCGCACGCCCTCCTGGTCGGCCATGGTCTTGAGCAGCGACACGCGCGCGATGGCGTCGGAGTGGATGAGCGCCGCGCGGCTCAGGTTGACCAGCGATGCAATCTGCTGCGCCGTCTGCAGGGCGCGGGGCTCGAACTCCAGCGCGCGCAGCGTCTGCAGCCACGCCATGATGCTGCCGATCAGCAGCACCGCCAGCAGGAAGAAGGTGCGCCAGAAGAGGTTCAGCCCCACGCGCGCACGCTGGGCCCGCCGGCTGGCGGACGTTTCCAGCGGCGCGGGGCTGGTGGCATCGGAAGGCGCGTCGTGGGTGGCGCTCATGTCAAGGTGGCGTGCAAGCGGTCATGCAGGGCACGGCGTGCCGATGGAGTGGGCCGCCGTTCCTTTCGGATGGGATGCCCTGGTCAGTTCGTGCCGTCCGGCACGAACACGTAGCCCACGCCCCACACGGTCTGGATGTAGCGCGGCGCGGCGGCGTCCACCTCGACCAGCTTGCGCAGGCGCGAGATCTGCACGTCCAGGCTGCGGTCGAACGGCTCGAACTCGCGCCCGCGCGCCAGCAGCGCGAGCTTTTCGCGCGACAGCGGCTGGCGCGGGTGGCGCACCAGGGCTTTCAGCATGGCGAATTCGCCCGTGGTCAGCGGCAGTTCCTCGCCGTTCTTTTGCAGCGCGCGCGTGCCCAGGTCGAAGGTGAAGGGGCCGAAGGTCACCACTTCATTGTCGCCCGACGGTGCGCCCGGGGCCTCCTGCGGCGGGCGGCGGCGCAGCACGGCGTGGATGCGGGCCAGCAGTTCGCGCGGGTTGAAGGGCTTGCCCAGGTAGTCGTCGGCGCCCACTTCCAGGCCCACGATGCGGTCCACGTCCTCGCCCTTGGCGGTCAGCATGATGATGGGCGTGCGGTCATTGGCCGCGCGCAGGCGCCGGCAGATCGACAGGCCGTCTTCACCCGGCATCATCAGGTCCAGCACGATCAGGTCCACGGTCTCGCGCAGCAGGATGCGGTTGAGGGCCTTGCCGTCTTCCGCGACCATAACTTCAAAGCCTTCCTGGGTGAGGTAGCGGCGCAGCAGGTCGCGGATGCGCGCATCGTCATCCACCACGAGAACTTTGTCGGTACGGTTGGTTGTTGAAGCCATGCTTTCTTTCCCAGTCCAATTTGTAACAGAGCCGATTCTGACCAGCTTGCGAACGGAAAGTCCGGTTTTACCCCGGGGTCTGACCAACTGTTACAGGTTTTGCGACACCTCGCAACGACATTACCGGGCATTCATGCCAGCGCTGCGCTGACGCGGTTAGCGTCGGTCCTGGGGCATGCTGCACATGCCCGTACAACGTCAACCCAAGAAAAGGAACACCATGCAAAGAACTATAAAAACAATAGCTGCTTGCGCACTGATGGCGGGCGCTGTGGCCGCTTACGCTCAGAATCCTTCGGCGCCGCCGCAGAACGTGCTGCAGCTCTCCGCATCGGGCACGGTGCAGGTGCAGCAGGACTTGCTGGTGCTGACGCTGGCCGCCACCAAGGAAGCCGCGGACGCCGCAGGCGTGCAAACGCAACTCAAACAGGCGCTGGACGCCGCGCTGGCCGAAGCCCGCCGCGCCGCCCAGCCGCAGCAGATGGACGTGCGCACGGGGGCCTTCGGCATGTACCCGCGCTATGGCAAGGACGGCAAGATCACCGGCTGGCAGGGCCGCGCCGAGCTGGTGCTGGAAGGGCGCGACTTCCCGCGCATCACGGCCACGGCGGGCAAGATCCAGAGCATGTCCATCAGCCAGATCGCATTCGACCTGTCGCGCGAGGCGCGGGCCAAGGTGGAGACCGAGGCCCAGGCGCAGGCCATCGAGGCCTTCAAGACACGCGCCTCCGAACTGGCGCGGGGCTTCGGTTTTGGCGGCTACACGCTGCGCGAGGTGGCGGTGAACAGCAACGAGATGTCGCCCGGCCCGCGCCCGCGCATGATGGCCATGGAGGCCAAGGCAGCATCCTATGCGTCCGACGCTCCCGTGCCCGTGGAGGCCGGCAAGGCCCAGGTGGTGGTGACGGTGGCTGGCTCGGTACAGCTCAAGTGACCCCAGCGTTCGCTATCAGCCATTTTGGCCTGCAGCGCCCGCCAGCCGGGCGTTACCAGCTATCTTTTTGATAGCGGTCTTACTGCGCCACCCAGCCGCCGTCCATATTCCATGCCACGCCGCGCACGTTGTTGGCGGCGGCCGAGCAGAAGAACACGGCCAGCTCACCCAGCTCTTCGGGTGTGGTGAACTGCATGGAGGGCTCCTTTTCGCCCAGCAGCACTTTCTTGGCTTCTTCATTGGAGATGCCCAGCGCGGCGGCCTTGGCGTCCACCTGCTTTTGCACCAGCGGCGTGAGCACCCAGCCGGGGCAGATCGCGTTGCAGGTCACGCCCGTCGGGGCGGTCTCCAGCGCCGTCACCTTGGTCAGGCCCACGATGCCGTGCTTGGCCGCCACGTAGGCCGACTTCTGCGCCGATCCCACCAGGCCGTGCACCGACGCCACGTTGATGATGCGGCCCCAGTCATTGGCCAGCATGCCGGGCAGTGCCAGGCGCGTGGTGTGGAAGGCGCTGGTCAAGTTGATGGCGATGATGGCGTCCCACTTTTCCACGGGGAAGTCCTGCACGCTGGCCACGTGCTGGATGCCGGCGTTGTTGACCAGGATGTCCACGCGGCCGAACTGGGATGCGGCGTACTTGAGCATGTCCTCGATCTCCGCGGGGCGGCTCATGTCCGCGCCGTGGTAGGCCACGCGGGCGCCTGCGGCCTCGCCGGCGGCCAGCACCTCGGCGCGCGGACCGTCCACGTCGCCAAAGCCGTTGAGCACGATGTTCGCCCCCTGGCGCGCGAGCGCCTTGGCGATGCCCAGGCCGATGCCGCTGGTGGAGCCGGTGACGAGGGCGGTTTTGCCGTTCAGCATGAGAGTCTCTCCGAATGAATTAGGATGCAGCGCAGGCATTATCGAGCGCTGCATGACGGTACCGTTTCCATGATTCAACCTACGCTGAAATACGTACCGTGCCCCGGCCCCGCGGCCGTCGGCCACCCGGAACAAGGCCATCGCATGGCCTACTGGGAGTGGAACGAGACGGGCGACGCGGCCCATCCCCATGTGATCGTCTGCGTCCACGGGCTGGCACGCCAGGGGCGGGACTTCGACACCCTGGCACGCGCGCTGGCCCGCCATGCGCGCGTGGTCTGCCCCGATGTCGTGGGGCGCGGACGCAGCGATTGGCTGGCCGATCCGATGCAATACCAATTGCCGGTGTACGCGGCCGACATGCGGGCCTTGCTGGCGCAACTGCACGCGCAAGGCCCCATCGCCACCCTGGATTGGGTGGGCACGAGCATGGGCGGGCTCATTGGCATGGGCCTGTGCGGCCAGACGGGGGTGTTGCCGGTACCCGTGCGGCGCCTGGTGCTCAACGATGTGGGGCCGCGGGTGGAGTGGCAGGCGCTCGCGCGCATCGGCCAGTACCTGGGCCAGCCCGCGCATTTCGCGACGCTGCAGCAGGCGGCCGACGCGCTGTGGGCGGTGTCGCGCAGCTTCGGGCCGCACACACCTGCGCAGTGGCTGGAACTGTCTCGCGCCATGGTGCGCGAGGCGCCCCAAGGGGGCTTGGCCCTGCACTACGACCCGGCGATCGCCGTGCCCTTTCGCGCCCTCACGCCCGAGGCCGCGCTGGCGGGTGAGCAGCAGCTATGGCAGCTGTACGACCAGATCCCGGCCCAGGTGCTGCTGCTGCGCGGCGCGGACTCGGACCTGCTGTCCAGCGCCACGGCGCGCGAGATGACCGCGCGCGGCCCGCGTGCGCGGCTGGTGGAGTTCGCCGGCGTGGGCCACGCGCCGACGCTGGTGCAGCCAGACCAGGTGGCCGTGGTCGCGCAGTTCCTGCTGGAGCGGCAGGAGGAGTTGACAGCATGAAGAGCAGTTCCATCGGCCATCTGCCCATGGGGCAGGGCGCGGCCGCCGGGCCCCGACCCGAGGCGGTGCCGCAGCTCATCGCAGCCACCGCGCAGGCGGGACCGGAGCATGCCGACGCACTGGTACGCGCCCGCGCCTTTGCCGAGCCGCTCTTGATCGGCGAAACGTTGGAAACCGGAGAGAACACCCTCGTCCATGCCGATGCGGTGTCCGCCATCCTCAAGCACCTGGGCGGCTCGGAAACCATGCAGGCGGCGGTCTATCTGGTGTATGCCTGCTCGCACCTGAACAAGCCCGAGGAAGTGATCACCAAGGCCTTCGGCAGCAATTTCGCCGCGCTGGCGCTGGAGACCACCAAGCTCATGCGCGTGCAACTGCAGGCGCGCGAGGCGCAGGTGACGGGCCAGCAGGTGGACGATGCGGCCACGCAGACCGAGAACGTGCGCAAGATGCTGCTGGCCTTCTCGCGCGACCTGCGCGTGGTGATGCTGCGCCTGGCGTCCCGCCTTCAGACGCTGCGCTTTTATGCCGCAGCCAAGCGCCCGGTATCGCCGGCCATCGCGCGCGAGGCGCTGCAGGTGTTCGCGCCGCTGGCCAACCGCCTGGGCATCTGGCAGATGAAGTGGGAGCTGGAAGACCTGGCCTTCCGCTTCCTGGAGCCCGAGACCTACAAGGAAGTGGCCCGCCTGCTCGACGAGAAGCGCGTGGAGCGCGAGCTGTACATGGAGCAGGTGCGCAGCCGTCTCGAATCCGAGCTGCGCGCGCGCAGCATCAGTGCCAGCGTGCAGGGCCGGCCCAAGCACATCTACAGCATCGTCAAGAAGATGCGCGGCAAGTCGCTGAACTTCGACCAGGTGTTCGACATCCGTGCGCTGCGTGTGGTGGTGCCCAGCGTCAAGGACTGCTATGCGGCTTTGAGTTGGGTGCACAGCCAGTTCAAGCCCATCGAGGCGGAGTTCGACGACTACATCGCCCGCCCCAAGCCCAACGGCTACCAGTCGCTGCACACCGTGGTGCGCGACGAGGCGGGCAAGGCCATCGAGATCCAGATCCGCACCCAGGCCATGCACGACCATGCCGAGCATGGCGTGGCCGCGCACTGGGCCTACAAGGAGGCGGGCACCAAGGGCTACGCTGGCGTGTCGGCCAGCAGCGAGTACGACGCCAAGATCGCCGTACTGCGCCAGCTGCTGGCGTGGGAGCGCGACCTGGTGGGCTCCGCCAGCCGCAGCGGGTTGTTCGAAGACCGCATCTATGTGCTGACCCCGGACGCGGCCGTGGTGGAACTGCCCCAAGGCGCCACTCCCGTGGACTTCGCCTATGCCGTGCACACCAGCGTCGGCCACCGCTGCCGGGGCGCGCGTGTCGACGGCAACATGGTGCCGCTGAACACGCCGCTGCAAAACGGCCAGACGGTGGAGATCACCACCGTGAAGGAAGGGCGTCCTTCGCGCGACTGGCTCAACCCGGAACTGGGCTACCTCACCAGCAACCGCGCGAAGGCCAAGGTGCGCGCGTGGTTCAACGCACAGGCCACCCATGCCACGGTGGCGCGCGGCCGCGAGCTGGTGGAAAAGCTGCTGCAGCGCGAGGGCAAGACGGCCCTCAAGCTTGACGACCTGGCGGTGCAGCTGGGCTTCAAGTCGGCCGAGGCCTTGTTCGAAGTGGTGGGCAAGGACGAATTCTCGCTGCGCAGCATCGAGACCCTGTTGCGCCCACCCGAGCCGGCGGTCGATGAGCCTGACGTGCTGCTCAAGAAGGCGCGCACACCCGACGGCGCGCCCAAGGGCGGCGTGCTGGTGGTGGGCGTGGATTCCCTCATGACGCAGTTGGCCAAGTGCTGCAAGCCCGCGCCGCCCGATGAGATCCGTGGTTTCGTCACGCGCGGCAAGGGCGTGAGCGTGCACCGCGCCGACTGCAGCAACTTCCGCGAGATGGCGGCGCGCAATGCGGAGCGCGTGATCGACGTGGAGTGGGGAAAGTCGCAGCGCGCTGCCGGAGAAGCCGCCGTCTACCCCGTGGACGTGGCGGTGGAAGCCTCGGACCGCCAGGGCCTGCTGCGCGACATCTCGGAAGTGTTCGCCCGTGAGAAGACCAACGTCATTGGCGTGCAGACACAGTCCGTCAAGGGAACGGCATGGATGACCTTCACCGTGGAGGTGTCCGATGCGGGGCGGCTCAACAAGGTGCTGGGTATCGTGGCCGCGGTGCAGGGGGTGCGCTCGGCGCGCCGGCGATGACGGCCGCCAGGGCCGAGGCGGCATTTTTTGCTGCTATACTCCCGCTTCTCGAACAAACACAGGCGCGTAGCTCAGCTGGTTAGAGCACCACCTTGACATGGTGGGGGTCGTTGGTTCGAGTCCAATCGCGCCTACCATTTCTCTCTGCTGAAGCCACCCAGACTTCAGCATGCAAAGAGAGAAATTCTGTACAAAACGCCGCTCGACAGAGCGGCTTTTTTGTTTCCGGATCCCCCGCATTCCGCCTGGAGCAGGCGGTCGTGCAGGCCATCAGGGTATTCCTGCGCGCTGCGCGGGTGCGGCCTGCCTAGAATCTGCTGCACTGCAATACAAGCCATGACGGGCCATGTACCCGAGGAGCCGCCTGTGCCAGACAAGAACCCAGCACCCGATCCAAAAACCGCCCAGCGCGTGATCAAGAAGTACCCCAACCGCCGGCTGTACGACACGTCCACCTCCACCTATGTCACGCTGGCCGAGGTCAAGCAGCTGGTGATGCAGGGCGAATCCGTCGTGGTGCGCGACGCCAAGACCAGCGAAGACCTCACGCGCAGCATCCTGCTGCAGATCATCCTGGAGGAGGAGGCAGGCGGCGCGCCGATGTTCAGCGAGGCGGCGCTGGCCAACATCATCCGCTTCTATGGCCATGCCATGCAGGGCTTCATGGGTGCGTACCTGGAAAAGAACGTGCAGATGTTCACCGAGATCCAGGCCAAGCTGGCCGAGCAGTCGCAAGGCCTCACGCCCGAGATGTGGACGCAATTCATGAATCTGCAGTCGCCCATGATGAAGGGGCTGATGGGCAACTACGTGGAGCAGTCGCAGAACATGTTCCTGCAGATGCAGGACCAGATGCAGAAGCAGACCGAGCAGATGCTGGGCGCGTTTGGCCTCAAAAAGCGCTGAGCCCGGCAGAACTGGGAAAATGCGGGGATGAGCCAAGCACTCTCCCCCGCCAAGACCCCCAAGATCGGGTTCGTCAGCCTCGGCTGCCCCAAGAACCTCACCGACTCCGAACTCCTCCTCACGCAACTCAGCGCCGAGGGCTACGAAACCTCCAAGACCTTCGAGGGCGCAGACCTCGTCATCGTCAACACCTGCGGCTTCATCGATGAAGCCGTGAAGGAAAGCCTGGACACCATTGGCGAGGCCTTGGCCGAGAACGGCAAGGTGATCGTTACCGGCTGCCTGGGCGCGCGCGCCGGCGAGACGGGCGGCAACCTCGTGAAAGAGGTACACCCCAGCGTGCTGGCCGTGACCGGGCCGCATGCGGCGCAGGAAGTGATGGAGGTCGTGCATACCCACTGCCCCAAGCCGCACGACCCCTTCCTTGACCTGGTGCCGGGCAGCTTCGGCGAGGCGGGCATCAAGCTCACGCCGCGCCACTATGCCTACCTGAAGATCAGCGAGGGCTGCAACCACCGCTGCACCTTCTGCATCATCCCCTCGATGCGCGGCGACCTGGTGTCCCGCCCGGTGGGCGATGTGCTCAAGGAAGCCAAGGCGCTGTTCGAGGGCGGGGTGAAGGAACTGCTGGTCATCAGCCAGGACACATCGGCCTATGGCGTGGACGTGAAGTACCGCACGGGCTTCTGGGACGGCAAGCCCGTCAAGACGCGCACGCTGGAGCTGGTGCAGACGCTGGGCGAGATGGCCGCCACCTACGGCGCGTGGGTGCGCCTGCACTATGTCTACCCCTACCCGAGCGTGGACGACATCATTCCGCTGATGGCGCAGGGCTTGGTGCTGCCGTACCTGGATGTGCCCTTCCAGCACAGCCACCCTGACGTGCTCAAGCGCATGAAGCGCCCCGCCAGCGGCGAGAAGAATCTGGAGCGCATCCTGCGCTGGCGCGAGGCCTGCCCGGAGATCGTGATCCGCAGCACCTTCATCGCGGGCTTCCCCGGCGAGACGGAAGAAGAGTTCCAGCACCTGCTGGACTTCGTGCGCGAGGCGCAGATCGACCGTGCGGGCTGCTTTGCCTACAGCGACGTAGAGGGCGCCGCCGCCAACGAGCTGCCGGGCATGCTGCCCATGGAACTGCGCGAGGAGCGCCGTGCGCGCTTCATGGCGGTGGCGGAGGAAGTCTCCACCGCCAAGCTGCAGCGCCGCGTGGGCCAGACCATGCAGGTGCTGGTGGACCAGGCCGTGGGCCTGGGCAAGAAGGGCGGCGTGGGCCGCAGCTACGCCGATGCGCCCGAGATCGACGGCGTGGTGCACCTGCTGCCGCCCGAGAAATTCAGCAAGACCTACAAGGTGGGCGACTTCGTGAAGGCGCGCATCGTGGGAACGCAGGGGCATGACCTGGTGGGCGTGCCGGTGTAATCAACGGCGGCCATACACGCCCACAAAAAAGGGAACGTGCGAACCACGTTCCCTTTTTTTCGGGCGCCCCGCCAGCGGGGCGCGGAGTTCCGTCAGACGCCGACGGCCAGCAGCTCCACGTCGAACTTCAGCGTGGCGTTGGGCGGGATCACGCCGCCGGCGCCGCGTGCGCCGTAGCCCAGGGCTGCCGGGATGATCAGTGTGCGCTGGCCGCCGATCTGCATGCCTTGCACGCCCTCGTCCCAGCCCTTGATGACCATGCCCGCGCCCAGGGGAAACTCGAACGGGTCGTTGCGGTCGCGGCTGGAATCGAACTTGGCGCCTTGCTGGCCGTCGTTGTAGAGCCAGCCGGTGTAGTGCACGCGCACCGACTGGCCGCGCGTGGCCTGCGCGCCGGTGCCGACGACGGTGTCTTCATACTGCAGGCCGGAGGCGGTGGTGGTGAATGCCATGGTGAACGGTTCCTTGATTTGATTCAAAAAAGATAGCTGTTAGCGCTTATCCAATAAGCGCTAGGGGCCAAAAAGACCAAAACCCGCACACGGCGGGCTGGTGGGGGCCGAAGGGCTTGCGGGGCGCTTTACTTCTTCACGCGCGCGGCGGACCAGCGGGTGGCAAAAGCCTGCACATCGGACAGGCGCTTGAGCAGATCCTGGCCCACGGGGGTGACGGTGTAGCCGTCGCTGCCGTGGTCCAGCAGCCCGCACTCGCGCAGTTCTTTGATGCGGGTGTTGAGCGTGTTGGGCGTGATGCCGCCGACGCTGTCTTGCAGCAGGCGGAACGTCTGCGGATGGCCGTCGCGCAGGGCCCACAGCACGCGCAGCGCATAACGGCATTCGAGTTTCTCGAACAGCTGGTTGACGGCGGCGTTTTCCTTGGAGCTCATGAACGCTTCTCCTTGCGCATAGGGTGGTGGGGTGCCGCGCCGCGCAGGCGCGGAGCGGCAGTGGTTGCAAAAAACGATAGCAATATAGCCTGGAAATGTACCTGCTACAAGTTTAGTAGCTCGTTGCGTCCGGCTGACATGTGCAAACCCTGAAAAATGGGGTAGCCATGCGGCTCACTCCGGCGCCCTGCGCACGAGGTGCTCCACCAGCAGCCGGGCGGCGGGTGACAGGCCCTCCTCGCTGCGAAAGCAGATGGCAAAGCGCCGCCGTGCCCAGCCGTCGGCCAGCGGAATCACCCGCACGCCGGTGGCGGCGGCAAACGGCTCGGCCACTTCGCGTGGGATCACGCTGATGGCCAGGTTGGCGCGCACCACGCGCAGCGCAGCGTCGAAGTTGGACACCTGCACGCGGTGTGCCAGCATCTTGCCCTCCACGGCCGCGGCGCGCGCCAGCAGCACCTGCACGGCGCTCAGCGCCGGCATGCTGACGAACTCATGCCCCAGCACGTCGGCAAAGCGCACGCGCGCTGACTGGGCCACGGGGTGATCGGGGTGCGCGACGATGGCCAGATGGTCGTGGCGGTAGCTGCGGGTCTGCAGCCCCTGCAGGTCCGCCGCGTCCCAGCAGATGCCCACGGTGGCGCTGCCCTCGCGGATGCCGCGCACCACCTCGGGGCTCACGCGCTCCTCCATGCTCACCTGGATGTCGCGGTGCGCGGGGTCCTGCAGGAACGCTGCTACGTCGTCGGCCAGCGACTCGGCCATGACCGAGGCGGTGACCAGCATGCGCACCTGTCCGCGGATGCCGGTGTTGAACGCGGCCATGTCCCGCTCGATGCGCCCCACGCTGGCCAGCATCTCGCGCGCATGCTCCAGCAGCGCCTCACCCGCCGGGGTGGGCGCCACGCCATGCCGGCGGCGCACCAGCAGGCGCGCGCCCACGGTGTCTTCCAGTTGCGCCAGCCGCTTGCTGACGGCCGAGCCCACGATGGCCTCCTGCTGCGCAGCACGCGCAATGTTGCGGTGCTCGCACACGGCGACGAACAGCTTGAGCGAGAGCAGGTCGGGCAGACGCATGAAAATTTCCGTTTGGGAACGCGTGGGGTTCCAAAATTGAGGTTTCGTAGTTTGCTGGAATTTTTAAAATCCACAACGGCACTGACGCACATCAACCCTCCAGGCAATTCCATGGCTTCGCTACCCACCCTCTGCGACCCGCGCCCCGGCCACGCCACCGTGCGCGAGGTGGGCCTGCGCGATGGCCTGCAGAGCATCGCCACCACGCTGCCGACAGCACACAAGATCGCCTGGCTGGACGCCGCCTATGCCGCAGGCCAGCGCGAGATCGAGGTCGGCTCCTTCGTACCCGCGCGCCTGCTGCCGCAACTGGCCGACACCGCCGAGGTGCTCGCGCATGCGCTCACGCTGCCGGGTTTGGTGGCCTCGGTGCTGGTGCCCAACCTCAAGGGGGCCGAGCGCGCCATCGACGCGGGTGCGCACTGGATGATCGTGCCGCTGTCGGCCAGCCATGCGCACAGCCTGGCCAACCTGCGCAAGACGCCCGACGAGGTGGTGGCGGAGGTGGCCCGCATCCGCGCCACCCGCGATGCGGCGGGCAGCGCGTCGCGCATCGAGGGCGGCGTGGGCACGGCCTTCGGCTGCACGCTCCAGGGCGACGTGGCCGAGGACGAGGTGCTGCGCCTGCTGCAGGCCCTGCTGGATGCCGGTGCCGACCGCGTGAGCCTGGCCGACACCGTGGGCTATGCCGATCCGGCCGGCGTGCAGCGCCTCTTCGAGAAGGCGCGCACGCTGGTGGGCGACCGCCTGGCCGCCGCGCATTTTCACGACACGCGCGGCATGGGGCTGGCCAACTGCTACGCCGCCTGGCAGGCGGGCATCACGCGCTTCGACGCCTGCCTGGGCGGTATCGGCGGCTGTCCGCATGCGCCCGGCGCCAGCGGTAACGTGACCACCGAAGACCTGGCCTTCATGCTGGAGCGCATGGGGCTGTCCACGGGACTCGACGTGGCCGCGCTGCTCGCGCTGCGCCAGCGCGTGCAGGGCTGGCTCGCGGGCGAGACGCTGCATGGCACGCTGTGGCAGGCCGGTCTGCCGCGCCACACGGGCGCTTCTGTTTCCACCCTGGCGCAGCCTGCCTGAGCGGGCGCGCCTGTTTTAGCTTCTTCTTTGGGACACCATGAATTCCAACGCTTCCTCTTCTCCCCGGCTGCCCCTGGAGGGCCTGCGCGTGGTGGAGTTCACCCACATGGTCATGGGCCCCACCTGCGGCATGGTGCTGGCCGACCTGGGCGCCGAGGTCATCAAGGTCGAGCCCGTGGATGGCGACCGCACACGCCACCTGCTGGGCGCGGGCGCGGGCTTCTTTCCCATGTTCAACCGCAACAAGAAGAGCATCGCCATCGACCTGCGCAGTCCCGCGGGGCTGGAGGTGGCCATCCGCCTGGCCTCGTCGGCCGACGTGGTGGCGCAGAACTTCAAGCCCGGCGTGATGGCCAAGTACGGCCTGGACTATGCGGCCCTGTCGCGCCTGAACGAGCGCCTGGTGTATGTGAACCACACGGGTTTCCTGCCCGGCCCTTACGAGCACCGCACGGCGCTGGACGAGGTGGTGCAGATGATGGGGGGGCTGGCCTACATGACCGGCCGCCCGGGCGACCCGCTGCGCGCCGGCAGCAGCGTGAACGACATCATGGGCGGCATGTTCGGCGCCATCGGCGCCATGGCGGCGCTCATGCAGCGCCAGCAGACCGGGCGCGGCCAGGAGGTGGACTCGGCGCTGTTCGAGAACAACGTGTTCCTGGTCGGCCAGCACATGATGCAGTACGCCGTCACCGGCCAGCCCGCCGCGCCCATGCCCGACCGCATCTCGTCCTGGGCGGTGTACGACGTGTTCAGCGTGAAGGACGGCGGCCAGATCTTCCTGGCCGCGGTGAGCGACGCGCAGTGGCAGACCTTCTGCGACGCCATGGGCTATGCCGACCTCAAGGCCGACCCGCGCTATGCCACCAACAACGACCGCGTGCGCGCGCGGCCCACGCTGTTGCCCGAGCTGCGCCAGCGCCTGGCAGCGCACACCGCCGATGCACTGGCGGCGGTCTTCGAGCGCCATGGCCTGCCGTTCGCACCCATCCTGCGGCCCGAGCAATTGTTTGACGACCCGCACCTCAACGCCACGGGCGGCCTGGCCGAGATCACCCTGCCCGACGGGGAGCGCGCGGGCGGCACCGCACGCACCACGCTCATGCCGCTGCGCCTGGACGGCCAGCGCATGGGCGTGCGCCTGGACCCACCGCGGCTCGGCCAGCACACGCAGGATCTGCTGGCAGGCCTGGGCTACACGGCCGAGCAGGTGGCCGCGCTGCGCGCGTGCGCGGCCGTGGCCTGAGGGGTATCAATCGGGCCACGGCCTTGTGCATGCGTGGCCCGCCAATCCCTGAGTCCGCGCTTTCTGAGACCCCTATAAAAACCACCGGAGACACCCATGCCCCTCGATGCATTCCCCGCACCCCGCCGCCTCACGCGCCGCCAGGCGCTGGCCTGGAGTGCTGCCCTCTGTGCGCCCGCGCTGGCGCATGCGCAGGGCCCCGGTGCGGCCGACCGGCCGCTGCGCGTGATCCTGCCGCTGTCGGCCGGCTCGGGCGCGGACGGTGCCATCCGCGCCATTCAGGCCAGCCTGTCCAGGGCGCTGGGCCAGGCGGTGGTGATCGAGAACCTGCCCGGCGCGGGCGGCATCACGGGCACCACGCAGCTCGTGCGCGCGCCCAAGGACGGCTCGGTGATCGGCGTGGTGTCCAACAACCACGTGGTGAACCCGCATGTGTACCCATCGGCGCCTTTCGATGCCATCGAGGACATCACGCCCATCACCGTGATCGGCGCCACGCCCTTCGTGCTCGTCGCCCATCCCTCGGTGCAGGCCCGGAACGCGCGCGAACTCATCGCGCTCGCCAAGGCCAAGCCCGGGGTGCTCAACTACGGCTCATCGGGCAACGGCACCATCCTGCACCTGGGCGCCGCCATGTTCGTGGACCAGGCGCAGCTGGACATCAAGCACATCCCCTACCGCGGCATGGGCCCGCTGATGAATGACATCCTGGGCGGGCAGGTGCAGCTGGGCGTGGTGGCCGTGGCGCCGGCGGCCGCGCACATCAAGTCCGGCAGCCTGCGCGCGCTGGGCGTGACCACGGCTGCCCGCGTCCCCTCGCTGCCCGGCGTGCCCACCCTCGCCGAACAGGGCCTGCCGCGCTATGAACTGGAGGGCTGGATCGCCGCCGTGGCGCCTGCCGGCGTGCCCCCGGCGGACGTGGCGCGGCTGTACCACGGCTTCAAGGCCGCGCTGGCCATGCCGGAGGCGCGCGACGCGCTGGTGGCGCAGGGCTACGAGATCAAGCTCACGCCGCCCGATGCCTCGGCCGCGTTCTTTCGCAGCGAACTGGCGCGCATGGGGCAGGTGGTGAAGAGCGCCAGCGTGAAGATGGACTGACTTCGCTATCGTTCAAGGAGCTGTCAGCGCTTGCTGGATAAGCGCTACAGCCACCTGCGCACCCTGGATCGATAGGCGGCGAATTCCGGCCCGAACTTCTGCGCCAGCACCCGCTCTTCCGGAACGATCTGAAAGCGCGTGATGTAGGCCACGAACGCCGCAACGCCCAGCAGCGCCAGCGGCGCACCCAGGTACACCGTCCATGCGAGCAGCAGGAGGGCGAGGCCCACGTACATCGGGTTGCGCGTGACGCGGTACACGCCGCCCACCACCAGCGCCGAAGCACCGCCCGGCCGCAGCGGGTTGACGGTGGTGCGCGCGCGCCGAAACGCGTGCAGGCCGGCCACGTCGAACGCCAGGCCCACCAGCGCGAGCAGGACGGCCGCCGCGGTGCGCGGCGCGCTGTCCGTCACGCCGCCGCTGGCCTGCGCGGTGAACCACATCGCCACGCCGGCAAGGGCGGCGACGAGCGGCGGAGGGATCTTGTGTTCAAGCCAGTGCATGGGTGTGGGCCGCCGGACGCCCGGCAGCGGAAAAGGTGGTGGACGCACGCGCAGCCAGTGTAGGCCGGTCCCGAGGCGGCGCCCAGCCCGCGGTGCGGCGCGTCTGCGTTGTGGCGATTCAGAATGTTTTTGGCCTCCAGCGCTTACCTATCAAGCGCTGGCAGCTATGTTTTTTGATGGTCCTGGGGGCCACGCACGCCACTGGCCTCGGCCATGCGTACCAGCACCAGCAGCGCGCGGTTGACCGGCGTGGCGACACCCAGCGCGGCGCCGCGCTGCACCACGTAGCCATTCAGGTGGCCGATCTCGGTGGGGCGGCCCCGTGCCAGGTCCTGCGCGGTGGAGGACCGTTGGCCCGCCATGCTCTGCGCGATGCCGCGCACGGCCGCGTGGATGTCTGCGGGAAGGTGCACTCCGTCCGCCTGCGCCACGGCCAGGCATTCGGCCACGACGTCGGCGATCACATCGGTCGCGCCGTCCTGCTGCACCAGCCAGCCGTAGGGCTGCTGCACGATGGCCGACAGCGCGTTGTAGGCGCAGTTGATGACCAGCTTGGCCCACAGGGCGCTGCGCACGTTGTCCGACACCTCGGCGGGGATGCCCGCGTCGCACAGCTCCCGCGCCACGCGCGCGCTGGCGGGCGACGGGCCGATCACCAGCTCACCCCGCCCGAAGTGACGCACGTGCCCAGGCCCGGCCATGGCAGTCGCCACATACACCACGGCGGCCGCCACGGGGTGCGCCGCGCCCAGCACGGCGCGGGCGCGCTCGTCGTTGTCCACGCCGTTTTGCAGCGTGAGCACCAGCGCGCCCGGTGCCAGGTAGGGCTGCATCTGGCGCGCCGCTGCTTCGGTGTCGGTGGACTTCACGCACAGCAGCACCACGTCGGCGCCACGCACGGCGCTGGCATCGGTACTGGCCTCCAGTGGCACATGGGTGTCCTGCGTGGCGGTTTGCAGTCGCAGGCCGTGGGCCTGGATCGCCTGCACGTGGTCCGGGCGGCCGATGAGCGTGACCGCGTGGCCCGCACGCGCCAGCAGGGCGCCAAAGTAGCAGCCCACCGCGCCTGCGCCCATCACGGCGAAGCGCAGACGGCCGGTGTGCGAAGGGGTGTTCAGAGGCATGGCGGGCAGCTTTCAGGAAGGACGGGACGGCCATTGTCCACCGATCGGGCGTTCCATGTTTTGCTATCAAAAATATAGCTGCTGGCGCCTGCTGTATAAGCGTGAAAAGCCGATTTGGCTTGAAACCCTGACGCGCAATAAAAAACGCCCCGGCCGAGCGGCGGGGGCGTTGGCAGCGCGAGGTGTGCGCGGAAGATGCGTGGCTTACAGCGAGTCGATGAAGCTGCGCAGCTTGTCCGAGCGGCTCGGGTGCTTGAGCTTGCGCAGCGCCTTGGCCTCGATCTGGCGGATGCGTTCGCGCGTCACGTCGAACTGCTTGCCCACTTCTTCCAGCGTGTGGTCGGTGGACATTTCGATGCCGAAGCGCATGCGCAGCACCTTGGCTTCGCGCGGGGTCAGGCCGTCGAGGATGTCCTTCACCACGTCGCGCAGGCCGGCCTGCATGGCGGCGTCCACGGGTGCGGTGTTGTTGCTGTCCTCGATGAAGTCGCCCAGGTGGCTGTCGTCGTCGTCGCCGATGGGGGTTTCCATCGAGATCGGCTCCTTGGCGATCTTCATGATCTTGCGGATCTTGTCCTCGGGGATCTCCATCTTCGCGGCCAGGATGGACGCATCGGGCTCGAAGCCGAACTCCTGCAGGTGCTGGCGGCTGATGCGGTTCATCTTGTTGATGGTCTCGATCATGTGCACCGGGATGCGGATGGTTCGAGCTTGATCCGCGATGGATCGTGTGATCGCCTGGCGGATCCACCACGTGGCGTAGGTCGAGAACTTGTAGCCGCGGCGGTATTCGAACTTGTCCACCGCCTTCATCAGGCCGATGTTGCCCTCCTGGATCAGATCCAGGAACTGCAGGCCGCGGTTGGTGTACTTCTTGGCGATCGAGATCACCAGGCGCAGGTTGGCCTCGATCATCTCCTTCTTGGCGTCGCGCGAGCTGGCTTCACCCGCGTTCATGCGCTTGTTGATCTCCTTGAGCTCGGACAGCGGCACCACCACGCGCGACTGCAGGTCGATCAGCTTTTGCTGCAGTTCCTGGATCGGCGGGATGTTGCGCTGCATCACGGCGCTCCAGGGCTTGCCGGCGGCGGCCTGCTTCTCGACCCACTGCAGGTTCAGCAGGTTGGCCGGGAATTCCTTGATGAAGGTCTCCTGGGGCATACCGCACTTGTCCACGATGATGCGGCGCAGCTCGCGCTCCATCTTGCGCACGTCGTCCACCTGGGCGCGCACCATGTCGCACAGCTTCTCGATGGTCTTGGCCGTGAAACGGATGGTCATCAGCTCTGCCGAGATCTCGTGCTGCACCTTCATGTACGCGGGACCGCCGTAGCCGTCCTTGTCGTAGATCTTGTGCATCTTCTCGAACAGCGCGCGCAGCGTGTCGAAGCGGCGCAGGGCCTCGTTCTTGAGCTCTTCCAGCTTCTTGGTCAGCGCCTTGGAGCCGCCCTTGCCGTCGTCGTCGTCTTCCTCGTCGAACTCGTCGAAATCCTCCTCGGCCACGTAGTCGTCGGCCTCGTTGGGATTGGAGAAGCCGTCCACCACGGTGGAGATGACGACCTTGCCCTCGCGGATTTCCTCACCCATGTTGAGGATCTCGGCGATGGTGGCGGGCGAGGCGCTGATGGCCTCCATCATGTCCATCAGGCCGCCCTCGATGCGCTTGGCGATCTCGATCTCGCCTTCGCGCGTGAGCAGCTCCACCTTACCCATCTCGCGCATGTACATGCGCACGGGGTCGGTGGTGCGGCCGAATTCCGAGTCCACGGTGGACAGGGCGGCCTCGGCTTCTTCCTCGGCCTCCTCCACGGTGGTGGCCGTGGGGGTCACGTTGTTCTGGAACAGGGTTTCCGCGTCGGGCGTTTGCTCGTACACGGCCACGCCCATGTCGCCCAGCATGGCGACCACGACTTCCATGGTTTCGGCGTCCACCAGCTTGTCGGGCAGGTGGTCGGAGATTTCCACCTGCGTGAGGTAGCCGCGCGTCTTGCCCAGCGTGATCAGCTTCTTGAGCTGCGAGCGGCGCTTGGCCATGTCCTCTTCGGACAGGACGGTTTCGTCCAGGCCGAACTCCTTCATCAAGGCGCGTTCCTTGGCCTTGCTGATCTTCATGCGCAGGGGCTTGGCCTTCTCGACCGGGGCGGCTTCGGCGGCCTCAACCACCTCGGCTTCGGGCTCGCCTTCGAGGTCGGACTCGATGTCGGACAGGTCGGCGTCGTCCTCCAGGCCTTCTTCCTTGGCCTTGGGCTTGCGGCCGCGCTTGGCAGCAGCGGTGGTGCCGGCGGCCTTGGCGGGGCGGCCGGGCTTCTTCTTGGGCGCCTCTTCGGCGACTTCGGGCTCGGCAGCAGCCGCCTTGGCGCGCGCGGGCTTCTTCTTCAACAGTTCATCAGCGGCTTTTTTCAGCTCGGCAGCAGTTTTCGGCGTGGACACAGTCTTGACTTTCGGCGCAGCCTTGGGCGCGGCGGCAGCGGCCTTGACAGGGGCGGCTTTCGCGGGCGCCTTAGCGGCGGCTTTCACAGTGGTTGCGGCTTTGGAAGCGGCCTTCGCGGGGGTGCCAGAGGCAGACTTGGGCGACTTCGCGTACTTTTGAACGGGCATGGACAACCTCAGGGTCAAAAACGGACACACAAAGAAAACACAAGCGCCAAGGAACCCGGCGCGGGCAGGCACGGCGAAGGCAGGGGCCTTCGCGGTTCGAGGGGCAAATCCTCAGGGGCAAGATGTCTGGGCGAACATTTGGTGTGCAGTCCTTGCGGTGGGGGAGGGCGGTTGTGCGCGTTTGTCACGGTTGCCTGGTCCGGAGGTGCTGCTGTCGCTCTTGCCGACAAACCGTACATTATACCGGCGCAGCAAAATTCAAGGGGCTTTGTCAAGCCCCCGAGGTCATTTTGTAAGCCCCTCTTCCAGCGCGCGGCGGCGCTCCTGCAATTGCCGGTAGCGCTCGATGGCCGCCGGGTCCTGCGAGGCCGCGGCGATCAGGGCGTTCTGCTGCAGCTTGATGGCTTCGATGAGCATGCGGTTGAGCAAGCCACGCAGTTCGGCGCGCAACTCGGTCTCGTCCCCCTCGGTCTGGGCGTGGGAGCCAGTCATCACCCGCTCGGCCAGGGCCTGGCAGTCATGGCCTGCCAAGGCCTCGCGCAGCACCGCCCAGGACTGGGGTCCGTGCTCGTGCAATTGCCCTTCCAGCCAGACGAACAGCGCGCCGTGCGGCGCGGGCTGGTCGCACAGCAGCGTGTGATCTTCGTGCGACAGCTCTTCGAGGAATTCCATGTGCGACAGCAGCAGGCGCGCGGCATGGTCGGCGCGCCCCGTGAGGGGGCGGCGCGGCAGCGGCGGCTGTGGGGGGCGCTGCTCTTCGCGGCGCCAGCGCCCGCCCTTCCATTCGCCGCCCTTGCGCCAGCGGCGTGCGGGCTCGCCACCGGCGGGGCTGCCGTATTCCATGCCCGGCGGTTCCTGCCCCCAGGGCGGCTCGTCGCCGAAGGGGGCGCCGTCGTGCGCGGGCGGGTGCGCGGCGGAGCCGGGGCGCGGGCTCTCCTGCGCCCAGAGCTGGGCCAGATCCGGCGCGGGCAACTGGCCCAGTTCACCCAGCTCGGTCAGCAACTGGCGCTTGAGCGCGCCGTCGGGTAGCGCTGCCCACAGCGGGCGCGCGTTGCTCAGCATGTGGGCGCGGCCCTCGGCCGTTCCCAAGTCGCAGCCCTCGCGCGCAGCCTCCAGCAGGAAGCGCGACAGCGGCACGGCGTCGCCCACATGGCGCGCGAACGCCTCCGGTCCATAGGCGCGCACGAAGCTGTCGGGGTCGTGCTCGGGCGGCAGGAACAGGAACTTGATGCTGCGTGTGTCGCTCGCGTAGGGCAGGGCGCCGTCGAGCGCTTTGCGCGCCGCGCGGCGGCCGGCCGCGTCGCCGTCGAAGCTGAAGACCACCACGTCGGTGAAGCGGAACAGCTTGTGCACATGCTCGGGCGTACATGCCGTGCCCAGCGTGGCCACGGCATTGGGAAAGCCCAGTTGCGCCAGCGCCACCACGTCCATGTAGCCTTCGGTGACCAGGGCGTAGCCGTGTTCGCGGATGGCGTTGCGCGCCTCGTACAGGCCGTAGAGTTCGCGGCCCTTGTGGAACACCGGAGTCTCGGGGGAGTTGAGGTACTTGGGCTTGTCGTCGCCCAGCACGCGCCCGCCAAAGCCGATGCACTCGCCCTTGACGTTGCGAATGGGGAACATCACGCGGTCACGGAAGCGGTCGTAGCGCTTGCCGTCTTCCTCGTTCACGATCACCAGGCCGCTTTCCTCCAGCAGCGGGCTGTCGTACTCGGGGAACACGCTGGCCAGGCCCCGCCAGCCCTCCGGCGCGTAGCCCAGGCCGTAGCGCTTGGCCACCTGGCCTGATACGCCCCGGCCCTTGAAATACTGGACGGCGCGCGGTGACTCGCGCAGGTGGCGTCGCCAGGCGTCGCCGGCCTTCTCCAGCACGTCGGTCAGCGTGGCCTGCTTCTGGCGCTGGGCGGCGGCGCGTTCGCGGTCCTGGGGCGAGGTGTTCTCGTCGTCGGGCACCTGCATACCGATCTGCTGGGCCAGGTCCTGCACGGCCTCGCGAAAGCCCATGCCCGCGTGGTCCATGAGAAACCCGATCGCATTGCCGTTCTTGCCACAGCCAAAGCAGTGGAAGAACTGCTTGGACGGGCTGACGCTGAATGAGGGCGATTTTTCCCCGTGGAAGGGGCACAGGCCCATGAAGTTGGCGCCGCTCTTCTTGAGCTGCACATAGCGGCCGACCACATCGACGATGTCAACGCGCGCAAGCAACTCCTGGATGAACGACTGGGGGATGGACACCGGGGTATTTTCCATCAGCCCGCCGTCAGCTGGCTTTGCTCTAATGAACGGGTCTTGCATTCCCGGCCTGAACAAGAAACAAAGGAGCCCCGCACGTGACCAGCATGTACGACCAGAATCTGCCGCGCACCGAAGCCAACCATGCGCCGCTGTCGCCCCTGTCCTTCATCGAACGCACGGCCGAGGTTTACCCCGACCGCCTGGCCATCGTGCATGGCGAGCTGCGCCAGACCTGGGGGCAGACCTACGCGCGCTGCCGCCGCCTGGCCAGCAGCCTGCGCCGCGCGGGCATCGGCAAGAACGACACCGTGGCCGTGATGCTGCCCAACACCCCGCCGATGGTGGAGGCGCATTTCGGCGTGCCCATGGCGGGTGCGGTGCTCAATGCGCTGAATACCCGGCTGGACCCGGAGACCATCGCCTTCATGCTGGACCACGGCGAGGCCAAGGCGGTGATCGTGGACCCCGAATTCGCCCCCGTGATGGCCAAGGCGCTGGCGCTGCGCCAGTCGCAGGCGCCGCTGCTGCGCATCGACGTGGAAGACGCCGTGTACGGCCCGGCCGCGCAGCGCCTGGGCACGCTGACGTACGAGGACTTCCTGGCCCAGGGTGACGCGCAGTTCGCGTGGGAACTGCCCGGCGACGAGTGGGACGCCATCGCACTCAACTACACCTCGGGCACCACGGGCAACCCCAAGGGCGTGGTCTACCACCACCGCGGCGCGCACACCAATGCCGTCAGCAACGTGCTGGAGTGGGACATGCCCAAGCATGCCGTCTACCTCTGGACGCTGCCCATGTTCCACTGCAACGGCTGGTGCTTTCCCTGGACGGTTGCGGCGCGCGCGGGCGTCAATGTGTGCCTGCGCCGGGTCGAGGCGCAGGCCATCTTCGACGCCATTCGCAACCACGGCGTCACACACTACTGCGGCGCGCCCATCGTGCATGGCCTGCTGGTCAACGCGCCTGCGGCGATGAAGGAGGGCGTTCCCGCGGGCGTGAAGGCCATGGTGGCCGGGGCAGCGCCGCCGGCCTCGATGATCGAGGGCATGGAGCAGATGGGGTTCGACCTGACCCATGTGTACGGCCTCACGGAGGTGTACGGCCCGGCCACCGTCTGCGCCAAGCACGCGGCCTGGGACGCGCTGGACATCGGCGAGCGTGCGCGCCTCAATGCCCGCCAGGGCGTGCGCTACCACCTGCAACGCGCGGCCATGGTGCTCAACCCAGACACCATGGAGCCCGTACCGCACGACGGCGAGACCATGGGCGAGATCATGTTCCGCGGCAACATCGCCATGAAGGGTTACCTGAAGAACCCCAAGGCCACCGAGGAGGCCTTCCGTGGCGGCTGGTTCCACAGTGGTGACCTGGCGGTGCAGTACCCCGACGGCTACATCAAGATCAAGGACCGCAGCAAGGACATCATCATCTCGGGCGGCGAGAACATCTCCTCCATCGAGGTCGAGGACGTGCTCTACCGCCACCCCGACGTGCTGGCCGCCGCCGTCGTCGCCAAGCCCGACCCCAAGTGGGGCGAGACGCCCTGCGCCTTCGTGGAGCTGAAGGTGGGCGCGCAGGCCACGCCCGAGGACATCGTGGCGCACTGCAAGAAGCACCTGGCCGGCTTCAAGGTGCCGCGTGCCGTGGTGTTCGGCGAACTGCCCAAGACCAGCACCGGCAAGATCCAGAAGTTCGAACTGCGCAAGCAGGCGGGATCGGCCGCGGCCATCGACGTCTGACGTCCGCCGAGGGCCGGCGGCGGCAGCCAGCGCCACGGCCTGGCTGCTAACCTTCCGCGATGCGCGCGTCCCCTTCGCCTTCTGCCGGCGCACCCCCGCTGTGGCTGCTGGTGCTCATCACCCTGAGCGGCACCCTGGCCATGCACATGTTCGTGCCTGCGTTGCCCGACGCGGCGCGCGCGCTCGGCGTGGGGCCCGCGGCGGTGCAAGCCACGATCAGTATCTACATCGTCGGGCTGGCGCTCGGGCAGCTGGTCTACGGCCCCTTGTCCGATGCGTTGGGACGGCGTCCCCTGCTGCTGGGCGGGCTGGCGCTGTACGCGGCGGGCAGCATCGCTGCCATGCTGGCGCCGACCGCACCGGCCCTGATCGCTGCGCGGTTCATCCAGGCGCTGGGCGGCTGCGCCGGGCTGGCGCTGGGGCGCGCCATGGTGCGCGACACCAATGGCCCGGTGGAGGCCGTGCGCACCCTGGCACTGCTCAACCTGATGATGATGGTCGGCCCCGGCATGGCGCCGCTGGCGGGTTCGGGCCTGGTGGCGCTGGGCGGCTGGCGGGCGGTGTTCGTGGCACTGGCCTTGGCCGGTGTGGCGACGCTGCTGCTTTCCTGGCGCAAGGTGCCCGAAACGGGTACGCCCACGGGCCGTGTGAGCCCGGGCCGGCTGGCACGCGCCTACGCCGCGCTCTTGCGCTCGCCCACCTTCCTGGCCTATGCGGTGGGCGGTGGTTGCGCGACCACGGCGGTGTATGCCTTCATCGCGGCGGCGCCGTTCATCATCACCGAGCAGTTGGGGCACCCGCTGCGCGACGTGGGCATTGCCCTGGGCGTGGTGATGGTGGGCATGGCGATCGGCAATGCGCTCACGCGGCGCCTGGCACTGAGCATGCGGCTGGGCCGGCTGCTGGTCTGGGGCAACGCGGTGAGCGTGGCCTGCGCGCTGGTCTTTCTGGCGCTGGAGCTGCTGGGCTACCTGACGCTGGAAGCCACCGTGGGGCTGATGCTGCTGTTCGTGCTGGGTGCCGGCATGGCCAGCCCGGCGGCGCTGTCCAAGGTGCTGACGGTGGATGCGCGCCACGTCGGCGCGGCTGCCGGGTTGTACGGTTTTGCGCAGATGGCGCTGGGCGCGCTGTTCACCCTGCTGGTGGGTTGGGGCTCCAACCCGGCGCTGGCCTCGTCCTGCGTGCTGCTGGGCGCGGCGCTGGTGGGGCAGGGGTGTCTGCAGTTCGCGCTGCGGCGCGAGAAGCGGGTGCGCGGCGAGCGGGCGCGCGGCGAGCGGGTGCGCGGCGAGTAGACGGGGTTCCCGGAGTAAACCCTGAACGCTATTGTTTTAATAGCTGTTGGCGCACGTTGATTGGGCGCTGCAGGCCCATTTGATTCAATTTTCTAAATTGACCCGTCGGCGAGGCGCTGCAGCTCGGCCCAGGTGGTGGCAGGCAGCGGTACGCCGTCCTTCAGCGACCGCGCGCGCTGGCGGTAGCGGCGCTCGCCGGGCTGGCGCGTCTGGCCCGCGGCCGCCATGGCCTGCACCAGGTCTTCGCAACGCTGCGCAAAGCTGCGGCCCGCGCTCTTGGCTGGGTCGATGGCGATGATCAGCTCGCCCGTCCAGGGCGTCTGTGCGCCGGGGTGGCCGCTCCAATCGAACTCGAACGAGAAGTTGCCGCCCGTGAGCGCGGCCGCCAGCAGCTCCACCATCATCGACAGGGCCGAGCCCTTGTAGCTGCTGTGCACGCCGCCGAAAGGCAGCAGCGCGCCGCCGTCCAGGATGGCGCGCGGGTCGTTCGTGGGCTGGCCGTGGCGGTCCACGCCGTGGCCGTCGGGCAGCAGGCGGCCCTCGCGCGCGGCGATCTGCACGTCGCCGTGGGCGATGGCGCTGGTGGCCAGGTCGAACACCAGCGGCTCATGGCCCGCGCGGGGCGCGGCGAAGGCGATGGGGTTGGTGCCGAAGAGCGCCGTGGTGCCGCCACTGGGCACCACGCAGGCCATGCTGTTGACGAGTGCCAGCGCCACCAACCCGTCGTCAGCCAGCGGCTCCACGTCGGGCCACAGCGCCGCAAAGTGGTGCGAGTTGCGGATTGCCAGCAGCGCCACGCCGTTCGCGCGCGCTTTGGCCACCAGCGCCGAATAGGCGGCCCGGTAGGCGGGTTGGGCAAAGCCATTGCCGGCATCCACCGCCAGGTAACCGGGTGCCACATCCTCCACACGCGGCACGGCGCGGCCGTCCACCCAGCCGCTGGCCAATGTCGACAGGTAGCCGGGGATGCGGAACACGCCATGGCTGTGCGCGCCGTCGCGTTCGGCGCTGGCGCAGTTGTGGGCCAGCACGGCGGCCACTTCGGCGCTGGTGCCGTGCCGCTCGAAGATGCGCGCGAGCGTGCCGCGCAGGTCATCGAAAGGCACGTGCTGGACGTCGCCGCTGGCGGTGTGAGAAAGGGGCATGCAGAGGTCTCCTGTGTGGGGCGCGTAAGTGGTGTGCAGGGGGGTCTTGCTTCCAAAAGCATAGCTTCTCGCGCTCTCCCACTATGGGGTTAACGGTGTTTTTGCTTCAATCTTCGCATGATCCGACCCGCTGGGGCGCGTGTGGTGCGCATGCCGCTAAACGCCGAGTGGGTCCTGCGTGCTGCGCCGCAGTAATTGCAGGGCCATACCCCACCACCATGCTTCGGAATTCGTAGCGCCCTGCGTCAGATATGAACGGCATTGCACAGGTGCGGTGCGCTGGAGCTGCGCAGGTGTGCACTGCGCAAAAAGCGGCGGAACGCCGTGGTGGGGTGCGCGATGCTTCGCGTAAACCCTCTTTGGCGTGCGTTTGCAACCCGCCAAAGATGCGGGTCTGGATTGTCCAGGCATCCCAATCAAGGAGTGAAGTAGATGACAGAGCAGACCAAGACCCCAGGCCGCCGAAACCTACTCAAGGGTGCTGCGGTTGCCGCGGGAGCCATGTCCGTGCCCATGATCAGCACGGCCCAGACCACGGTGTTCCGATTCCAGAGCACCTGGCCCGCCAAGGATATCTTTCACGAGTTCGCGGGAGACCTGGCCAAGAAGATCAACGACATGGCGGGCAGCCGCCTGAAGATCGAGGTGTTGCCCGCGGGCGCCGTGGTGCCGGCCTTCCAGTTGCTGGATGCCGTGGCCAAGGGCACGCTGGACGGTGGCCACGGCGTGGTGGCCTACTGGTACGGCAAGAACCAAGCCGTGGCGCTGTGGGGCTCGGGCCCGGCCTTTGGCCTGGATGCCAACGGCGTGCTCGCGTGGCATTACTACGGCGGCGGTAAGGAACTGCTCGACGAGATCTACAAGAGCCTGAACCTGGACGTGGTCTCCAAGCTCTACGGCCCCATGCCCACGCAGCCGCTGGGCTGGTTCAAGAAGCCGGTGGCACGCGTGGAAGACCTCAAGGGCCTGAAGTTCCGCACCGTGGGGCTGGCGGTGGACGTGTTCACCGAGATGGGCGTGGCCGTGAACCCGCTGCCCGGCGGCGAGATCGTGCCCGCGCTGGACCGCGGCCTGCTGGATGCGGCCGAGTTCAACAACGCCTCCAGCGACCGCGTGCTGGGCTTTCCCGACGTGGCCAAGAACTGCATGCTGCACAGCTTCCACCAGTCCAGCGAGCAGTTCGAAGTGCTGTTCAACAAGAGCAAGTACGACGCGCTGTCGTCGGAGCTGAAGGCGGTCATCGACTACGCCGTGCAGGCCGCCAGCGCCGACATGAGCTGGAAGGCCGCCGACCGCTACGCCAAGGACTACGCCGAGATGCAATCCAAGCAGGGGGTGAAGTTCTACAAGACGCCGGACGCCATCCTGCGCGCGCAGTTGGCCGCCTGGGACAAGGTCACGGCCAAGAAAGCCGAAGAGAACGCCATGTTCAAGAAGGTGATGGACTCCATGCGCACCTTTGCGCAGAGGAGCGGCCGCTGGAAGAACGACACCGACGTCGACTTCAAGATGGCCTGGAACCACTACTTCGCGCAGCGCAAGAGCTGATGCCGCGGCAGGCCCGGCGGGCCTGCCTTTCATTCTGACGAGGGCCGGGGGCGCGCGCAGGCGGTGCCGCCCGGGCCAGCGTGTATCCGTTCATTGCCCCGCGGGGCCGCAGCGTTCTCTTCCAGCCATGCAAAAACTCTTACTCGGCATCGATGCCGTGTCCACCTTCATCGGCAAGGCGGCGGCCTGGGCCGTCGTGGGCCTGACGGCCCTGATCTGCTGGGAGGTCTTCTCGCGCTACGCGCTGAACAACCCCCATGCCTGGGTGCTGGACGCACAGATCATGCTGTACGGCACCATGTTCATGCTGGCGGGCGCCTACACCCTGGCCAAGAACGGCCACGTGCGCGGCGACGTGCTGTACGGATTCTTCAGCCCGCGCGTGCAGGCCGGGCTGGACCTGCTGCTCTACATCCTGTTCTTCCTGCCGGGTGTGCTGGCCATGACCTGGGCCGGCTGGACCTATGCGCAGGAATCGCTGGCCATCCGCGAGCAGACGTTCTCCGCCACGCCGCTGCCGCTGTACCCCTTCAAGTTCGTGATTCCCCTGGCGGGCGCCGTGCTGCTGCTGCAGGGGCTGGCGGAGATCGCGCGCTGCGTGATCTGCCTGCGCCAGGGCGCGTGGCCCCGGCGCGGCGAGGACGTGGAAGAGGTGGACGTCGAGAAGCTCAAGGAGATGGTGCACGTGAACGACAGCGACCTGCAGGTGCCGGCTCCCGCATCCGCCGCACAGGGGGGCAAGCCATGAAGATGCGCAAGGAACTGTGGTTCGGCTTTGCCATCATGGCGCTGGTGGTGGCCGGCGCCGTCGGGATGCTGCTGGGCGTGGAGACCGTCACGCGCGGCCACCTGGGCTTGCTGATGCTGTCGCTGGTGGTGGTGGCCATCATGGTGGGTTTTCCCACCGCGTTCACGCTCATGGGCATGGGCATGATCTTCACCTGGCTGGCGTACGACCGCGACATCACGCGCACGCTGGACCTGATGGTGCAGGCAGCTTACAAGAGCATGGCCAACGACGTGCTCATCGCCATCCCGTTGTTCGTGTTCATGGGCTACCTGGTCGAGCGGGCCAACCTGATCGAAAAGCTTTTCAAGAGCCTGCACCTGGCCATGGCGCGCGTGCCGGGTTCGCTGGCCGTGGCCACGCTGATCACCTGCGCCATCTTCGCCACCGCCACGGGCATCGTGGGCGCGGTGGTCACGCTGATGGGCCTGCTGGCGCTGCCGGCCATGCTGCGCGCGGGCTATAGCACGCCCATGTCGGCCGGCGCGATCACGGCGGGTGGCTGCCTGGGCATCCTGATTCCGCCGTCGGTGCTGCTGATCCTGTATGGCGCGACGGCGGGCGTATCGGTGGTGCAGTTGTACGCGGGCGCCTTCTTCCCCGGCATCATGCTGGCGGGCCTGTATGTGATGTACGTGATTCTGATGGCCAAGCTCAAGCCGGCCTGGGCGCCGCCGCTGTCGGCCAAGGAACGGCAGGTGGTGCTGCCGGCCATGACCGCCGCGCTGCCCGCCGAGACGCAGCAATATGCCCCCGTGCGCTTGCTGGATGCCCTCAAGGGCAAGCGCAATGCGCAGGTACCCACGGCCTATGTGCTGCGGCAACTGGCACTGGTGGTGATGCCGGGGCTGCTGTTCGTACTGCTGGCCACCAGCAGCTGGCGTGCGGTCACCACGGTGTCGGTGGAGGAGGCGTACGGCATCCAACCCATCGGCTTCAACGACAACTCGCCCCGGTGGCGTCGGAGTTTGGCTTGCAGGAGCCGCCGGTGGAGGGCGGCCTGCAAGAACCGCCGCAGGAATCCACGGGCCTGCAGGAGCCTCCGGGCGCGGACAGTGGTGCGCTGGCCGAGCCCCCCGGTGCCGAGCCCGCACAGTCCGCCCCATCCGCAGTGGGGGAGCCGCCCGGCTCCACCGCAGGTGCCACGCCCCAGGCCGCCACGCAACCCGCGCCCACCTGGTGGTGGGTCATGTTTGGCGTGCTGGGTGCGGCCACAGCGCTCTTCTATCTGTTCCTGAGCTTCGCGCGGCTGGAAATCTTCAAGATGCTGCTGGGCTCGTTCTTCCCGCTGCTGACACTGATCATGGCCGTGCTGGGCTCCATCGTGTTCGGTCTGGCGACGCCGACCGAGGCGGCGGCCATGGGGGCGTTCGGCGGCTTCGTGCTGGCCGCGGCCTACAAGCGTCTGAGCATGGATGTGGTGCGCGAGTCGGTGTACCTCACGGCCAAGACCTCGGCCATGGTGTGCTGGCTGTTCGTGGGCTCGGCCATCTTCTCCGCGGCCTTCGCGCTGCTGGGTGGGCAGGAGCTCATCGAGCAGTGGGTGCTCTCCATGAACCTGAGCAAGATCGAGTTCATGGTGCTGTCGCAGGTGGTGATCTTCCTGCTGGGCTGGCCGCTGGAGTGGACGGAGATCATCGTGATCTTCATGCCCATCTTCATTCCGCTGCTGAGCCACTTCGGCGTGGACCCGCTGTTCTTCGGCCTGCTGGTGGCGCTGAACCTGCAGACCGCCTTCCTGTCGCCGCCCGTGGCCATGTCGGCGTTCTACCTGAAGGGCGTGGCGCCGCCGCATGTGACGCTCAACCAGATCTTCCTGGGCATGCTGCCGTTCATGGGCATCCAGGTGCTGGCGATCGTGCTGCTGTATGTGTGGCCGCAGATCGGTCTGTGGCTGCCGCAACTGCTCTACAAGTGATGCCGGGCCGGGGACTGCGGTCCCCGCCTCATGGCGTCAACGCGCCGCGGCCCTGCGGCGCGTGAAGTTCCACCACGGCAGCACGCGGCTCATGGCCAGCACTTCGCCGCAGTGCATGGGCGCATAGCCGGGCATGGCAGCCATGCGCCGTTGCCAGGCAGGGGTCTGCAGCAGTTCGCGCAGCGCGCGCGTGGCCGGCTGCTCCAGTGAGGACTTCAGGCAGGCCAGGTGGTAGCGCTCGTACACCAGCGGCACGAAGTCCAGCCCGCGCGCACGCGCCGCCAGCTCGATGCCCATGCCCACGTCGGCACTGCCGGCGGCGATGGCCTGCGCCAGCGCGGCGTGCGAGGGCTCATCGCGGTCGTAGCCCTCGATCTCTGCGGGTTCCAGGCCCGCCTGCGCGAGCAGGTCGGTCAGCAGCACCCGCGTGCCCGTGCCCAGCGGGCGGTTGACGAAGCGCGCGCCCGTGCGCGCCACGTCCGCCAGCGAGGTCAGGCCCAGCGGGTTGCCGCGCGCCACGATCAGGCCCTGCGCGCGGCGCGCGAAGCCGATCACCTTGTGCAACCCCGGCTGCAGCAGCGGGCGGTAGGTCTGCGCGGCCAGGGTATCCATGCCCGGCTCCTCCAGCGTGTGAAAGCCGGCGATGGTGCACCGCCCTTCGTTGAGTGCGCGGATCGCGTCCACGCTGCCGGTGAAGCGGATGTCCAGATGCAGCGCGCCGCCCTGGCCCGCGTGGGCGGGCGCGGTGGCGAACGCACGCAGCACGGACAGCGCATCGTCGTGGCTGGCATACAGCGTGAGCACGTGGGCATGTTCGTCGAACGCCACGGCAAACGCGCGCTCCAGATCGGCGCGCAGCGCCTCGATCTGCGGCGCGAGCCGCGCCTGCGCCTGGCGCTCGGCCCACAGCAGCTTGGTGCCGAATTCGCTGAGCTGGGCGGACTGGCCCTTGCCCCAGATGATGAGCTCGCTGCCCAGTTGTTCTTCCCAGCGCTTGAGTGCGCCCCACACGTGGCGGTACGACAGGTCCAGCGCGCGCGCCGCGCCCGAGATGGAGCCCTGCTGCGCCACGGCCTGCAGCATGTCGAGCAGGGGATTGCGGATCAGCGCGTCGTCCGCGTCGCGGTCGAGCGTGTAGTGGAGTTGGATCCTATGCACAAGTTTTCATATCGCCGGGTATTGGATTGCTGCATACGATAGCCCAACCCATGTCCACAATGACCCAGAGCGTCGCCACGGCGCTGCACCTCATCACCTCCGCCGATGCCGCCTTGTGGACCATCGTCGTGCGTTCGCTCGCCGTGAGTGCCACGGCCTGCCTGCTCGCCTGCGGCGCGGGCGTGGTGCTGGGGGCATGGCTGGGCGTGGCGCGCTTTGCCGGGCGCGACGCGGTGCTCGCGGTGCTCAATACCCTGCTGGCCGTGCCCTCGGTGGTGGTGGGCCTGGGCGTGTACCTGCTGCTGTCGCGCACCGGCCCGCTGGGCAGCCTGGGCTGGCTGTTTTCTTTCAAGGCGATGGTGCTGGCGCAGGCGCTGCTGGTGTTGCCCGTGGTCACCGCGCTTACGCGCCAGGTGGTCGAGGACGTGGACCGCCTGCATGGAGAGCAGTTGCGCTCGCTGGGCGCCGGCACCCTGTTGCGTGCCCTGTTGGTGGCATGGGACGAGCGCTATGCGCTGCTCACGGTGCTGATCGCCGCATTCGGCCGCGCCATCTCGGAGGTGGGCGCGGTGATGATCGTGGGCGGCAACATCGACGGCTTCACGCGCGTCATGACCACCGCCATCGCGCTGGAGACCAGCAAGGGCGACCTGCCGCTGGCGCTGGCGCTGGGCCTCGTGCTGCTGGGCGTCGTGTTGTTGCTCAACGTGGGCATTGCGCTGCTGCGCCGCTGGCGTGAACGCGTGGATGGTGCCGCCGTGGGCGGCCTGGCCGGGGTGGGGGCATGAGCGCGCTGCCGTCACCCGTCTTCCCCGGGGAGGAGAGCCCGGGCGACGTTTCCACCATCGAGCCGCCGTTGTTTGCACTGCGCGAGCTGTCCGTGCGCTACGGCGCGGTGCAGGCGCTGGCCGGCATCAATCTGCGTGTGATGCCCGGCGAGCGCGTGGCTCTGGTGGGTGCCAACGGCAGTGGCAAGAGCACGCTGCTGCGCGCATTGCACGGCCTGGTGCGCCCCAGCGCGGGACAGCTGCGCCGCGACGGCGCGCCGCGCGTGGCCATGGTGTTCCAGCGGCCCTTCGTGCTGCGCACCAGCGCGCTGAACAACGTGGCGCTGGGCCTGTGGCTGCGCCGCGTGCGATGGCAAGAGGCGCGTGCGCAGGCGGCCGCCGCACTGCAGCGCGTGGAATTGCAGGCCATTGCCCGACAGAACGCGCGCACCTTGTCGGGCGGGCAGCAGCAGCGCCTGGCCTTTGCGCGCGCTTGGGCCCTGCGGCCCGACGTGCTGCTGCTGGACGAGCCCACCGCCAGCCTGGACCCGCATGCCAAGCGCGAGATCGAATCGCTGATGGCCGACTTTGCCGCCAGCCACGGCAGCGCTGGCCCCGATCAGCCGGTGACCATGCTGTTCAGCAGCCACAACCTGGGACAGGTCAAGCGCCTGGCCAGCCGTGTGCTCTACCTGGAGCACGGGCGCGTGCTGGCGGACCTGCCCGTGCACGATTTTTTCAACGGCCCCCTGCCCGAGGCCGCCCGTCTGTTCGTCAAAGGAGAAATGGCATGAAGAGTTACAAGCGTTTTTGGCCCCTGGCGCTTACCCAGACTGCGGTAGCAGCTATTGCTTTGGTAGCTTATGGCAGCGCTGCGGCACAGGCCATCACGATGGCGTCGACCACCTCGACCGAACAGTCGGGCCTGTTCACCCACCTGCTGCCGGCCTTCAAGCAGGCCACCGGCATCGATGTAAAAGTGGTGGCCGTGGGCACCGGCCAGGCGCTGGATATGGCGCGGCGCGGCGACGCCGACGTGCTGTTTGTGCACGACCAGGTGGCTGAAGAAAAGTTTGTGGCCGACGGCTGGGGCGTGAAGCGCTACCCGGTCATGTACAACGACTTCATCCTCGTGGGCGGCAAGGGCGACCCGGCCGCCACCAAGGGCAACGACATCGGCGTCGCACTCAAGAAGATTGCCGCGGCCAATGCCGAATTTGTCTCGCGTGGCGACAAGAGCGGCACCCATGCGGCCGAACTGCGCTACTGGAAGATCGCCACTGACGGCGTGAAGGGCAACGGCTACAAGGAATGCGGCTGCGGCATGGGCCCGGCGCTGAACATCGCGGCCTCCAGCGGCGCGTACGTGCTGTCGGACCGCGGCACCTGGCTCAACTTCAAGAACCGCGACAACCTGGCGGTGCTGGTGGAGGGTGACAAGCGCCTGTTCAATCAGTACGGCGTGATGCTGGTCAACCCCGCCAAGCATCCGCACGTCAAGCAGGCCGAGGCGCAAAAGTTTGTGGACTGGGTGATCTCGCCCGCGGGCCAGAACGTCATTGCCAGCTACAAGATCAACGGCGAGCAGCTGTTCTTCCCGAATGCCAACCAGTGAGTAAGGCCGCGCTTTGGTTTGCGGGCGTTACTGCGGGTTAATGGGGGTTAGATTCCAATTCTTTTTTGGCTTTTGGGTCTGAAAGTGGCTTTGGCGCTTGCTCTGTGGGCGTGAGTAGCTATTGTTTTTGAGTCGATGTGGGGTGTTTTCATGTCGCTGGCCGGGATATGCGCCCGGCCAACAACATCAAAAACAATAGCTACCCGCGCTCATCCCACAAGCGCTGCAGCCACTTTTGACCAATCAACTCCAATTTAATTGGAATCTGACCCCCATTAACCCCCGGGTCGCACGAAGCAGGTTGCCGCATTGACGGCGCAACCGCCTCAATCCACCAGAGCTACACCCTTGACCTGCGCAAACACCTCATCGCCCACGGCCAGCGCCAGCGTGCGGCAGGAGCGCAGCGTGATGCGCGCCAGCAGCGTGGTGCCCGCCACGTCCAGCGCCACCAGCACCTGACCGGGGCCGTCGTCGGCCAGTTGCGTGATGCGCGCGGGCAGCAGGTTCAGGATGCTGCTGTCCGGTGCGCGCGTGCGTGCCAGGCTCACGTCGCGCGCCAGCATGCGCAGGCGCACGGTCTCGCCCACGGCGCGGGGGCGGCCGCTGGCCAGCTGGATTTGACCGCCGGCTATGGCCACTGTGAGTAGCTGGTCGCGCGCGTCGTGCGCCAGCACACGGCCTTGCACCAGTGCGGCGGCCGCGTCGCCGTGCGCCAGGGGCAGATCCAGGCGCGCCATCAGCTCGGCCGTGGGGCCCTGGGCGGTCACGCGGCCGGCCTGCAGCAGCACCATGTGCGATGCCAGCCGGGCCACCTCGTCGCTCGAGTGGCTCACGTAGAGCACGGGAATGTCCAGGCTGCGCTGCAGGCGCTCCAGGTAGGGCATGACCTCGGCCTTGCGCGCGGCGTCCAGTGCAGCCAGGGGCTCGTCCATCAGCAGCACGCGCGGGCTGGTGGCGAGAGCCCGCGCAATCGCCACGCGCTGGCGCTCGCCGCCCGAGAGGGTGTGGGGCATGCGCTGCAGCAGCGCGCCCAGGCCCAGCAGTTCCACCGCCTGCTCCAGCGACACCTGGCGGCGTGCGGGCGGCTGGCGGCGCAGGCCGTATTCCATGTTGCGGCGCACGTCCAGGTGCGCGAACAGGCTGGCCTCCTGGAACACATAGCCCAGCGCGCGCTGGTGCGTGGGGCGCCACTGGCCGGTGGCGTCGTCCTGCCAGACTTCGCCGTTGACCTGTACGCTGCCGCGCGCGCGCTCCAGCCCCGCCAGCGCGCGCAGGCAGGTGGTCTTGCCGCAGCCCGAGGGGCCGAACAGCGCCGTCACCCCATGGCCCGGCAGCGCCAGCTGCACGTCCAGCGTGAAGTCCGGCCGCACCAAGGACAGCCGGGCGTGAATGCCGTTCATTGCGCCCGTCATCGCCCCCCCCTGGGCTGCAGCCAGTGCAGCAGCATGAGCACGATGAACGAGAACGCCACCATGCCGCCGGCGAGCCAGTGCGCCTGGGCGTACTCCAGGGCTTCCACATGGTCGTAGATCTGCACCGACACCACGCGCGTCACCCCGGGGATGTTGCCGCCCAGCATGAGCACCACGCCGAACTCGCCCACCGTGTGCGCAAAGCTCAGGATGGCGGCCGTCACGAACCCGGGGCGCGCCAAGGGCAGGGCGACACTGAAGAACCGGTCCAGCGGGCTGGCGCCCAGCGTGGCCGCCACCTCCAGCGGCCGGCGGCCCAGCGCTTCGAAGGCGCGCTGCAGCGGCTGCACGGCGAACGGCAGCGAATACACGAGGGAGCCGACGACCAGCCCCGGGAAGGTGAACGGCAGCCGTCCCAGGCCCAGCGCCTCGGTCAGCTGCCCGATGGCGCCGCCTGGCCCCATGCTCACCAGCAGATAGAAGCCGATCACCGTGGGCGGCAGTACCAGCGGCAGCGCCACCACGGCCCCCACGGGGCCGCGCCAGCGCGAGCGCGTGTGGGCCAGCCACCAGGCCAGCGGCGTGCACAGCACCAGCAGCAGCACGGTGGTGACGCTGGCCAGCTGCAGCGTGAGCCAGATGGCGGCCCAGTCGTCAGGGCCGATCAGGGGTGTGTTCAATGCTATTAAAACAAGAGCTGTTGGCGCTTGATTTATCTGGTTTTTCAGTCGGATTGGCTGGGAAACGCCCCGCCATCATGCGCAAGGCGCTTCAAAAATCATAGCCGTAGGCACGGATGACGGCGCGCGCTTTCTCGCCGCGCAGGTACTGCATGAGCGCGTCGGCCGCGGGGTTGCCCTCGCCCCGCTGGAGCACGATGGCGTCCTGGCGGATCGGTGCGTGCATGGTGGCGGGCACGACCCAGGCCGAGCCTTCGCGCAACTGGCCGTTCTCCATCACCTGCGAGAGCGCCACGAAGCCCAGTGGCGCGTTGCCCGATGCGGCGAACTGGTAGGTCTGGCCGATGTTCTCGCCCGTGACCACGCGTGGCTGCACCTGCGCCGCAAGGCCCAGCTTGTCCAGCGTCTGCATCGCGGCCAGGCCGTAGGGCGCCAGCTTGGGGTTGGCGATGGCGATGTGCTTCCAGTCGCCGGTGCGCAGCACCTGGCCTTCGGCATCCACATAGCCGGGCTGCTTGCTCCACAGCACCAGCCGGCCGATGGCGTAGGTGAAGCGCGTGGCGCCGTTACCCAGGCCCTCGCGGGCGATCTTCCGCGGCGTGGCGTCGTCGGCCGCCAGCAGCACCCCGAACGGCGCGCCGTTGGCGATCTGCGCGTAGAACTTGCCCGTGGCGCCAAAAGACAGCACGGCCTTGTGGCCCGTGTCCTGCTCGAACTGCGCGGCGATCCGTTGCATGGGCGCGGTGAAGTTGGCGGCCACGGCCACCGACACCTCACCCGCCTGCGCTGTCGGCAGCAGGGCAGCGGCAGCCAGAGCGGACCACAGGATGGAGCGGACAGGGAAACCGGACATGAGAGGACCTCGTTATTCCATTTGTGAATAGCGAGAAGTATAGCTACCCACCCGTGCATGCCGTTTGCCGTTTGCCGTTTGCAGCATGCCGCGTGCGCCCCAAGCGCCTTGGCGCCCGTGCGCGCAAGGCGGCATGATCGCGCCCATGCAGCATTCCCTATCGTTCCTCGACGCCCTCGGCCATGGCATGGCCGACAAGCGCATCGACATCCTGCGCCAGATCGGGCAGGGCGGCTCCATCTCCCAGGCGGCGCGTGCCGTGGGCGTCAGCTACAAGGCCGCGTGGCAGGCGCTGGATACGCTGACCAACCTGGCCGGCGCACCGTTGGTGGAGCGCGTGGTGGGCGGCGTGGGCGGCGGCGGCGCGCGCATCACGCCCGCGGGGCGGCAGTTGCTGGAGGCGGCCGATGCGATGCGGCAGGTGCGTGCCACGGTGCTGGCTGGGGTGGGCGAGGGCGGCGGCGCACAGGCGGTCGCCGCGCGGCTGGCGGTGCGCACCAGCATGCGCAACCAATGGCCCTGCATCGTGCAAGGCATGCAGTCGTGTGGGCAGATCGTGCGCGTGCATCTGCGTGGGGCGGGCGACGCGGCGCAGCTGCAGGTGTTTTCGCGCATCACGCGCGAGAGCGCCGAGCTGCTGGGCCTGCGCCCGGGCGTGCCCGTGCAGGCGCTGTGCAAGGCCACGGCCGTGCGTGTGCTGGCTGCGGCACGTGCGCCTGCGCTGGGTGCCGCCAATCACTGGGCCGCGCGGGCCGCGCGCGTGTCGCGCGGCGAGTTGGGAGACGAGGTCGCGGCGCAGTTGGAAGCGGGCATGCAGATGGTGGGATTCGCTGCCGCGGGATCGGGGCTGCGCGTGCGCTCGCGTGTCGTCATGGTGGCCGAGGAGTCGGCCATCGTGATCGCCGCCGAGAGCGCATGAATGACCCGCAAGGCCCCGTGTTGGCCGGGGGCATGAAGCGTTCCTACGTAGGCGTTTATACATAGGCATTTCTCCCAGTTATGGCGCACGGGGTGGCACTTTAGGATGCGGTGCAACATAAACATGGAGACGGTCTGTGTCGCGCACCCCGCGCGGCGCGTGCCTGATGACAATGAGCGACGTCATACTGCAAACATCCCGCCTCACCAAGGAATTCAAGGGCTTCACCGCGGTCAGCGATGTGAATCTGAGCGTGCGCCGCGGGTCCATCCACGCATTGATCGGCCCCAACGGCGCAGGCAAGACCACCTGCTTCAACCTGCTGACCAAGTTCCTGGAGCCCACATCGGGCACCATCCATTTCAACGGCCACGACATCACGCGTGAGCAGCCGGCGCAGATCGCGCGGCGCGGCGTGATTCGCTCGTTCCAGATCTCGGCGGTGTTCCCTCACCTCACGCTGATGGAGAACGTGCGCCTGGGCCTGCAGCGCAAGCTGGGCACGAGCTATCACTTCTGGCGCAGCGAGCGCAGCCTCAGCCAGCTCAACGACCGTGCGGTGCAACTGCTGACCGAGGTCGGCCTGCAGGAGCTGGCCGACGAGGTCACGGTGAACCTGCCCTATGGCCGCAAGCGTGCGCTGGAGATCGCCACCACGCTGGCCATGGAGCCCGAGCTCATGCTGCTCGACGAGCCCACGCAGGGCATGGGCCACGAGGACGTGGACCGCGTCACGCAGCTCATCAAAAAGGTGTCGGCCGGCCGCACCATCCTCATGGTGGAGCACAACATGAAGGTCATCGCGACCATCGCCGACCGCATCACGGTGCTGCAGCGCGGCGCCGTCCTGGCCGAAGGGCCCTACGAAGAAGTCTCGAAGAATCCACAAGTCATGGAAGCGTACATGGGCACGACCGACGGCCAACTGCAGGGGGCGCACTGACATGGCCGGCACCCCCGCACTGGAAATCAAGAACCTCGAAGCCTGGTACGGCGAGTCGCACGTGCTGCACGGCGTGGACATGGTCGTGCAGCCCGGCGAGGTGGTCACCCTGCTCGGGCGTAACGGCGCGGGGCGCACGTCCACGCTGCGCGCCATCATGGGCCTGACCGGCGCACGCAAGGGCTCGGTCAAGATCAACGGCGTGGAAACCATCAACATGCCCACGCACCGCATCGCGCACCTGGGCGTGGGCTACTGCCCCGAGGAGCGCGGCATCTTCTCCAGCCTGTCGTGCGAGGAGAACCTGCTGCTGCCTCCCGTGCTCAAGACCGGCACGCAAGGCATGCCGGTCGACGAGATCTATGCCATGTTCCCCAACCTGGCCGAGCGCAGGAACAGCCAGGGCACGCGCCTGTCGGGCGGCGAGCAGCAGATGCTGGCCGTGGCCCGCATCCTGCGCACCGGCGCCAAGCTGCTGCTGCTCGACGAAATCTCCGAGGGCCTGGCGCCCGTGATCGTGCAGGCGCTGGCCCGCATGATCACCATGCTGCGCGAGAAGGGCTACACGGTGGTGATGGTGGAGCAGAACTTCCGCTTCGCCGCGCCGCTGGCCGACCGCTTCTACGTCATGGAGCACGGCCAGATCGCCCTGCAGTTCGGCGCCGACGAGCTGGAGGCCAAGATGCCCGTGCTCAACCAGTTGCTGGGCGTCTGACCGACCCCTTTCCCATTCGTTTCGCACCCACCAAGGAGACAACAATGCAAAAGACACTCAAGACACTGGTCGCAGTGATGGGGGCCGCCGGCCTGGCGGTATCCGCCATGCAGGCCCATGCACAGGACAAGGTCAAGATCGGTTTCATCACCGACATGTCCAGCCTTTACGCCGACCTGGAAGGCAAGAACGGCGTGGTAGCGATCCAGATGGCCATCGACGACTTTGGCGGCAAGGTGCTGGGCAAGCCGATCGAGCTGCTGTCCGCCGACCACCAGAACAAGGCCGACATCGCCGCCAGCAAGGCGCGCGAATGGATCGACACGCAGAACCTGACCATGCTGTTTGGCGGCACCAACTCCGGCACCGCGCTGGCCATGGCCGAGGTGGCGAAGGATAAGAAGCGCGTCTATTTCAACAACGGCGCGGGCTCCTCGGCGCTGACCAACGCCCAGTGCAGCCCCTACACCGTGCACTACGCCTACGACACCGTGGCACTGGCCAAGGGCACCGGCGGCGCCGTGGTCAAGCAAGGCGGCAAGGACTGGTTCTTCCTGACGGCCGACTACGCCTTCGGCCAGGCGCTGGAGAACGACACGGCCGCGGTCGTGAAGGACAACGGCGGCCGCGTGCTGGGCAGCGTCAGGCACCCGCTGAACGCATCCGACTTCTCTTCGTTCCTGCTGCAGGCGCAAAGCTCCAAGGCGCAGATCCTGGGCCTGGCCAACGCGGGCGGCGACACCATCAATTCCATCAAGGCCGCCAAGGAATTCGGCATCACCAAGACCATGAAGCTGGCCGGTCTGCTCGTGTTCCTGACCGACATCCACAGCCTGGGCCTGCGCAACACCGAGGGCCTGCTGCTGACCACCAGCTGGGACTGGAACCTGAACGACCAGACGCGCGCCTTCGGCAAGAAGTTCTTCGCCAAGACCAAGCGCATGCCCACGGACATCCACGCCGCCGACTACTCGGCCACGATGAACTACCTGAAGGCCGTGCAGGCCGCGGGCACCACCGACGCCGACAAGGTCATGGAAAAGCTCAAGTCCACGCCGATCGACGACTTCTACGCCAAGGGCGTGATCCGTCCTGACGGCCGCTTTGCGCACGACATGTACCTGATGCAGGTGAAGTCGCCCGCAGAGTCCAAGGAACCCTGGGACTACTACAAGGTCGTGGCCAAGCTGCCTGCCGACCAGGTCTGGACCACCAAGGCCGAGAGCAAGTGCGCGCTGTGGAAGTAACGCTGCGCTGACCGAACCCTCCCACATCACCCGTAGCGTCTAGTTCAAATGGAAATCTTTGGTGTATCAATGTCGGCCATGCTGAGTCAGCTCCTCCTGGGGCTGGTCAATGGCTCGTTCTACGCGATCCTCAGTTTGGGGCTGGCCGTCATCTTCGGCCTGCTCAACGTGATCAACTTCGCGCACGGTGCGCTGTTCATGCTGGGGGCGCTGATCACCTGGATGGCCATGAACTATTTCGGCGTCAACTACTGGGTGATGCTGATCTGTGCTCCGCTGATCGTAGGGGTGATCGGCGTGGTGATCGAGCGGCTCCTGCTGCGCTGGATCTACAAGCTCGACCACCTGTACGGCATGCTGCTCACGCTGGGCCTCACGCTGATGATCGAGGGCGTGTTCCGCTCGATCTACGGCGTCTCCGGCCTGGGCTACGACACGCCCGAGTTGCTCGAAGGCGCCACCAACCTGGGCTTCATGGTCATGCCCAACTACCGTGCCTGGGTGGTCGTGGCCTCCGTCACGGTGTGCATTGCCACGTGGTACGTGATCGAGAAGACCAAGCTGGGCGCCTACCTGCGCGCCGGTACCGAGAACCCCCGCCTGGTGGAAGCCTTCGGCGTCAATGTGCCCGTCATGGTGACGCTGACCTACGCCTTCGGCGCAGCGCTCGCGGCCTTTGCCGGCGTGCTGGCGGCGCCCGTGTACCAGGTCACGCCGCTGATGGGCCAGAACCTCATCATCGTCGTGTTTGCGGTGGTGGTGATTGGCGGCATGGGCTCGATCATGGGCTCCATCCTCACCGGCCTGGGCCTGGGCGTGATCGAGGGCTTCACCAAGGTGTTCTACCCCGAAGCCTCGTCCACCGTCGTGTTCGTCATCATGGCCATCGTCCTGCTCATCCGCCCCGCCGGCCTGTTCGGCAAAGAGAAGTAAGCCAACGGGGTGAACCACATGAACGTCAATAAATTCGCTCCCATTGGCTACGGCCTGCTGCTGCTCGGCCTGATCGTCGCGCCCTTCCTTGGCGCCTACCCGGTGTTCGTGATGAAGCTGCTGTGCTTCGCGCTGTTCGCCTCGGCCTTCAACCTGCTGCTGGGCTACACGGGCCTGCTGTCCCTCGGCCATGCCGCGTTCCTGGGCGGCGCGGCCTACGTGACGGGCCATGCCGTGAAGGTGTGGGGCGCCACGCCCGAGCTCGGCCTGCTGGCCGGCCTGCTGGCCGGCGCGCTGCTGGGGCTGGTGATGGGCTTCTTCGCCATTCGCCGCCAGGGCATCTACGCCACCATGATCACGCTGGCGCTGGCGCAGATGCTGTTCTTCGCGGCGCTGCAGGCGCCCTTCACGGGCGGCGAGGACGGCCTGCAGGGCGTGCCGCGCGGCAAGCTGTTCGGCGTGCTCGACCTGTCGAGCGACCTGACCATGTACTACGTGTGCCTGATCGTGGTGGTGGTGGCCTTCCTGCTGATCGTGCGCACCATCCACTCGCCGTTCGGGCAGGTGCTCAAGGGCATCAAGGAAAACGAGCCGCGCGCCATCTCGCTGGGCTACGACACCAACCGCTTCAAGCTGCTGGCCTTCGTGATCTCGGCCGCCATTGCGGGCCTGGCCGGCGCGCTCAAGACCCTGGTGCTGGGCTTCGCCACGCTGACCGACGTGCACTGGAGCGCCTCCGGCCACGTCGTGCTGATGACGCTGGTGGGGGGCCTGGGCACGCTGAGCGGCCCGCTGGTGGGCTCGGCCGTGGTGGTGCTGCTGGAGAACAAGATCGGCGAGCTGGGCACGCTGCTCGCGCAACTCACGACCATCGACTGGTTCAACACCCTGGGCGAGTCGGTGACCATCGTCACGGGCCTGATCTTCGTGGTCTGCGTGCTGGCCTTCCGCCGCGGCATCATGGGCGAGATCATCGCCTGGCTGGAGCGCCGCCGCACGGGGGGCAGCGGCAGCCACTGACGCCCTCGTCACCGCATGCCGGCTGGGCCAAGCCCCAGGCCGGCGGCACCCTCGGCCATGCGCGGCAACCGCCCTGCATGGCCGCTTTGTTTTTGATAGCTGGCGGCGCTTGTTGTGTCTAGGTTTTAGATACAAACCGGGTGGAAATGCCCAAAAGCAAAGCGCTGGCAGCTATCACATGCATAGCGACGGGCCGCGCCGTCAGCCCAGCCGCAGGCGCTGCGCGTAGCCCGTCATCTCCAGATAGCCGCGCCCCACCTCGGGGCCGGCCGGTTCGCCCGCATCGCCCCGCGCCCGCGCTGCATGCAGCGTGCTCAGCCCTTCCCAGTAGATCGCGCCGGTGGAGCCGCGGCTGTCCAGCTCCTGCGCGTCCAGCAGCGCACGCACGATGAAGCCGCCCGCGGGCGTGTCCACGCGCCACTGCACCGGGTAGCGCGCGCCGCTGGCCGGGCTGTGCCAGTGGCGCAGCGGGGAGAACACCACGGCCTCGGATGCGAACACCTGCGCGGCGTCCGCTCCTGCGGGCCGCCAGGAACCCCCGGTCCAGAGCGTGCTGCCGTCGGCGCGCCGCAGGCGGAACGCGGTGAGTGCGGCGCCGTCGTGCAGGTTCATGCCGATCCAGTCCCAGCCCACGGCCTCGGGGTGCATCAGCGCCTCGCTCCACTCATGGTCCATCCAGGCGCGGTTGGCGGGCGCGGCCAGTGGTTGCACCGGCATGCGCCGGCCCGCGAGGGTGATGGCGCCCGTCACGGCCAACTGGGGCTGGCTGTAGTAGTAGCTGGCCTGCGCCGCGTCGGGCCCCTTGCGCGACAGGCCGGCCTGGCCCTGCAGCAGCACGGGCTGGGTGCTGGCGCAGTCCAGCTCCAGCGCAAACCCTTCTGCCTGCGCGCGCACCTCGTAGCGGCTGCCGCCCGGCGCGCTGCTGGCATGGCGCGTGAGCGACCAGTCGCGCAGGCGCACCTGCGTGTCGCCCTCCAGCGCCTGGGCAATGCCGAAGCCCGCGCGGGCTATGCGCTGGTCGTGCAATTGGCGACGGCCTTGCACGTCGGTCAGCGCCGCGTGCGCAAACACGAGCTGGCGCGCGGCGAAGGCCGACTGCATGCCCTGCGTGGCCTCCACGCGCGTGCGAAAAAAGGTGATCTGAAAGCCCCACAGCCGCTCGTCGGCCTGCGCATGGCCGGTGATGTACCACCACTCGGTGCGCAGATCGGGGTGGCTGCCGTGGTCGCGCGGGAAGGCCAGCGTGCGCGGCGCCAGGGCCCAGGCGGGAGCAGCCCAGCCGCAGGCAGCACTGCCCAGCGCGCCCTGGGCCGCGAATGCCAGCAGCGCGCGGCGCCCGATCATCAGGCCAGCAGCGCCTGCAGCCGCCCGTGCGAGGCCGCGCAGTCGCCCAGGCAGCGCTGCACCCAGGCGTCGTCGTGGTAGGTGGGCAGGTAGCGCTCGCCCGCGTCGCACAGCAGCGAGAGGATCGACCCCCGCTGCCCCTGCGTGCGCATCTCCTGCGCCAGCCGCAGCATGGCGACGAAGTTGGTGCCCGTGGACGGGCCGACGCGCCGCCCCAGCAGGGCGGACAGCGCGCGCATGGCGGCGACGGAGTCGTCGTCGGCCACTTCCTCCATGCGGTCCACCAGCGTGCGGATGAAGCTCGGCTCTACGCGTGGGCGGCCAATGCCTTCGATGCGCGAGCCCGGCGCGGTGAGCGTGGCGTCGCCCGTGCGGTGGTAGGCGCCGAACACCGAGCCCGCCGGGTCGGCCACGCATACCTGCGTGGCGTGGCGCTGGTAGCGCAGGTAGCGGCCGATGGTTGCGCTGGTGCCGCCCGTACCTGCACCCACCACGATCCAGCGCGGCACCGGGTGGCGCTCGCGCTGCATCTGGGTGAACATGCTCTCGGCGATGTTGTTGTTGCCGCGCCAGTCGGTGGCGCGCTCGGCGTAGGTGAACTGGTCCATGTAGTGGCCGCCCGTGTCGGCGGCGATGGCGCGCGCAGCGTCGTACACGTCGCCCGCACGCTCCACGAAGTGGCAGCGCCCGCCGTAGAACTCGATCAGCGCGATCTTCTCGGCCGATGTGCTGCGCGGCATCACCGCCACGAAGGGCAGGCCCAGCAGGCGCGCGAAATAGGCCTCGCTCACGGCGGTGGAGCCGCTCGATGCCTCCACGATGGTGGAACCCTCGCGCACCCAGCCATTGCATAGCGCATACAGGAACAGCGAGCGCGCCAACCGGTGCTTGAGGCTGCCCGTGGGATGGGTGGATTCGTCCTTCAAATACAGGTCGATGCCGGCGCTGGCGAACGCGGGCAGCGGCAGCGGGATCAGGTGGGTGTCGGCGCTGCGCTGGTAGTCGGCCTCGATGCGGGCGATGGCCTCGTGCAGCCAGCCGCTGCCGGCCGCCGGGGCGGAAAGAGAGGAGGGGGACAACATGGCCCGCATTGTCGGCGACTACCAGTCTTCCTTGACCGCCATCACCGCGTCGCGCCCCGCGGCCAGGCGGCCTGCCAGCCAGGCGGTCAGCGAGCCTACCGCCACCACGGCCAGGGCCAACGCGCCCAGGCGCGGCCAGGGAACGGCCAGGTCCATGGTCCAGTGAAAGCTCTGCGGGTTCACCACATGTACCAGCACCGTCGCCACGGCCAGGCCCAGCAGCGTGCCGGCCACCGCGCCCACGGCCGTCCAGGCCGCGCCCTCGCCGGCGACCACCGCCAGGATCTGCCGCCGCGTGAGCCCCAGGTGGGCCAGCAGCCCGAACTCCTTGCGCCGCGCCAGCACCTGCGCGCTGAAGCTGGCCGCCACGCCGAACAGCCCGATGCCGATGGCCACCGCCTGCAGCCAGTAGGTGACGGCGAAGCTGCGGTCGAAGATCGCAAGCGACCGTGCGCGGATCGCATCGGCCGAGGTGAATTCCAGTGCATCCGCCGCCGAGGCGCCCAGACTCTCGCGGGCCTGCTCCAGCACCTCGCTGCGCAGCGCGCCGGCCTCGCGGCCCGGCATGGGCCACAGCGCCAGGTCGCTGGCGCGCGCGTCACCCGTCAGGCGCGCGAAGTCCTGCAGGTCCAGCGCGATAGCGCCGTGCTGGCGCACATAGTCGCGCCACACACCAGCTACGAAAAATATAGCTGCCGGCGCTTTTCCAGACTGCGCTGGAGGCCTGAAAACCTCTGAAAGCCGCGGCCAGTCCGCGCCTGGGCGGGCGCCGTACAGGTCCACCACCGCCTCGCTCACATACACGCCGACGCGCCCTGGCGGCACGGGGCGCGCAGGGTCCACCAGTGGCAGAGCGCGGGCCGGGTCGCTCTCCAGCGGCCGGGCCAGCAGCGCGACGGGGGCGCGGTCGGGTGCCAGTTGCAGGCTGCTGGTGCGCAGCGCCTGCACGCGCGCCACGGCGGGCAGGCGCGCCACGGCATGGACGAAATCCGGGGGGAATACCGCGGCCTCGTCGCCGCTGGCGCCGCCGGCCGCGCGCAGGTACAGCGGCGCGGGCAGCACGCTGTCCAGCCACTGGCTGACCGAGCCGCGAAAGCTGCCCACCATCACCGTCAGCGCCACGGCCAGGCTCAGCGCCGCCACCACGCCGCCCACGGCCACGGCGGCGCTGGCGCGCATGCGGCGGGCGCGCTCCAGCGCCAGCAGGGCCAGGGCATGGCCCGCCGCCAGCGGCTGCAGCCGCGCCAGCAGCGCCTGCACCAGCCAGGGCAGCAGGGCAATGCCGCCGATCAGCAGCAGGCCCACCGCCACGTAGGCCGCCAGCGGTATGCCAAGAATTGGCGGAAGCTTTGCCAGTAAAGCGCTAGCAGCTATCAAAACAAGACCGATCCAGGCGCGCGCGCCGCGCCCGGCCTGCGCACCCAGGCCCTTGAGGGTCTGCGCCGGCGGCAGGTGCTGTGCATGGCGCGCGGGCCACCAGCCGCCGATCAGCGCGGCCGCTACGCCCAGCAGGCCGTAGAGGAGCGCCGCCGGTGTACTCCACTGCAGCGCAGGTTGTGCGCCGGTGAAGTAGCCGCCGCCCAGGTCGCCACCCAGCAGGGTGAGCGCCAGCGCCGCCAGCGCCGTGCCCAGGGCGATGCCGGCCACGCTGCCGATGAGGCCCAGCGCGCAGGATTCCAGCAGCACCAGCGCCTGGCGCTCGCGCGGCGTGGTGCCCAGCACGGCCAGCAGCGCGAACTGCGGCGCGCGCTGCGCCACGCTGAGCGCCAGCACCGAATACACCAGGAAGCCTCCGGTGAACAGCGCCACCAGCGCCAGCACCGTGAGGTTGACGCGGTACGCGCGCGAGAGGCTGTCCACCCGCTGTACATCGTCCTGCGGCGCGGCGAACTGCACGCCCGCCGGCCAGCCGGGCAGGGCGGCCAGCGCCTGCTGCACGCTGGCGGGCGTGCTGCCGGGCTGCAGTCGCAGGTCGATGCGGGTGAGTTGCCCCGCGCGGCCGAACAGATCCTGCGCGGCGCCGATGTCCATCACCGCCAGGGGCGCGCCGCCCGCGGCCACCGTGCCCGCCACGCGCACGGGGTGCGCCGCCAGGCCTGCCTGCAGTGTGATGGCCGGGGTGTGCGCGTCGATGGCGCCCAGGCCCAGCGCCTGTTGCGCCGCCGGGTTGAGGAACACGCTGGCGGGCGCCAGCATGGCCAGGCGGTCGGCGCCGTCGTAGGCACGCGGCGCCAGGGCCGGCGCCATGGCGGGCAGCAGCAGCGCATCGGCGCCCAGCACGCGCAGCGCCACGGGTGTCTGGCCGCGGGTCGCGGACGCCCGTACCGGCACTTCCAGCCACGGGCTGGCCAGGCGCACCTGCGGCTGGCGGGCAACCTCGCCATAGAGCGATTCGGGCAGCGCGCCGCGTGTGGCGCGCAGTTCCAGGTCGGGCTGGCCGTTCACCGCGCGCACGGCCTGGGCGAATTCGTCCAGCGCCGACGCATTGATCACATGCACTGCGAACCCCAGCGCCACGCCCAGCATGACGGCGGCCACGGCGGCTGCGCTGCGCCAGGGGTGGTGGCGCAGCGCACGCCAGGAGAAGGTGCGCAGCAGGGCGGTCAGCATGCCGCGATTGTGCGGGCCGCGGCGCGTGGAGTTGCGCTGCATCAAATTCAAACGTGCGGGGGTTCTTGAACCGTGGCGCGACAGCGCCTATATAGCCTGAAGACGGCGGGGCCGACCCGCCGGACGGATGGCCCGTGCGGGCCGCTTCACCTTGTTCTCGAAAGAAGGAGTTTCATCATGAATTCACTGGTCACCCGTGGCAGCTTGTTTGACGATTTCTTCAAGGACTTTGCGCCGGGCTTCTATGTCCGCCCGTTGCACGGCGATGGGCTGCCCACGCCGTCGCAGATCAAGATCGATGTGAAGGAGGATGACGCCGCCTACACCGTGCATGCCGAGGTGCCCGGCGTGCCCAAGGAGGACATCCATATCTCCATCGATGGCAACGTGGTCAGCCTGCGCGCCGAGGTGCGCCAGCACGACGAGAAGAAAGAAGGCGAGAAGGTGCTGCGCAGCGAGCGCTACTTTGGTGCCGTGGCTCGCAGCTTCCAATTGCCTGTGGATGTGGATGCGACCCAGGCCAAGGCCAAATACGACAACGGCGTGCTCACGCTCACCTTGCCCAAGAAGCAGGGCAACAAGACGCAGCGCCTGATGATCGACTAAGCAGTTCCTGCCGGGCGGATGCCCTGTGCCGTGAGGCGCAGCGCCCGGTCCGCCCGCGCCGCGGCGGCCTGCGAATGGGTCACCAGCACCAATGCGGCGCCGTGCTCGCGGGTCTGGGCGATGAGCAGATCCATGACCAGCGCCGCCGTGGTGGGGTCCAGGTTGCCCGTCGGCTCATCGGCCAGCAGCAGAGCGGGGCGGTGCACCAGCGCGCGGGCAATGGCCACGCGCTGCAGCTGTCCCCCGCTGAGTTCCTGCGGCAGCCGCTCGCCCAGGCCTTCCAGGCCCACGGCGGCCAGCATGTGCTGCACGCGCTGCGCATCTGGGCGGTTGAGCAACATCAGCGGCAGGCCCACGTTCTGCGCCACGTCCAGATGCGGCAACACATGGAAGGCCTGGAACACGAACCCCACGTGGGCGCGACGCCACAGAGCGCGCTGCGTGTCGTCCAACTGCCCCAGATCTACGCCCTCGTGCAGCACCTGACCGGCATCCCAATGGTCCAGTCCCGCCAGGCAGTTGAGCAGCGTGGACTTGCCCACGCCCGAGTCGCCAACGATGGCGACGAACTCTCCGCGCTGCACCTGCAGATCCACGCCCTCGAACACCGCCTGCCCGCCGTAGCGCTTGGCAAGGCCGCGCACCTGCAGCAGGGACGTGGGTTGGGCGCTCATGCGCCGCCACCCCACACGCGCGCGCGCACGGCCTGCACCAGTTGCGCAGTGGCGTCGGGCGCGTCGCAGGCGATCGAATGGCGCTGGGGCATGCTGCGCAGCCAGGTGATCTGGCGCTTGGCCAACTGGCGCGTGGCGGCAATGCCGCGCTCGGGCAGGCTGGCCATGGGATGCAGGCCGTCCAGCGATTCCCAGGCCTGGCGGTAGCCCACGCAGCGCATGCTGGGCAGCTCGGCGTGCAGGTCGCCGCGCGCACGCAGGCGCAGGACTTCGTCCAGAAAGCCGGCGGCCAGCATGGCGTGAAAGCGCTCGGCAATGCGCCCATGCAGCCAAGCGCGGTCGTGTGGTTCCAAGGAAAAAAGGCTTGCAGCGCTCATCGGGCGGCCGCTGGCTGCTACGGTTTTGGTCGTGTGAAAGCTCGACAGCGGCCGGCCCGAGACATGCCACACCTCCAGTGCGCGCTGGATGCGCTGGCTGTCGCCGGGTGCCAGGCGCGCGGCGGTTGGCGGGTCCACGCGCGCCAGTTCGGCATGCATGCCGCTCCAGCCGATGGCGGCGGCCTGGGCCTCCAGGCGCGCGCGCACGGCGGCGTCGGCGGGCGGCATGTCGTCGATGCCGTCAAACAGCGCCTTGAAGTACAGCATGGTGCCGCCCACCAGCAGCGGTAGCGCGCCGCGCGCGCGGATCTCGCCGATCAGGCGCGTGGCGTCCTGCACGAACTCGGCCGCGCTGTAGGCCTGCAGCGGGTCGCGGATGTCGATCAGGTGGTGCGGCACGCGCGCCTGCTCGGCGGGCGTGGGCTTGGCGGTGCCGATGTCCATGCCGCGGTACACCAGGGCCGAGTCCACGCTGATGATCTCCACCGGCAGCCGGGGGGCAAGTGCGTCGGCAATCGCAAAGGCTGCAGCCGTTTTGCCCGAGGCTGTGGGCCCGGCCAGTGCGAGCGCGGGAATGTGGTCAGCGGGCATGGGCAACCTCCTGCGGGGCATGGCGCTGCACCAGCGTCCAGGCAATGGCGGCCAGCAGCAGCGACCACAGGGCCACGCCTTGCACCAGCGGCCACACGCTGCCGTCCAGCGCCCCGCCCAGCCACTGGCCGATGGCGAAGCCCGCCAGCATCATCATGAAACCATTGAGCGCCGAGGCCATGCCCGCCGCCTGCGGGAACGGTCCCACCGCGCCCGACTGCCCGCAGGGCTGGTGGATGCCGTGGCCCACCATGTAGAGGTAGAACGGCGGCAGCAGCGCGGCCACGCTATGCCAGCCCAGCGCGGCGGCGAGCAACATCAGCAGGCCGCCGCTGGCCGACAGCGCGCCGGCGATGGCGACCGTGCGCTTGAGGCCCTGGCGCGCCAGCAGCCGCCGACACAGCAGCGTGCCCAGCAGGTACGCCACGGCCGTGGACAGCAGCGCCAGCCCGTACTGCGTGCGCGAAATGCCCAGCACGTCGAGATAGACAAAGGACGAAGCAGCCAGGAAGGTGAACAGCCCGCCATAGCTGGCCGTGGTGAGCAGCGAGAACGCCCAGAACGCGGGCGTGCGCAATACCTGCGCCGCGGTGCCTGCCAGCATGGCGGGGCGCAGGGCGTGCGGGTTGCGCTGGTGCAGCGTCTCGGGCATGCGCAGCGCCACCAGCGCCAACGTGCCCATGGCGTAGCCGGTGAGCGCCAGCAGTGCCGCGCGCCAGTTGAACCATTCGGTCAGCAACCCGCCCAGCGGCGCGCACAGGCAGGCCACGAGCCCCAAGCCGGTCAGCGCCTTGGACATGGCGCGTGCGCCCGCCAGCGGCGTGTACAGGTCGCGCACGATGGCGCGCGCGCACATCACCACGGCACCCATGGCCACGCCCTGGGCCGTGCGCCAGGCAATGAGCACCGCCATGGACGGCGCCAGCGCCGCACCCACCGCCGCCAGCGTGTACAGCGCCAGCCCGGTGAGCAGCACCGGCCGGCGGCCGAATCGGTCGGACAGTGGCCCCCATGCCAGTTGCGAGCAGCCAAAGGCCAGCAGCAGCGCGGACAGCGTGAGTTGGCCTGCGGCCACGGGTGCGTTCAGGCTGCGCGTGAGCGCGGGCAGGGCGGGCAGGTACAGATCGGTGGTGACGGGCTGGATGCTCAGCAGCAGGGCCAGCACCAGGATGGCCAGGCCGGGAGGCACAGGCACGGGTACCGCAGGCGCCTGCTGCGGGCCGATGGCGGCGGACGGGACGGACATGATGCGCGCGAGGGTAGCAGAGTCGATGGCGCGAAAGACCCAAGGCCCCGCACCCCCGCCGGGGCTTGGATCGGTGCGCAGGGCAGGCCCAACGCATTTGGATGAAAATGGCCTGTACCGCCCTATGGACAAGCGCGAGCAGCTATGAAAAACATAGTCCACTGCGCGCATTCAGCTTCGAGCAACGCCGTGACCTCCACCACCCGCATTCCCTTGCTTATCCTCAACGGCATGACGCCGCAGCACCTGGACCAGATCGGCCAGCGTTTTGACGTCTGCTATGCCCCCACGCCCGACGCGCGCGCCCAGGCCATCGCACAGCAGGGCGCGCGCTTCAGGGCGGTGCTGACCATCGGCGCCGTCGGTCTCACGGCGCAGGAGATCGCCGCCATGCCCGCGCTGGAGCTGGTGTGTGCCCTCGGCGCGGGCTACGAGAACGTGGCGCTGGACGCCGCCCGCGCGCGCGGCATTGCGTTGGCCAACGGCGCGGGCACCAACGACGACTGCGTGGCCGACCATGCGTTCGGGCTGCTGATTGCCATCGTGCGCGGCATGCGCACCCTGGACCAGCAGTGCCGCGCCGGCGTGTGGCGCGACGCGATCGGCCTGCCGCCCAATGTCTCGCGCAAGCGGCTGGGCATCTTCGGGCTGGGCACCATCGGCCACAAGATCGCGCGCCGCGCCGCAGGCTTTGACATGGAGATCGGCTACCACAACCGCAGCCCGCGCGCGGAGGTGCCGCACCGCTACTTCCCCAGCCTGCAGGAGCTGGCCGCCTGGTGCGACGTGCTGGTGTGCGCCACGCCGGGCGGGGCGTCCACGCGCCACCGCGTCAATGCCGAGGTGCTGCAGGCGCTGGGCCCGCAGGGCTACCTGGTGAACATCGCGCGCGGCAGCGTGGTGGACACGCAGGCCCTGGCGGCTGCGCTGCGCGAGCGCCGCATTGCCGGCGCGGGGCTGGATGTGTACGAGAGCGAGCCCGCGCCGCCGCAGGAGCTGGTGGGCCTGGACAACGTGCTGCTCACCCCGCACGTGGCCGGCTGGTCGCCCGAGGCCGTGCAGGCCAGCGTGGACCGCTTCCTGGCCAACGCCGAGGGCCACTTTGCGGGCCGCGGCGTGGTCTCGCCGATCTGACCGCGGACTACAGCGCCGCGCGCAGGCGCTCGGCATAACCGGCCAGCACGGCGGCTGGCGGCTCCTGGCGTGGCCAGGTGAAGGTGATGCCGTCGTCCTCGTGGCGCGGCACCACGTGCAGGTGCACATGCGCCACGGTCTGCCCGCCCAGCGCGCCATTGGCCTGCAGCAGCGTGAGCCCCGGCGGGTCGAAGGCGGTGCGCACCGCCAGCGCGACGCGGCGCGCGGTCTGCATCAGCGCCGCGGCCTCTTCGGGGGTCGTGTCGAGCAAGGTGGCCGCATGCCGTTTGGTCGCGACGAGGACATGGCCCGGCGTGACCTGGCCGATGTCCATGAAGGCGATCGTGAGCGCGTCCTCATAGACCTTGGCACTGGGGATCTCGCCGGCCACCAGCCGGCAGAAGATGCATTGGCCGGGCGGCGAGGTGTCAACGAACATGGGCACGGGCGGTCTCTCCTGTAGGTTGGAATATCCAGGTTGGCCGCGGATGGGGATGCGGCGACCCTGTCGCGCTGGAGTGTAAGGACCTAGGGCCTGTTCACACTATTTTTGCCAGATGCGTTGCGATCAAAAAGGGCCAGGCGCAAGGCGCCAAACGAAGCTGGGGTGCTACCCCAGCGAGGCTTGGCAACGCCGCGAATGGCCCTTTTTGATCGCAACCCGGAGGGAACGGAGTGAAAACCGCGCCATTCGTCGTTGCCCTCCTAGCCAAGGCCCCGGCCTTGGCGTCGTCACGCGCCTAGATTGGCGCGGTTTTCACGCCATTCGCACTGGCAAAAATAGTGTGAACAGGCCCTAGTGCGCGCCGGCCTGGGCCCGCGGCGCGGCGCGCGCCGCATCGATGGTCGTCAAAGGCGATTGCAGTCAGACCAGCCCGCCTGGGCCGGCGTCGCGCCAGGCGATGCCCGCGTGCGACTGCTTGGCATCGCGCTTGGCCAGCGCCGCGAGGTTGGCCACCTCTTCGGCATGCTCCATGCTGCCCGGCGACACGCGCACCGCGCCGATCGACAGCGTGGTGCAGCGAAAGAAACGGTTCACGCCATGCCGGTCCTCGGCCCAGATGCCGCCTTCTTGGCGCGCGGATTCATCGAACAGGGCGATGGCCTCGCGCGCGAACGAGTCCACGATGCGCTGGCAGCGCGCCAGCCAGTCGCTGCTCTGGAACAGCAGCATGAAGTCGTCACCACCCACATGGCCCACGAAGTCGGCCCGCGGGTCGCAGTGCGTCAGCGCCAGCCGCGCCACCAGGCGGATCATCTGGTCGCCGCGCCAGTAGCCGTAGTGGTCGTTGAAGGGCTTGAAGTGGTTCAGGTCGGCGTAGCAGGCGACGAAGGCCGCGCGGTGGTCCAGCAGGCGCTGCATGTGCAGGCTGATGGGGATGTTGCCGGGCAGGAAGGTGAGGGGGTTGGCGTGGCGCGCGGCCTCGATGCGCGCTTCGGTCACGCCGCGCACCAGTTGCTCGCCGGTGCCCAGGCCCGCGTAGCGCCCGTTGTCGGTGACGATGAAACCGTCGTTGAGGTAGCGCTGGTCCTGCGAGGTGAGGATGCCCACCAGATGCTCCACGTCGCAGTCCATCTCCACCACGCGCGGCGACGTACTGGCGAACGCCATGCAGGGCTTGCGGCCGTGCACCTCGCGAAAGTACAGCGTGGCGTAGTGGTTCATGAACTCTTGGCGGTTGATGAGCGCCACGGGGCGTTCGCCCTCCAGCACCGCAATGGCGTGCAGATCGCCATGCGTGCGAAACAGCTCGGCCACCGCGTCGTTGCTGGTGCAGGGCGTGACGGTGGGCGCCTGCGCCATGAGCAGGTTGCGCAGGATGCCCGGGCGCATGGGCTGGCCGCCGTGCGGCAGCACGGCCACGCGGCGGTCCCGCAGCACGGCCAGCGCGGGCGGCTCGATCGCCAGGCGAGCGGTACGCGCGGGCCGGCCCAGCAGGTAGCCCTGGCCGTAGGAAATATCGAGGTCGCGCAGCGCGCGCAGCTCGTCGCTGGTCTCGATGCCTTCGGCCACCAGCGTGGTGCCGAACACTTCGGCAATGCCGCGGATCGCCTGCAGCATCTGCAGCTTCTCGGGGTGCTGGCCGATGTCGCGCGTGAAGTACTTGTCGATCTTCACGAAGTCGGGGCGCACCTCCGACCACAGGCGCAGGCTGGAATGGCCGTCGCCGAAGTCGTCCAGCGCCAGGCGCATGCCACTGGCGTGCACCTGGCGCAGTGCGTCGCGCAGCGGCACCAGGTCGTGCACGCGCTCGTGCTCGGTGATCTCCAGCACCACCATGTGCGGCGACACGCCCAGCCGGCGCACCACGTGGGCCAGAGGCTCCGCGCCGCACAGCCCGACGCCCCAGACCAGCGCGTCGGCGCTGATGTTCACGAACAGCCGGCCCGGCGTGGCCTGCTGGCCCCATTGGGTGAGTGCCTGCGCGACGCACAGCAGTTCGAAGTCGTGCAGCAGGTCTTCGGCGCGTGCCTGGGCCAGCAAGGCGTCGGGCGACTGCAGCGCCGAGTTTTCCGGGCCGCGAATCAGCGCCTCGTGTGAATAGATGTTCCCCTCGCGCAGGTCGGCCAGGGGCTGGAATACGCAGTGCAGCCCACCCGCGCGCAGCAGCCGCGCCAGCGGCCCTTCGCCCCGCCGCACCCTGGGTGACAGCGAAGGCAGCAGTGCGCGCAGAGACAGCCGCGGAGCATCAGGCATCGGTAGCAATTGGTAACTGTTAAAAGGGGAGCGTAGGCCTTCCGGGTGACAGGCCCGTGACGCGCATGCGCCTGGCAAGGGCGATGGACAGTATTGAATTGATAGCTGCCGGCGCTCTTTTCGTGAGCGCCAGGGCCACTTTTCATTGGTATTTGCAGGCGAAAAAAAAGCACGCGGCGCCATGCGCCGCGTGCCGTGCAGTGGCCGACAGGGCCGGCTTCGTCAGAACCGGTGGCGGATACCCACGCCGAAGCTGTTGCCCGTGGACTGGTTGGTGATCTTGTCGTTCATGTACATCGCGTACACGTCCGTGCGCTTGGACAGGTTGTAGTCATAGCCCAGCGTGAAGGTCTTGCGGTCCAGGTCCGAGTCCGTCAGCTCGGTCTTGACCCAGGAAGCCAACAGGCTGCCGCCGCCCAGCGGGGCCGATGCGCCGACCTGCATCGTCTTGGCCTTGCCGGGGCTGTTGTCGGCCTTGGTCTGGCCGTAGCTCAGGTACGGCTTCACGACGTTGAAATCGTAGGCTGCGGCCAGCATCCAGTCCTTCTTGGTCGTGCCCAGGTAGGTGCCCTGGCCGGGGTTGCTGATCTGGTCGCGCTCGTATTAGCCAGTCAGCGTCAGCGGGCCGCCGAAGTAGAAGAAATTAGCGCCGACGTTCTTCTTGCCGTTATCGCCCGGCAGTTCGCCGAACTGGTACTGCAGGTTGGCCTTGAAGCCGCCGATGTCGGGCGTGCTGTAGGCGATCTGGTTGCTCCAGCCTGTGTCGGATGGGGTCGTGGCCTGCCAGCCGGAGGCGTTGAACAGCGGCACGTTCTTGTGCAGGATCAGCGGCGAGAACGTGAACGAGTCGCCCAGCGGGTTGCCCACCACGGACGGCAGGAAGTTGGGTGCCATCCAGCGGCCCAGCAGCACGGAGCCAAAACTGCCCGACAGGCTCACGTTGGCGTCGCGCGAGAAAAACGTATCGCCCGGAAAGCGGCCCTGCGTGCCGGCATCCACCTGGATGAACGAGGTGAGCTGGAAGTTGGCCTTCAAGCCGCCGCCCAGGTCTTCGGAGCCGGTGAAGCCGAACCACGAGGTAGTCATGCCACCGCTATTGACCACCGAGCGGCGGTCGGCGTCGCCGGCCATCTTCATGGAGCCGACGTAGACGTCGGTCAGACCCGAAAGCGTGACGGAGGTTTGGGCGTGCGCCGTGGCCGCGCACAGCGTGGCGGCGGCAAGGGCGATCAAATGGCGGTACATGGGTTCTCCTCTGTAGGGCGGGGATGCGCGGCTGGCGCAGGGGTTGTTATGACGGTTTCGTGTCAGGCAGCGATTGTGGTCAAGCAAACATCATGCCGCCAGCCTTTTTCGTGTTTTTGCAACACTGCGAACGCAAGTTGTTGCGCCCGGACCCGCCGGAACGGCGCGTGAGGCGGCCCGGCACGCCGGCGGTTGCACGTTCACTTTTGATTTCGCTCAAAGCAGGACGGGCGGTGCGCCGGCACAGTGGCGGTCATGTTCCCCCTACCGTCCTCCGACCAGTCCGCACAGATCGAGGTGGCCACCGCGGGCGAGGTGCTGCGTGAGCGCCACCAACAACCTGCGTCCGTGCTCTACCTTGACAGTGGCCGCGTGCTGCTGGGCGTGCGCGAGGACGGCGTGATGCGCCACCAGCTTGGTGTGGTCGAAGGGCCGTTCTGGCTCGACGCCGCCACCGCGCTGCTGGAGCAGCCCTGCGCCGTGGACATGGTGGCGGACACCCGCGTGCAGTTGCGCCGGCTACCGCTGGAGGACTTCAAGCGCACCTTTGATGAGTTGCCCGTGGGCGCACAGGCGCTGCTGCGCGACATGGCCACCGGTTACTGCCAACAGACGGAACTGGCCGTGAGCCGCCTGGCCCAGGACGCAGAAGCCCGCTGCGCCCAGTGGCTGCTGCGCCATGCGCAAAACAGTGAAGACGGCGGCTTGCGCGTTACGCTGCACCAGCGCAAGCGCCTGATTGCGGCGCAGTTGGGCATTGCGCCCGAGACGCTCTCGCGTGTGCTGCGCCATCTGCGCGAGCACGGCCTGATCGCTGGCACGGGCAACGTGCTGAGCCTGCCGCAGCCCCGCGCGCTGCAGATGGTGGCCGGCGCCTGAGCACACGCTGGGCACTCCGCCCGATGGGGCCGCTGCGGCGGCCCTTTTGCATCCAGTTGTTACCACTCTCTACCTGAAGGCCTGAGGCGTCAGGGTTTTTCCCGCGCCGTCCCAGGGTTCCACCCAGTCTGGAGCTGGGGGTGCCTGCGTATATTGGTTCGAGCCTCTGGTGAGGCAGTCCCCCTACGACCATGGTTCGCGCCTTCCTCGATCCTCTCGTTTCGGGCGCTTCGAACGCGGAGCGCCCATGACACCGCCCGAGCATGTTGCCGCGTGGGAAGACGTGGCGCCCGAGCGGGAGCCTGAAGGCTTCGCATGGCTGCCCGGTCCGCTGGTGGGCAAGCTGCTGGCGGTGGCGGCGCTGGCCATCGTGCTCTGCGCAATGCTCACCGTGTGGGTGCTGTCGCGCGCCGCGGGCCAGGAGGTCATGCAGCGCCTGGTCAGCCAGCAGAACGACGAGGTGGAACTGGTGGCGCGGTTGCTGGCCAGCAAGATCGAGCAGAGCCAGAAGGTGCTTGCCACCGTGGCCGAGGGCATTACCCCCGAGCTGTTGGAGTCCCCCGCGTCGCTGGAATGGCTGCTGCAGCAGGGCCTGCCGGCCGTGCGCTTCTTCGACGCCATCCAGGTTGCGCGCAAGGACGGCAACCTCGCCATCAACCTGCGCTATGGCAAGCTGGAAAAGGCCTCGGGTCTGGACCCGGGCGAGCGCGATTACCTCGTGCGCACGCTGCTGGACGGCAAGCCGCTGGTGTCGGGCCTCATCGGCGCCACGCCGGCCGAGGCGCGCGTGATGTTCACCATGCCGCTGCTGCGGGGGGAGGGGCGCGTCATCGGGGCCGTGGCGGGCGTGCTGCGGCTGCAATCGCAGGGACTGCTGCCGCATTCCCTGGCGCTGCCTGCGCGCAGCGACTCGCAGCTGGTGGTGTTCACGCGCGACGGGGTGATCCTGGCGCACCCCAATATGGAGCGCGTGCTGGGCCAGGTGGCCGATGAGCCCGGCCTGGGCGAGGCCTATGCGCGCTGGCGCCGTGCGGACGATGCACCGCTGGCCGGGCGCGCACAAACCACCGTGCAGGCGGACCATGTGGTGAGCTTGGCCAGCGTGCCCATGCCGCAATGGGTGGTGGCCCGGGTGAGCGCTTCGCAGGCCGTGCTGGCGCCAATGCAGGGCGTCCAGCGCCGGGCCTGGGCGCTCGCGGCCGCGGCCGCGGCGCTGGTGGCCCTGTTGGCGCTGGGCGCCATGCTGTGGATCGCGCGCCCGCTGATCCTGCTGCGCCAGCGTGCCCGAGCGCTGATGGACGCGGAGGCCGCTGGTGCGCCGGCGGGCGGGTCCGCCGGGCATGACGGCCCATGGCCGCACAGCCCTGGCGAGGTGGACGATGTGGTGCGCGTCTGCACCCGGCTGCTGGAACACCGGCGGCTGCAACAGCGCGGGTCGGAAGCGTCGGCGCGCCAGCTGCGTGCGGTGCTGGCGCACGTGCCGCTGGGCATCGTCGTCAGCCGCGACGAGCAGGTGGAGGTCGTGAGCCAGCAGGCCGGCCGCATGCTGGGCTATGCGCCGGCGCAGCTCCAGGGGCGCCGGCTGACGGATCTGCTGGCCTCGCCGCCCGGCGCAGTGGATGTGGCCCAGCAGGTGCGTGCGCGGTTTGCGGCCCACGGCAGCTTCGATGGCGAACTGCCGCTGCTGCGCAAGGACGGCAGCACGCTGTGGGTGCGCGCGCAGGGGCAACTGGTGGAGCCCGGCGTGCCGGCCAGCGGCCTGGTGTGGACGCTGGAGGACTTCACTGCGGAGCGTGCAGCGCGCCAGCAGCAGTCCTGGGAGCGCGCCCACGACCCCTTGACCCAACTGCTCAACCGCGCGGAGTTTGAGTTGCGCCTGCAGATGCTGCTGGACGCGCGTGCTGCGCGGGGCCCGCGGGGTGTGCCGGAGGAAGACGGCGGGGTGCTGCTGTTCATGGACCTGGACCATTTCACCGTGGTCAACGACGTTGCCGGCCATGATGCGGGCGATGACGTACTGCACCATCTGGCACGTCTGCTCGAATCGGAAGTGCGGCACAACGGCTGGGCTGCGCGCGTGGGCGGCGATGAGTTCGCCATCGTGCTGCCCGGCAGCTCCTTGGCGCGCGGGCAGGCCGTGGCCGAGCAGTTGCGCGCCGCCGTGCAGGCGTGGGAGCCCGCATATGGCGGGCGCAGCTTCACCCTGGGCCTGAGCGTGGGGCTGGTCCCGCTGGCGCCCGGTGCGCACGGTGTGGCGGCGCTGCTCTACGCCGCCGACATGGCCTGCTACCAGGCCAAGCGCGCCGGGCGCAACCGCATCGCCGTAGGCAGCGTGCAGGTACCGGCCTGAACGGCTCGGCTGGCATGGCCGCACACGGCGGCGGGTTACTCCAGCCGCCCGATCGCGCGCAGCACGTTTTCTGCCGTGGCGGGCGCGCTCAGTTGCACGGGCGCGCGCGCATCGGCGCCGCCGTCCCCCCGGGCCGCAGCGACTGCATTGCGCAGTGCTTCGTACACGCTGATGGCCAGCATGAACGGGGGCTCGCCCACGGCCTTGCTGCCGCCCACGTTGTCCTCGCGGTTGGGCTGGTGCCACAGCTGCACGCGCAGGTGCTCGGGCACGTCGCCCGTGGCGGGGATCTTGTAGGTGCTGGGGGCGTGCGTGGCCAGGCGTCCTTCGTCGTTCCACACCAACTCCTCGGTGGTAAGCCATCCCATGCCCTGCACGAAACCGCCCTCGATCTGGCCGAGGTCGATGGCCGGGTTGATGCTGTGGCCCACGTCGTGCAGGATGTCCACGGCCAGCACGCGGCTCTCGCCGGTGTGGGTGTCGATGGCCACCTCGGTGCAGGCGGCGCCATAGGCGAAGTAGTAGAAGGGCCGGCCGGTGAGCGTGGTCTTGTCGTAGTGGATCTTGGGCGTGCGGTAAAAGCCGTCGCTCCACAGCTGGATGCGGTTGGCGTAGGCCTCCTTCACCACGTCCTCCCAGCGCCGCGTGCGCTTGGGGGATATGACCTGTCCACCCGCGAAGCGGATGGCGCCCGCGCCGCAGCCGTCCAGCCCGCAGACGAACGCCGCCAGGTTGTCGCGCACATGGCGGGCCGCGAACTGCGCGGCGCGGCCGTTCAGGTCGGTGCCGCTGCTGGCAGCGGTGGCGCTGGCGTTGGGCACCTTGCCGGTGTCGCTGGCAGTGACCAGCACACGGGAGAGGGGCACGCCCAGCTCATCGGCCACGATCTGCGCCACCTTGGTGTGCAGGCCCTGGCCCATCTCGGTGCCACCGTGGTTCACCTGCACGCTGCCGTCGGTGTACACATGCACCAGCGCCCCGGCCTGGTTGAACAGCGTGGCCGTGAAGCTGATGCCGAACTTCACCGGCGTCAGGCCCAAGCCGCGCTTGAGCACGGGGTTCGCGGCGTTCCATGCCGAAACGGCCTCCTGCCGTTGCCTGTAGAGCGCGGACTGCTCCAATTGCGGTAGCAAATCGTGCAGGATGTTGTCCTCCACGGTCATCAGGTAGTGGGTCACGTTGCGCTCATGCAGCCCGTAGAGGTTGGCCAGGCGCACGTCCAGCGCGTCCCGGCCCAGGGCGCGGGCGATGTCGCCCAGAATGGTTTCGATGGCGATCACCCCCTGCGGCCCGCCAAAGCCGCGGAACGCGGTATGGCTCTGGGTGTGCGTCTTGCAGCGGTACGAGGCGATCTCCACATGCTCCAGGAAGTACGCGTTGTCGCAGTGGAACACCGCGCGGTCGGCTACGGGGCCCGACAGATCGGCGCTGAAGCCGCAGTTGGCGGCCATCATCAGTTTGAGGCCGGTGATGCGCCCGGCGTCGTCAAAGCCCACATCCCATTCGTAGGCGAAGGGGTGGCGCTTGCCGGTGACCATGAAGTCGTCGTCGCGGTCCAGGCGCAGCTTGACGGGCCGGCCGAACTTGTGCGCCGCCAGCGCCGCCCACACGGCCAGGTGGCCGGCCTGCGTTTCCTTGCCGCCAAAGCCGCCGCCCATGCGCCGGCACTCCACGCGCACCGCGTGGCTGTCGATGCCCAGCGCATGCGCCACCCAGTGCTGCACCTCGCCGGGGTGCTGGGTGCTGGAGTGGATCAGCCACTGCCCCTGTTCCTGCGGCAGGGCATAGGCGATCTGACCCTCCAGATAGAAATGCTCCTGCCCGCCGACTTCCAGACGCCCCTGCAGGCGGTGCGGCGCCTGCGCCAGCGCCTGGGCCGCGTCGCCCCGGCGCACGTGCACGGGCGGTAGAACATAGCTCTCGGCGGCCAAGGCGTCCCGTACGGTGAGGATGGCGGGCAGGGCGGTGATGCTCAGCTTCACCTGCCGCGCCGCGCGCCGCGCCTGCATCACCGAATCGGCCACCACCAGGCCGATCACCTGGCCGATGTGTTGCACCGTAGCCTGCGCGAACACCGGCTCATCATGGGCGAACGCCGCCAGTACCGGATCGCCCGGAATGTCCTGTGCCAGCACCACGCCGTGCACGCCCGCGAGCTGCAGCGCGGCTTGCGTGTCCACGCTTTCCAGCCGCCCGTGCGCCACGGTGCTGAGGATGGGGGCGGCGTAGAGCGTGCCCTTTACCTCGGGCAGGTCGTCGATGTAGTGGGCGCTGCCCGCCACCTGTGCGCGTGCGCTCTCGTGCGCGTGGGGCTGGCCCATGGCGGGCTGGCCCATGGCGGGCTGGCCCATCGCGGGTTGGGTCATGGCCGGTGGGTTGCCAGCGGCCGCGCGGCCAGCGGTCGTGCGCGCAGTGGGAGCGTGGTCGTCATCGCGCTTCATGGCGTGGCCTCCAGCGTCAGGGGTTGCAGGCGCTCCAGCGCTGGGGTTTCCGCACCGCCGCGGGTCTCGCGCCAAAAGCGGCGCACCAGCGCGCCTAGCACTTCACGGCGATAGGCGCCGCTCGCGCGCATGTCGCTGATGGGGTTGAATTCGGCCTGCAGCACGGCGGCGGCGCGCTCCGCCGTGGCGGCGGTCCAGGGCTGGCCGGTCAGCGCAGCCTCGGTCTGGCGGGCGCGTGCCGGGGTGGCGGCCACGCCGCCCGCGCCGATGCGCGCCTGGGTGATGGTCTGCCCTTCGATGCGCAGCTGGATGGCCAGGCACACGGCAGAGATGTCGTCGTCGAAGCGCTTGGAGACTTTGTAGGCCGCCAGCCGCTGGTCCGCCAGCCCCTGGTCCGGCGTGGGCAGAGGTAGGTGGATGAAGGTGAGCAGCTCGTCTGCTGCCAACTGGTTCTGCCGGTAGCCGGTGTAGAAATCCTCCAGGGGCATGCGCCGGCTGCCGCGCGTGCTGGCCAGCTCCACCTGCGCCCCCAGCGCGATCAGCAGCGGCATCGAGTCGCCAATGGGCGAGCCGTTGGCCACGTTGCCCCCCAGCGTGCCGCTGTTGCGCACCGGCAGACCCGCAAAGCGCGCGGCAAAGCGGTGCAGTTGCGGCCAGCGGGCCTGCAGCGCAGAGAAGGCATCGGTGAGCGATACGGCCGCGCCCAGCGTGAGCTGGCCGTCGTGCTCGACCACGCCGGTCAGTTCCGCGGCGCGCGTCACGTCCAACAGGCGCGGGAAGCGGCGGTGCTGCTTGGTGATCCACAGGCCCAGGTCGGTGGCGCCGGCCACCAGTTGCGCGTCGGGGTGGGCGGCGCGCGCGGCCAGCAGATCAGGGAGCGTGGCCGGCGAGATATAAGAGAAATCGGCCTCTAGCGCTTGCGGGGCAAGCGCGAGTAGCTCCAATTGCTGTAGCAATGCGGTTTCGTCCACCTGCACGCGCGGCAGTTGCTGCATCTGCTGTGCGGCATCCAGGATGGGGCGGTAGCCCGTGCAGCGGCACAGGTTGCCCGACAGTGCCTCGGCCGCCTGCGCGCGCGTGATGCCTCGGTTCTGGCAGACCTCGTTCTGGTACAGGCCGAACAGGCTCATGGCAAAACCCGGCGTGCAAAACCCGCATTGCGAGCCGTGGCATTGGACCAGCGCCTCCTGCACGGGGTGCAGTGCGCTGCCCTTTGGGCCGGACGCGGGCCGGATCAGCGGGTCGTGCGCCAGGTCCTCCACCGTCCACAGCGCCATGCCGTCGATGGAATGGGCCAGGCGGATGCAGCTGTTGACGGCCTGGTAGTGCATGCGGCCCTGGCGCGCCTCGCCCAGCACCACGGTGCAGGCGCCGCAGTCGCCTTCGCCGCAGCCCTCCTTGGTGCCGGTGGCGCCCAGGTCCTCGCGCAGAATCTCCAGCAGGGTGCGGTCGGGCGCGATGCCGTGCAACTGCACGGTGCGGCCGCGGCGGACGAAGCGTATGGGGCGGGGCGTTGTCATGTACCCAAGGGTATGCCGCAGGCGCCGGCTTGACCATAGGGCGGTACACACAACCCCGCCGGCGTGGTTGGTGGCCGACGGTTTGCTATAAAAAAAGTAGCTGCTGGCGCCCGGTGGGTCGGCGCTGCATGCTGTTTTGATTCCAGGCAGCCGTCCAAAAAACTAGGAGACAATCGCAGGATGAATCCCTCACCCCCTTCTGCCCCCGCCACCGGCGCGCCGCGGCTGCAGCTGACGGGCATCACCAAGCGATACCCGGCCGTGGTGGCCAACGATGGCGTATCGCTCACGGTGCAGCCCAGCGAGGTGCATGCGGTGCTGGGCGAGAACGGCGCCGGCAAGTCCACGCTGATGAAGATCATCTACGGCGCCGTGAAGCCCGACGAGGGCCAGATGCTGTTCGACGGCCGCCCGGTGCAGGTGCGCAATCCGCAGGAGGCGCGCCAGCTGGGCATTGCCATGGTGTTCCAGCATTTCAGCCTGTTCGACACCCTGACCGTGGCCGAGAACGTCTGGCTGGGCCAGGACAAGAGCGTGCCGCTGGCCGAGGTGGAGCGCCGCATCCGCGCCACGGCCTCCGAGTACGGCCTGGGTATCGACCCGCTGCGGCCCGTGCACACCCTGAGCGTGGGCGAGATGCAGCGCGTGGAGATCATCCGCGCGCTGCTCACGCAGCCCAAGCTACTGATCTTGGACGAGCCCACCTCGGTGCTCACGCCGCAGGCGGTGGACAAGCTCTTCGTGGTACTCAAGCAATTGGCCAGCGAGGGATGCAGCATTCTCTACATCAGCCACAAGCTGCATGAAATCCGCGCGCTGTGCACGGCCTGCACGGTGATGCTCGGCGGGGTGGTCACAGGCGTGTGCGATCCTTCGCAGGAGTCCAACGCGTCGCTGTCGCGCATGATGATCGGCGCCGAGCCGCCGGCCCTGGCGCACCGTGAGGTGACCACGGGCGAGGTGATGCTGCGCGCCAGTTCCTTGAGCCTGCCGGCGGCCGACCCCTTCGGCGTGCCGCTCATCGACATCGACCTGGAGGTGCGCGCGGGCGAGGTGGTGGGCATTGCCGGCATCTCGGGCAATGGGCAGAAAGAGTTGCTCTACGCCCTGTCGGGCGAGGACCAGCGCGCCGCGCCCGCCATGGTGCAGGTGGCGGGGCCGCAGGGGCTGGTGCCCGTCGGCCGCATGAACCCGCGCCAGCGCCGCGCGCTGGGCCTGCACTTCGTGCCCGAAGAGCGCCTGGGCCGCGGCGCCGTGCCCAGCATGGGGCTGGCGCACAACCTGCTGCTGACCCGCACCGATGCGGTGGGCGCTTTCGGCTGGCTGCGCATGGGGCAACTGCAGGCGCAGGCGCGCGCCATCATCGCGCGCTTTCAGGTCAAGGCGGGCGGGCCGAATGCGGCGGCCAAGTCGCTGTCGGGCGGCAACCTGCAGAAATTCATCGTGGGGCGCGAGATCGACGCCGGCCCGCGTCTGCTCATCGTCTCGCAGCCCACCTGGGGCGTGGACGTGGGCGCTGCCGCGCAGATCCGCGGCGAGATATTGAAGCTGCGCGACCAGGGCTGTGGCGTGCTGGTGCTCAGCGAGGAGTTGGACGAATTGTTTGAAATCTGTGACCGGCTGCACGTGCTGGCCAAGGGGCATCTGTCGCCGTCCGTGCCACGCGCCGAGGCGACGGTGGAGCGCATCGGCGAATGGATGAGCGGCCTGTGGCACGCCGAGGTGCAGGCGCACCTGCGCGAGACCAGCGCACCCGAGGAGGCCGGCCATGCTCAAGCTTGAGGCGCGCCCCGAGGCGTCGCGCCTGTTCGTTTTTGGCTCTCCGCTGCTTGCGCTGGCGATCACGGTGCTGATCGGCGTGCTGCTGTTTGCGGCCCTGGGCAAGGACCCGGTGCGCGGGCTGCAGGTGTTCTTCTGGGAGCCGATCAAGTCGCCCTATGCGTTGGGCGAATTGGCCGTGAAAGCCACCCCGTTGCTGCTCATCGCGCTAGGACTGGCGGTGTGTTTTCGCTCCAATGTCTGGAACATTGGCGCGGAGGGGCAGTTCGTGATCGGCGCCGTGGCTGCGGGCGGCGTGGCTCGACGAACTTCGCGACAAATTCGTCCGCGATCTTCTCGTCGACCACCAGGCGTTCGGTGGACATGCAGATCTGGCCTTGGAACAGGAAACTGCCAAACACCGCTGCCTTGACCGCCGCGTCGATGTCCGCGTCGTCCAGAACGATCAGCGGGGACTTGCCACCCAACTCCAGCAAGCAGCGCTTGAGATGTTGGGCCGCTTTCTGGGCGATGATGCGCCCCACGCGAGTGGAGCCCGTAAAGTTGATGCGACGAATCTCTTTAGGGAAATCCTGCAAAACCCCGAACGCAGTCTGCTAGAAGCCAGGAAGTCATGGCATCCTCCCCGCCCATGAAGCAAAGCAGCCTTGACCTGAAACTGAGCACCAAAAAGACCCGCAAGCAAGAACTGCTGATCCAGATGGATTTGGTGGTTCCCTGGGCTGCTCTGGTCGAACTCATTGCGCCCTATTACCCCGAAGGCAAGAACGGCCGCCCACCCTTTGCCCTGGAGACCATGCTGCGCATCCACTGCATGCAGCAGTGGTTCACCCTGTCAGATCTGGCGATGGAAGAGGCCTTCTTTGACACCCCGATCTACCGGGAGTTTGCAAGTCTTGATGCCCATGGGAGGGTGCCTGACGAGAGCACCATCCTGAGGTTTCGTCATCGGCTGGAGAAACACAAGCTGGCCGAGCAGATTCTGGCCACTGTCAACGAGCTTCTGGCAGCCCAGGGCTTGCTGCTCAAGGCAGGCACTGCGGTCGATGCCACACTGATCGCAGCGCCTAGCTCTACCAAGAACAAGGACAGAAAGCGCGATCCAGAGATGCATTCGAGCCAAAAGGGCAACGAATGGCACTTTGGCATGAAGGCCCATATCGGCGTGGATGCGGACTCGGGACTCGTGCATACCGTCATAGGCACCTCGGGTAACGTGGCCGACGTTGTAGAGGGCAACAGCTTGCTGCACGGGCAGGAGACAGACGGGTTTGGTGATGCGGGCTACCAAGGTATCGACAAGCGCCCGGATGCCAAGGAGGCAGTGCGGTGGCACATCGCGATGCGCCCAGGCAAACGCAGAGCGCTGGACAAAGAGAACAACCCCGTTGACGCGCTGATAGACCAAGTGGAGAAGATCAAGGCGAGCATCCGTGCCAAGGTGGAGCATCCCTTCAGGGTGATCAAACGACAGTTTGGATACACCAAGGTGCGCTACCGGGGATTGAAGAAGAACACGTTGCAGCTCAAGACGCTGTTTGCGCTGTCCAATCTTTGGATGGTGCGCCATCAATTGCTGGAGGCGCAGGGATGAGTGCCCCTGAAATCAGGCAAATGGCCGCAAAGGCGGTGCAGATGGCCCGCAAGGGCGTGGAAAGTGGTGCGAAGACCCAGGCTAAACGCCATCCATCGCACTATCTGAAACCGGTGACCTTGTAGCACTTACGCATTCGAGTTATTCAGGGCATCCTTAGACGAAATCAGCGCATCGGCGATATCGGGCGAGCGGTCCGGGGACGAGTTCAGATAATTGAGCACGCCAGCGGGCAGGCCGGCCTCCTGTACGCACTTCGCGATCAACGCGTGCGTGCCGGGGCTGAACTCGGAGCCTTTGAACACCACGGTATTGCCGCAGACCAACGGATACGCGATGGCCCGCGCCGCGAGCACTGCGGTGCCGTTCCATGGCGCGATACTCAAGATGGGGCCGACCGGCTGACGCAGCGTCATCGACAGGGTGTCAGGCTTGTCCGTCGGAATGGTTTCGCCTTGAATTTGGGTGGCCAGTGAGGCGGCTTCCCGGAATACATTGGCCGACAGGTGCACGTTGAACCCCGCCCACAGCGCGGAGGCTCCCACTTCCTTGGCCATCACTTCGATGAACTCGGGCGTTTTGCTCTCCATGACGTCTGCCACCTTCAAAAGAAGGCGCCGCCGCTACGAGGGTCCGACGGCCTTCCAGGACTTGAACGCCTCTTGAGCGGCTCGAGCCGCATTGACCGCATCGTCCACCGTGGCGTTCGCGCATTGGGTCACGACCTCGCCACTGACAGGGTGCTTGCGATCAAAGTATTTTTTGTCACCTGAATCGATCCAGGCGTCGTTGATAAACAATTTCGTCTTCATGGGGTGTCTCCTGAGAACGGGGTTGATAAATTTGCTTCAGTTAAAAATTCACTTGCGGCCGAGCGCCATGCCGCCATCAATGCTGATCACCGTGCCAGTGATGAACTTCCCTTGTTCTCGGGAGGCCAGCAAAAGGTACGGTGCCACCACGTCCTCGGGCCTTGCCGCGAACCCCAGGGGAGTCAGGCCTTTGATCATGTCATCGATGCCGGGCATGTCTTTCATTTTGGTTTTGTCGAAGCCAGCGCTTGCCGGGCCAGCCAAAGAAGTGATCGTGCCACCTGGCGCAACGCCATTGACCCGGATGTGCGGAGCCAATTCGTAGGCCAAAGCCTTGACCATGCCCAGCAACGCATGTTTGCTGGCAATGTAGCAAGAACCGCCGCCACCGACCGCATAGGAAGAAACGGAAGCCGTCACTACGACCGATCAGTTCGTCTTTTTGAGCTCCGGCAAGGCCGCGCTGATGCCGCTGAAATAGCTTTTGACGTTGATGTCAAATATCTCGTCGAAACTGCCCGAGAATTTCTCCCAGGCATCATCGATGCTCAGCATGTAATCCCATATCCCGGCATTTCCGATGAAGCAATCCAGGCGCCCGAACTTGGCAACCGTCTGTTTAACCAGCTTCTCATTGGTGGCGTGATCACGGACATCGCCCGCCACGATCTCAATGTCGTCTTTGAATTCACTGCGAAGACCCGCCTCTTGCTCCTCGTTGCGAACGAGTGCAGATACGCGATAACCGGCTGCCTTAAAAGAGCGAACCAACTCGAAACCAATGCCCGAGCCGGCGCCAGTGATGGCAACAACTTGCTGTGTGTTCATGGCAATAAATTTCTGTTAAAAATAATCACGAATGCCCGCCATCCAGGCAGGCATCCCCAGGGTTCACAGGAAGACCAACAGGTTGTGGGTCTGGGGAATGCGCTCCGGGTAGTCCACAAAGCGTTCGACCAATTTGATACCACCACCTTCGATGCGTTTCCATTTGTCTTCACGCGTTGCATAGAAGACGTCAACTTGGTTTTCTCGTCTGGCGCGATGGAGAATGAGGTTGGACCGCACATGCAGCATTTCCGGTGCGCTCTTGTCCTTGGCCGCCGTGACATTGGTGACGAAGCGGGTGTAGCGGATCTTCGGGTTGTTGGCCCAGTTCTGAGGATCCATCTGGTGTTCAACTCGAACTTTCAGCTGTTGATAGTTCTCGTTGTAGAGATTCACCGCATCATTCAGTTGGTATCGACGCTCGGAAGTGGAGCGAAGTTCTCGCGAGATCACTTGGTATTTGATCTCGGGGGCAACGCAGTGTTCAAGCCAGGCTTTGTAGGCCTGAATGTCCAGCAGGTGCGCTTCGCGGGTCAGGAGCGTGTTGACTTCTTGCAGTAGTGCATCATCTTGTACGATGAAGAAACGGTGAAATTCTTCGGCGTCGTGCGCGGAGACCAGCTTGTCTTCCTGGGTATTGATCATCATGGTTGGCTCCTGGATTAGCGATCAGTTGTCTTGGTGAGTTCGATGTGCCAATTTCGGGAGGCATTTTCGAACTCGGCCCAATTGGAGCTGCTGATGTGAGCCTGGTAGGCACGGTAGAATCCGCGATAGCTGGTTTCGCTCATTGCCGATTTGCCAACGACGCCCGGATAGCATTCGTCGCCGTAGACGTCCTTGCCGAAACCCAAACTGGCAATCTGATCAATGTTGTTGGATTGGTATTTCTTGGCATTTTGCGACAACGTCTCCATGTTTTCGTTGTCGTCGCTTTCCCAGAATCCTGCTGGTCCGATACTGCGCTGAACCGCGTCAGCCAAGCGACGCTTTAAGTCCTCAGGCATGTCTTTTTCTACGAAGGCATACGTCCAAACCTCGGTCGTGTTTTCATCGATCGGGTTCCAGACCTTGAAGGAAGCGGAGCCGGTCAAAAAGCTGTTGTTCGGGAAAACCGTGCCGTTCAGTAAGCTGCGGTAAATCCGTGCCCGGACATCGCCGATTTCCTTGGCGAGTTTTTCCTGTTTTGCGGCGCCGAATGCCATCAGATCGGGAACCATATCAGCGCTGAAGTTACCGGCGTAGTAGTCCCACGTTAAGCCCATTCCACTGCCATACTTGCTGGTCATTTGCAAGCCCGCGCCTTCGGGTGGAGGCTTAGCGTTGCCCGCAATAGGACTAAACACCGACTGCCCTGCGCGCAAAGCCGCTGCGTGCGTCCAACCAACGTGGTATTCGTCACCTACAAAGTTTTCCGCAAAAGGCTTCCAGTTGGCCTTAACCACCACTTTGCCGGGGGGGCCTACAAGTTCCAGGCCACCAGCGTGCTTGAAGGTGGGTTCCAGGTACCAGGCTGCATCACCCAGATAATCGATGAGCGGGGGAGCTTCTGCATCAAAACAGCCATAGATAAAGCCATGAAAGCTTTCGATGCGGGGGACTTCTTTCAAGCCCAGGCATTTCTTTTTGATCGCATCTCCGTACAACTCTTTTTCAAAGGGAACGCTTTGCAGTTCGCCGTTGGAACCGTAGCCCCAGCCGTGGTAGCCGCACACAAAGCCTTTCGCATTTCCGGCTTCAGTGTGAACTAGTGTCTTGCCCCGGTGACGGCAAACATTCAAAAAGGCTCGCACCGAGCCATCGTTCTGGCGGGAGACGATGACTTCATCGACGCCCATTTTGGCTGTGACATAGTCGCCGGGGGAGGGAATCAGACTGTCATGGGTCAGAAAAAGCCAGTTCCGCGCGAAGATGGTCTTCAATTCGTGCTGGAAAAGTTCTTTGTCGCCATGAATCAGGAGCTTTTGCGTCAGCCCTGCTTCACTCACTAAGTTTTGGTAACTCATAATTGCTTATCTCCTCTTGTTTGAAAACGGGTAGTGATTGGGTTGGGTGGGGTGATTTCCGGATTTGGCTTTCCTCCTGCAAAGAATTTTAGTCCAGCTTGAGCATTTAGTCCAGCTTGAGCATCACGCGCATGTTTTCGATTTTTACGGGGTAGGTTTTGATGTCCTGTGTCAGGGGTGTGCACAAGGCTTTACCCGTGCAAACATCGAATCGGCCTTGATGCAAAGGACATTCAATTTCCCGGCCTTCGAGAAAGCCGTCGCTCAAGCGCGCAGCCCCGTGGGTACACAAGTTGTCGGTGGCGAAGACCTCACCTTCCACCTCATAGAAGGCAATGTCTTTGCCTGCCACGATGACTCCGACCACATCGCCCTCAGGCACAGCGTCCCGTGCGATGGCATCAATCCAGTTCTCGGACATGTTCTGCAACCTCAAATGGGGTAGATGAGGGAGTTGGGGATCATCTCGCTGTCGTACACGCACAGTCCTCGAAAGGCTCGACATCGTGGTCGAAAGAGGCAAACACTGCACCGCCTCGGGCGGCCACCTTGAGCTTGGTCAGGCCGTGTTCTTCGAGTTTGAAGTCCTTGGGCATGCCGCCGTTGACCTTGCCGTCCTGCTTGACGCCACGGCGGAAGGGCACGCCCTGCAGGTCACCCTTGAGGCTGTAGTTCCACTGGTGGTAGGGGCAGAAGAAGTCCTTGGCGTTGCCGTGGCGCTCGCGGCAAAAGCGCATGCCACGGTGGGCGCAGACGTTCTCCACCACGTTGATGCCGCCATCCGGATCACGCACCATGATGACCGAGCGCTCACCGATCACCGTTCGCTTGAAGTCGCCTGGATTCGGAATCTCGGCTTCCAGGCCTACATAGCACCAGTGGTTTGCATAGAACAGGCGCTCCAATTCGCGCTTGTACAGGTCTTCGCGGGTGTAGGCCCAGAAGGGAACGCGGCTGCTACCTTCGCCCGGCCATTTCGGATCTTGGGGAAACACGGGTTTTAATCGTTGGGGTTCACTCATGGCTTGGTATCCTTGGGTTGAATTGGGTTCGCATGGTGCCTTCGCTCAGACGCCGCTGGGATAGAACGCATCGGCATGGATGTGCCCGGGTACTATGCCTAGGCGAGCAACGAGCAGGTTCAGGGCCTCGACCATGGCCGGAGCGCCACACAGGTAGGCGCGCCATCCCGCCAAATTGGGCAAGTCACGGCCGATCAGATCGGTGACCAGGCCGGATCGATGACCAGGGCCGGCAGGGCCTGTTGCAACAACGACATTCACCTTGAGATTCGGAAACCTTGCAGCCAATGCGTGAAGGCGTTCCTCGTCATAGATGTCCTGCTCGCTCCGCACACCGAAGTACAGATGGATGGGGTTGCTCATCCCGCTTTCCAGTGCGCCTCGAACGATCGAAAGGACGGGCGCCAGACCTGTTCCACCCCCCACACAAAGCATGGGGCCGGTGTGCGTGCGCCGCAGATAGGCCGTTCCGAGGGGGCCGCTGATCCGCACCGAAGCGCCTACGGACAGTTCATTGAAAACGTAGTTGCTGACATGCCCGCCCGGAACCGCGCGAATCTGAAACTCCATTTCCGCATCGCTAGGCAGCCCGGCCATCGAATAGGGGCGGACGCATTCGGGCGTGAACTGCACCGTTGCGTACTGGCCAGGGCTGAACTCAAGCGGTTTGGCCAGTTTGATGCGCAGGCGCCGGATGTCATGGGTGGCTTCGTCTATCGCTGTGACCGTCCCCTTGACGATGCGCGCCGGGTGAACCACGATCTCGTCAGATTCAGGAATCTCGATCGTGCAGTCTTCGGTCAGAACCGCCTGACAGGCCAGGACATAGGCCCCCTTTCCTGCCTGCGGGCGCCCTGTCTCGGAGCCGTTATCGCGAAGATGGCCGGCAATCACACGGCAACGGCAAGTGCCGCAGCGGCCCGACATGCAGCTATAAGAAATGGGGACCTCGTTGGACCTGAGCACGTCAAGCAGGGTGCTGCCGGTCTCCGCGTTCAGATGCAAATTGAGGGGTTCTACTACCAGTTCCATGCAAGCTTTTTTTTCAGTTGTCTCCGAATGGCTGCGATACTGGCGCGTCGATCGGTATAGCGCTATAGATCAAGTCTGATAGTTAAAATCACCAGCATGAATAATGGTGAGGCATCATGGATCTGCGCGACATCGACTTGAATCTGCTGGTGGTCTTCAACCAGCTACTGCTCGACCGGAGCGTATCGACGGCCGGCGAAAAACTGGGGCTGACGCAGCCTGCCGTCAGCAATTCACTTAAACGGCTGCGTGCGGCGCTAAAGGACGATTTGTTCTTGCGCACCTCAAAAGGCATGGAGCCGACACCGTATGCACTGCATCTTGCGGAGCCCGTGGTCTATGCGCTCAACACGCTGCAGACGGCACTGACGACCCGTGACTCTTTCGACCCATTTGCCAGCACGCGCACCTTCAACTTGGCAATGACCGACATCGGCGAGATGTACTTCATGCCCCCACTGATGGAAGCGCTTGCGCAACGAGCTCCTCACATCCAGATCAGCACGCTGCGCCCGAATGCTGGCAATCTGAAGGAGGATATGGAATCCGGTGCGGTTGATCTCGCCTTGGGTCTTCTGCCAGAGCTACAGACCGGATTCTTCCAGCGGCGCCTCTTTCGCCTCCGCTACGTATGCATGTTCCGCAAGGACCATCCAAGCGCCAAATCCCCCATGAGCCTGAGGCAGTTCAGTGAATTGGAGCATGTCGGCGTGGTCGCACTCAACACCGGACACGGTGAGGTCGATGGCCTGCTTGAACGCGCAGGCATCAAAAGGCGCATGCGACTGGTGGTGTCGCATTTCATTGCGGTCGGCCCCATTCTGCACAGCACCGACCTCATCGCGACCGTGCCGCAGCGTTTTGCCGTTCGCTGCGAAGTGCCTTTTGGTCTGACGACATCCCCGCACCCGGCCAAGCTGCCCGACATCGCCATCAACCTGTTTTGGCATGCCAAGTACAACCGGGATCCGGGCAACATGTGGCTACGTCAGTTGTTCGTCGAGCTTTTCTCTGAAGCATAAGCTTCCAGCAAACCCATATTGACTGCCGCGGTCGGCCATGGCTGAGGATCAGGATGTCGGTGGTCTGCCAACCGGTGCGGCGCAGTTCTCCCATGCGACTGGTCTTGTGCGTAGGCAGCCGGGTCGGAACTGCCATCGTCCGCCAGTTTGAACACCGCCACCGTCTGCACCAGCTCTTCGGACTGACCCTTCAGTCTGGAGGCCGCGGCGGCCATCTGCTCGACCAGCGCCGCGTTCTGTTGCGTTGCCTGGTCCATATTGGTGACGGCCTCGCCCACCCCCGGCGGCCACCCAAACTCCCCCACTGATGGCCACCTCAAACTCCCCCACCTGAGTTGATCGGGGACAGGGGGTAAACGCCGGCGCCGCTGGCACCTGTTGGCAGGACAGTAGTTCTGGTCTTCCCCGAGGGGAGGCCAAGGAGTGAATGTCTTGAAACCCAACCAACGGGCCACCGTCTACACGCTGCTCGAGCGTGGCAGCACCCAGCGCGAGATCGCGCGCATCACCGGAATCGACCGCAAGACCGTCAGGAGTTACCAACGTCGCCGGCAGGCCGAGCAGTCAAATTCCCCCGGGGTGGCCACCGGCCCTGATGCCATGGCCGCTCACGTGGCCGCGCAAATTCCCCCACCCTGGCCACCGGCTCCCACGTCAGTGGCCGCCTCCCTATGCGAGCCGTACCGCGACTTCATCGAGGCCCAACTGCGTCTCAAGCGCAACGCCACGGCCATCTACCAGGACCTGGTCGATGTCCACGGCTTTGCCGGCCAGTACAACTCGGTCAAACGCTTCGTGGCCCGGCTGCGTCACAAGGAGCCCGAACAATTCGACCGCCTGTCCTTCCTGCCCGCAGAGGAGATGCAGGTGGACTACGGTGAGGGTGCACCCACCCGGGTGCCGGGCAGCAACCGGTACCGCAAACCGCGCCTGTTCGTGGCCACGCTGCGCTACTCGCGGGCCAGCTTTCGGCACGTGGTCTGGAAGTCCAGCCAGCAGGTCTGGGCCGAGCTGCACGAGCGCGCGTTTCGCCACTTCGGTGGCTGCCCGCAGTACGTGGTGCTGGACAACCTCAAAGAGGGCGTCATCAAACCCGACCTGTATGAGCCCGAACTCAACCCGGTCTATGCCGCCACCCTGGCGCACTACGGCGTGGTGGCCGACCCGGCCCGGGTGCGTGACCCCAACCGCAAGGGTACGGTAGAGCACGCCATCGGCCACACCCAGGCCACGGCCTTGAAGGGCCGGCGCTTTGAGTCCATCGAAGAGCAGAACACCTTCCTGGCGCAATGGGAGAAGAATTGGGCAGCCAAGCGCATCCACGGCACCGAGCGGCGCCAGGTGCAGGCCATGTTCGCGGAAGAACGCCCCCACCTCAAAGCTTTGCCACTGCTGGGCATGCAGTATTTCGAAGAGGTCCAGCGCACGGTGTGCGACGACAGCTGTGTGCGGGTGGAGCACAGCAGCTACGCCGCGCGCCCGGCGGTCATCGGATCGAAGGTGCGGGTGCGCATCTTCGCCCAGCGCATCCAGATCTTTGATCTGCAAACCGGCACCTTGCTGCGCAGTCACCCCAAGGCTGAACGCCCCGGCACCGTGGTGCTGCCCCAGGATGAGCGGGTGTTCAACCCCTCGCGTGAGACCCGCCTGATCCTGCGCCAGGCCGGCCAGATTGGCGAACACGCCGCCCGGCTGTGCCAGTTGCTCTTTGCCATCGAGGGCCGGGTGGGCCAGCGCAAGCTCTGGGGCATCGTCGGCCTGGTGCGCCGATATCCGGCGCATTGTGTCAACGCCGCTTGCGCCCAGGCTCTGGAGCAGGGCATCTACAGCTTCAAGCGCGTCCAGGCATTGACAGAGGCGCTCTTTGCCGATGCGCTTGAAGCCATCGAGACCCAGGCCGGTGGCGAGCATGTAACGCCCACCACGGCGACCCTGACCCAGCAGCACGAGCTGATCCGCGATGCCGATGAATACGGTGACCTGTTTGCCCACGCTGCGGCCACCGCCGCAGTTGGGAGCCAGCCATGAACATGGTCGAGATCGAGCGCGCGCTGCGCCAGCTGCGCCTGTCGGGTATTGCCGAGACCCTGTCGACCCGCGTGATGCAGGCCCAGGTCGCCCAGGAGCCATTTCTGCAGACCTTCGCCGCCATGCTTCAGGATGAGCTCGACCGGCGCCGATCGCGCCTGACAGAGCGCCGCTACAAGCGCTCGGGTCTGGACGAGAAGGTCAGCCTGGCCGACTTCGACTGGCGTTTCAACCCCAAGCTGCCCCGCGCGGCCTGCTTTGAGCTGCACACCCTGAAGTTCATCGCCGAGGGTTCCAACGCGCTCATCGTCGGTAAACCCGGCACCGGCAAGTCTCACATTGCCAAGGCCATCGCCTACCAGGCCACGCTGGGCGGCCACGATGTGCGTTACCTCGAGGCCGACGCCGAATTCGCCCGCTACGCGCTGGCAAGTGCCACCGAGCGCATCGGCCTGCTCAAGGAGTGGGTGGAGCCTGACCTGATCATCTTGGACGATCTGTTCCTGGCCAGGCGTATCAGCGAGCACGCCGCCGAGGTCCTGCAGGCCATCGTGCATCAGCGCTACAAGCTGCGCCGCGCCATCGTGGTGACCTCCAACCGCGTGGTGCAGGACTGGGGTCGCTATCTGGGCGACGCCACAATGGCGACCACCATCCTGGACCGCCTCATGCACCGCTGCACGATGCTGGAATTCGAGGGCAAGAGCTACCGGCTCAAAGAGGCCGCCGCACGCATCGCCATCGGCACTGAGTCGTCATAATCCAACCGGTCTTGCCTGGGGAATTTGGGGTGGCCACAGGTGGGGGAATTTGGACTGGCCATCGGGGGGAAGCGCGCGGCCTTGCCAAGGAATCGCCCCCCCAACATCACCAGCAGTGACACCGTGAGCACGGCGACCATGCCGAACAAAAATTTCTGGCGCAGGGTGAATTGGGGCATGGGTTGTGTTCTTTCAGTGGAAACGGGGGTCTCCTCGTTTTCAGTGCAATAAGTGACGGTACGAAAAGCTAGCACTGGCGCGGAGGTGGTGTTGGTAGATCGTTGATTTCATTGACTTTCCTGTTCACTTTCAAATCTGCGATTCGTGGCGTCAAACCGTGGTCGGTTTCATCCATTGGTGCCAGTTATCGATGCATTTGGCCGCGAAGGCAGGATTTGGTCAGCATAGCGGTCAACCGGGAAGCGAAACACACCCCGCAAGTTGATGCTCTCCAGCCTGGTGGGCGCAATCTTCCCGATCAGTTCCGGTGGAATGACCTGGCGGCGGTTCGACCAGCGATCCAGGACCGCCTGCATCTGTGAGGTATTCCACGCCATCACGATGTTGGCCATCAGGCTCAACGCATCGGCCACAGCCTGCATTTCATCGACACGTTTGGCCTGCGCCGGGCTGATCCGGCCGGTATAAATGGCGCGCTTGAGGGCGTTAACAGCCTCGCCCCGATTGAGCACCCGGCGCAACTCGTTCCTGAAAGCGTCCTTGACAAAGTAGTCAGCCAAAAACGCCGTACGCAGCAACCGCCCCAATTGCACGCCAGCCTCATAGATTGGATCGCCCTGGGCGGCAGAACCGAACCGCGCAAGAGCTGCCACCGCACTGGCATGTCCGCTCATGACCGAGGCTGCCAGGTGCACCAGACTATCCCAATGCTTTTCGATCAAAGCGACGTCGACATTGGCTTCGCACACCGCAGCGATTTCTGCGGGCACTTTGGTGCCGCGTGGCACAAAGAGGTGGCGCTGTTTGAGTTCCTTCAACCGCGGGCAAAGATCAAAACCAAGCAAACGGGCATGTGACATGGCAAAGTCGGTGTAGCCATGGGTATCCACAGCAAGCTGGCTGGTCTCCAGCTTTTCTTGGCGGATGACACCTTCAATGGCCACGCCCGCCTGGCGCTCATTGAGCACAAAGGGCTGCGCATGGAAGATGCCCCACCGGTCTTTTACATGGGAGTAGATTCCAATGGAAGGTGTGTTGCGCCGAGGATCAAGCCGGGCTTGCCACACCCGTTTGGTGGTCTCCATGGTCATCATGTCAGAAGATGCCAAATCGGACCGCCCCCAGGTGGCGGCAATCGGGTGTCGCTGCATGAATTCCAGCACAGCCTGGCAGGCCTGGCTCAGACGCCGTTCGTCCCGCGCCCAGCGCATGGCCTGGCGAATGCTGGTGGCAGACAATTGCGGAATCATGCGCGCGCATTCGACCGCAGTCAGACTGGTGCCGTGGGCCATGATGCCGGCATAGACCATCAGCAGCTCGTCGGTAGAGCGCGGCTCACGTCCGAGCATGATCCAGCTAAAGCGCACCTGGGCGTCAACGGCCAGAATCACTTCCGGCAATTGAACCTCACCGATGCGGTGATCCAAAGCCGCGCGCAGCTTGGTCACTTCTGGGTCTTCGTCCTCTGCGGGCAATGGCGACAAATGGAGTTCATCATCCACGCGCAGTACGCCACTGCGGGCTGCAGCGGCCACCGCATCGACACCGGCAGTTACTCTGGCCAGCAAAGGCTTCAAGAAAGTGGCAGCCTTGCTGGGTAACGATAGACGGGCATAGTGTTTCTTGGACTCTGCCTGCCAACGCTCGTCCGTGAAGAACAAGCGCGCACGACCCCGAAAGCTCAGGCTGTGCTCAATCCAGACCGAGCCATTGCGCACCGCGCGGCGCAGGGCAAACAGGGTGGCCACCTCCAACGCCTGAAACGCCCGTTCCCGGTCTGGGCTGGAGATCGAAACCTGCCAGATCATTCCCAGACTTGGTGCCACCACTTCAACTGGCAGCTTTCTGGATCCTTTGAGATATAAAGCTTGCAGCTTGGCAAGGTACTCGATGGCAGGATGCTCGCCGGTGGCCTGCCAGGGCAGCTTTGCAATGGCGACGAGCAACGACCGCACGGGGCGAATTCCATCAATCAATCCCTCGCGGACCAGGGAGGCCCTGCTCGGTGGTTTGCGTTTCTGGGTTTCGGTGATCAAGGCTTCAAGACGGGCACGCAACTCAGCATCTGGCACCGCACCTTGCGCGCTCAAGGCAACAAGTTCGCCGAGCAGCGTTTTGTACATTGCGGCCCAATTGACGGTAGCGGGGACATCGGCGGCAGCCTGACGCCACAGATCGGCGATCCGGCGCTGCACCATAAGGATCAACTGGTCTGTGGTGGTGAACAGGCAATACCGAAGAAAGCATGCGACCTCCACGGTGCGCGCTGGCTCTTTGATCTTGGCTCCGGCTGAGGGCGGCCTGGAGACAAGTCGGCGCGCGTAGCGGCGCAAGATGAGATCGGGGATGTCTGCCAGGTGCTTATGAACGTCCAGCGTGTAAAGCAGGTCGATGCGCTCCAGTACCTCGCTGATTTGGCGGGTTGAGTGTTTCGCCGGTGCAGCCCATAGCCAACTCTGCTGGGTTTGTCCATCTGGGCGCAGCTCTGAAACTGAGGCTCGCCAGCGATCAAGTGTTGCTGGATCAACGCTGGCGGCGATGGCGGTGCCTGTTTCAACTTCAAGCTGGGCAAGTGCCGCCGCAATCAGTGTCCGAATTGCCCGCTCGTGCACGATCACCAGCTTGTTCTTGTACAGCCATTGACGCGCCCGCACGAGTAGCTGATCGCGGTCGGCGCAGCGCGCCACTTCGTCGCGCAGTTCACGTACCAGTGAGCGGCGCTGGTGCTCGCTCATCCACTGGAATCCAAGGACCGTGCAGGCTACTTGTTGGTGATCGAATAGCGTGCGCCCGCGTTCATACATGGCTCTCAGCGAGGCGACTTCTGGTGCTGCAATGCCAAGCTCGTTGCCAAGGTGGCGCCACAAGGCTACTGGAATTACCCGAAAGGCACCGAGCAAACGCCCACTCATGCGCAGGAAACCAATATGGAGCGCCAGACCAAGCTTGTGGGAATCACCTCGGCGTGCATTGATTGCGTCGCGCTCGGCACCATCGAAGGTGAAAAATGCCTTCATCTCGAAGTCGCTGATATCGCGGGGGAGCCCACGCATCCCCAAAAACGTTGTGTGCCAACCCTGCATCGTGAACCTCAAAAGTGGGAGGCCACCATACCCGTTTACAAAGCGAACAGGAAAGTCAATGAAATCAACGGTCTACCCAGACCACCCCCGCGCCAGTGCTAGCTTTGCGTACCGTCACTTATTGCACTGAAAACGAGGAGACCCCCCGGTAGCGCTGCTGCTCGAAACTGCGGTCGCGGATTTCACCCAGGCGGTTGAAAAACACTGCCCTGGCCAGCGCATTGCGCGCCTCGCCCTTGTTCAGGCCGGCATGCACGCGGCGGCGCAGTTCCACGCTTTGCAGCCAGTCCAGGATGAACAGCGTGCGCTCGATGCGGCCCAGCTCGCGGAGCGCCACGGCCAGGCCGTTCTGGCGTGGGTAGCTGCCGAGCTTTCGGAGCATCAGGGAGGCCGTCACCGTGCCCTGCTTGATCGAGGTGGCCAGCCGCAGGATTTCGTCCCAATGGGCGCGGACGTGCTTGATGTTGAGCGTGCCGCCGATCATGGGTTTCAGCGCGTCATAGGCGGCGTCGCCCTTCGGGATGTAGAGCTTGGTGTCGCCCAGGTCGCGGATGCGCGGCGCGAAGCGGAAGCCCAGGAGGTGCATCAGGGCGAAGACGTGATCGGTGAAGCCCGCCGTGTCGGTGTAATGCTCCTCGATCCGCAAGTCGGACTCGTGGTACAGCAGGCCGTCGAGCACGTAGGTCGAATCGCGCACGCCGACGTTCACGACCTTGGTGTGAAATGGCGCGTACTGGTCAGAAATGTGGGTGTAGAACGTCCGCCCTGGGCTGCTCCCGTATTTCGGGTTGATGTGGCCGGTGCTCTCGGCCTTGCTGCCGGTGCGGAAGTTCTGGCCGTCCGACGATGAGGTGGTGCCGTCGCCCCAGTGCTCGGCGAAGGGATGGCGGAACTGTGCGTTGACCAGATCGGCCAGCGCCGCCCCGTAGGTTTCGTCGCGGATGTGCCAGGCTTGCAGCCAAGCCAGCTTGGCGTAGGTCGTGCCGGGGCAAGACTCCGCCATCTTGGTCAGGCCCAGGTTGATCGCGTCGGCGAGGATCGTGGTCAGCAACAGGTTCTTGTCTTTGGCCGGGTCGCCCGATTTCAGATGCGCGAAATGCCGAGTGAAGCCCGTCCATTCGTCCACCTCCAGCAGCAGTTCGGTGATCTTGACGTGCGGCAGGATCATTGCCGTCTGGTCGATCAGCGCTTGGGCGGTGTCGGGTACCGCCGCGTCGAGCGGCGTGATCTTCAAGCCTGACTCGGTGATGATGGCGTCCGGCAGCTCGTTGGCCGTCGCCATACGGTTGACGGTGGCAAGCTGTGTTTCCAGCAGCGTCAGCCGGTCGTTCAGGTACCGGTTGCAGTCGGTGGCCACGGCCAGCGGCAATTCGCTGGCCTGCTTGAGGCTGGCGAATTTCGCGGGCGGCACCAGGTAGTCCTCGGCCGCGCAGCCCCGAGCAGAAGCGCCGTGCGATGAGCTGGGCGCAACGGCTCAAGCGGGTCTTTTCCATCGACGTCACCACCTGCGCCCACTGCGGCGGCGCGGTGCGGATCGTCGCCAGCATCGAAGACCCCAAGGCCATTCGCGCCATCCTCGCCCACTTCGAGAAACACGGCGCGCTGGAGCAAGCGCACTACCGGCCCGCAGCGCGCGCCCCGCCGCCCGCCGCGTGATGAGGCGCCGGCCACACAGCCGGCAGCCAAGCCAGAGTCCGATCCGATGCGGCCACGACCCCGCAGGGCTGCGCTCGGCCCTGTGCCGGGATTCGGTGAGAAATGGCTACGCACTGAGCCGCTGCGTGGCCCCGCGATGTCGAAAACCCACGCATGAACCCCCGATCTGTGCCCGATCTGTGCCCAAAGCGGCGCTTGCGCGGCCGCTTCCTACCCGCCAGACTCGCCAAAAAGGGCGGTTGAACTTCCTATACCCGCGCCGCCGGCGCCGAGCACCTTTCTTCTTGAGACCAGGAAATCGGACGGGTGGGTCACGGCGCTGGTCGACTTGTCTGGCGCGATGACAGGGCGCGTGATTTGACGTGGGGGATCATGATGGTTCGAAGATCCTTTCCACTACGTAGCGCTTCATCTCGAAGGTCGCCGGGTCGAGTACCGCTTTGAACGGTGCCGAGGCTGCGTCAGTGGGGAACGCCGCCATCGAGGCTTCCGCGTCGGTAATGGTCGCCCAGTCAACGATCACGGCCCAGTCCCCGTCATCCCCTCGAAGCAGAGTTCGTCGGATGAAACCCTGCCGGTGCCGCACGTAGTCCTGCTCGAACACCTCGCTCGCGGCGAGGAATGTCTCCTCGTCCACGCCCTCTGCGGGTCGAAGCCGAACGATCTCGGTCACTGCCATCTCAGTTCTCCTCATAGTTGACCGCGTCTTGCCGGAAACCCAGCCCAGCTCGGCGAGACGCTGCTCGAGCGACGGTCGGTCGCAATTGTGTTCGGGTGTCACGATTCCATCGGTTCGTTGCGTCGGACAACCGCTGGCGAGATCGGGATAATCGAAGAGTAACGACCCGCCGAGAGTTTGTCAAGAATTTTGTGTAAGTGAGTCGATCTCTTTACTTTGGGTTGTGGGTTAGAGGTAGGGGTTGATGCGGTCGGGGTAGGCGATCGCGAGCTGGGCCAGGGCCTGCTTCCAGTTGGTGACGACCTGTCCTTCGACGAGTCGGGGTTGGGCCTTGCGTTCGGCGGCGGGCTTGCCGCGGTCCTTGGCCCGGTCGCGGGCTCTCTTGTCCTCGATGTTGCAGATCGCTAGCCACAGCAGCTTGATCACGGCGTCGTCGTTGGGGAAGTGGCCGCGGTTCTTGGTGACCTTGCGCAGCTGGTAGTTCAGCGACTCGATGCTGTTGGTCGTGTAGATCACCCGGCGCAGCTCGGGCGGGAAGGCCAGGAACGGGATGAACCGTTTTCGTCGTTTAGCGGCCCCGGCATTTCTCGTCCTATCATCGTTCTACAGACGGCGAATAGCTGCGCCCCGTAGCCCCGCCTGTAGAACGCGAAAAGCCCCGCCACCTTGAGGGGTCGCGGGGCTGCGGTTAAAACCGTTTTAAGGCGGATAGGAAATCCAACCACAGGAGGACGATTATGGCCCAGGTTTTGGGCATCACAGGCCTTCAGGCTGAGCCTGCCTGAGCGCTTGATCAGCGCCAGTAGCCCGAGATTTTTCGGTTTGCACATTTTTTGGCAGTGACAGACGCAGCCCTGCCGCGCGGCCAAACCGCTGCTGCCTTCCCTTACCAACTGACGCGCTGATCGACCTCAAAGTCCGGCGCCGGTTGGGCCGCCTCGCCCCAATCTGGCTCAACCTCGACACCATCGCCCATCGGCACATCGCACCCATCCCACAGCGGCGGCCCGCGTGCTGGCGCGATGCGAGGCGGCTCTGTCTCCACCCCGATGTGCTCCAGGATGTGCCGGAGGTCGGCACTGTAGGTGATGAAAGCGATGATGCGCATCTGGCCACCGCAGAGCGGGCACAACAGCGGCAACACCTCGTAGATGCGGGCGATCAGCACCGCCCACAGAATGTGAGCTGAGCGTTTGGGCAGAGCTGGCTGGGTGGGCTCGGGCTGGCTGGGACCACCGACCGTGGCCACTCCCATGGCATCCACCGCTGCGGTCACACCGCCTGGCTCGGGCTGTGCCGTGCCCGTGCCCGCGCCTGCGGTTTGGCCTGCGCCCAGTGCAACCGCCGCAGCCCGCAGGGGTGAATTGGGCGCCAGCACGCCGTAGTACCGGTGGCGGTGCGCACGCGGTGGCGGCACCAGCGCGGCAAGGCGGTCGATGAGTTCGAGCGGCGTGAGGTGCAGTTCGTCGGCCCGAACACCTCGCTTTGCCTTGCGTTGGTCGCGCCGGTCACTGCCAGGCTCGCTGTGCTGCTTGGCGCAGCGGTAAATGAGCTCACTGCCCGCTTTGCGCAGCCTATCCAGCGCAAACGGGGGCCGTGCGCAGTAGCGCAGCAGGCGCTCCAGGCCCGCTCGGTCTTGTGCTGCTATGCACACGCTGGTGTCTACCGAAAACCCACTGTGTTTGTACCCCAGCATCTCCTGGGCCTCGAAGCCTTCGAGCAGGCCCCGGCCCACAAAGGCGCGCAGGATGCGCCGACGCAAACTGGCCTGGGCTTGGGTCACCGCTTCGGGGTCGATGCCGATAGCCGGGTGAAACATGACGCTGATCGCTGTGGTGCGGGTGCCCTGCTCACTCGCCTCCCCTGCCACCGCCTCAAACATGCCATCGACCACGCACACATGGAAATGCACATGCTCGTTCAGGCTGGAGCCAAAGCGGTGAATGAAGGCGACTGCACCGATGTGCAGGGCGGCCTTGTTCGCATGCGCTGCGCATGGGCTGTTGGCTTGCAGGGTTTGCTCAATGACGCGCAAGAAGATGCGCAACACCATGCCCAGCACCACGCTGTCGCGTTGCATAAAGTAGCGCAGCCGCTTGGGAACCGACAGCACCCACTGGCGCACTGGCAGGCGGGGGAAGACGTGGTCGGTGAGGTGTGCCGCTGTCTCGGCCATGCGCCGCGTGGTGCACGAGGGGCAGACGCCCCGGCCTTTGCAGGAAAAGGCCACCAGAAAGTCGTGTCCGCAGTCGTCGCAGCGGGCACGGGCAAAGCCGTGGGCAAAGATGCCGCATTCCAGGTACTTGGCAAACGCTTGGCGCACATAGGGCTTGGGGCTGCGGTGGTCGCCCTGGCCGTCGAACTGGCCGGCGCTGGCCAGATCAAGCCAGGTCTCGTAATGCTCGGCCACCGTTTGGTAGAGCAGCGTGCGCTCGGGGTGGCGCGGGTTGTAGAGCTTGGGCTTGGAGGTGGCTGGCATAAATACTGTGTAAATACAAGGGGTATCCACTTAGCTCCAGCGTCACCCCTGATGCTGTGTTTTTATCCAGCAATGGTATCTGACTCCCGCTCGTCTGTCTTCTTGCTCACCACATCCGCATAAGTCACCGGCGGCGTGACCACCGCTTGCTGCAGCAAGCGATAAAACAGCATCCCCCGCGAGTTCGAGGTTCGCCGGTTAAAGCGGAACACGAATTCATCGAGATAGGCGTCCAGGTGCTCGGGCTGCACGGACCCGTGATGCGTCCCCAGCACCCAGCGCTGCACCAACGAGGCCACCCGATGCACTCCCGCCATCGACACATGGGCTGGCACACCTGAACCCAGCATGACGGTGCGCTGGTGGGTGTATCCCAGCTCTTCCAGCGCGCGGTAGGCTGCTGAGCCGTCCGTGCGTACATGGGCCCCGGGCTCGACCACCTCCTGAACAAAGGGAACGACGTAGGAGGCGGAGTCTCGGGCTATGCGACGCAGCCGGATGCGTCCAAACCCCTTGGGCTCCACGACCTCCACTGCCATGGCCACCAACACTTTGGTGGTGCTGCTCTTGCGCCCTACAGGGGTGATGGGTTTTTTGCGGTCCGTGATGGACAGGTAGGTTTCATCCACCTCGACAAGCCCCTTGAGCTTGTCCCTGCCTGGTCGAACCATGGCGCGTCGAAACCGGTGCAGCATGGTCCAGGCTGTCTGGTAACTGCCCAAGCCCAGAACGCGCTGCAGCCCCAAAGCGCTCACGCCTTGCTTCTGATTGGTCAGATACCAGGCAGCTGCCAACCACACCCGCAGTGGCGTTCGGGTCTTGTCAAAGATGGTCCCGGAGGTCACTGTTCCCTGGTACTGGCAAGCCCGACACATCAGGCGGGTGCGGCTGGCGCGGTACACATCGCCAGCGTTGCCGCAACGCGGGCAGACGAAGCCTTGGGGCCACCGAAGCTTCTCCAGGAACGCCTGGCAAGCCTCTTCGGTGGCAAACCAGTCAAGAAATTCGTTCCAGGTGCGGGGGTAGTCCCCTCCAGGAGTTGGCGTTAGCATCTGGGTTTCCATCCAGCTATTCTCACGTCACTGGAGCTAAATAGATACCCCTTGTAAATACACAGCATTCTGCAGACTTCTCCTCAGCCAGGCTACGCAGCAAAACGGCCCCGAAGGGCCGTTTGTTGTTTCAGGGAGCCATCGCCGCTCAGGCAGTCGCTTCCTTGGCGTTCTCCACATATTCTTCGATCTGGTCGAAGTTCAGGTACTGGTAGATCTTGTCGCTGCTCTGGTTAATGACGCCCACGTCGGCCAGATATTCTTCCTTGCTGGGAATACGGCCCAGCTTGGAGCAGATGGCCGAGAGTTCGGCTGAGCCCAGGTACACATTGGTGTTCTTGCCCGGGGTCTCCTCGTTTTCAGTGCAATAAGTGACGGTACGAAAAGCTAGCACTGGCGCGGAGGTGGTGTTGGTAGATCGTTGATTTCATTGACTTTCCTGTTCACTTTCAAATCTGCGATTCGTGGCGTCAAACCGTGGTCGGTTTCATCCATTGGTGCCAGTTATCGATGCATTTGGCCGCGAAGGCAGGATTTGGTCAGCATAGCGGTCAACCGGGAAGCGAAACACACCCCGCAAGTTGATGCTCTCCAGCCTGGTGGGCGCAATCTTCCCGATCAGTTCCGGTGGAATGACCTGGCGGCGGTTCGACCAGCGATCCAGGACCGCCTGCATCTGTGAGGTATTCCACGCCATCACGATGTTGGCCATCAGGCTCAACGCATCGGCCACAGCCTGCATTTCATCGACACGTTTGGCCTGCGCCGGGCTGATCCGGCCGGTATAAATGGCGCGCTTGAGGGCGTTAACAGCCTCGCCCCGATTGAGCACCCGGCGCAACTCGTTCCTGAAAGCGTCCTTGACAAAGTAGTCAGCCAAAAACGCCGTACGCAGCAACCGCCCCAATTGCACGCCAGCCTCATAGATTGGATCGCCCTGGGCGGCAGAACCGAACCGCGCAAGAGCTGCCACCGCACTGGCATGTCCGCTCATGACCGAGGCTGCCAGGTGCACCAGACTATCCCAATGCTTTTCGATCAAAGCGACGTCGACATTGGCTTCGCACACCGCAGCGATTTCTGCGGGCACTTTGGTGCCGCGTGGCACAAAGAGGTGGCGCTGTTTGAGTTCCTTCAACCGCGGGCAAAGATCAAAACCAAGCAAACGGGCATGTGACATGGCAAAGTCGGTGTAGCCATGGGTATCCACAGCAAGCTGGCTGGTCTCCAGCTTTTCTTGGCGGATGACACCTTCAATGGCCACGCCCGCCTGGCGCTCATTGAGCACAAAGGGCTGCGCATGGAAGATGCCCCACCGGTCTTTTACATGGGAGTAGATTCCAATGGAAGGTGTGTTGCGCCGAGGATCAAGCCGGGCTTGCCACACCCGTTTGGTGGTCTCCATGGTCATCATGTCAGAAGATGCCAAATCGGACCGCCCCCAGGTGGCGGCAATCGGGTGTCGCTGCATGAATTCCAGCACAGCCTGGCAGGCCTGGCTCAGACGCCGTTCGTCCCGCGCCCAGCGCATGGCCTGGCGAATGCTGGTGGCAGACAATTGCGGAATCATGCGCGCGCATTCGACCGCAGTCAGACTGGTGCCGTGGGCCATGATGCCGGCATAGACCATCAGCAGCTCGTCGGTAGAGCGCGGCTCACGTCCGAGCATGATCCAGCTAAAGCGCACCTGGGCGTCAACGGCCAGAATCACTTCCGGCAATTGAACCTCACCGATGCGGTGATCCAAAGCCGCGCGCAGCTTGGTCACTTCTGGGTCTTCGTCCTCTGCGGGCAATGGCGACAAATGGAGTTCATCATCCACGCGCAGTACGCCACTGCGGGCTGCAGCGGCCACCGCATCGACACCGGCAGTTACTCTGGCCAGCAAAGGCTTCAAGAAAGTGGCAGCCTTGCTGGGTAACGATAGACGGGCATAGTGTTTCTTGGACTCTGCCTGCCAACGCTCGTCCGTGAAGAACAAGCGCGCACGACCCCGAAAGCTCAGGCTGTGCTCAATCCAGACCGAGCCATTGCGCACCGCGCGGCGCAGGGCAAACAGGGTGGCCACCTCCAACGCCTGAAACGCCCGTTCCCGGTCTGGGCTGGAGATCGAAACCTGCCAGATCATTCCCAGACTTGGTGCCACCACTTCAACTGGCAGCTTTCTGGATCCTTTGAGATATAAAGCTTGCAGCTTGGCAAGGTACTCGATGGCAGGATGCTCGCCGGTGGCCTGCCAGGGCAGCTTTGCAATGGCGACGAGCAACGACCGCACGGGGCGAATTCCATCAATCAATCCCTCGCGGACCAGGGAGGCCCTGCTCGGTGGTTTGCGTTTCTGGGTTTCGGTGATCAAGGCTTCAAGACGGGCACGCAACTCAGCATCTGGCACCGCACCTTGCGCGCTCAAGGCAACAAGTTCGCCGAGCAGCGTTTTGTACATTGCGGCCCAATTGACGGTAGCGGGGACATCGGCGGCAGCCTGACGCCACAGATCGGCGATCCGGCGCTGCACCATAAGGATCAACTGGTCTGTGGTGGTGAACAGGCAATACCGAAGAAAGCATGCGACCTCCACGGTGCGCGCTGGCTCTTTGATCTTGGCTCCGGCTGAGGGCGGCCTGGAGACAAGTCGGCGCGCGTAGCGGCGCAAGATGAGATCGGGGATGTCTGCCAGGTGCTTATGAACGTCCAGCGTGTAAAGCAGGTCGATGCGCTCCAGTACCTCGCTGATTTGGCGGGTTGAGTGTTTCGCCGGTGCAGCCCATAGCCAACTCTGCTGGGTTTGTCCATCTGGGCGCAGCTCTGAAACTGAGGCTCGCCAGCGATCAAGTGTTGCTGGATCAACGCTGGCGGCGATGGCGGTGCCTGTTTCAACTTCAAGCTGGGCAAGTGCCGCCGCAATCAGTGTCCGAATTGCCCGCTCGTGCACGATCACCAGCTTGTTCTTGTACAGCCATTGACGCGCCCGCACGAGTACTGGAATTACCCGAAAGGCACCGAGCAAACGCCCACTCATGCGCAGGAAACCAATATGGAGCGCCAGACCAAGCTTGTGGGAATCACCTCGGCGTGCATTGATTGCGTCGCGCTCGGCACCATCGAAGGTGAAAAATGCCTTCATCTCGAAGTCGCTGATATCGCGGGGGAGCCCACGCATCCCCAAAAACGTTGTGTGCCAACCCTGCATCGTGAACCTCAAAAGTGGGAGGCCACCATACCCGTTTACAAAGCGAACAGGAAAGTCAATGAAATCAACGGTCTACCCAGACCACCCCCGCGCCAGTGCTAGCTTTGCGTACCGTCACTTATTGCACTGAAAACGAGGAGACCCCGACGAGGAATCAGCGCAGGGGAAATCGGAGGCCAGTGAATGCAAGCTCAGGGCGTGCTGTTCGGGCAGATCGCCGCCGTCTTCGGCATCGTGATCGCCGGTGTGTGGAGTGCAACGCAATGGACAGCCGCCGCCCTGGGCTATCAACTAGGGGTCTCCTCGTTTTCAGTGCAATAAGTGACGGTACGCAAAGCTAGCACTGGCGCGGGGGTGGTCTGGGTAGACCGTTGATTTCATTGACTTTCCTGTTCGCTTTGTAAACGGGTATGGTGGCCTCCCACTTTTGAGGTTCACGATGCAGGGTTGGCACACAACGTTTTTGGGGATGCGTGGGCTCCCCCGCGATATCAGCGACTTCGAGATGAAGGCATTTTTCACCTTCGATGGTGCCGAGCGCGACGCAATCAATGCACGCCGAGGTGATTCCCACAAGCTTGGTCTGGCGCTCCATATTGGTTTCCTGCGCATGAGTGGGCGTTTGCTCGGTGCCTTTCGGGTAATTCCAGTACTCGTGCGGGCGCGTCAATGGCTGTACAAGAACAAGCTGGTGATCGTGCACGAGCGGGCAATTCGGACACTGATTGCGGCGGCACTTGCCCAGCTTGAAGTTGAAACAGGCACCGCCATCGCCGCCAGCGTTGATCCAGCAACACTTGATCGCTGGCGAGCCTCAGTTTCAGAGCTGCGCCCAGATGGACAAACCCAGCAGAGTTGGCTATGGGCTGCACCGGCGAAACACTCAACCCGCCAAATCAGCGAGGTACTGGAGCGCATCGACCTGCTTTACACGCTGGACGTTCATAAGCACCTGGCAGACATCCCCGATCTCATCTTGCGCCGCTACGCGCGCCGACTTGTCTCCAGGCCGCCCTCAGCCGGAGCCAAGATCAAAGAGCCAGCGCGCACCGTGGAGGTCGCATGCTTTCTTCGGTATTGCCTGTTCACCACCACAGACCAGTTGATCCTTATGGTGCAGCGCCGGATCGCCGATCTGTGGCGTCAGGCTGCCGCCGATGTCCCCGCTACCGTCAATTGGGCCGCAATGTACAAAACGCTGCTCGGCGAACTTGTTGCCTTGAGCGCGCAAGGTGCGGTGCCAGATGCTGAGTTGCGTGCCCGTCTTGAAGCCTTGATCACCGAAACCCAGAAACGCAAACCACCGAGCAGGGCCTCCCTGGTCCGCGAGGGATTGATTGATGGAATTCGCCCCGTGCGGTCGTTGCTCGTCGCCATTGCAAAGCTGCCCTGGCAGGCCACCGGCGAGCATCCTGCCATCGAGTACCTTGCCAAGCTGCAAGCTTTATATCTCAAAGGATCCAGAAAGCTGCCAGTTGAAGTGGTGGCACCAAGTCTGGGAATGATCTGGCAGGTTTCGATCTCCAGCCCAGACCGGGAACGGGCGTTTCAGGCGTTGGAGGTGGCCACCCTGTTTGCCCTGCGCCGCGCGGTGCGCAATGGCTCGGTCTGGATTGAGCACAGCCTGAGCTTTCGGGGTCGTGCGCGCTTGTTCTTCACGGACGAGCGTTGGCAGGCAGAGTCCAAGAAACACTATGCCCGTCTATCGTTACCCAGCAAGGCTGCCACTTTCTTGAAGCCTTTGCTGGCCAGAGTAACTGCCGGTGTCGATGCGGTGGCCGCTGCAGCCCGCAGTGGCGTACTGCGCGTGGATGATGAACTCCATTTGTCGCCATTGCCCGCAGAGGACGAAGACCCAGAAGTGACCAAGCTGCGCGCGGCTTTGGATCACCGCATCGGTGAGGTTCAATTGCCGGAAGTGATTCTGGCCGTTGACGCCCAGGTGCGCTTTAGCTGGATCATGCTCGGACGTGAGCCGCGCTCTACCGACGAGCTGCTGATGGTCTATGCCGGCATCATGGCCCACGGCACCAGTCTGACTGCGGTCGAATGCGCGCGCATGATTCCGCAATTGTCTGCCACCAGCATTCGCCAGGCCATGCGCTGGGCGCGGGACGAACGGCGTCTGAGCCAGGCCTGCCAGGCTGTGCTGGAATTCATGCAGCGACACCCGATTGCCGCCACCTGGGGGCGGTCCGATTTGGCATCTTCTGACATGATGACCATGGAGACCACCAAACGGGTGTGGCAAGCCCGGCTTGATCCTCGGCGCAACACACCTTCCATTGGAATCTACTCCCATGTAAAAGACCGGTGGGGCATCTTCCATGCGCAGCCCTTTGTGCTCAATGAGCGCCAGGCGGGCGTGGCCATTGAAGGTGTCATCCGCCAAGAAAAGCTGGAGACCAGCCAGCTTGCTGTGGATACCCATGGCTACACCGACTTTGCCATGTCACATGCCCGTTTGCTTGGTTTTGATCTTTGCCCGCGGTTGAAGGAACTCAAACAGCGCCACCTCTTTGTGCCACGCGGCACCAAAGTGCCCGCAGAAATCGCTGCGGTGTGCGAAGCCAATGTCGACGTCGCTTTGATCGAAAAGCATTGGGATAGTCTGGTGCACCTGGCAGCCTCGGTCATGAGCGGACATGCCAGTGCGGTGGCAGCTCTTGCGCGGTTCGGTTCTGCCGCCCAGGGCGATCCAATCTATGAGGCTGGCGTGCAATTGGGGCGGTTGCTGCGTACGGCGTTTTTGGCTGACTACTTTGTCAAGGACGCTTTCAGGAACGAGTTGCGCCGGGTGCTCAATCGGGGCGAGGCTGTTAACGCCCTCAAGCGCGCCATTTATACCGGCCGGATCAGCCCGGCGCAGGCCAAACGTGTCGATGAAATGCAGGCTGTGGCCGATGCGTTGAGCCTGATGGCCAACATCGTGATGGCGTGGAATACCTCACAGATGCAGGCGGTCCTGGATCGCTGGTCGAACCGCCGCCAGGTCATTCCACCGGAACTGATCGGGAAGATTGCGCCCACCAGGCTGGAGAGCATCAACTTGCGGGGTGTGTTTCGCTTCCCGGTTGACCGCTATGCTGACCAAATCCTGCCTTCGCGGCCAAATGCATCGATAACTGGCACCAATGGATGAAACCGACCACGGTTTGACGCCACGAATCGCAGATTTGAAAGTGAACAGGAAAGTCAATGAAATCAACGATCTACCAACACCACCTCCGCGCCAGTGCTAGCTTTTCGTACCGTCACTTATTGCACTGAAAACGAGGAGACCCCTCGTCAGAAAGCGGCACAAGGACGTGCCGCATAGCGCGAGGATCAGTGCCGAGTCAGTGCCGGTCAAAGACCGTTATCGGAAGCAAGATGATGAAAAAAACAAGGTTTCAGGCTGCGAAGAAACCAATAAAAACGCCGCAGGCGCGAGCGCGCTGCGGCGTGTTTGCAAAGAAGGGCAGGATTTATTGCAGAGAACTGACGATCAGAACTTCGGTGGCGTTTCCGATGGTGTGTAGGGCGTCTTTCCGTCGCCGTAGAACCGCTTGCGCGTGGCCTCGGCAACGCGATTGCACAACACGTCGCCAAGCATTACGCGGTCGGTCTTGCATTGCTGGCGCAACTCCTTCAGCCGCGACGGATCGGCGGCCAACTCATCCACGGTCGGCACGTTGGCCTGCTTGGGGGCCTCAGACGGGCCACAAGCGGTTAGCAGCACGACCAGCAGGAACAGGATGGATTTCTTCATAGGTCGGTTTCCTCCTGGAGATCAGGTTCAGGTGGTAGAGCGGACCTCATGCCTTCGGACAAATCGATGGCTTGCACCCGCTCGATGAATCGGGACAGCACTTCCGAAATCTCGCCTTCGCGCCGCAGCAGGTAGGTCAGCAGCATGGGCGAACGTCCCGCCAAGGGTCGAGCTACTACGCCGGGCTCCCGGCTTGCCGCGATGTGCGGGCCGCCTGCCAGTCCCAAGGCGAAGCCGGCTGAAACCACCACCATCATCAGCTCGAACGAGGCGACGCGCTCGACGATCAGCGGTTCCCGGTCAGAGCGGCGCAGAACACGCTCGACTTGTCGCGCGAGGCCCTCGCACGCCTGCGGGTCGCATAGCACGAGAGGAAAGTGCAGCACTTCATCCAGTGGAATTCGCTTGTGCTTCAGTAGATGGTGCCGCGCCGGCACCGCCACCATCAGCGGGTCGCTCCACACTGCGTCAGCCGCGATGCCATCGCCCACTTCATCGGACTGTGCAAAGCCCACGTCATACAGATCGTCTTGCAACCCCTTGATCTGCTGTGACAGCGGCACTTGGAACAATCGAATCTCAACCTCGGGTTCCTCCTGCCGACACATCGCCAGCAAGGTCGGCAAGCGTGAGGGCGTGATGCCATCGGACAGCGCAATGCGCAATTGGCCGTGGAAGCCACTGGCTGCCGCCTTCACGCTGTCGCGGGCCTGCTGCAAGGCGGAGAACACACGCGGCACGTGCTCCAGAAACAGTCTGCCGGCCCGCGTCAGACGTGTGCTGCGGCTAGTACGGACGAACAACTGCTCGCCCAGGTCTTCTTCCAGTTCCTTGATGGTGCGCGATAGCGGCGACTGCTCGATGTGCAGCCGCTCGGCCGCACGGGCGAAGTGGAGTTCTTCGGCCACGGCCAGAAAGCAGCGCAAGTGACGAAGTTCCATGTGTCCCCTTCCTCACTGGGTGGCTGGCAAATCCTTGCCGTGATAACTGAGTTCCGCGTTGGCACAGATCTACGTCTCGCGGTGCGTTCTTCTTGTGAGTACTCACCGGCACAGCCGGTCGGTTGCGCCCCGTTCTTTAAGGCTTTCGAGAAGCCAGGAGCTTGCGAAGCGCGCCCAGCATGCCAACGCCAAGAGTCAAGCTGCTGCCAAGATTCTCGATGCGGTGGCCGGCTGCGGTGGCCAGTTGCACGATGCCTTGCGTATCGGCCGTGACTGTTTCAAGCGCGGCGGCCTCCATTTCGGCAAGTGCCTCCAGTTCAGGGGAATGTGGCTCATGCAAGGTGTAACCCAGCAAAATGAGCGCCGCCACCAAGTAAAGGGTAGCGATTGCCAGTGTTGCCCCGAGATCACCGAGAGGAGCTTTGATGGCCAGGAACAGCGCATAAGTCGCCAGCCCGGAGGTGGCGATGAACGCCGCGATAGCCAGTGCGGCGGTGATACTGCGCCGAATGAGCTGTCGAAGCAGGACTTGGCGGCGCAGCAATGCTATGCGGCCGTAGAGTTTTGCAGAGTTGAGAGTCGACATAGGAGACCTTTCAAGGAAAGCACAAATCGGTTATCGAGCCTGGTAACCGATGACGACGCCCGCAGCCAGGCCGATGCCAAGCGCGGCCAGCGCCGTCAAGCGCGGGTGCCTATTCAGATCGTCCGCAAACTCGTCAAGGGTTTCGTTTACAGCTTTCAAGAAAGCGTCGGCATCGTGTAATTGAGAACGTGCTTCGCTGACGCAGCTCACTTCTTCGGTGGGGGGCGGGGCTTCATCTTGCGGCTTCGTCCGTTGGCGAGCTTGCTCGGCGATCTCTACGCCAAGGGCTTTGATTTCACTTGTCAGATTCATCGCCTTTCCCCTTCAATAGAATTTTCCGGCTGTCACCTTCCCATGCATCTGCACATGCGCCAGAGACGAGAATGCGCAGGACATGCCTGCGTCTCCGGCATTAGGGAAATTACTTTTTGGCCTCGTCGATGGACTGGCGGATAGACGCATAGGTTTCGGAGAAAAGCCGCTGGGCTTCCCCATAGCTCTTTTTCGTGGTCTCCCATACCTCGGACGAGGCTTTCGAGACCCGGGCCTTGGTCTCCTCCACATCTGCATTCAGTGCAGCAATACGCCCTTCAATGGCTGCGCGCTGATCCGCCGCGAGCTTGGCCGCGTCGGCACGCAATCCAGCAAGCGCTTTCTGCTGCGCATTCAGTTCCGCCTCCAGTACGGCACGCTGCGTAGCGATGCTGGCCTTGCTTTCCTCAAGATATTTGTCTCGGGTGGCCTGGAAGGTGGCCCAATCGTTGTCAAGTGCCTGACGTGCTTCGGCGATCTGGGCATCGCTCCAGTTCTTTGCGTTGGCTGCGGCATCTTGAGCCCGGTGGCGATAGGTATCCCGCTGCTTGCGCAGGTCCGCCAACGCCGCATCGGCCTTGGTGCGCGCCTCGCCCCGGAGCCTGCTGGCGTCTTTTTCCAGGGCAGTAATGTTGGCATCAAGCTGGGCCAGCCGATCCTGCGACCACGCCAGTGCTTGGTGAACCCTTGAGGGCTCCTTCTGTGCGGCGGCTGAATCGGCCTGTGCTTCTGCATTCTGTGCCAAGGCGGGAGGAGCTGACAGCAACGCTGTCTGAGCAAGCAGCGCCAAGGCGATTGTGGAAAAGCGAAGTTTCATGGTGATTTCTCCTGATAAGCCAAAACAAAAGCAACGTGGCGCCTAGGTTCAAAGAACCTTGGAAAAGGCATCCTTGATCTTCTGGACCGTGACGTCGTGAGCTGCCTTGGCATTGGTGAACCCCTGCTTGACGGCACGCCAGGATTCATCGCCGGCGTCCTTGACCTCACCGATACGTGCCTGAAATTTCTCGGCCTCAGTGGAAAGGTGATCGAACGCGGCATCGAGTTCGCCGCGGGCTTTCTCGACGGCATCGGCCGCCTGGTCACGCAACTCCTTCAGGGAGTTTTGCCACGCTTGCCGCTGTGCGCGCGCACGGACGACGACGATGCTGCGCACGGTTTTCACTTGGTCGCCGGTCGTGGCGACAAATTGCTGGAGGGCGGACTCGACCTCGACCCATTCGGCTTCGAGCTTGTCCTGAATCTCGCCCGCTTCCTGCTTCGCGGTATCCGCCTGGGCGCGCAGATCATCGTAGTACTGCTGCAGCTTCGCGCGGGATGCCGCGAGGCGTGCGCGAGCTGTATCGGCTTGCTTGCGGGCATCCTCCTTGATACTGGCGGCCGATTTCTCGACCTCGGAGAGAATGGCATCGGTCTCATCGAGACGCTGCTTCGCCCATGCGATGGTCTGGTGTACGTAGGATTGGAGAGTCATAGTGCATTTCCTTTCAGTTGAGAGGGATTGATGGAGTCAAGTGGGGCCTGTTTTTCGGTTCGCGCTGTCATCAGCCGGCCGAACAGCAAGAAAGCCGCTTCGGCAGAGATCGCGGACCATGTCCGTGATCTGCCTGACGGCTTCGTTCTGAATGCTTTGCCAGTCCATGCCACGGAGCATCACGCCGCGCAGAAACCTGAAACTGAAAATTGCCGTCAGAATTGCGATGACGCGCAGCCGCAGTGCCTCGTCATCGGAAGATCTGCCGCTAAACTGGCTGGCGGCATGCACTAGACGCTCCTGCAGCGGAGCGATTGCGCGTCCGTAAATCAGGGCGAAGGCGTCGTCGTTGTCGTAAGCGCAGCGGGCCACGAATGCCGTCCAGGCATGCGGCTCGGCTTCCTCCAGCATGGTGTGGAGCAGTTGGATCAGTGCGAGTTCGAAGCGAGCGGAAAGCCCGACGTCCGACGTATCGTCAAGCAAGGCTGCGGCTTCCGCGAAGCGAATGGCCGCATATTCGGCGATCATGTCCGCTGCGGCCAGATAGAGTTCCTTCTTGCTGCCGAAATGGTAGGGAATGGCCGACAGCGTGGTTTTAGCCGCTTGGGACAAGGCACGTGTGGTTGCCCCCTCGTAGCCAACGGCAGCGACAACGTCAATCGTCGCTTCGATCAACTGCGATCGGGTCTTGGCACTGCGGGCCTCGTGGCCGCTGGTTGTTTCGGCATGATTTGGCATACATCCTCCGACTGTTCCGATGAAAATATAGTTCATACGAACGATCTTTTCAATGGTAATGGAATTGCGAAAAATCGGGTGCCTCATGGTCAGTGGCAACGGTCATAGGGGTCTCAAGCCGATGAGGGACGTCGCCTGGCTGATCCGAAGCTCCTTTGAGGGCTTCGCCGCCTGGACCCAGACCTACCAGGCTGACAGCCTCCTGGAAGCCCTGAATGGGTTTTTCCAGGCCACCAAGCGTCAAGCGCGTGGCCGGATCGGCTTCAAGAGGATGTGCACCGTGCTCTTTCGCATCGCCGTTGGGCTCGACTTCGCCCGAATCAATCCGCATGCCGCTGAACCCCTTCACCCCCCTGCTGCGAGGGTGCGACCGCGCACCGGTGCGAGCGAGTGCCGCCATCCTGTGCCACCAGGCGGGCAGGAGCGCCCACGAAGGACCGGCGGGCACGAGTTCACGTCCGAGCGCCGACTCGAACGCCCGAAGCCGCGCAAGGTATGACCGCACACGGCGCGACTCCAAACGCTGCGGGTCAATCCGCCCGTAGTCCTCCACGAGCCGGGTGAACAGCGCGCGCAGGCGATCGGTGCGGGGACGCACATCATCTTCCACATGTTCGGTGGCGAGCCGGGCGAGCTGGAGCCCGCGGCCGACGAGACGGTGGAACTCGTGCGCGGCGGGAAAGCTGCCCAGGCGTTCGATCCGCCTGAGCGGCAGTTTCACGCATACCGCGAGCAGGCGCCGCAGATCGGCGAGGATGGCCTGCTCCAGCGCCAAATGAGGACGGCCGGTCAAGGAGGAGTCCGCAGATTCCGAAGCTGGCCAGCATGCCCGCAGGTCCTCCACGTAGAGCCGCCGGTCGCCGAAATAACCAGTGACCTGCCGGGTCGTTGCCTGTTCGAGCGCATCCGGCTGCGCATCGCTCAGGACGCGCGCCATCGAGCGCAATGGCTGCCCGACCGACAGCGGAAAACGGGAGAAGCGGTAGCTTGCCTGCGTTCCTGGCAGCAATCGGTAGGCCACCAGTTCTTTCCGCAAGGAAGTATCGGCCTCGAAGTGCGCCCGCATCCGCTCGAACAAATCCAGCGGCATGCTCGGCAGACCCGCCCGGTCGTACAGGGAGCGGTCGTCGTAGCCACCGGCGGCGAGAATTCGCGCAACCACGTCGGCGCAATTGAGATCGCTCCTGCTCCAGCGCAGGCTTGCGTCCCGGAATCCGTTTTCGATGCGGTGGGCCTCGACCACCATCGCCGCACGGCGCTCGGCGGGAATGCCTTGGACCCGCAGCCCGAGCGTCTCACGGCCATAGGCCATGCCGTAGGTGTTGGTGTGAACTTGCGAATAGGACGGACGATGGATGCCGTACAGGTAGTCCGCCAGGCTCACATGCTGCAGGAAGTTCGGATCGACGGACGGGTCCGCGATGTAGTTCGCGCTGTAGACGGTGTCGCCGATGCGGACGGCAAGATGCCCGAACGGGTTTTCGAGAACGACCCGTTGCGGCGTTTTGGACGTGGCGTAGGACAACAGCAGCTCGACCTCTGCCGGTGCTTCGGAATCCAGTTGCGCCAGCGCCTGATCGATGCCCTGGACGGGCGCGCCGTTCTCGACGCCATAGCCGGGCAGCGGGCGGCCTGGCCTGAAGCCATCGTCCAGCGCAAACCGCACGATGCTTGCGATGTCGATGCCCTGCCGGAACTCCTGCTGGGCCCGCAGCATGGCCTCGCGCTCGGCGGGGTCGCCCAGCAGTTCCATCACGGATCTGCCCGCATCGTCGGCGCTGGCCGCGAACCGGGCCAGGCCCTGGCGCTGGAACAGCGCGGCGTTTTCGCGTTCATGGCCGCTGATCACGTCGAGCAGCACGGTCGGCACCCCGAGGGCAAAAGCCTCTGCGGGCGTCATCCCGCCGGCCTTGGTGACCAGGATGTCGGTGGCTGCCATGCACGACGCCATCTCGCTGCGCGGCAGCAGCCCCAGCGGCTTCAACGTCACCGTGTCCGGCAGCCTTTCGCGCAGATCGGCAAGCGCCTCGTATTGCCGCGTATTCGTGCCGCACACCGCGATGATCTGCAGGCGGCCCGGGCAGCGGCGAACGATGCTTTCGACGACCCCCAGATAGTCGCCCGCCCCTTCCTTGCCGCCGGTCAGCAGCAGGGTCGGCACGTCCACCGACAGCCCTAGGCCCTGGAGCGTGGCACGGCGGGCGTCGGCGGATGCCGCGGGAATCCGCACCGGCATGCCACTGGTAACGACTTTGTCGGCCGGAACGCCCGCGGCCAGCCAGCGCGTTTCCAGTTCCGGGTGGGCAAGAAAGGTACGGTCGATCCGCTTGGAGATGCGTGGGAAATAGCCCTCGAAGAAGTCCGTGTGCAGCCAGCCGATTCTCGTGTCGGACAGCAGTCCTTTTTCCCGCAATGTTCCCAGCACCTGGGCTGCCCCGTAGTGGGTGGCGAGAACGGCATCCGGCCGCTGCGCGGTCAAGTAGGCCGATACGCTCTCTTCCGGATAGTCATTGGGCAGCATCGACAGCGAGGCCACACGACTGCCGCGCGCCTGCATCGCACGGAACAGACTATCGAAGCACGCTGGCAGATTGTTGGCTACGAACCAGTACAGGCGCTCGTCAACCCGTCGCCACACCGGATGCATGAACGTACGGATGTCCTGCAGCAGCACCCGGGTCGCCGGAGATTGCCGCCGTATCTCGTCCTGAATGGATTGCGCGGCACTGATGTGTCCGTATCCGATGGAGGAATAGAAGATGACGACCTTCCCGATGCTGCTCATCGTCCTCTCCCGCTGCGCAGAATGGAAAGCAGAAGCCATAGGCTGCCGGCCACCGCGCCCAGGAATCCGACAAGACCGAAGACCGGCAACCCCAGAAGCGTCGGTCCTCCCGGCACGGTCATGACGATGGACGAGCCGACGATGAGCGCGGCGACGACGATCCCGATCACCAGGCGGTTGGCGGCATTGTCGAGTTGATCGCCGACCCGTCTCAGATGGGTGACGTCGATGTGTACCTCCAGACGGCCGCGGCGGGCGGCTCGCAGCAGCCGGGAGATGTCCTGGGGCAAGCCTGCCAGCAACGAGAAGATGTCACCGGCCGCCCGCCGCCCCCGTCTGAGCAGCGCTGCCGGGGAGTAGCGCGCGTGCATGGCACGCTCCAGCAGCGGCAGTGCCTGGTTGGCCATGTCGAAGCCGGGATCGAGTTCGCGGCCCAAGCCTTCCAGTGTGACGAAGGCTTTTATCAGCAAGGACAGATCGTTGGGCAGGACGAGGTGATGCTGGCGCGGGATCGCCACGAGGTCGGACAACATTACGCTCAACCGCAGTTGCTTCAGTGGCACGCCGTGGTAGCGATCGATGAAAGACTGGACTTCCGACAACAGATCCTGCTCATTTGCCACACCGTCGCTCGTCCATTCGAGCATGACGTCGACGACGCTGCGGGCGTCGTTCCTCACCAGCCCCAGCAGCAGGCGGATCAACTGGTCGCGGCGTTCCTCCTCCAGCCTGCCAACCATGCCAAAGTCGATGAAGGCGATTCGATTGCCCGGCAAATAGAACACGTTGCCCGGATGGGGGTCAGCGTGAAACACCCCGTCCTCGACGATCATCTTCAGTACGGCATTGGCGCCACGCCGTGCGAGCATCTTGCGGTCCAGGCCAGCCTGGTCCACGGCCTGAAGCCTGCGCCCGGAAATACCACCAATGAATTCCTGTACGCAGACCCGCTCGCCGGTCCACTGCCAATACACGCGGGGAATGACGATGATGGGATGTGCGCCATCCGCGTCCGGCTTCTCCTCGCCCGGGACGACAGGAGGAGAGTCCTGATCGGTATAGCCGGTGAAGTTCTCGGCGATGCGTTCGGCATTGCGGCATTCGCCGGCGAAATCGAGTTCATTGCGCAGCGACTGGCCGAACTGGCGCACCATCTCGCGCGGATGCAGGACGCGCCATTCCGCGCTCTCCGTCTCAGCGAGTTCGGCCAAGCGCGCAAGCCAGCGCAGATCGGCTTCCAGAATGGGCCGAATGCCGGGCCTGCGCACCTTGACCACGACTTCGCTGCCATCGTCGAGACGCGCCCGATGCACCTGCGCAATGGAAGCGGCCGCCAAGGGCTCGGGATCGAAGGCCGCGAAGATTTCCTCGGGCGGCGCGCCGAGGTCTTCGGTGAGCTGCTGATGTACGGCTGCCCAGGGAGCGGGCGGCGCGCTGTCCTGTAATTTCCCGAATTCGGCGGTCCACTCGGGTTCGAGTAGATCGACCCGGGTAGCGAGCACCTGGCCGAGTTTGACGAAAGTCGGCCCCATCTCCTCCAGCGCCCGCCGCACTCGTTCAGGGGGCGTCATGTGGGCGAAGTCTGTCGCTTCGTTCCAGTGCAGTGCCGTCCCCGCCCGCTCCAAGGCGTTGGACAGCCCCATCCGGCGCACCATGTCGCCAAACCCGTAGCGGATCAGGATCGAGGCGATTTCGTGCAAACGCCGTAGATCACGCATCGCGGTCAGTGCCTGCCAGAGCATTGCGCCTCCTCATCTTTTCGGGGGCTGGTTGATGCCACCGCCCAGCGCTGCGTACAGCCCGATTTGGCTTGACAATGCCGCCCTGCGTACCTGCACCAGTTGCTGCTCGACGGCAAGCAGGTCGCGCTCGGCGTCCAGCACCTCCAGGTGCGCCGCCGAGCCGGCATCGAACAGCGTTCGCGCCAGTTTCAAACGCTCACTCTGCTCGGCGTGGGCCTGGCGTGCCACGATAAGCTGCTCGGTGAGCTTCTGCCTTGCGGCCAGGGCGTCGGAAACGTCGCGAAACGCTGCCTGGATCGCGCGTTCGTATTCGGCAATGGCGATGTCACGCCGCACGACGCTAACGTCGAGATTGGCCTGTCGCATGCCGGCATCGAAGATCGGTAGTTCGATCGTCGGCTGGAACAACCACGCCCGGGTGCCCGACGAAAACAGGTCGCTCAGGCTGGTGCTGACCGAGCCGGCACCACCGGTCAGTGCGATGCGCGGGAAGAATGCGGCGCGCGCCGCACCGATGTTGGCTTGGCGTGCCCGCAGCGCATGCTCGGCGGCCAGGATGTCCGGGCGGTTGACCAAGAGGTCCGATGGCAGCCCGGGCCTCAGTTCGGGCATGACCAGGGCTTCATCCATCGGGGCCGATGACGGCGGCAATTGGGGTTCGCTGCCGAGCAGTAGCGCCAGGGCATTGCGCTGCTGTTCGCGCGCAAGCTCCAGTTGCACCTGCAGGGCTTTGCCCTGGCTGAGCAGGGTGCGCACTTGGGTCAGTTCCAGCCGCGAGCCATGGCCCAGCTCCAAGCGCTTCTGGAAGATTTGCGCCAGCTCTTGCTGGTTTTCAACCGTGCGCCTTGCCAGCGAAATGCGCTCGTCGAGTTCGCGCAGGCCCAGGTAGGCATCAGCGACCTGGGCGACCAGCGCCAATTCCACGGCGCGCTGGCCCTGCTCGGTGGCCAGCCATTGCTCCAATGCGGCGGTCTTCATGCTGCGTACGCGGCCCCACAGGTCCAGCTCCCAACTGCTGATGCCCACGGAGGCTACGTTGACCTCCAGGACCGAGCGGCCCGCCAGCGGCTGTAGCCCATCGGGCAGGCCGGCGCGGATTTGCTGCGCCCCCACGCCGACCATTGGCGCCTGCTGCGCACGCTGGATGCGAAAGGCGGCACGCGCTTCCTCGGTGCGCAGCACCGCCACGCGCAGATCGCGGTTGTTTTCCAGCGCGGTCTCGATCAGCGCCTGCAAGGCCGGGTCGGTGAAGTACTCGCGCCAGGCCAATTCAGTCGCGGCCGCACCACTTGGCGCGTCAGGCTGCGTCCGCCAGTTCGATGCGACGGGGAGTGCGATGGGATCGAGCGCGGGTGCCAGCGAGGCGCAACCGCTCAGCATCGCCAGCACTGCCACGGCCAGCGTGCCGACGAGCCGATGGTGAACCGACGGGCCGGTTTCATGGCCTGCGCGGGCTTGGCGATGGCTAGCCGATGATGTGCCGTGGTCCTTCTCATGCATGATCTGCTCCTGGGGACGTAGGGGCCGCATGACGTTTTGCATGCAACTCATAGAGCAGCGGCACGACGAACACAGTCAGCGCAGTCGAGACCAGCGTGCCGAAGATCAGCGAAATGGCCAGCCCCCCGAAGACTGGGTCGGTCACCATGATGGCCGAGCCGAAGATGATCGCCAGCAACGTCAGCAGGATCGGCCGCAGACGCACCGCGCCGGCCTCGCGTACGGCATCCTCCAGCGGCATGCCGTGCCTGATGTTGTCCTGGATGAAGTCGATGATCAGCAGCGAGTTGCGGATCACCACCCCCGCCAGCGCGATGATGCCGACCATGGATGTCGCGGAGAAATCCATGCCGACCAGCCAGTGCCCCGGAAAGATGCCGATGATGCCGAGCGGCACGGCCGACATGGCCACCAGCGGAACGATGAACGAGCGGTAGTAGGCGACCAGCGCGAAATAGATGATGAGCAGGGCGCCGCTGAGGGAGAGGGAGAGATCCCGGTACACGTCCAGCGTCATGCGCATCTCGCCGCCCCACAGCAACTGATAGCCGTCGATGGTGTCGGGCACGTCCTCCTTGAAGCGCAGGTTGCCGGTGCGCAGCGGACGTCCGTCCGGCGCGGTGATGCCATGCAGGCGCCGCTGCAGGTCGAGCACGGCGTACAGCGGCACCGAGTCCGACAGTTCCGCACCGACGAAGGAGACCTTCTCGTTGTCGCGGTGCAGGATGGGACGATCGACCGATGCGGGAACCACTTTGACCAACTCCACCAGCGGCACGGGCTGGCCGGCAGCGTTGTCCACGAATACCCGGTCGAGCCGGCCGGGATCGACCTCGAAGCGGCGCGGCACGAAGGCCCTGACTGGCACCGGCAGTTTCTCGTCCGGCAGGTGGGCGCGGCCGAGGGTGGTGCCGCCGTAGACCAGCGCCAGCGCCTCGGCAATCTGCGCAGTCGAGACGCCGGAGAGCGCGGCCTTGTCCTTGTCCGGCACGATGCGGTGCTCCCGCACATCTTCTGGTTCGGTGTCGGTGATGTCGACGGTGTCGTAGGTTTGTGCGAAGGCCCCGCGTACCTGGGCCGACAGCGCGCGCAGACCCTCGGCGTCGGGGCCGTAGATTTCCGCCAAAACGGTCGAGCGCAGCGGCGGACCCGGCGGCTGCTCGACCAGCGCCACCTCGGCACCGGGCCAGGCAGCGCGAATGGTCTCCACTTTGGGACGCAATTCGCGCACGATGTCGATGGAGCTTTCCTTGCGGTGACGCTTGTCGATGAGGTTGACGCGGATTTCCGCGATGTGGCTGCCGGCACGCGCGGCCGTGCCCTTGAACAGGCCGTTGAAGTCGGCTACACCAGCCTGGCCGACCCAAGTCTGGTAGTTGAGCACGTGCGGCTCCTGTGCCAGCACCGTGGCGACCTGGCGCACCAGGCGATCGGTGTCTTCCACCGGCGTGGTTTCCGGCATCGAAACCACCACGTTGAAGGTGTTCTGGTCGTCCTTGGGCAGAAAGCCGATCGGCACGCCCAGCGCGGACACGGCCCCGCCCACGCCCGCCGGACGGACGAACTGCCAGGCGCCTTGCATCAGCGAGACCGTCATCAGCAACAGCACCGCCAGACCGAAGCCGATGCGCACGTTTCTGTGCTGCTGCAGGGGGCCGAACAGGCGCAGGTAGAGGCGTTCGATCCGCCCCGGTGCGCCATGACCATGGGACTGTTGCCCGTGCGCTGATTCTTCCTGCCGGATGTCGTGGCGATGAAGCCAGCGATTGGATGCCCACGGCACGACGATGTAGGCCACCACGATGGAAGCGGCCATGGCGACCGGCACAGTGACCGCGACCGGGAAAAAATACTGGCGCGGCATGCCGGTCAGGGCCAGTAGCAGGGTGATGAAGACCAGCATCACCGCGAAGGTGGCCAAGTTGGTGGCGTTGCCGATCTCGTTGGTCGCCAGCACGGTTTCCGCTTCCTTGTCCGCCTTCGGTTTGCGGCTGGCGTAGTGGCGGTGGATGTTTTCGATGACCACGATGGCGGCATCCACCAGCAGCCCCAGCGCCAGGATCAGCGCGAACAGCGTGACGCGGTTGATGGTGACGCCGCCCAGCAGGTTGGCCGCCAGCGTGATGCCCATGATCAACGGCACCGTGATCATCACGATCAACGCCTCGCGCCAGCCCAGGAAGAGGATCAGCACCAGGCCCACGGTGACCAGGGCGATCGCCAAGTGTTCCAGCAGCAGGTTGACCGCGTCGTCGGCTTTCTGGCCGTCGTTGCGCGTCACCACGACCTGAATGTCCTGGGGCACGAAGGTGGCCTGCATGCGCTGCATGCGGTCGATCACTGCATTGGCGACCACCACGGCATTGGTGCCCTTCTTTTTGGCCACAGCGATGGTGACGGCGGGCAGGTCTGTGGCATCGGCCGTGCCAAAGCGTGGATCGCCGGGACCGAAGGAGAGGCGGCTGGCCGTGGTTGGCTCCGACGGCGGGCCGTCGGTGACGGTGGCCACGTCGCGCACGTAAACCGGCCGCTTATCGCGCACGGCGATGAGCTGGTTACGCACATCCTCGGCCGAGGTGTAGGCCGCATCCAGCTTGATGGCTTGTACCTGGCCGTCACGTACGGTGGGCGGCAGTGGCAACGTCAGGTTGCTGATTGGGAAGGCCGCTCGGGCTTGGCCCAGGGTCACGCCGTAAGCCTGTAGGCGATCGGGGTCCAGTTCGATGGTGATTTCGCGGTGCTGCCCGCCGCGCAAGGAAACCACCGAGACGTTTTCGGTACTGCGCAGGCGCTCGGCCATGCGTTCGGCCATGCGGTTGAGCGCGTAGTCATCGTATTTCGACGAAGCCAGCGTGAAGGTGACGATCGGCACGTCGTCCGCGTCGACGCTTTGCACCAATGGCGTCGTGGCATCGGCAGGCAGCCAGGCACGGCTGGCCATCACGCGGTCATAGAGCTTGACCAGTGACTGCTCCTTGGATTCGCCGACCTTGAATTGCACCTGAACGATTCCCTGTGAGTTGCGGGAAGTGCTCTCGATGTGATCGACGCCGGGCAGTTCGCTCAGGATGCCTTCGAGGGGCGTGACCACCAGCGATTCGACCTCACTGGCAGAGGCGCCCGGCAAGCCGACCATAACGGCGGCGGCGGGCACGATGATCTGCGGGTTCTCCTCGCGCGGCGTCTGCAGCACCGCCATGACGCCCATCAGCGCCACCGCGATGATGAACACCAGGGTCAGCTTGGAGGTGATGAAATACTGTGCCAGCAGGCCGGCGAAGTTCAGGCGCGGCGACGTCATTGCGCGCCCCCGGCAGCGCGGATCGGCGTGCCGTCGAACACCGTGTCGGCGGCGCGCGCGAGGATGGTCTCGCCATCCGACAGACCGGCGGTCACTTCCAGCGCATCGCCCAGCTCGCGGCCGGTGCGCAGCCAGCGAAAGCGGGCCACGCCGTCCCGCACCACGAACACACCGTCCAGGCCGCCGCGGCGCACAAGGGCCGCACGCGGCACCGTGACGGCCTGTTTCTCGTCCAGCAGGATTTCGAGGCGGCCGAACATTCCCGGCAGCAGGCGCGCGTCCCGCGGCAGCACGATGTCCACCTCATAGCGACGGGTCACGCCATCGCCCGATGGCACCACGCCCCGAACCCGTCCCTTGAAGCGCTCATCGCCCAGCGCGTCGATGCGCACGGGAATCGAGTCGCCGGACTTGATTGCCGCCAGGCTGCGCTCGGGCACGAACGCCTTGAACAGCAAGACCTCGCGCGACTCCACCGTCATCAGCGGCGCGCCGGGAGTGGCCATCTCACCGCTGCGCCGGGCCACCGAGACGACCACGCCATCCACCGGACTGGTGATGGCCACGTAGTTGCGCTGCGCTTGTGCCGCCGCCAGCGCCGATTGCGCTTGCTCCAGCGTCGCGCGGGTGGTTTCCTCCCGCACCCTGGACTTGCGCAGCGCGTCGGCCGAGATCGCGCCAGCCGGCACCAGTTGCGCATTCTGGTTCACGTCGTACTGCGCGTCCTGCCAGGCTTCGCGGGCGGCCTGCACCCCGGCGCGTGCCTGCATGATGGCAGCATCGATGTCGGCGGCGTCGATGCGCACCAGGAGTTCGCCGCGCTTGACCGCCTGGCCCTCGCGCACGTCGAGCTGGCGGATGAAGCCGGTCACGCGCGAGGCGACGTCGATGCGCCCATCAGAGACTACGCTGCCAGTCACATCGTTGGTAACAGGTAATCGTGCCTGCCGTACCACAGCGACTTCTGCAGCCACCGGCGTGGCCACGGATCTAGACGAGATTGAGCCATCAGTGCAGGCAGCGAGCAGAAGTACACACATGGACAGCACGGCCACCGTGCACGCCTGCACGCTCCTGCCCGTGCTCAAAGTGCCAGTCTCCCGGACCGACGGCACGGGTCTATGGAGGTCGAGCGCATAGGTAGTCAAGCGATTCATGAGTGTCTCGAAGGTCTTGGTTATGTCAGATTCTAATAGAGTTCGTACGATCGAACTATATTTTATCGAATAATTTGGTCAAGTGCGGAACGAGCGGATGACCTCCGTGCTCGCTCGATGTTTTCTTGATCGGAAGGTGTGCAAGCCCTCCGTATCGTGTTGCTAGCTGCGTTTTGTTTACCGCCTCAACTGATAGCAGGCCCGCGTGCGCGCCCAATCTCCCAAGACACCCCGCCACCGCGCACTGTGGCCGCGAGCTGCTGGCCCAGCCGCTGTTCGATCACTGGCTTCCACGGCACCAAGCTGAACCCCATGCCGTCATCGAGCATCGCGTAGCGCCCGCTGGCGAGCATGATGCTGCGCCGGTAGATACCGGCCACGCGCTGGCCGTCGGCCACCGGACGGTGCTCCAAGCCGGATTCGGCGGCAATGTCCTTGGCGGCCTGCGCCAATTCCCGATTGCGCAGCGTGCCCAACAGGTTCCGGGCTAGGATTACGCGCTGCCCGCGCCGCTCGACCAGCCCCTGTTCGGCCAGGAAGTCGGCGCGCTGCTGCATCGCCTGTTTGGCCTCGCTGCCGAAGCCCAGGTCGCCCAGGCCAGAGCCGCCGCCGATCAGTTGCTGGTCGAGCCAAGTGGCCCCGATCACGCGGGCCTGCCGCTCGATAGGCAGGTGCGATTTCAGTTCCACGGCCACGCCGCCCAGGCGCTGCGCGTCGTAGCGGCGGCCCTGCTCCGGCAGATCGTGCGGCACCTTCCATAGACCTTCGGCCACGCGCTCCACAATGCCGGCCCGGCGCAGGGCTTCCAGCCGGCGGACGTGGGCCGCGACGACTTCGTGCGGATCACGACCCGGCACAGCCTGACCCTGCGCGACGGCCAGATGATGGTCAGTGCGGTACAGGCCACCGCTCGCCAGTGCGGTGATGTTCCTGTCGGCTGCGCGCACGTCGGCCGATCCCTTCACCTCCACCACGGCGCCGGTCGGATAGTTCGCCAGCTCGTCGTGGGCGTTGAGCGCGACGTAGTGGGCCTTGCCGTCCACGCCGTCGATGACCAGATAGCCCCGATCGCGCAGCTCGTCGGCCAGCCCCTTCGCGGCTACGCGGCCGAGGATGGTGCGGCCGTCGTCGCCCGGCTCGAATACCGCCAGCTCACGCGGCTCGCCGCGCATGGCCCGTTGCATGGTGCGGATGATGTCGCCACGCTCGCCCAGGGCGCGCAGGGTCTTTTCCGCGTCGGCATGGACAGCCCATGTGCCGGGCTGCATCTCGCCGGCCAGGCCCAGGCGCTGCAAGCGTTGCAGGCGGCCGATCAGCAACAGGCGCTGGCGTTGCAGCCGCGGTTCGTTGAAGCGTTCGATCTGCACTCGGCCGTCCTCGCCGGCCTCGCGTTGCAGGGTGCGATCCAGGCTCGTCCACCGCTCTTGTTCCACCTCGCGCTGCAAGGTCTGCTGGATTTCGAGCTCCGTGCGCGGCCCCAGCCATTCGGTCGCCAGCTCAGCAGCGCGATGGCGGAAGCCATCGGCGATGTAGTCGCCCGCGATGATGAGGTCTTTGCCGGTGTCGTCGCGCCCACGCACGACGATGTGCGTGTGCGGGTTGTCGGTGTTCCAGTGGTTGACGGCTACCCAATCGAGGCCCGTGCCCAGGTCGGCCTCCATGCGACCCATGAGGTGCCGCGTATAGGTGCGCAGGTCTTCCAGCTCCGCGCCATCCTCAGGCGAGAGGATGAAGCGGAAATGGTGCCGGTCGTCGGCGCAGCCCTCCGTGAAGACGTCGAGGTCGGCAGCATCGGTCTGTGGCCCGTAGGCTTGGCCAGGCTCGCCTTCGCGGCCTACGCCATCGCGCTCGATGTAGCGAAGGTGCTTGGCGAGCGACTGCGGGCTGGCCTGGCGCTGATTGACCAGCAGCGTCTTGATGGTTACGCGCCGCGACATGGGAGTGAGCTTCGCGCCCGCGAAGCGCGCCGCCGTGTGGCCGCGCCCGAGGCGCGAGCCGGGCCGCTGGCCGGAGTGCTGTCCGTTGCCGCCAGTGCGAGGACGGCGCATCGCCGATTTGCCGCCGCTGGCCTTGCCCGCCTGCTTGAGCACCTTCGAGACGAAGCCCTGGCCCCGGTTCATCGGGGCCTTTGGAGGGTTCGGGCGGATACGGAAATCGTCGTCTCGGCGGTCACTCATGGCTGTGCTCCCTGCAAGCTCTGGCGTGTCCGGTCGTGCAAAGCACGCGGACACACCCGCATTGGCGCGGGCCTCGCGCCACAAGCGGCACGGCGGCGAAGCCGCTGTGTGCCGCGCCACCCCCATGTGCAGACTGGCTTTCGACGCGGCCCGGTGCCGCGTCCTTTTGTCTTGCCTTCCGCCTTTGCCCCTCGCTGGCGCTTCGGGCAGCGGTTGCCCGGCGGCGCTACTGCGCGAGCAGCCAGCGCGCCGGCGAACGCGGCGACGGCCATAGGCCGGGCGCATTCGAGGCAAGACGCCTGCACATGGGAAGGCAGCGCGAAGTGCAGCGCGGATGCGCTCGCACTGCACACGCGACGACATGCGGAAAGCCACCGGATCGGCACGCCCGATGGCACGATGAGATGCACGGCAACGTGCAGCGAATCGGCGGCCATCATGGGCGGGCCTCCAGCCAGATCGGGCGCGCGACGCCGATCACGGCGGATGCGCTGACCGGCCCGAAATATCGGCTGTCGAACGACGCCGGATTGGTCACACTGAGAAGGAACAGTTCGCCAGGCCGAAGCTGCCGGCACTGCGGCCAGGATGGCAGCGGACGGCCCAGTCGGTCGGCGGGCCGCACGGCGGCCACAGGAACGCCGTCGATCCACACCAGCGCATCGAAAACGCAAACCTGCTGTGGCGCGACCGCACCCACGCGCTTGAGCAGTGGCACGCGCGCCGGCAGGTAGCCGCGCTGCGCGGCCAGCGCGGCGGCTTCTGGCGGCAGCGTGGTCAGGACGATGCTGCCCACGGACGACGGACGTGGCAGCGAGCCGGGCCGATGGTGCAGCGGATCGACGCGATACCAGCCGACGGCCACGCTGTCGGACGGGTTATAGATCAGGCGCGGCAGCGGCTGCACGAACGAAGCCCAGGCCAGCGCAGCGAGGCCGCAGGCGGCGAAGCCAGCGAGCACGATGCGAGCGCGCAAGCGTGAGCGGGCGTGCGAGCGAGGACGCGGCGCGGTGCCGCCAGTGGAAACGGCGGTCATGGCAGCGCCCTCCCGGTCAGCCAGGCGGCGTGCCGCTCGGCGGTGTATTCGGGCAGCGGCAGGCGCGCGGCGAGCCGGTTGGCGAGCGTGCGCCAGTACGCGGGCGAAACGGCGACAGGCGCGATGCCCAGCGCCTCGATGGCGTCGATGCGTTCCAGCACGGCGCGCACTTGCCCGTCGCCTTCGGCGTGCAGCAGCAGGCGCGCGCCCGGCTGCACGCCGGGGATGCGCTGCGCCTCGTCCAGCGGGGTGCAGGCTTGCATCACCATGAGCTGCCAGCGCACGGTGCCGTAGTCGTTGGCCTGCCAGCGGATGCGGCAGAACACAGCGCCCGGCAGGAACACCGCACTGCGCCGCCAGCGGTCGAGCTGGTGCGCGCGCGTGGGTTCGCCGAAGCGCAGGTAGAGCTTGAAACGGGCCTCGATGTAGGCCAGCGCCACGCGCGTCAGCGGCGCGCTGGCGGGCTGGCTGGAAGGCGCTACAGGCGCGGCCGCGACAGCGGCAGGCGCGGTGACTGGTGCAGTGGATGCGGTCATGGTGTGTTCTCCCTGCGGTTCTCGGGAAACTCTCGCTCCAGCAGGCCGCGCAGCAGATCGGCCACGGTCACGCCTTGCGTGAAGGCCGATACCTTGATGCGCGCCCGCATGGCGGGCGTGATGTCGAGCGTGAGGCGGGCGGTGTAGAGGTCGCCCTTGCCCAGCGCATCGGCGTCGCCTTGCCGAATCCACGCCTCGGCGTGCGGATTCGCGGGCGGACGCGCGCCGATGCCGACGCGCTTTGCCGCACGTTTGCTGTTCGGTGGTGACTTCGCTGTCATGTCGTCCACCGCAGCAGTTCGTCCACCAGCGCGGTGATTTCCCGCGCGGCGGCGCTGTCCGGTGCCGTCTCGCGTGCAAGCCGGCCAGCGGCCACGCTGTCGGCGAACACGATGCGCTGATGCACTTCCGCGCGCAGCGCAGGAAGCGGCTGGTCGGCGAGCGCCTGGCGCGCTTCGCGCCCTATCACGGTGGTACTGACGCGCCGGTTGATGACGAAGGCCGCGCGCAGCGCAGGCCGAAAGACTTGCGCCTCGCGGATCAGCACCACCATCTCGGCGCTGGCCCACAGGTCGTAGGGGCTGGGCTGCACCGGGATCAGCACGCGCTCGGCCGCCAGCAGCGCGGAGCGCGCCAAGGCGGCGATGCGCGGTGGGCCGTCGATGACGACGTGATCGGCGCGGCGTGCCAGCTCCGGGGCTTCCTGATGCAGCGTTTCGCGTGCGAGGCCCACGGCGCTGAAAAGCCGTGGCAAGCCTTGCTGGCTTCTGCGCTGCGTCCAGTCCAGCGATGACCCCTGCGGGTCGGCGTCCAGCAGCACGACGTGCTGGCCGCGCATTGCCAGTTCGCCAGCGATGTGGGTGGCGAGCGTGGTCTTGCCCACGCCGCCTTTCTGGTTGAGCAGCGCGACGATCATGGCCTGGCCCTCCGTGTTGGAAAGCCCGGCTGTTGCTGCTGCGTTGGTGGCCGCGTGGCGGTTATCCACCGCAGCGGCGCTTCCTTACTAAAAGTTGAGGCTGTAAAAAAACTCTCGTGCCCGTCAGCCCATGGGAGCCGCAGGCCGTTGTGTTTGGAGCCCCCTACATGCAGCACGCCATGGCCCGCTACAAACCCCAAGATCGCAATGGCCTGTTCCTGCCGGTGATCCTTTCCGAGCAGATCGTTCCCGGCAGCTTCGCCTTCGCGCTGGACTACCTGGTCGAGCACGAACTCGATCTGTCCGAGCTGGATGCCCGGTTTCGCAACGACGAGGTGGGCGCCAGCGCGTATGACCCGCGCGTGATGCTCAAGATCGTGCTGTACGCCTACAGCCAGGGCATGATCTCCAGCCGGGCCATCGCGCGGGCCTGCCTGCACAACGTCCAGTTCATTGCCCTGAGCGGCAACAGCCAGCCCAGCCACGCGCACATCGCCAAGTTCGTCAGCGGCATGGGAGAGCAGATCAAGTCCTTGTTTGCCCAGGTACTGATGACCTGCGACGCACAAGGCCTGATCGGTGGCGATCTCTTCGCCATCGACGGTGTGAAGCTGCCCAGCAACGCCAGCAAGGAGCGCAGCGGAACCTTCGAGGAGCTGCTTCAGCGTGCGCGGCGTCTCGAACGTGCCGCCGACAAGATCGTCGAGATGCACCGTGGTCAAGACTTTTGCGCGCCGGAAGATCAGATGGATGCTCGCCGTCAGGCACGCGTGAATGCTCTGCGCCAGGAGGCCGCGCGCACCCGGGAATTCGTCGCAGTCTCTTCGGAGATGCCCAATCGCAAGGGCACCGAGATCAAGACCAACGTCACCGACCCGGACAGCGGCAAGATGGCCACCGGCAAAGGCGTCATCCAGGGCTATGCCGCACAAGCGGCCGTCGATGCGCAGCACCAGGTGATCCTCGCGGCCAATGTCGTGGGCTCGGTCTCCGAGCACGACATGCTGCTGCCCATGATCGAGCAGACCAGTACCTATCTGCAGCCAGACACCGTGATCGTGGCCGATGCGGGCTACCACAGCAAAGACAACGTCAATGAGTTGGCACGGCTGAACATTGCCGCCCTGATTGCCGACAAGCAGATGCGCAAGCGCGACGAGAGGCTGGCCGGCCAAGGACGTTTCAAGCCCGCCACTCCAACGCTGCACAACAAGATGGCCCCCGGGGCTGGCCCAGTTCCAAAGCGCTTTGATGTGAGCGACTTCCAGTTGAAGAATCCACGCATCTGCATCTGCCCCGCCGGAAAGAAGCTTGTGGGCACGGGGCGCGTCTATCGCTACGGCGAGGGGAAAAGCCATCGGTTCTTCAAGGCTGACATGACGGACTGTGCAGCTTGCGAGCTCCGCTCGTTGTGCCTGCGAGACCCTGGTCAAACCACACCGCGCTCCATCAGAGTCAGTCGAGAGACCACCCGCCGGATAGCTGCCAAGAAGGACAAGGCCAATCAAGTGCGCGCCATCGATCTCATGCGTCAAGCTATCGACACGCCGGGTGGCAGGGCCCTGTACAGCCGGCGCATCGGCACGGTGGAGCCGGTGTTCGCCAATCTGCGGCACAACAAGGGCTTCTCGCGCTTCAATCTGCGTGGCCGCGACAAGGTCAACACGCAGTGGCATCTGTACTGCATGGTCCACAACATCGAGAAGCTCGCCGCCAGTGGCTGGAAAAAGGCCTGAAGGCCTTTCTTGCGCGACATCCCTCGTGCATTCGCGTTGTGCCTGCGCTGTCTTGCGCTGCGAAGCTTTTTTGTGCTGAGCACTGGTTTGCAGATATGCTCCAGCAAGCTCGAACTCATGGGCATGCCGGTTGCTATCTCTTCGATCACCGGCGGGGTTATTTAACAACCTCGTTAGAGAAATTAAGTTAGGGAAGTTAGAGGGCGCGGAAACCCAGTGCTGGCGCGGGTTTGCGGCCGATTGGCACGCCTGATAGCACGATAGTCCCACGCCTGATAGCACGATACCCCGCACGCCTGATAGCACGACACGATTCACAGGCTCTCCCGGAGTTATCCCCGTGCCGTATGCGGCACGGGCCGGAAGGTCAGCAGCTCGGCGCCGCTGTCCGGCATCCGCTCGATGCCCAGAACGTAACCGGGCAGCGACTGCCGCGCGACAAGCGTGCGCAGGTCGCAGGCGAAGTCGTAGGGCTTGGCGGTGCTGCCGGATTTCTGGTGCAGGTAGCGGAAATCGAACTGCCAGCCGTATGCCTGCTTGCCGCCGTGCTTGCGCACCAGCCGGTACAGCCATCGCTCGATGCCGCCGGTCAGCCGGAAATACGCCGGGTCGATGGTCAGCACCAGGGCGGCATCCAGCACGCCCGTATAGAACCAGTCCGGCAAGATCAGCTCGATGCCCAGCGGCGTGCCGCTGGCATCGGCCAGTTCCTTCCATTCGTTGATCCACGAGAAGCGGTGCAGGCGTCGCCCGGTTGTCTCGCGGATGGACGTGGCCACCGTGGTCGATTGCAGGCGATCCAAGGCCGCTTTGAGGCGCTGGTAGTCGCGCAGCGACTTGCCGCGCCCGATGAAGCGCAGGATCTCGTAGGGCGTCGCGCGCATCAGCCGCGACGGGCGCAGGCCCGCGTCCTTCGCTTCCACGATCTGCGAGGCCGCCCATATCAGCACGTCCGCATCCCAAATCGTGGCGATGCCGTGCTCCTGCGTGCCCTCTACGCGGATCGTCACGTTGCCCGCGCGGAAGTCGATGGGTTTGACCCGCTTGGACTTGCCGAGCGAGAAGAACGGATAGGCCATCAAGTCCTGGCTGTCGCGCGGCGCCATGTCGCCGGGCAAGGCGCGGAACAGGTCGAGCTGTTCGCGCTCCTGCAACGACCGCTGCCGGAACGGCAGCGCGGAGCTGGACATGGTGATGGCCTGCCGCGCGCCGCCGATCAGCGCGCACGGCTGTCGGCCGAGTGGTGCTCGGCGTACTCGGGATCGGAAGTCGTCTCGAAGCTGCGATCGGCGGCCCAGGCATCGAGGTCGGCCACGGCGTACATGACGCGCCGGCCGAACTTGCGAAAGCGCGGACCACCACCGATCACGCGCTGCTTTTCCAGCGTGCGCGGCGACAGCCGCAGGTACTCGGCGGCTTCGTCGTTGGTGAGATAGCGTTGGGGCTGCGCGGCAGCGGTCGAGACAGTGGCGGCAGGCCGCAAAGGAGCGGGACGCATGGTGTGAACCTCCATAGCTTTCAAAGCTCCGGCCACACAGCGCAACCGGATGGAGGCAGTCTCAGAAAACCAAGCTGTCCTGCTCAGGGCCGTTTTGCGTCGTCCTCAAAACGACCCTTCTCAAGCGGCGGAAGCTGTGCTAGGCGGCGATAGCCGCCGCGCATCAGCGCATCGCCGCGCCGTACCAAGCGGCGTACCTTGGAGCGCAGGCCGCCGTCGCTGTACCAATCGGCTGCGGCATCGCCGCCGAACAAGCCTTCGGCCACCTCGCGCAAGGACGCACCCGCTAGTGTAGTGTTTGATTCTTAATGAAACTTAATTGAGCAACCACGCTCCAATGCTCTACTACGGTTTGCATTGGAGTGAAAAATTGCGAGTTGCCCCGACGATTGTGTTGACGGATGAAGAGGAAAGCGAGCTGAGCCGGCTGGCGCGCTCCAAGCGCACCAGCGTCAGATTGGCCCAGCGCGCCCAGATCGTGCTGCTGGCCGCGCAGGGGCTGCAAAACAAGGATATTGCCGAGCAGCTTGGCATTGGGCGCGTGCAGGTGGCGCGCTGGCGTGAACGCTACCTGCAATTGGGGCTGCAAGGTATCGAGCGCGACTTGCCGCGCGGCGCACCGCCGGTGAAGGTGGATGTGGCCAAGCTTGTGAAGCTAACCACACAGACCAAGCCCGAGGCGGCCACGCACTGGAGCACGCGCACGATGGCCGCTGAGTTGGGCGTCAGCGCCAGCACCGTGATGCGCCATTGGCAGGCCCACGGTCTCAAGCCTCACATCGTGCGCGGCTTCAAGGTCTCGCGCGATCCGCAGTTCGTGCAAAAGCTCGAAGACATCGTGGGGCTTTACATGTCGCCGCCCGAGCATGCGCTGGTGCTGTGCTGCGACGAAAAGAGCCAGGTGCAGGCGCTGGACCGAACGCAGCCCGGGCTGCCGCTCAAGAAGGGGCGCGCGGCCACCATGACGCACGACTACAAGCGCAACGGCACAACCACCTTGTTCGCTGCGCTCAACGTGCTCAACGGTCAGGTCATCGGCCAGTGCCAGCAGCGCCACACCCACATCGAGTGGCTGAAGTTCCTGCGTCAAATCAATCGGGAGACGCCCAAGGACAAGACGCTGCATCTGATCGCCGACAACTACGCCACGCACAAGCATCCAGCTGTGCAGGAGTGGCTGGCCAAGCACCCCAGATTCAACATGCACTTCACGCCGACCTCGGCATCGTGGCTGAACATGGTCGAGCGCTTCTTTCGCGACATCTCCGAGAACCGGCTACGCCGCGGGGTGTTCACCAGCGTGCCCGAACTCGTCTCGGCCATCGATGAGTACATCGCGCATCACAACACCAACCCCAAGCCGTTCATCTGGACCAAGAACGCTCGCGACATCCTGCAAAAGGTCATCCGCGCCAATAGCCGATTAAGTTCCAAACAGAATGCAACACTACACTAGGGTTGCGTCGAGCGCCTGCAAGGTGTGTAGCTCAAGCAGCGCGGCGGGTGCCGGCCTGGGCTTCGCAGAAGCCAGGGCCGCGCCGAGCGCATGGTTGCGCGCAGGTGCGGCGGCGCCGCCGCGGCGGGCATAGGCGACAGCCATCCCGTCTTCCAGGCCGGGCGCCAGCGCGAAGCGCAGGCAATGACCTGGGCTGTGCGCCATCAGCGCCAGCCCTTTGCCGTCATGGAGCAGTTGCTTGTGCCCGGCAATGCGCCAAAACGTGAACGCGGGAGCATACTGCGGCGGATCGGCGTCGGGATAGAGCTGCACCACGGCCACATGGCCGGGCAACCAGGCTGGATGCGCGTCGCGCGCATCCAACGCCGGATCTTCCAGCAGGCGCAAGCCCCAGCGATGCGCCGCCTGCTGCGCGGCTTTCGGCCGGCGATGATGGCGCAGCCAGTCGAGCCGGTAATCGGGGTTTCTGCGCAGATATTCCCAGGCCGTCCCAAGGTCGTCCAAGTGCAGCACGTACAGATACGCGGCAGTCGGATACCAGTGCTCGGCGCTGCGATCGACCATGACGCAACCTCCCTGCGAACAGGACTGGCCGCGACGGAAGAACTACGTGCTACATCGGTGTCATCAGAACGAAATGGGTTAAGGGAATAGTTGGGCTGTCAAGTCCGACTGGCTCCGATGCGTTGCGGTATTCGTCTCAATGCTGCGGCGGCAGCGTCCCTCCCGTGGGACGCCGTACAGGCCAGCCTGCCGCAGTCCGCGTCAGGCATCATGTCCGTTTGGATCAGACTGGCGCGGCTACGCCGCAAGAATCTCGATTGAGACCTGCCCGGTATGACACCAGACTGAAAAAGTCACAGTAGGCTGTGTTCAGTCCGGGATAGCCCCGTCGCGCTCGGCCAGCCGGGTGTATTCCGACAGCGTGCGCGTGGGCCGGAAGTAGCGGTCGCGCATCACGGGCTGCTGATGCGGCCCGACGATGCCAGCCAGCTCGGACAGCTTGACGGTTCCTTGCGCCGGCATTCCGATTCCCAGGTCGATGAGGCCCCAGGCGGTGTCGCCATCGGCGGGATCGAGTGCGGCCAGCAGCCAGGTCACATGCGCGTCCGGCGTGAACAGCCGCACCACGGGCACCGGGTCGATGGCCTGGCCGGCGGCACGAGCCTCGCCGTTGGCGAGCAGTTGCGCACGCTCCGAGTCGGTGGCAAGTGGCTGGGGCATGGTCGGAAATCCCACAAGTCCAATGATGCACGGATGCGGTTTCACGCCGAAGCGCAGAACCGCGAAACCGGATTTGCGCCTTCGTGCTCAAGCACGGATGCGCTTGCGTGGCTTTGCTGGAACCCGCCGATGCGGATTTCCGTAAAGTCACGAAACCGGAAAATAACATAAGATGAACACTATAGATTGTAGCTCTATAGAGCGCAATAAGCTGTCATCTTGGTTTTCGAAGGGAAACCATAGGTGGCGGCTCGGTACTCATTGGCGAAGGCGTTGAAGACGGTCAGAAAAGCGCGGGGCTTGAGCCAAGAAGCGTTTTCGGACGTGTCGAGCCGCACCTACATGAGCACCCTTGAGCGCGACCTTAAAAGCCCGACCTTGAACAAGCTGGCCGAGCTGTGCAAGGTCATGGAAGTGCATCCGCTCACGCTGCTGACGCTGGCCTATGCCGGGGACAGCACGAGCAAGGCCGAGGAGTTGTTGGCGCAGGTGCGCCGTGAACTTGAGGCGGTATTGAATTCAGATGGAGATTGAGAAGCGCAATGGCATATAGAAATGGAAACTACACCGCCTTTTATGTTGCAGAGCCATTCAATCCCAGCTCGCTGGGCGCCAATGCGACAAAAGATTTTCAGTATTATAATGTCCTGCGGATGTGGAAAGGCGCTGATGCGACGTTCCCCTTCGTCGATTCGCACGATAAAACATACAGTGTCCGTGATGGCAGCGATTGGGAATACACCCTGAAACCGAGACTTAGGGAACGCCTTCGGAACTCGAAGAACATCATCCTCATATTGAGTTCGATCACGACCAACTCCCGTGCCCTCCGAGAAGAAATCGACTACGGGATCAACGACCAGGGGCTACCCGTCATCGTCGTCTACCCTGAATATTCCACCAAGGAAAGCCTGCTTATCGGTGGATCATTGAAGCAGGCTGTCAAGAACCTGTGGGAAAATCTTCCGGTGCTCCGGGATTCGATGAGCAAAGTTCCTACGCTTCATGTTCCGATGGACAAGGCGCTCATTAAGAGTGCCTTGCAGGATGGTGGATTCATGGTTGGGAGTAAGAAGACCCCAGATATCTATAGGTACAACCCATAATCATTTGGCACGTCGGAGCAAACGGCCCACGTCATGGTGAAGGTCAACTTTTTTGACAAGCGGGTCATCAAGAAATTCCTTGAGGTCACCGCTGTCGTCAGCGGTACGCTGTCATTCGTGGTTATTTTTGTTGACGTCCCTGCCGAGTGGAAGCTGAAGGCTGGATTGGCTTTCTTGGCAATACTGGCACTCACCTACTTGGCGATATGGCTCTGGTCGAACAACCTAAACAGTATCGACATCAATGTCGAGGGCAGCGATGTCGCGATCAAGACTGGCGATATTTTCCAGCAGCCTGGATTGAAGGCAATCGCCTTCAATGAATATTTCGATACGCAGGTGGACAACAAGATAATTGGGGAGACTTCCCTCAACGGCGTTTTCATCCAGAAGCATCTCGGCGTCCCGCTCTCCGAGCTAGACCGTCACATCGAGGAATACGCTTTTGATAACAGCGAAGTCCTGGATGAAAACGAGGCCAGGAAACAGGGGAAGAAGAAAAGGTATCAGATTGGCACAATCTGCCTATACAAAGACTACCTCCTGACCGCGTTCTCCAAGTTCGACGAGAACAACAAGGCGCTGCTGACAATGCCGGAGTACCTTGAGTTTCTCATCAATTTCTGGGACAAGGTAAACAACATCTACGCCCAGCAAAGCGTATCTACCACGATCTTCGGTTCGGGAATAACGCGGATCAAGGGACACAAAAACATCTCCGACGAGGATCTCCTGAAGATAATGCTGTGGACGTTCAGAATCAGCGAAATGCGATTCAAGTACCCCGCGAAGCTGACCATCGTGATTCACGAAGACAAGATTGACCAGATCAATCTTCTCGATATTAAATCCGCCAGGAACGGCGTGTAATCTCCAATAGGAGTTCGGGGCGAACCTGCTGCTCATGGGTGCTGTCTGGGCAGGTACTGCATCAGCAGCACAGCGCCCCGCCGCGTGGGCGGGACGCTGCGGCGGTCACGCCGCCTGGGGCTTGCTGCGCGACCAGATCAGATCGTGCGTGCCGCCCTCGCCTTCGATCAGGCGGGCATAGACCGTGGCCGGGAACGAAGGATCGTCGAGGGTCACGGAGATGTACTCCCGCCCGGCCTCGCTGGTCTTCTTCCACGCCGCGCCGATGTCGTGGCCGGCGGCCTGCAGGCGGAAGTCCGGGGCCTTCTCGTTGTCCCCCTTGTCGTTGGGCACCAGCTTGACCTTGACGTTGAGCGTCAGGGTGCGAAGCGTGCCGGTGAAGCCGTCTTTGTCGGTGGTGAAGGTGCCGATGTTGGCCATGATGGATCTCCTTTCGGTTGAACAAGGTTCGCGCCCATCGCGTCCTTGTTGTGATCCGGCCGGCGGGGGACGGGCGGGCTGCACCGCTTGCGGCCGCAACGCTGTGGAGGGCCGGGAGGCGAAAAGAATTTGTCCCGCGAGGAATCTGCGCAGCAGAGGGGAAATTGTTTTCGCCGGACGGTTGCAGCCACGAAGCCCGAGGCGCAGCCGCGCCACCGCCAGGATTCACAACGAGACAAGGATGCTTTGGGCCGAACCGCTCCGAAAGGAGATAGGGCCGGCTCGACATCCCCGCACGAATGCTTCTCCGGCTCGCACATTGACGCGGGCCAGGTCATTCCCCCAACGACAAGCGAGAACGCCCCTGCCGCACCTTGCGGCGCCGGTTTTGAGGCGTGGCGTGGAAGCTCCATAGCGATGCCGGGCGGGTTGTCCGTGAACCGTCCTTCGTGACGTGATGGGCAGGAACCGCCAGCGTCGAGGACGGTACGCATCCGCACAACCTGCCGGAGAAAGCGCCAGCGTGTTCACCAGCACCCCGTCCCCTCGCCGCGGGGCGCTGGTCGGGCCGATCCAGCGCAGCCGGTTCGGCCGCATCGAGGGGCGCCAAGCTGTGCGCGGCGGGGATAGCCCGCAGGGCTTTCCCCTGGAGGCAAGTAGAGCGCGCAGCGCCGCAGGCGCGAAGGCGTGAGGGATTGGAGCCGAATGGCCGTGACGACAAAGACGGCACGGGGCGCAGCCCGCAAAGCCCGGCGGTGCAAGGCACCGACACGCCCAGGAGCGTCGCAGCATCATTCTGCCATATGCGCAACAAATATATTTGGCGCACAAAACATCATTTTCATGCAAAAATATCGACCATCATGCACAACATAGCCAACTGAGGTGAATCATGACCTTCCGAGCAGATGAAGCAGCACGCGCCGGGTACGAGGAAGTGGAGAAGTACCTTGTCCCCCGTCCCCGGGACGCCGATGAGGCCCAGCGGGCGCGAAGCAGGAGGGCGCTAGAGGACATAGCTGACGGGCTGGGGCCAGTCGTTGACCGATACCCTTCGTGGCATCCGCTGGTGCGCAATCACGATAGCCGCCATCCCGTCACCGTCCCCAGCGATCGTTGCGGCTACAAGGGGCTGGATCACACGAGGTTCTTCGTCAACGGATTCATCACCTGCCCGTATGGTGATGGCCAAGAGGTTTTAGATTCCGTTCTGGCACTTCCCCGCCACCACGCGGCCTACATCACGGCGGAAAAGCTGGATGTGCAGTTCTACAACCCGCAGACGACGCCCATTCTGGTCAAGTGTCATTGGGAAGAACTTTTCCCAGACCACATGATTCCGCTGTCTGTCGCTGTCCCCCTGCTTCTGGAGAAGGAAGTCCCCTGCTGGACGTGGTCGCAAGTCGCCGAGACCTGGGAGTCGATGCGCTCGTATTTCCTGGGTGCGCCTCACGGTGCCCGGTCATCGCTGTTCGTAAGCCAGGAAACTGGACAAGGCATCAAAAAGGTCTGGGAGACGCTGATCTACACAGGGATGTTTGGCCCGATCAAGGTGTGATGGACGCAACGAGGCATCTCAAGTGATACGCCAACGCCGCCTGCGCATAAGCGTAGGCAGCGGCGTTCTCGTTCGGCTGTTGGCCTTGAACACCGGGCGCGGCCACTGCCGCGCCCGGATTTTTGCGCCCACCGCGCCCAGGACGGAGCGGCCTGGGCGCGGTGCTGATCGCGGCTATTCCTTCGTCTCGATGATCCACCACACGGCCCGCGCCAAGGCGCAGCCCGTGACGGGGTGAATGTCGGTGAGGTCGGCGTATGCCGTCCAGCCCGAGGGCGGACGATAGCCGCACACGTCGCCTTCGCCGTGCCAGCGGCGGGCGCGTACCGTGCCGGGGGCGTAGATCGCCGCCATGCGCGGGCGGCTGGTGGTGGTGTGGGTGGCGGTTCTCCTTCTAGCGAAGCGCCTCGGTCGGGGCCGGGGCGCTTCCCTTCGGCGCGGGTCAAGCGGCCAGCGCCTCGGCGGGTTCATCCGCCATTGCTTCTGCATCCTCCGGGGCGTCCTGCTCCGGGCCTTCTTCCTGCGCGCCTTGCTGCGTTGCCTGCTGCGGACCTGCGACCTTGAAGATGGCGGGCATCCACCCCGTGCCATCCGCCAGCCGTTCGGCTTCGCTGGCAATGTCGGCCTTCTTGAGCTTCGCCAGCCGGTTGACCTGCTCGGGCGCGTACTCGCCCACGGCATCCAGAATCACGGCCTTGGAAACGTGCTTGAAGTAGCCTTCTGCGGTTGGCTTCCACCATGCGGCCATATCGAGGCCCACGGCCTGCGCCAGTTCCTCGCCGCGTTGGTGCGTCGTGGCGCGGGGCGTCACCACGTCCACCGTTGCGGCAACGCATACCGCCAGCAGGCGTACCAGCTCGTCTTGCGGCTTCGCCAGCAGCACGGCGAACAGTTCGGCGCTGTCCTCCGGCAAGCCTTCACCGGCCACCTGTTGCAGTTCGCGCAGCGCCACGGCGGCAAGCGATTGCGGCCAGTCCGGGGCCATGCCTTCCAGTCGGTCTTGCACCGTGAGGCGCACGCCCAGCGGCAGATTGTGGCCGTAATGGCTCCCCTGCAAGACAGTCTGCACCATGCCATGCACCACGGCAGCCAGCGCCGCTTGCGGATGCCGGGCCACTTCGATTTGCAGCGCGGCGGTGCGATGGGCGCTCAACCGTTGCGCCAGCCGGTCGGACATGGCTGCGGTCTTGGGCTGACTGTCGTCGTCTCCGTCCTCGCCTTCGTCATCGTTATCGGCATCCTCGCCGCCGGAACCTTGCCGCAGCCGTTCCAGCGTGCGCAATGCCTTGGCCTCAGCCTCGCGCATCAGGCCGCGATGAATGACGGCCTCGCCATTACGGTCGATGGTGACGATGGCACCGGCTGCAGCCTTCACGTTCGAGCCGTAGCCTTGCAAACTATCTTCCAGCGCCTGCAACTGCTCGCCCAGGGCTTCGCCTTCCTCCTGCAAGGCGTCGGCCTTATCCTCGTCGTCGGCATCCATCGCCGCATCCACGGCTTCACCGATGGCCCGCATCTTCTCCTGCAGCCGCTCGATGCGCTGCGCCTCGCGCTTGGACGGCTCGCGCCGTTCCCTCGGTGCGCGCTGGAAGACGTGCAGGTCGGCATGGGTCACGCCCGGCGTGGCATCCACCCAGGCCCAGCCCTCGGCCTTCACCTCGGCGGCAATGCCCGCCAGCCGGTCTTGTGCCAGCTTGTCCAGCAGCGCGGAATCGATCAGATACACGCCCGCGTCACCTTCCGCGAACAGGTCACGGCGCACGCCACCGCCTGCGGCTTCGTAGGTATCCAGTCCCACGAATCGCACCAGCGGGTGCCGGTTCGCGTCAATCTCGCGCTCGGTGAGGCGTTCGCGCAAGTTGGACGGGTGCCGCTGCCAAGTCGGCGCATCGTAGAACGCGCTTTCCTGCGCGGCGTGGTCGTCGGTGATGGCAAGGGCCATCAATTGATCGAGTGTGACGGCATCGGCGCGATAGTCGGCCATCAGGCGCGGCGAGACGTTCGCCAGCTTCAAGCGGCGCTGCACCACCAGCGGCGTCACGCTGAAATCCGCCGCAATGTCCTCGATGGGCCGACCTTCGGCCACCAGCGCGGCGAACGCCTCGAACTGGTCTGCCGCGTGCATGGCTTCGCGCTGCACGTTCTCGGTGAGGCTGGCGGTACGGGCGGTGCCATCGGCTACCAGCAGGCAAGGCACTTCCCATTCCTTGCCGATACGGTGTTTCTTCGCCAGCAGCTTCAACGCGGCGAGGCGACGGCCACCCGCGACCACCTCGTAATGCTCGCCATCGGCGGATGCGATCACGATCAGGTTTTGCAGCAGGCCCACGCGCTGGATGCTCGCGGCCAGTTCGGGGATGGACATGCGCGGGGTCTTGCGCACGTTGCGGCCCGTGGGGCGCAGCACCAGCCGCGACAGCGGAACCAGAATCAGGTTCTTGGTCGGGTCGGCGGCTTCCAGCGGGACAGCGGCGGCGGCATTGACGGCGCGGGCTTCGGTTTGCGTAGTGGCGTTCATGGTGAATCTCCAATCGAGTGAAACAAGGGAATGGAGGGGAACCGCCCCTCCGGCGGGGGAACGGTTCAGGCTTTCAACTGGCGCAGGCCATCGGCCAGCATCCAGAGGGCGCGATTGAGGCGCACATCGGAATCAATGCCCTGCACAGGGCGGGTCTGCTGGCGGCGTCCGTTGGCGCTGCGCCCGGACAGTCCGCCCTTGGTCAAGTTCTCCTGCGTGCGGTTGAACACGCTCCACAGGTCAGGGCGGCGGTCTTCAAACCGGCGCGGCATCAGGATTTGCGATTCGGTGATGGGCGCGGGCTTGTTGTCGGTGGGGTCGTACTTGAGGGCCAGCGCGGCGCGTGCGAAGACTTCGGCCTCGCCATCGTCCAAGGTGATGCCGCGCATCAGGTCGCGGGATTCCTTCACACGCTCGAAACCGCGCAGCACCTCGAACGCGCCTTCGATGACTTGGCCCGCCACGTCGCCCTTATGGGGTACGCGCACATCGGCCACGGTGTCACCGCAGACAAGGCCATTGCTGCAAACAAAGCGGAACTGGCCCGCCAGCATCTGATAGCTGCTCGTGCCATCGTGCGAGTTCAGCAGGATGATTTCATTGGCTTCCGAGCCGTTGATCTGGCTGGCATGGCGCAGGCGCAGCATGTGTTTCGTGTGCTCGCGCTTGCCTTCATCGCGCACGCGGGTTTGCGTCACCATGAAGGGCTGAAACCCCTCCTTGCGAAGTTCGGTCAGCACCGCCGCCGTGGGGATATAGGCGTATCGCTGCGAACGGCTCTCATGCGGGGCACCCGCGAAGATGGACGGCGCTACACGGTGAATCTGGTCATCGGACAGCGGGTAGTCGCTGCGCAGCGAGGGGGAGCGGGAAGCGAAACGGGATGCGAGTTGCATGGTCTTTCTCCTGACAAAAAGAGGTTTGCTGTTCACACCGCACACCGGATTCCTAGATTCGGAGCCCAGCCTTTCGGCTGTTCGGTGCGGTCGGCACGAGGAACCCGGTTGGCCCTGTTGCCACCGTCTTTCCTGAGTTCATCGCCCGCGACGGTCAGGAGCGCGCGGACGGGGGCCGTCAAGGAGAAAAGCGCAGGGTTGGTGCGGCCCGCAGGCGCAGCCGAGGACACGGCCCTGCGCGCCTTGATGGCACACGGGAGCGGGCTACAGTCGCGGACAAGGTGATGGAGTCAGGGAAGACGGCTGGACATGGCAACGGCCTTCCCCCTGCGCTGACCGCACGGCAAGCGAAGCGCGCAGGCCCGAAGCGGGAAGCCGGGCCGGAGGCGTCAGCCGAGCGGAGCGAGGGAACGATGGAAGCCCGGAAGGGGCGAGACGCCGCAGGCGGCTCGATGCGCTACGCGCACGACAGCGCGACCGGCCATCTCCCAGGTGGCCGGGGACGCCCAGCAGTTTGGGCATCGCGGAATTTGTCTTTGGTCGATTTTTCGCGGACAATGTGGGCAAGGCCCTGTCCGCCTGAGCTTCGAGCGGCTCAATCAAGACTGCGTTCTGCTTTCCCCCGTATTTCTTGCCACCACCATGCGATATCGCCTGGGCGTAGGCCAAGTAATCGCTCGATTGGTCTGCGCTGAAATCAGGAGAATCGTATGCCCATCGGCATTTCCGACCTTGCCCATTCCGTTCGCAAGAACAGCGCTTCCGTGGCCGCACCTGTGCAGCTTGGCCACGCGCAGCAACTCATCGTTGCTGCACTTGGCTACAAGAGCCTTGCCGCCTACCAGGCTGCGCAGGTAGCCGCGGTCGAACCCCAGGATTTGGGCAACGTCCACCACGTTGTAGTCGACTACGACCAGCTCGATCAGCGCGCCAGCGAACTTGGCGCGGCCCCCACGCCAAGCCAACTGCACGAGTTGATCGACGCAGCCTTCAAAGAGCGGGCGCCTCGTACACACATTCACGCCTCTCATGCGGACTTCGACAACTACTTGCGTGAGCATGTGGATCAGGTGGTCATCGAAGACGATGACGTGAACAGCGAGATGGCCAACGCCAATTACGATGGCATTGATGAGGTCTATTTCGATTTCGAGGTCGAGTCTGAAAACGTACCCGTTGGCGGCTCGCTGGAAATCAACCTGGATGGCCATGTTGGCCTGGGAATCGACACTGAGCGCCCCTACGCGGGCCACAAAGTGAACGTGGAAGGCTTCCTGACAGTGGATCGATTGGGTAGCCAGTGCTTTGGGTCAGTGGACTGCCAAGTCACCAAAGCGGAACTCGATACGAACTGGGGAGATGACGACTACGATGGCGAGCCACCGCCGCGCAGCGTATCGCAAGCCTATGCCGAACTGCTGGGCCTCGAACTGCATGAGGTTGGCAATCTCGCCGATGTAGAAGCAATGGAGCTGGACGGCAGTAGCGGTGAAATGGTCTATGGCTACCTCCTCGACTTCACGGACTACGCATCGCCCGAGATAGCGCAGAAGATCTTGCGCCGCCACTCCTCACTGCGTATCGAAGTCGGCCCTGGCTTCTTTGAAGGTGTTCGCAGCGACGACTGGCCTCGCTGACGATGTAGTAAAGCGCATCCCGATATGGGATGCGCTGCTGGGCCATTCGCCCAGGGCCGGGTTAGACAACGATCCGCCCGGCCAGCCGCGCATCGCGCGCATAAGCGCTCAAGCGCTTCTCGGCGCGGAACGACAGGTCACGCTCGATCGGCAGGCCCAGCCCGCCACGCACCGTTGCCAGCTCGCCCAAACTGACCCAGCCGATTTCCGGCATCCCCAGGCCCAGGTCGCAAAGGCCAAAGGCGTGGTCGTGGTCATCGGGATCAATCTCGGTCAGCAGCCAGGTCGCACCGGCGTCCGGCGTGAACAGCTTGACCACGGGGGCCGGATCGAAGTCCGGGTTCTCCAAGGATTCGCGGCCGTTGGCCAGTAGCACGATGCGCTGCTCGTCAGTGATAAGTGCGTTGTTCATGGTGAACTCCTGAAAGGATGCCGGGCGGAATTGCCCGACCCTTCCGGGGCACGACGCAGCGCAAGCAGTCAGGGGTCAACGACGGCCGCCAGGACGCAAGCGTGCAAGCACGCGCAGCCCTTGAAGGCGAGAACGCCGTGGTACGATGAAGGGAACAGCAAGACCGCCTCCCTCGCACCTCCACGCACCCCGGTTTTCGGCAAGTGCGCAGCACGCGCAGGCCCGCAAGGGCCGGAGCTGCGCCACCGGGCGCAGCAAAAAAAGGGGGCCGAAGCCCCCGAGGGTCAAAGCAGGCCGCATTCGGCGAATGACGTGGTGCTGCTGCCCTCGACGATGATGTGATCCAGCGTGCGAACCTCCACCAGCGCCAGCGCCTGCCGAAGCTGCGCGGTCAGAGCTTTGTCAGCCGCGCTCGGCTCGGGGTTCCCGCTGGGGTGATTGTGCGAAATGATGACCGCCGCCGCATTGAGCCGCAGCGCCTGTTCACTACTTCGCGCGGATGTACCTCGGCCGAGTCGATCGTGCCGTGGAACATCTCCACGTAGTCGATCAGCCGATGGCGCGTGTCGAGGAACAGCATCGCAAAGACTTCGTGCTCGTAGCCGGCCAGCTTGGCGCGCAGGTAGTCCTTCACCGCCTCCGGCGACGTGAACGTCTCGCCGCGCTGCATCTTCTGTTCGATGACCTGACGCGCAGCTTCCAGAATCTGGTCGGCGTCCGCCGGCCGATAGCGGCCACGGCCATCGCGCACCATTAGCGGAGTATCGAGAGAGAGGGAAAGTTGCGACATGATCGTGCTCCGGTTACTCGGGCGGAATTGCCCGGAACCGTGGGAAACACGGCGCAGCGCAAGCAGTCAGGGGTCGCAGACGGCCGCCAGGACGCAAGCGCGCACCAGCGCGCGCCGCCCTTGACGGCGAGAACGCCGTGATACGGTGAAGGGAACAGCAAGACCGCCCACATCCCGCCCACTGCACACACTCGGCTTTGGGCAAGCGCAGCGCGCAGGCCCGAGAGGGCCGGAGGCGTCAGGGATCAAAGCCGGATGGCCGCGATTCGGCACGAAGCGCGGGGCGCAGCCCGCGAGCCCGACGGCAGCACGCCGGGACGCATGGATGATTGAATTACCACCCTCTCATCTTGAAAATTCGGCCTCGATCGCCCTCATCGTGCAGCGTGACGACGATTTCGCCTGCTGTAAAAACAGGGGCATCATCTTCTGCACGTACAGGCAAATCTGAGTCGATCAGCGTGATGACCGGCTGCAATCCCAAATCTGCATAGCGACGTACAACCGTCAGCAAATTCTCTTTCTTGCGGTCATCCAGCGACTCCAACACTCCGTCGTGATACACAAAGCGTGGGAACTTCTCGCTCAGGTGTGCTCGCAGCACGGCCATATCGAAAGCGACACACAGCAGCTTGCGGTATGTGTGCCCCAGGTCAGCACTGGTGGCGTTGCCCGATCCATCAAGAATTTCCGCTTTGAAGTCCAGGTGACCTACCTGGTTGATCGCCACGCTCAACAGTGCCTTGCGATCAATGACTTCCTCAACAATTTCGCTGAAGAAAACGCGGATCGTGGAGAACGGGCTTGCCTGATCCGAGTTCTGCTTATCCACGTCGGCTTCGATCCGCGCTTGCAAATGGTCGCGCTCTTCCGTCAAGGATCGAATCTCAGCGCGCAACTCCTGGAGGCGATGCAAGTGGCCTTTCTGGTGCTCCAACGATGTGATGTCCGCGCGCAACGTCACCATCTCATCCGAGAGCTGTTTGTACTTGGTGAAAACATCCGTTCCGCTCAGGAAGGAGAGCATTTCCGAGCGCTTTTTTCCTAGCGCATTCAATTCTGCATTCACCCGCTTCAGCTCACCTTCGATTTCCGCGAACTCCTCTTGGAGATAGCCACGGCGCTCATCCGTGATGGCCCGATTGAAAGCAATCAACTGCTGGAAATCTTTCTTGATCTGCCCCTGGAACAACACGCCGGCTTCGCCAAACAACCTCTGCGCCTCATCGGGACTGAAAAGGATTTGATCTTCCTGCAACGATGCTTGCACCTTCTTCCTGTTTTGACTCAAGGAATAACGTTCCGAATTCAGCGCGGCAATTCGCTCATCGACTTCATCAACCACCTTTTTGGTGCGATCTTTGTCTTGGGCGCGAAAATCGAAAGCATCCAACAGCACTTGCTTCTTCTCTGCGTCTTTTTGCTTGAGCAGAAGAATGCCTTCAATTTTGCTGATGTCCTCGACCGAGCCTCCTAGTTCATTTTTAATGGTTTGCGCTGTCTCCTGCTTTTTGGCGAGTTCGTGCTCTTTCGCATAGTGGTCAGCGATCAGCTTGGCATCGAAGCCCAGAAGATGTGCAAGGAATGGCTTCCAGTCGGCGTGTTTAGAGGCGAACTTGCGAAGTTGGAAAACTTCACGAAAATCCTCTTGCGAACGCAGCAGGTAACCAAGCGCTTTCCGGTACGACCACGGCTTGAGAGCACGCCAGTCGAGCAGGCCGTCAAGCAGTTCGCGTGCGCGTTCAAAAGGAACGTCCCGATGTCCCCATTCTGCGAGCGCCAAAGCCGAAAAGTCCTGGTGGCCTGCTTCATGCTGCTTGAAGGCAATCTTGGTTGCGTCTTCTACGCTGCGTCGGATCGTGATGAAAGAGCCGTCTTCCAGTTCAATTTCAAGGAAAAAAACGAAATCCTTGAACAAGTCAAAATGCTTGAAGAGGAAGAACTTAGGGTCTTTGCCTGCCAGGAAGCAAAAATCCAAAAGACGCCCCAGCGTGGTCTTCCCAAGATTATGGGTGTCCTTGTTTCGATTCTCCGGCAGACGAATTTCAGCCATGACGACGTTCAGCCCAGGAGCAAAGTCCACGGGCTCGAACACATCCGGCTTGTTCGAATAGAGTTTAGATAGCTTCATTTGGCCCCACGTATTCCACTGCGTCAGTCTTGGGGCGATATTCAACTAAGCCCATCAAATAGAGAAAGTTGAGCGCGGGCAGGAAAAGTACATCGCCACCCACGACGTGCTTCTTCGCAAATTTGCGCAGCACATCGTATTCATCGACACGACGATCTTTCAGTCGCGACAGGAGCAGCAGAGAAACGTTAATAACTGTGCGATCAGGATGTGAGTGTTTGGTTGGCCGCAGCATCATCCACCTCCCCAATGTCACAATTCCAATACATGTAGAAAAGAATGGCTCGCGTCAGTCGCTTGTGCGCGTGCTGCCGAAGAACCGGGTCACGATTGAACAGCAGATCTACCAGATACTCCATGACCTCGTCGAAGGTCTGGTAGTCCTTGCGCTTCGCAAGAATCTTGAGCTGAAACTCATCGACCACAGATTCGTACATGCGCAGCAATTCGATATTCTCTGGCGCAGCAAGAAACGTGCGAATTTGCGCCGTTTCCTTCAGGTATTTTCGCCTCTGCTCCTTTGCGTACGCTGCCGTCATATTGTTCAGCGTGTTCTTTTCCTCATACGTCACACGTACGGTGGGTGGGTCGTCGAGTAACGCCGTCAAACCATCCTTCTGCCGTGCTAGCGCCTGGACAACCTCTGCAAGATCATCTGGACTAACAATCAACGGCGAGTCCACCGCATCCAAATTCGCCTCCTGGGCCACCTCTGGAAAGCGTTTCAGCCAAAGTTCCAGTTGTTCCAAGCCGCAAAGATAGATAGACGAAGCAGGGACGCCGCATTCGGCGGCGATGTGGTCACGGATTTCCGTCTCGGAATTGCCGGTCAGGCGGCGATTCGCAAACAGCATGTAGTGGTCGAGTTGCTTGGCCTCGCGCAGCTTCTTGATGCGTGGTACTTCTTTGCCGACCACCGTATTGCTGCTAGACGTGCTGTAGAAGTCCAGTTCCGAAAAACTGCGGTTGTACCCGTTGGTATGCTTGGCCTGAACGATGACTGTGCCTACCCACGGGGCTGTCTTGCTAGGATGCAGCTCGGCCGTGCCGACGAATTTTGCGTCACGCCCGCCATCCGGCCCTTTTGCGAATCCCTGAACGGCGATACCGAGCAAGCGCTGGCACAAGAGCACGATCAGTACCTCGAACTGATCGTCGCTCAAATCTTCATAAGCAAACTTCATTCTCCCCATCCCCCTCTATGCAGGCCCCATCGACTCATGCAGCAACCGTAATGCACGCCGAATGAGTACGCCGCGCAGGCTGCACCACAATCTCCACACGCTGGTCCAGTGACACCAGTGCCTGCATCAGCCGTTCCAGTGAAATGTTCTGGAGCTTGTAGCGGCGGACTTGGGACACTTTCGGTTGAGTCATGCCCGTGATCGCCGCAGCCTCCGTCTGGCTCAGGCCGCGATGGTCAATCAATTCATTGAGCTTGAGCGCGAGCGCTGCCTTTGCCGAAAGCTCTTCAGCATCGTCAAAGCCCAAATCTCGCAGCACGTTGTCAGTGCCTTGCGAATGGTCACTACGCTTCATCGTTTATCTCCCGCTCGTCTTGTGACGGGCCAGCACGGCCTTCAACCGCTTCTCGATCAGTTCCAAGTCCGGCTGCGGCGTGGCGATGCCGGACTTGGACTTCTTCTGGAACGCATGTAGTACATGTACCGCATCGCCCATCTTCACTGTATAGACCGCCCGGAAAGTATCGCTCCGATGGTCTTCCACCAATTCGTACACACCGGAGCCCAACCCCCTCCAGGGCTTGGCCGAATGTGGTGTGCTGCCCAACTGAACGATGAACAACGCCACACCCATGTCCTTCTGTACATCGACGGGAAACTCCTTGAAGTCCTTCTTCGAGGAGCCTTCCCAGTACAGCAGCTTGCGTTTCTGAACCATGATTATATCCGTTCGGGTATGAATCGCAAGAAGTTGGCTTAAGTAGCTGCTGTTTCCACCGGATCAGTTCGCCTCGCGCCAGTGATGGCTTGGCGTCGGCTGGCCACCAGTTCGGCCGCATCGCGCACCGGCTTGTCCTCGGTGTGGACGTAGTGCATGAACATCGCCACGGTCTTGTGGCCCGTTAACTTCATGCCTACTTTGGTGGGTACGCCCGAATTGGCAATGTCGGTCGTCGAGCGGTGGCGGATGCCGTGCGTGCCGACGTGCGGCACGCCGGCGGCCTTGAGCACCCGGCACCAGCCGCCATAGTGCTCGCCAAAAGTCAGGTGCTTGTCGGGGTTGTGGGGCGAAGGCAGGACATAGGGGCAGCCTTCCCGACGCGGAGCTGTCGAAAGCAGCCGATAGGCTTCCGCACTCATGGGCTTGGACATGCCGCCGGTCTTGCTGTCAGGCCAAACCACGCGGCGGTTCTCGAAGTCCAGCCAAGTCCATTCGAGCGGGCAGACTTCGGAGCGACGCGCGGCAAACTCAAATTGCAGCCGGATCGCCAGCGGGATGACGTAGTTCTCCAATCCTTCGGCCTCCAGCTTGTCCAGGTGGCGGTAGATCAGCGCCAGTTCGCCGTCCACGATGAGCCGGGTTTCCTTTCCCGGCGGAAACATCGGGACATGGCGGCACGGGTTGGTGCCGTCCGGGCGGTAGCCCCACACCTCGGCCAGATTGAACATCTTGCGCAGTACGCCGAATGCCTTATTTGCCTCGGTCGGCTTGTACGAGAGCTTTTCCATCAGCCCGGCAATGTCGGGGCGCTTCACATCAAGCACTTTCTTGCGGCCCAGCAATGGGATGATGCAGCGGTCGATGACGCCCTGATAGCCTTCCTGCGTGCTGGGCTTGTTGCGCTTCTTGGAGTAGTCCTCCATGAACTTCTTGCACAACTCCGCGATAGTGGGGGCCTTGCGCGCCTCGGTCTTGGCACCGCCGGGATCGCCACCCCGGCGAACCTCGGCCAGCCAGTCCTGGGCCATAACGCGGGCTTGCTCGACGGTCAGCTCCCCAAACAGGCCCAAGGCGGGTTTGCGGCGCTCCCCGGCATTCGTGCGGTACTGGAGCATGAACACCCGGCGACCCGCCGGGGTGATCTTGCACAGGAAGCCCGGCACCACGGTATCCCGCAGTTCGACCGCCTGCGCCTGGGGCTGCGCCGACTCCACAGCGGTCTTGGTGAGTTTGATCTTGGCCATGATGACTCCTCGGAAAGACCCGTTTCCAAGAGCCACATGGGAGCCATGAGAGTGGAAGCCGGGTCAGGTTTCAGAAAGCACCGGCATATGATGGACGCGCGTAAGTTATTGATAAACCTGCTGTATCCAGCTTCAGCGCAGTCCAGCGAAGTGCCAGGCTGGAGTCATCGTGAAATAAAAAACGCCCCGGCCGAGCGGCGGGGGCGTTGGCAGCGCGAGGTGTGCGCGGAAGATGCGTGGCTTACAGCGAGTCGATGAAGCTGCGCAGCTTGTCCGAGCGGCTCGGGTGCTTGAGCTTGCGCAGCGCCTTGGCCTCGATCTGGCGGATGCGTTCGCGCGTCACGTCGAACTGCTTGCCCACTTCTTCCAGCGTGTGGTCGGTGGACATTTCGATGCCGAAGCGCATGCGCAGCACCTTGGCTTCGCGCGGGGTCAGGCCGTCGAGGATGTCCTTCACCACGTCGCGCAGGCCGGCCTGCATGGCGGCGTCCACGGGTGCGGTGTTGTTGCTGTCCTCGATGAAGTCGCCCAGGTGGCTGTCGTCGTCGTCGCCGATGGGGGTTTCCATCGAGATCGGCTCCTTGGCGATCTTCATGATCTTGCGGATCTTGTCCTCGGGGATCTCCATCTTCGCGGCCAGGATGGACGCATCGGGCTCGAAGCCGAACTCCTGCAGGTGCTGGCGGCTGATGCGGTTCATCTTGTTGATGGTCTCGATCATGTGCACCGGGATGCGGATGGTTCGAGCTTGATCCGCGATGGATCGTGTGATCGCCTGGCGGATCCACCACGTGGCGTAGGTCGAGAACTTGTAGCCGCGGCGGTATTCGAACTTGTCCACCGCCTTCATCAGGCCGATGTTGCCCTCCTGGATCAGATCCAGGAACTGCAGGCCGCGGTTGGTGTACTTCTTGGCGATCGAGATCACCAGGCGCAGGTTGGCCTCGATCATCTCCTTCTTGGCGTCGCGCGAGCTGGCTTCACCCGCGTTCATGCGCTTGTTGATCTCCTTGAGCTCGGACAGCGGCACCACCACGCGCGACTGCAGGTCGATCAGCTTTTGCTGCAGTTCCTGGATCGGCGGGATGTTGCGCTGCATCACGGCGCTCCAGGGCTTGCCGGCGGCGGCCTGCTTCTCGACCCACTGCAGGTTCAGCAGGTTGGCCGGGAATTCCTTGATGAAGGTCTCCTGGGGCATACCGCACTTGTCCACGATGATGCGGCGCAGCTCGCGCTCCATCTTGCGCACGTCGTCCACCTGGGCGCGCACCATGTCGCACAGCTTCTCGATGGTCTTGGCCGTGAAACGGATGGTCATCAGCTCTGCCGAGATCTCGTGCTGCACCTTCATGTACGCGGGACCGCCGTAGCCGTCCTTGTCGTAGATCTTGTGCATCTTCTCGAACAGCGCGCGCAGCGTGTCGAAGCGGCGCAGGGCCTCGTTCTTGAGCTCTTCCAGCTTCTTGGTCAGCGCCTTGGAGCCGCCCTTGCCGTCGTCGTCGTCTTCCTCGTCGAACTCGTCGAAATCCTCCTCGGCCACGTAGTCGTCGGCCTCGTTGGGATTGGAGAAGCCGTCCACCACGGTGGAGATGACGACCTTGCCCTCGCGGATTTCCTCACCCATGTTGAGGATCTCGGCGATGGTGGCGGGCGAGGCGCTGATGGCCTCCATCATGTCCATCAGGCCGCCCTCGATGCGCTTGGCGATCTCGATCTCGCCTTCGCGCGTGAGCAGCTCCACCTTACCCATCTCGCGCATGTACATGCGCACGGGGTCGGTGGTGCGGCCGAATTCCGAGTCCACGGTGGACAGGGCGGCCTCGGCTTCTTCCTCGGCCTCCTCCACGGTGGTGGCCGTGGGGGTCACGTTGTTCTGGAACAGCGTCTCGGCGTCGGGCGTTTGCTCGTACACGGCCACGCCCATGTCGCCCAGCATGGCGACCACGACTTCCATGGTTTCGGCGTCCACCAGCTTGTCGGGCAGGTGGTCGGAGATTTCCACCTGCGTGAGGTAGCCGCGCGTCTTGCCCAGCGTGATCAGCTTCTTGAGCTGCGAGCGGCGCTTGGCCATGTCCTCTTCGGACAGGACGGTTTCGTCCAGGCCGAACTCCTTCATCAAGGCGCGTTCCTTGGCCTTGCTGATCTTCATGCGCAGGGGCTTGGCCTTCTCGACCGGGGCGGCTTCGGCGGCCTCAACCACCTCGGCTTCGGGCTCGCCTTCGAGGTCGGACTCGATGTCGGACAGGTCGGCGTCGTCCTCCAGGCCTTCTTCCTTGGCCTTGGGCTTGCGGCCGCGCTTGGCAGCAGCGGTGGTGCCGGCGGCCTTGGCGGGGCGGCCGGGCTTCTTCTTGGGCGCCTCTTCGGCGACTTCGGGCTCGGCAGCAGCCGCCTTGGCGCGCGCGGGCTTCTTCTTCAACAGTTCATCAGCGGCTTTTTTCAGCTCGGCAGCAGTTTTCGGCGTGGACACAGTCTTGACTTTCGGCGCAGCCTTGGGCGCGGCGGCAGCGGCCTTGACAGGGGCGGCTTTCGCGGGCGCCTTAGCGGCGGCTTTCACAGTGGTTGCGGCTTTGGAAGCGGCCTTCGCGGGGGTGCCAGAGGCAGACTTGGGCGACTTCGCGTACTTTTGAACGGGCATGGACAACCTCAGGGTCAAAAACGGACACACAAAGAAAACACAAGCGCCAAGGAACCCGGCGCGGGCAGGCACGGCGAAGGCAGGGGCCTTCGCGGTTCGAGGGGCAAATCCTCAGGGGCAAGATGTCTGGGCGAACATTTGGTGTGCAGTCCTTGCGGTGGGGGAGGGCGGTTGTGCGCGTTTGTCACGGTTGCCTGGTCCGGAGGTGCTGCTGTCGCTCTTGCCGACAAACCGTACATTATACCGGCGCAGCAAAATTCAAGGGGCTTTGTCAAGCCCCCGAGGTCATTTTGTAAGCCCCTCTTCCAGCGCGCGGCGGCGCTCCTGCAATTGCCGGTAGCGCTCGATGGCCGCCGGGTCCTGCGAGGCCGCGGCGATCAGGGCGTTCTGCTGCAGCTTGATGGCTTCGATGAGCATGCGGTTGAGCAAGCCACGCAGTTCGGCGCGCAACTCGGTCTCGTCCCCCTCGGTCTGGGCGTGGGAGCCAGTCATCACCCGCTCGGCCAGGGCCTGGCAGTCATGGCCTGCCAAGGCCTCGCGCAGCACCGCCCAGGACTGGGGTCCGTGCTCGTGCAATTGCCCTTCCAGCCAGACGAACAGCGCGCCGTGCGGCGCGGGCTGGTCGCACAGCAGCGTGTGATCTTCGTGCGACAGCTCTTCGAGGAATTCCATGTGCGACAGCAGCAGGCGCGCGGCATGGTCGGCGCGCCCCGTGAGGGGGCGGCGCGGCAGCGGCGGCTGTGGGGGGCGCTGCTCTTCGCGGCGCCAGCGCCCGCCCTTCCATTCGCCGCCCTTGCGCCAGCGGCGTGCGGGCTCGCCACCGGCGGGGCTGCCGTATTCCATGCCCGGCGGTTCCTGCCCCCAGGGCGGCTCGTCGCCGAAGGGGGCGCCGTCGTGCGCGGGCGGGTGCGCGGCGGAGCCGGGGCGCGGGCTCTCCTGCGCCCAGAGCTGGGCCAGATCCGGCGCGGGCAACTGGCCCAGTTCACCCAGCTCGGTCAGCAACTGGCGCTTGAGCGCGCCGTCGGGTAGCGCTGCCCACAGCGGGCGCGCGTTGCTCAGCATGTGGGCGCGGCCCTCGGCCGTTCCCAAGTCGCAGCCCTCGCGCGCAGCCTCCAGCAGGAAGCGCGACAGCGGCACGGCGTCGCCCACATGGCGCGCGAACGCCTCCGGTCCATAGGCGCGCACGAAGCTGTCGGGGTCGTGCTCGGGCGGCAGGAACAGGAACTTGATGCTGCGTGTGTCGCTCGCGTAGGGCAGGGCGCCGTCGAGCGCTTTGCGCGCCGCGCGGCGGCCGGCCGCGTCGCCGTCGAAGCTGAAGACCACCACGTCGGTGAAGCGGAACAGCTTGTGCACATGCTCGGGCGTACATGCCGTGCCCAGCGTGGCCACGGCATTGGGAAAGCCCAGTTGCGCCAGCGCCACCACGTCCATGTAGCCTTCGGTGACCAGGGCGTAGCCGTGTTCGCGGATGGCGTTGCGCGCCTCGTACAGGCCGTAGAGTTCGCGGCCCTTGTGGAACACCGGAGTCTCGGGGGAGTTGAGGTACTTGGGCTTGTCGTCGCCCAGCACGCGCCCGCCAAAGCCGATGCACTCGCCCTTGACGTTGCGAATGGGGAACATCACGCGGTCACGGAAGCGGTCGTAGCGCTTGCCGTCTTCCTCGTTCACGATCACCAGGCCGCTTTCCTCCAGCAGCGGGCTGTCGTACTCGGGGAACACGCTGGCCAGGCCCCGCCAGCCCTCCGGCGCGTAGCCCAGGCCGTAGCGCTTGGCCACCTGGCCTGATACGCCCCGGCCCTTGAAATACTGGACGGCGCGCGGTGACTCGCGCAGGTGGCGTCGCCAGGCGTCGCCGGCCTTCTCCAGCACGTCGGTCAGCGTGGCCTGCTTCTGGCGCTGGGCGGCGGCGCGTTCGCGGTCCTGGGGCGAGGTGTTCTCGTCGTCGGGCACCTGCATACCGATCTGCTGGGCCAGGTCCTGCACGGCCTCGCGAAAGCCCATGCCCGCGTGGTCCATGAGAAACCCGATCGCATTGCCGTTCTTGCCACAGCCAAAGCAGTGGAAGAACTGCTTGGACGGGCTGACGCTGAATGAGGGCGATTTTTCCCCGTGGAAGGGGCACAGGCCCATGAAGTTGGCGCCGCTCTTCTTGAGCTGCACATAGCGGCCGACCACATCGACGATGTCAACGCGCGCAAGCAACTCCTGGATGAACGACTGGGGGATGGACACCGGGGTATTTTCCATCAGCCCGCCGTCAGCTGGCTTTGCTCTAATGAACGGGTCTTGCATTCCCGGCCTGAACAAGAAACAAAGGAGCCCCGCACGTGACCAGCATGTACGACCAGAATCTGCCGCGCACCGAAGCCAACCATGCGCCGCTGTCGCCCCTGTCCTTCATCGAACGCACGGCCGAGGTTTACCCCGACCGCCTGGCCATCGTGCATGGCGAGCTGCGCCAGACCTGGGGGCAGACCTACGCGCGCTGCCGCCGCCTGGCCAGCAGCCTGCGCCGCGCGGGCATCGGCAAGAACGACACCGTGGCCGTGATGCTGCCCAACACCCCGCCGATGGTGGAGGCGCATTTCGGCGTGCCCATGGCGGGTGCGGTGCTCAATGCGCTGAATACCCGGCTGGACCCGGAGACCATCGCCTTCATGCTGGACCACGGCGAGGCCAAGGCGGTGATCGTGGACCCCGAATTCGCCCCCGTGATGGCCAAGGCGCTGGCGCTGCGCCAGTCGCAGGCGCCGCTGCTGCGCATCGACGTGGAAGACGCCGTGTACGGCCCGGCCGCGCAGCGCCTGGGCACGCTGACGTACGAGGACTTCCTGGCCCAGGGTGACGCGCAGTTCGCGTGGGAACTGCCCGGCGACGAGTGGGACGCCATCGCACTCAACTACACCTCGGGCACCACGGGCAACCCCAAGGGCGTGGTCTACCACCACCGCGGCGCGCACACCAATGCCGTCAGCAACGTGCTGGAGTGGGACATGCCCAAGCATGCCGTCTACCTCTGGACGCTGCCCATGTTCCACTGCAACGGCTGGTGCTTTCCCTGGACGGTTGCGGCGCGCGCGGGCGTCAATGTGTGCCTGCGCCGGGTCGAGGCGCAGGCCATCTTCGACGCCATTCGCAACCACGGCGTCACACACTACTGCGGCGCGCCCATCGTGCATGGCCTGCTGGTCAACGCGCCTGCGGCGATGAAGGAGGGCGTTCCCGCGGGCGTGAAGGCCATGGTGGCCGGGGCAGCGCCGCCGGCCTCGATGATCGAGGGCATGGAGCAGATGGGGTTCGACCTGACCCATGTGTACGGCCTCACGGAGGTGTACGGCCCGGCCACCGTCTGCGCCAAGCACGCGGCCTGGGACGCGCTGGACATCGGCGAGCGTGCGCGCCTCAATGCCCGCCAGGGCGTGCGCTACCACCTGCAACGCGCGGCCATGGTGCTCAACCCAGACACCATGGAGCCCGTACCGCACGACGGCGAGACCATGGGCGAGATCATGTTCCGCGGCAACATCGCCATGAAGGGTTACCTGAAGAACCCCAAGGCCACCGAGGAGGCCTTCCGTGGCGGCTGGTTCCACAGTGGTGACCTGGCGGTGCAGTACCCCGACGGCTACATCAAGATCAAGGACCGCAGCAAGGACATCATCATCTCGGGCGGCGAGAACATCTCCTCCATCGAGGTCGAGGACGTGCTCTACCGCCACCCCGACGTGCTGGCCGCCGCCGTCGTCGCCAAGCCCGACCCCAAGTGGGGCGAGACGCCCTGCGCCTTCGTGGAGCTGAAGGTGGGCGCGCAGGCCACGCCCGAGGACATCGTGGCGCACTGCAAGAAGCACCTGGCCGGCTTCAAGGTGCCGCGTGCCGTGGTGTTCGGCGAACTGCCCAAGACCAGCACCGGCAAGATCCAGAAGTTCGAACTGCGCAAGCAGGCGGGATCGGCCGCGGCCATCGACGTCTGACGTCCGCCGAGGGCCGGCGGCGGCAGCCAGCGCCACGGCCTGGCTGCTAACCTTCCGCGATGCGCGCGTCCCCTTCGCCTTCTGCCGGCGCACCCCCGCTGTGGCTGCTGGTGCTCATCACCCTGAGCGGCACCCTGGCCATGCACATGTTCGTGCCTGCGTTGCCCGACGCGGCGCGCGCGCTCGGCGTGGGGCCCGCGGCGGTGCAAGCCACGATCAGTATCTACATCGTCGGGCTGGCGCTCGGGCAGCTGGTCTACGGCCCCTTGTCCGATGCGTTGGGACGGCGTCCCCTGCTGCTGGGCGGGCTGGCGCTGTACGCGGCGGGCAGCATCGCTGCCATGCTGGCGCCGACCGCACCGGCCCTGATCGCTGCGCGGTTCATCCAGGCGCTGGGCGGCTGCGCCGGGCTGGCGCTGGGGCGCGCCATGGTGCGCGACACCAATGGCCCGGTGGAGGCCGTGCGCACCCTGGCACTGCTCAACCTGATGATGATGGTCGGCCCCGGCATGGCGCCGCTGGCGGGTTCGGGCCTGGTGGCGCTGGGCGGCTGGCGGGCGGTGTTCGTGGCACTGGCCTTGGCCGGTGTGGCGACGCTGCTGCTTTCCTGGCGCAAGGTGCCCGAAACGGGTACGCCCACGGGCCGTGTGAGCCCGGGCCGGCTGGCACGCGCCTACGCCGCGCTCTTGCGCTCGCCCACCTTCCTGGCCTATGCGGTGGGCGGTGGTTGCGCGACCACGGCGGTGTATGCCTTCATCGCGGCGGCGCCGTTCATCATCACCGAGCAGTTGGGGCACCCGCTGCGCGACGTGGGCATTGCCCTGGGCGTGGTGATGGTGGGCATGGCGATCGGCAATGCGCTCACGCGGCGCCTGGCACTGAGCATGCGGCTGGGCCGGCTGCTGGTCTGGGGCAACGCGGTGAGCGTGGCCTGCGCGCTGGTCTTTCTGGCGCTGGAGCTGCTGGGCTACCTGACGCTGGAAGCCACCGTGGGGCTGATGCTGCTGTTCGTGCTGGGTGCCGGCATGGCCAGCCCGGCGGCGCTGTCCAAGGTGCTGACGGTGGATGCGCGCCACGTCGGCGCGGCTGCCGGGTTGTACGGTTTTGCGCAGATGGCGCTGGGCGCGCTGTTCACCCTGCTGGTGGGTTGGGGCTCCAACCCGGCGCTGGCCTCGTCCTGCGTGCTGCTGGGCGCGGCGCTGGTGGGGCAGGGGTGTCTGCAGTTCGCGCTGCGGCGCGAGAAGCGGGTGCGCGGCGAGCGGGCGCGCGGCGAGCGGGTGCGCGGCGAGTAGACGGGGTTCCCGGAGTAAACCCTGAACGCTATTGTTTTAATAGCTGTTGGCGCACGTTGATTGGGCGCTGCAGGCCCATTTGATTCAATTTTCTAAATTGACCCGTCGGCGAGGCGCTGCAGCTCGGCCCAGGTGGTGGCAGGCAGCGGTACGCCGTCCTTCAGCGACCGCGCGCGCTGGCGGTAGCGGCGCTCGCCGGGCTGGCGCGTCTGGCCCGCGGCCGCCATGGCCTGCACCAGGTCTTCGCAACGCTGCGCAAAGCTGCGGCCCGCGCTCTTGGCTGGGTCGATGGCGATGATCAGCTCGCCCGTCCAGGGCGTCTGTGCGCCGGGGTGGCCGCTCCAATCGAACTCGAACGAGAAGTTGCCGCCCGTGAGCGCGGCCGCCAGCAGCTCCACCATCATCGACAGGGCCGAGCCCTTGTAGCTGCTGTGCACGCCGCCGAAAGGCAGCAGCGCGCCGCCGTCCAGGATGGCGCGCGGGTCGTTCGTGGGCTGGCCGTGGCGGTCCACGCCGTGGCCGTCGGGCAGCAGGCGGCCCTCGCGCGCGGCGATCTGCACGTCGCCGTGGGCGATGGCGCTGGTGGCCAGGTCGAACACCAGCGGCTCATGGCCCGCGCGGGGCGCGGCGAAGGCGATGGGGTTGGTGCCGAAGAGCGCCGTGGTGCCGCCACTGGGCACCACGCAGGCCATGCTGTTGACGAGTGCCAGCGCCACCAACCCGTCGTCAGCCAGCGGCTCCACGTCGGGCCACAGCGCCGCAAAGTGGTGCGAGTTGCGGATTGCCAGCAGCGCCACGCCGTTCGCGCGCGCTTTGGCCACCAGCGCCGAATAGGCGGCCCGGTAGGCGGGTTGGGCAAAGCCATTGCCGGCATCCACCGCCAGGTAACCGGGTGCCACATCCTCCACACGCGGCACGGCGCGGCCGTCCACCCAGCCGCTGGCCAATGTCGACAGGTAGCCGGGGATGCGGAACACGCCATGGCTGTGCGCGCCGTCGCGTTCGGCGCTGGCGCAGTTGTGGGCCAGCACGGCGGCCACTTCGGCGCTGGTGCCGTGCCGCTCGAAGATGCGCGCGAGCGTGCCGCGCAGGTCATCGAAAGGCACGTGCTGGACGTCGCCGCTGGCGGTGTGAGAAAGGGGCATGCAGAGGTCTCCTGTGTGGGGCGCGTAAGTGGTGTGCAGGGGGGTCTTGCTTCCAAAAGCATAGCTTCTCGCGCTCTCCCACTATGGGGTTAACGGTGTTTTTGCTTCAATCTTCGCATGATCCGACCCGCTGGGGCGCGTGTGGTGCGCATGCCGCTAAACGCCGAGTGGGTCCTGCGTGCTGCGCCGCAGTAATTGCAGGGCCATACCCCACCACCATGCTTCGGAATTCGTAGCGCCCTGCGTCAGATATGAACGGCATTGCACAGGTGCGGTGCGCTGGAGCTGCGCAGGTGTGCACTGCGCAAAAAGCGGCGGAACGCCGTGGTGGGGTGCGCGATGCTTCGCGTAAACCCTCTTTGGCGTGCGTTTGCAACCCGCCAAAGATGCGGGTCTGGATTGTCCAGGCATCCCAATCAAGGAGTGAAGTAGATGACAGAGCAGACCAAGACCCCAGGCCGCCGAAACCTACTCAAGGGTGCTGCGGTTGCCGCGGGAGCCATGTCCGTGCCCATGATCAGCACGGCCCAGACCACGGTGTTCCGATTCCAGAGCACCTGGCCCGCCAAGGATATCTTTCACGAGTTCGCGGGAGACCTGGCCAAGAAGATCAACGACATGGCGGGCAGCCGCCTGAAGATCGAGGTGTTGCCCGCGGGCGCCGTGGTGCCGGCCTTCCAGTTGCTGGATGCCGTGGCCAAGGGCACGCTGGACGGTGGCCACGGCGTGGTGGCCTACTGGTACGGCAAGAACCAAGCCGTGGCGCTGTGGGGCTCGGGCCCGGCCTTTGGCCTGGATGCCAACGGCGTGCTCGCGTGGCATTACTACGGCGGCGGTAAGGAACTGCTCGACGAGATCTACAAGAGCCTGAACCTGGACGTGGTCTCCAAGCTCTACGGCCCCATGCCCACGCAGCCGCTGGGCTGGTTCAAGAAGCCGGTGGCACGCGTGGAAGACCTCAAGGGCCTGAAGTTCCGCACCGTGGGGCTGGCGGTGGACGTGTTCACCGAGATGGGCGTGGCCGTGAACCCGCTGCCCGGCGGCGAGATCGTGCCCGCGCTGGACCGCGGCCTGCTGGATGCGGCCGAGTTCAACAACGCCTCCAGCGACCGCGTGCTGGGCTTTCCCGACGTGGCCAAGAACTGCATGCTGCACAGCTTCCACCAGTCCAGCGAGCAGTTCGAAGTGCTGTTCAACAAGAGCAAGTACGACGCGCTGTCGTCGGAGCTGAAGGCGGTCATCGACTACGCCGTGCAGGCCGCCAGCGCCGACATGAGCTGGAAGGCCGCCGACCGCTACGCCAAGGACTACGCCGAGATGCAATCCAAGCAGGGGGTGAAGTTCTACAAGACGCCGGACGCCATCCTGCGCGCGCAGTTGGCCGCCTGGGACAAGGTCACGGCCAAGAAAGCCGAAGAGAACGCCATGTTCAAGAAGGTGATGGACTCCATGCGCACCTTTGCGCAGAGGAGCGGCCGCTGGAAGAACGACACCGACGTCGACTTCAAGATGGCCTGGAACCACTACTTCGCGCAGCGCAAGAGCTGATGCCGCGGCAGGCCCGGCGGGCCTGCCTTTCATTCTGACGAGGGCCGGGGGCGCGCGCAGGCGGTGCCGCCCGGGCCAGCGTGTATCCGTTCATTGCCCCGCGGGGCCGCAGCGTTCTCTTCCAGCCATGCAAAAACTCTTACTCGGCATCGATGCCGTGTCCACCTTCATCGGCAAGGCGGCGGCCTGGGCCGTCGTGGGCCTGACGGCCCTGATCTGCTGGGAGGTCTTCTCGCGCTACGCGCTGAACAACCCCCATGCCTGGGTGCTGGACGCACAGATCATGCTGTACGGCACCATGTTCATGCTGGCGGGCGCCTACACCCTGGCCAAGAACGGCCACGTGCGCGGCGACGTGCTGTACGGATTCTTCAGCCCGCGCGTGCAGGCCGGGCTGGACCTGCTGCTCTACATCCTGTTCTTCCTGCCGGGTGTGCTGGCCATGACCTGGGCCGGCTGGACCTATGCGCAGGAATCGCTGGCCATCCGCGAGCAGACGTTCTCCGCCACGCCGCTGCCGCTGTACCCCTTCAAGTTCGTGATTCCCCTGGCGGGCGCCGTGCTGCTGCTGCAGGGGCTGGCGGAGATCGCGCGCTGCGTGATCTGCCTGCGCCAGGGCGCGTGGCCCCGGCGCGGCGAGGACGTGGAAGAGGTGGACGTCGAGAAGCTCAAGGAGATGGTGCACGTGAACGACAGCGACCTGCAGGTGCCGGCTCCCGCATCCGCCGCACAGGGGGGCAAGCCATGAAGATGCGCAAGGAACTGTGGTTCGGCTTTGCCATCATGGCGCTGGTGGTGGCCGGCGCCGTCGGGATGCTGCTGGGCGTGGAGACCGTCACGCGCGGCCACCTGGGCTTGCTGATGCTGTCGCTGGTGGTGGTGGCCATCATGGTGGGTTTTCCCACCGCGTTCACGCTCATGGGCATGGGCATGATCTTCACCTGGCTGGCGTACGACCGCGACATCACGCGCACGCTGGACCTGATGGTGCAGGCAGCTTACAAGAGCATGGCCAACGACGTGCTCATCGCCATCCCGTTGTTCGTGTTCATGGGCTACCTGGTCGAGCGGGCCAACCTGATCGAAAAGCTTTTCAAGAGCCTGCACCTGGCCATGGCGCGCGTGCCGGGTTCGCTGGCCGTGGCCACGCTGATCACCTGCGCCATCTTCGCCACCGCCACGGGCATCGTGGGCGCGGTGGTCACGCTGATGGGCCTGCTGGCGCTGCCGGCCATGCTGCGCGCGGGCTATAGCACGCCCATGTCGGCCGGCGCGATCACGGCGGGTGGCTGCCTGGGCATCCTGATTCCGCCGTCGGTGCTGCTGATCCTGTATGGCGCGACGGCGGGCGTATCGGTGGTGCAGTTGTACGCGGGCGCCTTCTTCCCCGGCATCATGCTGGCGGGCCTGTATGTGATGTACGTGATTCTGATGGCCAAGCTCAAGCCGGCCTGGGCGCCGCCGCTGTCGGCCAAGGAACGGCAGGTGGTGCTGCCGGCCATGACCGCCGCGCTGCCCGCCGAGACGCAGCAATATGCCCCCGTGCGCTTGCTGGATGCCCTCAAGGGCAAGCGCAATGCGCAGGTACCCACGGCCTATGTGCTGCGGCAACTGGCACTGGTGGTGATGCCGGGGCTGCTGTTCGTACTGCTGGCCACCAGCAGCTGGCGTGCGGTCACCACGGTGTCGGTGGAGGAGGCGTACGGCATCCAACCCATCGGCTTCAACGACAACTCGCCCGGGTGGCGTCGGAGTTTGGCTTGCAGGAGCCGCCGGTGGAGGGCGGCCTGCAAGAACCGCCGCAGGAATCCACGGGCCTGCAGGAGCCTCCGGGCGCGGACAGTGGTGCGCTGGCCGAGCCCCCCGGTGCCGAGCCCGCACAGTCCGCCCCATCCGCAGTGGGGGAGCCGCCCGGCTCCACCGCAGGTGCCACGCCCCAGGCCGCCACGCAACCCGCGCCCACCTGGTGGTGGGTCATGTTTGGCGTGCTGGGTGCGGCCACAGCGCTCTTCTATCTGTTCCTGAGCTTCGCGCGGCTGGAAATCTTCAAGATGCTGCTGGGCTCGTTCTTCCCGCTGCTGACACTGATCATGGCCGTGCTGGGCTCCATCGTGTTCGGTCTGGCGACGCCGACCGAGGCGGCGGCCATGGGGGCGTTCGGCGGCTTCGTGCTGGCCGCGGCCTACAAGCGTCTGAGCATGGATGTGGTGCGCGAGTCGGTGTACCTCACGGCCAAGACCTCGGCCATGGTGTGCTGGCTGTTCGTGGGCTCGGCCATCTTCTCCGCGGCCTTCGCGCTGCTGGGTGGGCAGGAGCTCATCGAGCAGTGGGTGCTCTCCATGAACCTGAGCAAGATCGAGTTCATGGTGCTGTCGCAGGTGGTGATCTTCCTGCTGGGCTGGCCGCTGGAGTGGACGGAGATCATCGTGATCTTCATGCCCATCTTCATTCCGCTGCTGAGCCACTTCGGCGTGGACCCGCTGTTCTTCGGCCTGCTGGTGGCGCTGAACCTGCAGACCGCCTTCCTGTCGCCGCCCGTGGCCATGTCGGCGTTCTACCTGAAGGGCGTGGCGCCGCCGCATGTGACGCTCAACCAGATCTTCCTGGGCATGCTGCCGTTCATGGGCATCCAGGTGCTGGCGATCGTGCTGCTGTATGTGTGGCCGCAGATCGGTCTGTGGCTGCCGCAACTGCTCTACAAGTGATGCCGGGCCGGGGACTGCGGTCCCCGCCTCATGGCGTCAACGCGCCGCGGCCCTGCGGCGCGTGAAGTTCCACCACGGCAGCACGCGGCTCATGGCCAGCACTTCGCCGCAGTGCATGGGCGCATAGCCGGGCATGGCAGCCATGCGCCGTTGCCAGGCAGGGGTCTGCAGCAGTTCGCGCAGCGCGCGCGTGGCCGGCTGCTCCAGTGAGGACTTCAGGCAGGCCAGGTGGTAGCGCTCGTACACCAGCGGCACGAAGTCCAGCCCGCGCGCACGCGCCGCCAGCTCGATGCCCATGCCCACGTCGGCACTGCCGGCGGCGATGGCCTGCGCCAGCGCGGCGTGCGAGGGCTCATCGCGGTCGTAGCCCTCGATCTCTGCGGGTTCCAGGCCCGCCTGCGCGAGCAGGTCGGTCAGCAGCACCCGCGTGCCCGTGCCCAGCGGGCGGTTGACGAAGCGCGCGCCCGTGCGCGCCACGTCCGCCAGCGAGGTCAGGCCCAGCGGGTTGCCGCGCGCCACGATCAGGCCCTGCGCGCGGCGCGCGAAGCCGATCACCTTGTGCAACCCCGGCTGCAGCAGCGGGCGGTAGGTCTGCGCGGCCAGGGTATCCATGCCCGGCTCCTCCAGCGTGTGAAAGCCGGCGATGGTGCACCGCCCTTCGTTGAGTGCGCGGATCGCGTCCACGCTGCCGGTGAAGCGGATGTCCAGATGCAGCGCGCCGCCCTGGCCCGCGTGGGCGGGCGCGGTGGCGAACGCACGCAGCACGGACAGCGCATCGTCGTGGCTGGCATACAGCGTGAGCACGTGGGCATGTTCGTCGAACGCCACGGCAAACGCGCGCTCCAGATCGGCGCGCAGCGCCTCGATCTGCGGCGCGAGCCGCGCCTGCGCCTGGCGCTCGGCCCACAGCAGCTTGGTGCCGAATTCGCTGAGCTGGGCGGACTGGCCCTTGCCCCAGATGATGAGCTCGCTGCCCAGTTGTTCTTCCCAGCGCTTGAGTGCGCCCCACACGTGGCGGTACGACAGGTCCAGCGCGCGCGCCGCGCCCGAGATGGAGCCCTGCTGCGCCACGGCCTGCAGCATGTCGAGCAGGGGATTGCGGATCAGCGCGTCGTCCGCGTCGCGGTCGAGCGTGTAGTGGAGTTGGATCCTATGCACAAGTTTTCATATCGCCGGGTATTGGATTGCTGCATACGATAGCCCAACCCATGTCCACAATGACCCAGAGCGTCGCCACGGCGCTGCACCTCATCACCTCCGCCGATGCCGCCTTGTGGACCATCGTCGTGCGTTCGCTCGCCGTGAGTGCCACGGCCTGCCTGCTCGCCTGCGGCGCGGGCGTGGTGCTGGGGGCATGGCTGGGCGTGGCGCGCTTTGCCGGGCGCGACGCGGTGCTCGCGGTGCTCAATACCCTGCTGGCCGTGCCCTCGGTGGTGGTGGGCCTGGGCGTGTACCTGCTGCTGTCGCGCACCGGCCCGCTGGGCAGCCTGGGCTGGCTGTTTTCTTTCAAGGCGATGGTGCTGGCGCAGGCGCTGCTGGTGTTGCCCGTGGTCACCGCGCTTACGCGCCAGGTGGTCGAGGACGTGGACCGCCTGCATGGAGAGCAGTTGCGCTCGCTGGGCGCCGGCACCCTGTTGCGTGCCCTGTTGGTGGCATGGGACGAGCGCTATGCGCTGCTCACGGTGCTGATCGCCGCATTCGGCCGCGCCATCTCGGAGGTGGGCGCGGTGATGATCGTGGGCGGCAACATCGACGGCTTCACGCGCGTCATGACCACCGCCATCGCGCTGGAGACCAGCAAGGGCGACCTGCCGCTGGCGCTGGCGCTGGGCCTCGTGCTGCTGGGCGTCGTGTTGTTGCTCAACGTGGGCATTGCGCTGCTGCGCCGCTGGCGTGAACGCGTGGATGGTGCCGCCGTGGGCGGCCTGGCCGGGGTGGGGGCATGAGCGCGCTGCCGTCACCCGTCTTCCCCGGGGAGGAGAGCCCGGGCGACGTTTCCACCATCGAGCCGCCGTTGTTTGCACTGCGCGAGCTGTCCGTGCGCTACGGCGCGGTGCAGGCGCTGGCCGGCATCAATCTGCGTGTGATGCCCGGCGAGCGCGTGGCTCTGGTGGGTGCCAACGGCAGTGGCAAGAGCACGCTGCTGCGCGCATTGCACGGCCTGGTGCGCCCCAGCGCGGGACAGCTGCGCCGCGACGGCGCGCCGCGCGTGGCCATGGTGTTCCAGCGGCCCTTCGTGCTGCGCACCAGCGCGCTGAACAACGTGGCGCTGGGCCTGTGGCTGCGCCGCGTGCGATGGCAAGAGGCGCGTGCGCAGGCGGCCGCCGCACTGCAGCGCGTGGAATTGCAGGCCATTGCCCGACAGAACGCGCGCACCTTGTCGGGCGGGCAGCAGCAGCGCCTGGCCTTTGCGCGCGCTTGGGCCCTGCGGCCCGACGTGCTGCTGCTGGACGAGCCCACCGCCAGCCTGGACCCGCATGCCAAGCGCGAGATCGAATCGCTGATGGCCGACTTTGCCGCCAGCCACGGCAGCGCTGGCCCCGATCAGCCGGTGACCATGCTGTTCAGCAGCCACAACCTGGGACAGGTCAAGCGCCTGGCCAGCCGTGTGCTCTACCTGGAGCACGGGCGCGTGCTGGCGGACCTGCCCGTGCACGATTTTTTCAACGGCCCCCTGCCCGAGGCCGCCCGTCTGTTCGTCAAAGGAGAAATGGCATGAAGAGTTACAAGCGTTTTTGGCCCCTGGCGCTTACCCAGACTGCGGTAGCAGCTATTGCTTTGGTAGCTTATGGCAGCGCTGCGGCACAGGCCATCACGATGGCGTCGACCACCTCGACCGAACAGTCGGGCCTGTTCACCCACCTGCTGCCGGCCTTCAAGCAGGCCACCGGCATCGATGTAAAAGTGGTGGCCGTGGGCACCGGCCAGGCGCTGGATATGGCGCGGCGCGGCGACGCCGACGTGCTGTTTGTGCACGACCAGGTGGCTGAAGAAAAGTTTGTGGCCGACGGCTGGGGCGTGAAGCGCTACCCGGTCATGTACAACGACTTCATCCTCGTGGGCGGCAAGGGCGACCCGGCCGCCACCAAGGGCAACGACATCGGCGTCGCACTCAAGAAGATTGCCGCGGCCAATGCCGAATTTGTCTCGCGTGGCGACAAGAGCGGCACCCATGCGGCCGAACTGCGCTACTGGAAGATCGCCACTGACGGCGTGAAGGGCAACGGCTACAAGGAATGCGGCTGCGGCATGGGCCCGGCGCTGAACATCGCGGCCTCCAGCGGCGCGTACGTGCTGTCGGACCGCGGCACCTGGCTCAACTTCAAGAACCGCGACAACCTGGCGGTGCTGGTGGAGGGTGACAAGCGCCTGTTCAATCAGTACGGCGTGATGCTGGTCAACCCCGCCAAGCATCCGCACGTCAAGCAGGCCGAGGCGCAAAAGTTTGTGGACTGGGTGATCTCGCCCGCGGGCCAGAACGTCATTGCCAGCTACAAGATCAACGGCGAGCAGCTGTTCTTCCCGAATGCCAACCAGTGAGTAAGGCCGCGCTTTGGTTTGCGGGCGTTACTGCGGGTTAATGGGGGTTAGATTCCAATTCTTTTTTGGCTTTTGGGTCTGAAAGTGGCTTTGGCGCTTGCTCTGTGGGCGTGAGTAGCTATTGTTTTTGAGTCGATGTGGGGTGTTTTCATGTCGCTGGCCGGGATATGCGCCCGGCCAACAACATCAAAAACAATAGCTACCCGCGCTCATCCCACAAGCGCTGCAGCCACTTTTGACCAATCAACTCCAATTTAATTGGAATCTGACCCCCATTAACCCCCGGGTCGCACGAAGCAGGTTGCCGCATTGACGGCGCAACCGCCTCAATCCACCAGAGCTACACCCTTGACCTGCGCAAACACCTCATCGCCCACGGCCAGCGCCAGCGTGCGGCAGGAGCGCAGCGTGATGCGCGCCAGCAGCGTGGTGCCCGCCACGTCCAGCGCCACCAGCACCTGACCGGGGCCGTCGTCGGCCAGTTGCGTGATGCGCGCGGGCAGCAGGTTCAGGATGCTGCTGTCCGGTGCGCGCGTGCGTGCCAGGCTCACGTCGCGCGCCAGCATGCGCAGGCGCACGGTCTCGCCCACGGCGCGGGGGCGGCCGCTGGCCAGCTGGATTTGACCGCCGGCTATGGCCACTGTGAGTAGCTGGTCGCGCGCGTCGTGCGCCAGCACACGGCCTTGCACCAGTGCGGCGGCCGCGTCGCCGTGCGCCAGGGGCAGATCCAGGCGCGCCATCAGCTCGGCCGTGGGGCCCTGGGCGGTCACGCGGCCGGCCTGCAGCAGCACCATGTGCGATGCCAGCCGGGCCACCTCGTCGCTCGAGTGGCTCACGTAGAGCACGGGAATGTCCAGGCTGCGCTGCAGGCGCTCCAGGTAGGGCATGACCTCGGCCTTGCGCGCGGCGTCCAGTGCAGCCAGGGGCTCGTCCATCAGCAGCACGCGCGGGCTGGTGGCGAGAGCCCGCGCAATCGCCACGCGCTGGCGCTCGCCGCCCGAGAGGGTGTGGGGCATGCGCTGCAGCAGCGCGCCCAGGCCCAGCAGTTCCACCGCCTGCTCCAGCGACACCTGGCGGCGTGCGGGCGGCTGGCGGCGCAGGCCGTATTCCATGTTGCGGCGCACGTCCAGGTGCGCGAACAGGCTGGCCTCCTGGAACACATAGCCCAGCGCGCGCTGGTGCGTGGGGCGCCACTGGCCGGTGGCGTCGTCCTGCCAGACTTCGCCGTTGACCTGTACGCTGCCGCGCGCGCGCTCCAGCCCCGCCAGCGCGCGCAGGCAGGTGGTCTTGCCGCAGCCCGAGGGGCCGAACAGCGCCGTCACCCCATGGCCCGGCAGCGCCAGCTGCACGTCCAGCGTGAAGTCCGGCCGCACCAAGGACAGCCGGGCGTGAATGCCGTTCATTGCGCCCGTCATCGCCCCCCCCTGGGCTGCAGCCAGTGCAGCAGCATGAGCACGATGAACGAGAACGCCACCATGCCGCCGGCGAGCCAGTGCGCCTGGGCGTACTCCAGGGCTTCCACATGGTCGTAGATCTGCACCGACACCACGCGCGTCACCCCGGGGATGTTGCCGCCCAGCATGAGCACCACGCCGAACTCGCCCACCGTGTGCGCAAAGCTCAGGATGGCGGCCGTCACGAACCCGGGGCGCGCCAAGGGCAGGGCGACACTGAAGAACCGGTCCAGCGGGCTGGCGCCCAGCGTGGCCGCCACCTCCAGCGGCCGGCGGCCCAGCGCTTCGAAGGCGCGCTGCAGCGGCTGCACGGCGAACGGCAGCGAATACACGAGGGAGCCGACGACCAGCCCCGGGAAGGTGAACGGCAGCCGTCCCAGGCCCAGCGCCTCGGTCAGCTGCCCGATGGCGCCGCCTGGCCCCATGCTCACCAGCAGATAGAAGCCGATCACCGTGGGCGGCAGTACCAGCGGCAGCGCCACCACGGCCCCCACGGGGCCGCGCCAGCGCGAGCGCGTGTGGGCCAGCCACCAGGCCAGCGGCGTGCACAGCACCAGCAGCAGCACGGTGGTGACGCTGGCCAGCTGCAGCGTGAGCCAGATGGCGGCCCAGTCGTCAGGGCCGATCAGGGGTGTGTTCAATGCTATTAAAACAAGAGCTGTTGGCGCTTGATTTATCTGGTTTTTCAGTCGGATTGGCTGGGAAACGCCCCGCCATCATGCGCAAGGCGCTTCAAAAATCATAGCCGTAGGCACGGATGACGGCGCGCGCTTTCTCGCCGCGCAGGTACTGCATGAGCGCGTCGGCCGCGGGGTTGCCCTCGCCCCGCTGGAGCACGATGGCGTCCTGGCGGATCGGTGCGTGCATGGTGGCGGGCACGACCCAGGCCGAGCCTTCGCGCAACTGGCCGTTCTCCATCACCTGCGAGAGCGCCACGAAGCCCAGTGGCGCGTTGCCCGATGCGGCGAACTGGTAGGTCTGGCCGATGTTCTCGCCCGTGACCACGCGTGGCTGCACCTGCGCCGCAAGGCCCAGCTTGTCCAGCGTCTGCATCGCGGCCAGGCCGTAGGGCGCCAGCTTGGGGTTGGCGATGGCGATGTGCTTCCAGTCGCCGGTGCGCAGCACCTGGCCTTCGGCATCCACATAGCCGGGCTGCTTGCTCCACAGCACCAGCCGGCCGATGGCGTAGGTGAAGCGCGTGGCGCCGTTACCCAGGCCCTCGCGGGCGATCTTCCGCGGCGTGGCGTCGTCGGCCGCCAGCAGCACCCCGAACGGCGCGCCGTTGGCGATCTGCGCGTAGAACTTGCCCGTGGCGCCAAAAGACAGCACGGCCTTGTGGCCCGTGTCCTGCTCGAACTGCGCGGCGATCCGTTGCATGGGCGCGGTGAAGTTGGCGGCCACGGCCACCGACACCTCACCCGCCTGCGCTGTCGGCAGCAGGGCAGCGGCAGCCAGAGCGGACCACAGGATGGAGCGGACAGGGAAACCGGACATGAGAGGACCTCGTTATTCCATTTGTGAATAGCGAGAAGTATAGCTACCCACCCGTGCATGCCGTTTGCCGTTTGCCGTTTGCAGCATGCCGCGTGCGCCCCAAGCGCCTTGGCGCCCGTGCGCGCAAGGCGGCATGATCGCGCCCATGCAGCATTCCCTATCGTTCCTCGACGCCCTCGGCCATGGCATGGCCGACAAGCGCATCGACATCCTGCGCCAGATCGGGCAGGGCGGCTCCATCTCCCAGGCGGCGCGTGCCGTGGGCGTCAGCTACAAGGCCGCGTGGCAGGCGCTGGATACGCTGACCAACCTGGCCGGCGCACCGTTGGTGGAGCGCGTGGTGGGCGGCGTGGGCGGCGGCGGCGCGCGCATCACGCCCGCGGGGCGGCAGTTGCTGGAGGCGGCCGATGCGATGCGGCAGGTGCGTGCCACGGTGCTGGCTGGGGTGGGCGAGGGCGGCGGCGCACAGGCGGTCGCCGCGCGGCTGGCGGTGCGCACCAGCATGCGCAACCAATGGCCCTGCATCGTGCAAGGCATGCAGTCGTGTGGGCAGATCGTGCGCGTGCATCTGCGTGGGGCGGGCGACGCGGCGCAGCTGCAGGTGTTTTCGCGCATCACGCGCGAGAGCGCCGAGCTGCTGGGCCTGCGCCCGGGCGTGCCCGTGCAGGCGCTGTGCAAGGCCACGGCCGTGCGTGTGCTGGCTGCGGCACGTGCGCCTGCGCTGGGTGCCGCCAATCACTGGGCCGCGCGGGCCGCGCGCGTGTCGCGCGGCGAGTTGGGAGACGAGGTCGCGGCGCAGTTGGAAGCGGGCATGCAGATGGTGGGATTCGCTGCCGCGGGATCGGGGCTGCGCGTGCGCTCGCGTGTCGTCATGGTGGCCGAGGAGTCGGCCATCGTGATCGCCGCCGAGAGCGCATGAATGACCCGCAAGGCCCCGTGTTGGCCGGGGGCATGAAGCGTTCCTACGTAGGCGTTTATACATAGGCATTTCTCCCAGTTATGGCGCACGGGGTGGCACTTTAGGATGCGGTGCAACATAAACATGGAGACGGTCTGTGTCGCGCACCCCGCGCGGCGCGTGCCTGATGACAATGAGCGACGTCATACTGCAAACATCCCGCCTCACCAAGGAATTCAAGGGCTTCACCGCGGTCAGCGATGTGAATCTGAGCGTGCGCCGCGGGTCCATCCACGCATTGATCGGCCCCAACGGCGCAGGCAAGACCACCTGCTTCAACCTGCTGACCAAGTTCCTGGAGCCCACATCGGGCACCATCCATTTCAACGGCCACGACATCACGCGTGAGCAGCCGGCGCAGATCGCGCGGCGCGGCGTGATTCGCTCGTTCCAGATCTCGGCGGTGTTCCCTCACCTCACGCTGATGGAGAACGTGCGCCTGGGCCTGCAGCGCAAGCTGGGCACGAGCTATCACTTCTGGCGCAGCGAGCGCAGCCTCAGCCAGCTCAACGACCGTGCGGTGCAACTGCTGACCGAGGTCGGCCTGCAGGAGCTGGCCGACGAGGTCACGGTGAACCTGCCCTATGGCCGCAAGCGTGCGCTGGAGATCGCCACCACGCTGGCCATGGAGCCCGAGCTCATGCTGCTCGACGAGCCCACGCAGGGCATGGGCCACGAGGACGTGGACCGCGTCACGCAGCTCATCAAAAAGGTGTCGGCCGGCCGCACCATCCTCATGGTGGAGCACAACATGAAGGTCATCGCGACCATCGCCGACCGCATCACGGTGCTGCAGCGCGGCGCCGTCCTGGCCGAAGGGCCCTACGAAGAAGTCTCGAAGAATCCACAAGTCATGGAAGCGTACATGGGCACGACCGACGGCCAACTGCAGGGGGCGCACTGACATGGCCGGCACCCCCGCACTGGAAATCAAGAACCTCGAAGCCTGGTACGGCGAGTCGCACGTGCTGCACGGCGTGGACATGGTCGTGCAGCCCGGCGAGGTGGTCACCCTGCTCGGGCGTAACGGCGCGGGGCGCACGTCCACGCTGCGCGCCATCATGGGCCTGACCGGCGCACGCAAGGGCTCGGTCAAGATCAACGGCGTGGAAACCATCAACATGCCCACGCACCGCATCGCGCACCTGGGCGTGGGCTACTGCCCCGAGGAGCGCGGCATCTTCTCCAGCCTGTCGTGCGAGGAGAACCTGCTGCTGCCTCCCGTGCTCAAGACCGGCACGCAAGGCATGCCGGTCGACGAGATCTATGCCATGTTCCCCAACCTGGCCGAGCGCAGGAACAGCCAGGGCACGCGCCTGTCGGGCGGCGAGCAGCAGATGCTGGCCGTGGCCCGCATCCTGCGCACCGGCGCCAAGCTGCTGCTGCTCGACGAAATCTCCGAGGGCCTGGCGCCCGTGATCGTGCAGGCGCTGGCCCGCATGATCACCATGCTGCGCGAGAAGGGCTACACGGTGGTGATGGTGGAGCAGAAACTTCCGCTTCGCCGCGCCGCTGGCCGACCGCTTCTACGTCATGGAGCACGGCCAGATCGCCCTGCAGTTCGGCGCCGACGAGCTGGAGGCCAAGATGCCCGTGCTCAACCAGTTGCTGGGCGTCTGACCGACCCCTTTCCCATTCGTTTCGCACCCACCAAGGAGACAACAATGCAAAAGACACTCAAGACACTGGTCGCAGTGATGGGGGCCGCCGGCCTGGCGGTATCCGCCATGCAGGCCCATGCACAGGACAAGGTCAAGATCGGTTTCATCACCGACATGTCCAGCCTTTACGCCGACCTGGAAGGCAAGAACGGCGTGGTAGCGATCCAGATGGCCATCGACGACTTTGGCGGCAAGGTGCTGGGCAAGCCGATCGAGCTGCTGTCCGCCGACCACCAGAACAAGGCCGACATCGCCGCCAGCAAGGCGCGCGAATGGATCGACACGCAGAACCTGACCATGCTGTTTGGCGGCACCAACTCCGGCACCGCGCTGGCCATGGCCGAGGTGGCGAAGGATAAGAAGCGCGTCTATTTCAACAACGGCGCGGGCTCCTCGGCGCTGACCAACGCCCAGTGCAGCCCCTACACCGTGCACTACGCCTACGACACCGTGGCACTGGCCAAGGGCACCGGCGGCGCCGTGGTCAAGCAAGGCGGCAAGGACTGGTTCTTCCTGACGGCCGACTACGCCTTCGGCCAGGCGCTGGAGAACGACACGGCCGCGGTCGTGAAGGACAACGGCGGCCGCGTGCTGGGCAGCGTCAGGCACCCGCTGAACGCATCCGACTTCTCTTCGTTCCTGCTGCAGGCGCAAAGCTCCAAGGCGCAGATCCTGGGCCTGGCCAACGCGGGCGGCGACACCATCAATTCCATCAAGGCCGCCAAGGAATTCGGCATCACCAAGACCATGAAGCTGGCCGGTCTGCTCGTGTTCCTGACCGACATCCACAGCCTGGGCCTGCGCAACACCGAGGGCCTGCTGCTGACCACCAGCTGGGACTGGAACCTGAACGACCAGACGCGCGCCTTCGGCAAGAAGTTCTTCGCCAAGACCAAGCGCATGCCCACGGACATCCACGCCGCCGACTACTCGGCCACGATGAACTACCTGAAAGGCCGTGCAGGCCGCGGGCACCACCGACGCCGACAAGGTCATGGAAAAGCTCAAGTCCACGCCGATCGACCGACTTCTACGCCAAGGGCGTGATCCGTCCTGACGGCCGCTTTGCGCAACGACATGTACCTGATGCAGGTGAAGTCGCCCGCAGAGTCCAAGGAACCCTGGGACTACTACAAGGTCGTGGCCAAGCTGCCTGCCGACCAGGTCTGGACCACCAAGGCCGAGAGCAAGTGCGCGCTGTGGAAGTAACGCTGCGCTGACCGAACCCTCCCACATCACCCGTAGCGTCTAGTTCAAATGGAAATCTTTGGTGTATCAATGTCGGCCATGCTGAGTCAGCTCCTCCTGGGGCTGGTCAATGGCTCGTTCTACGCGATCCTCAGTTTGGGGCTGGCCGTCATCTTCGGCCTGCTCAACGTGATCAACTTCGCGCACGGTGCGCTGTTCATGCTGGGGGCGCTGATCACCTGGATGGCCATGAACTATTTCGGCGTCAACTACTGGGTGATGCTGATCTGTGCTCCGCTGATCGTAGGGGTGATCGGCGTGGTGATCGAGCGGCTCCTGCTGCGCTGGATCTACAAGCTCGACCACCTGTACGGCATGCTGCTCACGCTGGGCCTCACGCTGATGATCGAGGGCGTGTTCCGCTCGATCTACGGCGTCTCCGGCCTGGGCTACGACACGCCCGAGTTGCTCGAAGGCGCCACCAACCTGGGCTTCATGGTCATGCCCAACTACCGTGCCTGGGTGGTCGTGGCCTCCGTCACGGTGTGCATTGCCACGTGGTACGTGATCGAGAAGACCAAGCTGGGCGCCTACCTGCGCGCCGGTACCGAGAAACCCCCGCCTGGTGGAAGCCTTCGGCGTCAATGTGCCCCGTCATGGTGACGCTGACCTACGCCTTCGGCGCAGCGCTCGCGGCCTTTGCCGGCGTGCTGGCGGCGCCCGTGTACCAGGTCACGCCGCTGATGGGCCAGAACCTCATCATCGTCGTGTTTGCGGTGGTGGTGATTGGCGGCATGGGCTCGATCATGGGCTCCATCCTCACCGGCCTGGGCCTGGGCGTGATCGAGGGCTTCACCAAGGTGTTCTACCCCGAAGCCTCGTCCACCGTCGTGTTCGTCATCATGGCCATCGTCCTGCTCATCCGCCCCGCCGGCCTTGTTCGGCAAAGAGAAGTAAGCCAACGGGGTGAACCACATGAACGTCAATAAATTCGCTCCCATTGGCTACGGCCTGCTGCTGCTCGGCCTGATCGTCGCGCCCTTCCTTGGCGCCTACCCGGTGTTCGTGATGAAGCTGCTGTGCTTCGCGCTGTTCGCCTCGGCCTTCAACCTGCTGCTGGGCTACACGGGCCTGCTGTCCCTCGGCCATGCCGCGTTCCTGGGCGGCGCGGCCTACGTGACGGGCCATGCCGTGAAGGTGTGGGGCGCCACGCCCGAGCTCGGCCTGCTGGCCGGCCTGCTGGCCGGCGCGCTGCTGGGGCTGGTGATGGGCTTCTTCGCCATTCGCCGCCAGGGCATCTACGCCACCATGATCACGCTGGCGCTGGCGCAGATGCTGTTCTTCGCGGCGCTGCAGGCGCCCTTCACGGGCGGCGAGGACGGCCTGCAGGGCGTGCCGCGCGGCAAGCTGTTCGGCGTGCTCGACCTGTCGAGCGACCTGACCATGTACTACGTGTGCCTGATCGTGGTGGTGGTGGCCTTCCTGCTGATCGTGCGCACCATCCACTCCGCCGTTCGGGCAGGTGCTCAAGGGCATCAAGGAAAACGAGCCGCGCGCCATCTCGCTGGGCTACGACACCAACCGCTTCAAGCTGCTGGCCTTCGTGATCTCGGCCGCCCATTGCGGGCCTGGCCGGCGCGCTCAAGACCCTGGTGCTGGGCTTCGCCACGCTGACCGACGTGCACTGGAGCGCCTCCGGCCACGTCGTGCTGATGACGCTGGTGGGGGGCCTGGGCACGCTGAGCGGCCCGCTGGTGGGCTCGGCCGTGGTGGTGCTGCTGGAGAACAAGATCGGCGAGCTGGGCACGCTGCTCGCGCAACTCACGACCATCGACTGGTTCAACACCCTGGGCGAGTCGGTGACCATCGTCACGGGCCTGATCTTCGTGGTCTGCGTGCTGGCCTTCCGCCGCGGCATCATGGGCGAGATCATCGCCTGGCTGGAGCGCCGCCGCACGGGGGGCAGCGGCAGCCACTGACGCCCTCGTCACCGCATGCCGGCTGGGCCAAGCCCCAGGCCGGCGGCACCCTCGGCCATGCGCGGCAACCGCCCTGCATGGCCGCTTTGTTTTTGATAGCTGGCGGCGCTTGTTGTGTCTAGGTTTTAGATACAAACCGGGTGGAAATGCCCAAAAGCAAAGCGCTGGCAGCTATCACATGCATAGCGACGGGCCGCGCCGTCAGCCCAGCCGCAGGCGCTGCGCGTAGCCCGTCATCTCCAGATAGCCGCGCCCCACCTCGGGGCCGGCCGGTTCGCCCGCATCGCCCCGCGCCCGCGCTGCATGCAGCGTGCTCAGCCCTTCCCAGTAGATCGCGCCGGTGGAGCCGCGGCTGTCCAGCTCCTGCGCGTCCAGCAGCGCACGCACGATGAAGCCGCCCGCGGGCGTGTCCACGCGCCACTGCACCGGGTAGCGCGCGCCGCTGGCCGGGCTGTGCCAGTGGCGCAGCGGGGAGAACACCACGGCCTCGGATGCGAACACCTGCGCGGCGTCCGCTCCTGCGGGCCGCCAGGAACCCCCGGTCCAGAGCGTGCTGCCGTCGGCGCGCCGCAGGCGGAACGCGGTGAGTGCGGCGCCGTCGTGCAGGTTCATGCCGATCCAGTCCCAGCCCACGGCCTCGGGGTGCATCAGCGCCTCGCTCCACTCATGGTCCATCCAGGCGCGGTTGGCGGGCGCGGCCAGTGGTTGCACCGGCATGCGCCGGCCCGCGAGGGTGATGGCGCCCGTCACGGCCAACTGGGGCTGGCTGTAGTAGTAGCTGGCCTGCGCCGCGTCGGGCCCCTTGCGCGACAGGCCGGCCTGGCCCTGCAGCAGCACGGGCTGGGTGCTGGCGCAGTCCAGCTCCAGCGCAAACCCTTCTGCCTGCGCGCGCACCTCGTAGCGGCTGCCGCCCGGCGCGCTGCTGGCATGGCGCGTGAGCGACCAGTCGCGCAGGCGCACCTGCGTGTCGCCCTCCAGCGCCTGGGCAATGCCGAAGCCCGCGCGGGCTATGCGCTGGTCGTGCAATTGGCGACGGCCTTGCACGTCGGTCAGCGCCGCGTGCGCAAACACGAGCTGGCGCGCGGCGAAGGCCGACTGCATGCCCTGCGTGGCCTCCACGCGCGTGCGAAAAAAGGTGATCTGAAAGCCCCACAGCCGCTCGTCGGCCTGCGCATGGCCGGTGATGTACCACCACTCGGTGCGCAGATCGGGGTGGCTGCCGTGGTCGCGCGGGAAGGCCAGCGTGCGCGGCGCCAGGGCCCAGGCGGGAGCAGCCCAGCCGCAGGCAGCACTGCCCAGCGCGCCCTGGGCCGCGAATGCCAGCAGCGCGCGGCGCCCGATCATCAGGCCAGCAGCGCCTGCAGCCGCCCGTGCGAGGCCGCGCAGTCGCCCAGGCAGCGCTGCACCCAGGCGTCGTCCGTGGTAGGTGGGCAGGTAGCGCTCGCCCGCGTCGCAACAGCAGCGAGAGGATCGACCCCCGCTGCCCCTGCGTGCGCCATCTCCTGCGCCAGCCGCAGCATGGCGACGAAGTTGGTGCCCGTGGACGGGCCGACGCGCCGCCCCAGCAGGGCGGACAGCGCGCGCATGGCGGCGACGGAGTCGTCGTCGGCCACTTCCTCCATGCGGTCCACCAGCGTGCGGATGAAGCTCGGCTCTACGCGTGGGGCGGCCAATGCCTTCGATGCGCGAGCCCGGCGCGGTGAGCGTGGCGTCGCCCGTGCGGTGGTAGGCGCCGAACACCGAGCCCGCCGGGTCGGCCACGCATAGCCTGCGTGGCGTGGCGGCTGGTAGCGCAGGTAGCGGCCGATGGTTGCCGCTGGTGCCGCCCGTACCTGCACCCACCACGATCCAGCGCGGCACCGGTGGCGCTCGCGCTGCATCTGGGTGAACATGCTCTCGGCGATGTTGTTGTTGCCGCGCCAGTCGGTGGCGCGCTCGGCGTAGGTGAACTGGTCCATGTAGTGGCCGCCCGTGTCGGCGGCGATGGCGCGCGCAGCGTCGTACACGTCGCCCGCACGCTCCACGAAGTGGCAGCGCCCGCCGTAGAACTCGATCAGCGCGATCTTCTCGGCCGATGTGCTGCGCTGGCATCACCGCCACGAAGGGCAGGCCCAGCAGGCGCGCGAAATAGGCCTCGCTCACGGCGGTGGAGCCGCTCGATGCCTCCACGATGGTGGAACCCCTCGCGCACCCAGCCATTGCATAGCGCATACAGGAACAGCGAGCGCGCCAACCGGTGCTTGAGGCTGCCCGTGGGATGGGTGGATTCGTCCTTCAAATACAGGTCGATGCCGGCGCTGGCGAACGCGGGCAGCGGCAGCGGGATCAGGTGGGTGTCGGCGCTGCGCTGGTAGTCGGCCTCGATGCGGGCGATGGCCTCGTGCAGCCAGCCGCTGCCGGCCGCCGGGGCGGAAAGAGAGGAGGGGGACAACATGGCCCGCATTGTCGGCGACTACCAGTCTTCCTTGACCGCCATCACCGCGTCGCGCCCCGCGGCCAGGCGGCCTGCCAGCCAGGCGGTCAGCGAGCCTACCGCCCACCACGGCCAGGGCCAACGCGCCCAGGCGCGGCCAGGGAACGGCCAGGTCCATGGTCCAGTGAAAGCTCTGCGGGTTCACCACATGTACCAGCACCGTCGCCACGGCCAGGCCAGCAGCGTGCCGGCCACCGCGCCCACGGCCGTCAGGCCGCGCCCTCGCCGGCGACCACCGCCAGGATCTGCCGCCGCGTGAGCCCCAGGTGGGCCAGCAGCCCGAACTCCTTGCGCCGCGCCAGCACCTGCGCGCTGAAGCTGGCCCGCCACGCCGAACAGCCGATGCCGATGGCCACCGCCTGCAGCCAGTAGGTGACGGCGAAGCTGCGGTCGAAGATCGCAAGCGACCGTGCGCGGATCGCATCGGCCGAGGTGAATTCCAGTGCATCCGCCGCCGAGGCGCCCAGACTCTCGCGGGCCTGCTCCAGCACCTCGCTGCGCAGCGCGCCGGCCTCGCGGCCCGGCATGGGCCACAGCGCCAGGTCGCTGGCGCGCGCGTCACCCGTCAGGCGCGCGAAGTCCTGCAGGTCCAGCGCGATAGCGCCGTGCTGGCGCACATAGTCGCGCCACACACCAGCTACGAAAAATATAGCTGCCGGCGCTTTTCCAGACTGCGCTGGAGGCCTGAAAACCTCTGAAAGCCGCGGCCAGTCCGCGCCTGGGCGGGCGCCGTACAGGTCCACCACCGCCTCGCTCACATACACGCCGACGCGCCCTGGCGGCACGGGGCGCGCAGGGTCCACCAGTGGCAGAGCGCGGGCCGGGTCGCTCTCCAGCGGCCGGGCCAGCAGCGCGACGGGGGCGCGGTCGGGTGCCAGTTGCAGGCTGCTGGTGCGCAGCGCCTGCACGCGCGCCACGGCGGGCAGGCGCGCCACGGCATGGACGAAATCCGGGGGGAATACCGCGGCCTCGTCGCCGCTGGCGCCGCCGGCCGCGCGCAGGTACAGCGGCGCGGGCAGCACGCTGTCCAGCCACTGGCTGACCGAGCCGCGAAAGCTGCCCACCATCACCGTCAGCGCCACGGCCAGGCTCAGCGCCGCCACCACGCCGCCCACGGCCACGGCGGCGCTGGCGCGCATGCGGCGGGCGCGCTCCAGCGCCAGCAGGGCCAGGGCATGGCCCGCCGCCAGCGGCTGCAGCCGCGCCAGCAGCGCCTGCACCAGCCAGGGCAGCAGGGCAATGCCGCCGATCAGCAGCAGGCCCACCGCCACGTAGGCCGCCAGCGGTATGCCAAGAATTGGCGGAAGCTTTGCCAGTAAAGCGCTAGCAGCTATCAAAACAAGACCGATCCAGGCGCGCGCGCCGCGCCCGGCCTGCGCACCCAGGCCCTTGAGGGTCTGCGCCGGCGGCAGGTGCTGTGCATGGCGCGCGGGCCACCAGCCGCCGATCAGCGCGGCCGCTACGCCCAGCAGGCCGTAGAGGAGCGCCGCCGGTGTACTCCACTGCAGCGCAGGTTGTGCGCCGGTGAAGTAGCCGCCGCCCAGGTCGCCACCCAGCAGGGTGAGCGCCAGCGCCGCCAGCGCCGTGCCCAGGGCGATGCCGGCCACGCTGCCGATGAGGCCCAGCGCGCAGGATTCCAGCAGCACCAGCGCCTGGCGCTCGCGCGGCGTGGTGCCCAGCACGGCCAGCAGCGCGAACTGCGGCGCGCGCTGCGCCACGCTGAGCGCCAGCACCGAATACACCAGGAAGCCTCCGGTGAACAGCGCCACCAGCGCCAGCACCGTGAGGTTGACGCGGTACGCGCGCGAGAGGCTGTCCACCCGCTGTACATCGTCCTGCGGCGCGGCGAACTGCACGCCCGCCGGCCAGCCGGGCAGGGCGGCCAGCGCCTGCTGCACGCTGGCGGGCGTGCTGCCGGGCTGCAGTCGCAGGTCGATGCGGGTGAGTTGCCCCGCGCGGCCGAACAGATCCTGCGCGGCGCCGATGTCCATCACCGCCAGGGGCGCGCCGCCCGCGGCCACCGTGCCCGCCACGCGCACGGGGTGCGCCGCCAGGCCTGCCTGCAGTGTGATGGCCGGGGTGTGCGCGTCGATGGCGCCCAGGCCCAGCGCCTGTTGCGCCGCCGGGTTGAGGAACACGCTGGCGGGCGCCAGCATGGCCAGGCGGTCGGCGCCGTCGTAGGCACGCGGCGCCAGGGCCGGCGCCATGGCGGGCAGCAGCAGCGCATCGGCGCCCAGCACGCGCAGCGCCACGGGTGTCTGGCCGCGGGTCGCGGACGCCCGTACCGGCACTTCCAGCCACGGGCTGGCCAGGCGCACCTGCGGCTGGCGGGCAACCTCGCCATAGAGCGATTCGGGCAGCGCGCCGCGTGTGGCGCGCAGTTCCAGGTCGGGCTGGCCGTTCACCGCGCGCACGGCCTGGGCGAATTCGTCCAGCGCCGACGCATTGATCACATGCACTGCGAACCCCAGCGCCACGCCCAGCATGACGGCGGCCACGGCGGCTGCGCTGCGCCAGGGGTGGTGGCGCAGCGCACGCCAGGAGAAGGTGCGCAGCAGGGCGGTCAGCATGCCGCGATTGTGCGGGCCGCGGCGCGTGGAGTTGCGCTGCATCAAATTCAAACGTGCGGGGGTTCTTGAACCGTGGCGCGACAGCGCCTATATAGCCTGAAGACGGCGGGGCCGACCCGCCGGACGGATGGCCCGTGCGGGCCGCTTCACCTTGTTCTCGAAAGAAGGAGTTTCATCATGAATTCACTGGTCACCCGTGGCAGCTTGTTTGACGATTTCTTCAAGGACTTTGCGCCGGGCTTCTATGTCCGCCCGTTGCACGGCGATGGGCTGCCCACGCCGTCGCAGATCAAGATCGATGTGAAGGAGGATGACGCCGCCTACACCGTGCATGCCGAGGTGCCCGGCGTGCCCAAGGAGGACATCCATATCTCCATCGATGGCAACGTGGTCAGCCTGCGCGCCGAGGTGCGCCAGCACGACGAGAAGAAAGAAGGCGAGAAGGTGCTGCGCAGCGAGCGCTACTTTGGTGCCGTGGCTCGCAGCTTCCAATTGCCTGTGGATGTGGATGCGACCCAGGCCAAGGCCAAATACGACAACGGCGTGCTCACGCTCACCTTGCCCAAGAAGCAGGGCAACAAGACGCAGCGCCTGATGATCGACTAAGCAGTTCCTGCCGGGCGGATGCCCTGTGCCGTGAGGCGCAGCGCCCGGTCCGCCCGCGCCGCGGCGGCCTGCGAATGGGTCACCAGCACCAATGCGGCGCCGTGCTCGCGGGTCTGGGCGATGAGCAGATCCATGACCAGCGCCGCCGTGGTGGGGTCCAGGTTGCCCGTCGGCTCATCGGCCAGCAGCAGAGCGGGGCGGTGCACCAGCGCGCGGGCAATGGCCACGCGCTGCAGCTGTCCCCCGCTGAGTTCCTGCGGCAGCCGCTCGCCCAGGCCTTCCAGGCCCACGGCGGCCAGCATGTGCTGCACGCGCTGCGCATCTGGGCGGTTGAGCAACATCAGCGGCAGGCCCACGTTCTGCGCCACGTCCAGATGCGGCAACACATGGAAGGCCTGGAACACGAACCCCACGTGGGCGCGACGCCACAGAGCGCGCTGCGTGTCGTCCAACTGCCCCAGATCTACGCCCTCGTGCAGCACCTGACCGGCATCCCAATGGTCCAGTCCCGCCAGGCAGTTGAGCAGCGTGGACTTGCCCACGCCCGAGTCGCCAACGATGGCGACGAACTCTCCGCGCTGCACCTGCAGATCCACGCCCTCGAACACCGCCTGCCCGCCGTAGCGCTTGGCAAGGCCGCGCACCTGCAGCAGGGACGTGGGTTGGGCGCTCATGCGCCGCCACCCCACACGCGCGCGCGCACGGCCTGCACCAGTTGCGCAGTGGCGTCGGGCGCGTCGCAGGCGATCGAATGGCGCTGGGGCATGCTGCGCAGCCAGGTGATCTGGCGCTTGGCCAACTGGCGCGTGGCGGCAATGCCGCGCTCGGGCAGGCTGGCCATGGGATGCAGGCCGTCCAGCGATTCCCAGGCCTGGCGGTAGCCCACGCAGCGCATGCTGGGCAGCTCGGCGTGCAGGTCGCCGCGCGCACGCAGGCGCAGGACTTCGTCCAGAAAGCCGGCGGCCAGCATGGCGTGAAAGCGCTCGGCAATGCGCCCATGCAGCCAAGCGCGGTCGTGTGGTTCCAAGGAAAAAAGGCTTGCAGCGCTCATCGGGCGGCCGCTGGCTGCTACGGTTTTGGTCGTGTGAAAGCTCGACAGCGGCCGGCCCGAGACATGCCACACCTCCAGTGCGCGCTGGATGCGCTGGCTGTCGCCGGGTGCCAGGCGCGCGGCGGTTGGCGGGTCCACGCGCGCCAGTTCGGCATGCATGCCGCTCCAGCCGATGGCGGCGGCCTGGGCCTCCAGGCGCGCGCGCACGGCGGCGTCGGCGGGCGGCATGTCGTCGATGCCGTCAAACAGCGCCTTGAAGTACAGCATGGTGCCGCCCACCAGCAGCGGTAGCGCGCCGCGCGCGCGGATCTCGCCGATCAGGCGCGTGGCGTCCTGCACGAACTCGGCCGCGCTGTAGGCCTGCAGCGGGTCGCGGATGTCGATCAGGTGGTGCGGCACGCGCGCCTGCTCGGCGGGCGTGGGCTTGGCGGTGCCGATGTCCATGCCGCGGTACACCAGGGCCGAGTCCACGCTGATGATCTCCACCGGCAGCCGGGGGGCAAGTGCGTCGGCAATCGCAAAGGCTGCAGCCGTTTTGCCCGAGGCTGTGGGCCCGGCCAGTGCGAGCGCGGGAATGTGGTCAGCGGGCATGGGCAACCTCCTGCGGGGCATGGCGCTGCACCAGCGTCCAGGCAATGGCGGCCAGCAGCAGCGACCACAGGGCCACGCCTTGCACCAGCGGCCACACGCTGCCGTCCAGCGCCCCGCCCAGCCACTGGCCGATGGCGAAGCCCGCCAGCATCATCATGAAACCATTGAGCGCCGAGGCCATGCCCGCCGCCTGCGGGAACGGTCCCACCGCGCCCGACTGCCCGCAGGGCTGGTGGATGCCGTGGCCCACCATGTAGAGGTAGAACGGCGGCAGCAGCGCGGCCACGCTATGCCAGCCCAGCGCGGCGGCGAGCAACATCAGCAGGCCGCCGCTGGCCGACAGCGCGCCGGCGATGGCGACCGTGCGCTTGAGGCCCTGGCGCGCCAGCAGCCGCCGACACAGCAGCGTGCCCAGCAGGTACGCCACGGCCGTGGACAGCAGCGCCAGCCCGTACTGCGTGCGCGAAATGCCCAGCACGTCGAGATAGACAAAGGACGAAGCAGCCAGGAAGGTGAACAGCCCGCCATAGCTGGCCGTGGTGAGCAGCGAGAACGCCCAGAACGCGGGCGTGCGCAATACCTGCGCCGCGGTGCCTGCCAGCATGGCGGGGCGCAGGGCGTGCGGGTTGCGCTGGTGCAGCGTCTCGGGCATGCGCAGCGCCACCAGCGCCAACGTGCCCATGGCGTAGCCGGTGAGCGCCAGCAGTGCCGCGCGCCAGTTGAACCATTCGGTCAGCAACCCGCCCAGCGGCGCGCACAGGCAGGCCACGAGCCCCAAGCCGGTCAGCGCCTTGGACATGGCGCGTGCGCCCGCCAGCGGCGTGTACAGGTCGCGCACGATGGCGCGCGCGCACATCACCACGGCACCCATGGCCACGCCCTGGGCCGTGCGCCAGGCAATGAGCACCGCCATGGACGGCGCCAGCGCCGCACCCACCGCCGCCAGCGTGTACAGCGCCAGCCCGGTGAGCAGCACCGGCCGGCGGCCGAATCGGTCGGACAGTGGCCCCCATGCCAGTTGCGAGCAGCCAAAGGCCAGCAGCAGCGCGGACAGCGTGAGTTGGCCTGCGGCCACGGGTGCGTTCAGGCTGCGCGTGAGCGCGGGCAGGGCGGGCAGGTACAGATCGGTGGTGACGGGCTGGATGCTCAGCAGCAGGGCCAGCACCAGGATGGCCAGGCCGGGAGGCACAGGCACGGGTACCGCAGGCGCCTGCTGCGGGCCGATGGCGGCGGACGGGACGGACATGATGCGCGCGAGGGTAGCAGAGTCGATGGCGCGAAAGACCCAAGGCCCCGCACCCCCGCCGGGGCTTGGATCGGTGCGCAGGGCAGGCCCAACGCATTTGGATGAAAATGGCCTGTACCGCCCTATGGACAAGCGCGAGCAGCTATGAAAAACATAGTCCACTGCGCGCATTCAGCTTCGAGCAACGCCGTGACCTCCACCACCCGCATTC
>NZ_CP065407.1:0-108781 GCF_015832135.1 Diaphorobacter sp. JS3051
CCAGGTGGAGACCTCGGGATTGCGAACCAGCAAGAGCACGGCACATTCGGCCAGCCAGAATCCGGCGAGGTAGGCGCCACCATCGCCCAGGAAGATTTTGCCGAAGGGGTAGTTGAGCAGCATGAAGCCCAGCATGGCGGCCATGCCCGACAGGCACAGTTTCATGACCACCGAGTCGCCATGCATCCAGGCCAATGAGGCCAACCCGGCCAGCATGATGCACACTGCACCACCGGCCAGGCCGTTGAGCCCGTCAATGATGTTGACCGAGTGGGTGACGCCGCCCACGGCAAAGATGGTGAACAAGGCTGCAACGATGGGGAACTGCAGCAGGGCGTCCAGGCCGGGGGTGTCGACGTCGGGCAGTTGAGCCTGCAGCAGCCACACAGCCAGCGCGGCCGACACGAAAGAGCTGAGCAGGCGGGTGCGCACCGACACGTTCTTGGTGAGGTCTTCCACAAAGCCGGCCAGAAACACGGGCAGGGCGCAGACCAGCAAGGTGAACAAGGTGGCGTAGGTGTTGCCGTTGACCAGGTAGCCCATCAGGCCAGCAATGAGCAGACCCACCATCAAGCCCAGGCCACCGACGCGGGGTACCGCTTTGGTGTGCAGCTTTTGGGCCCCGTCAAGGTCGTGGTCCAGCGAGTGTTTGCCGTGCCAGTTTTGTGTGAGCACCACGACCAGACAGGCAGCGAAACTGGCGCCCACGATCAGCAACAAGCGCTCAAGGAGCAGGGGATCAGACAAGGGCATGGCACACAGTGAACGCAGTATTTGTTCACCATTCTAGTGCGGAATGTTCGATGGACCTAGGGTTATCAAGTGCCTTGAGATGGCATGGCACCCTGTCACGAAGACGTCATACGGGCTGACTCACAAATCGTCTGGCAGGTCTTCTGAGCTGGGCTTGGCCTCGACGCGGTAGGCTTCGCTGGCCCAGGCGCCCAGGTCGATGGCTTTGCAGCCTTTGCCGCAGAAGGGGCGGTAGGGGGTCTCCTCGTTTTCAGTGCAATAAGTGACGGTACGCAAAGCTAGCACTGGCGCGGGGGTGGTCTGGGTAGACCGTTGATTTCATTGACTTTCCTGTTCGCTTTGTAAACGGGTATGGTGGCCTCCCACTTTTGAGGTTCACGATGCAGGGTTGGCACACAACGTTTTTGGGGATGCGTGGGCTCCCCCGCGATATCAGCGACTTCGAGATGAAGGCATTTTTCACCTTCGATGGTGCCGAGCGCGACGCAATCAATGCACGCCGAGGTGATTCCCACAAGCTTGGTCTGGCGCTCCATATTGGTTTCCTGCGCATGAGTGGGCGTTTGCTCGGTGCCTTTCGGGTAATTCCAGTAGCCTTGTGGCGCCACCTTGGCAACGAGCTTGGCATTGCAGCACCAGAAGTCGCCTCGCTGAGAGCCATGTATGAACGCGGGCGCACGCTATTCGATCACCAACAAGTAGCCTGCACGGTCCTTGGATTCCAGTGGATGAGCGAGCACCAGCGCCGCTCACTGGTACGTGAACTGCGCGACGAAGTGGCGCGCTGCGCCGACCGCGATCAGCTACTCGTGCGGGCGCGTCAATGGCTGTACAAGAACAAGCTGGTGATCGTGCACGAGCGGGCAATTCGGACACTGATTGCGGCGGCACTTGCCCAGCTTGAAGTTGAAACAGGCACCGCCATCGCCGCCAGCGTTGATCCAGCAACACTTGATCGCTGGCGAGCCTCAGTTTCAGAGCTGCGCCCAGATGGACAAACCCAGCAGAGTTGGCTATGGGCTGCACCGGCGAAACACTCAACCCGCCAAATCAGCGAGGTACTGGAGCGCATCGACCTGCTTTACACGCTGGACGTTCATAAGCACCTGGCAGACATCCCCGATCTCATCTTGCGCCGCTACGCGCGCCGACTTGTCTCCAGGCCGCCCTCAGCCGGAGCCAAGATCAAAGAGCCAGCGCGCACCGTGGAGGTCGCATGCTTTCTTCGGTATTGCCTGTTCACCACCACAGACCAGTTGATCCTTATGGTGCAGCGCCGGATCGCCGATCTGTGGCGTCAGGCTGCCGCCGATGTCCCCGCTACCGTCAATTGGGCCGCAATGTACAAAACGCTGCTCGGCGAACTTGTTGCCTTGAGCGCGCAAGGTGCGGTGCCAGATGCTGAGTTGCGTGCCCGTCTTGAAGCCTTGATCACCGAAACCCAGAAACGCAAACCACCGAGCAGGGCCTCCCTGGTCCGCGAGGGATTGATTGATGGAATTCGCCCCGTGCGGTCGTTGCTCGTCGCCATTGCAAAGCTGCCCTGGCAGGCCACCGGCGAGCATCCTGCCATCGAGTACCTTGCCAAGCTGCAAGCTTTATATCTCAAAGGATCCAGAAAGCTGCCAGTTGAAGTGGTGGCACCAAGTCTGGGAATGATCTGGCAGGTTTCGATCTCCAGCCCAGACCGGGAACGGGCGTTTCAGGCGTTGGAGGTGGCCACCCTGTTTGCCCTGCGCCGCGCGGTGCGCAATGGCTCGGTCTGGATTGAGCACAGCCTGAGCTTTCGGGGTCGTGCGCGCTTGTTCTTCACGGACGAGCGTTGGCAGGCAGAGTCCAAGAAACACTATGCCCGTCTATCGTTACCCAGCAAGGCTGCCACTTTCTTGAAGCCTTTGCTGGCCAGAGTAACTGCCGGTGTCGATGCGGTGGCCGCTGCAGCCCGCAGTGGCGTACTGCGCGTGGATGATGAACTCCATTTGTCGCCATTGCCCGCAGAGGACGAAGACCCAGAAGTGACCAAGCTGCGCGCGGCTTTGGATCACCGCATCGGTGAGGTTCAATTGCCGGAAGTGATTCTGGCCGTTGACGCCCAGGTGCGCTTTAGCTGGATCATGCTCGGACGTGAGCCGCGCTCTACCGACGAGCTGCTGATGGTCTATGCCGGCATCATGGCCCACGGCACCAGTCTGACTGCGGTCGAATGCGCGCGCATGATTCCGCAATTGTCTGCCACCAGCATTCGCCAGGCCATGCGCTGGGCGCGGGACGAACGGCGTCTGAGCCAGGCCTGCCAGGCTGTGCTGGAATTCATGCAGCGACACCCGATTGCCGCCACCTGGGGGCGGTCCGATTTGGCATCTTCTGACATGATGAGCATGGAGACCACCAAACGGGTGTGGCAAGCCCGGCTTGATCCTCGGCGCAACACACCTTCCATTGGAATCTACTCCCATGTAAAAGACCGGTGGGGCATCTTCCATGCGCAGCCCTTTGTGCTCAATGAGCGCCAGGCGGGCGTGGCCATTGAAGGTGTCATCCGCCAAGAAAAGCTGGAGACCAGCCAGCTTGCTGTGGATACCCATGGCTACACCGACTTTGCCATGTCACATGCCCGTTTGCTTGGTTTTGATCTTTGCCCGCGGTTGAAGGAACTCAAACAGCGCCACCTCTTTGTGCCACGCGGCACCAAAGTGCCCGCAGAAATCGCTGCGGTGTGCGAAGCCAATGTCGACGTCGCTTTGATCGAAAAGCATTGGGATAGTCTGGTGCACCTGGCAGCCTCGGTCATGAGCGGACATGCCAGTGCGGTGGCAGCTCTTGCGCGGTTCGGTTCTGCCGCCCAGGGCGATCCAATCTATGAGGCTGGCGTGCAATTGGGGCGGTTGCTGCGTACGGCGTTTTTGGCTGACTACTTTGTCAAGGACGCTTTCAGGAACGAGTTGCGCCGGGTGCTCAATCGGGGCGAGGCTGTTAACGCCCTCAAGCGCGCCATTTATACCGGCCGGATCAGCCCGGCGCAGGCCAAACGTGTCGATGAAATGCAGGCTGTGGCCGATGCGTTGAGCCTGATGGCCAACATCGTGATGGCGTGGAATACCTCACAGATGCAGGCGGTCCTGGATCGCTGGTCGAACCGCCGCCAGGTCATTCCACCGGAACTGATCGGGAAGATTGCGCCCACCAGGCTGGAGAGCATCAACTTGCGGGGTGTGTTTCGCTTCCCGGTTGACCGCTATGCTGACCAAATCCTGCCTTCGCGGCCAAATGCATCGATAACTGGCACCAATGGATGAAACCGACCACGGTTTGACGCCACGAATCGCAGATTTGAAAGTGAACAGGAAAGTCAATGAAATCAACGATCTACCAACACCACCTCCGCGCCAGTGCTAGCTTTTCGTACCGTCACTTATTGCACTGAAAACGAGGAGACCCCGAAAGCCGTTGACGGCCCCGGCGATGTAGTAGTGACCATCCGCAGCGCGCGGGATGGAGTAGTCCCCGTTGCCCAGGCGCTGCGCCGGCTTGACCATCACGGGAGAGGCGGCCGCAACGTCGAGCTGGTCGCCGGGGTAGCTCTGGCCATCGTAGATGATGTATTCGCGCTGCTGTGCGTGCGAGGCTCCAAGGGCAAAGCAGGCCATCAGGGCCACAAGGGCGCGAGTAGCGTTCATTGCCAACTCCAACGATAGAAGCCAGCCAAGTGCGCGAAAACAGCGGCGTTCGCGGCGCTGGCCAGCCATGTGAAAAACAAAAAGGAAGCCTTCCGCGACTTGTGGCGGAAGGCATGTTGTCCAATCAATGCACCGGGCCAGCCGCATAGCAGCTCGATCCAGTGCAAAGCCTTTTCAGACCAGCGCCAACGGTTGGCAACGGCCGCCGACTTGTCGAGGCCGTATGCCAGAAAGGCCAAGTTGCTCATGAGCGCATAGGCCCAAGCGTAGTGCGGCCGGATACGCCCGGCGATGCCGGCGACAATCACACCCATAAGGAACACCGCACCCAGCCCGAAAGCGGCCCAGCGATGGGCGATCCAAAAGCGATCCGCCAGTGACAGGCCCGGCGCGTTCATTTCGCCAAAGCAGGATCAGCGGAGAGGCCCAGGGCCACAATCAAGCCAGCGGCCTCCTGCAAGCCCGCAAGGGACGACTGGATGAGTCGCGCCGGCACCAGCTCGGCATCCTCGGTTGTGGCGAGGACGGAGCACTTCTGTTCCGTGGTGCCTGCCTTGCGCGTCATGTTGACGACATTGCGCTGACGGTAGCGCCACGTCTCGCAGCGCGACAGGCATTTGCCGTCCGGGTCGCCGGCCGTGGCCGCGTTCACCGAGTCCTGCGCGCCGGTCGCATTCCCGACATTGGATGCAATCGTGCCGACCAGCATGGCCAGGGGGTTCAGCGACAGCATCACGGAGCCGCCCCGGCCGCTCTTGGTGGCCAAGGGCGCGGGGTTCTCGGCATAGTCGCCCACGCGAACCTCGGCGGTACGCCGTGTTGCGGGGCGCAGCGCCTGGAAGGCACCATCCAGCTCGTACACCACGTCGGCCTGCTCGCGGCTGTCCACCAGCTCGAAGCCGCTGGAGGCCAGCGAAGCACGCGCGGCGGCCGTCAGCTTCGGGCTGGCGAGGAATTCGATGAAGACCTTGCGCCCTCGATCAGCAGCCAAGTCGATGTGGCCGGTGATGGCCACCTTGACCTCGGCAGCAGGAGCAGCAGGAGCTGCCGCAACAGCGGCCGGTGCAGCATCGGGCACCGCCTCGGCGCTGGCCAGCGCCGGCAGCGCAATGCTTGCCAAAGCCAAAGAAACTACGGAATAGAAGGGGGATCGCATCAGTTCTCCTTTTTATTGTGGGACATGAAGCCTGCCAGCCAGCAGGTCAGTTGTCCTCCCGAAAATTAGTTGTCCACAAGAGCAAAGCACTCCCCCTTTGCTCACTTTGAAGCACGTCGAGTACATCACGCCCAAGCACGATAGGCCCCGCCATATTCGATACCACCGCCACTCGCACGTTGTGAGCGCGAAAAACACCAAATACGATTTCCGAAACCGTTGTCACACAACCAAGATGCTCTCCGTTGGGCGTGCGAAGCTGGCGAGGCTCACATGAGCGAATGCCAAGAGGCTCGATCAACGAGCTAGGAATTGATGTCACATCAGCGCCACCATCGAGGGAAAACGTCACAGCTCGCCCGTCAATGGTGCCTTCGATTTCATAACGCCCAGCCCGATTCCGCGCAATTTCCATACTCGCCACACGCGCAATGCCGGCGTTCGTAACTACGTGCTGCATGCGCAACTCGGGAGGTCGGGGAATGAAGTACCGATATGCAACGAAGCAGAGAAATCCGACAAGCATCAGGCCGTAAATCCGTGCGGCCAAAGCAGGAAAGCGAAGACTCACAAGCCCGAGCATCGCCAAGCCAAGCCAAGCGTAAGGCGCGCGACTTATTGCCCCTCTGAAGAACTCAACGACGGTGGAGATAGCATCAAGCGGGTGCGCTCCTTGAAAGAGCACCCGCACAAGCACGAATGCCGCAGATGCGAATAGGATCGGGCCTAACGTAACGATTAAAGCGTTCCGAACTGTTAGCTCGCCCATTGCCGTTGAACTGCACGGCGTGGAACTCCCACGAAACTCCTTCGGGTCGTAGTAGTAGTCACGCATGGTCTTCGCGGCCCGCTCTCGATACCAATCCCGTTCATCTGCACTCATGGCCGGCTTTCACTTCCTGCCTGCCACGGCCTGCGCCGGCATCACCAGCTCAACCTCTACTCGCCGGTTTGCACTGCGCCCGGCCTCGGTGTCGTTGGAGGCGGCAAAGCAAGTCACGCAGTACGAGACTTTCAGCTTTCGAGGGTCAACACCGCCACTGACAAACGCAGCCCGGACGGTTGCAGCGCGAGCGATGGCCAAAGCCCGGTTGCCCGCCGCCGTGCCGGTCGAGTCTGTACGGCCACGGATAAAGACACGCTCGGCCTTCATGGCCAGCGGCAGCAGCTCGGACAGGCCGCGCTTGGCATCGTCGTTCAGGATCGCCACGGCGCTGGAGAACGGGAGCGAGCGCAAGGGAGTGCTGGCCGTTTCCGTCACTGGCGTGGCCGCGCTTGGGCCGGTCGCAATGACCGTCACAGGCCGCACGTCGTCGGTGAGCTGGGCGGAGCCGGCCGGGATGGCGTCACCATCGGCCGGCATGGCCAGCGTAGCAACAGTGTGGGCGTCGAGCTTGGCCAAGGTCGAAGTCTGCGGCCGCGCGGCCGGCTTGCCGTTCGCCTCGGGCGCGACATCGGCGCTGCCCAGCAGCGGGGTCTTGGGTGTTGGTGCAGCACACGGATTGCAGGGCACAAAGTAGTCGGTGCCCGTCTGCGGATCGCGCACCTGGGCAAGCCCGGTGAGCACGGGCGCACCCATCAGGAGCGCACGGGGCCGCTCGGGCGGCATCGGGGCGCACCCTGTCACGCCAGCGGCCAACATCGAGGCTCCGAGCGCCCAAGTCAGCGATGTAGGCCAGAACGGCGCAACGGGGCGCAGCGCGCGCCGTCCCTTGCGCGTCAAAGACAGCCGGATTGTTGTGCCGGAAGGTGAGCACAGCAGATAGCCGCGGTCGATCAGGTTGCGGGTTTCGCCCAGGTACTCACGCATCACGTCCAGATCGGCCGCGCCGCACAATGGGCGGCCCGCTGCACGTTCTGAAAGCACCCGAATGCCCCGCACCTCGCCACGGTCGAGCGCGCGCAGCAGCGCAAGCGCAGTTCCGTTCAAGTCGGGATGTTTGCTCATGGGTCAGTCCTTTACCAAATCCTTGAACGTGGCCCCAGGCGTGAACTTCGGCTTGTGGGTCGAGGGAATCTTGATCGGCTCGCCGGTCTTCGGGTTGCGCCCGGTGCGTGCGGCGACGGCCGCTTTCTCGAAGGTGCCAAAGCCCGTGAGCTTCACCGCGCCACCCTTGGCCACCTCGCTCTGCACGATGGTGATAAGGCTATCGAGGAAGCGCGTGGTGGCCGCCTTGGATGCCTCGGTGTCTTCAGCGATGGCGTCGATCAGGTCTTGTCGGTTCATATAAATCTCCGTCGTTCAGTTGAGAATGTGACCCAGCACCTTGCCGCAGCGGGCGCAGCGCCGTTCATGTACTTGCGTGCCGTCCCAGCTCGAATAGATGGGCTTGGACAGCGGCGAGTGGATGCCAAACAGGCAAAGGAGGGCGCGCAGCACCTTCATGCGTTCGCCCACATCACGCGGGTGAGCTGAAGCAGCGAATCCCCGGTGATGCCGTCAAGGTATTCGGTGGCCACCAGCCGGCGCGTATCAGGAAACTCCTGCACGCGGTCATCGAGGGCGGCCCATTGGGTGATGCCGTACTCACGGACAACAAAAAGGATTTCGTCCAGCCTGGTGGAATTCGGCAGGACGGGCGTGCAGCCAATGACACGCTCCCGCAGCTCGATGGAAAAGAAGTTGCGCAGCTCGTCCAGCGCGTGCGTCTCGCGCCAGTTGGACGAAATCACCACGTCAACATCGGGATGGGCGCGCAACCACGTCTCCAGCAAGGGCAGGTAAATCAGCGTTCCCGACTGGCCGGGGTGCAAAACACCGTCGATGTCGAGCATCAGGACGGGGCCACGGGGGGCACGCTCAAGCGCCCAGCGAGGCGCGCGGGGAGTCGCCGGCAGACTTTCGCGCGCGAAAGTCGGGGCACCGGCCGGCCGGATGCCAATGAAGCGGAGTAGGGCGCTCATCATCGCCCGTGCTCCGGCAGTGCAGGCAGTGGCGGCATGGGAGCCTCGCCAGCCACCCACTTCCAGGACGGGAGCTTGCTTTCTGCGATCAGCTCGTCCACAGCGGCCGCGTAGTCCTCACTGGCGCCGGGAGGCACCACGTACATAGCGGTCGGCTCCGGTTCGGTGTCCGAAGCCACCGCGCAGGCCAGCGGCCGCGTGGATGGCAGGTTGTAGCGCATCCCCTTCATGAAGCGCCGGTTCTGCTGCGTCAGGGCATCGAGCACCATCTTCTCGAAGGTGCTTTCAAACGGAATCCAGTTCTCGGTGACGCACATCAGCGCGATTTCCTCCAGGGAGGCCACGCCAGTAGCGCCAATGCTGAAGGTGCCGATCATCATCAAGTGGGTGCCCTCCAGGGCGTCCCACAGGCCCAGCTCCACCTCGAACCGCTTGAGCAGCCGCTTGTAGATGTCGTCGTTCATCATGAAGTGGCAATCGGGCAGGTGCTTGAGGACGATCTTGTGCCCGTAGCGTGACTGCGCAAGTTCCTTCACTTCGCCCACCGCCAGCATCAAGCGGCGCGTACCCTTCTCGGGCGTGGCGATTCGCATCATCTGCGCGAGACGGCGCTGGGTGATTTCGTTCTTCTTTTCGGCGTTGAAAGACTCGGGGATGTAGAGCATTCCGGCCAAGCTCGCGCCCTTCGCGGTCTTGTCCTCGGCGGCTTGCAGCAGGTACTTGCGGATCACGTACCAGCTACGCTTGCCGGCCATCGTCGGTGCCCAGCGATTGAAGCCCGCTTCCTCCCACAAGTAATGCAGCGTGCCGCGCAAGGTCAGCTTGTTGCCATCGGTCTTGACGCTATCCGTTTCCTTGCCGCTCGGTGCCGGCGCGGATCGGCTGGCCCCTTTGGACAGCGCGAAATCGAACTTCAGCGCCGTGGTGCCCTCGTCGGGGTTCTCCTGGATCGCGGAGCCAATGACTTGACCAAGCCCGGACAACTCGGGCGGCGGCTCGTAGGAATCGCAGGCCGGGGCGTGGCCGCTACCAGAATTGGGCATCCGCTTGATGAGGTACTTTTCATCGACCTTAGCCACGTACATTTCAATGCCGGGAGTGCGGCACAGGCAAAGCGGCCGCTCCCGCGAGCTGTAGATGCTGGCCAGCAGCTCGGGCAAGGCTGGGTCGTCGGAATGAATGGATTGCCCGCCAATCTGGTAGATAGCCATGTTGTTCTCCCTTACCGGCCTATGTTTTTCTGACTGAAGGCCACCATCTTCTGGAAGCCTTGTTGTCGCTGGACTCGCTCTTGGTCGGCTGCGGTCTCAATCCAGCCCTCGATGTCGAACAGCGTTTCAAAGGTGATGCGGTGGTTCTTCTCCAGCTCGTTGGCAATGGCCGTCTTGATCCACTCGGGGACGGTTTGCGCATCAGCCAGCAGAGCAAGCAATGAATCCTCAACAACCCAGCCCCGGTATGCGGTGCGCAACTGTCCGTACTGGATCGGCTTGGGAGCGAACGCAAGCCAGAGGAAGCCGAGGCCGATGGCTGCGCCTATCGGCCAAAAGCTGGAGGCATTCCAGAAGATTCCGAAGCACACAAGCAGGGCCAGCCACAGCGCCAGAAGCCAGCGATTGGCCCCGGTATGAGCATTGCGGTCTTTGCACCACGCTTCGACGATTTCACTGATTGGCATAAAAGCTCCCCTTCCTGTTACCGGCCCATGTCCCGGCCCACGTCCCGCGCGTTTTCCCGCGCCGGCTCTTTGCCCTGCTCGTACACCTGACTCTTTTCGTTGCCGTGCTGGATCGTCACTTTCTCGCCCACCCGAACCTCTCGATCCAGCCCTTCCTTCTCGTAGCGCACGGCCACCATGTCGGACATCTTCACCAGGGCGTGATGCGATGACGTGGCCACCACTTCACCCTTCACGTCCTGCTTGAGTTCTTGCGCATCCCGCACCACCAAGCCCCGATGACTGGCGGCCATGTCGATTACCCGCCGCGACTCGTCCAGGGTGACGTTGCCCTCCGGGACACGGCCCCGGTGAAGCTGCTCGGACAGCTCGGCGCGCGCGTTGAAGTAGCTGGTTTCCCGCTGGTCTTGGCTGGTCTGCGGCGTCCAGCTCTGCTTGATGTCGTGAAGCTGCTTGTAGGCTCCGTCCAGCTCCGGGTGCCGCTCCAGCGCCTCGCGCTTGGTGAGCTGGTCGAAAGCCTGGGCGCGCTGATAGGTCGGCGTCTGCTCGAAGCGGGCCAAGTCGTTCCGGGCCGCTTCGAGTTTGGCGGCCAGTTCCTCACGATCCGCCAGGACAGGCCGGGCAGTTCGTTCGTGCTCCGGGCGCAGCGCGTCGGCGTAGGCGCGCTTCAGAGCCTCGTCATTGCCGCCGATGTGCTTGCCATACTCGCGGACGCCATCCTTCTCGGTGTACGTGGTCTGGCCCGGTGTTGAGGCCGATTCCCGGCCATTGGGAAGGCGCTCGGTGCGGATCACATAGGGTTGATCTTCGGCCTTGGCATCCCGAAAGGCCCGTGCTGCCTCGTTGACGTTGCTGTAGTCCTTCGCATCGTTCTTGGCCACAGTGCCCACGGTGTAGGTCACGTTGTCCCGCACGCCCTCCCGCTGTTTGGCTAGGGTGTTGATGTCGTCCAGGGCGGAAACGTAATCACGGCGCTCGGCGTGCGTCCAGGGACGGCCGCGTTCCTGCTCCAGCACCTCGACGGCCGCCGCCCGCTTTTTCCACTCCCCGCGCTCTTGGCTGTTCTCGTAGATTTGCCGCTGGTTGGCGTCATAGACGCGCACCGAGTCAGTGAGCTTGTCGCGCTCCAGGGCGCGCACTGACTCCACCATGCCGTTGTAGGCGTTGTCGTGCTGCTCCTTGTTGACGAATCGCCCGGTGCCGCGCTCGGCCACCTGTTCCTCGAAGCGCAGCCGCGCGCGGGTCACAGAGGTTTCCGGGTTGACGGCCAACACGCGGGCCTCCACCTCGTAACCCTGTTCCTTCAGGCGAGTGGTCAAGTCCCGGATGTTCTCCGGGCTGCGCATCGTGCCGTCCACCACCAGATTGCGGCGGTTTTCCACGGCGGCCAGCGTAAGGCGGGTAGCCCATTCGCCAGCTTCCTTCTGCGTGCGGTCGGCGGCGTGCTGGGGGTCTTCGCGCGAAAGCTGTTTGTAGCGCGGGTTTTCCTCGCGCATCCGGTCGGCGTCGATCACCACAGCGCCGCCATTGGCGCGCAGCTCGCGGATAGCCTCGGCGGCCAGCGCCGATTTGCCCGATCCCGGTTGGCCACCCAACAGGATCGCCTTCGGGTTCTCCTGCGCCGTCGTTCTTGCCAGTGCATCGCGCTCTACATCCTTGTAGGCGCTCTCCATTGCGTACTTGGAAACCTCCCCAGCCATTTGCCTGCCCTCCTGCCTTATTGGTAAAGGTCGCGGGCCTGCTGGCCGTACTGAGTGATGACGCGCTCGATGGCCTCGTCAGCATTCGGGTCGAGTTCTTCGCGGATCGTGCGCAGCTCGTCCTTCGCCTTCTGAGCGGCCGCAATCGCGGCTTCATCAGGGGTCGCCTTCTCGCGCTCGGCGGCAATGGCTTCGGAGTGGTGGGCAATGATGGCCCCCAGGACATCCAGCGCCACCTCGTAGCGGACGCCGGCACGGCTGAAAAGTTGATTGGTCATGGTCGTGGTTTCCTCACTGATTACCGGATTGGTTCTTGGCTTGCGTTGCATGGAGCGGCCACAGGGCGGCGTGCAGCAGGCGGTAGGTGATGCGGTCGCGCTTCAGCAGGCGCGCATACACGTCGTTGGCCGTCAGCCCAAGGGCACGGGTGGCATACAGCCCCCATGCCAAATAGACGGCCAGCAGCACGGCCGCCACGGGGATGAAGGCAAGAAACCACACCCCGGCGATGACAAGCCCCACCACAAGTAAGCGGCCGCCTACGGTCGCCCACTTGGAGCCGAACATTTCGAGCTGGGCCTTGCGATTCAGGTCATGCTCGGCTTGGGCACGCTTCCAGACATCGGCCCACGGCTCGCCGGGGGCACGGCTGAAGATGGCATCCAGGTACGCCCGAAACTCGCGCATCAACAGGTAGGACGCGGCAAAGCACATCCCCACGAAAACCAGCAGCTCAAAGGTTTCTCGATTCATGTTCTTCCTCCGTCGATCTTTCGCGCGCGAAAGTCAGCGCGGTGTCGGCACGCGCTCGCGCTCCATTTGCATGTCCTTGCCTCCGCGATCCCGCGCCGGCTCCTTGCCTTGCTCATAGACTTGGCTGCGCGCCTTGTCGTACTGGATCGTCACGCGGTCGCCCACGGCAAGGTCACGATCCAGATTGGCGCGTTCGTAGCGCACGGCGATCATGTCGCCCACTTGGAGCATTGCGTGGTGCGACGAAACCGCCACCACGTCGCCCTTGAACTGCCCGCCAAGCCGTTCTGCGTCCCGCACCATCAGCCCGCGATAGGCTGCCGCGTGGTCGATGACTCGCTTGGACTCGTCCAGCGTCACACCATCGCCCACCAGCCGGCCGCTGTGCAGCTCCTTGGAGATTTCCGCCCGCAGGTAAGCGGCGTCCTGCCCGGCCCGGTGGGCGTCGTGCAGCATCTTGTAGGCACCATCCAGCTCGGGGTGCTTGGCCAGAGCTTCGCGGGTGGCCAGCTTGTCGAAAGCCACCGCCCGCTCCACGGTCGTGATTTCGTAGAAAACCTCGCGCGCCGGCTCCAGGTTGCCGCGCGCGGATTCCTTGGCGGCCTCGTTCCATGTCTGCTTATCGACCTTGGAGTAATCGACCTGGTAGCCCGCATCTTTGGCGAGCTGCCCGATGAATTCGCGCGTCGTGCGGCCGTTCCCTTCGCGGAAGGGATGCATTTCGTTCACGCCGGCATAGACCTCGGCCATCTTCCCGCTGAACTGCTCCTTGTCCATCCCGCGCAGATAGTTGGCTTCCTTGATCGCGGATTGGATTTCCTGCGCCTTCTGCGGGATGTCTTCCTTGAAGGTGAACAGGGTTCGGTCGCCGGCAGGCCCCTTTGCAATATCCACCTTGCGCACTTCGCCGGCCCACTCGTACACATCCCGGAAAACCTGCTTGTGGATCGCCTGAAGGTGGGCCAAGTCGTACTCGCCGCGCACCGGGTTTTCGCGCAGCTCCTGGATGCGAACAGCCGTTGCGCCGCGTTCAAAGCGTTGCAGCGCCGCGAGGTCGCGGATGCCTGCCTTGTTCTTGAGAACGTGCGTGCCGGGGTAGGTGTAGTCTTCCTGCTCGCTCATTGGGCGGCCCCGCGCGCGCGTTCGAGGTACTTGGCCACAGCCTCGTCAGGGGTCAGGGTGCCGGCAATGACTGCCTCCTGAATGGCAAGGTCGGCAGCGTCCACCGGCATTCCCTCCAAGGCCAGAGAAGCATTGGCTTGGGCAAACTGCGCCCGGCGCACGTCGGCCGGATGGGGCGCAGCCACTGGGCCGGTATCGAGTTCATACGGGTTCTTGTCTTCCATGTTCGCCTCCAGTCAGCCCAAGCCGGGCACGGCAATGCCGAACACCCGCACGGCAACAAACACCACGGCCGCCAGCCCCGCCACGATCAGCACGCCGCGCAGCACGCGCGCGAGCAACAAGCCGACGACAATGCCGATCAGCAGCGGGGTAGGGGTTTCAGCGAAGATGCGTTGCAGCGCGGCCCATGCCCCACCCACATAGGGAGAAACCATTTGCCATATCTGCGTCAGCATCGCGTCCATCGGTAAGTTATCCATGCGGGAGTCCAGTACCAGTATTCAGTTGCCGTTATTGTGCTTTCACGATGAAAGCAAGTTTATCAAAAAACTCCTACTGGCACTAGGCGTTTAGCGCGATAACGTCAATAGGAAGGGCAGGGCGATCACGCAGCCACCAAGCTGTCTCGCACCGGCCGCAACGCGGCGGAGGCCTGGCTGATGATCTGGTGGATTTCGCCCAGGTAGCTATCCACCCGGTTCTTCATGCTCGCCCAGGCGTGTTTGGTCTGAACCAGCGCATCGAGCGTGTCAGCGTCGAACTTGCCGGCCTGGATGCAGTTGTGAATGGTCAGCAGGCGAATCTCCATGTTGCGCAGTGCGTACTCGCAACGATTGATCTGCTGGCCGTCGATGGGGGTATGGCAGTAGCGGACGTTCTCCACGTCGCGCACGAAGCCCTCGAAGTCCTTTTGATGGTCGCTGAGAAGCCCGACGAAGGTTTCCATCAGGCGCAGTTCGCGGTCAGGGATAGTCATTGGTGGAATCTCCATGTTGTTGGTTAAGGGTTGAGAGAAAAGCATTCGGAACGGTGCCCGCATGTGTTGCACTTCCGGCCCCGGCTTCGGCGGGCTTTGGCGCGGCGCTCGGTGATGTCGATGTACCGGGCCACCAACTGCTCGCAATAGGCGTCGTCGCGCAGTTCCACGCGGATGGCGCGGCGCTCGCGGGTTTTCCGGTTGTTGATGGCCACGAAGCCAAAGGGCGCGGTTTCGAGTCCGTTCAGGCGAAGCAGCCACGCTTGCAAAGAGAGTTGCGCAATGTCCGTCTCATAGACGCGGTGGGCATCGCGGTTCTTGTTTTCGAGAGGGACATGCAGCCCATCGGGGAGCCGATACACCTGATCGGGCCGGCCCACCACGGGAAACGGCGCATTGATGAACAGATTGCGCTCCACCTGAGCAACCTTGCCGGCCGCAAGTTCGGAGGGAAGCCAGTTCTGAGTGAATCCCCGCCAGACCATGAACGTCCAGACGGCCAGAGCCAGGGCCAGCCCGAAAAGGATGTAGCTCGGCAAGTTGCTCATCGCGGCATCCCCAGCGTGGCCAGCAGGGCATTCAGTGCGGCACGCACGGCACTGGCAGCACCTCGGCTCCGGCACAGTAGCGGCACCAATGCCGGCGAAATGGCGTAGTAGGCTTGGACGAAAAAGCGCCCTGTCGTTGTCGGCATCAGCACGCGGTCGCGCCACGCCCGGAGAAAGTCCGTTTCAGGGGCGTCAGGCCCGTAGATCGCGGTGGCAATGAAACAGCGCCGATCAATCGCTGCGCGCGTCTGCCCTTCGACCTGAAACCGTAGGTGCTCGAAGGTGCCGGCAGCGGCCTTCGCCCGAACCTCCAGCGGCCGGGCATCCCCACGCTCACGGTCGAAAACCACCTTTTGCTCGCAGTAAACCGTGCCTACGATGTCGGTGATCGTGTGGTACTTTTTCTTCATTCGCGCCCCCGTTCAGAATTGAACTCGGGCAGGCGCGCAAACCATTCCATTGCGTGGTAAATCGCCAAAGCACCGGCCATGAACACAACAGCGGCCGCTACGTGGAACAGCTCCACAAGCCCCGACTCCCGCACAAACCAAAGCACGGCAATACAGCACCCAACAATTAGGGTAATGAACACGAAGTAGAAACTGATGCAGTAGGATGGCCGCATGACTCACTCCATCGACTTTCGCGCGCGAAAGTCGGGCTTGGCCAGCATCCACCTATAGATGCCCAGCAGGCTGGTCGCAGTGAAAGCCACCTGCATGAAGATCAGGCCCGGCGCGTCGGTCATGACGCCGAAGCCGATCCAGCACACATTCGAGGCCAAGAAAGAGACAAAGCCCCAGCCCGACAAGCGGTTGTTGAGGGCCAGCAGCAAAGCCCCAAGCACACCAAAGGCGCAGCCGATCCATTGCAGGTAGAAGGCGTCCATGCTTACCTCACAGAAGGGCCTTACGCCCGGTTTCCACGGCCCGCATTCGCATGGCCAGGGTCGGGTAGGCATTGGCGAACGAGAACCAGCGAACCCAGGATTTGGAGGGGTACAACGCGGCCAGCTCGCGCAGCGCCGTCAACATCACTTCGCGCCCTACGGCGTGCGCTGCGCCAGCATCCGCCCGGTACTCGCAATACCGGCGAATCCCCAGGAACAGGAGGAAGGCGGCAAAGAAAAAGTTGTTGTTGTCCAGGAGGTGGCTGCTCACGGCAAAGCAGCAGGCATAGGTGAACGTGGCAAAGATATGGCGCTCATGAACGTGGGCGTTTTCATGGGCGATCACGCCCCGCATACCCTCGTCGCTCATGCTGGCCAGCAATCCCGTGGTCACATAGATGCGCGAATGACTCGGCAGCAGCCCCACGGTGTTGGCTTCCTTGTCGGCATGGTCGTACAGGAAAACCGGGCGGCTATCGGGGACAGTTGCCACTATCCTTGCCAAACGCTCTTGAAGTGCAGCGTCCCGCGAAGGGCGCGGAGCAAGGAAGCGCGCCGACAAGGGCGCGCTGGCGTAGAAGCCGAACAGGAAGACCAGGCTGCCGAGGGCCTGGGTCATTGGCTTGGCGGCCGGATTCGTGGATAACCTACCAGTCACCCACAAAATGCCGCCAGCAACCTCCATAATGAAGACGATCAGAATGATCCGTCTGAACCAGTGGGACGGGATCATTGCAAATTGCAGTCATCACAGATTAATGCTGTTGGGATCGAGCGATACGGCGTTTGATCGGTGCCAGTGCGCCAATCATTTCTCATGTTGAGAGGTTGTTGCGAAGCACATCCGCCCAAGGTGGCCGTGGTAATCAGAATCAGAAGAAGTTTTTTCATCGGTTGCCCTTTCAGGGGAAAGTTGGTTATTGATTTCTTCCAGCAGCTCGCGGCACACCGAATGCACCCGCTGACGCGAGACGCCGACGTGTCGCGCGACGGTTGCTTGCCGGTAGCCTTTGAGGAACACTTCATCAGCGATGCGGTAAGATTCGGACGAAAGACCCAGCCGCCTCTCTGCTTTCACGAAGGCAGCACGCGACACATGGCCACACGCTGCGGAAACAGTCTTGAAAATCTTGCTCATCCCCTTGCACCGTAAGGGTTTTGAGCGTATTTTGTCAATAGACAAGATGCGCAAATTCTATCCAAATTGGAAGGAGAGTTGTAATGAAAAAGATGCTTCACGCTGCTTTCATCGTGGCAGCACTTGCCGGCATGACGAACGCCAGCGCCCAAGCGGCCGGCGCGAAGCGTGGCGGTGTCTGCATTGGCCCCTTCCGTGGTGGCGACTCGGTGTTGCAGTGCGAACACATCGGCAAGGTGACGATCAAGCAGATTTACGAAAAGGGCTTCCGTGTCGTGCATATGCAAGACGACAAAAATACGGCCTCCTACGTGATGCTGGTTATTGAGGAACAATAGCGATGAAGCTGAGAAAAATGCTGTTCTCTCGAAGGCGCTGGATGCTTTGGCTACCCGTGCCCGCATCGGTCTGGTTGGCCGCACCCGACTGGCACCATATTCCCGCGATGTTCGTTGGCGGCTGCATTGTCTGGATTCCATTCTGGCTTGCATGGTGGTTAAGCGATGGATTCAAGGGAATGTCGAAATGGCCCGGCACTGGCGCGCCAAATAGCGCAGCAGGCGTTAATCCATTTACCGGCAAGTCTTGTGTTGTTCATCATTTACCGTGGGGCGATAACTACACGGGCGGTAATTCTTGAAAGGGGGCAAGGCCCCCTTTCCCTTTACTTGCTACCGTTGTTGATCTGAACTGAGGCGGCCGTTTCCCGCTTCATGTTGTCGTTCAGCTTCTCGCCGTCTGCCGTCCCGTCGCCGCCTGTCACCTTATCCACGGCCTTCCAGAAGGCGTCCTTGCCGTCGCGGATCATGTTGTCCTCGTTGACGGCTGCGGGGTTGGCACGTCCAGCGCCCACGGCCTTGTCCGGGCTGGCCCAGGCATTCACGTTCTCGTCCAAGGCTCCAGCACGCGCCGGGATGCTGCCCTTGTTCTTCGGATCGAGCTGGCCTTGTACGTCGCCTCTGGATTCCGCAATGATCGGAGGCGCAGAGGTATCGACCTTGAGCGGAGCGGTTCCGCCGTAGCCGGTCTGTGCCACCTTCTTCTTGTGGACGCCCTGGATGTCCTGCGGGATGCCGGCGCGATCCTTGGCGGATTGCTTCTCCAGCTCGCCCTTCGTGGTCGGCAGTTTTTCGCCTGCGAAAGTCTGTTGCGGCATGGTGGTGGCCTGCTGAACCATGCCCTTCTCGCTCACATAGTCCTGCACCATTTCCATGATCCGATCTTCGGATTGGTTGGCGAAACGCATGGCGGTCATGCCATTGCGCGCGGCCACCTTCTCGAACAGGTACGGATCGGCCATCAGATCCTTGTGAGTCGTGAAGCTGTTGCTATCGCTACGGTTGGCCCGGTCGCCAGTACCGAATTCACGACGATCAGAGACATCACGCACGCGGGAAACTTCATCCACATTCGTGAGGGCGGCATCGCGGCCGTGGCGGTCGTTTTGGGCCGATTGATTGCCCGTCCCGGCCTGCTCGGTGCGGGAGCCGCGTTCAGCAAACGTGCGCTCGGTGCGCGCAGCTTCCTGGTTGCCATGAACCGTATCCACGCCGCGATCCCGGCCGTGCTCGGCGGTGTAGGTCTTCGCGCCGTTGTACCCCAGACCCGCGTTGATGAGGCCGCCCGAAGGCTGGGCACCGCCCTTGCCGCCACGGTAGTTCTTCAGTGCCTGGTCGATCTGTTGCTGGTTCGCGCCGCCCTGCTTCATGGCGTCGGCAATGCGCTTTTCCTCGCGCGGGTCAGGCGCACCGCCTGCGCCACCAGCACCCGGAGCAGCACCGCCGTTGGGGTTGCCACGGCCAACACCCAAATTCATGTGGAGCTGGTCATTGGCACCGGCCGCCGTGCGGAAGTGCGAACCCTCACGGAAGTTGCGATCCAAGTTCTGGCCGGTGGAGTGCTGGCCACCATACCCACCCTCGCTCCCGCGAGCCGCCACCACACCCGTATTCTGATATTGACCACGGGTTGTATCGTGCCCCTTCACGTCCGTGAGGCTGGAGCTGTCGCCGTGCCGGCGCGCCAGTTGATCCCCGGTCGATGTGATGTCGGTACGATGCGCTTCCTGGTTGCGGCCGGCTTCCAGTCGGTGATCCATGTTCATCTGCGTCAGCATCCGGTTTTGGAGCTGCTGCAAGGCAACCGCGCCGTTCGCGGCCATCGTGGCCGTCGAGCCATTGCCCCGGCCGATGGTTGCCCCGCCGCCTTGCAGGCCGATGTTGCTGTCGTACTTGTTCATCGAGGTCGTGTTGACCGATGCGGTATCAAGCCCAGCTTGGCCCATGCTGACGTTGCCGCTGGCATTGCTTGCGCCCACAGCCGCGCCGGCAGAGGCAAAGCCGGTCATCATCCGGTCGGCAACACCCATAAAACCGCCCTGCCCCAGCTTGATGATGGCCCCGGCGATGAATGGCACCAGGACAACCATGTAGCCGATGGCCGCCTGCTCGTTGGTCAGCGTGGCGTCGAAAGCATCGGTGAGCTGGAACGGCACACCGGCCGCCAGCTCCAGCGCGCGCGCCTTGTAGCGCAAGTGCATGAGCGACAGGTGATTGATGACGGCAAACAAGATTGGCCACAGGCCGATCCAGGCCAGCGACATCATGTAGCCCGCGATGATCTTCTTTGCCCCCTCGGTCGAGCTGACAACCATCAGCACCACAACAACCGGGAACAGGCCGTAGATGATTGCCTCGATCCAGTTGCGCATGTGGGGCAGCGTCTCTTGGGCCAGCAGGCTCAAGGTGCTGTTGGAGCCGTCCGCTTGTCGCGCCGCTTGGGCAGCGCCGGCCAGGGCATTGACCTCGGCCACCCGTGCAGGATCGTTCAGCAGCGCCGGCAGCTCGGTGCCGGCCTCCTTCCAGATGTTGTTGAACATCGCCTGCTTCATCGCGTCGGAGGCATTGCTGGAGTTGTTCAGAATCCAGTCGTAGGACGTGCCCACCGTCGAAACGAACATGCTGGTAGCGATAGCATCACTGCTTGCCCGCGTGAAAGCCTGCTTACCGTAGAACGCTTGGCCAGCCGTTACTGCGTCGTTGACCTTCTCCTTTAGGATGGCCGCAACATTGGTGCAGGTATCGGTGGTTGGCGCATTCGTCAGGGTGTTGTAGGTGACGAAGCGGGCCGGACTCGTGTTGTTGAAAATCACGTTCCAGGTATCGGTGCCGCCCACAATCTGCTGCGGGGTAATTTCACCGTCTTTCACGTCGTACAGCGTGCATTCCTTGATGAACTGCATCAGGTCGGAGCGCAAGCTGGGGTCACGGATCGTCGCGTTATTGACTTGCTTCAGGATGCGGTGCCCGAAGCCCACATCCCCTTTTTGCAGGCCCAGGTCTTCAGGGACACCGAAGACCGTTTCATAGGTGTTGGTCAGCGCGCCGAACACCAGATTGGTCGTCTGCGCAGTGACGGCCAGCGCAAAGGGCACGTTATCAACCACGCGTGGCGGTTCCAGCCCGGTCTTGTCGGTCAAGGCAACGCGCGCGATCGGCATATTGAGCACGGTCACAAAGGCCAGGGCGTGGATAAACCACTTCGCCATTTCGAGCTGCTTGTTCATGTAGCCGAACATGCCGATTGCAATGGCGAACAGGAAAACCAGCTTCAGCAAGCCAGCGAAGCCAGCGCCGGCCATCATCGAGGCCACGGCGTTGAAGACGTAGTACAGCGTTTCTACGTTCCAGTAGGTTTGAATTTCGATGTCCACGGCGTGCTCCCTTAGCGCAGGCTCTTGCCGAAGGCGAGCGAGTTACGCAGCGTCTGCGACAGGTTGGCATTCAGCGCACGCTCCATGTACTGCACCTCCTGGGCGATGTTGTAGGTGCTGATGGTCTGCGAGTAGGCAGTGGCCAGCACCTGCTTTGCCGCGCGCGAAATTTCCTCCAGCTCGGGCTTCATCTTGCCCAGCTCGGCGGCCTGGGTGGCATCGGCTGCGGCAGAGAACTTCGCCATCGCGCCGCGCAGGTCGGTGACGGCACGCTGGATGTAAACCTCGGCGTATTTGGCGGCGATCAGCTCCTGGTAACGGCCAATCAGCGCGTCGGCCATCGAGGTGTTGTTGAGGGTCGTCGTCACGGCCAGCATCTTGTAGATGGGCAGATCGGTTGCGTTCAGGAAGCCGATGGTGGCCGCCATGTCGTCGTGAGCTGAACGGTTGGCGATCTTGTCGGAGATTTTTTCCATCTTCTCCCGCACCATCGTCTTGAAGCTCTTGGTGGTCACTTCATCCTCGGTCGGACTCAAGCAGCCGTCCGCGCTGGTGGTGTCGCAACGCCAGATCGGCACCGTGATGGTGTCGGAGGTGGTACGCGCACCCACCAGGGCCTCCACCGTGATTTCCTTGCGCAGCAGCGGGATAGGCAGTTGCGGGGTGTCGCCGGTCGGGAAAATCATGCTGCCGATCATCGACATCAGGATCATGCGTTGCTCGTCGGTGACGCCATCGAGCTTCTTGAGCGCCTTCCAAACCACGTTGCCGGTCGGGAGCTGGTCTTTCGCCTCGGGTCGCGCGCTGGCCGCCGAGTTCACCGTTTGGTTGGCCCGGCTTTCACTGTTCATCACGTTTGTCCAAGCGTCGGTGATGTTCTCGAAAATGTTGGTGTCCACACCGAAGTTCTTGGCCGCGTTTTGCTTGCCGCGCGTCCAGGTGTCGGGCACAGCCGCATTGACGATCCCCTTGGCCGCCTCGCAGGAATCCATGTTGAGACGATTGGCAGCTTGCGCCGTGGCTTGCAGGGCCTGCATCACGTTGTCGCAGGTCGGGCACAGGTTCTGAATGGCCAGCTTGAAGCCGTAGCCCAGGGCATTCGAGCCGATGTTGCGCAGCATGGCCACGAACTGCTCTTTGTTGATGAACGAGAAGCCGCCCGCGAACAGGTCAATGCCGCCGCACCCAGCGTTCCAGCTCGGCGGCGTCACCGTCGCCAGTTGGTAGGTGCGCTTGGGCATCCGCATGAACAGACTGCCCCCGGTGTAGAGGTTCATCGTCTGGCCTTGCAGCACAGCCGGGTTGCTGACGTTGCCTTGAGCATTCACGGAGTCGAAAAGCTCCTGCATGTTCATGGCGTAGGTAGAGGTGGTGAAAGCAAATGCCGTCACCAGCGCCGTTACTTTTTTCAGTAGCATGGGCAGCTCCTTAGAAGTTATCGCCGGGCTTGGTGCCGGTGAGGACAAAAATTCGATTGACGATTTCGGTCAGGGCCATCATTCCGAAGCCCACGGGCGCACGGTCGCCGGTCTGCTTTGAGCCAATGAACAGCGCCGGCACGCGCTCAATCCCCCAAGCCGCAGCTTGCGCGCGGCCGTCGCGGGGGTTCGGGAACTCGGGCAGGCCCATGCCATCGACTGATACCGGCAGCACCTCGATGCCGTACTTGTCGGAAAGCATCTTCAGCGTCGGGGCCATTGCATGGCAGTACGGGCAGTCGCTACGGAAGAAGAAGATCAGCCCGTGCTCCTTGGCCAACATCTTCAGTTGCTGTTCCTCGTTCTGAATGCGGCCTTCGTCGTAAATCTTGATCGCGGAGTTATTGACCGGCCGCTTTTGCGCGTAGTCGAGGCTCGGGTTTTGCCAGACCACGCGCCGCCAGTTGTCAGCGAAGACAGCCCCCTTGTCCTGCGTCATCTGCCAAAGCTCCAGGTAGTCCTTCATGTTCTGGTCGGTGGGGTTCATCACCGCCACGTCTTCCCGGCGCTTCAGTTCTTGTCGCAGTTGCTCGGCGGTCTTGATGTCCTTCAGCTCGATACGCTTTGGCTGGTCAGCCTTGCGGCTAGTCTGCTGCCGTGCCGGTGCCGGTGCCGGTGCCGGCGTCGGCTGCACAGGTTGCGGCTTGGCGTCTTCCATGTCGCAGTACCAGTTGGGCTTGTTCGCATCGCACTGCCAAACAGACGGGTAATCCAGTGACTGCGCATTGGCGTACCCGGACAGCAGGGCCAGCAGGAGAAGGCTTCGCTTCATCATTGGCTTACTCCACGGAAATTGGCGGGGTGCCGTCGAGGCAGTAGTTGAGCTGGGTCTTCAGGATCGCGTCGGTGCGGCCTTGTGGGGTATCCACGTCCTTCTTGGTGAACACCATTTCAAGGCGCTTGCAGTCGGCGCGGCTGAAAGACTTGATGACCTTCGCAGTCACCAGCAGCGGCCCGGTCGAGCGGAATTGGCGCGTGAAGTGCTCGGCCACCTCCCCTTCCATGACGCCGCTGGAGCTGCCGTTGCGGATCGCAGCGGCCAGCACGTCGTGTTGCCGGGTATAGACGGTTGGCCCAGCGAGGCTTTCGCGCGCGAAAGTCGAGCAGGCCAGCAGAATGAGGGCGATAGAGAGAGTTTTCATTGGTCGTAGTAGCTCTGAACTTTTTGGTTGACGGTCTGCTGTACCCGGTTGCTCATGGTCGATGCCGGCACATCCTTGGGCACGATGTCCGCAATGAACTCGGACAGATCAATCCGGGAGAAATCGAGGGCTTGGAGCTGCGCCTGGTTGAAGCCCCCGCAGCTATTCATCGGCATCCCGAGTTGCGCGCGGCCTTGGCGGTTGATGATCTTGGCCAGCTTGGAGTTAAAGCAGCAGTGGCGTTCCTTCTTCTCCACGCAGACCTTGAGCACCTTCTTGCTGCAATACGTCTCGATGTGGACGCACAGGTTCTGGCCGCGCTTCATGGCCATGACCTGCTCGGCGGAATCGCAGCTCAACCATTCCTGCACCAGCATGATTGCCACGGACAGGGCGAAGCTGTACGGGTCGAAACCGACGAACTGGAAGCCGTTGGCAAAGGTGAACTCGAAGGTGAAGCCGTAGAACCCGAATTGCGGGTTGAACACACCATCACCCAAGCCGGATGCCCAGCTATTCATTGCGCCAAGTCCCTTATCGACAAGGGAGCTGTCGAGCTGGCCATACAGCGAGTCGTACATGTACTTGGAACCCAGCACGATGGATTCGCGCCCAGCCTCGCCGGCCGCCTTCATGCCTGCGCCCAGGAGTGCGTAGTTGCTGAATGCAGCGCCGCCACCGGCCGATTTGCAGCAGCTCTTGAGCGTGGTGCCGCCCAAGACCTTGATGCTGCATTCCTCCATGTAGCCCTTGAAGATTTCGACCTTGTTGGGGTCGATTCCGTACACGCCGGCCTCGCGTGCCGCCTCCATCATCACGGCAGCTTGGCCAAAGTCCTTATCAGGCGCGGAACTGGTATCAAAGCACCCGGCCCCGCCGTTCTGGCAGAAGGCGCTTTGATCGCATACCGTTTTCTCGGTGTAGGTTTCAGGTTTGTCGGGGCACTGGTAGCTGCTTTCGTACATCACGCAGGTGCCAGCATCGTCCTTGTCCACGCATTTCGTTCCGATCTGCGCGCACCCACGATCACGGAGCGGCTGGCAGTCGTTGACGGTCGCGGCGCTACGACATTGATAGGTGTCTTCAAAGGCCCAGCATCCTCCGACCTGCTCCACGGTCACATTCAGCCCCTGAATGTTCTTCACAGGAGTGGCATCCACACACACACTGGAAAGCCGCTGGCAATCACCCGCAAACGCAGCCCCGGAAAAGGAGCCGGCCGCAAAGAGAATCAACAAGAGTTTTTTCATCATTGCGCCCTCTGCTCCAAGGTAGAACATTGGTTGTCGATCAATGAACCCAGCATGACCAGCTTCTTGGCCGTGCCGATGATCTTCACGGAGCAAGGCCCAATAGCGTTCGCGTTGGCGCAAACCAGCACGATCTCGTTATCGCCTTCCTTGATGTAGCGGGTAATGTCGAGATTGGGCGCGGTTCCACGGCAACCCCAGTTACAACCGTCGTCGTAGAACGAACCAAAAGAAACACCGCCCGCGCTCTTGTAGACGGTCTGATACCAACCCCACTCGCCATCACCGACATACTCGGAGGTAACGCTTCCGTTCCTCATGTCGCCGTACCCACCGAGTACGTTTTGATAGACCAGCGTGCCATTGATCCAGACTTGGCCGTAGTTGTCAGCCTGATACCAAGTGATCTTGAACCCCTCCGGGGTGCCGCGAACATTGAAGTTCATTGGGAAGGTGCGCGCGCTCCACGTCGGCACTTCAGAACCGCGATTCACATCAAAAGATTGCGTATCGACAATGGTTCCAACATTGGCCGAAAAGCCGCGCTTGCATTTGACGGTTTCGAGTGTCTGCGACTCAGTGCAGGTTTCAGTAACGAACGTCGCAGGATTCTTGACACGCTCAACACGGCATTGCTGCCTGCTCGCACCGGGCACGCTTCCGGGATTATTGATAAGCGACTTCGATCCGGTCAGCAAAGGGTCGGTCGCCTTGTCGATGGTGTACTTAGGACGAGTGGCCGGCGTCTTCGACAAGAAATTGACCGCATCGCACTCCTGCTGCTGAAAGGCATTGGGTGCGCGGTAGCTCTCGCATCCAACCTGCTTATTGGCTCCCACGGCGCCAATCAGGTTCTTGCCCCCTTGGAAGTTGGCCGTCTCAGGCGCGGTTGTTCCGTAATTAGGAAGTTGCTGGCTCCCCGTGGTGCCGTTGACCATGTTGCCGGCAGCACCTTTACCCGTGTTGGCGAAGTCTTTGCCAGCGTTGAAAGCGTCGGCCGGCGTACTGATTGATTGCGCATTGGCCAAACTCGCGGCGACAAGCATTGCGGCGATGGAGATACTCCGTTTCATTGCCCACCTCTCATTTGACGAAGATAGCGAGAAGCCACCGCCTCAAATTGGGGTGCGCGGCGCACAATCTCGTCCAGGGCGTAGTCCAACGAAACATCGCCTGCCACTGCCACAAAGTTGTCAGGCAGGGCGCAGCCCTCGTTATCCACTTGGTCGATAGTCGCGGCCTTGGCCAGCACCATCGTGGGCACCGCCTTGACCTTGTACTTGGTGAAGGCGTTGGGATTCACCAGGACATTGCCACCCTGCTCTCCCAACTCTTGGATGGCCAGCGCCGTATCCTTCAGCGAGTTGTTCTTGAAGCCGCGCAACACCACAGAAGCCCCCACTCGGTTGGCTTGGCTGACGATCCGCTTGAGTGATTCGGCCGGCATCGTGAAGCTGGCGAAAATCATCAGATCGTCCATCTTCCGTGCCTGGGCCTTTTGCTCGTACTGCTTGGCCAGCGCCTCGATGTCGATTCCTGCGCGTTCGGGTGTCGGCACATTGGGGAACACGTTGGCCGCGTTCTTTGTCGCGGGGTTGTTCGGGTCGAACATCTGCTTGCGTTCACTATCCACCCGGCGCATTTCCCGGTCGATGTCGGCCGAGTTGGGCATAGCGCCCGTCTTGGTCTTCGATGCGGGGTTGTTCGGGTTGAACATCTGCTTGCGCTCAAGCTCGATGCGTTGGCGTTCTTGGTCGAGCTGGGATGCGGTCGGCGTGCTCTGTGCCACGCTTTCGCGGGCGAAAGCGGCCAGCAACATCAGCCCGATGACAGTTTTTTTGTTCATCAGAATCCCACTCCCAGGCAGCAGTTTTTCTTGCGGAAAATCATGTAAGCGAAGTCCTCGCCGGCATACGGATAGCTCTTGCCAGCGCCCCAAATCGCGGTCGTGCGGCCATAGGGTTGGCAGCAGCGGCCGTTGATCTTCTCGGTCTGCGGGATCGGGTAGAGCATTTGGTACTTGTATTGGGTCTTGTCCATCACTGGCACCGGATAGATGCCACACAGGCCGTCTTCGCCGGAGGTGCCCCACATCAGGAATTCGCGGTGCAGCTTGGCCGTCATCCGTTGCACCAGGAGCGAACTGGCTTGAACGTGCGAGACGTGGGCTTGCACATGGCCATTGAAGGGGTAGATCGAACCTTGGCAGCCGGCGCACCAGAAAAGCGCGTTACTGCCGAAGCCGGCAGTGGACAACACGCAGTCGCCGGCACACGCAGCCTGTGCGATGGGGTTACCAAACAGGAAGGTTTCCGGGTTCAGCAGCATGGTCAGCTCGTCGTCATTCCACGTCGGATCGACTTCGGTGATGTAGGCCACATCGAAGGAACCTGTCTCCAGGCACGGGTTATCCAGAATCACCTCCAGCCAATACAGGATCGGGTCGGCGTACCAATGAACCTGATAGTTGGACTGCTTGGTGTTGTCCTGCTGCAAACGGATCTCACCTTCAGGGGCGCGGATACCGGGATCGAGTTTGATGCCGCCCAGCGAAACAAAGCAGTACGGGGTGCGGGTCACATCCACGCGCCGCGCCGGCTCCCAAAAACTCGTCTTGATCCCAATGCGCAGCGGATTGGTGCAGGTGCAGAGGAAGCCACTCGGGTTTGCCGTATCCTCCTGGCCCATCGTCATGATCGGCGTGCCGCCCAGCGTGAGCGGGAACAGGCAGCTCCAGCAAATATCGGTGATCGGGTTGGCAAACTTGCCCTGGCACACGCCGGCCATACTTTCGCGCGCGAAAGTCGCCGCGAGCACCATAAAAGCCATTACAAGCCAGCGTTTCATTGCAGCTCCTTCGCGGGAATCTCATCGAGCACAAGCATCTTTCCCTGCTGACGAATCACGGCGGGCACGGCCGTGATGCCGAACCGCTTGGAAAGGGTGCCCTTCTGGTCGTAGAAAACTTGGGTCTTCCAGGCTTTGGTGAGGTCGAGCCAAGACCCAGCAACGAGAATCGGCTTCACCTTGAGCTGGCCGCCCTTGGCCACCAAGCGCCCCACTGCTTCGCGCTGCTCGGGGTCGCGGCCGTCGAAGAAAACCAGCGTCTTCGTCAGGCCGGTCATGTCCAGCGGGTTGATCTTCGTGCCGGCCGGCACCACGATGCGGCCGTCGTCGGTCGTCACCGGCTTGGTGTAGGTCACGGTGGGGTCGATGAAGCGTTGTGCGCGGGCGCGCACGGTGGTGATGCCGTCCACCGGCTTCATGTTCTTGATGCTGCCCATCGAGCGGCGGATGGCTTCTTCCTGCAACCGCTTCAGCTCGCCGCTGCGCTCCTTTTCGCGCAGCTTCTTCATAATCATGTCGAGGGCGCTTTCCTCCCCAATCGGGTAGGTCGGCCCGATACTGCCCAAGCTCGCCGCGTTCGCGGCAGGCAGGATCGAGGCGATCAGCAGGGATGCGATCAGCTTAGAAAATTTCATAGGCCCTCCCGATGACTTCGGCCTGCTTCACGTTGCCGGTCAGCGCATAGCGCGAGTCCAGGCTGTTCGGGTTGGGCGTCGAAACGAAATACTCCCCAGCCCCGATAACCCCCTCTTGCGCGGGCTGGAGAGGCACGCCAGCCTTCGAGAAAGGCTTGGCGGTGCCGATGTATTGGTCATTCACCCAAAACGCGCTGCCGGCCCGTTTAACCGTGTCGCCAGCCACACCGGCCACGCGCTTGATGAAGGTGGTGCCAGCGGGATAGGTCGCACCGCCATGCCAGCGGTAGGCGATCAGCTCGCCCTTCTTCACTTCCCCGCCCTTGTGGATCACGTAGAGGGTGCCGGGCAGGCTGTTGGTCAGGTTGAAGGTGTAATCCAGCCAAGGGGTGGTGGCAGCGGCCAGCGCACCCACGGCGAACACACCCGCGCAAACCGTCCAGTAGATGCGCTTCGCCTTCATCACTTCATCCTCGCCCGGACTTGATCCGTGTAGTCGATGGTCACGCCACCCAGCAGCGCCGCCTTGTTGACGATCACGCAGTTGCACTCTTGCCCCAGCGCATCCACGGTCGCGGACAGCTTCTTGGCAAAGTCGATGGTCAGCTTCTGCGCCACGGCGCGCTGCTCGTCGGTCACGTCGCCGCCCTTCCCGATCACGTCGAGGGTGCGCTTCTGGTCTTCCTCCACCAGCACCTGTAAATCCACGGTGGCCACACGCGCCGGCATGTTGCGGTTGATGACGTAGGCCACTGGCGCGAGCGCCACCAGCGTGAGCAAGGTGGACAGGACGGCCGGGATCACATAACGCATCCGGTCGGCGGCCGGCGCGGCGGCCGCGGTCGGAGCTGGCGTGTCGGGAGTTGGGTTATTGGTCGGTTCAGTCATCTTTCCTCCGGCGCGGGGACAGTTGTTCTTGAGGGGCGCGGCGGGCCAGCATGATTTCCAGGGCTTCCATCGTGGAATGGCCCTGCTCCAGCAGCGCGTTGCATTCGTTGAAGTCCTGCGCGTTGGTCGAAGCCATCAGCAGGGAGAACGGATCGGGGATGTGACGCACCACGGAATCGCCGTTAGGCGAGGAAATGAGCATTTCGCTGAAGCGGCCGCGCTCGGTGCGCAGCGACAGCAGCATCCGCTTCACGGCCGGCGAGAAATTCACCATGCCGTCCTCGATCAGCTTTTCCAGGTTCTTGCGGTCTTGGCGCAGCAGAATCTTCCAGTCGGCGTTGTTGTAGGCCGCCTGGGCCGCATCATTTTTATAGGCGTCTTCGATACCTTGCGTGCCCACACAAAAAATGCCGTTGTACTTACGGGCGCGTCGGTAGCCTTCCTCGATGAACTCTGCGGTTTCCTTGTCGGCCCCCAGGAGCTGCCATGCCTCATCGACCAGACACAGCTTCTTGCGGTCGCGGGTCAGATACATGTCGTGGGCAATGCGCGAGGTCAGCACGAACAGCACCACACGGCGCAGCTCGGGAGCGTTCTTCAGTTCCTCCAGCTCCAGGCCCACCATGTCGGCGTCCAAGCTGATGTTGGCGCGGCCGTTGAAGAAGTCCCCATAGACGCCATCCTTGGTGAACGGCGCGAGCTGCTTGGCCAGCTCGTAGGCTACGCGCTCGGTGCTGCCCGACTCGTTCTTGATGTTGCTCAACAGGTAGTCGCGGATGCGGGTCGGGTTGGTGTCCTGCCCGTAGTCTTGCCAGACGGCGGAAATCGCCTCCCCGATCAGCGCGTACTGGAATTCCGTCAGCGGCGCATTGGGGGACGCCATGCGGCCGATCATTGGCTTGAGCATCCGCATTTCGGACTTGAAATCCAGCTCGTCGTCGGTGCCCACCCAACTGAATGGATTGATGCACAGTTTCGTGCTCGGCGTGAACTCCAGGAAGGTGCCTTTCTGGAGCCGGATCAGGTTCTGATAGCTGCGGCCCACGTCGATCACCCACACCCGCGCACCAATGCCGCGATAGGCAGAAACGACTTCGTTCATGGTCACGGACTTGCCCGAACCGGACACACCCGCCACGAACACGTTGTAGTTGCCCTGCTGGTTGCTGTAGAAGTCGAGGAAGGTAGGGGTTCCACGGCGGCCGAAGAACATCATCACAGGGTCGCCTGCGCCCTTCCATTCGCCAATCACCGGGGCCATGTCCACGGCGTTCACCGTGGTCTTGGACGTGATGAGGCGTAGCTTCTGCAAGTCGTCGCGCACCGTCTCGGTGAGCGTCATGGGCAGGCTGGAATACAGGGCCGTCAGTTGCAGCAGTTGCAGCGGGCAGATCGTGAAGCGTTCGCTGCGCCACACGTTCAGGGCCACTTGGCTGGCCCGGTTGATGACGCGCTTGGGTGCGAACAGCAGCAGCGTGTGGTACAGCTCGCACATGCTGCCCCCGTTGTTGAGCTGGTGCAGCACGATGTCCCAATCATTCGCCTGGGCCTGAAGCTCGGGCTGGAATTCGGCCATCTTGGACTTAGCGTTTTGCTTGGTGCGCGCGGCCTTGATCTGAGCCTTGCCGTCCACCACGTTGGGGTCAAGCGTGAAGACGCCACCGCACACCAGGAATGGGCACGGGTATTGAAGGCCGTCATCGAAAAACGAACCGATGATGTTGGCCATCTCCCACAGCTCTTTCTTCTGCGGGTACTGAAGCACGCCGAAGCCACGCACGGCGATGCGCTTGTCTTCGTCGCCCTGCTTCTCGGGCGGCAGGCCAAACAGCAGCTCGTTGGCCTTCACGCGGACATGCTGGCCAAAGGCCGTGACTTGGTTTTTGATGGATTTCCCGTCGTCGTAGCGCAGATCGGGGAACGGCTCCTTGCTGAACATGCTTTCGGGGTTGAGGATCGGCCACAGGAAGCTAATCAGCCCGTCAGCATCCAAGGGGAAGGACGGCAGGCTTGCCGTGCGCAGCGAAGCGCGCACCGTCTCGCGCAGCTCGTACATTTCCTCCACCAGCTTGGCGTCACGGAAGGAGCCGGCTTTGGTGATGGAGAACAGCAGGCGGATGTTCTTCACCACGTAGTTGTCATTGGGCCAAAGCGGTTTGCCCTTTGCCTTGTAGATGTACTCCACGCGGCGCTTTGCCAGCTCCTGGAAGAACGGCGTGGTCTTGCCGTTGTCCACCGCGATATGGCGTTGATCCATGTACGCTTGGAACTGGTCATCCAGCACCGGGCTACCGAACAGGCACCACTGAATCCCGTAGTGCGGCGGCACCGGGGTAAAGAGCGTATTGAGGCGGCTCGCCATGTCGTCGTCCGCGCCGGTTTGCGCGATGACTTCAAAGCAGAAGGCCACCGAGTTGTCGTTGTAGAAAAGGCCCGTGTCGGGGTCGTATTGGTCGTACTTGAGGATGCTGTGCAGCCCGTAGAGGCTCGTCACCTCGTTGGCGGCCGCCACGGGGGCCGGCTGGCTCCCGACATCCGAGGTGTTGCCCAGCACGGTTTCGTCCCAAAACCGGGCGGCAGCACCCTTTAGCTTGTCCATCATGCTGTCTTGCATTGAATGTTCTCCATGTTGGCCGCCCGGCCAGCGATGCTTATTCGCTGTCCGGGATGACGTTGCCGGGGCGCATGATTCCGTTCAGCAGCTCGGTGGCTTGCTCGTTGCTCATGCGGTCTTGACGGACGCCGATAGACTCCATCCCGTTGTCAGCGGGAGGCGTTGGCTGCTGCCCCAGCACGCCAGGGCTTTGCCGTTGCTGGCCAGCGCCGGCCGTTTGCGGCTGCGCAGCCTGGGCCGTCACATTCGACGGGGCGCGTACCGGCCGGTAGTTGTCCTGGATGCGGCGGCGGTTGTGCTCGATCAGCCAGCGGCCGGAATCGACCGGCAGGTACACGTAGGACTGGTCGTGCAGATCGCCATCGGTGTCTTCCCACGGGGCGAACCAGACGCGAAGCAGGCGCGGTGCGCTGCGGATCGGCGTGCCCGAGTAGATGGGCTTGGTCATCACGTTGCTGCCGGCTTTCGCCTGCGAAAGTTCCACCGGAGCCTCGCCGCGCGCATTCACGCGCTGGCCCGGCAGGTTCTTCGCCTGGGCATTGGCGTAGATGCCGCTCATCGACTCGCACAAGATGCCGTCCGGGGCCTTGCACGCGAATTCGGATTTCGCATCAAAGCCAGACATGCTGCTGCAACCGGATAGGGCCACCACGGCCCCGATGCCAAAGTTCAAGGCCAGTGCCTTCATTTGCTTCCCTCCCATGCGTGCGCGGCACTGCCGCTGAAACCGACACCCTTGCAGCAAGCGCCGCAGTCGCGGCCAGCGAGCGAACCGCAGCCCGTCAGGGCCAAGGCCAGCGCGCCGGCACCAAACATCAAGGCGGTGCGCTTCATTGGGTTGCCTCCTGCGCAGCGGCCGGCGCGCCAGGCTTACCGGCGTTCAGCCACTGGTCGATCTTCTCGGCCGGTGCGGAGCCAGGCAGGACGCGGCCATCGGCGGCAATCAGGGTAGGAGTGCCCACCACGCCCAGCTTGGAACCCAGCACCAAGTTGTCGTTGACGGGGTTGTTGCAGGCCACCAGCTTGGGCTTCTTGCCGGCCAGCATCAGCTCGCTCCAGGCTTTCGCCTTGTTCGGCGCGCACCACACGCTGACGGCCTTGGTCTTGGCTTCCGGGTGCAGCGATTCGAGCGGGTACAGGAACGTGTAAATGGTCACGTTGTCCAGACGGGCCAGCTCGCCCTCCAACTGCTTGCAGTAGGGGCAATCCGGGTCGCTGAACACGGCCAGGATTCGGCTGCCGTCGCCCTTGACCGTCTTGATCGCTTGGCCAAGTTGCTGTGCCGGGAACTCGGTTTTCTTGCTATCGAGCTTGCGCTGGGCAGTCAGATCGACTTGCTGCTGCATGTCGAACAGGTGCCCGAAAATGAAGTAGCGGCCCGACTCGTCGGTGTAGGCGATGTTCTCGCCCATCACTACCTCATACAGCCCGGAAACTTGCGACTTGCGAATTTCCTTGAAGGTCGTCTTCGGGTACATGGTCTTGAACTTCTCGACCACGGACGCGGGCGCTTCATCTTGGGCAAATGCGGGAACAGCCAGCGCAGCAGCCAGCGCGAGGGTCAACACTCGTTTAATCATCTTCGTATCTCCTGGAGTTGGTGCCGGTGCGCTTCAGGAGGCCCCGGTAATCGTCCTTGGCGAGCGCCTTGCCGGAATAAACAGCGCCCTTGGTGATGAGGATTTCGACGGTACGGCCGCCATCGGTTTCGATGACGGGGTACAGCTTGTCCGCAGCCTTGAGGTAGTACTGAGCGAGCTGCTGGCCCGCGCTGCCTACCCCACCACCGATAGCGGCTTGCCCGATCTTGTCCGGGTCGATGGTTTGCGTGATGCCGCCGCCGCCTGTGCTGGTGATGGTTGCGGAGGACTGGAAGGCTTTGCCGATACCACTGAGCGCGCCGGCAAACAGGGCATTGGCGAGCAACTGGCCCTGCTTGGTGACGAGACGGCCCCGAACCCCAGCCTTGCCGTCTTCCCCAATCACTTGGCCCTTGATCGCCATTTCAACGGCCTCGCCGTTGATAACGCAGGCCAGGGTTTCGGTGCGGCCCATCATCCGCTCTGAGGACAGATCGCCCCAGGTGGCGGCCACGATGCGGCAATCCTTGATGTCCAGCTTGTGCTTGTTGGCCAGATTGGCGACATCGAGCACATGGAAAGCCACCGGCAGCGGGTTCGATTGGGCTTGCCCGCCTGTCGGCGCATCCACGCCGTTGAGCATGGCCACGCGCACAAAGGAGCCAGCCGGCAGGAACTCGATGGTCTGCTTCTTGCCGTCTGCCCCGCCCGAGGTGGTGCCGTACTTCTTGGCCTTCTCGTCGGTTGGGAAGCCCAGCACCTCGGTGATGCCACCAGCGCCGCCAACGGCTGCGCCCGCTGCGCCCTTGCCCTCGGCATTGTTGAAGGTGATGATTTCCACTTCCCGCCGCGCCGGCACATCCACCTGATTGAGCGGCTGGTTTAGGGTGGTGGCCCCGCCCTTGCCGTTCGGTGACTGGAGAACACGCTGGCCCGGCCCGGTGCCGTTGCCAATGGGCAAAGGCTTGTCCAGAACCGAAGCATCTGGCTTCGCAGCCGTTGCGCTGCCAGCCGAACCGGCTGCGGCCTTGTTGGCCTTCAGTTCCTCCAGCGCCTGCGCGAGCTTCTTGTTCTGTTCCTCTTGGGCCTTGAGCTGGGTCTTAACTTCCCCGATCAAGGCTTCGTTGGACTTCTCCTTGGCCGCTTGCTGCGCACGCCACGCATCCTTGTCATCTACGGTGCCGGGTGCGGTGATGCTGACGGTCTTGGGCTTTTCGCGGTGCTGTGCTGGGCCACTGTCGAACAGGAACATGCCAGCCCCGGCCAGACCGAGAATGCCGGTCACTGCCCCGCCGATGAGCATCATCTGGCGTTTCTTTGTTTGTGCGTTCGGCTCACTCATTGTCTTTGCGCTCCCGAACGATGTAGATGTCCGTCCCGTCGCCCTGCATCAGCGTGTGGTGCTCTACGGCAATGGCGCGCACGCCACGGCGGTAAAGCTCCTGCTCGACCAGCAGCATTTCGGAGGGGGAAACGTTGGTCAGGCGGTATTTCTCGCCCACCACTTCGCCATCCATGTACTTGGCCACCAAGATCAAGCGCCCCTCTTTCCACAAAGGCACTTCCTTGTTCACCTGGATGGTTTCAACGCTGTCCTTCAGCTCGTCGTCGGCCATCACCAGCATCAAGTCCTTGATGCGGCGCTGGTAGGAGACGGTGCGGCCATCAGCGGCTGCGCGGCTCGAAGGCGTAGCCTTCTCGCTCGGCGGCCGGATGATGATTTCCTCGCCGGCCACCGGACGCGGTACGAGGATCAGCTTGTAGGTAACGCCCTTCTCGTCGGACACGAAAACCGTGACCGTGCCCTGGTTGGGCGACTCGCTGGCCAGCGTGAAGTAGTAAGCCCCCAGGGCCTCGTCCTTCTGGCCTGCCAGCACGCCCTTCACGCTGGGCACCACATTGGCAATGCGGCGCCCGTCGATTGCGAGACGGTTGGTTTCGTTGACCGAGATATTGACTTGAACGTGGCCCCGGTCAGCGTTCTCAACGACTTGCGTTGCGCCTGCTTCAGTTGCCAGCAGGCTTGTTAGCAGAAGGATCGCGCTTAACGATTTCTTCGATCTTGGAAACATAGAGACGCCCCGAGGTAGTGATGGTGAATTCAACGAGATAGTCCTTCTCGCGTTCGGAAGTGAGCTTGTCGGCAATAAAGGTCTTGAGTTTTCCGCTGACCTTCACGCGCTTGTCCTGCTCGCTGACTTCCTCTTTGCGAGGAACCCAAATAGTGGTGACTCGCTCCTGTTTGAGCCGCATTGCGGCCGCATCAAGCGCGGTCTTCAACCCGGCGTAGCCGTCCGGGTCGGCCATCTTGAGAATCACCTTGTTGTTGTAATCAACCGTCTCCGGCGTGACGGTCAACACCGTGCCCAGGACATAACCGGCCATATCCAGCAGGTAGTCCTTATTGGCGTAGTTCGATCCAATCTCGTAGGGCCGCTTAACTTCAGGCGGCACGATCTTGGTTGTGTCGCGCACGACGACGAAGCCCAGCAGCAGCACCCCGAAAAACAGAGTGCCCAGCAGGCCCGCGTTCATCGCGCGGTGGAAGCGGACTTGCGATTGCAACTTGTCCCGCTCATTGATTGCTTTATCTGGTGCCATAGCGCGTGTAGCCCCTATCCATTGAGTTCTCGAATGTGGCTACCCGGCAGCTCTTTCGGCTCGGGAAACCCGGTGAACCAGTACAGGAGGTGGGTGGCCATGCCCGGATGCTTCCCAGCCTTCAGCTTCCCGTAGAAAAAGGCCGCTCCAATACCGAGGAACAGCCCAATCACCGGGAAGCCTGAGCCAATGCCAACCAACACGCCCATGAGGCCGATCATGGCAACGTCCATTTCCCAAAAGAGGAATTTGGCTCCGTCGTCCAATCGGCGCGGGATGTAGTGAGAGAGATCCGTTTTTTCGGACATGGCCACCTCCTGCGCTTAGATGACGGCCGTGAAACTGGCGTTGACGATGCCGACGATCACGCCGATACCCATCGACAGCACCACCGCGCCGAAGAACCAGCTCCAGTCCTTCTTGACGGCGGCGACAACGGAACCCACGCCGATGGCGATCAGGGCGGCCAGCTTGCCCAGGTTGCCCTTCACCCAGCCGTCCCACTTGGTTACGGCGGCGTCGAACTCCGTGCCGTCACTGGCGTATGCGCCGGAAGCCAGCATCATCAGACCCAGGATCAGGCCGGCGAGCATCAGGGCCTTGAACCACTGGCCCGCTTCTCTGCGAACATCGACTGCTTGAATTGCTGCGTTCATCTTCAATAACTCCTACGTAGAAAGTTGGTTGGAACCCCTGCATTTCCCCGTGTGGGGCCTTGCGCCAGGGGGATGCGCAAAGACGGAAAGCCAATCACTTCGGTTTGCTGACAGGCTTGCATTCGTACTGAATCGCGGGCTTCTTCCGCTTCTTCTTCAGTGGCTTTTTCTTGGCCGGGACTTTCGCGTGCGAAAGTTCTTCGGGCGGCTGGATGGATTGAGGCGCAGGCATGACCGGCTCTTGGACAGCAGGCGGCGGTGGAGGCGGGACGTACAGGTGCTTGATGGAGCGTTCCGGGCAGTCTTCCCCGTCGCAGAACACAAACTTGGTGTCGCGGGGCACGCCGAACTGCACCACGTCGGAGAGACGATCCAGGGGGTTGGGCTGGTTCAGTGACTGCGCATTGGCAGCAGTGACGCCAGCAGCAGCCAGCGCAAAGACGATAGAAATGCGAAACGGTTTGGCTGGCAACGCCATATCAATCCCCTTGGAAACTGGCCACTTGGGCCGGTGAAGTTGAAATTTGGTGGGCTTGCTGTCTGCGGTAGCCCTCGTAGAACCGCTGCACGTCGCGGACGTACTCAACCTGGGCGCTCACATTGGTCGATGCCGGGCCGGCGTAGTAGCAGCCCACGGACTTCCAGGTAGCGCCGAAACGCTGGATGCAGTCAGCCAGAACCCAGGCCCCCACCTTCTGCGAGGTGCAAGCGTCGAACAGGTGTTCACGGCGGATGCCGAAGCGCGCGAGGTTCGGCAGGTGGATCGTGTTGATCTGCATGAGGCCCAGCGCGCGGTTGCCGTCTTTCAGCTTCGGGCCGACTGCACCCGTCCAGCCGCGCGATTCCTTCCAGGCAATCGCCTTCAACAGCAAGGGGTCGATCCCGTAGCCGCGCCCAGCCTCATCCCAGCACGTTGCAGAAGCAGCGAGCGGCAGCATCAGCGATGCCGCCGCGATCAGTGCGCGTGCAGAGAAGTACATAGAGGCGTTTCCCATTGCGATATTGTAGCAGTCAACTTGCTTTCACGATGAAAGCACGATAACAGAAAAAACCTAGAGCGACAAGGCATCTAGCCTAGGTTTGTCATCGTGGGAGGTGGCGTTGAGGCACCCATCCGACAGCCCCGCTTTACCCGCCGAATCCAGCTTGCCAAAGGCATGAAATGCCCACGACAAGGGGCCAAATGATACCATGCAGGAGAAAAATAACTTCCTGTCAGCGGAAGCAATAGGTTAGTTCGCACGTATAATGCCGTCCCCCGAACGGTGCGGATCATGGCTAGATCAGCCGGGCGCGGTATATCGAATGCGGCTTTTCTGTCAAAATTCGGTTATTGCCTCGCCGGCGAGGGTGTTGCACCCACCGCCGATCTGCATGGCCGCTATCCGCCAAGCACGGCAGCGCCTGCCTGCATGGCCAACGAACTTCGGGATCAATACGATCCCAAACCAATAGGTGACGTTTTGGGAATAAAAGTATTTCTTGCGGACGATCACCGGCTGCTGGTAGCCGGTTTCCGCGATGTATTGAAGGACTACGGGATCGACGTAGTAGAGGTGGCCTACAGCCTGGATGGGCTGATCGACCGCTTCTTAGAGGTCAAGCCGGATGTCCTGGTGATCGACGTGCGCTTTGACAGCAAAGGCTGTGGTGAGAACGGGCTGGACGTGTGCGAGGAACTACTGGCCCGCGACCCCTCGGCCAAAATCATTGTCTTTAGCCAGTTTGACGACCAATACATCATCGAGCGTTCCTACAAGCTCGGCGTGCTGGCCTTTGTGCGCAAGGATGAAAGTACGGAAGTGCTCAACGAGGCGATCAACACGGTAGCCCAGGGCAAGGAATACTTTTCCCCCGAGATTGCCCGCCTACTCGCATGGTCGGCCGTCAAGGATCGGAACCCGAACCGGCTCCTGGATGAGAACGAAATGCGGGCCTTCAGCCTTGCAGCCGATGGCGCATCCATGACCGAAATTGCCACCGCGATGGACTTGTCCACCAAGACCATTGGCCACTTGATGAAGGGCGTAAAAGCCAAGCTAGGCGTTGAAAGCCAAGCTGACATCACCAAGCTGGCGATCCGTCACGGCATTACGACAACTGCCCTGAAAACGAAAAGCTGAGTTTCGTTCCCGGCCGCTTCTGGTTGGCAGGATCGGCCGCCTGTATTTTCAGCGCACCACCAAGCACCCGCACCCGCTCGCGCATGTCGATCAGTCCAATGCCGGCGTGCTCTCCATTGCGAGCCGTGGCTTTCATCCCCACCCCGTCATCGGTGATTTCCACCTTGTAGGTGTCTAGCGCCTTGTTGTGGTGGATGCTGACGCGCACCTGGGCAGCTTTGGAGTGCTTGATGGCATTGAAAATCGCTTCCCGGATGATCTTGTAGGCGCTGATAGCCGATGCCTCTGGCATCGCAGGCCGCTTTGGTAGATCGTGCTCCAGCGTGATGGCCGGCTTTTCGGAAATGTTCGTGTAGTGGGCCACCAGCGACTCCAAGGCCGCAGTGAAGCCGATGGAGTCGATCACCTCGATTCGCGTGTTCTTGATGATGTCGCGCATTTCGGCATAGGCATCATTCAGCATTCCCGAGGCATTACCCAGCAGCTCGGCGGCCCGCCCATTCCCAGCCACCAGCGGCTCAAGCTGCTTCAGTACGTTGCGCGTGAGCAGGAGCTGGGGATTCACCTCGTCGTGCAGACGGCGTGCAAGGGTGCGCCGTTCCTCGTCAATGCGCCGGTTCGATTCAGCCAGGACACGGCGGGTTTCTTCGTGAGAAACGTCCACGCGCTCCATCCCATAGCGGACGGTGATGTAGAGCACGTAGAGAAAAAACACAAGCATCAGGCCAGCGGCGATGTGCGAAATCATGCTGGCCCGGTTCATGAGCGGCAGCGCCAGGATCATCAGCGCCGCCCATACCCACAGGAAATACTTGGCCGCCTGGTTGCCGCGCAGAGCCAGCACCATACTGACCAAAAAGACGGTCAGCAGAAAAGCGCAGCTCGTATAGAAGATGACTTCCACTTGAATGGCCTTGCTCCAATCTCCAGGCGGCACGGTCTAAATCACCGCATCTTGTTCAGTGCGTCTTGGCCAGACTCACCCACTTGGATGCCCAGCTCAACCGCTTTGTTCGAGGTGGCTACCACCTTGGCCTTGCGCATGTCGTCAAAGGTATTCACCCCGGTGACGATGGCGCAAACCTCGCCGGTCTTGTTGCAGGTTTCCACATTGATATAACCGCAACCGAGAATCCCCTTGGGGGCCTTCATTACCAGTAGCGGCCGCGCCAGATCGAATTGCAGCAGCTCCAGGTGCTCTTGAATGGCTCCAGCGTCCATAGTCATTTCCTTTACAGAGAGGGTTGAGAAAATCAGTTCTTACGCTTGCTGTTCTGGATCATTTCGTTAATGGCGTCATTGGCGATGGTAGCCTTGAAGGTATCAACAAAATGCTCGATATATTCCGGGTGTTTCTTGTCCATTTTCGATATGTCGATATTGATGCAGATGAATCCGATCAAGCCGTACACATCGTGAAAAATCGGGATCGTGGTGGACTTCACCGCGCGTCCGTCTTTCAGGGTGAGGTCGTAGCTCACAAACGAAGCACCACGCCCCTGGCCCTGCCCTTCGCCATAGCTGTAGTTCTTGATGAGCTGGATACCGAAGTTGGTATTCGTGTCGCCCAGCCTGCGGCCGGAAATGGGGTTCTGCACAGCCACAATCGAGCGCAGCGGGTTGCGCGTGTCGTGCAAGACGATCTCTACCGGCGTGCCCGCGAACGTCTGGCCAATGCCGTTCACGATGTCCGCATAGGACTGGAAGATGCGATCCTTCTCCCGATCCACCTCCGACAGCGCCACATAGTCGGGCTGCTGGGTCAGCATGAGGTACTTGGCCTTGGTCGGCCCGTCCAGCAACAGGGTGACGTTGTTGGAGTTGCCCAGGTAGATCAAATCCGCCACGGCGCGCGGCGAGGGATGCTGAGAGAGGTAGTTGACCGCCTTCACGAACAATTCCCGATCCAGGTATAGCGCCCCGGTGTCATCGGCGCGGATCGGGTAGAAGTCGTCGTAGGCGGCCAGTGCTTTACCGGGCAGAACCCTAAGATCAGGGGAAGGCGGGGCACGAAAGCCCAGCACATAAATGCTGATGGCTGCGATCAGTACGCCCGGCACAAAAACCGAAGCCAGACGTTTCCAGTTGATCGTTGAAATAATAGACACGCGCGCCTCTCCCTGAATCCACCGATGAACCTCACATGATATTCGGGTTCTCGGCACCCCGGCAAACAGGGCGAGGCGTCTATGGCGCGGTCACTTTTTCCGTTTCTTCAGGTCGGTCTCGATGAGTCCCGAAATATAGGTGTTGGCAGGTATTTTCAGATCGTCGCACAAGTCCATCATGCGCTCGTGCAGCTCGGGGTCCATCCGCAGGGATACCGTTCGGCGATCGCCATAATTGCGAGTTCTACGGCGTTTAGTTCCCTGCCCATCGGCCGACATCTCGGCGTCCTTTGGGTCGGTCATGGCTTGTTCTTTAGCATAGTCAAAGGTTCATCACACAAGTCTAAGCCGACTTGCCTACTGGCGAAAGGCAGAACCAGCCGCCAACTTTCGCGCGCGAAAGTTGGTTAAGGCCAGCGCGCGTAAGTTGACATTTTATAGGGATTACCGTTGAACGTCACCGTTTCGCTGCGGCGACACCGGGCGTTCTCCCGCCTTGTCGGCCGTGATTGCCGTGGCCCGTTCGTGTTGCCGGAGCGTTTCCACCGCACTGGTCTTGTCTTGCTTCGCCGCCACCGCCTTGGCCGCCACCGCCTTGTCGTTGGTGTAGATGCGCAGCTCATGCGAGGCGCGCGTGGCCCCGACATAGAAGCTCCGATCCCCGAAGACCTTGGCCATGTTCTCCAGCGCCCGCTCCTGCTTCTTCTCGCTCTCGGTCTGAGGCGCTCGGATGTGGAAGATGGCCCGGTGCTGAGTCGCGCCCTGGGAGGCGTGAACCGTCTGCGCGTAGGCATGATCCCAATGCTTGTTGCGAGAGAGATCCACTTGGTGCAGTGACACATCCTTGCCTTGCTTCAGCTCCAGCGTCACCTTGTCCCCAGCCACAGCCGTGACGCGCGCCACCTCGCCGTTTTTGAACTCGCCTTCGTTTCGGGTGATACGGATCAGGTCGCCCTTGGCCAGCTCGCGGGTGTCGCGGTCGTACACCTCGATTTTGTTGTGCTTCTTCGGCTGCCATGCGATCACAGAGCCGTCTTCCTTCTGGAGCACCACAGTGCCATTGGGGGCATCCACGGCCGACACGCGCATGTATTCGCCCTTCTTGGCGTCGATCTGCTGGTAGTCCCGCCCGAAGCGCACCACGTCGCCGGCCTTGTAGTATTGCGCCTCCTTCTGCATGGCCCGCGTCCACCCCTTCGAGGTGTAGATTTCGCGCGTATCCTCGGAGCGCGACAGTTCGCCCTGCTCCTTCAGTCCCTCGCGCACGCCGGCATTGATGGCCCGCCTGTCTTCGTTATAGGCGGTAATGACGATGGTGCGCTCACGCTCTGCCTTGTCGAGCTTCAAGATGTCCTGCACTACGGCCGCCACCAGGCGGCCCTTGTCCTCCTCGGACTTCTCGGGAATTTCCCGGATCATTCCAGCCTTGTCCATGTACTCGAAGGCCCGCGCGTTGTTGGCCAGCTCCACTTGGGTGAGCCGCTGGCCGTCCCCCAGGTTGTCGCGGCCAGTGATGATGTCCACGGCTTGCTTCAGGTCGGCGGTCTTCTGGCGGTTGATTTCGGTCATGTACGCGGTTTCCATGCCGTCCCGCTGGGCCAGCTCGAAGGGCTTGCCGGCCTCTACACCCTGCAACTGGAGCGTGTCGCCCAGGTACACCACCTTGGCCCCGGCCTTTTCGGCCATGTGGTCGAGCTGGGCCTTCTGGCGCTGCGACAGGAAGGACGATTCATCCACGATCCAGACTTCCGCCTTGCGCTGGAAGTCGGGTGCGTACTGCTTGGCAAACTCGATGTCCTTCTGTAGCTGCCGCTCCTTGATCTGGAACATCGAGACGGTATCAGTAGCAATACCTGTCTCCCTAGCCAGCACCTTGCTGGCCGCCCCGGTCGGAGCCATGCCGCGCACCGTGTAGCCCTGCTCCTGCGCCATTTCGCGCACGCCTTTGAGCATAGTGGTCTTACCCGTCCCGGCAAGGCCCTGCACCGCCACGTAACGATCTTCAGTGGTCAGTACCTTGCTGATGGCCTCCTTCTGGCCTTCGCTGTATTTGAAGCCCTGCCGGCCCTCGGCCTGCACGATCCGCGCTGCCACCGCTTCCGGCTCCATCATCTTCGGCGTCTGGCCCTTCTGTGCGCGCACTTGGTCGAGTGCCCACATTTCGCTGCCCAGCATCTTCTTGGTCGTGTAGTTGCCGTCAGGCAAGGCCACCAGATCACCATCCTTCTCCAGCTTGTCGAAGGCCCGCTTCACCTCCGATGCCGATACGCGCCCTGCCCCGTGCTCGATGGCCGCCGCCATGAGGTCGTTCTTGGATACCACGGCCTCGCGCTCGATCAGGTGTGCGGCCGCAAAGGACATCGCCTCGCGCCCGGTGAGCTTGTCAGCGCGCACCACACCACCTTGCGCCCGTTGCGCGTCGGCCTTGGCCTGGATGGCGTCGAAGTCGATCCCGATGTCTTTGGCTCGTTCCTTCCAGCTCCCGATCAAGGCTTCATGATCCACGTCCACCTTGCGCGCTCTGGTCTTCAGCGTGGCGTCTTCCTTCTGCTGCGCGCTGGCATCGTCGATGTCCACGCCCTTGGCTTTCAGCGCCGCCTCTATTTCTGCCCGGCGCTGGCTGAAGTGCTCGATCTGCTCGCGGGTGATACCGGCAATCTCGAAGTTGCCTTTCTCGTCGGTGCGGCGAATGTCGTAGCCCAGCGCCTGGAGCCGGTCGGCCAGCTCGGACGTGTAGATGGCCCCGATAACGCGCTGGGCGTTGTAGATTTCTTCATTCGTCAGGGAGCGCCACTGCCCATCCTCCCGCTTGGTGGCGTTCATGATGACGGCGTGCGTATGCGTCTGCGGGTCGAGGTCGCGGCTTGTGTTATGCCGGAACATGGCCACAGTCACGTTGCCGGTCTGTACCGCTTCGGTCTTCCCGTCCACGGTTTGCCGCGTCCTGGCCAGCTCGGTTTCGATGTGGCTGAGTGCCTTCTTGACGGCCGCCTCATGCGCCTCCCGCACGTCCCGCTTGCCGTACACCTCGGCCATGAGAGAAACACTCTTGGGCGCGGAAAACGTCATGTCGGTGCCCGGCCGGTGCTCGCGTTCCTTCTCGCCGGTTTCCTCGTTCTTGACCCACTTGCCCAGCTCTTGGCCATCCACCTTTCCGTTCAACACCTCGAAGAAGGCTTGACGATCAATCTTGCCGGAAAGCCCAAGGTGCTCGGCCCCCTTGCCGAACCACTCGGAATGCTCCAAGCCCTCGTCCTGGGTGTAGTAGTTGTCAGCGGAAAAGTAGTGCAGTGCCTGCCCGGCGCTGCCCACGTTGTTCATGCTAATCATCCCTGTCTTCCTCCCATTGCCGGCACGCTGAAAGCCTTGGTGATCGGTGCATAGCACACCCCCACAATCGCCGCGCAGCCCTGTGCCGTAGCCACCAGTTTGACGGCCTGATTGCCCCCAGCCAAGCGCACGCGCACCGCCACCCGCTCGGTGTAGTAGCGCATGTTCTGGCCCATCGCCTTGTCGAACTTTTCAAGCGGTGGCGGCAGCTCAACGCCGGCCACCGTCACGGCTGGGTTGTCCGTTTTGAAGCTGAAACGGTCGCGGTACAGGTGATAGCCCGGTGCGATGATGTACTCCAGCTCCACCACTCGCGCATCCACCCGGCGAGCCGACACCCGGAAGGCTTCATCAGGTTGCAGCAAGTCCGGCTCGGCCTGCACGGAAACGCAAAAAGCCGCCAAGCAGGCGGCCGCGACGGAATGTAGAAATGCCCGTCTCTGAGTTTTCATTCGGTATCCTCCTATAGCGCATCCGCCAGCGGGTTGGGCTTCTTGCCCTGGCCGGCTGATTTCGCATCTGCATCATCTTTCGCGCGCGAAACCTTCTCGGCTGGCTTGATGATTTCGCCGGTTGCCTTGTCGATCACATCGCCATTTTCGTTGCGCATAACCTCCACCGTAGCCGGCGCGTCCATATCGTCGTCATCCAACATGTCGCCTTGCTCCGGCGCGGCCGGCTGCTGAACTTCAGCGGCGGACGGAGCGGGTGCCGGCGCTGCGGCCGCCGTGGTCGGCTTGAAGCTGATCGCAAAGCCGTCGCGCTCGATGAAGCCGTTGGCCTGTTTCTCTGTCGGCACGTAACCATACTTGACGCGGGCAATGGGATAGTCGCCCGGAACCAGCAGATAGCCGGTCATATCGGGCAACGTCAAAATCTCCGATGTCAGCACAAGGTCGCGCATCTGTCGGCGCGCCATCACGCTCACGCCGTCACGCTGCGAGCTGAGGCCGTAGCTCAAGGTTTCATCCTTTTCATCCACCTCGGCCTGTCCCATCAATTCGGCCAACAGCTTCGCCGCAGCTCCATCCGTCACACGCAGCAGCAGCTTCGTTTGGCACCCGGAAATGATCGTCTTGGCCAGATCGTGCCCGTAGATTTCGTAGAGCTGGCTGAAGTCCTGCACGCCCAGCACCATGCACAAACCGTACTTCCGTGTGTTCGTCAGAGCCAGCTTCAGGATGTCGAGTTTTTGGAGTGTCGGCAGCTCGTCAATGCAAAACCAAAGCCGCTCGCGGTGGATCGGCTCCAAGTCAAGCACGGCCTTGATTGCCGTGTCGATCCACAACGACAGAACGGGCTTCAATGCCTCGCGCATCGCTTCCCGTGCTGTGATGAACATCCATGAATCGCCTTCTTCATGTACCCATTTTCGGATGGAGAACGATTCGCCCTCATCTGGCAAAAACCGGAAGGCTTCAAGCTGGTTCTGAACAGTCATCTTGAGTGACATCCCCGTGCGCTCGGTCGTGGGATCAACATAGGTTGCGCCCGCTGTCCCCTGCAACAATGCGTGCATGGCGTCCAGGTTGCTCTTGGCGATAGCGTTGTAGAGGTCGCGGTTCGTGCGGCGGCCCTCGCGCCCCAATACTGCAATCACGTCCTTTAGCACCATCCGGCCCGCAAGCGCCCAAAATGGATCGGACTCGGCCGGATCGGGGATCAGGCCGTTCGCCATGTTGTCGAAGTGGTAGTCCTTGGCGATTTCGTTCCAGATGTTCCAGTTCGGGCTTCTGGAGTCCAGCGGGTTCATCAGGATGTCTTTGCCTTCACGGTAGAACGCCTGGGTGAACTCGCCGGTCGGGTCATACACGATCATCCGCTTGCCACGCGCCCGCACCTGTTTCATGAGTGCGAAAAACTGCTGTGACTTACCCGTACCCTGCGCGCCGGCAAACAGCGTATGCAGCGTCTCTGACTTCACGCGCATGGGCACGCCCGCAATCTCATAAGGGCTTGCCTCGTCGCGGTGTCGGATCAGTCGCGCAAGCTCCTTTCCTTCCACCAGCTTGGCCCCGCGCAGTTGGTTGTCCTGCATCCGTTCACGGCCATAGCCCCACCAGTACAAAGAGATCAGAAACACCACACCGATGGAAGTCAGCAAGCCGAACATGCCTCCGTTGCGCAGCTTTCGCCAAGCATCTTCGGCCATGTCGTCGGTCAGCAAGGCAACCTCGGAAACTTCCATCTTGCGCAGCTCGCCGTTGACGTTCAGCTCCATCTTTCCGGCCGTCATATAGAGCGCATCCCGCGTGTGCGCCAAGACGTTCCGCTCCAGCGCGTACTTTTCGTCTGCGGTAGTCGCATTCCAGAAGTACGCCGTCGTGACTGCCAGACCGGCCAAGATGGAAATCAGCACAACCGTCCAGATGGCCACCACGAACAGCCTGGCTTGGTGCATCCACAACTCGGCCCCACGGGAGAAGCTACCGGCGCTTCCCTTTTCCTCTCTCTTTGCCATTTCAGCCTCCTTTCACTCGCTTGAGCTTTGCCTTCGCCTTGTTCTGCGCTTCGTACAACTGCTGCACGTCACGCGCCTCAACAATCGCCGCCAGCATGTACTCCGCAGTGAAGACCGAAAGCCACAGTTCATCGGGAATCTCGACCTTTCCGCCACCCTGCCCGCCAGCGCGGATTTCATCGAGAAGGCGGCGCAGCCGCTGCTCGATGTCTTGCACGTTTTCTGCGATCACGCCCTGCACCAGCGTTTGGCGCAAAAACTCGGAAATGCTGATTCCGTGCTCGTTTGCCTTGGTTCGATAGAACCCCGCCGTGTCCTTATCGAGTCGGATGTTGAACCGCTCGGTTGGGCCTTTCCCTGTTCCTTTCGCTCTCGGCATTTTCCTTTACTCCATAAGGGTTTAGGCCATTATAGCATTTTCGGTGTCGCCGCGTTGTCTTTTCGGTGTCGCCACGCTAAAAGGCGCGCCACCACGCGGCTTTTAGCACCGGCAACCATGTTGCGTGGTGTGTGACCGTTCTTCCGGGGCGCGGGGCTTGCCCTGCGAGCTGGAAGAACGGTGCCGTTCTCTCCCCCAGGCCCTAGTGGAAGAAAACCGCGCATTTGGTAAAATGCAGCCAATCAGGGACGCAGCACGTCCCGCCAGATCAGGCAGGTTTTCCACTAGAACCCACAACGCGAGGTAAGAGCCATGAGTAGTGAAACGACGAATCCGAAGTCAGGCCGCAAGGCCAAGACGCTGGATGAAGAAATCGCAGCACAACGCGAGAAGCTGCGGAAGCTGGAGGAACGACAGCGAGAGCAGCAGCGCAAGGAACGCGAGCGCAACCAGAAGGCAGTGATGGAACTCATCAAGACGGAACGGCTTGATGCGGTTCCATCTGATCTTTGGCGCGAAGCGATGCCAAAGATCAAGGCCCTTCTGGTAGTCGATGCAGCGAAACCGGCAGAGCCGGTGAAGCCTGTTCAGACTGCGCCTGAAGTAGCAGCGACGGCCGAGGCCAGCCAGTGAGCGTTTTCCACAAATCCACAGGCCCCGGTGCCCTCGACCGGGGATACCCAAATATCCCAAAGGGAGAGGGTCGCGCCCGGTTTTCCACAAGAGACTTCTTGTGGAAAACCGGAAAAGCGCGAGGGCCTGTGGGGCTTGTGGGAAACGCGGCGGTTGCAGGAGAGACGGCCCGGAGTCCAGAGGCGCGCCTTTGGTCGGCTCCCCTCACGGGGAGACGAAACGGGTGGGGTTGGTTTTTGACTCACCCAGGGGCAGAAGGCTGCAAGCAGCGGACGAGCGTTTTCCACAAATCCACAGGCCCCGTAGCCGTTGCCCGCGATACCTCAATATCGCAAGAGGCAACGGTCGCGCCCGCTTTTCCACAAGAAACCTCTTGTGGGAAAGCGGATCAGCGCGAGGGCCTGTGGAGCTTGTGGGAAACGCGGCGGTTGATAGTGGCACGGTCTAGCGCCCGGAGGGCGCAAGCGAAAGGGATGTGCAAGGCTGCGCAGCAGTCCCCGCAACGCGGGGATGAGCGCGAATGCGCGAACCTGGAGCAGCCCGGTCGGCCCGCAAAGCGGGACGATTCGCCCAACAACGGACGGTGAAGACGATGGAGCAAAGCATCGGGAGCCAGGAGCTATACCAGCACCTGAAGACCCACGGACGCGCGGAAATTGACGGCTGGGCGATTAACGCGGACGGTGCGGAAATTTGGCTCACGAACCCCTACGGCATCGACGTGGGGTTCTACGCAAACAACGCGGAAGGATGCGCCGGCATCCTGGAGCGCATTTCAACTGACGATCACGAAAGGGAATGGGGCACGCTGTAGTGCTGCCATTCAGAATTCAAGGCAACCGACACACGCCACGGAACGGGCGCGGTTGCGTGACAAGGAAAGGCGAAGGCGACGGACGAAGGAAGTCGCCCTCGCCTTTCGCACTTTCCGGCCCTGCGTGACGCGGCACAAGCGCGGAACGAAACAGCAGGACGGAAAGCGGGAGAAGGCGCAAGGCGAACCGCTGCGAAGCAAGGGAAGCCGTATTGCGCCTCCCCGACTTTCGCGTGCGAAAGTTGTACAAAACCGGCAGCGGAGCGGACGGGCCGGGACGGCCGCCGAATGGCGGCAGCGGGAACCGCGACGGCCCGGCGACACGAAGCAGAATGGCAACGGTAGCAGCCTACGGGGCGAGAAGTGGAAAGCCTAGAAGCGATAGCGAATAGGCGATCACCAACTGCGAGCCAGGCCGCGCATTGCGTGGCCTGCGTCTTTCGCGGCGATCCAGATCAAAAGCCGCGAGAAAGGCATACGGCAAGGATGGTGGTCGGCCGAAGGCTGGCCACCATCGAGCCAGTGCAAGCGGAGAGGTTGCCGGCCTGAGTTCAGGCGAAGCTGGAACGAAAGACCGGCAAGGAAGCGGAGCGGGAAAACCGGATTGGCACGGTTGGGCCGAAGGGCCAGCCGTGTCAATCCGGCGCTTTTTTGGGAAAGTGCCGCGCAAGGAACTTGCGCATGGTTTTCTCGGTAACGCCAAAGTATTTGGCGAGCTTCGGCGTCGTCAAACCGAGGGCGTGCAGCTCCCCTACTTTATCGCGTTGAGGGTCGAGCTTGAGGCGGCCGGTGCTGCCTTTGCGCCGGCCGCCGATGCGGCCCTCAAGGCGAGCACGCTGCAAGCCTTCACGGGTGCGCGCACGGGTGAATTCCACCTCGATCATGGAGGCCATAGCGAAAGCGGCGGCCTGAATTTGAGCATTCAGGCTACCGTCCATGACGGTGCCGTTCTTCGTGATGATGATGGTGACGCCGCGCTCGGCGGCAGTCTCCAGAATCGAAAAGACTTGTCCGGGCGACCCGCCCAAGCGGGTGAATTCGGAAGTTAAAAGCAAGTCACCACGCTGGGCCTGCTCCGTTAGGAGCGAGCCCAGCGCGCGTTCCCGCCAGGGAACAGAGCGACTTGCCGTTTCTTCAACGACAACGAGCGGGGCGTAGCCGCGCGAGTTGGCGAAATCCAGCAGGCCAAGCCGCTGGTTCGCCACGTCTTGCGAGTCGCGGGAGACTCGCAAGTAAGCGAAGTAACGAGGCACGGCCGATTCACGCGGAGAACATGAGTTTGTACGCGAGAGGGAAAGCGGCCAGGACGCCCACAATCGGGCACAGGCGGCGGCAGAATGCCGCGCCGGTCTTGGACTGGATGCTGCGAGCGAGAGCGAAGCCTAGCAGCCAGCCAAGGCCCCAGCCGGCGACAAGCACCAGGAGCGCAAAGAAGGTGTTGCGGCTGAAATAGTCGAGGGATGCGGACATCACTCGGTCGGCGGTTTTGTCATCCATGAAGGGCTCCGATCAGTAGACGCAAACGGAGCTGGCCAGCAGGTCAGCGAGTTTGCGGGCTTTGGTGGTCTTGGGCATGGATTGGCCAAAGTCGGTGATCGCGTCCACCAGGACGCGGCACTCGGCTTTGGTCAGTCGCACGCAGGGAATGGGATAGGTAGCGCCATTGCGGAATCGACTGGCCAGCGCCGGCACGGCGCGCAGCCGGCGATTCGCGCAATGCACGGCATCGAGCACGTCGGCCACGGCCACCATGTCGCCGGCTTTGCCGGTGAACATGTGGTCGGCTTGGGCGTGGTCGCCGTCCGAAGTCAGCAGCGCGAAGATGTCGAGCGCCATGATGGGGCAGCGCGTCAGCGGGCGCGCGGAGCGCGCAGCGCGGTGGCCATCAATGGCTCCACAAAGCGCAGCAATGCGCTTTGCTCGTCCACGGTGAAACCGATGGTCAGGCTGTGCTCGATCAGCTCCAGTGCGGCCTCCTTGTACTCGATGGGGAGAGCACTGAGCATGGCCAGACTGAAAAGGTAGTCCGGGTGCGCGGCTGAAGCGGCGCACTGGAGCAGGATCAGCGCGGCCTCGTTAGACGGGTTTTTTTCGATCAGGTGAAGGGTTGCCCTCACCGGCTCGGGAAAGTCGCTCAAAACGGCTGTATTCGCGCCGTAGATCGGGCGATGCTCGCTCATAAGGGCCTCACGGTAGTTATTTGTCCAGAAAGGGCGAATTTTACCGGATTCGACGGTAATTAAAAGGTACGTTTTAATGCCGCTTTTTCCGGCAGGAAAAACGGTCGTTAAAACTACCGGGCAAAACGCCCCGGAGGGGCGTTTGCCGGGTTTTTCACCCGGCTGGTAGCGGCTACAGCAGGCCGCGTTGAGCGAAGGACACGGACGCCCCGCCGGCGACGACGACGTGATCCAGCACGCGCACGTCCACCAGGGCGAGCGCATCCTTCAGCACTTTGGTCAGGTTCTCATCGGCGCGCGACGGCTCGGGCACCCCGGAGGGGTGGTTGTGCGCGAAGATGACGGCGGCGGCGTTCAGGCGCAGCGAGGTCTTCACCACCTCGCGCGGGTACACGCTGGTCTGCGTCAGCGTGCCCCGGAACAGCTCGATGTACTCGATAACGCGGTTCTGTGCGTCCAGGAAGATGGCCGCGAACACTTCATGATCCAAGCTCCCAAGACGCAGCGAGAAGAAGGCGCTGGCGTCAGCCGGCGCGGAAATCAGGCCGTTGCGCATCACCTTTTCGTCAAGGATGGCCAAGGCGGCCTCGATGACTTGGCCGGCGCTGGCCAGTTGGAACTGGCCGTTGTCGTCAATGGTGAAAAGGTCGATGTGCGAAGCAGTCATGTCATGGACTCCAGGAAGTGGGCGGGATTGCCTACTTCCTCTGGATCGGTTCGCAGCGCAGCGGTCAAGGGTGAAACGGCCAGCGGCCGCAAGCGCCCGCCAGGGCGCGCAGCCCTTGACGGCGAGAACGAACTGATACCCTTGGAAGTGACAGGCAACCCCACCCTCTGCACACCACGGACGCCTTTGTGCAGTTGTCTAGCTTTCGCGCGCGAAAGCTCACTTCAGGCCGACAGGCCAGCGCCCGGAGGGCGCAAGCGAAAGGGATGTGCAAGGCTGCGCAGCAGTCCCCGAAGGGGATGAGCGCGAATGCGCGAACCTGGAGCAGCCCGGTCGGCCCGCAACGCGGGACGATTCGCCCGGCAGGATTTCAGGGGGTAGAGGAAGCCAGGGAGAGAGAGGAACACGGGGAAGGAGAAGATCCACCCAGCCAGCAGCAGCGACACAAGGAAGGACGCCGGCAGGACGGCGCGCGCAGCGCGCAGGCTTGCCGGCCCAGCCAGCAGGGCAAAGCCCTGCCCTTCCAGCCCGGCGCAGCCGGGCTTGTCGCCGGCCTACCGCTCCACCTGGGGAGCGGTCGCGGCTACGGCCGCCCTGCCCGCCTCCATAGCAGCATCGGCCCGCTTGTCCAGCAGGGCGCACAGGAAGGCGGCATCGTTGGCCACGTCCACCGGGTCACGGGTCAGCGCGGAGCGCAGCGCGTCTTTCATCCAGTGGGAGGCGGCGGGATCGGCTAAAACTTCGTCAATGGTCGGGACATGGGCGCGGGGCATAGTTGGTGCTCCAGATGCGGCCGCCACCGGGCGGCCGCGCGTTTCAGAAAAGGGCCAGTTGCGGGGGTTCCGCCTCGGCCAGCTCGGTTTTCACGTCCTCCAGCTCAAGCGTCAGCTTGACCAGAATGGACAGGTCATAGGAAATGTGGGCGTCCTTCAGGCGCAGCGCCGTGCGCAGCGCGCCCAGCGGGTTGTTACCGCTGGAAATGCACACGTCGTAAGCGGACAGGGCCGCTAGGCCCTGCTCGCGGTAGCGCGTATATGTGGCGATGTCGCGCTGTAGCTCGGCCTCGTACTGCTCGATTTTCCGGGCCAGGTACTCGGCCCGGTCGGCCGGGGCCTTCGGGACGCGGTGCCCTAGATGGGGATCGAGGCTTTGCCAGTTGGCGCGGATGCCCACCTTCTCGGCCTCGGGGAATTCCGCGATCAGGGCCGCGACAGCGGCCGGATCGACGGCGGCCACCAGTGCGGCGGCCTGCTCCTGTATAGACATCGGCCGCCCTCCCCTAGCCTTCCAAGCGGGTCAGCAGCGGGACAGCGCCGTAATTCCACCAGTCAAAAACCCGGTGCAGCGTGGCGCGCTGTTCTTCCTCGGTCGCGGTGCTGAAAAGGTTGTGCTGCCGGATCACGCGGCCAGCGTGGAAGGCTTGCAGCACCTCCAGCGGGGACGGGGCACCATCGAGGGCGCGCAGCGCCGCGCGCAGCTCGCCGTCTTTCACGAAGCCGGGCGGGAACGGCTGGCCACGGTCGGCGGCTGCGGTCGCGGCCTGCTCGATGTCGTGCAGTGCCCATTGCTTCATGATTCGATCCAGCAGGGCGGCGCGGCCCTCACGGACTCCCGCGCGCAGCGCGGCCGCTTGTTTTTCCAGTTCCTCGGCGCTGGCCAGCTTGGCGGCCAGCTTGTTGCGCTCGTTGCGGATCGGGTCGCCCACTTCCGGCAGCAGGTCAACCCAAGGCATGAATTTCGGTTGCATGGCTCGTACTCCTTGAGAGGCCCCGGCGAAGCCGGGGCGCGTGCGTTGGTGGGTTAGGCGGTCAGGGTGAAAAGGGCGGTATTTACGGCGGTGCCGGATTCCGCGAAGGTATCGGGGGGCAGGCTCTCCCATTCGCCGCCGTGCTGCTCCACCAGCGGGCGGAGCTGGTCATTCTGGCGGGGGCCGTTGGCGCAGATCGCCACCAGCTTGCCGCCCGGCTTCAGGAAGCGCAGCGCGTGGCGGATGTGCTTGATGTCGTCGGCGTTGGCAAAGGGGGGATTCATCAGAATGCGGTCGAACGATCCCCACAGGGTTTCGGGCGTGCATTGCAGGAAGTCACCGATCACCACGGCGCGGCGGTCTGCATCGAGGCGGCCGCCCAAGGCCGCGTTAATCTCCACGGCCACCACTTCGCAGCCCTCGGGCAACTGCTCCAGAATCCGGCCGGTGCCGGCGCTCGGCTCCAGCACGCGCATTCCCGGCTCGATGTCGGCCAGCTCAACCATGCGCGCGGCCAGATCGGCCGGGGTCGGGAAAAGCTGCGGGACGCTCACAACCTGCACGCCGGCCTTGAGCTGGTCGCGCATGGCTTGGAAGTCCTCGGCCATCGCGGCGCGGTTGTCGGTGCTCTCGGTGCTGGCCGGGGCCTGCTCGGCCGTCACCGGGGCCGGGGCCACGGGTTCGCGCTCGAATTTCACCGGCTCGGCCGCCTCGGGCGCGGGCTTGTCGACGCGCTTGGCGTCGGTGATGTAAACCTGCACGATCCGATAGCCGCTATTGGCCAAAAATGCGGTGCGGTAGCGGTACGCGCCATGCTCGGCCGTGGCTTGCGCGGTGCGGGTGCCCTTGTAGTCGGCGGGCTTGCGCTTGTATTCCTCGGCGGTCATTTCGATGAAGCCTTCACCGGGGAAATTCACCAGCGGCGGCAGCTTGGCGGCCTTCTTGACCTTGGCGGCGTCTTCCTCGGTCGGCGCGCGGTAGTCCTTGATTTCCTCAATGCCACGCACGCGCACATAACGGGCGTTCGTGGTCACGCTGTTGATCTGGCCGCCCTTCTTATTGACGCGCATCACCACCAGCCATTCACCATCAACCAGGACACGGCCGCCCGGCTGGATGTCGAAACCCTCGGCCTTCAAACCGCCTTGCTCGTCCAGCATGGCGCGCTCGTAGGCAATCCGGTTTTCATAGTGGGCAATCCAGCGGTCACAGTGGGCAACCGTGGCCGGGTAGGTCTTCTTGGCGGCCTCGATCACTTCGGCCAGGGTGCGCGGCGCGTAGAGGTTCGAATGCGAGCCGTTCAAGGCGTCGTAAGCGGTCGGGGTGTGGCTCCAGTCTTCGCGGTCGCCTTCCTTGCGCGGCAAGTGCAGCCAGCACATGCCAGCGATGCGCAGGGCCACGGCCTTTTGCAGCTCGGCGTCTTGCTCGGCCTCGCATTCAAGCCACAGCTTCAGCCACATTTCGGCCTCTTGCTTGCTGCGCTCCTGTTTGCGCTTGTCTGCCTCCAGCCCCTTGATGCGGCGATGACGGACGGCGGGCAGCTCCTTGTATTTCGCATGACGCAGGGCACCGGCTGCGCGCTGCTTCCAGTATTCGGAGGTTTCCCACATCTGCACGGCGCGGCGCATCCCGTTTTCCATGCGCTCGGCGTCCTTGCGGGCCTTGCGTTCGCTGTGATGGCCCACAAGGATGGGTTGCCCGAACTCGAACCGCTGCCCGATGGCCTGCACGGCGTTGCGCGCTGCGCTGGCGTCATGGGCGCGCTTGTCGCTGTAGTCCTCGAAGCGGTCGGCGCGTTCCTCGGCGCGCTCAACTAGGCCCGTGTCCTCGTCGCCAATCTCGCCGCACAGCTCCATCAGGAGGTCTTCGCGGGCCGGCGTCCACATGGGGGCCACGAAAAGCTCTTGACGGGGTGCCCACTTGAAGCCGGCCGCCTTCACGCGCTCATAAGTCGCGCTGTCCAGTCGTGAGGACGGGTAAAGGCGCAGCTTGTTGTCTTCGGGGGAATAGGTGGCGGTCAGCGTTTGCATGGTCGTTTTCCTTATGCGGAGGGTTGAAGATGGTCTAAGCGGCTGGGGTCTGGTCTGCTCACCGTCACCCCTGCCGGGGCATCGCCTCATCACTGAAGCAATGCCTATATTCTACCCGTCAAACTATTGACCGTCAATAGTTTGTGAGAGAAAAAAGCCTGATTTTTCGCGGGTTCCGGGCTTGTGCTTCTTCGGGGTTCAGGCAAGCTACCTTTGAGCCTCGGGGCGGGGTTTGGGGGCCGGAACAGGCCCCCAAGGTGTTGCAGTTGCTCTTGCCCCGCAGGGGCACAAGCTGTCCTGCTCCCCGTCGATCACCCACATGGCCAGCGGAGCGCGGGGCCGGCTTTTGCATCCCACCATCTACCTCGTCGCCTCGGCGTCCAGGGGCACGCAGGACGGGCGCGGTCAAGGGAGAAACCGGAGGCCGCACGCGGAGCGCAGCCCGAAGGGCGAGCACCGAACGGGTGAGGATTTCAGGGCGTAGCCCGGCCCTTGACCGGAGAAGCCCGGCCGGAGGGCACCATGACGACGAATAAAGGCGCGAGGTAGTGGTGGGGTGCGGCCCCGCGCGTAGCGGATTCAGCGCACCAGCGCCGGCACACCAAGGATCAGATCCACAGCCCGAACTTTCGCGCGCGAAAGTTCCTCGATGCGGCCTTCAGGCCGGGCAAGCGGAGCGCGCAGCGCCGGCACGGCGCGGAGGCGTCAGGGATTGACGCCCGAAGGGGCGAGACGCCGCAGGCGGCTCGATGCGCAGCACGAAAGCCCGGCCCCGCAGGGGAGACGCCCTAACGACGGCGGGAATCCTGGTGCAACAGGTCATAGACGCCCTGCCCTTCGCTGTGCTGGCAAAACTGGCACCAGCGGAGCATCCCCGCAGCCGTGGCCCGCCATTGCGTCATGCCGCGCTTTCCACACGCCGGGCAAAGCCCACGTTTCGGCTTGCGGGAACCGAAGCCCTGGCCAGCTCTCACGCCCACGGCGCACACCCGGAAAAGGGCCATGCCGGGACGGCGAAGCCGTGCCGGCCAAGCCCAGCAGGATGCCGCGCGGCGGGGCGCAGCCCCAAGAGCGCCCGCCCGCGCAGGCGGGCGGTGGTCATCAGCATTGCCAGTTGGCACGGAAGCCGCGCCAGTCGCGGGCAACAAAGCCCGTGGCCGATTCGAGCGCGGCGGCCAGGGCCTCGGCGCGCGCATGGGTCGAGTGGCGGCGGATCGCGGCCGCGAACTCGGCCAGGGTCAGGCGGGAACCCCAGCGCACCAAGTAGCCCCATGCGGCGATAGCGTGGCGGATTAGTTCGTTGGTGGCGGTGTCGGCGGCGGTCTTACTCATGGTCATGTCCTTGGGTTGGATGGTCGAGGGTGAGGCTGACGCGCGGGCCTGCTCGCCTTGGTGCGCGTCAGCGGGTTGCAGCGCCGGCCAGCGGCCGGCGCTCCGATTCAGGCGGCGGCCTCCAGCTCGGGCACGGCGCGGGATTCGTCCAGGCGCAAGCGGGATTCAGGAACCGGGAACCACGGGCAATCCCAGTCCAGCAGGTAGCGCGCGCCGTTCGCGTACTGGCCGCACGGCGAAGCCGGGCGCTGATAGAAGCCGGTGACACGCAAGGGAAACTCAATGCCTGCGGGGTTCGTGTAGATCACTGGATCGCCGGCTTTGAACCGCAAGGGCTGGCCGTTCTCGGGTGCATAGGGCTTTTGCGCGTCGTGCTGGGCGGTGACTTCCTCGGCCCATTCGTGGTGGCTGCTCATGGTGTCGTCCTTCGTGTAGTGGTGGGAGGGAGGCCCGGCCGCGCGTCCAGCGTGGCCGGGCGGCTCGGGTTAGCCCTTCAGGCGGCGCATTTCCTCGGCCAGCACCCACAAGGCGCGGTTCAGCTTAACGCTCTGGTCGATGCCGTTGACCGGGCGCGTCGTGGTGGTGCGGCCGCTGCGGTTGCGGCCGCGCAGTCCGCCCTTCATCATGTTTTCCTGCACGCGGTTGAAGGTCGTCCACATGTCGTCGCGGCGATCCTCGAAGCGGCGCGGGGCCAGGATTTGGGATTCGGTGACGGGCACGGCCCCGCTGTCCTGGTCGTCGTACTTCAGGGCCAGTGCAGCGCGGGCAAACGCGGCCTGCTCGCCCTGGTTGAGCGTGAGCACCTGCATGGCCTCGCGCTGGGCGGTGGCTTCCTCGAAGCTGTCCAGCACCTTGAAAGCGCCTTCGATCACATCGCCCACCACGTCGCCGTTATGGCGCACGCGGATGTCGCTGGTTGTCTCGCCGCATACCATGCCGTTAGAGCACACAAAGCGGAACATGCCGGCCAGCATCTGGTAGCTGCTGGTGCCGTCGTGGCTGTTCAGCAGGATGATTTCATTCGCCTCGCGGCCGGCGATCTGGTCGGCGTGGCGCAGGCGGATCATGTGCTTGGTGTGCTCGCGCTTTTCCTCGTTGCGCACGCGGGTCTGGCAAACCATGAAGGGCTGGAAACCCTCTTTGCGCAGGCCGTTCAGAACGTCAATGGTCGGGATATAGGTGTAACGCGCGGAGCGGCTTTCGTGGGCGGCCTCGGCAAAAATCGAGGGGGCCACGGCGCGGATTTGGTCATCCGACAGGGGCATGTCGGCACGGATACCGGAAGCATTGCGGAAGCGGCTTGCGAGTTGCATGGTGGTTTCTCCAGTGAGTTGATGATGGTCTTGGGGGTTGAAAAACTGGCGCGCTCGGCCTGCTCGCCTTGTGCGCCAGGGTGAAAGATCAGCGGCGGCCTTGACCGGCTTGCTCGGTGCTGTCGTAGTCGCGCATCCAGGCATCGTGCTCGGCGTTGCCGGGGCCTTGCTGCTGGCCAGCGTCACCGCCTGCACGGTTGCCGCTGGGACGGCCAAGGTACTGCACGCGCTCGGCCTCGAAGTTGAAACCGCCCTTGCGTTCGGCCTGCTTGTACCAGCTACGAATCCGGCCCATCACCGCCACGGTGGAACCCTTCTTCAGAAACTTGGCGTCGTTCTCGGCTTGCTTGCCGTAGGTCGTCACCGGGATGAAGTCGGTTTCTTCGTGCTTCTTGCCGTCGCGGTCGAAATAGACGTTATCCACGGCGACAGTGAAGGTCACGGAAGGCGTGCCGCTGGGCGTGTAGCGCAATTCCACGTCCTTGGTCACGTTGCCCACGATGGTGAAAGTGTTGATGCTGGCCATGATCGAAGCTCCTTTTTTGCTCGGTTGATGGTGGTCTTTGCTGCCTGGTGCAGAACCGTTCTTTGTTCCTACACCATGAGTCATATTGTACCATAAAACTATTGACCGTCAATAGTTTGTGAGAGAAAAAAGCCTGATTTTTCGCGGGTTCCGGGCTTGTGCTTCTTCGGGGTTCAGGCAAGCTACCTTTGAGCCTCGGGGCGGGGTTTGGGGGCCGGAACAGGCCCCCAAGGTGTTGCAGTTGCTCTTGCCCCGCAGGGGCACAAGCTGTCCTGCTCCCCGTCGATCACCCACATGGCCAGCGGAGCGCGGGGCCGGCTTTTGCATCCCACCATCTACCTCGTCGCCTCGGCGTCCAGGGGCACGCAGGACGGGCGCGGTCAAGGGAGAAACCGGAGGCCGCACGCGGAGCGCAGCCCGAAGGGCGAGCACCGAACGGGTGAGGATTTCAGGGCGTAGCCCGGCCCTTGACCGGAGAAGCCCGGCCGGAGGGCACCATGACGACGAATAAAGGCGCGAGGTAGTGGTGGGGTGCGGCCCCGCGCGTAGCGGATTCAGCGCACCAGCGCCGGCACACCAAGGATCAGATCCACAGCCCGAACTTTCGCGCGCGAAAGTTCCTCGATGCGGCCTTCAGGCCGGGCAAGCGGAGCGCGCAGCGCCGGCACGGCGCGGAGGCGTCAGGGATTGACGCCCGAAGGGGCGAGACGCCGCAGGCGGCTCGATGCGCAGCACGAAAGCCCGGCCCCGCAGGGGAGACGCCCCAGGGGTTAATACGGCGGGTCGTCATCCAAGCTGTCATCCACAGCCGGAAACGGGTTAATCCGATAGCCCAAGTCTTCGATGGAACGGGCGTTATCGGGCAGCTTGTCACGCATCCAAACCGGGATGCGGCCCTGCGCGAACAAATTGCACTCGGTCGGCTCTCGATCAGCGGCCAGCCACTCAACACGGAATGCCTGCCCGCCGAAGCCGATTCCCTCGCCAAGCACATCCCAGGTGTAATGCACGCCCTGGTAGATCACGCGCTGAATATCGGTGGCGTCGGCCAGCTCGGCCCAATAGGACTCCAGTTGCGAGACGGCATCCGATTTCGCCCGCTCGATCCGTGCCAAGGTGTCGGCGTCAGGGGTCTGACTGGCAGAAAAGGCCAGGACTTGACGCCAGCCAGCGGCCGCATCCTCATGCGTGAAACCGGCGTGGATTCGTAACGGCTGCTCGGTAAAGCAATGCCGGGTTTCGCGCGTGTCATCGTTGAGGTGGATTTCCACGGACTGCCGCTTCGCCCGCAGCCAAGCCGTTCGCGCGGCTTGCTCCAAGCGGTCAGCCTCGGCCTTCGCGGCCCGGCCTTCCGCATCGAGGCGGGATTGTTCGGCGCTGCCATCTTCGGCATCCACGCAGCGCAGAAAAACAGCGCGGTGATGCGCTTTCGCGGCCTCCCAAGCCTTGAATTCCTGGGGGACGGTGTGCGGGGCGTCAATGAGGAAAAAATCGACGGTCATGATGTTCTCCGAGTTCCTGTTAATACCGGGCGCGGAAAGGCTCGGATTGCCGCCAGTTGCGATCAAAATGGGCCAGATATGCCTTGGCCAGCGCCGGATTATTCCAGTTCACCAGGACATTCTCCGAATTCACGCGCGCGGCCGCGTCGGAGTAGTTGAAGCTCCCCAGCTCGACAGTCTGGCGATCCACGATCAGCACCTTGTCATGGTGGATCGGGTAAGCGGAAATTACGCGCACGTCGCAGCCAGCTTCAGCCAGCGCGGAAAGGGCCGCCCGGCCCTTCCCGCTCCGGTCGTCGGTGACGTTGTTCTTGTAGTCGGCCACCAGGGAAACGGCCACCCCGCGCTTGGCCGCGCGCAGCAGCGCGGCCACCACGCGCGGGCTGGTGAAGCTGTAGGACAGTGCCTTGATGTCTGTCTTCGCGGAGTCGATGACGCGAAGCACCAGGGCCTCGGCCCCGCCTTTGGGTGAAAAGCCCACCTCGATAGAGCCGGCCGCAGGCACGGATACGGGCGCGGCCGTCTCGATGGCATCGGCCAGCTCGCGCAGCACGCCGGGCTTGTAGGCGGAAGCGGAGCCGGCCCAGCTCAAGGCGAGGCCGGCGAGGATCACAGGAAGGAAGCGAGAGGGTTTCATGGGGTAGCTCCAGGAAGTTCGATCAAGCCGCAAGGCGCAGCTCGTTGAGGAAGTCAGCGGCCACCACGGGGCAGACGGCATTGCCCAGCAGGTGCATGGCATCGCGGTGGACGTTGGGGAGGACGTAGGACGGCGGAAAGCTCATAGCGTCCCGTGCCTCGGGCACGGCAAGCATTCGCATCCGGTCGCCCTCGATCACGGCCCAGCGGTCGCGGGTCGTGATGGTGCCGACAGGCCGGTGGATGCTGCGGCCAGTGAGGCCGCTGCCGCTGGAGTAGTACGGGATCAAGAAGCGGTCGCCGTGCGCAGCACGGCCCGCCGCGATCTGGCGCAGCGTCTTTTCGCTGCGCCTCGGCGTGGCGATCGGACTCCACGGGTGGGCATCCCACTGGATCACGTCGGCAATGGGTCGGTGCTCGCGGCGCGGCAGGCTCAAGCGCAGCGGCCGCCGCGAGCGCGTGCAGACCAGGAACAGGCGTTGCCGGTTCTGCGGCACGCCATGATCGGCCGCATCGACCAGATGCGGCGAAACGGCGTAGCCCAGCCGGCGCAGCGCATCGCGCCAAGCCGGATAAAGCACCCACTTCTCAAAGTCGGGCACGTTCTCGACCAGGATCACCGGGCTGCGGTGATATTCCGCGCAAGCCACCACGGCCCAAGCCGTGCTGCGCAGCGCGTCATGGTGCGGCCGCTCGCGGCCTCTTGCCCTCGAATGCCCTTGGCAGGCCGGCGAAGCCAGCACGACATCATGCGCGGGCACCGCGCGCCAGTCGGCTTGCTGAAGGTCTTGGCATTCGTGCCAAGTGTCCGGGTGGTTGGTCTGGTGGTACTGAACAGCGAGCGGCCAATGGTTTGCGGCCCACACGACGCGCGCGCCGGCAAGGCGCGCGCCTTCGGTGAAGCCACCGGCCCCGGCAAAGAGGTCGATGCAGCGCATTGGGTCAGAATTCCGTGGTCAAGGTGCCATCGGGGAGGCGCTTCATCAGGTCGAAGCCGTTGTCAGTGCCGCCGCAGCTCTCCAGCTCCTTCAGCGCCGCCTTGAAAGTGTGGTGGTCGCTCCACACGTCTTCGGCATCGGTGCCGGCGTTCTCAACGATCACCCATTGCGGGTAATCCGTGGTTTGGGCGGTGGCGTCGGCCTGGGCGATGTGGGCGGTCTGCATGGTCGTTTCCTTATGCGGAAGGGTTGAAGATGGTCTAAGCGGCTGGGGTCTGGTCTGCTCACCGTCACCCCTGCCGGGGCATCGCCTCATCACTGAAGCAACGCCTATATTCTACCCGTCAAACTATTGACCGTCAATAGCTCACGCAAAAAAGTTGCTTTCATTATGAAAGCACAAAAGCAGCCGGCGTAGGCTTTCGCGCGCGAAAGTCACCGCAGGGTGAAGCCCAAACGGTTGTAGAGGTAGAGACCGGCGAGCGTCAGCGCCCCGGCCACGGCTGCGCCGGCCAGGGCGTGCCGCCAATCGCTGCCGCTCGGCCACGTCGCCAGCAGGCATTGCACGGCCAGGAGCTTCAGGCCAAGGCTGGGCCATGCGAGAGCGGGCCAGCCAGCGGAATGCCACAGCAGGCCGGCGCTCAACGGGATGAGAAGGAAGGGCGCGAGGGCCACGGGAACCGCATTCCACCAGCGCAGGCGCATGAACAGCACGCGCCCCAGCAGCAGCTCCCCGTCAGGCATCCGGCGCGGCAGGATCGACAGGGAAACCGGGCGCGCACCAAACAGCCAGCCGGCCAGCCAGTGCATAGCCTCATGGGCCAGCGTGCCGGGCAGCACGGACAAGGCGTACAGCCACGTCCAGCGCCGGACGGCGCGGATCGCCACCAGCATGACCGCGAAGCTGGCCAGATGCAGCCACGCGGAGCCGATCACGTCTTGTCAGCCTTTTTTGCGGTGAAACCCCGGATGGTCGCCTCTTGACTGGCGACTTGACTGCGCAGCGCGTCGAGTTCCCCTGTCACCCGGCCAAGTTGGGCGGCCGCATCGCGGGCCTCTTTGCGCGCCTCGTCCAGCTCGGCCTCCATGCGCTGCTTGGAAGCCTCCAGCTTGCCGATGACCTCCACGCTGCGCTGCTTCTGGTCGTGCAATGCCTGCTGGTGAGCATCTTTCAGTCGCCCCACCTCGGCATCATGCTGGGCACGTTGAGCAGTCACCCCTTCGGCGTGCTCTTTCCGCGCCGCCGCCAGCTCGGCCGCTCCTTGCTCCTGCACTCGCGCAAGTTCACCGCGAACTTGGGCCAGCTCGCGCTCCAAGTCTGCCGCTTGCTGGGAGAGTCGGGCCACGTCGGCGCGCTGGGTGGAAAGCTCGGCTTCCACCGTCCGGCGTGCGGCCTCCGCTTCATCGCGTCGCGCCCGTTCAGCCTTCAGGTCGTCATGCACCTCGTTGGCCCGCTTCTCCAGCTCGGCCGCCCGCGCCTCCCCCGCCGCCGCCCGCTCGGTTTGTGCAGCCACGTCGGCCTGAAGGCTGGTCAGTTGGTCGGTCAGTTCGGCAGCTTGCCGGCGCGCCTCATCGCGTTCGTCCTCGCGTTTCTCGGCCAGGGCCAGCGCCTCCGCAGTCTCGGCTTCGAGTTCCTGACGCACCCGCTCCAGGGATTCACGCTCGGAGGCCAAGCGGCCGTTGGCAAGCTCCAGGGCCACGCCCCACATGTCTGAAGCCCAGCCCTGCACCTTGTCGAGCACCACCTGGGGCGCGGCTTCGCGCACCGGCTCGGCCGACTCGGCCGCCTTGCGGCGTGCCTTCCAGGCTCGCAGCACCGGGCCGATGGTGGCGTAGCTGCCGCCCTTCGTGCTCGTCCACTTCGCCAGCAGTTCGCGCACCGTCTCGTTCGTCGGGCGCATCCCCTCGGCCGCCAGTTGTTCGGCGGCTTTACAGATCAATTCTTCCGTGATGATCGCTTCGCTTGCCATGACAGGCTCCTTTCGGTTGATTGTGTTGTTTGTTGTTGTATGTTGTATTTTACAGCAAACAACAACAAACGCAACAGGCGAAGTGCCGGTCGGGATCGGCCGCCGTCGCCCTTGCCTTCGGCGTGCCGGCGTCGAGCTGGTGGTGGAAGCAGGTCGGTGGCCACCTCGGCGGCCGTCCTTCTGGAAAAGCCCCCGATAGACGAATCGGGCGCGTCGGCCCGAGCCTCGAATGGCTCCAGGCCGGGAAAAATGGGCAAGTTAGCCAGGATCAGGCCGATTTCATGCGTGCTGGCACTCGAATTCGACCGCCAAGCCCCGGAAACAGAGCCTTCGCGGGCAGTGATTCGTCTATCGTGTTCACTTTCGCCGGCAGGCATCCGGCTCGCATCGAGGCGGCCGCCGTAGGGCAGTGGCTGGCCAGCGGTTCGCATGAGCTGTTCAGCAAAAAAATCGACCGCACAGAACGCGCTACAAGCGATTTTTCCGGGTGTCCGAGGGGTCAGGGCTGGCCAATGGTCAGAAAACGCCGTAGCGGGCCTCCTGCGCGGCCATTTCAGCCCTTTTAAGCCGTCATGCCCATCGCGGAAGGCTTCGCCCCTCCCTTTTGAAGACTTTTTGACGGTTGTGTAGCAGGGACGGTCTTCCACGGCGCGCAGCGCGCCCGGTTGAGCGGCCGGCGCGGCCGTAGGACGCGGCGGGCGTGATTTATCCGGTGTCTTAGCGCCCGTAGGGTGCCCCGCTTGCGGGGCAGGTCAGGACGGCCGCTTGCGGACGGCCTGAGCCGCTTAGACCGTGGTTGCAGGGCGGTGGAGCACCCCCGCCCGGCGCAGCCGGGCTTTGTAAGCACTCGCGCCAAGGGCGCGCACGACTTGGGGTGAGGCCGAAGGCCGAGGGGCAAAGCCCCTGGGGGGATGGGAGGACGGCGAAGCCGGCCGGGAGGGTTCGAGAAGGGGGGGCACCCCCCTTCGGCGGCGTTAAAACGTTAAATAAGAAGGCGTTAAAACGCGCGCGCGTGTTACGCTGTGGATAAGCTGTCGTAAGTCCTTGTCGCGTAAGACTTTTTCTAAGTGGCATGTACGCCGATAGACGAGAAAGCTGTACGCCGATAGACGAGAAAAACGTACCGCGATAGACGAGTGTTTGTACGTCGATAGACGAAACGGCCGGTTTTTCTGTGGATAAGTAGCCAAATGTACGCCGATAGACGAGTGTTTTTGGCAGTATCGGATGCTTTCAGCGTGGCAGCAAAAAAGGCGTTTTCGGATGCTTCCGGGCTAAAAATCCAATGCTGACGCGGGTTTTTCGGTAGTTTTGTCGCACAGGGGTGTGCGGTGATAGACGAGTAAACCGTACCGCGATAGACGAATTCGCGCAGTTTGGCAAGAAGGCGAAATGTACGCCGATAGACGAGTCCGGGCCGGCGCTGGCCAGGGGGCCACGATGGGCGGTTGAGGCTCTGCCGGTGGTCAAGCTGGGGCAGTGCGGCGAGCCTCTGCATGGGCGTCAGGTCAGCTTTTTTTGCAAGAAGTAGGACACCCAGGACAGCTTGCCGGCCTTGTTGGCCTCGCATACCAGTTTGGCGTTATCGCGGGTCATGATGACCAGTTTGTTGGGCTTCACGGACTCGTCGAGGAACATCCGGTAGTCGGGCAATGGGTCGCGCTCCACGATTTCCTTGATCTCCTGCTTGAAGCGGCGCAAGGTCTGCGAGCTGCCCGTTTTCTCCAGCAGCAACGGCAAGCTGATTTCCCACCATGCCTTATCGCCGCAGTGCTTGCGGGCCAGCTCGTACAAGCGGCGTTCCAGGGCTTGGCCAAGGCTGAAGTAGTCTGGGTGTAGCGTGAGGATGTCGAAGTCCATTGCGGCCCGGTAGAGCCATTCAGAAATTGTCAGTTCCAACTCCAGCGCGCCCTTGCCGTTCTTCGTCCAGGTCGTCACGCGGTAGTCTTCGATCAAGCCGAAGCCTTCGAGCTGTTCCTTCTCGTTCGTCTTGACGTTCGTTTCAATGGTGGTGCCCTTCAAGCGCCGGCACATGTCCACCACGCGCTCGTAGGCCGCGCCTCCGGTGCTGCGGCGCGTTCCCAGCAGAAACGGGTACACGTCCACGCGGACACGGCGCGAAACCTTGATGCCAGCATCGTGCCCTCGCACGATCTGGCTGATGCAGTAGATCAGGATGTCTTTGTCGAAGACTGTAGCCGCGCCCACAGCGGACGGGATGATGCGAATGCTCCGGCCTGCACGCGAATAGACGCGGATGCGCGTGTCGCGGTTCTTTGACAGGGAGAAGATGGGGTACTCCATTGAGGACACATCATCTTTAACGGGCCAATCATGGATCGCCTCAAGCACCACAAACAGGTCAGGTTGCACGGCGCTGGCCAGGATGTTCCCACTTGCCGGCTCATCGCCTCGCCCAAGTGGAAAAAGTGTTGCGCTTTCGCTGTCTGTGTTATGATGGGACATTCATTGCTCCTTATGTGTCTCTTGCTGCCAAGCGGGTTGATCCGTTAGGGGTTGATGATGGTCTTTGAAGTGCCCGGCCTGCTCGCCGGGCATTTTCTTTTGTGCGTTCCGATTCATGCCGTGGCATGGTGCTGGCCGACTGGCTGCACCGCCAAGCGCAGGCCCAGCGCCTTGAGCACGGCAGACAGGCTGCGCAGCTCCGGGTTGCCCTGGGGCGACAGCGTGCGGTAGAGCTGGTTGGCATTCAGCTCGGTTTCTTTGGCGATAGCGCGCACGCCACCGCGCGCTTGAGCCATCTGGCGCAGCGCCACCAGTAGATCGGCCGGTTCTCCATCCAGGAGAAGCTGGTTTAGGTACTCGGCCGCAAAAGCCGGGTCTTCCTTGAACAGTTCGGCCATTGCTTCGTCGTGGCTTCGATCCTTCATGCTGACCTCCGTTGCCAGTCTTTCCAAAACCCAATCGCGCGCTCGATGTCGGCGTCCTGGGTGCCTTTGTGGGGTTGTAAGCCGGAACCGCCGAAAATTCCGACGGAAAACGTCGCCCACGATGTTTCCGGCCTCTTTGGCTATCCGACACGGTTTCCCGTGCATGTTTTGGAGGTTAAAGCAGACCGTTTTTGGTCTGGCCATGTCTCTGCCGGAAAACAACTGTTTTCCGGCCAGTCAGGCGGCTTTAACCTCGTTGAGCAAGTCGGGGTGGCGGTCTAGCAGCTTGAACAACTTGACCAAGGCCAGCGGCGGCTTGGTCTTGCCGTTCTCGTAGCGCGAGAAGGCATTGATGCCACCGCCGAAGATTTCGGCAGCTTCACGCTGGTCAAGATCAAGCTTCTTGCGCACATCCGTGATGAAGCCCGGATCAACGATGGCCGCGTTCACCTGCTTGGAGAAGGCGCGCATTTCGCGCATGACGCGGTTTGATTCCGCCGCGTCCAAAACCGACTCGGCGCAGGCCGGGCAGAAGTCGCCCGTCACCGCTGCAATGACGGTGGTTTCACCCTTGTAGGTATAAGGTAGGTCGCGGGTGTCATGGATCAGTTCCGCCGCGCCGCAAACAGGACATTTCATGTTCATAGCTCCTTAAAGGACACGATCAGCACATCATCAATGACCGTCAGCTTCAGGTACACGTCACCCGCCTGCGTGCTGGGGTGGTACACGTCCTGCCATACCGTGTGATCGGCATGGGTGGTCATGCTCTTGTAGAAATCCGCTGGCGTCAGTGCCATCACCACGTCCAGCATGTCGGCGAAGGCAAAACCCAACTCATTTGCGCCGGTACGCGCCGCGTGCGTGGTGCGCACGTTGCCAGCCTCTACCAAGGCTTTGACGGCTGACAACTTGCAATGCGGGGTTCGTTTCTCCATAGATTCATTCTAACCTAGTTGGTTATATTTGGCAAGTTGGTTAATGGCGGAATTTTCGGCGGTTCCGGCTTACAACCCCTTTGTCACCGCCGCATAGCAGTAGAACTACCACCGCGCCCGCCATCGCGTAATGGGGTAGAGCAAGCAGTCGTGTCACCAGCCGCCACCTTGGAGTAAGCCGGAACCCCAGAAATTTCCGTCAAGCAATCAACATGTTTTGTCTCGCGCCCGGTCGATACGCTCCGCCGTGGCGGCCTGGCGCTTGACGGGCCAGGCTGTATCGGGTGCCACTGGAGCGCTACGCCGAGCTGGTCCAGCATTTTCCGGCTTCGGAAAGCTACCACCACGCCTACCCGGGCGGCATGCTGGACCACGGCCTGGAAATCGTGGCCTACGCGCTGAAGCTGAGGCAATCCCATCTCCTGCCGGCCGGTGCCACGCCGGAAGCCCAGGCCGCCCAGGCCGAAGCCTGGACTGCGGGCACCGCCTACGCAGCACTGCTGCACGACATCGGCAAGATCGCCGTCGACCTGCATGTCGTTTACGCCGACGGGACGGTCTGGCACCCCTGGCACGGCCCGCTGCGGCGGTCAGGCCGTACCGCTACCGGACTGACCGCGAATACCGTCTGCACGGCGCCGCCACCGGGCTGCTCTACGTCCTGGCCGGCCAGTTACGAGCATGCTGGCACGCTCTGCGAGCTGGTCATCCAGGCCGACCAGGCCTCGGTTGCCCAGGAACCTGGCGGCGATCCAGGTAAGGCATTGGCGGCGCCCAGGCACGCGCTGCAGCGCAAGCTGCTGGACGGCCTGCGCTATCTACTCGGGAGGAATTCAAGCTGAACCAGCCCCAGGGCTCGGATGGATGGCTGACCCAGGACATCGACGGCATTCCGTCGAACAGCACGGCGGTGTTCAACGTCCTGCAGGACCATGGCATTGTCCTGGCCACGCCGGATGGCAAGGCGATCTGGAAGGCCACCGAGTCTCTTCCTCCAACCATGGAAGCGCCGTCCCTCGAATCTGTTGAATCGGTGACACTGATCTACACGCCATTACCGGCACCTGCGTGGCCGTCCATGCAAAGCAGGAACAGTTGGCCGATTGGCAATGGGTGCAGAAACGATTCGAGAAGCTGCAACTGCACCGCAAGCAACCGAACGGTCTGAGCATCTGGACCTGCACGGTCACCAGGCCGCGGAAATCGCGGCGCCTCCACGGCTACTTGCTGAAATATCCACGAGTTCTGTTCAACAACACGCCGCCAGACAATCCATATCTGGCACTGTCACCCGCCACCAGCCCTGAGTAGGCTCGATGTCGGCCTTGATTTCCGTAAGTACTGCCCTTGAAGAAAAACAGCAATGGTCTGGACGCCAGCACACTCGGCAAGATCGTTCTGGCCCGATGCCTGGAACAGCCGCTGGGCGCCTACGAACGCTCAGTCGGGCGCATCGAAGCCTCGCTCCCGTTCCGCGGCGCAAGCTGGGTGAAGCCTGCCTCGATTCCGGGTGCGATTTTCGATGCGGACCTCGCCACGCGTCATTCCGCCCCCGCCACCCTCGGCAGGGTCGTTCGTCACGAAGGCGGGCTCGTCTTCATGTATCGGCATGAGGTTCTCGGACGCGAATATCGGTTCGACGAGACAGCGATCGGGGATATGCGCGCATCCGGCGCCATCGCCGGCGACCAGATCGCGCTGCTCCATCGTCTGCGCCTCGTCAATAGCCGCAACCGACTCACCCATGCACTGATGAATTCGTTGCTGGACGCACAGCGCGACTTTCTCGCCACGGGCGATCCGCTCGCGCTCGCCCCCTTGCCGCAGGTGCACCTGTCGAGACGCATTGGCGAACGAGTGGAGTTGCCCATGGTGGCAGATGCAGGCCGCATTTCCCGGCTCGTGCGCGGCCTTGCCATCACGATGCCGGACGGCAAGACATTGCCCCTGTCCAGACTATTCCCCAGCGAACGGCAACTGCATTGTCATCGACTTGATTTGTTGGTAAAAAGCGAGAAACAACTGCTTCTTGCAGGTGAGATTGCGCGCCCATGGTCCGACGCACAGCTTGCCGCGCTTCTGGAGCAACAACACGGAACCCGCCTTTCGCGGCGATCGATCGCCGCCATCCGTCACCAGCTCGCGCTTCCCGACTGCCGCCGTCGCGCGGCGCTTGCGGACTACCGGATGGCAACGGAGGGATTTTCCGCGTTGCTGCCCCTGACGCCGTCGGTGCTCGCGGTGCATGTGCCATGCCGGGCAGGTGTCTACGAGATTCGCGCGCCGGTCGCCGTCGAGAACCGATGTCCCGCCGACGCGGTCGAGCGACTGCCGGTGGTGTATATCGGCTCGACACAGGGCTTGCGCAAGCGCCTGGCTGATCACCTGCGGGGCAGCAGTGGTAACATGATGCTTCACCGCCATCTGGCGGAAGGGAGGGCGAAGGTGAGGTTCCGGATCGTCGAGGAAAACTGGCGCGGCCTCGAACGGCGGCTGTATCTCGCGTACCGCGAGACCTTCGGCGTCCCGCCGCCGTGCAACCGGATGAGTCCATGAACAACAAGAACCGTGAATTGGAAAGCGCCTTGCGCAAGCAAGCAAGCAAGCAAGCCTGACGGCCATTTCGTGTCGCCGGAATGGATGGCTGCGCGAGCGGGTGCGATGAAGCCGGCCGACGAGATGGCCCAGGCGATGATGGCCGCGCTCGGTCTGACCGAGGCCGGCATCGCCGCGCGCAAAATCTTCCTTGAATTCACGGACGAGGATGCCGCCCGGCTCAAACGCCTGCACGGGCTGCTTTCCGGCACGGAGCAGGATTTCGCGCGGCGTTTCTACGATCATCTGCTGCGCTTCGAGGAAACGCGGCGGTTCATTCCGGACGAGGCGTCGCTCGATCGTCTCAGAACCACCCAGGCGCAGTACTTCGATACCCTCACGGCCGGGACCTATGACGCCGACTACGTGCGCCATCGCCTGCGCGTGGGCCTTGCGCATCAGCGCATCGGCCTGGAGACGCAATGGTATCTCGGGGCGTACGCCAAGTATCTCGCCGATGCGCTGCCCGACCTGTGGCAACGCCTCGGCGACGATCCCGACCTAGCCATCGCGACACTCCAGTCCCTGCTCAAGATCGTCCTGTTCGACATGGGACTGGCGATGGACACCTATGTCCATGCAGACCGGCAGGCGATCCTGTCCCTGCGGGAATACGCGGAACTGGTGTTCTCGGCGATTCCCGACGGACTAGCCGTGCTGACGGCCGACCTCACGGTCATCTCGATCAACCGCGCCTTTGCCCGGCGCTTCGAGTTGAGCGAGATGGATGCGCACGGCCAACCGCTGGCGATGCTGATCCGGGCGGAAGGTCTCGATCACCATTTGCACGAGGTTCGGGAAACCGGCATCGTCAAGCGTGACCTGTTTTTCGAAATGGCGCGCGCGCCGGATGGCCCGGCGATCCCCGTGCGCGCAACCCTGACTGGCATCCGCCTTGCGGAAGAAGAAGAAGAAGAAGAAGAAGCTCGTCTGCTGGTCATCGTGGAAGACATGACCGAACAGGCCCGCCTCCAGGACGCATTGCGGGAGAGCGAAACCACATTGCTGCGCGCCCAGGAAGTGGCGCGCATCGGCAGCTGGCGGCTCGATTTCCTGGCCGGGACGCTGGCCTGGTCGCCGGAGGTCTACAGGATTTTCGGCGTCGATCGGAAGGCAGCCATCCGTTATGGGACCTTCCTCGCCTGCGTCCATCCGGAGGATCGGGAGATGGTCGACGCGGCCTGGCAGGCGGCGCTCGCGGGCGCGCCCTACCACCTGCAACACCGCATCGTCGCGGATGGGGAAGCGCGCTGGGTGGAAGAACGGGCGGAGATCGAGTTCGATGGCGAACATCGGCCGATCAAGGCCGTGGGCACCGTGCAGGACATCACCGACCGCAAGGCGGCCGAAACGCGGATCGAAACTCTGGCGTTCTATGATCCCTTGACCGTGTTGCCCAACCGCGCCCTGTTCATGGATCGATTGCGCCACGAACTGGCGGCCGCCGAGCGACGCGGCCAGCGGCTGGCCCTGCTCTTCCTCGATCTGGACCGGTTCAAGGACATCAACGACACGCTCGGCCACGATGCGGGCGACCGCGTGCTCGTGGAGGTGGCGCGGCGCTTCCGGGAGGCCCTGCGCGAAGAGGAGACGCTCGCGCGGTTATCCGGCGACGAGTTCGTCATCATTGCGTCGGATTCCGGCAAGGCGGCCGTGCGCATCGCGGAGCGGATCGCCGAGGCATTGGCGACCCCGATAGCCGTGGGCGACCAGGGCTTCAGCGTCTCGACGAGCATCGGTATCGCCATTTTCCCGGAAGACGGGACATCTACCGAGGCACTGCTCAAGCATGCCGACATCGCCATGTATCGCGCCAAGGGCGCGGGCGGTGGCTACCGCTTTTACCGCGCCGAAATGGGCGAGGAACTGGCGCGCCGCCTGGGCATCGCCAAGCGGCTCGAAAAGGCGCTTATCAATGGACAATTGCAGCTCCATTATCAGCCGCAGGTGAATCTGGCGAGCGGCGCGCTGATCGGCGCCGAAGCCTTGATGCGCTGGACGGATCCCGAATGGGGTTCCGTCAGTCCCGCCGACTTCATCCCCATCGCTGAGGAGCGCGGCCTGATCGTTTCCCTGGGAGAATGGGCGCTCGCCGCGGCCTGCGGGCAGGTGCGCCAATGGGAAACGGACGGCCGCCCGATGCCCGGGAGAGTCGCCGTCAATGTCTCGGCCAGACAATTAGAGGACGACGGTTTCGTGGACACCGCCATACGGATTGCACGAGAGAACGGCGCCGCTCCCGCCCGCATCGAGCTCGAACTGACCGAGAGCGGCATGATGCGCGACCCGGACCGGGCCGTGGAGATCACGCAGGCCCTGGCGGCCGCCGGGTTCTCGTTATCGATCGACGATTTCGGAACCGGCTATTCCTCGCTGTCCTATCTCAAGCGATTCCCGGTGAGCCGGCTCAAGATCGATATCTCTTTCGTGCGCGACATGTTGAGCGACCGAAACGATCGCTCCATCGTCGGCACGATCATCGCGATGGGCCGCGGCATGGAACTGGAAACCCTGGCCGAAGGCATCGAGCATGCCGATCAGGCGACGGCTTTGCTGGCCATGGGATGCCATCTGGCGCAAGGATTTCATTTCGGAAGACCCAAGCCAGCAGATCGTTTCGAGGAAAGCTGGTTGACGAAACGTTGATCACTGCCATTATCGATCATGTGGAAGGCATTTCATGTGGCCTTCCCCTTGTAAGGGGTGCCGGCATTCACCTTGCCATGACCCTACCGTGCCGCATACCACATGGGGTTGCAAGCCGGAACCCCAGAAATTTCCGTCAAGCGATCAACATGGTTTGTTTCGCACCCGGTCGATACGCTCCTGCATCGCCTGCATGACTTCTTCATGGGTATGCGCCTGGCGTTGGGGTCGTCGGCCTCCCGCAGGGCTTCCTCGACCTCACGGGTCATGCACTCTCGTATTCCTCCGGCCACAGCGTTTGTTCCATGCGCAGCGACGCTTGGCCCAACAGGTGCAGCAGACCAAACAGGCGCATGTCGTCGGTGGCGACGATGTGCTCCCGAATCCGTTCCTGGATCGCCTCGCTGGCACTGTGCGCTTCTGGTGAGGCGGTGGCTTCGGGAACTCCACTTCCTCGGCGATCCGCGCCCAAGCGCTGGCCAGCGTCTCGATGCTGGACACGCTCATTTGCTCATCCACTTGCGCAGCAGGCGCTGTTTCAGGGCGGCGCGCTCTTGCGGGTTGCGTCCCTTGTGGTTGGCGATGCGATCCGCCGTGGCGGCCTGGCGCTTGACGGGCCAGTAGGAGCGGCCGTCCTTGCCCATCGACCAGACGCTGCTGACCTGGTTTTCCAGCAAGGGCAGGTGGGCGCTCAGCGCATCCGGCGATGCACTGGCCAGCGCCGTGCGTTCGCGAGTTCGCCAGCGCTGATGCCAGAGCTTCTTGTCCTCGCGCTCGCTGCGGCACGTCGTGTGCCCAACGATGGGTGTCTTGCGGCGGCTGCGACTCATAACGTGTCTGTCTCCCAGAACATTCAGGACTGATCCCAGGCGTCGATGGTCAAGACCAGATCGGCAGGACAGGCGGCCACACGGTCGGCATGCACTTCGACCTTTCCCATCCAGCCGGGCGGCTGGGCGTATTCCTCGCTTTCGTCGATACCGAAAATCCAGACGCCATCCTTGGACGGCTGGATGCCGCCGCCCTCAATCAGCGGCAGCACGTCGGCAGCGCGAGCGGTGTAGCGGTTTGGGTAGCCGCCTCCGGCGAGCTTGGCAACCGTGCCCGCTTCCGTCAGGCGCTCAATCCAGCGGATGCCGTCCGCGCCTGTCTCCCACTGCGCCAGGATGGCCGCACGGCGGGCCTCCTGGTCGGCGCGGTCGCGTTCCTCAGGGCTTTGCGTCGATATGACGATCCACCAGCCGATCATTCGGCACCGTCCAATCCGCCGTAGTACAGGCTGTCCGGGTACAGCGCCGTCAACCGCGACAGCGTGTCCTGTATCTCTTCCAGCTTGGTCATCATGTAGGAAACCTGCTCGTCCAGATCACCGGCCAGCTCGAACAGGTCGGCAACCTGGCTGCGCGATCCCTCGTTGATGACGGCCATCGCCAGTTGGTGCAACTTCAGCAGGTCGGTGCGAAGCTGCGGCGGGGCGGCGTCTTCGCCATCGTTGAGATCGTCGCGCAGCTCGTCCATGGCATCGACCGCACGCAACAGCGAATGCGTCTCGAAATTCTCCGGAGACAGCTTGTCCCATTCTTCGTCGGTAATGCGCGCGGCCATCGTGACGTTCCTGGTCAGGCGGTGGCGAGCGTCAGGTGCCCGACCGGCTCGGATGCCGGGCGCACCTTGATTTCGATGTCGTAACCGAGGCGATTCAGGCAGTCCATCAGCTTGCGCTCGGACAGGTTGGTGAAATCGCCGTGCATCATGCCCGACACCTTCGGTTGCGGGATGCCCATGCGCTTGGCCGCGGCTTGTTGTGTCAAGCCAAGCGCACGCATCGCTTTCCTGATCTCGACTACCAGGCCGGTTTTGATTTTCAGTTTCTCGGCATCGGGCAGTCCAAGGTCGGCAAAGACGTTGCCCGAGCTGCGTTGAACCTCGACGCCTTCAATGATTCGTTTTTGCATTTCGTAGCTCCTGTGCCAATGCTTCGGCCACCTTCAGCCGAGCGCGGATGATGTCCATGTCCACCTTTGGCGTGGCGATCCCGCTCTTGCTCTTCTTCTGGAAGCAGTGCAGGACGAACACCGCTTCCGCAAACTTCACCGTGTAGACCGCCCGATACGTGCCACCGGCATCGTCTTCGATGACTTCCAGCACACCGGCACCGCCAAAGCCCTTGAGCACCTTGGCCGCGTCGTCCTGGTCGCCCATCTGCGCCAGCGACAGCGCGTAACCGAAACGCCGACGCACGTCCGGCGGCAACGCCATCAGATCCTTGTAGCTGCTCGCGATCCATTCGAGCGGTTTTTCTTTGTCGGTCATGATGGCATCTTATACCTGTTCAGGTAATTTCACAAGTACGGCAGGTTCAAGGGGCATGTCGTGAAACACTTGTTTTACGACACCTCCGCAAAAGTCATGTGCACCAACCCATGGATGGCCTCAAAATTGTGCGGAAAACTCTGTCGCCACGCGCTACCATACGGAAACCTATTTCTGATGGTTATCCGCCTATGTTGATTGGCTACATGCGCGTGTCGTCTGACACCGACCGACAGAGCACGAACTTGCAGCGCGATGCACTGCTCGCCGCCGGCATCGATCCGCGTCACCTGTTCGAGGATCACGCCTCAGGCGCGAAGGATGACCGCGCCGGCCTGGCGCAGGCGCTGGAATTCGTCCGGCCCAGTGACGTGCTGGTCGTGTGGAAGCTCGACCGGCTCGGCCGCTCGCTGTCGCATCTGCTTGGCATCGTGACCTCACTCAAGGATAAGCGGGTGGCGTTCCGCTCGCTGACGGAGAACCTGGACACCACGACGCCATCGGGCGAGTTCCTATTTCAGGTGTTCGGCGCACTCGCGCAATATGAGCGCGCCTTGATCCAGGAGCGCGTCGTCGCGGGGCTGACCGCCGCGCGCAAACGCGGTCGGATCGGCGGCCGACCACCTGCCATCGTTGGCGAGAAACTGGACGCCATCATTGCCGCGCTCGATGGCGGCATGTCCAAGGCGGCGGTGTGCCGTAACTTCAATGTCAAGCGCACCACCTTGATCGAAACGCTGGCGCGGGTCGGCTGGCCCGCACCATCGCAACCAGGAGCGTAGGGGCATGGCGGACGGCAACGCGGAAGATCAGTGGCTGTTGGCACCGGCCGAACGCGAGCTGGTGATGACCAAGAACCGAGCGACCCGGCTGGGCTTTGCCATCCTGCTGACCTTCTTCCGCGAGCGCGGCCGTTTCCCGCGCGACGAAACCGAAGTCGAGGCACAGGGCATAGCCGCGCTCGCCAAACAATTAGACGCACCCGCGCCCATTGACGGCGAAGCCTTCCTCACGGGCCGCACTGCCGAGCGGTTGCGCGGCGAAATCCGTGCGCGTTTCGGCTTCCGCGAAGCGACGGTGGCCGACGCTGAGCTGCTGACGGAGTGGCTGCGCGATCATGTTGCCGGAGAAGTCGGCGGTGACATCGAGCCGATGATCGAACGGCTGGAAGGACGTTGCCGCGAACTCGCCATTGAACCTCCGACACCAGACCGGATGGAGCGCATCGCGCGTAGCGCGTTGCGTGCCCACGAAGACCGCTTTCATAACGGAGTCCATGAGCGGCTGCCGCCCGCAACCCGCGAACGCCTGGATGCCTTGCTGCGCCCCGAAAAATCGGGCCACGGGGAGAGCGCCGTTGAAGATGCTCAAGGCGAAGCCGCAGGCAGCGCGCCGGCCGTTCTGCTGAAACTGCGCGGCAGTCCCGGCCGCCCAAGTCTTGCCAGCATGCAGGACGAGTTGGCGAAGCTGGAACTGATCCGGGGCATCGACCTTCCCGCCGATCTATTCGACCAAGCTTCGCCGCGCGATCTGGAGCGCTGTCGCCAGCGTGTGTCGGTCGAGGTTCCCCGCGATCTGCGCCGGCATCCCGATGCCGCGCGCCTCACTTGGCTGGCCGCTTTCGTCTACCTGCGCGCCCGCAGCCTGACCGATGACCTGGTGGACTTGTTGATCGAAACCATCCACCAGATCGGCGCGCGTGCCGAGCGCAAGGTCGAGCGCGAACTGCTGGAAGATCTCAAGCGCGTGTCCGGCAAGCAGAACCTGCTGTTCAACCTGGCCGACGCTACGTTGGCCCAGCCGGATGGCGTGGTGCGCGACGTGGTGTTTCCGGTGGTCGGCGAGCAGACGCTGCGCGATCTGGTCAAGGAGTGGAAGGCCACCGGCCCGACCTATCGCATCACGCTGCGCACGGTGATCCGCAATTCGTACCAGGGGCACTACCGGCGCATGGTGCCGACCTTGCTGGCCGCGCTGGAATTCCGTTCCAACAACGACCGCCACCGCCCGGTGATGGATGCACTCGACTTGGTGAAGCGCTTTGCCGACACCAAGGTGCACGTTTTCCCGGCTGACGTGGATGTGCCGCTCGATGGCGTGGTACGCGGCCTATGGCGCGAAGCCGTGATGGAGAAGGACGCCGCCGGCCGGGATCGCGTCAACCGCGTCACCTATGAAATCGCGGTGCTGGAAGCGCTGCGCGAGCGGCTGCGCTGCAAGGAAATCTGGGTGGTCGGCGCAAACCGCTACCGCAACCCCGACGACGATCTGCCGACCAACTTCGAGCAAAACCGCGAGGACTACTACCGGGCGCTGAGTCTGCCGCTCGATGCGGAGCGTTTCATCGCCGACTTGCAAGCCGAGATGCGCGAGGCGCTGTCCACCTTCGACGCCGGCTTGAAGAAGAACCCATTCGTCCGGCTGAGCAGCAAGGGCGGTGGCTGGATCACGCTGACGCCACTTGATGCGCAACCCGATCCGCCCAATCTGACTGCGCTCAAGGCCGAACTCAACGCCATCTGGCCGATGACCAGCCTGCTCGATATGGTCAAGGAAACCGATCTACGGCTGAGCTTCACCGATGCCCTGAAAAGCCCGACCTCCTACGAGACGATGGATCGCTCGGTGTTGCAGCCGCGCCTGCTGCTGTGTCTGCACGGCCTGGGCACCAATGCCGGCTTGCAGCGCATGGCCGGACTGGATTCCGGCACCACGGCACGCGACTTGGCTTATGTGCGCCGCCGTTACATCAGCGTGGACGCGATGCGTCGCGCGATTGCCATCGTCGCAGACGGCACACTGCATGCCCGCAACCCAGTGATCTGGGGTAGCGGCACCACCGCCTGCGCGTCGGACTCCAAACACTTCGGCGCATGGGATCAGAACCTCACCACGCAATGGCACGTCCGCTACGGCGGGCGCGGTATCATGATCTACTGGCACGTCGAGCGCAGCTCGCTGTGCATCCATTCGCAGCTCAAGTCGCCGTCGTCGTCGGAAGTGGCGTCAATGATCGAGGGCGTGATCCACCATTGCACCGAGATGGAGGTGGATCGGCAGTATGTCGATTCGCACGGCCAGAGCACGGTCGCGTTCGCCTTCTGCCGACTGCTCGGCTTCCAGTTGCTGCCCCGGTTGAAGGCGATCCACTCACAGAAGCTGTACCGGCCGGAAACCGGCAAGGCCGATGCCTACGCCAACCTGCAACAGATTCTGACCAAGCCCATCGACTGGGACTCGGTGCGGCAACAGTACGACCAGATGGTCAAGTACGCCACCGCGCTACGCCTAGGGACGGCGGAAACCGAAGCCATTCTACGACGCTTCACCAAGAAGAACGTACAGCATCCGACCTACAAGGCGTTCGCTGAGTTGGGTAAAGCGATCAAGACCATTTTCCTGTGCCGCTACCTGCACGACGAGGCGCTGCGCCGGGAAATCAACGAGGGGCTGAACGTGGTCGAGCAGTGGAACGGCGCGACAGACTTCGTATTCTTCGCCCGCCGTGGCGAGATGGCGAGCAACCGCCGCGAGGATCACGAAGTCAGCATGCTCGCGCTGCACCTGATCCAGAACTGCATGGTCTATATCAACACGCTGATGATCCAGAAGGTCTTGGCCCTGCCGCACTGGCAAGGCAGGTTCACGCCGCGCGACTACGCCGCCCTGACGCCGCTGATATGGGAACACGTCAACCCATATGGGCGGTTCGACCTGGACATGAATACCCGGCTTGATCTGCCGTGATCGAGATGGCGGTTGATGACACGACTGCTTGTTCTACCCCGTAATAGACGCGGTAGCCGGGGCCTTGGTCGATTCGCAGCTCCCACACACCTTCGCGGCAGGGCTTGTGATCGCCAAAGTTCCCCGCCTCAATGCGGCCCACGCGCCTGACCACCTGGCCTTTTGCAATCGGGTCGCGCAGCTTCTTCAGCCACTCTTGAAACGGGTCGTGCTCGTCCTCGGTGATGTAGTGCCGAACGGTGAACATGTCCATATTATCGTTTATAAACGACAAAGGCGCAAGGGAGCACCCTGCGCCTCGTCTTGGTTGATCGCGTAGGTCATGGCGCGGCCACCAATAACTTGGCGGCCTTGCGCACGGCGTTCGTGGCCTTATCCAGCGCCTCGGCGCATCTGGCCGCGTCGTCGCACCCTTTCATTGCCTCGGCCAAGGCGGCCAGCTCCAAGGCCAAGGTTTCAGGAAGATCCAGCTCCACGCGAATGGAACTCACGCCCGGCGTCGTAGTTTTCTTGTATGCCCGCTCGATAGTGGCCACGGCTCCGCTGACACGTTGCTTGCTCATACCGTACTCGGTGGCCACGTCCACTTGGGCGCGTCCATCCACCAACACGGCGCGCGCCATTTCACGGGCTTGGTCGCCCATGCGGGTGTCGGCGGCAGCGCGGTCAAAGGCTTGCGGGGTAAGGCGTTTCAGTCTCATTGGGGCCGTCCGGTGCATCAGCGCGGTTTCGCGCGCGAAAGTTGAAAGAGAGGCGGCCAGCGGCCGCCCTCATGGAGAGGTCAGAAACGCCAGCCTTCCGGCATGTCGGGAGAGGCATTCCGGCCAGCGCCCTCGATGTCGGGATGCAGTTCTTCCCACAACTGCGCCGGCGTCTTGTCCTTCAGCTCGCCCTGGAGCTTCTTCAGGTACATGACAGCCCGCTCCGGGCCGATGCCTTCCAGCATCGGCAAGGTCATGGACAGGAACCCTTGCCACAGCACCCACTCGGTTTCGTGCATGTTGTGGCCCAGCGTGGTCATGTGGGTTTTCATGCTGAAGAACTGCGCCTGATTGGCTTCGCCCCACTCGAAGGTTTCTTCCCGCAGCGACAGCAGCTTTTCGTTGGCTCGCTCCTTCTCGGCGGCGGCCTTCTGCTCCGGGGTCAGCTCCATCGTCGGGAGGGCTTGCTGGCCGCGTCCCGAGGCGACGGCCGGGGCCGGTGCGGGGTCTTGGCCGCCGTCCTCGTCCTGGTCGCCGGCATCAGCTCCAGCAGCCGCACGCTCGGCATCCCGCTTGCGCTGTTCTTCCAGCCATGCAGGCGTCTTCTCCGGGGCCTTGTCGCCGGCCTTCTTGGCGTTGTCCAGCTCGATGCGGCGCTGGGCCAGATCGTCTTGCTGCTGCTTCCATGCCTTCATTCTGGCCAGCGTGTTGCGGGCTTCGTCGCGCGACAAGGGCAAGCCCTCGTTCATGCGGTGAGAGAGGCGCGAAAACTCGGTGTGCGTGTCCTCGATGTCGTAAATCTGGTTGAGGCAGTGAAGCACCTCGAAGTCGCCGCACAGATCGTTCTCCAGCAGCTCGCGCACCGGGTCTGCATAGCGGCGCACAGCCATGCGCTTGCTAACCCATGCCTCGCCACGGTTCCAGATCGTCATGGCTTCCTTGGTGCCGTACAGCTCCACGTCTTCGATCACGCCCATTGCTTCCTCGTAGGCGGTCAGGTCGTCGCGGTCGTTGTTCTCCGTGACTTGCAAACGGCGGATTTGCAGCTCGGTCAACCCCTTCTTGATGATGACGGGCACCTTGACCAGCCCAGCCAGCGGCGCGGCGCGGTAGCGGCGCTCCCCGACGATGATGCGGTAGCGGCCGTCCGCTTCTTCATGCACCACCAGCGGCTCGATGATGCCGTTCAGCTTGAAGCTCTCGGCCAGTTCCTCCAGGTTGCGGAACGTCTTGCGAACCTGCTTGACGCTGTAGATGCGCGCCAGTTCGATTTCGGCGTCGGCCGGCTGCACCGGCTTGACGGCGATCTGAGCCACGGCGGACAGCTTGCCCAGGTTGAGGCCGGGCTTTTTGTTGGTTGTGGTTGCGGTCATGTCCTTGTCCTTTTAGATCGCGGCTTTGTCGAAAATCTGGCTGCACACCGCTTTCATTTCGCGGGCGGCCAGGATTTGAGATTCGCCGCTCTGCACGCGCCACACCGGCCGATCCTTGGCGTACTGCGTGGCTGCGCGGTCGTAAAGCACCCCTTCCATCACCACCTCGCCCAGCTCGTCGCGCAGTTGCTCCAGGGCGTTGCGGTCGAAGGCGCGGCGGGTGTTGACGCGGTTAGCCAGCAGGCCCAGCGTCACAAGGTCGGCGTTCCATTCCAATTGCTGCACGCGCGCGATGTCTTCAAACAGGTCGCCCAGGCCGTCGATGGCGTCTTGATCCATCGTGCAGGGGCACACCACGAAGTCAGCGGCGATCAGCGCGGCATACAGCGGATTGCCCAGCGTCGGGGCCGTGTCGATGATGCACACGTCGAAGTCTTTGGCCAGCTTGGCCAGCGCAGCGCGCGGGGCGTGCAGGTCTTCCAGCGGGCGGCTGGCCACGTCCACCAGCTCGCGGTCAGCGGCCACCAGCGCAGCGGACTCGCCACACGGAAGCGGTTGCAGCTCGATGGCGTCTCCGTCGAACAAGGCGCTGCCGGTCAGCGATTGCAGCTCGTCGCCCTGGTCGCCCACGGTGCGCTCGCGCAGCGCCCGGAGGGTTTTGCTGAAGTTCTTTTGCGGATCGAGGTCAACGCACAGGACACGCAAGCCGCGCTCGATGGCGAAGAAAGCCAAGTTGCGGGCAACGGTGGTCTTGCCGACTCCACCCTTCTGGTTGGCGATAGCGATGGTTTTCATGATCGTTCGTCCTTTCCCTGGTTGTCGATCAGGCCGCCACCGACACGTCGGCAGGCTGGAAGCACAGCTCAAAATTCACCATGACTTGCAGCCAGTTCATAGCGAACATGTTGATCTGGGCGCGGCGCGGGTTCACCGCGCTGCCGCCCGTGTAGATCACCTGATAACCGAAGGTGTCTTCCATCTCCAGCACCTCGGCCAGCTTGTTGGCCATATCCACACGCAGCTTGAGCCACGGCGCCGGCATTACCGTGCCCTTCTTCTGGTTGTCGTCGGCCAGCTCGATCAGGCGCATGTCACCCTCGACGGCTGCGATGTGGCAATACACGGCCATGTCGTCAGGGATGCGCGGAGGGGCGCAGAAAACCGCACCAGCACGGGCGGATTGCAGGCTGGGGATCAGGTCGGCCAGTCGGTCAAAGAGGCGGGCATAAACGGTAGTACGCATGGTCAAAGCTCCTAAGTCGTGTTGATGGTGGTCTTCGGTGGATCGTCCCTTTCGCGTGCGAAAGATCGGTTCAGCGCCCCACTGTCTGCTCACAGTTGTTGCCGGGGTTCATCGGCCGTCCATCCGCTGCCGATGAGTTGAATTCTACCATAAAACTATTGACCGTCAATAGTTGAAGGCATGTTTTTTTCCAAGCCGCATAAGTCGATCAGCTCGCCCACGGAAAACTTGGTTGGCGCAGCGATGGCGGCCAGAATCCGACGCAGCATTGCCGGCGCATTGATCTGCTGGAGACGCGGCGCAGCCGTGGCCACCAGCCGCGCCCGGCCCTCGGCGTACTCCAACTGGCAGCCCTGCATGGCGTTGGCCAGGAAGAAGCCTTCGAGGGTCGAAGCCTCCAAGGCCAAGTCGTTGAAGGCATCGCCACCCTTGGCACGCACGTAGCTGTCCGGGTCGTGGTCGCGCGGCAGGAAAAGGAAACCCACGTCGGCCGTGTCGGTGACATGCGGCAGGCACACGTCCAGGGCGCGCGCAGCGGCGCGCCGGCCGGCGTCGTCCCCATCGAAGCAGAAGATCACGCGCTTGGCCAAGCCCAGCAGCCGCTCCACATGCTGGCCCGTGGTAGCCGTGCCCAGCGTGGCCACGGCGTTCTGCACGCCATGCTGGGCCAGACTGACGACATCCAGGTATCCCTCCACCACGTAGGCGGTGCCGGTCGCGGCAATAGCCTCTGCCGCCTGAGTCATCCCAAACAGCACGCGCCCCTTCTGGAAGACTTCGGTTTCAGGCGAATTGAGGTACTTCGGCCCGTCGCCTTCGAGCACGCGGCCGCCGAACCCGATCACGCTGCCGGCGTCATCGAGGATGGGGAACATGATGCGGTCGCGGAAGCGGTCATAGCGCCGGCCGCCATCGTTGACGGCCACCAGCCCGGCTTTCTCCAAGGCTCGGTCGTTGTAGTTCTGGAATGCCTCGCGCAGCGCCTGGAAGCCGGCCGGGGCATAGCCCAAGCCATAGCGGGCCGCGATGTCGCCCCGCAGGCCGCGCGACTTCAGGTAAGCAACCGCGCGCGGAGAGGCGCGGAGCTGGCCACGGTAGAACGATGCGGCTTGTGTCAGGTGGTCGATCAGGATATGGGACATGGTTCAAGCCTTCGGGATGTCGAGAGAGAGACGGCCGGTGTCGTACATGTGCAGCATGGAGAGGAAGTAGCTCGGGTCGGCTGGCCACTTGCACCCCTGCCAGTAGGCCAACAAAGCCCTGCGCACCGGCTCCTGGTAGTCATTGAGACGCCGCCGCGCCTCGCGCCACTTGTCGGCCCGGCGCTTGCGGTCAATGGCTTGGTGACGTTCCCATTGCAGTCGGCGAGCCGTCATTTCCTCGTCCACGCCGATCTGCTCGGCCGCCACTTGGTCAGCAAACAGCGGAAGGGCCTCACGCTCGGCCCTCTGCTTGCGCGCGAAAGCCGCACGTTTGCGCTCGGTGTCGCGGAACTCGTACTTGCCATAACGGTGGAAACGCATGGTGCAGCCCTCAATGGTTCCAGTGCTGCCGGCCGTACTTGCGCCCAGCGATGGTGATGCGGTCTTCGGCGTCGATGGGCACGCACTCGCGGCCGCCATCGGTGCGCAGCACGGTGCATTGACCAGCCTCGCCGGTCACGGTGGAGTCGAAGCCGCACACGTAGAACACCCAAGGGCTGTGCTCGTCTTCGCGGAACTGAGCGAACCCGTGGAAGTCCCGCTTCAGAGCCACGCCGCTCCGGGGAACGTCCGGGCCAAAGTCGAAAGTGCCTTGATCTGCCATGCCGAAACTCCTACTCAACCAATGCCTATATTCTACCCGCTAAACTATTGACCGTCAATAGTTTGCGAGAGAAAAAAGCCTGATTTTTCGCGGCTTCCGGGCTTGTGTTTCCTCGGGTTTCGGGCAAGCTACCTTGGAGCCTCGGGGCGGGGTTTGGGGGCCGGAACAGGCCCCCAAGGTGTTGCAGTTGCTCTTGCCCTGTCCGCGCCGATCCAAATTTGAGCCACCGTGCCGACTGAATATTGAGCCAGGGGTGGAAGCCGACTTTGAGAGGGTCGGCTGTGGATAAGTGTAGAGGCTGTGCTGGTTTGCTGGTCTCCTTGGCGTGTTGTTAAATGCGATGGGCAAGCCGCGCAGGGCGTAGCCCGTAGCGGCTTGCCCATCACCGTTTCCGATCAGAAGGGTTCGTCTCCAGCTTCGGTTTTGGCTCCCTTGCGCGCCTGCTCTCGGGCCTTGATGCGCTTCTTGGCTGCGGCCGTGCTGCGACTGAATCGGATCGATTCGTTGCCGGTCTCCATGATGTGGCAGTGGTGCGTGAGTCGGTCCAGCAACGCGGTGGTCATCTTCGCGTCGCCGAACACGCTGGACCATTCTGCGAAGTCCAGGTTGCTCGTGATCATCACGCTGGTGTGCTCGTACAGCTTGCTCAGCAGGTGGAACAGCAGCGCCCCACCGGCCTGGCTGAACGGCAGGTAGCCCAGTTCATCGAGGATCACCAGATCCATGCGCAGCAGGCTGGTAGCGATGCGACCGGCCTTGCCTTGGGCCTTCTCCTGCTCCAGTGCGTTGACCAGATCGACGGTGGAATAGAAGCGCACCCGCTTGCCGTGCCGGGTGATGCCAGAGACGCCGATTGCTGTGGCCAGATGGGTCTTGCCTGTGCCCGGTCCGCCCACCAGCACCACGTTGTGCGCCTCGTCGGTGAAGGCCGTGGTGGCCAGAGTCTCCACCAGGTTGCGGTCCACCGGCGAGACCTCGAAGTCAAAGCCCGCCATGTCGCGGTGCACCGGGAACTTCGCCGCGTGCATCTGGTGGCTGACCGAGCGCATCGCGCGGTCCGTACCCTCGGCCTGCAACAGGTGCTCGATCAGCCAGCGCGAGGACTCGATGCCCACACCGCCTGCCTCGCCACCCCCTTGCTCGACCAGATCGGCCCACGCGCCGGCCATGCCGTGCAGGCGCAATGCCTTGAGTTCGACCAGCACATCAGTCTTCATGGTCGGCTCCTTCGGTGATGGCACCCACGGTGTCCGAGCGCAGGCTGTCGTAGCGCGCCGTGTTCGCCAGCGGCGGCGTGGTCGCTCTCAGCAGCGTGGCCGCCGTGGGCGGCACCGGCTGCGCGTTGAGCCGGTTCAGCACGTTGACCACGTGCTCCACACTGACCTTGCCAGGCGGCCCACTCTCCAGCGCCAGCTCGATGGCCACCAGCACCGCGTCCAGACCGGCGCTGAGCACAATGGCCAACACCTGCGCCATCACCCGGTCGCCGCCCGGGTTGCGCAGCAGCCCACGGCGCAGCCGCTGCAGCGGCTCGGGCATGTCGGCAAAGGGCGCGCCGTTCCTCAGGGCACCGGGCTTTCTCTGCAGCAGCGGGATGTAGTGCTGCCAGTCGTACCGGGTCTCGCCCGCGTTGCTCAGCCGGTCGTGGCGGGCCACGATGGTGTCGTCGGCCACGATGGCGACGCTGCCCGGATACAACCGCGTACTGACCATCTGGCCCACCCGTTCGCACGGCACCGAATAGCGGTTGCGCGCCACCGACACCAGACAGGTGCTGGTGACCCGAGCGGGTTTCTCGACGTAGCCATCGAACGGCACGGGCATGGGCATGAGGTGCGCGCGCTCGTGTTCGAGCATCTCGGCCACGCTGAACTGGGTGTGCTCGGGGTGGCGCACCTCGTCCCACAACGCGCGGCAGCGCTGGGCCAGCCAGGCGTTGAGTTCGGTAAAGCTGCCGAACTTGATCTTGGCCGCGTCGATCCAGATGCGCCGGCGGCTGTCTTGCACGTTCTTCTCCACCACCCCTTTCTCCCAGCCGCTGGCCACGTTGCAGAAGTCCGGGTCGTACAGGTAATGCGCGCACATGGTGGCAAAGCGCTCGTTGACGATGCGCCCCTTGCCCTTCTTGACCTTGTCTACCGCAGTCTTCATGTTGTCATAGATGCCCCGGCGCGCCACGCCACCCAGCGCGGCGAAGCTGCGGGTGTGGGCATCGAACAGCATCTCGTGGCCCTGGCTGGGGTAGGCCACCAGCCAGAAAGCCCGACTGGCGCACAGCTTCATGTGTGAGACCTGCACCCGGTAGTAGATGCCGCCGATCACCATGCCTTCCTCGCTCCAGTCGAACTGGAAAGCCTCGCCCAGCTCGAAGGCCAACGGCACGAAGGCGTTGCCCGCAGACCCCTGGCCTTCGCCCTGGCGCCATGCCCGGATGAAGTCGGTCACCCGCGTGTAACCACCCTCATAGCCCGCACGCCTGATCTCGGCGTACAGCGCCTTGGCTGTGCGCCGCTCGTGTTTGGGCCGACGTGCATCAGCCTTCAAGGCCTGCCTGAGCACGTCATGGAACGCCGTGAGTTTGTTGGGCTGCTCGCCGCGCCGGTACTTCGGTGGACCGTCCACTTCCCCGTGCAGCCACTTCGCAACCGTGTTGCGCGAGAGCCCTGTCATGCGCGATATCTCGCGCTCCGATTTGTTCTTCCGGGCATGCAAATGCCGGATCCTGCCAATCATGTCCATGGTGATCACTCCTTGTCCTCTGCTGCACAAAAAAACAGCAGAGTAGGTTGTTCACCTGGCTCAGTTTTGGGTCGGCACTACCCTCAAAAGTGGCTCAGTTTTCGGTCGGCGCCAACAACTCATCACGCAGTCGCCGCTGAATGACCTCAGGAGTCTCGCTAAAGGCAGCTGACTTTTCCAACCCGCCGCACAAATCGAGCAGAGAACGCCCCGCCACCTGCGAGGCAACCCTTCCATGCCGTGCGCGCAGGAACTCGGCAAAGTCGAGCACCTCAGCCAACAAGGGCTCAGGTAGTGACTGAGCAGTTTCCAGCAATCGTTCGGTGGTGGTTGGCATCGTGAGCCTCCTTGGGGCGGGTCCGCCCATGTTGACACTTGCTACTATGTTAAGGCTGTAGCGGTCGAGTTGAAGGTGGAGGCCTGAGATTGGTGTCGGTCACAGCACCCCTACGGGCCACGTCATGCAGCCAACCACCGACCGAGATACCACCGTCTGGTACCTGATCCACACCAAGCCCCGGCAGGAGCACATCGCGCTGACCAACCTGGAGCGCCAGGGCTACACCTGCTACCTGCCGCTGCTGCGCGTTGAAAAAATTCGCCGCCGCAAGGCCGAAGTAGTGAGCGAGCCCATGTTTGCGCGCTACCTGTTTGTGCGGCTTAGCACTAGCGACAACGCCCCCAGCTGGGCGCCCATTCGCTCCACCCTGGGTGTGAGCCAGCTGGTGCGCTTTGGCACCCGGCCCGCCAAGGTGGAAGACCCCCTGGTTGACCTGCTGCGCAACCGCGAGCTGGCCCAGCCCACCGAGCCACTTTTCAAACCAGGCGACACCGTGGTGATCACCGAAGGCCCGTTTGCCGGGCTGGAAGCGGCCTACCAGATGACCGATGCCGAGCAGCGCGCCATGGTGCTGCTGCACATCTTGAGCCAGCCCGTGCCTGTAAAGATTGATGCTGCCAGCTTGCGCAAGACGGGCTGATAGCCCGGACGCGTCGCTTGAGGATGGCCTGGTCGATGACCACGCTGGCCGAATGGCAAGCTGCGCCCCATTGATGCGCAAACCACTCCACTCAGTCAGTGAGATCACACCCGCCGCGCTGCCAAATCCAGTCTTCAGGCGAAAACCACACTGGTTCGCCCTGCGCTGCCCGAGCGGGATGGCTTGCTAACCACGATTTCCACGTTCCGGCCCAAGCGGTTCAGGCACTCGAGCATCTTGGCCTCACTGATACCACGGAACTGGCCGCGCAACATCCCTGACAGCTTGGGTTGAGGCATGCCGAGAATCTCCGAAGCCTGCACCTGCGTGAGGTGACGATGCTTGATGATCTCGCCGATCTTGGCGGCCAAGGTGGCTTTGACCAACATCTCGGAAGCGTCGGGCAGCCCGAGGTCTTCGTACACGTTGGCAGAACCTTTCTCAATTTCAATCATCTCAAGCTCCTTTGGCGTCGGCTTGTGCGGCCTTCAAGCGTTCTCGGATGAGGTCCATGTCATGTTTTGGCGTTTCGATGCCTTGCTTGGACTTCTTCTGAAAACAGTGCAGCACATAGACAGCCTCGTCGATCTTCACCGTGTACACAGCCCGATAGGTGTCGCCCAAGTGATCCTCGACCACTTCGAGGACGCCAGCCCCGCCAAAACCCCTCAAAGGCTTGGCATTCGCGTGCTTCTTGCCTGTCTGAGCGAGATGCAATGCGAAGCCAAAGACGTCAATGACGTCTTCGGGCATCGCTAGCAGATCCTTCTTCGCAGATCCAACCCACTGCAGTTGTTTGATGTGATCAGGCATCGGTGAATTATACCCATGTGGGTCTAACGCGTAAAGTGGATATCAGCAGCTAACAGGGGGGCGACACCTGTCTGCGTGAGCTGGTGCGGCGGGCGCAAAAGCATCGCTGACGCTTTTCGATGTGTACCTGAGCGTTCTGCCCGACAATCATCCCTCTCGCCCGTCACTCCGAACACACTATGTCCGCGCCGATCCAAATCTGAGCCAACGCGCCATGGTGCTGTTGCACATCTTGAGCCAGCCCGTGCCGGTGAAGATTGACGCTGCCAGCCTGCGCAAGGCGGGCTGATCGTCAGGCAGACAACGCCGACACAATCTGGCGTACGGCCTGCTCGGCGGAAAATTGCCGCTCAAACAGGTGTCGGCAACGTTCAGGCAGATCTGGATCGGTGCTCACCTGGGCCAACAAGCGTTCAGCCAGGCGCAGCAGCTCATCAGCGTCATTGTTCTCGCACACCTGGCCCACCCGCTCTTGCCGAATCAACTGGGCCAAGTCGTTGCCCGCGTTCACGTTGGCCAGCACCGGCAGCCCGCTTTGCATGTAGGTCAGGAATTTGCCTGGGATGTTGTGTGACTTGTGGCGCGGGTCAAGCGCCACAATGCCCACGCTGCACTGCGCATACAGGTCAGGGATTTCGTCAGGGTGGATCTCGTCGAAGAACACGACGTTGTCCAGACCGCGACCCTTCGCATCGCGCGCCAAGCGCGCTGATTCACTCCCTCGCCCCACGAACAGAAAGCCCACATCTGTGCGCGCACGCAGCTTGTCGGCCAAGTCCAGCAGCACATCCATGCCTTGCGCAATGCCCATGTTGCCGGCATACACAAACACCTTGCGGCCTGCCAGGCGGGTGTCTTTGATGCGAATTGAGCAAGGTGCCTGCGCGGGTTTGTCCAACCAGTTCTGCAACACCTCCAAGCGCCTGCCAGCTTGCTGGCGCCAACGCTCAAAATAGGCTTCATTGCCCGGCGTTTGCACCCCGATCACGTCAGCCACCGAGTACTGATAGCGGGCCACGGTATCAAAGAAACGATAGGGCAGACCCCGCCCCATCAAGCCCATGTCTACCGCCCACTCCGGAAAAATGTCGCGGATGATCAGGTAACCCTTGCAGCCGCTTCTTTGCTTCAGCGTGTTCACCAGCGGACCATGAAAAATGGACGGGGCATACCAAGCCACCCCATCCCATTTTTGCGACGCCAGCGGGCTTTGCATCAAGTTTCGTCGCATGGCGAAGGGCATCAGGAACTCACCCAGCGTGCGTCGAACGTAATCAATGTCCTTGGTGCGCGGGGCCCGCAAGCGCAGCACCTGCACCCCGTCCATCTCATCCATGTGCCACGGCGTGTTCAGCTCTGCAGAAGGCAGCATCACCGTCAGATGATGCCCTTGCCGTACGAACTCGCGAGACAAATCACGCAACTGCACCGCACCCGAAGTGCGAAGGGGCGGAAACGTGTCCGCAATCAGCGCAATACGCATCGTGTGCAGCTCAATACTTCTTCCACACCACGCGGTTCACGTAATCGGTGTAGCTGTGAATGATGCGCACCACCTTGTCACTCACGTTGGGCATGCTGTAGTCGGCTACCAAACGCAGGCTGCGTTCTTCGCCCCGAGCCTGGGATGCCAAAATGGCCAGCCCCTGGCGCACGCGGTCCACTTCCAGACCCACCATCATCACGGCAGCCTCTTCCATCCCCTCGGGGCGCTCATGCGCTTCACGCAGGTTCAGCGCCGGGAAGTTCAAAATCGACGACTCTTCGTTGATGGTGCCGCTGTCAGACAACGTTGCCTTCGCTGACAACTGCAGCTTCACGTAATCGTGAAAGCCCAGCGGCTTCAACAAGCGCACCATGGGGTGGAACTTGGCATCGGTGGCATCCACGCGCTTTTGCGTGCGCGGGTGGGTGGACACGATCACAGGCAGGCCATGGTCTTCGGCCACGGCATTGAGCACCGCCACCAACTTGGTGAACGACTTTTCCGACTCGATGTTCTCTTCGCGGTGGGCACTCACCACAAAGTAACGCCCAGCCTCCAGCGACAAGCGCTGCAGCACCTCTGAGGCCTCGATGTTGGGGCGATAGTGGTTCAGCACCTCGAACATCGGACTGCCGGTCTTGATCACCTGATCAGGTGGCAAGCCCTCGCGCAGCAGGTAATCGCGTGCGATGGTGCTGTAGGTCAGGTTGATGTCGGCCGTGTGGTCCACGATGCGGCGGTTGGTTTCCTCCGGCACGCGCTGGTCAAAACAACGGTTGCCTGCCTCCATGTGGAAGATGGGAATCTTGCGACGCTTGGCCGGAATCACGCTCAGGCAACTGTTGGTGTCGCCCAGCACCAGCATGGCCTCGGGCTGTACCTCGCCCAGCACGCGGTCCACGGCAATGATGAGGTTGCCAATCGTGTGCGCGGCGCCCGTGCTGCCCTCGGCGCTGTTCAGAAAGAAATCAGGCTTGCGCACGCCCAGATCGTCAAAAAAGACCTGGTTCAGTTCGTAATCGTAGTTCTGGCCGGTGTGCACCAGCACATGGTCACAATGCGCGTCCAACGCGGCCAACACGCGCGACAGGCGGATGATCTCGGGTCGGGTGCCGACCACGGACATGACTTTGAGCTTTTTCATTTCTTTTCTCACAGAGGGCAAGCGTAGGTGTCTGGCTTGGCCCGGTCGAAAATCTCGTTGGCCCAGAGCATCACCACCATCTCATCCGTGCCGATGTTGGTGATGTCATGCGTCCAGCCGGGCACGGTTTCCACGATCTCGGCCTTCTCGCCACTGGTGACCAGTTCATGGGCTTCGCCGGTTTGCATGCGGCGGAACTTGAAACGGGCCTCGCCCTTGATCACCAGGAACTTCTCGGTCTTGGTGTGGTGGTAGTGCCCACCGCGGGTGATGCCAGGGTGCGCGGTGAAGAACGAGAACTGACCGCAGTCGGGTGTCTTGAGCATTTCCACGAACACACCGCGTGCGTCACCATGCATGGGCACCGGGTAGGTGAACGACTCGGGCGGCAAGTAGCTCACATAGGTGGCATACAGCGCGCGCACCAAGCCTGTGCCCACGCGCTCGGTCACCAAGGTGCTGCGGCTGTCGCGGAAGGTTTCGATCAGTTGCGCCAACTCTCCCACTGTGGTGGTGTACTGCGGCGTGACCGTCGCAAAACCGTCGGCATCTAGCGCGGCATCGGCACCCTCCATCAACTGGATGAAGCGCTCCACCACATCGTCCACATAGACCAGCTTCAAGGCGACTGCCGGGTCATTGATCTGAATGGGCAGACCCCGGGTGATGTTGTGGCAAAACGTGGCTACAGCCGAGTTGTAGTTGGGCCGACACCACTTGCCAAACACATTGGGCAAACGGAACACATGGGATGCCGCCCCCGTGCGCTCACTGTAGGCCCGCAGCGCCTGCTCCGCTACGCGCTTGCTGGCGCCGTAGGCGTTGTCATGCGCCGCCTGGGTGGAAGAGGTGTAGACGATGGGAATGTGGCGCCCACGTGCACGCCCCTCCGCCTCAGCGGCGGCCACCAAGGCCACCGTCAGGTCGGTGTTGCCAGTGACGAACTCTTGCGGGTCTTGAGGCCGGTTCACACCCGCCAAGTGAAAGATGAACGCCACCCCTTCCAGCAGGTGCGGCAAATCAGCTGTGGTGTGGGCGCGGGTGAAGCACACCACCTCTATGTCCTTGCGCTCGGCCAGGTGTTGCTGCAGGTTCTTGCCCACAAAGCCGCCAGCGCCGGTGATCAAAACCTTCATGGCCTCAGCACTCCTCAACCGTGGCCAACTCGCCTCGGGCAATGCGCTGCATGCCTTCCAGCTTCAACATCAGCTGGGCCATGCCCGCCACATCCAGGCGCGTGGTGTTGTGTGAGTTGTAGTCTTCGCCATGGGTGGCTTGGGTGAGCTTGGCCTCGCCTTGCTCCACAAACTTGCCGTAGTTCAGGTCGCGGCCATCGGCCGGCACACGGAAATAGTCGCCCATGTCTTCGGCGCAGGCCATTTCCTCACGGCTGAGCAAGGCCTCATACAACTTCTCGCCATGGCGGGTGCCGATGATGTTGACCGGATGATCGGGCTTGCCCATCAAACCCGTGAGCGCGCGTGTGAGGGTTTCGATGGTGGCGGCCGGTGCCTTTTGCACAAAGATGTCGCCATTGTTGCCATGCTCAAAGGCGTAAAGCACCAGGTCCACCGCATCGGCCAAGGTCATCATGAAGCGGGTCATGCTGGGGTCGGTGATGGTGATGGGCTGGCCTGCCCGAATTTGGTCCACAAACAAGGGAATGACCGAGCCGCGCGATGCCATCACGTTGCCATAGCGCGTGCCGCAAATGACCGTACCTGTGCCTTCCAGATTGCGACTGGTGGCCACCATGACCTTTTCCATCATGGCTTTGGAAATTCCCATGGCGTTGATGGGGTAGACGGCCTTGTCGGTGCTGAGGCACACCACGCGCTTTACCCCTGCGGCAATGGCTGCTTCAAGCACATTCTCAGTGCCCAGCACGTTGGTGCGCACCGCTTGCATGGGGTGGAACTCGCAAGAAGGAACCTGCTTCAAGGCTGCGGCGTGGAAAACATAGTCCACACCGCGCATGGCTTGTTCGACGCTGCGCTGGTCACGCACGTCGCCAATGTAGAACTTGAGCTTGGCGCTGTTGTAGCGCTTGCGCATGTCGTCCTGCTTTTTCTCGTCGCGACTAAAAATACGAATCTCCTTAATGCTGGAGTTCAAAAACCTCTTTAGAACGGCGTTGCCAAAAGAACCTGTCCCGCCAGTAATCAGTAATTTTTTATCGAAAAACATTTTGATCTAGTTTTGGTTGATTAGTTTCTTGACGGTGTCCCGTATTTTGATTGAGTCAAAATTCGCATTGAAGTACTGTGATGCATTTCGCGATAGCAAATTTCTTGTGCTTTCTGAAAGAATTGCATTGATGAGATTTGACCTGTCATCACTGGAGATATTGAGTTGTCCGATCACTATGCCAAGCTTGTTGTCTTCGATAAGCTTGATGGATGCTAAGGAGTTTGGCCCGAAGGCTAATAAGCAAGCCCCCGATGAGAGGTATTCAGGGATTTTGGTGGAGACGGAGAGCTTCGTTTTGCTTGTGAACTGATCGTCGAAGCTTTCAACATGAACAACGAAATCAGCCCTTTGTATTCTGTCTTCAACAGCGTGGTGATGTATGGCGCCACAATATGTGACGTTGCTGGAGCGAAATGTTTTCAACACGGATGGTGAAGGCGGCTTCACTGAGTAGACATTTAGTGAAATAGGTGTAGATAAGTGGCTGGAAATTTCGCCGAGCAGTTTTCCTAAGGCTGCGAGTGTCTTGTCTCTGCCTAAATGTATTCCGCCAACATAAACGAAGTCAATAGCGCCATCTTTTGCTGATGGCCGGGTGTGTTGCGTTGAAGGTAATTGCGAATTAGTAATGTTCATTAAAACGTGGAATTCGCGCCCGAAGAATCGCTTGAACTCAGACGCCATCTCTTGCCCTATAGCGAATAGGTGTCGCGAATGTGAGATGGCTTCAATGTAAGTTCTCGTTAGCTTCTTGTGGATGGCCTTCTCTATAAAATTATCTGGTGCGCTGTTTATTATATAGTCGTCTGTAATGTATATATCAAGGGGGATTTTGAGATCGCTTGACAAGCGGGTTGCGATTTTGAATGCGAACCTCGAGTTGCCCCCTAGCAGGAAAATTGAATCTGGTTTAAATGATGCGATCCATTCGCGGATGTTCGAGCTGTACCAGTAGTCGGTGCTAAATATAAGATCTCTGGCTATTAACTTCATCCACTCGTGCTGCTTTGCTAATTCCTTGATGAAACCAAGGGTGCCCGCGTCGGTGTGTGATGCTATCCCTTGCTCGTTAGTTGGCGTCAAAACTTGTCCGGCGTGTTTGATCAGTCCAAATGATAGAATACGTTTAATCACATCTTCATCAGTAATTCTCATAAAATTTCGAAACTTCAAAGACTCCGGGACCTCCTTATTGAAATACAGTTGCGCAATATTATCCATGGGCCAGTCAGAGAAAATCGAGGCTAAGGTCTTGCCATTGTTTTGATGCATTGAAAGTGCGTTATGGCTAATCAGTAACACTCGCTTCATGATGGCCGTGTGATGTTGGTTCTTGATTTATGTCGAAGGTGGCGAATTAGGAATCCTCCATTAGAGGGATTTTGCAGCCGCACGTCCTATTGTGAGTTTCACTCTATCCAGCACCGATTGGGAGTTAGAGGTTTTGAAGTGGTCGTTGATAGATTGCTGGATGTTGACCATATTTGAGTTAATATTGTTAATAACATCATTTATCCTGCCGTCATAGCGTAAGAAGAAAGGACGATCTAGAAGTTGGCAACCGCTGTAAACGAGTGGGATGCCATAGGCTAGTAGACGAGGAGCTTTGTTTGGGAACTCAAGAACCTGTGAGTTCTTAAAATGTTTGGATATAAACTCTATGCCACATAGAACTCGACCTGTTGGGATGTCCTCTAATGAGCGCGGGCTAAATAATTTAATTTCGGGATTATTTTTTAATATGCAATCTAATGGTTCCTTCGCCTCGCTAGCGACAGGACCGACCAGCCAAATCTCGATTTCAAGTGAGTTCGACTTTACATCTGCCGCCAACTCCTCGATTCTTTCGAAATCCACTGCGGCGCCCAAATATCCCCAATACAAAATAATGTTCTTTTTTGATTCCTGTCGAGGGTGAACTTGATCGCACCATGGGTATAAAAGTTCTGAAATGTCGCATGGGTACTTCTTCATCAATTTATTTGATACATAAAGTGACGCCTTCGAATTCTTGCCCATTCTCTTCATTAGGAACTTAATCCACCACGACGAGATTCTGGGGGCCATAGAGGCAAAATCATCATTGAATATTGATAGTACGGTTAACCCGGGCCTGGGTGGTAGTAGGGTGAGTTCGGGTAGAAAGTTGATGATAATGTCGTGCTCGCTTGTCTTGCGTGGTAGGTACCAGCGTAAGATTAATGCGTTAATTAAGGTGGTTAGCGGCAAGGATGTGTAATTTTGAAGGAAAGGGAATTTATGAATGGTGATATTTTCCTGTGATTGCAGTCGGTGGAGGTGGGGCAGGCCGGGGGAGTGGTATTGGACATTAAAGTCACTCGATAGGAGTTTTGCGATTTGTTGCCTTATTCTGTGCGGTTCGTCCCATGGGGATCTGGATATAACGTGGATTTTTTTTTGTTGAGATTTATCCATGGGTCTTGATTGGTTGGTTTTAACGGATTCGATTCTGATTCGGCCTGGTCTTGTTTATGTTTTCTAGTATCGTCTTGATTGCGAAGATTGAGGCGTAGAATATAAGTATTAGGAAAAGTCTCTTCCCCAGTAGCATTCCATTTAGGTCTCCTGTAAACATTAGTATGGATGAAATAAATATTGGTATTATTAATTGGGCATCTTTTTTTGTGATGCTGAAGTGAAGCTTGAATATTTTGCAGCTAATGTGGGTAATCAGGCAGAAGTTGAAGGCTACGAATATGGGTGAGAGATAAAGTAGAAGTGGGCCGCCGATAGCATAAGCTTCTGCTATAAAGAATGTATTCATTACCCCCACGTCGCTCGGGTTCATTCCCTGAGCCCATGTGGAAAGCATGAGGTCTTTTGAAAATATTTTGGGTTCGGTAAAGAATCCAATGAATGGTACTTCTATTAGTACGTACTCCCAATCCATTAGCTTTAGAGAGAGTTGCTCGTAGACGCCTTGAATTTGCCCTACCCCCAACCTGTCAATTAAGTATAGTGCGAACTCTTCGGTGGTTATGGTGGGGTATTGTATTCTTACGGCGACGAAAATCAGTGTAACGGTGAGTGCGAGAATCACACCTCCTGCAAGAAGAAGTTTGGCAGGTTTTATGTTGGTGCTACTGGCTCGGCAGACGGCGTAAACTATAATGGCTTGAACGATTGATGCTTTCTCGCCTGAAAGAGTGGACGAGTATGTTATAAGGGAGATGTAGGCGATTCGTTCTGCGCCTTTTATATGCCCTGAGCCGAAGAAGCCTAAGAGTGCGGTCAGTAAGCAGTAGGAGTATTTTAAGTATGCTTTAATATGGGATGGGGTTTCGCTGCTATAGCGATTGGCAAGACGATTTGTCAGCAGGTCGCCTCCTTCGTAGAGGGATTTCCAGAAGGCATGAGACATTCCCGTCAGTTGGCTCGCAACTGTTAGGGCGAAAAGTAAAATTGCAACTGATCTTATAAGTGTCTTTACGGCTGCAATATTTGCGCTATCTGTGGTTTGTCGGGATTTATCAAGCCTTAGATATCTTCTAAAAAGTGTGTTGCTGAATATTGATATTGATGTGATGAGGAGAAGTGTGCTGGTAAAAATCGCTGACCCAGTCTCGTGTACGGTGTCAGCTTTGACGTGGACGGTGTTAAATTGACTTGGGCCATAAATCCCAAACAAAGCAGAACCCAGCAATATTAATATGAAAATTTCTCTGGCAATCAACGCTCCGCCAAGGACATTATTTCTCAGTGAAATCTGGAATACCGTCCCCCTCATCAGGATTAAGAACGCTATGAGGGTGACAGTGAATAGCGTTATATATGAAATGGTGATCATGGGAGGTGTTCGGCCGGTGATTGCCAGACGTGAAGCTATGTCGTAACTGGTTAGAAACGTGTCTGAGCATACGCTCTGACCGTCTTTTCCTTGAAGAGCTTTGCTCTCGACGACGTCGACGATGAGACATGGCCAGACTACACAGATCGAAGCGGCGGTTGAACCTGTAGCCGAACCCGGCGAGGTAATGCTCCGGCCACCGTGGCCTTGAGATTGCCAAGCACGGTATTGGCCCACTTGAAGCTGGGCACGTCGCGCGGCTTGAGGGAGACGACCACCATCGGGAGGTGAAGGCAACAGACATCGGCCACCGCGCTGAAACAGCCCAAACCATCGCTGTTCACGCTGGTGCCCGGCGTCAGATTGGCATTGGCCCACTTGCTGATCGCTTCAGAGGTGAGCCTTCTGAGCACATTGAGCTTGATGAACATCGGATGCCCGTGATCAATGACCGCGATAGATGCGAAAAAGGTGACCTTGTTCTCGGAGCCCAGCCCGAGTTTGCCGCCTGTACGCTCGCCTCCGCGGTAAGCGTCATCGAGTTGCACCGAGCCGCTAAGTAGTTCGTGGGTGGCGTCTTGTGTGGCTGCCATGGCCCGGTTGATCTTCTGATACAACAGCCAACTTGTGGTGTAACTCACACCGAGCTCACGTGTAAGTGACAGAGCCCAAAGCTACGAAGGAATTCCCGAATTGACATGTCGTGCTGGAACTGAATCTGGTTGAAGGCCATGGTGCTCACCCCACTGTGAGAAGACTCCAGATTAGTGGGGCACAAGCTCATAGGGTGAACCTTGGGAAGGTCTGCACAACCACCGCTGACGCGGCGGCTTGGGGCTGTTATTTCAGATGACGACACTTTTTTGCGTTCAAAGGGCAGATACGGGGCGTATTGAGCCCCAGTCGTGGCCCCTTGGCCGTTTTTGGGCGCACTCATCCCTGCGCCCCCATATTCAGGAGTCGTTTGCGCACCATCCACAGGTTGGACAGTGCAAACAGCGTCATCAGATTGGCCGTATTCTTGGCCAGCCCACGGTACTTGACCTTGACGTAGCCGAACTGCCGCTTGATGACACGAAACGGATGTTCCACCTTGGCACGGATGCTGGCTTTGGTCTTTTCCAACTGCTCCAGGATGGCGCCCATGGGCGTGCTCTTGTCCATGGCCTTTCGCTTGCCAGGCATCATGGCGATGTGCCATTTCACATCCGGGTGCTTGGCTTGAATTTCTTCGCGCTTTTCAATGCCCCGGTAGCCCGAATCGGCAAAGACGTCCGTTTCTTGGCCGTGCAACAGCGCGTGTGCCTGGGTGATGTCGTGCGCGTTGGCCGCTGTGGTGGTCACGCTGTGCACCAGCCCCAAATCGGCATCCGAGCCGATGTGCGCCTTCATGCCGTGGTGCCACTGGTTGCCCTTTTTGGTCTGGTGCATCTCGGGGTCGCGCGCGCCTGTGCTGTTCTTGGTCGAACTCGGCGCCGCAATCAACGTCGCATCCACGACTGTGCCTTGCTTGAGCAGCAAACCCTTGGCGGTGAGCGTGGCGTTGACGGTTGCCAAGATTTGCAAGCTCAGATCGTGAGCTTCGAGCAAATGGCGAAAACGCAAGATGGTGCTTTCGTCGGGAAGATGGTCCTCTCCCATGTCCAGCCGGGCAAACTCACGGAACATCGGCGTGTCATAAAGGGCTTCTTCCATGGCCGGGTCAGACAAGTTGAACCACTGCTGCAAAAAGTGAATGCGCAGCATCGTTTCCACAGCAAACGGTGGACGACCACCTTTGGCGCCACGCGCCGGCGCGTGTGGCGCAATCAAGCCCACAAGCTCAGCCCAAGGCACGACCAGGTTCATCTCGTCGAGGAACTCGCGCTTGCGCGTTCTCTTGGTCTTGCGTTCAAATCCAGTGGTGCTCAGGCTCATCTGCTTCATGCTGTCACTGTCTCACATTCAGGGCTGCATGCGGAGGTTTTGCAGACCTTCCTTAATCTGGTTGGAACCCATGGTGTTCTCCGCGCAGTAAGAGGAATCCAGATTAATGGGTCACAAGCGCATGGATTGAGCCGTGCTGCGGCAGGCTTCTACTCAGGCAATGATATATATTGCCAAAATAGAGATGGTGACCCATGAAGAAAGGATATTGAAATTCTTCACGTGCAAAATATCCTTCGGCTTTATGTTCACTTTTGCAGCTTGTAGTGCAATACGCAGGTATATTGCGTAAAAGATCAGACCTGATATGACGTAGGCTTCAACGATGTAGGTCGGTTTGATTTGGGCTGCTAGCGTCACTGCGCCCACTCTAAGAAAAAGTCCGCATACTTGTAGTAGTAGAGCTTTCTTTTGATTTTCCGTTACGTGGAGAATCATTGAGATGGGTGAAGCAAGGAACTGGAAAATGAACCATGGCGTCATCCAGCTAACGATTTCGCCAGCGCGCTCCCATTCGGGTCCGAAGATAATCGGAAACGCTGCAGGCGCAATGATACCAATGAATAGTATTGGGCCTACCCCTGAACGGATTAGGCCATTAAGCACTTCAACGGTGAAAGTGCTTAGACTTCCTTGGCGCAATTCTGCGGGGGCGCGTGATAGATAAACTTGCGATATGGCCCCTCCGATCAATGACATCGGCGCGCTTATAACTCGCGAGGCAAGCATCAAAAAGCCTGCTTCTGGGCCAATTGCTAGGGATGCGATGATTAATACGGGGAGTTGTATGTTTGCCCCATTAGCAAGTGCCTCCAGTGTCGAATATTTTGGAAACCGTTCATATCGACGAAGTGAGGCGAGCATCGTGTGGTGCCGTACGCTTGCTATTGCGTTACGTTGATTACGAAATATATCTGCACCAAGACGTATCACACCGGCTCCGACATTGCATAACTGACCAAGGATGAGTCCAATAGGTGTAAATCCTGCCCATCCACAAGAAAGTTGAATGGCTGCGCTGCTGGTCGCTTGACTAAGCCGTGTTCTGGCGATCAAACCAAAATCTTTATGTCTTGTTGCCCAATACTGAAGCGCTGCATATATACCGCTGAGCCAAACCCCGAAAGGCAGGAGCCATAGATATGGTTTTAGTCCGGGCTGAGCTATTAGTCTGATAATTTCATCTGAATAGATCCAGACAGCCAGACCAAGCAGCGCAGCGATCATGCTGCTGAAGGTGACTGCGAGGGCCAGCAAATTAGCTGCCTCATCATCACTTTCCGGGAGGGGGATAGCAATTTCGAGACGCAGGCATGCAATGCCGGCAAAAATTGCGAGAATAGATGCGTAGGCGGCTAGTACTGTGAAATCGTCTGGTGAGTAAAGCCGTGTCAGCAAGGGGAGTATCAGTACCGACAACGCTTGAGCAAAGGCTGTGCCGCCAACAAGCACGCCAACGTTGCGCGCGAAGCCGTTACTCATGAGGCCTGCAAGCCTCGTACGAATGCCATTCGGCATGCGACTACTCATTCAAGTCTTGCAGTCGCGAATGGCCGAAACGATACGCTGCTGCTCATGACTCGTCAGGTATGGATGCATCGGCACGCTCATCACCCGCGCTGCGGCAGCATCACCATGCGGCAGTTGGATGGTCGCATCCGCCACCGCAGGTTGCTTGTTCAGCGGAATTGGGTAGTGGACAGCAGTAGGGATGCCCGCGGCCTTCAGTGCGTCCTGCACGGCGTCGCGGTTGTCCACTCGAATCGTGTATTGCGCCCAGGCGCTTAAGTTGTGGGGTTCGATGAAGGGCTTGGTCTCGATGCCTGCTTCCGTGAGCAGGCGTTCGTAGTTGGCGGCCACCTGCTGGCGGCGCTGGATTTCTTCTGCGAAGATTTCCAGCTTAGGCAGCAAGATCGCGGCTTGCAGTGTGTCAAGTCGGCTGTTCACGCCCACACGAATGTGGTGGTAACGGCGGTCTTGGCCATGGCGGGCAATCTGGCGAAGCACTTTCGCCAACTCATCGTCGTTGGTAAAAATGGCCCCGCCATCACCATAGCAACCCAGCGGCTTGCTGGGGAAAAAGCTGGTGCAGGCAATGGTGCTGAGGTTGCAAGACTTTCTGCCCTTGTAGCTGGCGCCAAAGCTTTGCGCAGCGTCTTCGATCACCGGGATGCCATGCTTGGCGGCAATGGCGTTGATGGCGTCAAAGTCTGCACATTGGCCGTACAGGCTCACCGGGATGATGGCCTTGGTACGGGGTGTGATCGCCGCTTCTAGCAGCGCAGGGTCCAGGTTATAGGTGCGTGGGTCGATGTCCACGTACACGGGCTTGGCGCCCAGCAAGGCCACAGTCTCGGCCGTGGCAATGTAGGTGAAACCGGGGGTGATGACTTCGTCTCCATGGCCCACGCCCACCGCCATTTGGGCAATTTGCAAGGCATCGGTGCCATTGGCGCAGGTGATGCAGTGCTTGGCCCCCACAAACGCGGCCAGCTTCTTTTCCAACTCGGCCACTTCCGGGCCCAGGATGTAATGACCGTGCGCCAGCACGCGTTGAATGCCGGCGTCAATTTTGTCCTTGATGCGGGCTTGCTGGGCCTTCAGGTCGCAAAATTCAATCATTTATTGGCCTTCGTACTTCTGAAGTTGGTCACCGGTAAGCACATAGCGGCTTCCGGTGTAAGGGCAGGTGTATTCGCCTTGGCCTTGAATGGGCAGCGGAATTTGTTCGCCGTATTCGCTCATCCAGCCCACCTGGCGTGCGGGGACACCCACCATCAGGGCGTACGGCTTCACGCTTTTATTCACCACCGCGCCGGCGCCAATGAAGGCAAACTCGCCAACCGTGCTGCCGCACACAATGGTGCAGTTGGCGCCCAGGGTGGCGCCGCGCTTCACCAGGGTGTCGCGGTATTCGCTTTTGCGTTCAATCAGTGAGCGTGGGTTGTACACATTGGTGAACACCATGCTGGGGCCGCAGAACACGCCCTCTTCAAGGGTCACGTTGTCGTACACCGATACGTTGTTCTGAATCTTGCACTGGTCGCCAATGACAACCTTGTTGCCCACGAACACGTTCTGGCCCAGTGACACGCCTTGACCAATGCGGGCGCCGCCGCACACGTGCACGAAGTGCCAGATGCGCGAGCCTTCGCCAATTTGTGCACCCTCATCAACAATGGCGCTGGGGTGAATGGTGACGCTCATCTCAGTACTCCAGGGGCAGTGACACGGTTTTGCCATCGCGCGAGGCGAGGTAGGCCGCGATCAGCAATTCCAACGACTTCAAGCCTTCACGACCATCGGTTTCAGGGTCGGCTTCACCGCGCAATGTCTCCACCACGTTCTTGTAGTACAGCGGATGCCCAAAGCCGTAAACCGAGGTGGTTTCGTAGTTGGCGTTCTGGATGTCGGCGTCGTAGTCTTTGGCTTCGTTGAACTGCCAAAGCTGGATGTCGTTGACGGCCATGCCACCCACGCGCACCGTGCCCTTTTCGCCCAGAATGGTGATGCTGCCTTCCAGGTTTTGCGGGTAGGTCAGCATGGTCACGCTCATGGAGCCCAGGGCACCGTTGCGCCACTTGACGTTCAGCACGCCGGTGTCTTCCACCTCAATGTCGCGGGTGGTGCTCATCATGGCCTGGATTTTTTCAACGGGGCCAATCAGCCAGTCCAGCAGGTCAACGTAGTGGCTGGCTTGGTTCATGAAGGCGCCACCGTCAAACTCCCAGGTGCCACGCCAGCCATTGCCTTGGTCGTAGTACGACTGGGGGCGGGTCCAGAACACATTGAGGTGAACCATGTGGATCTTGCCAAAGCGTTTTTCTGACACGGCGCGCTTGAGCAGGCGCAGGGTGGTGTTCAGGCGGTTTTGCTTCACCACAAACAGGCGCACACCGGCTTCGTCACAGGCTTTGACCATGCGTACACCGTCGTTCCAACGGGTTGCCATGGGCTTTTCGGTCATCACGTGTACTTTGTACTTGGCGGCCAACACGGCTTGGTCTGGGTGAACGCCGCTGGGGGTGCACAGCGCAACCAAGTCGATTTGCTCTTTCTGGAGCATCTCTTCCATGTCGCGGTAGGCGGGCACCTTGTACTTGTCGGCATGTTCTGCCAGCACGTTGGCATCCATGTCGCAAATTGCAGCCAGCTCCAGATGCTCAGCGTGCTTCTCAACCGACCCAAAGTGGTTTTTGGAGATGCGGCCACAGCCAACGATGGCGATTCTGATTTTTCTTCCCGTGATGGGCGCGTAGTGTTGCATGGTGTTTTCGGGGTATCGGTTGAATCAGAAGCGGAACACCGTGAAGCCGGCGGCCGATGAGTCATGGCGGTCGTACAGGGCCTTCAGGTCGGCCAAGACAGGCTTCTCACCGCGACACAGGGGTTTCAGGTCAGCGGGCGTCATCGCGCGGTACTCGTTGTGACCAACGGCCACCACCAGCGAGTCAACCTGCTGGGTGGCATCGATGGTGTCGAGCTGCAAGCCGTATTCATGCATCACTTCCCCAGCATTGGCCCAGGGGTCAGCCACCACCACACGCACGTTCCAGTTCTGGAGTTCTCGTATCAGGTCAATGACCTTGCTGTTGCGAATGTCTGGGCAGTTTTCTTTGAAGGTGACGCCCATCACGCCCACGGTGCTGCGGGCGACATCAATGCCGTTCTTGAGCATGAGACGAATGACGTTGCGTGCGGCATAGCGAGCCATGTTGTCGTTGATGCGCCTGCCCGCCAAAATCACTTGCGGGTGGTAGCCCACTTCTTCGGCCTTGTGCGTCAAGTAGTAGGGGTCCACGCCAATGCAGTGCCCACCCACCATGCCGGGGCGGAAAGGCAGGAAGTTCCACTTGCTGCCTGCGGCCTCCAGCACTTCGATGGTGTCGATGCCCAAGCGGTCAAAAATCACCGACAGCTCATTGACAAAGGCGATGTTCAGGTCGCGCTGGCTGTTTTCAATCACCTTGGCCGCTTCGGCCACCTTGAGGCTGCTGGCCTTCCAGGTGCCCGCCTGAATGATGCTGGCGTAAAGCGCATCGACGGCATTGGCAGCCTCCGGTGTGCTGCCGCTGGTGATCTTTTTGATCTTGGTGAGCGTATTGACCTTGTCGCCGGGGTTGATGCGTTCAGGGCTGTAGCCGCAGAAGAAATCGACGTTGAACTTCAGGCCGGAGCACTTTTCCAGGATGGGGACGCAGATTTCTTCGGTGCAGCCTGGGTACACCGTGGATTCGTAAATCACGATGTCGCCAGCTTTCAGCGCTCTGCCGACGGTTTCACTGGCTTTGACGATGGGCGTGAGGTCGGGCCGGTTGGCAGCGTCAATGGGCGTGGGCACGGTGACGATGAACACAGCGCATTCGGCCAGCTTGTTACGGTCACTGCTGAAGCTCAGTTGGCTGGAGGCCTGAAGGTCTTCTGGGGTGACTTCCAGCGTGCTGTCCTTGCCCGCACGCAACTCTGCAATGCGGGCCTCATTGATGTCAAAGCCCAGCACGGGGCGTTGCTTGCCAAACTCCACGGCCAAGGGCAGGCCAACGTAACCCAAGCCAATGATGGCAATTTTCTGATGGTCGATGTTCACGACGTAGCTTCCTGAATACCTGCTTGGCGACTGTTCATGGTGTGTTTTGGGCACGCTACCGCCATGCCGTGTCGCGATCAGCATGCGCGGGTGTAGGGGCACAAGGCCCCTAACGTGTCAGATTGTTGAACACCCCGGTTGGGGGAGTGGCCTATCCTGTCTTGATTGAACGCAGCGTCAGGTGCTGGTGTTGCCGTAGGCGTAAGCCTTGTATCGGTAGCGGCTGTACTTGTAGCCATAGCCGTAGGCATAGCCATAGCGCCGCTTGCTGATGTTCAGGCCGTTGAAGATCACGCCGTTCACGGTGCTGCCGGCCTGGCGCAGGCGTTTGGAGGTTTCTTGCACCTCGCCCAGTGTGCTCACATCGGCGCGGGCCACCACAAACACCGTGCCGGCCTGCGACGCCACGGCACTGGTGTCGGCCACGGCCAGCACAGGCGGGGTGTCAATCAGCACAATGTCGTACTGTGCTTCCATTTGCTGCAACAGTTTGCCCACGGCAGGGCTCAGCATCAATTCAGCCGGGTTGGGGGCCACGTTGCCCGTGCTCACAAAGTCCAGCCCCGGCGCCACTTGGGCGTGAACCACGTCGCTCAGGGTGCGCGTGCCCGCAATCAGGTCGCTCAAACCAGCGCCGCGTTCAAGCCCCAGGTATTGGTGAATATGGCCCTTGCGCATGTCGGCATCCACCAGCAGCACGCGCTTGCCAGCAGCCGCCAGCACGGTAGCCAGGTTGGCACTGGTGAACGATTTGCCAATACCAGGGGTGGGGCCGGTCAGCAACACAATGCGGTTGCGGGCTTCCAGCATGGCAAATTGCAGGGCGGTGCGCAGGCTGCGCAAGCTTTCTACGGCGGGGTCTTCGGGGTAGGTCAGGGCCAGCAGATGCTGACCAGGGCGTTTGGACAGGGCGGCTTGGGCCAGCCCATCTTGCGCTTTGCTCTGGGGCACGGTGGCATACACGTGCAGCCCCAGGTGCTGTTCCAGGTCGTTGGCATCGCTGATGCCGGCGCGCAGGCTGTTGCGCACAAAAGCCAGGCCCAAGCCCAACACCGCACCCAGTACACCACTCAAGGCCAGCAGCAGTGCGCGCTTGGGCTTCACCGCCTGTTCGGGTGTCACCGCCACATCCACAATGCGCACATTGCCCACCTTGCCCTCTTTCACCAGGCGCAGTTGCTGAAAGCTGTTCAGCAGGCTGGTGTACAGCTCGCTGTTCACCTTCACGTCGCGGGTCAGGCGCAACAGGTCTTGCTCCAGGCTGGGCAGGCTCTTGGCCTGGCCTTCTTTGCCTTGCAGGTCGGCTTGAATGGCCCTGATCTGTGAGTCCACCGCCATCACCGTGGGGTGTTGGGCGGTGTAGCGGGTTTCCAGTTCCTTGCGCTTTTGCTGCAACTCCACCAGCTTCACGCGCATGCCCGAGCTTTCGGTCAGCAGGGCGCCGGCCTCGCTGCTCAGGTCAAACGTGCCTTGCTGGCGGCGGAACTGGTTCAAGCGGGTTTCTGCGGCTTCCAGTTCTTTGCGCAACTGGGGCAGTTGAGAGTTCAAGAAGAAGATCGACTTTTCAGCTTCGGCCGCCTTGCGCTCGGTGTTTTGTTTCACATACACCTGTCCGATTTGCTGCAGGATGCCGGCTGCGCGGGCGGGTTCGGTGTCTTCCAGGCTGACGCGGATGACGCCAGAATTGCGGCCTTGTTCGTTGATCTTCAAAGATTGCTGAAGATCGCTCATAACCTTCAAGGTCGAGGCCTTCACCACTGTGAACTCCGCGCCAGGCAGGCCGGTGTAAGCCGACACCTGGATCACGCCAGGTTGCCCCATGAAGGTGAAAGGCGAGGGTTTCCCAACCTCACCTTGAGTCACCAGAACCGTGTTCTCTTGCCGCAAGGTGTACCCCTGCGGGGTGAGTTGCACGGTCAGCGGCTCGCCCATCAGCTCAGGTGGTACCTCCAGTTTGCGAATGGTCAAGTCCTCGTTGCCATTCACATAGCCGGCCATGCCCAAAAAACCGGGCTGTGAGGGGGTGGTGGCGCGTCGCGCCAGCCATTTGCCGACCACGGGCACGTACTTGGGCGTGACCGTGGTGTCCAGTTGCAGGGCTTCCACAGCTTGGCCCACCACCAGGCGCGAGCGCAAAATTTCAATCTCGGCATTGGTGGGCGAGGTGCTGCTGAACATGCCGGCCGCGTCACCCAACAGCGCGGCCATGCCGCCGCCTTTGCTGTCTTCCACCTGGATCAGGGTGTTGGCTTCGTACACCGGGGTTGACAGCACCGCATACGCGGTGCCCATCACCAGGGCCACAGCGGTGGTGCCGGCAATCAGCCAGCGCTGGTCAAGCACCACATCGAGCAAACCCAGCAGGTTGATGCTGTCGTCATCGTCGTCGGTGTTGGGTGTGACGGGGCCGGGAGCCTGGGGCAGGGAGGGTGCGTTCATGTCTTGCAATGTCTGTTAGCTGAGCTGACGGATGCGGGGCACCCAGTCTTGTACGCCTTGGGCAATGGCGGCGTAGGCGGCATCGAAAGCAGCGCGGGGCTGGCGGTAGGGGTCGGCCACGTCAAACTGGCCCATGTGCCCAATGCGAAACACCTTGCCGCGGGCCACGGGGTACAGGCGCTCCAGCTCGGCTTTATGGCTTTGCTCCATCACCAGAATCAACTGGCTTTGCTGGCACAAAATGCTGGTGATTTGCTGGGCGCGGTGGGCCAACAGGTCAAGCCCTTGCTCTGTGGCAATCTCAATGGACAGGGGGTCAGCGCCTTGGCCCACCAAGGCCCCCAGGCCTGAGGAGTACACGGTGTAGTCGGGCAGCTCGCGCCGCAGCAACACCTCCGCCAGCGGGCTGCGGCAGATGTTGCCCACGCACACGGTCATGATGCGCATCATCGGTCAACCGTGTTCACGCCGCTGTTGACCACCTGGGCGCTGGGCAAAATCAGGCTGATGACGCGGTTCCAGCGCACCAGGGGGGCTGGGTCCACGTACACCACGTCGCGGGCTTTGAGGGCAAAGCCTTCGGCCAGGGCGTAAGCCGTGGGGCTGGTCGCGTCGAGGTGGAAGATTTGCGGGTTTTGGCCGTTTTGGCTGCGCACCACGTAAATTTGCTTGGGGTCGCCCGAGACGGGGTTGATGCCGCCGTTCTCCCCCAGGGCTTCGTTCAAGGTCAGGCGTCCGTAGCGCAGGGGGGTGGCGCTGGGTTTGAGCACCTCGCCTAGCACAAACACCTTCGAGTCTTCACGGCTGGGCACGCGCACCATGTCGCCATTGACCAGCAAAATGCGGTTGGGGTTGATGCCTTCGGCCGTGAGGCGCTCCAGATTGACGACCGTGGTCACGCCTTTGCGCGTGACGGCCACGGCAGAGCGGTCAGCCAGCGGGGTGAGGCCACCAGCACGGGACAGGGCCTCGGGCAGCGTCATGGGGATGTCGTTGATGGGCTGCAGGCCGGGCGTGCGCACTTCACCATCCAGGTACACGCGGCTGCTGCGGTAGGCCTGAATGCGCAAGGTCAGTTGCGGGTCTTTGAGGTACTTGCCCAGTTGGGTGGACAGCGCCTTGCGGGCTTGCACCTCGGTCAGCCCCGCCAGCTTGATGTTGCCCACGAAGGGGAACTGGATGGTGCCTTCGGTATTGACGGTGTAGCCGCCCACGTCGGAGTTGACGGCGGTGGCAGGGGGCAGGTTGACGTCGGGGTGGCCCCAGACCACGATGTTGAGCACATCGGCCGGGCCGATGGTGTAGGGCTTGGGGGTGCCCAGTAGGTGTTTGACTTGCTGCGCCGCACTGGTGCCCGGTTGGGCGTGAATGTGGCGAATGAGTTCAGGCGTGATGCGGATGAGCGCGCCTTCAGGCGGGGTTTCGGCACCGCTGGCGTAGGCGTCGACCGATTGAGGTGCGGGCAGGTTGGCGCCGTTCATGCGCAGGCCAGGCGCGTTGGCGCAGCCTGCCAGCGCGGCAGCGGACAGGCACAGAAACCCGTGGCGCCACCGGGCAGTGATCGCGTGGCGGACAGAGGTCAACTCAAACATGGGCAATTTCAAGGGTGACGATGGCTCACCCCCTGGTGAAGAGGGCAAAACCTAATATGACCTAAAAAACAGGCTTCAGCGCGCTGCGAGGGAGGCGTCTGAGGGCTCGTCAACGGCCCACAGGGCGCGGTGCAAGGTCACATACAGCACGATGGTGACGACCGTGGCAACCAGGTGCAGTGCTGTGTTGTGGGGGGCCAAAATGACAACCAGTTGACACAGTGCCACAATGACCCAGATTTTCACGCTGGTCACGCCGTGGCTGATCCAGTGGGGCAGCGCATCGTAGGGCAGAGTCACGTGCAGCCACTTGTAGAGCAGTTGGTGCAGGTGGCCCATGTCGGGCAGGCCGCTGGGCATTTTGTGGATGACGTGGCGGCGGAACATGGAGTAGGCGGTTTCCAGCACCGGGTACAGGCAGCACAGCAGCACCGT
>NZ_CP065408.1:0-77623 GCF_015832135.1 Diaphorobacter sp. JS3051
ATGATCGAAGCAATCGCAATTGCCATTGCTGTGCTCGGTGCGGTTCTGTTGCTCATCCTCTTTGCCCGCATCCGGGCTGTCGATGCCGAGCTGAAGCTCAAGAAGCATCGCGCCAAGGATGCCGGCCTGGCCGATCTGCTCAATTACGCCGCCGCGGTCGATGACGGCGTGATCGTGGGCAAGAACGGCTCCTTTATGGCCGCCTGGCTGTACAAGGGGGATGACAACGCCAGCAGCACCGAGGAACAGCGGGAAATGGTGTCGTTCCGCATCAACCAGGCCCTGGCGGGCCTGGGGAACGGCTGGATGGTGCATGTCGATGCTGTGCGTCGGCCTGCGCCGAACTACTCGGAGCGGGGCGTGTCATCGTTCCCCGACTCCGTTTCCTTCGCCATTGACGAGGAACGCCGGCGCTTGTTCGAGGGCCTGGGCGCGATGTTCGAGGGCTACTTTGTCCTGACCGTCACGTGGTTCCCGCCAGTGCTGGCCCAGCGCAAGTTTGTCGAACTCATGTTCGATGACGATGCGGTGGCTCCCGACCATACGGCGCGCACTACGGGCCTGATTGCGCAGTTCAAGCGCGAGATCACCAGCCTGGAATCGCGCCTGTCCTCGGCGGTCAAGATGACGCGCCTGCGCGGCCAAAAAGTCGTGTCGGAAGAGGGCAGGGAAGTCACGCACGATGACTTCCTGAGCTGGTTGCAGTTCTGCGTGACGGGCCTCCATCACCCGGTCATGCTGCCCAGCAATCCGATGTACCTCGATGCGGTAATCGGCGGGCAAGAGCTGTGGGGCGGCGTCGTGCCCAAGATCGGGCGCAAGTTCATCCAGGTGGTCGCCATCGAAGGCTTCCCCTTGGAGTCAACGCCTGGGGTGCTCTCGGCCCTGGCCGAGCTGCCCAGCGAATACCGCTGGTCGAGCCGCTTCATCTTCATGGATCAGCACGAGTCCTTGAAGCACCTGGACAAGTTCCGCAAGAAGTGGAAGCAGAAGATTCGCGGCTTCTTCGATCAGGTGTTCAACACGAATACCGGCTCGATCAACCAGGACGCGGCCGCGATGGTCGGCGACGCCGAGGCGGCCATCGCCGAGGTCAACAGCGGCTTGGTGGCGGCCGGCTACTACACCAGCGTGGTCGTGCTGATGGACGAGGATCGGGAGCGCCTGGCGGCCTCCGCGCTCCTGGTCGAGAAGGCCGTCAACCGCCTGGCCTTCGCGGCCCGTATCGAGACGATCAACACGCTCGATGCGTACCTGGGCAGCTTGCCCGGCCACGGCGTCGAGAACGTGCGCCGGCCGCTCATCAACACGATGAACCTGGCCGACCTGCTGCCGACAAGCTCGATCTGGACGGGCAGCGCCACGGCTCCGTGCCCGATGTACCCGCCGCTGTCGCCGGCGCTCATGCACTGCGTGACGGTGGGCGCTACGCCGTTCCGCCTGAACCTGCACGTGCGCGACCTGGGCCACACCTTCATGTTCGGCCCGACCGGCGCAGGCAAATCGACGCACCTGGGCATCATCGCCGCGCAGCTCCGTCGCTACGCCGGCATGTCGATCTACGCCTTCGACAAGGGCATGTCGATGTACCCACTCGCGGCCGGCATCCGCGCGGCCACGAAGGGCAAGAGCGGCCTGCATTTCACGGTGGCCGCCGACGATGACCGCCTGGCGTTCTGCCCGCTCCAGTTCCTCGAAACGAAGGGGGATAGGGCCTGGGCGATGGAGTGGATCGACACCATCCTGGCGTTGAACGGCGTCAACACCACGCCGGCGCAGCGCAACGAGATCGGCAACGCGATCATGAGCATGCACGCCAGCGGCGCGCGCACGCTCTCCGAGTTCTCGGTGACGATTCAGGACGAGGCGATCCGCGAGGCCATCAAGCAGTACACGGTGGACGGCTCGATGGGCCACCTGCTCGACGCCGAAGAGGACGGCCTGTCGCTGTCCGACTTCACGGTGTTCGAGATCGAAGAGCTGATGAACCTGGGCGAGAAGTTCGCGCTGCCGGTGCTGCTCTACCTGTTCCGCCGCATCGAGCGCGCACTGAAAGGCCAGCCCTCCGTCATCATCCTGGACGAAGCCTGGTTGATGCTGGGCCACCCCGCGTTCCGCGCCAAGATCAGGGAATGGCTCAAGGTGCTGCGCAAGGCCAACTGCCTTGTGCTGATGGCGACGCAAAGCCTCTCCGACGCGGCCAACTCGGGCATCTTGGACGTGATCGTGGAATCGACCGCGACCAAGATTTTCCTGCCCAACGTCTACGCCAGGGATGAGGACACATCGGCGCTCTATCGCCGTATGGGCCTCAACGCGCGTCAGATCGAAATCCTGGCGACTGCCATTCCGAAGCGTCAGTACTACTACGTCTCGGAGAACGGCCGCCGTCTCTATGACCTTGCCCTGGGGCCGATGGCCCTGGCCTTCGTCGGTGCGTCCGACAAGGAATCGGTCGCCACCATCAAGAGCCTCGAAGCCAAGTTCGGCCACGAATGGGTGCATGAGTGGCTGGCCGGCCGTGGGCTGAATCTCAACGACTACCTGGAGGCCGCATGAGCATCGCCGACACCCTCAAGGGCTTGATCTTCAAGAAGCCCGCCAACTCCGCCGAGCCGCGCGATCCGCGCCGCTCGAAGGAACCGCTCGCCGGCGGCCGCCGTGCGGGCGAGGCCGAGAACCCCTACCTGGCCGCGCGCCGCACCTGGAACGATCACGTGGGCAGCGTCGTCTCGCAGCGCCAAACCTGGCAGGTGATAGGCATCCTGTCGCTGTTGATCGCGCTGGCCGGCGTGGGTGGCGTGATCCACATCGGCAGCCAGTCGAAGTTCATCCCCTACGTGGTCGAGGTGGACAAGCTGGGCCAGACGGTGGCCGCCGGCCCGGTGCAGGCCGCAGGGAAGGCCGATCCGCGTGTCATCCACGCCGCCGTTGCGGACTGGATGAGCTGCGCGCGCATGGTGTCGCCTGACGTGGCCTTGCAGCGCAAGTGCGTGTTCAAGGCGTACTCGATGCTCGCCCCCAACGATCCGGCGACGCCAAAGATGAACGAGTGGTTGAACGGCACGCCCGATTCCAGCCCGTTCAAGCGCGCCGAGAAGGAAATGGTCAGCGTCGAGATCAAGACCGTCATCCCGCAAACGCCCGACACCTGGCAAGTCGAGTGGGTGGAAACCACGCGCGACCGCCAAGGCACGCTGAAAGGTCAGCCCGTCACCTGGCGCGCGCTCGTGACTACCTACATCGCCGAGGTCACGCCCAACACCACCGATGAGCAACTGCGGAACAACCCGTTGAGCATCTACGTGCGTGATTACTCCTGGTCCCGCATCCAATGAATTCGAGGTCATCCACCATGAAGAAAACCCTCTCCGCTTTGATCGTGGGCGCTGCTGTGGCGGTGCCCTCCCTGGCTCTGGCCGCCCCTGGCGACGACATTGCCGACAAGTATTTCAACAAGACCAACCCGACGCTGACCGCTCAAGAGCGCGCGGCGCTCGCCATCGCCAAACGGTGGGAAGCGGGGTCGGCGACCGGCATCAAGCCGGTGGCCGGCTCGGGCGGTGCCATCAAGTTCGTGTACGGCGCGCAGCAGCCGAGCATCGTTTGCGCGGTGCTCCAGGTGTGCGACGTGGCCTTGCAGCCCGGCGAACAAGTGAACTCGATCAACCTGGGCGACACGGCCAGGTGGACGGTGGAACCGGCCATCACCGGCAGCGGCGCGACCGAGGTTCAGCACCTCATCATCAAGCCGATGGACGTGGGCCTCGAAACCAGCCTGGTTGTGACCACGAACCGCCGCAGCTACCACTTCCGCCTGCGCTCGCATCGCACCGAGTACATGCCGCAAGTCTCGTTCACGTACCCCGAGGAAGCGCAAGCCAAGTGGGACGCGATCCAGCGCCGCGAGAAGCAGGAACGCACCGACAACACCCTGCCGGCGACGGGCGAGTACCTGGGCGATCTCTCGTTCGACTATGAGCTGTCCGGGTCGGCGAGCTGGAAGCCTGTGCGCGTCTACAACGATGGCCGCAAGACCATCATCGAAATGCCCGGCACGATGCAGCAGACCGAAGCGCCGACGCTCCTGGTCGTGCGCAAAGAGGGCGGCTTGTTCACCGACGACGAAACGGTGCTGGTCAATTACCGCGTGCAGGGCAATCGCTACATCGTGGACACGGTGTTTGACCGCGCGATCCTGATTGCCGGTGTTGGCAGTAGCCAAGACCGCGTGACCATCAGCCGGAGGAAGTGACCATGCGCAAGATCGTCTCTCTCGCGCTGCTCGCCCTCGCCCTGGGCCTCGGCGGCTGCGCAACCACCAGCCAGTACGGCAACTTCGTCCAGTCGGCCGCGCTCGATCAGCAGAAGCTCGCCACCGACGCGGTGCAGCAGCTCGCCACGCTGTACGCGCCGGCGCGCACGCGCCTGGAGCTGCAACAGCCGACGCCCGATCCGTTCGGCCAGGCGCTCGTCAAGTCGCTGCGCGACAAGGGCTATGCCCTCCTGGAGTACGCCCCGGCCGGCGCTTCCACGCAGGCCCCGGCCTCGGCGGCATCGCAGGCGAGCGCACCGGCCACCACGGCCGCGTCGGGCGGCCTGCCGTTGCGCTACGTGCTCGACCAGGCTGGCGACTCGAACCTGTACCGCCTGACCTTGATGGTCGGCAATCAATCCATCACCCGCCCTTACCTGGCGCAAAACGGCACGTTCGCGCCGGCCGGGTACTGGGTGCGCAAGGAGTGACGCCATGACAGAAAACGCCGATCAGATGGCACCTGACGCTTCGCCTGGCGAAGTGTCCAAGAAGGCGGGCGTCCGTCGCGTCAACAACATGCCCATGTACATCCTCGGCGGCGTCCTGCTGTCGTTCGTGCTGGTCATGGCCCTGGTCGCGGCGGATCGCGCGGCCAAGCAGAACGCGCCGGCGGACGGCCCCAAGGAGAAGGCCGGCAACACGTCGATGTTCGCCAAGGAGATCGCAGGCGACAAGACCGGCGGCTTGATCGAGCCGGCAAGCCCGCTCAAGGTGCCCGACATGCCGACCGGCCCGGCGTCGGCTCCGCTGGAGATCGCGCGGCCGTCCAACCCGGACGCGCCGCCGGCCCCGCCGGCCAACCCCGGCAACCCGGGCCAGCCGGTGAACGACGACGAGGCCCAGCGCATCCGCATGGCGAAGATGCAGATGTTCGGCGAAGCCGTGAAGGCCAAGACCACCGTGCGCGTGGATGCCCCGCGTAGCAACGGCTCCGCGCCGGGTGGCCCGAGCACCTACACCGGCACGCCGCAGACGCGCGATGAAATGCTGAACCGCATCGCAGCGGTGCAGCAGCAAATCGACGCGCAGCGCAGCAACGATCCGACCGCCGCCTATCAAGCACGCCTGGCGCAGATTCGCGGCATGGGCGTCGGTGGTGGCGGCGCGGCTCCGGCCGCCGGCGGCATGGGCGCGGGCGGTGCGCCGCAGCTCCTGCAAACCTCGACCAGCGGCGGCGGGCGCAACAGCATGGCGCAGTTCGGCCAAGGTGGGCAGGGCGACCGCTGGAAGCTGGATTCGCAGCCGGAAGCGCCGCGCACACCGTTCGAGCTGCGCGCGGGCTTCGTCGTGCCGGCCACGCTCATTTCGGGCATCAACTCCGATCTGCCGGGCCAAATCATGGCCCAGGTCGCGCAGGACGTGTACGACACACCGACCGGCAAGCACCTGTTGATCCCGCAGGGATCGCGCCTCGTCGGCTCGTATTCGAGCGACGTGGCCTACGGCCAAGCGCGCGTGCTGGTTGCGTGGCAACGCATCGTGTTCCCCGATGGCAAGGCGATGGACATTGGCGCGATGCCAGGCGCGGACAGCGCGGGATACGCGGGCTTCCACGACCAGGTGAACAACCACTATGTGCGCCTGTTCGGCTCGGCCTTCCTCATGTCCGGCGTGACAGCAGGCATCACCTACAGCCAACGCCAGAACCAGGCCACAAACACCTATGGCGCACCGAGCGCCAGCAGTGCCCTAAGCGAAGCCCTCGGCCAGCAGCTCGGCCAGGTTACGGCGCAACTCATCGCCAAGAACCTGAGCATTTCGCCGACGCTGGAAATTCGGCCGGGGTATCGCTTCAACGTCGTGGTCACGAAGGACATGACGTTTTCCAAGCCGTACCGTTCCTTCGATTACTAACGCCATAGGAGAAAAGCACCATGAAGCCGAAGTTTTTAGCCGCTAAATTGGCCCTCGTCATTGCTGTTTCGAGCACGCTGGCGGTCACACCTGTGCAGGCTGGCATCCCCGTCATCGACGGCACCAACCTGTCGCAGAACATCATGACGGCCATCGAATCGGTGGCCCAGACGCTCAAGCAAATTGAGCAGTACAGCACCCAGCTCCAGCAGTATCAAAACCAACTCCAGAACACGATGGCCCCGGCCGCGTATATCTGGGATCAGGCGCAATCGACCATCAACGGGTTGATGAACGCGGTCAACACGCTGGATTACTACAAGACCCAACTCGGCAGCCTGGACAGCTACATCGGCAAGTTCCAGGACGTGAACTACTACAAGAACTCGCCGTGCTTTACGGCGGCAGGGTGCTCCGACGCGGAACGCGCAGCACTTCGGAATGTGGCCCAGCTCGCGAGCGAGTCGCAGAAGAAGGCCAACGATGCCTTGTTCAAGGGCCTCGATAGGCAGCAAACGAATCTCACGGCCGATGCAGCGACGTTGCAGCGTCTTCAATCGGCAGCGCAGGGCGCGCAGGGCCAAATGCAGGCCATCGGCTACGCCAACCAGCTCGCCAGCCAGCAGGCCAACCAGCTCTTGCAGATTCGTGGCCTGCTGATCGCGCAGCAGAACGCGATGGCAACCAAGATGCAGGCCGACGCCGACAAGGAAGCCCAGCAGGCGGCAGCGGCCGCACAACTGCGCCAGGGCAGCTACCGGGCCAGCCCGGCGCGCACCTGGTAAGGGGGATTCATGAAAGCAATCAAGGCTCTGTCCTTGGCCTCGGCCGCCCTCGTGGCGGCCTTGGTCGCCGGCTGCGACAACAAGCCGGCCACGGCCCCCATGCCGGAAGTGAACGACGAGAACTGCAAGCCCGAGAACATCGCCAAGATCGAGGACAAGGGCGTCCAGCAGGCTTTTTCGTCGCTGTGCTTGCGTCGTGGTGGGGATTTCAAGCCCAGCCCGAAACGCGAATGGTGAGGTGCTGACGATGAGAATGCCAGCCAATCTAAAAACCCTCGCCCTGCCGCTGTTCGTCTGGCTGGCGTTCTTCGCGGTCGATGCCCACGCGGCCATCGACAACGCCGGCGTGTTCGATAGCGTGCTGGATCGCTACCAGGCCGCCGCGAGCGGCTGGGCCGGTGTCATCACCACGGCCGCAACCTGGCTCTTCTGGACGCTGGTTGTGATCTCGATGGTCTGGACGTTCGGCATGATGGCCTTGCGCAAGGCCGACATTGGCGAGTTCTTCGCGGAGTTCGTCCGCTTCACGATCTTTACCGGCTTCTTCTGGTGGGCGCTAACCAACGGCCCTAACTTCGCCTCGTCCATCTATGCGTCGTTGCGGCAGCTCGCCGGCAACGCGACGGGCCTGGGCAATGCTCTGTCGCCCTCGGGCATCGTGGACGTGGGCTTTGCGATCTTCGACAAGGTGATGGATCAGTCCTCGGTGTGGTCGCCGGTGGACAGCATGGCCGGCATCCTCATGGCCGTGGCGATCCTGGTCATCCTGGCCCTGGTCGGTGTGAATATGCTTCTGCTGCTCGCGTCGGGCTGGGTGCTCGCCTACGGCGGCGTGTTCTTCCTCGGATTCGGTGGTTCGCGCTGGACTTCCGACATGGCGATCAACTACTACAAGGTCGTCCTGGGCGTGGCCGCGCAGCTCTTCGCAATGGTGCTCCTGGTGGGCATCGGCAAGACCTTCCTCGATGACTACTACTCGCGCATGAGCGCCGGCATCAGCCTCAAGGAAATGGGCGTGATGCTGATCGTCGTCATCATCCTCTTGGCGTTGGTCAACAAGATTCCGCCGCTCATCGCCGGGATCATCACCGGCGCGAGCGTGGGCGGTGCCGGCATCGGCCAGTTCGGTGCAGGTGCTGCGTTGGGTGCCGCAGGCATGGCAGCAGCAGCGGCCGCGACCGGCGGCGCCGCTCTGGCCGCCGGCGCAGCCTCGGCCGCCGGTGGTGCCTCTGCCGTCATGGCCGCCTTCTCGAAGGCCAATGAGAACGTGTCGGCAGGCACGGACGTTATGTCGGCCTTCTCGGGCGGCGGCAGCTCGGGCGGCGGTGCGGGCGGCGGCGGCGACGCCGGCACCGGCAGCACGCCCTTCGCTCAGGCTGCGGGCTTTAGCGGCAGCTCCGGCGGTGGCTCTTCGTCGGGTGGCGGCAGCCCCTCGACCGGCAGCAGCTCGGGCAGCTCGAAGGGCGGCGATAAGGGCGGCGGCAAAGCCGACGCCGGCGGCCAGGGCAGCAGCTCGACGGCCAGCACCGGCAGCAGTGCCGACAAGGCCGCCAAGAACGAACCCAAGCCCGCCGGCGGGGCAGGGCAAGGGCAGCAGGCCGCACCGGGCAGCACCGGCCCCGGCTTGCTCGCATCGGCCGCATCGGCCCTCGGCACGGCCGGCCGCATCGCCGCCGACGCCGGCGCGAACTTGGCGAAGGGAACCGCCGATGTTGCCAAGGCCAAAGCCGCGAGCCTGCGCGAAGCCGCAGCCGAGCGGATCGCCGACACCACTGGCGGAAAGATCGCCGCCGCGATCAAGGCGCAAGGAAGCGGCACGGCCGAGAACATCGACGTGCCCGACCAGCAGCCCGCGCCGAGCTTCGGCGACAACAGCCTGGCAGGCGGCCCTGCCGATGCCGATCCCGAGTCCGAAGTAGCTGCGTTCGCCAACCGCGAGCAAGGCCGCGACGGCACAACTGCGTAACCAAGGAGAGTCCAACCATGAAGAAGAAACTGTTTGCCCTGGCCGCCCTCGTGGCAGCCCTCGGATCGACCGCCGGCACGGCCAGCGCGCAAGACGTGCTGACCGGCGACACGCGCCTGGCCTGCGAGGCGATCCTGTGCCTGTCGTCGGGCACGCGCCCGAGCGAATGCACGCCGTCGCTGTCGCGGTACTTCAACATCACGAAGCGCAAGCTGTCGGACACGATCCGCGCCCGCCTGAACTTCCTCCAGCTTTGCCCGGTGGCGAGCCAGACGCCGGAAATGCAGTCGCTCGTGTCGGCGATCTCGCGCGGCGCTGGCCGGTGCGACGCGCAGTCGCTGAACTCGACGTTGGTGATGTGGACGGGCGGCTACGACGATGGGCGCACGTACATCAGCAACCAGTTGCCTGACTACTGCGGGGCCTACACCGGCCACGCCTACACCGACTTCGCCAGCAGCGGCACGCTGCCGCGCTATGTCGGGACGCCAGAGCGGGGCGGGTATTGGGTCGAAGCGCGCGACTATGACCGCGCCTTGGCCGAGTACAACGAACGCATCCGGCGCGAGGACGAAGAGCGCCGCCGTCAGTCCTGGCTGAACTGAGGGAGGGGAGGGCATGCCGTTCTTCGCCGATCTGCCGCCGCAGCTCCAGGAGCGCGTCGTCTGCTCGATCTCGGCCGCCGTCAAGTACGAGGTGCCGGTCAACATCGTGTTGGCCGTCGCCGAGAAAGAGGGCGGCAAGCCGGGCCAGTGGGTGCGCAACTCGAATGGCACGCATGACGTTGGCCCGATGCAGTTCAACACCGCGTACCTGGGCGACCTGGCCCGATACGGCATCACGGCGAACGATGTGGCGGCTGCCGGCTGCTACTCGTTCGACCTGGCCGCCTGGCGGCTGCGGATGCACATCCGCAACGACAAGGGCGACCTCTGGACGAAGGCGGCGAACTACCACTCGCGCACGCCGCAGTACAACGCGGTGTACCGGGCCGACTTGATGCGCAAGGCGTCGAAGTGGGCCGATTGGCTCGAAGCTCGGTTCGTCACGCTTGACGTGACGAAGGCCGGGGCCACGCCCTCGACGCCCAGCCAGCCCGCGACGGTGGCCCAGCGGGCGACGCCGGCGGCCAGGCCGGCACCAGCACCCCAGCAGGCCGCCCCAGCGGCCGCAGCAGCTCGCAGCGTGTCGGTGGCCGGCTACGTGCCCCGCACGGTGTCTTTCAACACTTCACGCGAGGGGTCGGCCGAGTAGGCCGGCTCTTCCGATTTAGCGGCTAAACATGGACAAATTCCACGCCTTCATGATGCGGTACACGCTGGGCGTCGGCCGGTTGCTTCAAGCCTATTGCAAGTGGGCGGAAGGGCAGGCCAAGAACCAGCTCGATTTGCTTCTGCTGGGCCTCGGCCCGATCTTCGCCTTGGGCCTTCTGCTGTGGGCGCTGCCGGCGTGGATCGGCAAGCCCATCGCCTTCGTGCTCTCACTGCCAGCGCTCTACATCATCTTCCTGGTGCTGCGCGCCTACGCGATTCGCGGGGGCCGGCGCTGATGAAGGCCCTGCGGATTCCTGATGGAACCGTCGAAGCGTTGAAGTGGCTCGCACTGGTTCTCATGACCGGCGATCACGTCAACAAGTACCTGTTCAACGCGACGCTGCCGGTGCTGTTCGAGGCCGGCCGCGTGGCGCTCCCCCTTTTCGTGTTCGTCCTGGCCTACAACCTGGCCCGGCCGGGCACGCTCGAACGCGGCGTGTACGGCCGCACCATGTCGCGCCTGGCGATGTTCGGCGCGCTGGCCTCCGTGCCCTTCGTGGCCCTCGGCGGCCTGTACGCCGGTTGGTGGCCGCTCAACGTGATGTTCACGCTGCTGGTCGTCACGGCCACGGCTTACCTGGTCGAACGTGGCGGCAAGCTGCACCTGGCGGCCGCCGGCGTGGTGTTCCTGGTCGGCGGCAGCTCGGTCGAATATTGGTGGCCGGCCGTGGCTTTCGGCCTGGCGGTGTGGTCGTACACGCGCCGGCCGAGCTGGGCCGCCGCGGCGGTCGCGGTGCTGGCCTGCGCGGCCCTGTGGTTCGTCAATCGCAACCTGTGGGCCTTGGCAGCCCTGCCGGTGCTCTTCCTGGCCTCGCGGGTGGATGTGCGCGTGCCGCGCCTGCGCTGGGCCTTCTACGCCTATTACCCGCTGCACCTGGCCTCGCTCTGGTTGATCCGCATCCCCATGAGCAAGGCCGGCTACCTGTTCTTCTGATTGGAGTCCTGCCCCATGCGAAAACCCGTTCTTCTGGCCCTCTCTCTGGCGTTCCTGGTCAGCGCGCAAAGCGCACTGGCCGCCGGCGACGCCGGCAACTTCGGCACGCCGATCAAGTCCGGCGTATCGGTGTCCTTCCCCGACAGCAGCGCGACATTCCAGCCGACGCCAGAGGCCCTGGAGCTGCTGGCCGACGCTAGGAATGCGGCGATCATCTACATCAGCGGGCGCACCAGCACACTACGGCCCAGCGCGGCCGATGAGGCCCTTGCACTACGCCGTGCGCTCTCGGCCAGGTCGTACTTGGTGGCGCGCGGCGTCTCGCCGCTCAAGATCATGGTGAACTTCGCATCGGCCGCCGATTTCGTGGCAGACAACTCGACGGCCGAGGGCCGGCGCGAGAACCAGCGCGTGGACATTGAGGTGGTCTACATCCCCACCTACTGAGCGATCCGGCATCGCCATTCCTGGCGGTGCTGCAGGTCGCTCCAGCAGCTTCGCATCGTCGGCTCTGACGATGCAGGCCCGGCCGGCTTCCCTTGACAGCATCGCCATTTCTGACGATGCTGGCCAAGTCCCGATTTACTCCAGGAAGAAGGCCATGAGATACCCCGGCGGCAAGGGCGGTGCCGGCGTCTACCAGACGATCATCAACAACATCCCGCCTCACGACACGTACATCGAAACGCACCTGGGCGGCGGCAACATCCTGGAGCGCAAGCGGCCCGCTGCCCGCAGCGTCGGCATCGACGTTGATCCCGAGGTGATCGAGGTCTGGCAGCAGCTCGACGTGCCCGGCCTGGAGCTGCACCACGGCGACGCCGTGGCCTGGCTGGAGTCCCACCAGTTCACCGGCTCCGAGTTCGTCTACGCCGATCCGCCCTACGTGATGGACAGCCGGCGCGGCGGCAAGCTATACCGCCACGAATACGACGACGCCGACCACGTGCGGCTGCTCGACGTGCTGGCCGGCTTGCCGTGCGCGGTGATGGTGTCGGGCTACAGCTCAACGATCTATGACAGCTCTCCCTTGGCGTCATGGAGAACCATCGACTTCAACGCGATGACGCGCGGCGGCATCGCTATCGAACGGCTGTGGATGAACTACCCCGAGCCGGCCGAGCTGCACGATCTGCGCTACCTCGGCAGCAACTTCCGCGAGCGCGAGCGCATCAAGCGGAAGAAAGCCCGCTGGCAAGCGAAGCTCGCCAAGCTCGATCCGCTGGAGCGGGCGGCGATCATGGAATGCCTGCGCGAGCTGGAGGCGGCCGAGTAGGTCACGCCTGCGCCTGGTTGTGCAGCGCCCATACGCGCTTGACCTGGCTTTCACTGCACCCGGCCAGCCTGGCCGTCTCTGGAATGCTGTGGCCTGCGCTGCGCAGCGCCACGATGCGTTCATGCACCTTTGTGTTGGCCTTGCGGCCGGTGTAGCGGCCGGCGTCCTTCGCCAGCTCGACGCCCTGCCGCTGCCGCTCGCGGCGATCCTCGTAGTCGTCGCGGGCCATCTGCAACGCCAGCTTCAAAAGCATGTCCTGGATCGACTCCAGCACCACCTTTGCCACGCCCTTCGCCTCGGCGGCCAGGTCGGATAGATCGACCACGCCAGGGACAGCCAGGCGCGCGCCCTGGGCGCGGATCGAGGCCACGAGGCGTTCGGCCTCGGGCAGCGGCAGGCGGCTGATGCGGTCGATCTTCTCCGCAACGACGACTTCACCGGGTTGCAGGTCGCCGATCATGCGCAGCAGCTCGGCGCGATCGGCGCGAGCGCCCGAAGCCTTCTCGCGGTAGATGCCGGCGACGTAGAAGCCGGCGGCCCTGGTGCTCTCCACGATGGCGGCCTGCCTGGTCAAGTCCTGCTCGTCGGTGCTGACGCGCAAGTAGATGCGCGCGACCTTGAAAGCGACGCCGGCGGCCTGGTGCTCGGTCGGCGTCCGCATGATGCGGTCGGCACCTTCGACCAGGCCATCGCCGCCGACGCGCAGCGGTGGCGTCTTGGCGAGCGCCTGGCGCGCTGCGCGTGACTGGCGCGGCATGGCCGCAATCTGTGTTTCCTGGGCGGTGCGCGGCGTGATGATCGCGCTGCGCTTCGCCTTGGTCTTGCCTGGGAAGTAGCCGTTGCGGCTGGTCATGGGTTCCTCCGGTCATTTTGGGTATACGCAAAGTGTCCGGTCATGCTACCCCCGGCCAAAAAGGCCGTCATGCGATTTATCTTGGCCGGGTCGTTATTGGCGGGTCTAAATGGCCGCTCCGTGGATCTCATCGCCAGAAATGGCGATGCGAGATCCAGGGCAGGGCGGCCGCCATCGTCAGACCTGGCGATGGTCGACGCCGGCGCGCATCGTCGGATGTGGCGATGCGAGCTCGAGGTCGGTGGCCACCGCCGGCGACCTGGTGCCATCGTCGGCAATGGCGATGCTGCAGCTCGACGTGCGCGGCCTGGTCGTCTCGGCATCGTCGGATGCGGCGATGCTCGAGCGAGGCGAAAAAAAACCGCCTCGGGGTGTCCGAGGCGGCAAGTCTGCATGCGGTTCAGGGAGGAAGAAACCGCGCCGGCGATCAGGGAGGAAAACCGCGCGGCCTGATGTGCAGCTCGGCCACTTTAGCCGGATTTTTCGACTTATCCGATGCGAGCGGCCCGCCGTGGGCGCTGCTCGATCTGCTGTTGCTTTTTCTCGACGTGCTTCTGCTCCTGGTGCTGCTGCTCGTCGCGCTGCACCTGGCTGATGGCCGCGCCGATCTGCCGCTTCACGCCCTCGATGCCCAGCTCGCTCTTGTGCGCCAAGTCGTTGAAGTCGGTGTGCTGCTTCATCGTGGACAGCGCCGCGATCTGCGCGCCGCTCAACATCGACGCCTTGAGCTTGGCCGCCTCGTCGCCGGCCAGCTCGACCTTGCCGGCGGCGGCGTCGGCAAGGCGCTGCTCGGCGCGCAGGTGGGTCTTGAAGCTGTCGGGCGTGATGGCGGGCAAGTCGCGCGGGTAGGTGTTCTCGGCCGGCGCGAAGATCGGGAAGATCGCCTTGCCGCCCACGGCCTGGGCGGCCGCCTCGGCCTTCTCCCGGCCGGGGTTGTTGCCGTGGGTCATGACCAGGTGCCGGTCGTCGTCGCCGGCGATGATGATCGGCTTGTCCGGGAACTTGGCGTGCAGCGCCTTCGCCACGGCCTCAAGGTTGCCGCTGTCGAAGGCGGCGACCGTGGCGTGGCCCACGGCCTCGGCCACCTGGGCCGCCGTGGCGTAGCCCTCCGAGATCACCAGCGCCGGCGCGGCCGCCAGGGCGTCCATGCCGCCGACCGGGTGGAAGCATCCTTCCTTCTTCGAGTCCTTGGCGAACCGCTTAGTGCCGTCCTCCTGGATGTATTGCATCGTCCATTGCTTGCCCTCTGCGTCGAAGGCCGGGATGTAGGTCTTCTGGCCTTCGCGGTCGGTCATCACGCCGGCCTGCGCCTGGATGCCTTTGGCTTGCAGGTAGGGCGTCGGCTGCTCGATGGGCACGAGGTCGGCCATCTGCCGACCGACGCGCTGCGCGGTGGCCTCCTGGGCCTTGTCCTGCTCGACGGCTCGCTGTGCCAGCTTCTCGGCCGCCTCGGCCTGGAGCTTGGCCTTCTCCTGGTCGCTCAAGGCGTAGCCCTTGCTCTTCCAGGTAATGTCCGTGCCGGTCTTGTTGTTGATGATCCGCCCGGCCGGGTGCCCGTCCAGGTGGCCCACGTAGAAGCCATCGAGCGCGCCCTTCTTGCCGCCCTCGACCGGCACGCGGTGCCGCTTGCCATCCATGATCGGGTGATCGCCCTGGGCGTTGCTGCCGGTGAACAGGCCGGCGCTGCGCATGGCCTCGGCGAACTCTTCCCTTGGCGTCATCGCTGGCCCTTGCTGGGCCTGCACGTTCTCGGGCTTCCAGCGTTCGAGCTTCGCCGCGTCGGCGCGCGGGCCGACATACCAGGACTTCGCGGCCTTGTCCCAAAGCGCGCCGGCGGCCTTGGCCGCGTTGCGCTGCTCGTAGGGCACGGCCAGGTACTGGCGGGCCTGCTGGGCCTGCTGCGCGGGCTTCTGCGCCTCGCCCTGGGCTTCGGGTGCCGGCTGGGCCGAACGCGGCTCTACGGCCGCTGTAGCGGCTCCCTGCGCCCATTTGGCGAAGGGAGCGGCATCGGTGCCCGGCGGCACGTACCAGGACTGTTGCTGCCGATCCCAACGCGCCCCGAGGCTCTTGGCCTCGTCCTTCTCCTTGTACGGCACGTTGATGTACTGCCGTTCGGGCTTCTCGGCCTGCGGCTGCGCCTGCTGCCGCTCGCGTTCCTGGCGCTCCAGCTCGGCCGCGCGGCGCTGCGCGTCGCTGTCGTTGAGCATGGCCGACGCCTCGGCGGTCTTGCGTGCCTCTTTAGCGGCTGAAATGTCCTCTTCGGTCGCGTTGGGGTCGCGCCGTACACGCTCTTCCTGCACGCGGGCCAGCTTGGCGGCGCGCTCGTGCTGGTTGTCGGTGCCCAGCGCATCGACCAGGTGCAGGCGCTCGGTCAGAGCCTCGGCCTGGCCCTCGGTGCGGGTGCCGGCGACGAAGGCAAAGGCGTCCTCGCCGAACTGCGCATCGGCCTTGCGCGCGTAGACCTGGAACGCCTGCGGCTCGATGCCGGCCTGGGCGGCATCGACGGTCTGGCCGTCCTGCTCGGCCACGCCGACGATGCGCAGCTCTCCGCTCCAGTCGGGCGGCAGCTCAACGCCAAGGTGTTGACGGGTCGCGTCGGCGAACGCCTGGCCGTCGATCTCGCCGGCGGCGAGCTGCCGGCGCGCGGCGGCGGCCTGCTCGATGCCCTGCACCGCGTCGGCAGGATGGGCGGCCAGCAGGGCGGCCGCCTGGTCGTTGGTCGGTGGGGTCATGTTCGCCTCCTGGTCTGCGACGGCCGCTTGCTGCTGGGTCAGCGCCGGCAGGGCCATCAAATGGTCGGGCGCGTAGTTGTTCAGCTCGTCCAGGCTGCGAACCTGGTGGGGTTCACCGTCCTGGTCGTGGAACGCAAAGATGCGCTGGCCGTCGCTCCACCTGGCTTCGGCGTCGATGCTCGACACGATCTGTTCGCCGTGCTGCTGGAGCTGCTGCGCGAGGTGGAGCTGTTCGGCCATGTTGGCGAACTCTTGCGCCAAGCCCTTGCGCTCCAGGTAGGCGTTGTCGGTGTCGGTGTGGCTCGGGTCGATGCCGAACACCGGCGACAGCCGGTCATGCGCGACCGCGTAGAACTGCTCGGGATCGGTGCCGGTGATGCTGCCCACGGTTTCGAGGCCACGGCTGCGCAAGGCGTCTTCCAGGGTGTCGCCCTGGAATGCCTGGTAGTGGCTGAAAGACACGTCCGGGTTGTCCAGGACTTCGGCAATGTCCACGGCCAGGGCCTGGGCCACGGCTTCGTCCTGGGCCTGGCTCTGCTGCTGGTCTTGCTCCTGAACCTGCTTCTGCTCGAAGGCCAGCACGTAGTCGTGAATCTTCTCGGCATCGGCGGCCGCGCGGAACACCTCCAGCGGCTCGTCTTGCAGCGCCTTGATCCACGAACCCACATAGGCGGCGTGCTGGCCCGGATCGTGGCCGATGCCCAGCTCGTCGCCGACGATCATGGAAGCGATTTCGGCGCGCAGCTCTTCCTTGGCGTACCCCTCGCTCCCGAACGGGTGCGCCAGGTCGCGGTCAAGGCGCGAAGCGTGGCCCGTCCAGTGGCCCAGCTCGTGCAGCGCGGTCGCGTAGTAGCGGTCGGAGCTGGGGAACTGGCCGCGCTCCGGCAGGGTGATGCTGTCGGTCGAAGGGCGGTAGAACGCCCGATCACCGGCGGCGTGGGTGATCGTCGCGCCCGAGGCTTTCAGGATGTGCTCGGCGCGCTCGACGGCGTTCCAAGTCTGTTCCTTCTTCGGCTGGAGCGGCGGCAGGCCGTCGATCTGCTCGCCGTTGAACACGGTCGCAAAGAACACGCGCGGCCGCTCCAGCATGACGGTTTCCTTGACCGGCTGGCCCTTCGCATCGAGGACGGGCCGGCCGCTGTCGTCCAGCTTGTCTTGCTCTTCGCTGAACTTCCAGTATTGAACCGGCGTGCCTTTCTCGCCCTTGCGAACCTGCGCGCCCACGGCGGCGGCCTGCTTGTAGGTCATCCAGCGCGCATCGCTGCGGCCCTGGGCCATCAGGTGGATGGCGTTGATCCCTTTGTACCGCTTGCCGGTGGTCGGGTTCATCGGCAGGTAGGCGTTGGGTTCGCCCGGCTCCCACGGCTTTTGCCACGGTGCGGTGCCGGCCTTGAGCTGCTCGATCAGCTTTTCGGCCACGACTTCGTGAAACGGCTTCTTCGGCTCCATGTTCTCGTCCCTTCGGAATAGCTCGTTGAACTGAGGGAAGTTCTGCTGTGTCCGGGAACGGTCGCGCAGGCCCTGGGCGACCATGCACACGATGTTGTGCAGGTCGTCGGCCTGCATGGGCCGCACGCGGGCGATGCAGGTTTCCGTGAATGACTGTTGGCCGCGCTGCTGCACCTGGTCGGCGACCTGGTGCTGGCTCGGCTCGATGCCCTCGCAGTGCAGGGCAAACACTTCCTCGGCGCGCACGTCCAGGGACTGGCCGGCATAGCGCCGGTTCACGTCATCCCATAGCGGCTTGAGGGTGGGTTCGTTGCGGGCGGCCGCCAGGCCGTCCAGCAAGGCGCGCTTCTCGCCCGGCGCGAAGGTGTTGGCCCCGTAGTGGCCTAGCACCTCGTGCCGCAGCGTCATCAGTAGGTCGCCGGCGCTCTCGACGTTCTGCAAGGGCACGTCCACGCGGCCACGGTAGGCGCGGCCGGCGTGCAGCGTCTCCTTGGGCACGTAGCCGCCCTTCATGTCGGCCGGCACCTCGGCCGCTCGCGGCCCGTACAGCTCGGCCGCGTCCTCGCGGAACTTGTAGGCCAGCTCCAGCGCGCCGGGGTAGTCGCGGACGAAAGCCCGCGTCACCCCTTGCGCCTCGGCTTTCGTGATCGGCATGGGTCAGCCCTCCGACGCCTTGCGCGCGGCGGCCTGGGCAACCGTCTCGCCGGGCCGCAGGTCGTACAGCTCGCGGGCGTTCGTGGTGGTGATGAACGGCGGGATGTCGGCGCTCGGGCCTTCGTCGTCCAGGAATGCCGGCTCCAGCGCGCCATCGACTTCCACCAGGTCGTCGCCGCTCGCGGCGGCGTCCTGCTCGGACAGCGCGTCCTCCACGAACGCGCCCACGCGCTCGGCTTCGTCGGGGTCGAACTCGACCTGGAAGCCGGGCGTCAGCGCGTCGGCCATCTTCTCGCGCACGGCCTCGCGGCCGGCGGCGTCGTCGTCAACCGGCGGCAGGACGGCCAGCGGCTCGTCGTGGGCGGCGGTGTTGGTGGTGGTTTGCTCGTTCATGGTCGATCTCCTTCGCTGTGGTCATTCGGATGCCGGGCCGTTGCGGCCCTTGCTGTAGTCGGGCCGACCCTTGAGGTCGGGGTAGGTCTGCTTGCATGTGGGGAAGTTGCTGCAACCCCACCAGAATTGCCCCTTCTTCTTGCTCGGCCGGCGCGACAAGCCGCTGCCGCAGGCCATGCACTTGTGAAGGGATGACACCGGCGCGGCTTCCTTGCCGCCGGCGATGGTCACGGCTCCGCTGTTGGCCTTCGCCACCTGGTCGCGGATGAACGTCTCTTGCTTCGTGATGAAGGCGTCCAGGGCGGCCGTGCCCTGCTCGACGCCTTTCAGCATCCGCTCGTAGAGCGCGGTCAGCACCGGGCTTTTCACAACCTCGGGCAGCGCGTCGATGACGCTGCGGCCGAGGGTCGTGCTGATGATCTGCTTGCCTTTGACGGCCAGGAACTCGCGCCGCTTCAACTCGGAAATGATCGACGCACGGGTGGCCGACGTGCCGATGCCGTCGCCCTCGCGCAGCATCTTCTTGTGCTCGGCATCGCTGACGAACTTGTGGATGTTCTCCATCGCGCGGATCAGCGTGCCCTCGGTAAAGCGCGCTGGCGGCTTCGTCTTGGCGTCCTTGCGGGTGGCGTCCGTGCAGGTCACGGCGTCGCCCTGGGCCATCGACGGCAGGGCCTGCGTGCCGCTGTCGTCGTCCTCGTCCTTCTCGCCTTCCTCGTCGGCCTGGCTGTACACGTCACGCCAGCCGTTGCGCGTGACTACCTTGCCGCTCGCGGCGAAGTTCTCGCCCGCGATCTCGACGCCCACGGTGGTCTGCATGTACTCGTGCAGCGGGTAGAACTGCGCCAGGTAGGCGCGCACGATCAGGTCGTAGATGTTGCGCTCGCGCTCGCTGAGGGCGGCCTTGCTGCCCTTCTGCATGGTCGGCACGATGCCGTGGTGCGCGGTGATCTTCGAGTCGTCCCACGTCTTGGACTTGATACGCGGATCGGCACCATCGACCAGGCCGGCCAGTTCGGGGTTGACGTGCTTGATCGCCTCCAGCACGCGCGGCGCGTCGGCGTGCTGCGACTCCGGCAGGTAGGCGCAGTCGGTGCGCGGGTACGAGGTCAGCTTGTGCGTCTCGTAGAGCGCCTGGCAGGTGTTCAGCACGTCCTCGGCGCTGTAGCCGAACTTGGCCGAGGCCAGTGCCGTAATGTCGGACAGGGCGAAGGCCAGCGGCTGGTTCTGCTTCTTGGCCTCCTGTTTGTACGCGGCGATGGTGCCCGGCTGGCCCTTGACGGCGGCCACCAGGGCGTCGGCGACGGCGGTATCGACAAGGCGGCCTTCGCTGTCCAGACCGGCTTGATCCTCCTTCGCCTTCCATGCGGCGGCGAAGCTGCCGCCGGCGTGCTGCACCACCGCCCGGATGGTGTGGTACGGCACGGCCTTGAATGCCTCGATCTCGCGGTCGCGGGCGACCACGAGGGCCAGCGTCGGCGTCTGCACGCGGCCCACGGTCAGCAGGGCGCGCGAGCCGCCGCGCTGCGCGCGCAGCGTGTACGCGCGGCTGAGGTTCATGCCGATCAGCCAGTCGGCGCGCTGCCGCCCGCGTGCAGCGTCGGCCCAGCCTGCATAGGTGGTGTTCTCCTTCAACGCGGCCAGGCCGCGCTTGACGGAAACGGAGTCCTGCGCGCTCACCCAAAAGCGGCGCACCGGCTTGCTGTTGCGGAAGTGCTCCAGCACTTCGTCAACCAGCAACTGGCCTTCGCGGTCGGGGTCGCCGGCGTTGACGATCTCCTTGGCCTCCTTGAGCAGCTTGCCGATCACGGCGAGCTGCTTCTTCGCGTCGTCCTTGGGCTTGAGAATCCAGCTCTCGGGGATGATGGGCAGCTCATCGACGCGCCAGACCTTCTTGCCGGACTGGCCGCGCGGCACGTCATCGGGCGTGTACTCGTCGGGGTCGGCCTGTTCGAGCATGTGCCCGAAGCACCAGGTCACTTTGTCGGTGCCGCACTCGATGAAGCCGTCGCCCTTGCCGGTCGCGCCCAGCTCGCCGGCGATGGCCTTGGCGACGGACGGCTTTTCTGCGATGAAAAGGCGCATGGTGTGTCTCCCTACCAGGTGATGACCGGACGGATCACGGTCTTGATTTGCGAACGATTGATCGGGCCGAAGTAGCGGCCGTCGAAGGATGTGGCGCTCACGTCCGACATAAGCAGCACCTCGGAATTGCCGAGCGTGTAGCTGTTGGACTGATAGCGCGGCAGCGGCCGACCGGCCTTGTCGGCCTTGATCGGCGCGCTGAGGGGCAGCAGCTCGCCGTTGACGCGCACGCCGTCATCGGCGACGGCGACGGCATCGTCTTTAGCGGCTAAAACGCGCTTCATCATGTAGCCGTAGCCGCCCTGGCAGAAGCCGGCCCCGATGTAGCCCCTCTCCTTGGCGTCATCGAACACGCCGAGCTGCGGCGGGCAGAAGAGGACGTAGGCCCCCTTCTCCACCGGCGCGCTGCTCGTCCAGTACAGGCCGACCGGAATGCTCTTGGTGGTGTTCACGCGGGCACCGGCGGCATAGCCGCCGGCGGCCAGCAGCAGGGCGGCCACGCCCGCGATGACGACGCCTGCCGCGATGCGTTTCAGGATGCGGCTCATATCGTGATGCCCTCCCCTTCCGTCTCGGCCTGTGCGACGGCGCGCAGGCGGTCGCTGACCTTGGGCGCAGGGATCGCGGCGCGTGCCGAGAACACTGGGTCTTTGAAGTACAGGGGTTGCTTGCCGTAGATCGCCGGGTAGCCCGCGACGTAGATCACCATGTCGCCGGCTTCTTCGATCTCGCCCTGGGCGTTCTTCTTTGGCCCCGGCATGCGCAGGCATTCGTCGGGCGTCAGCAAGGGCCGCTGCACTTCCTGGTAAGTGCGCGACACCTGGCCCAGCATCGCCGCCGTGCGGCGGCCGCTGGTCGTGATCTGCTCCTTCACCACGGTGGTCTGCCCGGTGAGGCGGGACAGGTGTTCGGCCGTCTCGACGCGGTTGGGCGGGTAGGCGTTCTGCACGTGGCAGTTCGACGTGATGCTTTCGTCGTGGCCGTAGCCCGTCTCGCGGCTCTTGAGCTGGTTAATGTCCTGGCAGATGAGGTAGCACTTGATGCCGTAGCCGGCCACGAAGGCCAGCGACTCTTGCATGATCTCCAGCTTCCCGAGGCTCGGGAACTCGTCCAGCATCATCAAGAGCCGGTGCTTGTAGTGCGCCACCGGCCGGCCGCCCTCGAAGTCCATCTTGTCGGCCAGCAGGCGCACGATCATGTTCACCATGACGCGCACCAGCGGCCGCAGGCGGGCCTTATCGTTGGGCTGGGTGACAATGTAGAGGCTTACCGGGTCGTCCTCGTGCATCAACTGCTTGATGCGGAAGTCCGACCGGCTGACGTTGCGGGCCACCACGGGGTCGCGGTACAGGGCCAGGTACGACTTGGCCGTGGACAGCACCGATCCGGCTTCTTCCTCGGGCCGATCCATCATGTCGCGGGCCGCCGAGCCGATGGCGTGATGGTTCTGGCCGTCTACGTGCCCGTAGGTCGCCATTTCCATCCAAAGCTCGCCAATGTCCCGGTTCGGGTCGGCCAGCATCGCATCGACGGACGGCAGCGTGGCGGTGCCGCCATCGTCCTTGGCCTTGTACAGCGCGTGCAGGATCACGCCGACCAGGAGCGCGAAGGCGGTCTTCTGCCAGTGCGAGTCCAGGCCCTTGCCGTCCGGGTCAACGATCAGCGTGGCAAGGTTCTGCACGTCACCCACCTCGTATTCGGTGCCGAGGCGGATTTCGTCCAGCGGATTCCAGCAGACGCCGCCCGAGGTGCTGGCCGGCTCGAAGCGCAGCACCTTGTTCTTGGCGTGCTTCTGCCGCCAGCCGGCGGTCAAGGCCCACAACTCGCCCTTCAAGTCGGTGATGACGCTGCTCGCGCCCCACGACAGCAGCGTGGGCACCACCAGGCCGACGCCCTTGCCCGAGCGCGTGGGCGCGTAGGTCAGCACGTGCTCGGGGCCGCTGTGCCGCAGGTAGAAGAAATTGCCGTCCTTGTCCTGCCAGCCGCCCACGTACACGCCGGTAGCCGTGGGTGCGGCCTTGCCGGTGACGATCTCCAGGACGTTGCGCTCGCGTGGCAGCAGGCCGGCCGCCTGAATGTCCTTCTTCTCGGCCCAGCGGGCCGAGCCGTGCAGGTACTCGTTCGCCTTCGAGCTGTTGGACGTGACGACCTTCGCCACGGCCACGCCCAGCAGGCCCACGGTCGAAACCAGCATCCCCATGCTGCCGGCCTTCATGATCTCGTCCGGGTACTGGCTGTACCACTTGTACGTCCAGTGCAGGATCGACCAGGGCGCGTACACGTGGCCCACGTTGGGGCCGAGGGTCGCGTGATAGGCGAACGTGTGGGCGAAGAACTGCGTCGCGGCCTGGAGGCCGCCGACCATCGAGGCCGCGCCCAGCACCGGCAGCAGCTTGCTCGGCTTCGGTTTGGCGGTTCGGACTTGCGGCCCTACCGCGTTGTTCATCTTGATCTTCATCTACTCCTTCCTTTCGACGTTTTGATGGAGCCTTTCGCGGTGATCGAGACGGCATCGCCGACCGCGATGCGCGTCAAGCGCCGGGCCGTGGCCTGGTCGATGGGCATAACCATGACCTCATCACCTCGTTTCAAGAGGGCCAGCGCCTGGCCCTCGATAGTCCTGGTGCCCTGGAACGTGAGCGCACCATCACCGGCAGTATATCGGGAATGCTTCGGTATATCGAAACCTTTTAGGCGCTTTGCCTCGCGTTCGGCGATGTACTTGTCGGCGGCGGCGACGCCCGGCGGCGTCTGGCCTACTCCTGTTCCTGGCCGAGAAATTCCCCGTCGCAGTGCGTGATCTGGTTGGGTTCCTTGCTGCTCCACGTGACGAGGAACATCACGCGGCAATAGCACTTCACTTCCGCCGGCGATGCGAACCACACCGAGTTCGGACAGTGCTCGCAAACGGTGCTGGCTTTGGGGCGGCGGTTTTCTTCCAAGGCGTCCAACGTCGGGCTTCCGGTGGACGGTGGCGGCGTGAAGGCCGGCGTCGGCGCGGTCGCCTCGGCCGGCGGCTGGCCGGCCGTCGCCTGCTCGGGCGACGGCTGCGGCTCCGGTAGCGTGCTGGTCGGCAGCGGGCCGCTGTCCAGGGCCGCCAGCGCCGCGTCCAGTTCGTCCTCGATGCTCTGGTCTTTCGGTTCGCTCATGGGTGTTCTCCTTGTTCAAAAGCGCCTGCCGCCGGCTCTCAAGAGCCGGATCGGTGAAGGTGATGGGTAGCTGGGAATCGACGGCGGCGCGGATCATCTGCGCCTTGAACTCCACCGTGCCGTTGACGGTGATGCGGTTGCCGTAGCGTTGCATCGCCAGGCGCAGGGCTTCTTGCAGCCCTTCGCGCGTGGCCTCGCGGGAGACTTGCAGGCGGTCACCGTCATCGCGCACGGCGCTCATGCCGGCGCGGAAGATGATCGTCCCCTTCTTCGTGATGTTGTCCACCGCCGGCGCGTGGCCGGGCTTCGCCTGGCCCTCGCCCCGGATGGTGTTGCCCTTGAGGCCCTGGGCCGCCTCGCGGGCGCGCAGGGCGGCCAGGGCGTCGGCGCCGCCGTGCTGCGCCTCCTTCTTGAGCCAGTCGGCCCACGTGCGCCGGCTGTGCTCGGCGTAGAGGGCCGTGCGCTCCTGCTGGAACTGCTTGTTGATCGCCTGGAGTTCGCTGCGCAGGGCCTTGCTCGCCTGGGCGTACAGCAGCTTCTTGTTCGCGCGGCCCTCGCCGACCACCTTAATCGTGGCGCGGCGCAGGCGGTTCGACCTCTTGGCCGCCTCGATCAGCCGATCCTTGCGATGCCGGGCGCGCTCCAGGGCCTGGGCGCGCGCCGTGGTCAAGCTCTGCTGCTCGGCCTTGTACTTCGCGTACAGCTCCACGGTGTTGACGCGAAGGCGGATGGGGTCTTTGCGGTACTGCCGCTTCGCGGTGGTTTGCGCCTGCCGTTCGGGCGAAGCCTCGAACGGGCCAAGCCGCGCCTCCAGGCTCGGCTTGGAAAGGTCGCGGGCTACTGTGCTCGCCTTCACCATCGTTCCGTCGCCGGCCTCGAACACGAGGCCATTGGCGCGGACGCGCAGCTCCATTCCGTTGTCCCGCATGACCTGGTGCAGTTCCTGCCAGGACTGCGCGCCCTTGATCTCGTCCAGGCACTCGCGCTTGATCCAGCCGACCAGGCTTTCAACGCCGGCATGCCGCTCCATGTCGGCGGCCCGGCCCTCCGCGCCGCGCTTGCGCGGCTCGTGGTTGTCGCGCTCCAGGCCGTAGTCGCGCTCCAGGGCCGTGCAGAGTTCCGCCAGCGCCCGGTGCGGGTAGTACGGCTCGTGCATCGTGTGCCGCGTCGGGTGAATCTTGTTGATGGCGATGTGGATGTGCAGGTTGTCGGTGTCGTTGTGGACGGCACTGATTCGCTGATGCTCGCCATAACCCAGCCCGACGCAGATGCGTTCCTCAATCGCGCGCAAGGTGTCGGCGCTGGGCTGCTCGCCGGCCCGGAAGCTGACGATCAGGTGGTAGGTCTTGTCGCCCTTCGCGCGGGTGTTCGTGTGCTGGGTCGCCAGCACCTCCGTGATGGCGTCCTGGATGGAACCGGCTTCGCAGTTCGTCGCCTGCACGTGGCCCAGCCGGTGGTCTTTGCTTTGGGCGTCGGTGATGTAGTTCGCCAGGCCCGCGAAGTCGCTCTTGCCAAGCGAGCGCATCGGCACGTGCTTGGCGATCATGGCCGCCCCTCCGGCTTTTTAGCCGCTAAAGAAGTCAAGGCTCGGCCCTCGGCTGAACCACGGCCTTCATGATCCGGCTCATTTCGTCCTGGGTGGCCTCGATCCGGCCCAGCAGGGCCAGGATGGTCGCCTCGCCGAACTGGAGCGTTCGCACGTCATCGGTCAGCCAGAGCTTGAGCAGGCCGCCAAGGCGGCCAAGGTCGCCGTTGACGCGCACCAGCTCGCGCACGTGCTGGTAGTCCATGACGCCCTTGATCTGGTAGCCCTGGCCCACGTCGCGCAGATAGCGCGCCACGCTGACGCCCGCCCTCTTGGCGTTCGCCTCGATCTCGTCTTTCTCTTCGGGGAACACCGGCACCCGCAGGTGCTGCCGCCGCCGGCGGCCGTGTTCCTTTTCGTCGTTCTCCATGCCTCGCCTCGTCTCTCATGCCGGCGGTAGCCGGCTGCCTCGCAGAGCAGGATGACCCGTTGAGCGCCCCCGGCGCGAATAAGGGACAGTGAAGATAGATAACCGGCTCGCCGGTTAGCTAACTTCACACATCCTGCCCGCCTTACGGCGTTAATAACACCAAGGAAAGTCTACACCAGCCATTACGATTTATCCGCAACTATCGCGCTATCAGGCCGCAAAAGCAGCAACGGATATAGCGAAAACCGCCACAATGGCCCATAATGCCGCTATCGAAGCGTGCCAATGCACGCCGATAGCGGACTTTTTGCGTTTCCGTAGCGCCGCTTAGTAGCGTTACATTTGCGATGAGAGGATTAGATGGACGAACACGATGCCAAAGACCTACCCCGAAGAGCTGGCTGAATGGGTGAAGGGACGGGAAGCCAAGAAGCCGCGCCAGGACAAGCACGTGGTCGCGTTCCTGGCCGTCAAGAGCGACGTTCAAGCGGCGCTCGATGCGGGCTATGCGATGAAAACGATCTGGGAGCACATGAAGGAAACCGGCCGGCTGCGCTGTCGGTACGAAACCTTCACCCAGCACGTGAAGCGGTACATCAAGGCCGCGCCGGTAGCTTCCCCGCCGCCTCCCGCCACTCCCCCGGACAGCCAGCCCAAGGGCGCGAAGCCCGAGCCGAAGGCCGCCCCGCCGGCCTCGGAATCCAAGAGTGAGCCGCCCAAGATCGGCGGCTTCACGTTTGATGCGACTCCAAAGAAAGAGGATTTACTGTAATGGCGAAAATTCACATGGTTCTGCAAGGCAAGGGCGGCGTCGGCAAGTCGATGATCGCGGCCACCATCGCGCAGTACAAAGCCGGCAAGGGACAGAAGCCGCTTTGCATCGACACCGATCCGGTGAACGCGACGTTCGAGGGCTACAAAGCCCTCAACGTGCGCCGGCTCAACATCATGGACGGCGACGAGATCAACACCCGGAATTTCGACGCCCTGGTCGAGATGATCGCGTCGGCCGAGGGCGACGTCATCATCGACAACGGGGCCAGCTCGTTCGTGCCGCTGTCGCACTACCTCATCAGCAACCAGGTGCCGGCGCTGCTCCAGGACATGGGCCACGAACTCGTGGTGCATACGGTCGTCACCGGCGGCCAGGCCCTGGTGGACACGGTGAGCGGCTTCGCCCAGCTCGCCAGCCAGTTCCCGGCCGAATGCCTGTTCGTGGTCTGGCTGAACCCGTATTGGGGGCCAATCGAGCACGAGGGCAAGGGGTTCGAGCAGTTGAAGGCGTACACGACCAACAAGGGCCGTGTGTCCGCCATCATCCAGATTCCGGCGCTGAAAGAGGAAACCTACGGCCGCGACTTCGCCGAAATGCTCCAGGATCGGCGCACCTTCGATGAGGCCCTGGCCGATTCGGCGCTCACGATCATGACGCGGCAGCGGCTCAAGATCGTGAAAACCCAGCTCTTCGCCCAGCTCGAAAACGCGGCGGTGCTCTGATGGCGGCCGACGACAAGATCGAGGAGCTGATACGGGAGATCGCGGCCAAGCACGGCATCGCCGTGGGCCGCGACGATCCGATCTTGATCCTCCAGACCATCAACATGAAGCTGATGCAGGACAGCGCATCGGCCCAGCAGGAAATCTTGGACGCCTTCAAGTCGGAACTGGAGTCCATCGCCCACCGATGGGGTGATGACGCCAAGGGAAAGGCGGAAAGGACGCTCAACGCGGCGTTGGCGGCCAGCAAGGACGCCATGACGCGGGGAATGCAGGAGGGCGCGAAGGCGGCCGCCGAGGCCGTGCGGCGTGAGGTTGAGGCGGTGACGGCGCAGCTCGTCGCGCCGATCCGCGAGGCGCGGCGCGTCGCCATGATGAACATGGTCGCGGCCGGCATGGCGGTCGTGGCCGCCGGCCTGGCCCTGTGGGCCTCGCTGTAGATGGCGATGCGGGATCTCATCGTCAGAACTGGCGATGGTCGACCGCGCCGGCGGCATCGCCAGGTTCGGCGATGCTGGCCAGCTCCCGGCATCGTCGCTTGTGACGATGCTGCAGGATGATTCCACCAGGCCCTCGGCGGGCCTCCCTCGCCAGAAATGGCGATGCTCGAGAAAAAAGCCCGGCGACCGCCGGGCTTCGTTTTTATGCGGGCCTGGCTGACAGGCCCAAGGACTGCGATCTCCCTGGCCGCTCCTGGGCCTGGGATTGCTTGCGCTCCTGCTCCTGCTTGCGCATCAGCAGCTCATGCCGGCGGGCGGCCTCGCGCATGGCATCCCAATCGGAAGCCAGCTCGGGGTTCTCGGCGCGCATCTTGCGCGTCGCCAGCTCTTCGATCTTCGGCGAGTGCAGGCCCATGCCTTCCTTGATCTCGCGGACGGCCTCCAGGCGCGCGTGAAGCGTCTGCAAGCGGGCCTGCTGCTGCGCCTGCTGGTTCTGCCAGGCTCGCTTAGAGCCGGGCAAGGAAAGCCGGCCAGGCGCGGACGCCTGGGTCTGCTGCAAACGGGCCTGCTGCCGGTCGATCAGGTTTTCTAGCCTGTCCTCGATGTGCTCCACCTGGTCGTGCTTGGCCTGCACGTAGAGCGCCAGGGTTTCGGGGTAGGACTGCTCGACCGGGGCCGCCTCTAGGGTGGCCTGCTGCTCGATCTCGGCCGCCTGGGCGGCCTCCAGCAAGTCGGCTCCGGTGTCCTCGCGCGAAGCGCCGAAGGCGGCACCGCCGAGGGTGGCCGGCGCGCTGACGCGGGCCGGCTTGGTGGCGCGGCTCTCGGTGCCGCTGCCGGGGATGGTGAGTCGTTTCAAGGGCGTGCCTCCTTTTTAGCCGCTAAAGCTACATGGAGCGCCCCCGCGTCAGTTTCGGGGCCTCTGCGGCGACTGCCGCCTTGCCCTGGGCGTTGTAGCTGATGCTCTTTGCGCTCCCAATTTCAGGTACTTTATCGAAATCTGACCGAGCGTGCATGACAAAGTTCTTGCCGATCTGCTGGTACACGTTGGTGGCGTCGGCATGAACGATCACGCCGGCGTGGGTCTGCTTCTTGTCGGCCGCTTGGGCCGTGTACAGGTTGTAGATGCCGGGCTTCAACGCGCCCGCCTTGTCTACTTTCTGATTCGTCCAAGCGCCGTCCTTTTCGGCCTGAACGATGCGTTGACCGTTCATGACCAAGAGGCGTTCTTTCATCGGGCACTCCTATGGTTGCCGTAGTTCTCAAAAGGGTGATGGTGGCCCCATGCAAGCCGCGCTCCAACAAAAAAGCCGACCTCGGCAAAGCGAGGCCGGCTCTTCCCAGCGGCCGGGTTGTGCGTTTTGTCAGGGTTCCAGGGTAATTTTAAGGAAAACCAACCGATTTATCAGGTCTTTTTGCGTCCGCCGCTGGTCGGATCGGCCGCCCGGCCTTGCGCCATGACGGTTTCCAGGGCCTCCAGCCGGCCGCGAAGCCCGGCCGCTTCCTCGCGGGCCTGGGCAGCGTCGCGCTTCGCCTGGTCGCGCTCGCCCTGGGCGGCGGTCAGCCGCTCGGCCTGGCGGTGTGCCTCGGCCGCCATCGCCTTGCGCTGCTCCTGGTGGGCCTGCTCGGCCGCCTCGGCCTTGGCCTGCACCTTCACCAGCTCCGCGCGCACCTGGTCGCGCTCGGCGGCGGCCGCCTCGGTGGCCTTCCGCTGCTCGGCCTGAGCGGCGCGCGCCTGGTCGGTCGCCTGGTTCGCCCGCTCCAGGTCGGCACGCAGCTCGCCGGCGCGGCGCTCGATCTCGGCGGTACGGCTGTTCGCGGCCGCGAGGTCGGCCCGCAGGGCCTCCACCTGGTCGGCGCTGGCCGTGGCCCTCTCCTGGGCCTTGTCGCGCTCTGCGCGCGCCTGGCGGGCTTCCTGATGGGCGTGATCCAGCTCCGTGCGCAGCTCGCCGGCCCTGGCCTCGGCCGTGGCCGCGCGCTCGCTGGTCGCCGCGAGCTTGCCGCGCAGCTCGTCGGCCTCGCCCTTGGCGGCCGCCTCGACGGCCTCCAGGGCCGCGATGCGGGCCTTGGCCTCGTCCAGCTCGCCGGTGAGCTGGTCGGCCAGCTCTGCGGCTTCCTGGCGCGCTGCTTCCGTCTCCTGGCGCACGGCCTCCAGCGCCTCGCGCTCGGCGGCCAGGCGGTTGTTCGCCATTTCCAGCGCCACGGCCCACAAGTCGCCGCCCAGCTCGGCCAGCTTGTCAGTGATCGCCTGCGGTGCCGGCTCGCGGATCGGGGCGGCCTGGCTGGCCTTGCGTGCGCGCCACTCGTTCATCGCCTCGCTGATGGTGGTGAAGCTGCCGCTGCCGAGCTGCTTGCGCACGTTCGCCAGCGTGGGGTTCTGGCCGGCCGCGTCCAGTTCGTCGGCCACCGCAAATATCTGCTCCTTCGAGATCGCCATGTCGGGCCTCCTTTGGCCGGTTGTATGTTGTAGCGTGAAGCATACTACAACATACAACACTACGCAAGCGGTTTAGCTGAACTTTTTTTAGCGGCTAAAACGCGGGCAAAAAAAGCCCCGCTCGATGGCGGGGCGATGGGTGGGGGTCGGTGGTCGGCGATGCCCGGCGCTGGGCGTGTCAGCCCTCCAGCAGCGCGACAAGCTGCACGGTGCCAAGGTCGGCCTCGAACTCCTGGCCGTCATCCTCGTATTTGAGCCAGGCCCAGCCCTCGGCCGGGGGCCGGCGGTTGAGGATCAGCCGTGCCGGCCGGTCGTCGTGCTTGACCTGGATGATGGCCTTCTTGAGCTTGTCGGGGTCGGCCTCCTTCGGCTCCTTCTTCCCCTTGGCGTCATCATCCTGCGGCCCCTGCTCGCCGTCGCCGGCCTCGGCGTCGGTCTTGCCGGTCAGCGCATCGACGGTGTTGGGATCACGGTCGCCGTCCTCGTGACTGCGCTTGTCCTCCAGGAACTCGCGCAGCAGCTTCACCGAGCCGCGCGTCAGCTCCTGGCTGTCGTCGGCCAGCCAGGCGGCCACCTCGTCGGGGTTCTTCTTGTAGGCCGTCACCAGCTCGTTGATGACAGTCACGTCCTTGCCCCGGCCGCTATTGAACGCCTCGGCAATGGGTTCGGGCAAGTCCAGCAGCGTGACGTGCTGCGTGACGAAGGCCGGCGACTTGCCGATCTCCTTGGCGATCTCGCCCTTCTTCTTGCCCTTCGCCAGCTCGCGGCCGATGAAGTCGGCGATCTCACGCGCCGTCAGCTCGTTGCGTTGCAGGTTCTCGATAACCTGGTCGGCCTCGTTGTAGTCGTTGTCGATGAAGGCCGGGATCGTGGTCTTGTGCGCCCACTTCGAGCCGCGATAGCGCCGCGCGCCGTGGTTGATGAGGTAGCGCCCCGGTGCGTCCGGGTTCTCGCGCACGCTGATGGGCGACTTCACGCCGCGCGCTTTGATCGTCTCGCCGATCTCCGCGATGCTCTCCGGCGAGAAGCCGGGGTTGTCGGCCGTGCGCGGCTGGTGCGGGTCTTCGTCGATCAGGTCAAGCGGCAGCTCCTGCGGGCCTGCGCCGCCGGCGTTGGCCGCCGGCTGCTCGTTCAGCAGGCCGGCCAGGTCGCCCAGCCCGTCCAGGCCCAGCCCGGACGATTGCGGCTTGTCCTGCTCCTTCTTCTTGGCGTTGGTCTTGGCGCTCATTGCGCGATCTCCATCTTCGTGAACACGTAATCCGCCAGCGCACGCACCTCCTGGGTGGCCTTCCGCGCGGCGGTCTTCTTGATCTTCCACACCGGCATCTGCTCGCCCAGCGCCTCGGCGATGCTGTCACGCGCGCCGATGCTGAACGGCAAGATGAGCTGCGGGTATGCCTGCTGCAACGTCGCCAGGTTGTTGACGTGGCGCGGCTTCCGCGCGTCCACCTTGTTCGGCACCATGCCGAGGAAGCGCAGCTTGGGGTTCTGCTTGCGCAGGTTGCTGATGACCGCGACCATCTTCTTCATGCCCTGCAAGCTGTACGCCTCCATTTCGATGGGCGACAGCATGTAGTCGGCCGTCAGCACGGCCGCCGTCATGGCGACGCCAAGGGAGGGGGCCGTGTCGATCAGGCACACGTCGAAGAACTCGCCCAGCGCGGCCACACTGGCCCGCAGCGCGGCGGCCGCCTGGGAAAGCTCCATCTTGTCCAGGTTCGCCAGGTTGGCGTCTGCCGCGATCAGCGCCAGGCCGTCATCCTCCCGGTCAGCGAACCAGGCGCGCAGCTCGTCGCCGCCGGCGGTGAACATGCGACTGGCGGGATAGCCCGAGTCGTGGCCGGCCAGCGTCCAGCTCGCATTGCCCTGGGTGTCCAGGTCGATCACTGCAACCCGAAGGCCGCGCTCCTGGAAGTCGAACGCCAGGTGGCAGGTTGCGAACGTCTTGCCTTGACCGCCTTTCTGAATTGCCGTGACCAGTGTTTTCATGAGTTGGGTTCCTGTTTCCTCTTTCCCTTGGCGTCGGCTTCCCAACGCTTGACGATGAACGCTTGATGCTCCGGCAGTACCGCCGTCACCCGCTCGAAGCCCTGCGGGAGCACTTCCCCCGCCACTGCCCACACGCGGCTGACCGCTTGCGATACCGCCCCCTTGGTCAGCCCCAGCGAGGCCACAAACTCGGCCTGGGGCCTTCCATCGACCAGCACGCCGCGCGCTATGTCGATGGTCTGTTGCCCGATCTCCAGGCCCTTGATCGCCGCCTGGAATTGGGCTTCGGTTAGCCGTTTCTTCATGGAGAACACCCATATAAACTCCACACCCGGTTGTTGAACAAAAGGCGGTGCCAGCCGCCGACCATGTGCAGAAGTTTAGCTAAACTCGCCGCCCGCGTCAAGCGTTTTAGCGGCTAAAAATGGGCGCGTGATCTTCTTTCTTGGCGTTCAACCTGGCCGCGTCAGCGGCACTCATGAAGAACGTCATCAGCGGGCCGACCGTGCGGCTCGAACCGTTGGCAAAGCACACGTCGAACTGACCGCCGGCGGTGTGCGGATCGACGCCTTCCACCAGTCGCCAGGGGTCAAGGCCCCATTCCTCGGATTGCGCGCTGTACCAATAGGCCGGCGCATCGCCGTTCAAGTCGCTGGCCGCGTACTCGCGCACCAGGACGGCCACCCGGCCGGTGTTCGGCTCCACGAATCCCGGCGGGTAGGGTAGGGTCTGTTTTTTCATGTCAAAGCCCCTTCGGCTTGTAGATCGAAACGAAGTAGGTGATCGCGGTCAGCACCGCGAAGTACGCCAGGAACGACCAACCGGCATACACGCCAGGCGTGTTCCAGTGGTAGAGCATCCGCACGAACTGGAAGAAGGTGGCAATCGACAGCACCCACTTGAGGATCGGCCAGACCAGCACGGTCGCCACCCATACGAACTTGACCAGGCCGGCCAGCAGGCCAGCACCGGGGGCCTTGTTGGGGGCAGCAGACGCGGCGGCAGGCTCCACCGGCGCGGGCGCGGCGGGCTGCTCGATCTCCTTGGGGAACTTGATGATGTTGGACATAGCTTGACCCTCCACGCGCTTACGTGTTGAATGCTGGGTGCTCCCACTCGGAAGCATGGTTACGGTGTGCCAGCACCAGGCCAAGCGCCCCGGATCACTCCGGGGCGTTCCTCCACCTGGGGCCGCCCTTGATCTTGCCTCGGCTCACGCAATACTCCTTCTTGGCGTCCTCGATAGGCCCGGCCGTTGCCGACCGGGCCATGTGCTCTTACCAGCCGGCCCGGCGCTTGGCCTGCTCGACGGCTTCCATCGACCAATGGCCCTTGGCCTGCCCCTCCAGGGAGCATCCGGCGAAGTACGCCTTGCCGCGCAGTTCCTCGGCTTTGCACACCAGCTCGGCCGCCTCGGCCATCATGGCCGCGATCTCGTCACGGCGGGCCGGGAAGTCGGTCGCTGCCGCGCCCTCCAGCTCGTCAATCCAGGGCATAATCTTGTTGTCGCTCATCGGACTTTCTCCGGTAGTTGACCTGGGCAATGTGCCCGGCCTTCAAGTGCTATATTAGGGCAAAATGCCCTAGCCTGTCAAGCACTTTAGCTAAACTTTTTTCGCTTTACCGGAATCCGAAGGCTAAACTTTAGCCGCTAAAACCTTTCCCTTGGCGTCAATCCTCTTTCCAGATCACGCCCAGCCCGGCCTGGTCGCACAGGATCGCCCATGCCGCATAGGGAATCGGGGTGTCCTCGCCGATCCAGCGGCGGATCGTGCGGTCGCCCTTCGCGCCCAGCCCCAGCGCCTTCGCGGCCTTGCTGCCGCTGAACCCGGCCAGGCGCAGCACCTCTCGGACTTCCTCGCCGGTCGGTTGCGCCCAGCGTTCGGCCGGCTTCAAGCACTCCAGCCGGATATTGGCGTCGTTCGTCATTCGTTCGTTCTCCTGGTCAAGTGATAAGCCGCAACTGGTCGAAGCCGTAGATCGACTGGATGCAGCTCGGGTCTGAATCGACCACGCGCCGGCCTGCGCGATTGGTCTTGTACGTTACCGGCCTGTCGTCGTGCGCCCACACCTGGCGGGTGTCGGGATGCACCTTCACGATGATGATGCGCTTGCCGATGTAGCGGTCGAAAACCGGGTGATGGACGCTCACGATCTCGCACCGCTGGCCGGGCTTGAACTCCACCAGGTCGGCCGGGCCTCCATCGCCATTCCTGGCGATGCTGCAGGTTGCCGCGCTCGCTCGCGGCATCGTTGTTTCCGGCGATACAGGCCCGCCCTCGCCCGGCTCGGCATCGTCGGCTTTGACGATGCTGCAGGTCATCGTCGTTTCTGGCGATGCGGGATCTCGCTCCGGGCCTGCGCCGGTGATTTTTCCCTTGGCGTCCAACCCGGCGGCCCTGGCCGCCTTGATCCTGGTCGCGGCCTCGGCCGCCCAGCGCCTGGCGATGAAGGCCCGATGCGAGGGCAGCACCACATCGACCAGGACGAACCCCGGCGGCACCAGGACGGTCGCCGGTGCGCGCCGCGCCGGCGGCTCCAAGCCGGCCAGCCAAGCGGGCAGGGGAGCATCGGCCAGGCGGTCGCGGTAGCTGGCCTCGACCATCACCGGGCGCTTCTTCTCGGCTCGCTGCGCAGCCAGGATGCCGCGCGCAACCTCGTCCACCGTCATGCAGCCCTGCGCCGTGTCGAAGTGCGAGCGGTAGCCCGTTTCGGAGATAAACGGCCTGTCCAGGTCGATGACGTGGAACTGGAAGTGGGCACCCAGCGGCCCGCCGTAGCCGGCCTCGTACTCCACCAGGGCGCGCATGTCGCCATCCGCGACCAGGAACTGGCCGCGCTGGCCCCACAAGGGCACGTCGCCAGGCACCGCCGCGCAATGGCGCTCGATGACCTGGCCGGGCGCGTCGTGGTCGGCCATGCTGCCCACGTGCGTTCCGCCGTTCATCTTCCAGATGACGGCCTCGTATCGGTCGCTGGCCGCCTCGGCGGCCGCACCGTCACCGCGCATGATCGCCGCGTCGATCTCCACCACGGCCGCCACGGCGGCGGCCAGCAGCTCGTCGCGGTCGGTGGGCAGCTCGGCCAGCAGCTCGGCCGCCGGCGCGTTCCAGTCCTGGCCCGGCTGGGCCGGCGTCTTGCGTTTCTTCGCCATCGGCCGGCCCCTCAAGTGTCAGCACGCCGCCACGCGATCACGTCGCGGGCTTCGTAGCCGTGGCGCTTGCAGTCGTCGCAGAATCCCGAGCTGAACCCCTTGTGGTTCGTGCCGATCCATGCGGCCGGCTTGCCGCATTCGTGGCCGTAGGTGCCCGGCTCGGCGTTGTGGCACTTGCCGTCCGTCGCGTAGCTGTTCGTCGGTGCCTGGGGAGCGTTGTTCCTGGTCATGGTCGCCTCCTGGAAGCCCCGGCCGAAGCCGGGGCCGCCCCTCATCAGTCAATAGCCCGGTAGATCGCGGCCGCCTCGGCGTGGCTGGCTGCGAAGCCGCGCAGGAAGTGATAGCGGTCGATCAGGGCATCGCCGGCGTCCGTGTCGGCGGCCTCGGCCGCGAGCTGACCCAGCGCGAACAGGGTTGCGACAATGCCGGCGGCGTCGGCCGACAACTCGCCTCGGAAGCCGTTGCCGTCCACCTCGATCTCCAGGCGGTCGGCCAGGTCGGGGGCCATGTAAAAACCGCCGTCCGACAAGGTGTAGTAGTGCCAATACGCGCCGCTGTAGCGTTCGCAGAGCCGGCGAAGCCAGGCATACACCAGGGCCTCGCCGCGCATCATCAGACGCGGGCCGAAGTAGGCGGGCAGGAAGTCGAGGCGCTGGGCCTCGGCGACCAGGGAAGCGGTAACGGGTTGCTCTTGGGTGTTCATCGGACTTTCTCCGGTAGTTGACCTGGGCGAAATGCCCGGCCTTCAAGTGCTATATTAGGGCAAAATGTCCTAATCGTCAAGCACTTTAGCTAAACGTTTTAGCCGCTAAACCTTGCCCTTTCCCTTGGCGTGCATTACAATGTAATTCACGAACCCAACCGGAGAACCAATCATGGCTGCAAACCAGCTCGTACAAACGCGCATCGACGGCGCGATCAAGGAAGAAGCGGCGGCCGTCCTGGCCGCGATGGGCCTTACCGTGTCCGACGCGGTGCGGCTGCTGCTCACGAAGGTGGCCCAGGACAAGGCGCTGCCCTTCGAGCCGCTGATTCCGAACGCCACCACCATCGAGGCGATGAAGGAAGCCCGCAAGGGCAAGCTGCCGCGCTTCGCCACCGTCAACGATCTGATGGCCGATCTGCATGCGGCAGATTGAGCGCACCGGCCAGTTCAAGCGCGACTACAAGCGCGAGGCGAAAGGGCAGCACCGGGCCACGCTCGACGCCGACCTGGTGCCCGTCCTGGTCGCGCTCGCCGACGACCAGCCGCTGGAACCTCGGCACCGCGACCACGCGCTGACCGGGGACTGGAAGGATCACCGGGATTGCCACGTCAAGCCCGACCTGGTGCTGATCTACCAGAAGCCCGACGCCGACACGCTGCGCCTGGTGCGCCTCGGCTCTCACTCCGAACTCGGCTTGTGATCGGCGCGGGCCTGGCCCCGCGTCTCACGTTTCATTGACACTTGAGGGGCGCTTTCCGCGCCACCGGCCGAGCTGGCCGACCCCCTTCCTTGGCGTAAAACCTGCGGCGGTGGAGCTGCTGCGATGCTTGAGGATCGCGCGGCCGGTCGAACCGCGGCGACCTGGTTGGGGAGTGTGAGGGGGCTTTGCCCCCTCGCAAGCTCTCGAACTTACTGCCTTCCGCCAGGCGCTTGCGCCTGGCTCTCCTAAGCCGTAGCGCCGAAGGCGCTCCATTGTGGGGTGAGGCCGCAAGGCGGCCGAGGGGCGTAGCCCCTGGGGGGATGGGAGGCCGCTTGCGGCCGGGTGGGATCGAGAAGGGGGGTTTCCCCCCTTCGGCGGCCGGTCATGCTGCGCGGTAGCTTGGGCCGTGTTGCCGTTTTTTTCGCCAGCCTCTTGTTAAAACTACCTGGTTATATAAAAAGGTTATAAAGACGGTTAAAAACCTGGTTAGCATGACCGAAAAACGCGCGTAAACCGTTGTCACGCCAAGGAAAAGCGCGAAGAGGCCGCCCCTCAAGTGTCAATGGATAAGCCCCCCATGTGTCAATACGCTGCCCCTCAAGTGTCAAGAACCGCGCCCCTCAAGTGTCAGTAGGGCCGCCCCTCAAGTGTCAATACCGGGGCAGGGTTCCTAACAGGGTTATCCACAACTTCGGTGGATAACTCCATGCCGATCAGGCACTTAGGCCGCCTCGGCGGCCGCCTGGACGGCTCGACCAGGCCGAAATCGGCCGCTGCCCCCCAAGTGTCAACATCGCGCCGGCCCCGCTGCCCCTCAAGTGTCAACGTCAGGGCTGCGCCGGCCGGCCTCGGCCGACTTGTCCCGAAACTGTCCACAACGGCCGCGCCGGTGGGGCAGGGCAGGGAAGGCCCCGGAAACGGGCCAGGAAGGCCCGTCAGGGCCGCAAAGCCCAGCGGCGAGGGCCACCGGCCCGGTGAGCGTCGGGAAGGCGCTGGAAGCCCGCCAGGGGCGAGACGGGCGGCTCTGCCGCCTGGCTCGATGCGCAGCACGACATAGCCGGTTCTCGCGGCCGCCGGCCGGGAGAATCCCCCGCAGCTCGGCCCCTCAAGTGTCAAAGGGTGGATCGGGGTCTCCTCGTTTTCAGTGCAATAAGTGACGGTACGAAAAGCTAGCACTGGCGCGGAGGTGGTGTTGGTAGATCGTTGATTTCATTGACTTTCCTGTTCACTTTCAAATCTGCGATTCGTGGCGTCAAACCGTGGTCGGTTTCATCCATTGGTGCCAGTTATCGATGCATTTGGCCGCGAAGGCAGGATTTGGTCAGCATAGCGGTCAACCGGGAAGCGAAACACACCCCGCAAGTTGATGCTCTCCAGCCTGGTGGGCGCAATCTTCCCGATCAGTTCCGGTGGAATGACCTGGCGGCGGTTCGACCAGCGATCCAGGACCGCCTGCATCTGTGAGGTATTCCACGCCATCACGATGTTGGCCATCAGGCTCAACGCATCGGCCACAGCCTGCATTTCATCGACACGTTTGGCCTGCGCCGGGCTGATCCGGCCGGTATAAATGGCGCGCTTGAGGGCGTTAACAGCCTCGCCCCGATTGAGCACCCGGCGCAACTCGTTCCTGAAAGCGTCCTTGACAAAGTAGTCAGCCAAAAACGCCGTACGCAGCAACCGCCCCAATTGCACGCCAGCCTCATAGATTGGATCGCCCTGGGCGGCAGAACCGAACCGCGCAAGAGCTGCCACCGCACTGGCATGTCCGCTCATGACCGAGGCTGCCAGGTGCACCAGACTATCCCAATGCTTTTCGATCAAAGCGACGTCGACATTGGCTTCGCACACCGCAGCGATTTCTGCGGGCACTTTGGTGCCGCGTGGCACAAAGAGGTGGCGCTGTTTGAGTTCCTTCAACCGCGGGCAAAGATCAAAACCAAGCAAACGGGCATGTGACATGGCAAAGTCGGTGTAGCCATGGGTATCCACAGCAAGCTGGCTGGTCTCCAGCTTTTCTTGGCGGATGACACCTTCAATGGCCACGCCCGCCTGGCGCTCATTGAGCACAAAGGGCTGCGCATGGAAGATGCCCCACCGGTCTTTTACATGGGAGTAGATTCCAATGGAAGGTGTGTTGCGCCGAGGATCAAGCCGGGCTTGCCACACCCGTTTGGTGGTCTCCATGCTCATCATGTCAGAAGATGCCAAATCGGACCGCCCCCAGGTGGCGGCAATCGGGTGTCGCTGCATGAATTCCAGCACAGCCTGGCAGGCCTGGCTCAGACGCCGTTCGTCCCGCGCCCAGCGCATGGCCTGGCGAATGCTGGTGGCAGACAATTGCGGAATCATGCGCGCGCATTCGACCGCAGTCAGACTGGTGCCGTGGGCCATGATGCCGGCATAGACCATCAGCAGCTCGTCGGTAGAGCGCGGCTCACGTCCGAGCATGATCCAGCTAAAGCGCACCTGGGCGTCAACGGCCAGAATCACTTCCGGCAATTGAACCTCACCGATGCGGTGATCCAAAGCCGCGCGCAGCTTGGTCACTTCTGGGTCTTCGTCCTCTGCGGGCAATGGCGACAAATGGAGTTCATCATCCACGCGCAGTACGCCACTGCGGGCTGCAGCGGCCACCGCATCGACACCGGCAGTTACTCTGGCCAGCAAAGGCTTCAAGAAAGTGGCAGCCTTGCTGGGTAACGATAGACGGGCATAGTGTTTCTTGGACTCTGCCTGCCAACGCTCGTCCGTGAAGAACAAGCGCGCACGACCCCGAAAGCTCAGGCTGTGCTCAATCCAGACCGAGCCATTGCGCACCGCGCGGCGCAGGGCAAACAGGGTGGCCACCTCCAACGCCTGAAACGCCCGTTCCCGGTCTGGGCTGGAGATCGAAACCTGCCAGATCATTCCCAGACTTGGTGCCACCACTTCAACTGGCAGCTTTCTGGATCCTTTGAGATATAAAGCTTGCAGCTTGGCAAGGTACTCGATGGCAGGATGCTCGCCGGTGGCCTGCCAGGGCAGCTTTGCAATGGCGACGAGCAACGACCGCACGGGGCGAATTCCATCAATCAATCCCTCGCGGACCAGGGAGGCCCTGCTCGGTGGTTTGCGTTTCTGGGTTTCGGTGATCAAGGCTTCAAGACGGGCACGCAACTCAGCATCTGGCACCGCACCTTGCGCGCTCAAGGCAACAAGTTCGCCGAGCAGCGTTTTGTACATTGCGGCCCAATTGACGGTAGCGGGGACATCGGCGGCAGCCTGACGCCACAGATCGGCGATCCGGCGCTGCACCATAAGGATCAACTGGTCTGTGGTGGTGAACAGGCAATACCGAAGAAAGCATGCGACCTCCACGGTGCGCGCTGGCTCTTTGATCTTGGCTCCGGCTGAGGGCGGCCTGGAGACAAGTCGGCGCGCGTAGCGGCGCAAGATGAGATCGGGGATGTCTGCCAGGTGCTTATGAACGTCCAGCGTGTAAAGCAGGTCGATGCGCTCCAGTACCTCGCTGATTTGGCGGGTTGAGTGTTTCGCCGGTGCAGCCCATAGCCAACTCTGCTGGGTTTGTCCATCTGGGCGCAGCTCTGAAACTGAGGCTCGCCAGCGATCAAGTGTTGCTGGATCAACGCTGGCGGCGATGGCGGTGCCTGTTTCAACTTCAAGCTGGGCAAGTGCCGCCGCAATCAGTGTCCGAATTGCCCGCTCGTGCACGATCACCAGCTTGTTCTTGTACAGCCATTGACGCGCCCGCACGAGTACTGGAATTACCCGAAAGGCACCGAGCAAACGCCCACTCATGCGCAGGAAACCAATATGGAGCGCCAGACCAAGCTTGTGGGAATCACCTCGGCGTGCATTGATTGCGTCGCGCTCGGCACCATCGAAGGTGAAAAATGCCTTCATCTCGAAGTCGCTGATATCGCGGGGGAGCCCACGCATCCCCAAAAACGTTGTGTGCCAACCCTGCATCGTGAACCTCAAAAGTGGGAGGCCACCATACCCGTTTACAAAGCGAACAGGAAAGTCAATGAAATCAACGGTCTACCCAGACCACCCCCGCGCCAGTGCTAGCTTTGCGTACCGTCACTTATTGCACTGAAAACGAGGAGACCCCGTCTACGGCATGACCGAGGCGCAACTGCTGGCCGAGACCGGCAGCCATGCCGAGAACCCGACGATGAGCGTGCCGTCGCGCTATGTGTTCGACCACTGCCAGAAGCCGGTCGAGCTCATCGGCCCGGTGCCGGAAATCGCCGAGGAAACCGTGGCGATGCAGCGGGCGTTCTGGGCATCGCGCTGAGGCGCGCGCGGATGCGTCTCAGCGCAGCAGCGGTGTATGCCGCAGCTTCTTGCAGTCCTTGCCCGTCGATTCCTTGACGAAGCGCTTGTCCTCCGAGGTGATCCAGCGCATGTTCTCGCGCGTGTCCTGTCCCCCGGCACAGAGCTGGACCACGTAGCCGATCTGCCAGTCGGGGCAGGCGCCTTCGGCCTGCCCGGTGGATGGGCAGGGGTGTTCCTGCCGAAAGGCGCGCTGCTCGGCGTGGTCGCGGTGCTTGTTGCGGGCGTCGGCCATGCCGGGCAGGGCGGCGAAGAGGAGGCAAAGAAGAAGGGTCTTGGTCATGGTGGAAGGCCGCGGCGCCCGGGCCGCGGTGCTCTATGCTATCCGGCTGCCGCGCGGGGTGCCGCACGTTGTCGCCCGCTCTCTTTCTCACTTCTCAGATGCACTTGCCGTTCCCGAATTCCGATGTCGCTACCGCGCGCGCGCCCCTGGTTGCCGTGACCGGCGCGACCGGCTTCATCGGCCGGCATCTCATCGCCGCGCTGGTGCAGGCGGGCTGGCGGGTGCGGCTGCTGCTGCGGCGCGAACCGTCCGGCGCCGAATGGCGCCAGTCGACGCCCGAAGTCGTGGCCGGCTCGCTCGACAACGAGGCCGCAGTGGCGCGTCTCGTGGAGGGCGTCGATGCGGTGATCCATCTGGCCGGACTCATCAAGGCGGCACGGCGTGCCGATTTCTTTGCGGTGAACGAGCAGGGTGTCGCGCGGATCGCGCGGGCGACGAAGCAACTGTCGCCCGACGCGCATTTCCTGCTGGTCTCCAGCCTGGCCGCGCGCGAACCGCTGCTTTCCGACTACGCCGCCAGCAAGCGTGCCGGCGAGGCTGCGGCACTCGACGCGATGGGCGCGCGCGCCACCGTGCTGCGCCCACCGGCTGTCTACGGCCCGGGGGACCGCGAAACGCTGCGCTTCTTCCAGGTTGCCCGCTGGCCGCGCGTGCCCCTGCTCGGCGGGCCGGACGCGCGCGCCGCGCTGATCCACGTGCGCGACGTGGCCCGGCTGATCGTCATGCTCGTCGCGTCGACGCCGCAGGGCCAGGTGCTGGCGGCGGCGGATGGCCAGCCAGCGGGCTATCGCTGGGACGAACTGCTCGGTGCCGCGGCGCGGGCGGTCGGCAACCCGACGCCGCGCTTCCTGCAGGCGCCGCAAGGGCTGCTGCGTGGCATCGCATGGGTCGGCGATGTGGCGCGCCTCGGCGGCTCGGCGGCCATGCTCAATTCGCAGAAGCTGCGCGAGCTGCGCCATGCGGATTGGGGCGTTTCGCCGGCCGAACTCGCGCGGCCGGAGGGCTGGTCGCCGCAGTTCGACATCGACACCGGCTTCGCCGATGCGGTCGCCTGGTACCGGTCGGCCGGCTGGTTGCCGGGGTGACGGTGACATCGTCCGATTCCGGCGCAGTCCCGGTCTGGGTGCTGCTCGGCGCGCGCCATGGCGACAACCAGCAACTGCTGGCCATCGCCGATGCCTTGGGCGTGCCGTACCGCACCGTGCCCTTGCGCTTCAACACCGCTGCGGGGCTGCCGCCGGTTCTGCTGGGCGCCTCGCGGCTGAGTTGGCGCAGCGAAGATGCGGCAGTGCTGCAGCCGCCCTGGCCGCGCGTGGTGCTGGCGGCCGGGCGCAAGAGCGTGCCGGCGGCGCGGTGGATCCGGCAGCGGTCGGGCGGGCGCACGCAGCTGGTCCACATCAACCGGCCGTGGGCGCCGCTGTCATGGTTCGACCTGATCGTCACCACGCCGCAGTACGCGGTGCCCGAGCGTGCCAACGTGCTGAGCCACCGCATGCCCTTCATGCCGCCGTCGGACTTGGTCGAGGTCCCGTTGCCAATGGCGCTGCAACTGCAGGCGGCGCGTATGCCGCGGCCCTGGACGCTGGTGATGGTCGGTGGCGACAGCCGGCCTTTCGTGCTCGATGACGAGGCGGCCGTCGGCCTGGCGCACCTCGTGAATGCACAGGTGCGAGCGCAGGGTGGCAGTGCCTGGGTGCTCGGCAGCCCGCGGACGCCGGCCACCGCCATGGACGTGCTGGCCCGGACGCTCGATGTGCCTGCGCATGTCGTTCGCTGGGGCGAGGGCGAGAACCCCTATGCCGCCCTGCGCCAGCGCGCCGACCGCATCGTCGTCACGACCGACAGCGCGTCGATGCTGACCGAGGCCTTGCTCACGGGCAAGCCGGTCGTGCCCTTCGCATTGCCGCGGCAACCGGATTGGCGCTGGCGCCTGGCGACGGCCTGGCGCGCCGCTGCGGCACGGCGGCCGGGGTCGATGGTGGCGCGCAGCTTCGATGTCCTGCAGGACCTGGGATTGCTGTCGTCGCTGCGCGACCTGGGCCTGCTGCACCGCGCGCTGGAAGCGGCTGGCGCGTTCGATGGCAGCAGCCGCGTGCTCGACATCGCGCGGCAGGAACGTGAGGCCACGCTGGCGCGCATCCGCGCACTGATCGATCGGCGCTGATCGGGCTCGATCGGGCAGACGGTGCTCAGGCGATGGCGTGCGCGGCGCGGGCCACGCAGTCCATCGCATCCCTGCGCACATGGCCGCGCGCGATCTCGACGTCGAGCAGGGCGCGGTCGATCGACCCGTTGTCCAGGCATTCGCCCAGCATCCGGAAGAACAGCCGCTCCTGCGCCGGATCGGGATGCCGGCGGTAGCGACCGGCGCCGCGCCCCGTCAGCTTGCGCAGCCAGATGCCGGCGCGCGAGGTGAGCGTGGTGCCGCGCGGCGTGAAGTCCGAGGGCAGGCCGGTTTTCCACGGCTGCGTGCGGCGGTGCGTGTTGTGCAAGAGCTTGGTCTCGGGCGTGAGCCGGTCGAAGTCGTTCCACTCGGGCTCCAGCGCCGCGACGCTGCCGGGCGGCTCGAGCAGCAGCCACATCCAGTCGCGGTAGTCACGCTCGCTGCGGAAGGTGCGTTCGAAGTCCGCTTCCCATTGCCAGTGCGCAAGGCGCGCGCAGTCCATCAGCATCACGCTCGACGCGTAATGCAGCGGGCGGCGGAAGTCGCCGTCCATCTGCCGCGCCATCACGGCGGCACCGCCCATGTCGCGCTCGAGCAGCGCGTTGATGTCGCCGAGCGCGAAGATGTCGGGGTCGATCAGCACTGCACGGCCGGCGTAGCCCATCTGCTCGGGCACGGCGAAGCGCAGCGGCGTGAACGACTGCAGGTCGTCGTTGCGCCACAGCACCTGCTGGCCTTCGCGCAGGTAGCGGCGACCCTCGAAGCGTTCGAAGGCCGGGAAGTCCGTCGTCTGGAGGATGCGCACGTCGAAGCGCTCGGGCGCGGCGCTGCGGCTGCGCAACGCGTGCTGCGCCACCAGGGCGCCGACGATCTGCTTGGGGTTGGTGTGGATGAAGACGGCGTTGCGCATGCCGTATTTTCACCTCTGGCACGACCCTAGCCGAGAACGATCCATCTCGGGTCACCCGAGCCGACTCGACCGCCGGGATACACTGGCGCCGCATGAAGGTAGTACATCTCCTACACGAGCCACATTTTCCGCAATCAATCCGAATGGCTGTCGACGTCCGAGTCGGTGCTGCATGGGGGAGTTCAGCATGCATTTGCTGATGACCGGTAAGGGCGCCAGCGGCAGTTGGCAAATCCGGGGCGTTCAACTGGGGCAGACATTGCGGGCAGCCGTGGTCCCGAACGCCAAAGATCTTGCACCCTACAACTTGGCAGTGCTCGTGAAGCGGCAGACAACCGATTTGCTGGAGAGATTCCATCAGTCCAAGGTCCCGCTGATCTGGGATGTGGTCGATGCATGGCCTCAGCCCATTGGAAACGCATGGCAGAAAGACCGGTGCTTGGAGTGGCTGGCCGGCGAAGTGAAGACGATCCGGCCTGCGGGGATCGTCGCGGCGACACGAGCGATGGCTCGGGACTGCGAGGGCTTTGGCGTGCCGGTGCTGGCGCTACCGCACCACGCACGGCCGGGCCTGCGGCAGAACCCGATCCGGCCGCTGAAAGTGCTGGGGTATGAAGGCGGGGAGAAGTACCTGGGACGCTGGCTGCCGATCATCAAACGTCAGTGCTCAGCACGCGGATTGCGGTTCGTCATCAATCCCACAGAGGTGGCGGACGTGGACGTCTTGGTCGCGCTGCGTGACTGCGATGGCTATGCCCCAAGGAATTGGAAGAGCAATGTCAAGCTGGCCAACGCACAGGGAAGCGGGACGCCAGTGATCTGCAATCGCGAGGCGGGGTATCTTGAGACGGCTTGCGGGGCTGAACAGTGGGCCGACGACGAAGCTGAATTCGCCGCGGCACTGGATGCGTTGGAGTCCACCGAGGCGCGGCGATCAACTGCGCAAGTCTTACGCGCTGCTGCTCCCAGCATCGATAGCGTCACCGCTACGTACCTTCAATGGCTGCGGTCGGAGTTCCAAATTTCCAAGGTACCATCGATAGCCGTTGCGACGACGGCCAAGCGACGATGGGGTATTTGGGGCGCGTCGTGAGCGCTCAACGCCGCGCACTGGCCAGCGCGGCGATGATCTGCCCGATGTCGTCGTCGCTGTGCGCCGCGCTGAGGCTGATGCGCACCAGGCTCAGGCCTGCGGGCGTGGCCGGCGGGATCATGAGGTTGGTGTAGATGCCGCTGTCCAGCAGCGACTGCCACAGGGCCTGTGCTTCGGCGCGTTCGGTGAAGACCAAGGCCACGACCGGGCCGGGCGTCGTGGTGCCCAGCCGGTAGCCGAGCTTCGTTGCTTCGGCGTAGAGGCGTTCGGCGTGCCGCCACAGTCGTTCGCGCAACGCATGGCCATCCAGCATCTGGCGCAGCGCTTGGCGCGTGGCCGCGATCGAGGGCGGCGACGACGAGGCCGTGAAGATGTACGGTCGGCTCACCATCCGAACGTATTCGAGTTCCGCGTGCCGGCCGATGCAGAAGCCGCCGACGCCGCCCAGGCTCTTGGAGAAGGTGCCGACGATGAAGTCCACGTCGTCGAGCACGCCCAGTTGCTCTGCCAGGCCGAGGCCGCGTTCGCCGAACACGCCGAAGGAATGCGCTTCGTCGACCAGCAGCCAGGCGCCATAGCGCCGTTTGATCTCGGCGATTTCCTGCAACGGCGCGCGGTCGCCCAGCGTGCTGTAGACGCCTTCGACCACGATCAGCGCGCGATGCGCATCGTCGCCCAGCCGCGCGAGGCGGCGGTCGAGGTTCTCGGGGTCGTTGTGCCGAAACCGGATGGTGGTGGCGTTGCTCAACCGGCAGCCGTCGTGGATGCTGGCATGGCTGTCGGCATCCACCAGCAGGTAGTCGCCGGTGTCGGCCAGCGCGGAGATCACGCCGAGGTTGGTCTGGTAGCCGGTGGAAAAAACGATGCAGGACGGCCAGCCGACGGCGTCTGCCAGTTCACGTTCGAGGGCGCGGTGGCCGGCGTAGTTGCCGCTCGCCATGCGCGAACCGGTGGAGCCGGTGCCCTGGGTCTCGATGGCCGCGATGGCGGCGGCGCGGCAGGCGGCGTCGTAGGTCAGGCCGAGGTAGTTGTTGGTCCCCGCGAGCACCATGCGGCGCCCCCCGATGGTCGCTGAGGTGGCTGAATGGATCTCGTCCATCGGCGTCGCGATCGGTGCCACGCCACCCATCGCGTCCAAGCTCGCCTGGAGCTGGCGCTGCGCGCCGAACTTGTTGAGAAGACTCACGCCGCACCGCCGGTCAGTTGGGCGATGCCGGCGCGCAGCCCGTTGATGGTGTGCGCCTGGGCCAGCGTCTCCACCGGGATCGACAGGTCCAGACGGTCCTCGATCTCCATGACGAGGTCCATCACGCCGATCGAGTCGAGGTCTGCCTCCTGCATCAGGTCGGCATTGCCGCCCAGGCTCGCCGTGCCGGGACGGATCGCGTCGAGTGCTTCGCGGATGGCGCTTTCGATGGTTGCCAGATTCAATTCGGTCACGGGTGAGGGCTCAATCAGGGGTCGTCAGGGCAATGTCGCGGCCGATGCTCGCGTGCTGGGTCTGCACGCGCGCATCGTCCTTGACGAAGCCGACCTGCGGCTCCTCGCCGCAACGCTTGAGGAAGTCGCTGCGCGCCATGCTGCGCGACAGCTTGCCCGACGAGGTGCGCGGCAGGGTGTGCGGCGGCACCAGTTCGATCAGGCAATGGATGCCGAACTCGGCGTTGATGGCCTGCTTCAGGCGCACCGACAGCGAGGCCAGCTTGATCGGATCGGTTTCCCGGCACTGCACGACCAGCACTGCGGTTTCGTTCTCGTCCTCGTCCACGACCGTGAAGGCGGAGGCATCGGTCGGCCGGACTTCGGGCTGCTGCTCGGCCAGGTATTCGAGGTCCTGCGGCCAGATGTTGCGGCCCTTGATGATCATCAGGTCCTTGGCGCGGCCGGTGACGAACAGCGAACCGTCGGCGAAGTAGCCCAGGTCGCCGGTGTTGAGCCAGCCATCGTCCGACAGCACCTCTTGCGTGGCCTCGGGGTTGCCGAAGTAGCCCGACATCACGCTGGGCCCGCGCAGATAGATGGCGCCGCACCGGCGTTCGGGTAGCGCGTTGCCCCGGTCGCCCCGTACTTCGACCTCGAAGCCCGGCAGTGGCCGGCCGCAGTCGATGAAGGCCTTGCCCTTGACCGCGGCTTCACCCTCGATCGGCGGACGTGCCTCGCCCGTGCGGGACAACCTGTCGATGTCGATGAGGTCGCTGCGTGAGCCGCTGCCCACGGGCGCGAAGCTCACGCCCAGCGCACATTCCGCCATGCCGTAGCTGGGCAGGAAGGCGCGTTCGTCGAAGCCGGCCGGTGCCAGGATCTCCGACACCTGGCGCAGGGAATCAGGGTGGATCATCTCGGCGCCCACGCCGGCGATGCGCCAGGAGGACAGATCGAGCGCCTCGATGTCCGCCGGACGCAGGCGGCGTGCGCACAGCGTGTAGCCGAACGGCGGGCTGTAAGAGATGGTGCAGCGGTTGCGCGAGATCAGCTTGAGCCAGAGGCGCGGGCGCATCGCGAACTCGCGCGTCGGCAGGTAGTCGACCGAGCGCTGCGTGGCCATGCACCCCAGCACGATGCCCACCAGCCCCATGTCGTGGTAGTGCGGCAGCCAGGAGCAGAAGCGATCGTCCGCGGTGAGCGCAAAGCCATGGTTGAAGATGGCGCCCAGGTTGGCCATGACCGCGGACTGTGTGATCATCGTGCCGCGCGGGAAGCGGGTGCTGCCCGAGGTGTACTGCAGATAGGCCAGGTCGGTCGGCGCGGGCGGTGGCGGCAGCTTTTCCTGGGCGTCCAGTGCCAGGAAGTCGTCCAGCGTGCCGGACAGCGCGAGCGGCAAACCTTCGCTGGCTTCGTTCAGGAAGCCGACGAATTCGGACGGTGCGAAGGCAGCGACCGCCTGGCAGTCGCGCATCAGCTGGCGCAGGTGGCGAACGTACGCCTCGCGGCCGCCCAGGTGCACGGCGGCCGGCAGCGGCACGGGCACCAGCCCGGCGTACTGGCACGCATAGAACATGACGGCGAAGTCCGGGTGCGTTTGCGCAACCAGGGCCAGCCGCTGACCGCGGCCGAGCGGCGCCAGGTGGCGCGACATCTCCAGGGCGCGGCGACGCAGTTCACGGTACGGCAGAACGGCCGAGAGCTTGTCGCGGCCATCGTAGTAATTGAACCCGGTCTCGCCGGTCGCGGCATAGTCCAGGGCTTCCGTCAGGGTGGAGAAGAGCGCGCTGCGCAGCGGAATGCCACTGGCCGTCGGCGTCGGTGTCGTACCGAGGAGCATTGCTTGCGTCACCTTGCACCCTCCCGCTTCCCGTGCTCCTGAACTCTCGGGAGAACGCTAGAACACAACATTTTGGGCATGCACTGCTTCACTCTATAACTTGACTGAACTGTACGATACTGTACGGTTTTGGCTACCCGCAGGCCGCGCACCCCATGGAAAAAACTCGACCGCCGCGGGATTGTAAAATCCGGAAACGTCAAACTGTCATAAATGCTATGCACAGTGATCAGGTCTGGGTTTCGTCCAGAAGTTTCGCCAACTGCACCAACGTCGGGTAATCGAAAAGATCCGTGACTTCGATCCGTTGGGGGAATTCGCGCTCGATCGCTTCATGGATACGCGCCAGGGTGAGCGATTTGAGGTTGATTTCGAGCAAGTTGGTTTGGACCGTGATCTGCTGGTCTGGAATCAACGGCTCGCAGATCTCCTTGAGGCGCAGGGCCGTGGATTTCGGCTTCGCCTCGGCAGGTTCGATCGCAGCGTTCGCTGACATAAACCCTGCCAATTCCGCGAGTATTGTAGCGAATTCGCCTTGTTCGAAGGCGGCGGCCAGGGCATAGCGTTGCAGCTTGCCACTTGTGGTCTTCGGAATGGCGCTCACGGGCACGACGTTGTTCAGCGCCAGGTCGGTCTTCTGGCCGATGATGCGCCGCAATGCCTGCGCCTTCGGCACGAAGTCCGCCAGATTCCCGCGGTGGATCACGAAGAGGGCCACCGACTCGGTGCCTTCGATCGCATCGCGCACACCGACCGCCGCCACGCGGTTGGCCTCGATGCCAGGCACCTGTTGGGCGATTTCCTCGAGGTCGGTCGGGTAGTAGTTCTGGCCGTTGACGATGATCAGGTCCTTGGCCCGACCGGTGATCACGAGTTGGCCGTCGAGGATCAAACCCAGATCGCCGGTGTCCAGCCATCCTGGGTTCGCGCCCGAATCGGCGCTGGTGCGTCCGCCGGGAAAGTAGCCGTGGGATACGTTGTCGCCGCGGATCCGCACATGGCCGACCGTCTGCTCGGGCAGCCCGTCGCCGGTGTCGCCCACGATGCCGAGCTCGCATCCGGGCACGGCGCGGCCGAGCTTGACGAATTCGAGGGCATGCGCCGACCCGGGTGCCGCAGCCCGCACCGGCGCGCCGACGCGAAGGGTTGTCCGGTCGAGTTCGATCGTCTCGAGCGGCGTCGAGGGGGGCGGAAAGCTGACCGCCAGGCTGGCTTCGGCCAACCCGTACACAGGAAACATGGCGTTCGGCCTGAGTCCGTGGGGCGCCATGGCCTGGGTGAAGCGCCGGCACAACTCGGCGGAGATCGGCTCGGCGCCATTGAAGATCAAGCGCACGGCAGACAGGTCCAAGCCCTGTGGCGGCTTGAGCGCGAACTGCCGCAGGTAATGCTGGTAGCCGAAGTTGGGCGAGCAGAGCACCGTGGCGCGGCGCTGGCTGGCCTGCTCGAGCCAGAGCAGGGGGCGGCGCGCGAACAGGTCGGTGCGCATGATCGCGTGGCTGGCGCCGCAGGCCAGCATGTTCAGGTGGAAGCCGATCAGGCCCATGTCGTGGGACAGCGGCATCCAGCTGAGCGCCACGTCGCGGTCTGAGAAGGCCGCGGCTTCGATGATCGCGGCGATGTTGGCGCACAGGTTGCGGTGCGTCAGCAGCACGCCCTTGGGTTCGCCGGTGGAGCCGGAGGAATACTGGATGAACGCCAGGTCGTCCGGTCGCGGCGACACGGGCTGCCCCGGGTCGCCGCCGATGTCCAGGCTGCCGGGCACCAGCGCACGGGCGCGAAGCGCTGCAGCCTGGTCGGCCATGCCTTGCGCCGCTGCGAAGCCGTCGAGCCGTTCCAGCGAGGTGCCGTCGATGTAGACCGAGGCCTTCGGGCCGAGCTGCGCGAACACACGCAGCAGCTTCTGGCGGTGCGCATCGGTGGCGCCGGGTGCGATGGGCACCGGGACGATGCCGCCCAGCACGCAGGCCCAGAACATTTCCAGGAAGCGCTCGTTGTCTGCCAGGCACAGGACCACCGTGTCGCCGGTCGCGATCGACTGGCGCTGGAGTGCCCCGAGCACGGCGAGCGCGCGCTGGCGCAGCCGCTGGAAGCTCAGCACGCGCTGCTCCTTGTCGCCTTCGATGAGCGTGATCTGGCGGTCGTCGCGCGTGGTGGCGGGCAGGATGGCGTGGAGGGTATCGAATCGCATGAAGGAGGTGCCGCTCAGCGGCGCGACACGAGCCGCATCCGCAGGGGATGGCGCGTGCGCAGGTTGATCTGGAACTCGGCTTCGGCCGGCTCGGTGCCGACGGGAACCAAACGGAAGCGCTCCGCCACCATCGTCAGGTGCGTGGCCATCTCCGCCATGGCGAAACCCGCACCCACGCAGAAACGCGGGCCGGCCGAGAAGGGCAGGTAGGCGAAGCGATGCCGGCCCGCGGCCGCATCGGGCATGAAGCGTGCGGGATGAAAGGCCTCGGGGCGCTCCCACTGGGCCGGGTCGCGGTGCAGCAGGTAGGGGCAGATGAAGATGTCGGTGCCAGCCGGCACGTGGTAGCCGCCCAGGGTGTCGTCCTGCACGGCTCGGCGGCTGAAGAGCCACACCGGCGGGTAGAGCCGAAGCGCTTCCTGCAGCACCTGTTCGACGTAGTCTGCCGATGCGAAGGGGGTCGCCAGGGCCTGGTCCGGCGCGGCTTCGGCGGGCGCCGCGTGGGCGATGGCGGCGTGGAGTGCTGCTTCGGCTTCGGGATGCCGGGACAGCAGGTACCAGGTCCAGTTGAGCGTGCTGGCGGTGGTCTCGTGGCCGGCGACGATCAGCGTCATGACCTCGTCGAGCAAGGCCCGGTCGGGCATCGGCTCGCCGCTGGCCTTGTCGCGGGCCTGCATCAGCATCGAGAGCCAGTCGGACTCGACCCGCGCCTCCAGGCGGCGGGTCTCGATGATGGCGCGCACGAAGCGGGCCAGGCCGCGGAAGCGGGCCGCGAACTGCAGATCGCGACGGCTCTCTTCGGTCAGCAGGTCGAAGGGGCTGCCGCCCTCGGTCTCGACCAGTCGGTCGAAGTCCGCACTGAACAGCGCCCGCAGCACGATCTCGAGCGCGACGCTGCTGAGCTCGTGCGTCAGGTCGATGGGCTCGCCGCTGTCGGCATGCGCGCTCCAGCGCGTCAGCAGGTCAGCGTTGACCTGCCGCACCACCGGTGCGAAGCCGCGGGTCGCCTGGCCCTGGAAGGCGGGCTGGATCATGCGGCGCTGGCGCGCCCACAGGTCGCCGTCGCTGACGATCAGGCCGTTGCCGAGGAGCACGCGCACACGCTCCAGGCCCGCGCCCTTGACGTAGTTGCCGCGGTTGGTCAGCAGCACGCGGCGGATGTCGTCGGGGTCGTGGATGACGAGGCCGTCGCCCGGGCGCGTCAGCGACGGAACGCGACAGATCGGGCCGTAGCGGGCGCGCAGTTGCTGCAGCAGCGGCAAGGTCTCGTCATTGGCGTCGAGGTCGTAGCCCTGGTCGGGGCCCGGCGCCAAATGTCCCTGTGCCATAATCCGAAATTGCCCTTGGTGCTGAGCCCTCGATTATGTCATGTGCGCGCCAAACGCTGCGTCCATGCCCATCTCCGTCCTGATCGCCGACGACTCCGTGCTTCCGATGGCACTCGAGGCGGCCTGGATGGACGAATTGCCCCTTGCCCGCCGGACCCAGATCGCGCGCTGGCCCAGCGCCCGCGCGCGGCACCGGTCGCTGATTGCCAGCCGGCTGCTGCGCGAAGGGCTTCGGCAATTCGGTCACCGCGGGGCCGTGCTGTCGTCCCTGCACTACACCGCGCACGGTCGGCCGGCGCTCGATCTGCCGGTCGATTTCAGCATCTCCCACTGTGAAGGACGCGTCGTCTGCGCCGTGTCGACAGACGGTCCGATCGGTGTCGATGTCGAGGCGATCGGCGCGCTGACGGCCGACGACTTTCCGCGCTACCTCAACGACGGCGAGCGTGCCTGGGCCGGCCGCGATCCCCGGCGCTTCTTGTCGGTCTGGACGCGCAAGGAAGCGGTGGCGAAGGCCGCCGGGGCCGACAGCCTGGCCAGGCTGCGCGACATCGATACCCGGCCGGCGGGTGAGGGCGCTGCGTTTGCCGGCCAAGTCTGGCAGACTCCAGCGCTCGAAATGGGAAGCGCCCATGTGGCGCATCTCGCGCTTCGAGACCGGCACGCGCCCTGGCGCGCGACACAGGTATCCAGAACCTGGCTCGAACGCGACCTTTGCATTGATCGGCCCTGATTCCCCGGCGTGCATCGCCGCCGAATCGCTGACCTGTCCCCCTCGTGCCCCTTTTTTTTGATTGGTGAATCTACGTGTCCAGACCTGAGCGTGCCCTCATCGTCGGCGCCGGCCAAGGCAGTCGCCTGCTGCCGCTGACCGAACAACTCCCGAAGTGCCTGCTCGACCTGGGTAATGGCCGCAGCATGCTCGAATGGCAGCTGCGCGGCCTGATGGAGGCGGGCATCGGCGAAGCGGTCGTCGTGACCGGCTTTCGGTCCGACCTCGTCGAGCAGGCGCTGCAACGCATCACACCGGCCGGCATGACGGTGCGCACCCTGTTCAACCCCTTCTACAAGCTGGCCGACAACCTCGCGAGCTGCTGGATGGCCCGTGCCGAGCTGCAGGTGCCCTGTCTCATCCTCAACGGCGACACCTTGTTCGAGCCGGAGATCGCGCGCCGTCTGCTCGCGGCGCCGTCGGCACCGATCACGGTCACCATCGACCGCAAACCGGGCTACGACGCCGACGACATGAAAGTCGAGGTCGAGGGCGATCGCCTGCGCGCCATCGGCAAGACCTTGTCGGCCGAGCGGGTCAACGGCGAATCGATCGGCTTCCTGCGCTTCGAGGCCGAGGGTGCGGCGCTGTTCGTCGCCGAGCTCGAACGCACGATGCGTACCGCCGAAGGCCCGGGCCTGTGGTACCTCTCGGCGATCCATCGCCTGGCCGGTGCGGGGGCGGACATCCGCGTGGCCTCGATCGAAGGCCTGCAGTGGGGCGAACTCGATTTCCCGGCCGACCTGACGTACGTCCGGACCCTGGCTGCCGGCTGGCTCGGCGCCAGCGCGACGCCGCAGACAGCGAAGCTTTCAGCGACCGCCTGAGGTGGACGGGCCATTCAGGCCCGGGCCCTCGGCCGCCACCAGTCGGCGCACCAGGTCCAGGTCCGCGGCCTTGTCCACGTCGATCGCGGCGCGCCCGTCGCGGATCGACACCAGCGCGAGCCGCGCACCGCCGGACAACGCGCCCAGCCGCTCGGCCGCTGCCGCCGAACGGAGCCAGCCCAGCCGATAGCGCAGCGCGAACCACCAGCCCAGGCGCTGCATCATGCGCAGCGGCTCCTTGCGCAGACGTTCCATCTCGCCCCAGAACACGATCACGCCGGCCGCCTTCGGCCGTGCCAGCAGGAACAGGTTGCAGCCCGAGAAGTCGTCGTCCGAGAAGCGCAGCCAGGTGCGCCGCGTGGCGGGCGCGGCCGCTTCGACCGCGTGGCGCGGCGCCAGCGCGGCGGCTACGTCGGCCTCGGGCGGGCAGGCGGCCAGGAATTCGTCGATCCATGCGGCCTGCAGCAGCGCGTGGTCGGCCGTGGTGACGAGCAGCGGCGTGCCTTCGCGCGCCAGCGCTGCGGCCACGGTCGCGCTCGGGCCTTCCTGCGTGGGCATGGTGGTCCAAGGCTTGCCGCAGACATCAGGCTGGAGACCGGGCAGGTCCTCCAGCAGTCCGGGTCGGTCGATCGCGATCACGATGCGCCCGACGGCCGGCGCAGCCACCAGTGCCGCGACGACGCGCTCGATCATGGTCGTGCCACCGATCTCGATCAGCGCCTTGTGGCTCACGCCGGCGTAGTCGGCCAGCGGGTCGCCGCCGGTCCGTGTGCCGGCCAGCACCAGCGCGGTGAGTGGGGCTGCCATGTCAGGTGGAGAGCGTCTTCTCGTACACGCGGTAGGTCTTGTACGGGGCGGCGCCGAGAGACTCGATGATGTGCCGCATCGGCCGGTTGTCCTCCAGGATCCACGACAGTTCGACCTGCTTCACGCCCTTGGCGCGCAGGCCCTGGCGCATCGTGTCGATGGCCAGGAAGGGCGCGATGGCGCCGGCCAGTTCGCCGCTGATGCTGCGGCTGATGCCCATCAGCGGCACGCGCGCCGTCTTCGTGCCGCGCTTGAGACGCAGCATCAGCTTGGCCCAATTGAAGGGCAGCAGCTTGCCGCCGAAGTCCGCGATCATCTCGTTGAGGTTGGGCAGGGCGATGCCGAAGCCCACGGCCTTGCCGTTGAGTTCGACGATGGCCACGCAGGTCGGGTCGATGAACATCTTCAGGCTCTTGGCCATGTGCGCGATCTCCGCTTCGGTGAACGGGATGAAGCCCCAGTTCTGCGACCAGGCGTCGTTGAAGATCGCGGTGACCGTGTCGAACTCTTCGAGGTAGCGCTTGGTGTCGAGGTTGCGCACCGTCAGCGCCGACGGCTTGCGCGGGCCGATCATGCGGCGCGCGGCGGCGGGCATCTCGTGCTCGATGTCGTAGAGGTAGGCGATCGTGTCCTTCGCCTTCGCGTAGCCCTCGGCCTCGACCCGTGCGCCGACGTAGCGGGCGTCGTGGCCCATCAGCATCATCGGCGGCGTATCGAAGCCATCGATCAGCAGGCCCGTCTCCTCGTTGATCGACAGGTTGAAGGGGCCGAGCACCTTCGTCTTGCCGCGCGCGGCGAGCCACGCTTCGGCGGCCTTGAACAGCGCCGCGAAGACCTCGGCGTCGTCTTCCGCGCAGATCATCCCGAAGTGGCCGACCGAAGGGTCCTTCACGAGCTTGTCGATCTGTGCGCTGATGCGGCCGACGTCGCGCCCGTCCTTGCGGGCGAGCCAGAACTGCGTTTCGGCATGCGCGAAGTAGGGGTTCTTGCGCGGCGACAACGCCTCGCGCCGCTCCATCATCAGCGGCGGCACGAAGTGCGGGTCGCGTGCATGGATGCGCGAAGGCAGCTGGATGAAGCGGTCCAGTTCCGCCGGTGTGCGCACCGGAACGATTTCGAGCGTGGTCATCAGACTTCAGACAGCCGGGCGGGCCTTGTTGCGTGCGAGGAAGCCGAGCCAGAGCGTGCGAACGCCGTGCCAGGCGAACGTCAGCCCTTGCCAGGCGGTGACGAGGTACAAGCCGGCCGGGCCGGCGCCGATCAGCAGCGCGAGCGCCATGATCGTCATGGTGATGTTGCGGCGGGCGATGAAGCTGCGCACCCGGCCGTCCAGCCGGGTCGCCGCGTGCAGCGCGAAGCCCAGGCGCGCCTTGGCGACGCCGAGCACGATGCGGTCGCCCAGGTAGAAGACGATCAGCCAGACGGCCGATGCGTAGAGCGGATCGTCCATCGACCGCCCGCCCAGGCCCCAGGCCCAGGCGAAGTACCAGAAGGGCGGGTGCACGATGTCCAGGCCATGGTCGAGCACGTTGCCGATGGCCGAGTCGGTGAGCGTCACGCGCGCGATCTTGCCGTCGACGCTGTCGAGCACGCTCATGCCGTAGGCGCACAGGAAGCCCAGCAGGAAGTCGCCCCGCGCGAACAGCGGCACGGCCACGACCGTCAGGATGATCGACAGCACCGTCACCGTGTTGGGGTGGATGCCCCAACGGGTGCACAGGCGCACCAGCGGCCACACCAGCGGCGGGTAGACCCAGCGCGTGAGCAGGTCGGTCGAGCCCTTGTAGTTGTCCCAGAACATCTGGCGCTCGAGCCGGCGGCGCGTGGCCTTGTCGTTCACCGCGTAGATCCAGTAGGGCAGAGAGCGCCGCAGCTTGTTGACGTAGGCGGGGAAGTCCTGCTCGTCGTACGGCGCGATACGGCCTGCGGCCAGCAGGGCGTCGGCCACCTCGCGCAGCGTCTGTGCGTCGGCCGGGATGGCGTCGATCAGCGCGGGCTCGAGGCGCAGCACGACGGCGCGTTCGGCGCCCTCGCCGCGGGTGGCGACGCACGGGGACGTGCCGCGCAGCAGCACGTCGATCAGCCGCGGGTCGACCGCATTGCCGCCGTCGATCGCCACCAGCGCGCCGCCGGCCAGCGCCTGGCGCAGGCGCGCGCCCAGCGCTGCGGTGTCGACCTCGGGTCGTGCAGCGGGCCAGGCGGTGCGCCCGGCGTCGACGCCGGACAGGACGACCTGCACCCCGGCATCGAGGTGCTTCACGCTGCGCCGCAGGCGCTCGACCGGCGGGATGCCGTAGAGGGGTTCGGCGCGGGTGGCGCCGGTGGTGTCGATCCAAAGATTCATAGACGCTCGGAGGCTCTCAGTTGCAGGAGGCCGATCGCGGCGAACAGCGCCGGCGCGGCGAGCGCGATGACCAGGGGGGGCCAGCGGGCGGCGAGCCCCAGGGCTGCGACGATCCCGTCGCAGAGAAGAAAGCCCAGGCCCAGGATCAGCGCCATCGCCATTCTCGACCCACCGCCCGTTCCGCGCGGCAGCGACACCGCCGTCGGCAGCGCCAGCAGCAGCATGACGAAGATCGCCAGCGGCGCGGCGTACGAACGGTACAGCACGCTCTGGTAGTAACGGTGGGGCTGGGTCCCGGTGCGCGTGCCGGCGATCACCTCGGCCAGCATGGCGGTCGAGAGGTTCGGCCGCGCGACGTCGAGCCGCAGCACGTCCTCGGGCCGCAGGTTGGTGTCCCAGGCGCGCTCGGCCACCTGGATGCGTTCGACGCGCCGGTCCCCATAGACGAATTCGTTGACGCCCTTGAACCGCCAGACCTGGCCGTCCCATTGCGCCTCGGTGGCGGTGAGTCGGCTCTGGATCAGGCCGCGGTCGTCGCGGACATACAGCCGGACGTCGATCAGCCGCCGGCCATCGGGGCTGGTGCTTTCCATGGACACGGTGCCGCCGGAGGTGTGCGCCCAGCGCTTGGTCGGCGTGTCGTCGGCCGGCGCGCTCGCGCTCCACCATTCCTTCAGGCCGTTCTCGGCCGGCGGCAGGACATGGTCGGACAGCACGAACTGGGCGACGGCCAGCACCGCCGCCAGCGGCAGCAGGTAGCCGAGCAGCCGCATCATGCTCAGGCCCGCCGTGCGCATGGTGGCGATCTCGAGGTTGCGCGCCATGTTGGCCAGCGCCATCAATGTGCCGAGCAGCACCGCGGGCGGCAAGGCCATCACCAGCTCGGCCGGCAGGCGCAGCAGGCCGTAGTAGACGATGCCGATGAAGCCCTGGTCGCGCTTGAGCACGTCGGTGGTCACGTCGAGTAGCTCGAGCACCTGCATCAGCGCGGTGATGACCAGCAGCAGCACGAGGATCTGCGTGCCGACGCGGCGCCGCAGGTACGAAGCCATCGCGCGGTTCATGGCGCGGCCTTCGCCACGTTGCTCAGGCGCCGCGGCTTGAGGCGTTCGATCAGGCGCTCCAGCACGCCGACGGTGCGCGACACCGGGTTGTCGCCGGGCCAGGCGAGGCTGCCGCGGAAGATCCACAGGCTCAGCAGCGCGAAGAGCAGGAAGGGCGTCCACACCGCCAATGCAGCGGGCAGGCGGCCGCTCTCGGCCAGGCTCTTGCCGAACTGGAGCGTGTGGTTGAGCAGCAGCAAGGCCAGCGACGCGAAGACCACGCCCGGCGTGCGGCGACCGCGCTTGGACGCCATGCCCAGCGGCAGCGCCAGCAGCGGCAGCAGCAGGGGCAGCAGCGCACGTGCCAGCCGGCTGTGGAATTCGGCGGCCGAGTCGGGGTCGCAGGTCTTGCACATGGCCAGCCAGAGTTCGGGCAGCGTGCGTTCGGTGGCCGTCTCGCCGCGATCGCGGTAGGGCGCACGCGTCTTCGAAAAATCTTCCACGTAACCGTCGACGAAGCGGGTGGTGGCGATCGCGCCGTCGGGCGTCTGGCGCACCCGCAGGCCATCCTCCAGCTTGAGGCGCATCTTGCGCGTGTCGGGGTCGCTTTCGAGCTGGCCGCGCACGGCGGTCGTGATCTCTTCGATGCCGTTCTGGCGCCGTTCCATGAACACGCCGGTGAAGCGGCGGCCGTTGTCTTCGACCCGGTCGGCGCTGAAGCTGAAGCCGTGGGCGATGTCGATGAAGCGGTTCTCTTCGATCTTCGCGTCCCAGTTGGTCTGCAGCACCGCGTCCATCTTCACGTGGTAGTCGTAGCGCGCCAGCGGCTGCAGCCGGCCAAAGAGGTAGAGATTGAACACGCACAGGAAGAGCGCGAGGATGAAGTAGGGCGCCGCGATGCGCGCGATCGAGCGGCCGGTGGCGAGCATCGCGTCGAGCTCGCTGTCGTCGCCCATGCGCGCGGCGGCCATGAAGATGGCGGCCGTGAACGCCACCGGCAGCGCGAGGCCCAGGTAGTGCGGCACCAGGTCGGCTGCGAGGAACAGCACGCTGGCGATCGATGCACCCGTGGACGCCGCGATGTCGAACAGACGCAGCAGGCGCTGGAGCATGGTCGCCAGCAGCATGGTCGCCAGCGCCGTGAAGAGCGGCACGGCGAACAGGCGCACCGCGTAGCGGTCGAGCCGATCGAACGAGAAAAAGCGCAAGGGACGATGCCTCAGTCTCTCAGGGGGCGGTGCGCTGCAGGGCCTCGCGCAGGGCGACGCTCAGTTGGGCGGTCATCGCGGCGTCGAGCGCGACGGCCGCGTCCAGCGCCGGCGGGCCGGGCCAGCCGGCGTCGGGAAAGGCCACGCCTTCGAAGGTGCGCGCGCCGTCGTAGCGAGGGATCACGTGGAAGTGCACGTCGGGGTCGACCATCATCAGCATCAAATAGTTGATGCGTTCGTAGCCCACCACGTCGCGCAGCGCGGCCTCGGTGCGCTGCACCATGCCCTGCATTTCCGCGAAGGCCTTCGCGCTCACGTCGGCGAAGGCCTGGACGGGTTCGCGGCACACCAGCACCAGGGCACCCAGCGTGGGCTGCTTGGGGCGCAGCAGCAGCGTCCAGCAGTCCGTCTGCGCGAGGCGTGTGGCAGGATCGCCGAATTTCGTTTCAGTGGCATTGGTCATCGCAGTCGTCCAGGGTCGTGTATCGCTTGAGCTCTCAGCGTCCGACATTCTCGCCTGAGTCGCGGGAGCGGACGCGCGGCAGGCTCAGCGCATAGGCGCCGTCCGGGACGAAGGCCTCGGCCTCGGTCGACCAGCGGCGCACCTCGACCATGGCCCGTGGGCCACCGGCGCCGTCCATCAGCCGCAGCCGATGCCAGAGCGCGCCCTGGTCCTTCGGGTTCGGCACGGCCGACGACGAGGGCACGCAGAGGCATGGGATCGGCAGCGACGGGCCAGCGACCACGTCCATGCGGGCGTCGCGGGCGTGGCCATGCAGTACCAGCTCGGCGCCGGCACGCTTGAGCACGGCGCGCAGCGCCGGGGCGTCGGCCAGGGCCTTGCGCCAGCCGATGGCGCCTGCGGCCGGCGGGTGATGCAGCATGACGATGCGGGTCCGTCCCGCCTGGCCTTCAGCGATCAGCAGCTGTTCGAGGCGCGCGAGCTGCGCGTCGCCGAGCCGGCCGCGGGCCAGCAGCGGCGCGGTCGGCAGCGCCGAGTTCAGCCCGATCAGCGCCACGCCGTCGCGGTGATGCACGAAGGGCCAGCCGTCTTCGGCGCGGGTCCAGCCCTGCCAGAGCCCGAGGCCCTGCGCATGCGGCACGGGCACCAGCGCATCGTGGTTGCCCGGCACGATGCTGATGCGCTCCGGCGGCGCGAGCGCCGTGAGCCAGCGCGCCGCCTGCTCGAACTCGCCGGGCAGCGAGAAGTTGGTGATGTCGCCGGTGACCAGGATGTGATCGACCGCATGGGCGCGCAGGTCTTGCGCGAGCGCGTCGAGGATGTCGGTGCGGTGCAGCGCGCGCCGCCGCTGCCAGGACCAGGCGCTGAGCTGGCGCTTCGACAGGCGCTGCCGCGGCGACAGCACCGGCTCGAAGGGGAGGTGCAGGTCCGACACGTGGGCCAAAGTCAATCCGCTCATCGATAATCGTCCGCTGCTTCTTTTCTAGACACTTCGCTTCGATCATGCCAAAACTTCATACCCCGCGCGCCGGGCTGTCCAAATGAGCGCCAATACAGCGCCCACCCAGCGCGTTGCGGGGATCGTCGTCGGCCAGTCGAACCTGCGTGTCTGGGGCCTCACGTCGGAGGCGCGGCTGCAGCGCCAGTTCGCACGCGCCGGTGCGGCGGCGACACCGGCCGATGCCGACCGCGTCGTGCTGCTGCGGGCCGATTGGGTATTCGACGAGGCGCTGGTACGCGGTCTCGCCGGAGCGACGGATGACGTCACCCTGTGTGGGGACGACGGCGATGGTGAGGTGGTCGCGCTGTCCGTCGGAGCGGCGCAAGCCGCTGACGCCGCCACGCGGCTGGCCGAGCGGCAGGCGCTGCCTGGCGCTCGCACCGTCTCGCCGGCGCAGATCGCCGACGGCTACAACGACAAGCTGCGCAAGCGCGAACCGCCGTACCTCCTGCCGTTGACGGCCGAAAGCATGGACGCCATCGAGTGGCGCACCTTCCGCGGCGCCTACAAAGGCGTCACCGACCTGGTCACGCTGTATGCTTGGCCGCGGCCGGCGCGCTACGTCACGCGGCTGTGTGCCGAAGCCGGCATCACGCCGAACCAGGTGACCTCGCTGAGCCTGGTGCTGGTGCTGGCCGCCATGTGGCTGTTCTGGACCGGGCACTACGGCTGGGGGCTGGCGGCCGCCTGGGGCATGACCTTCCTCGACACGGTGGACGGCAAGCTGGCGCGCGTCACGCTGAACTCGTCGCGCTTCGGTGACTTCTTCGACCATTCCATCGACCTGGTCCATCCGCCGTTCTGGTGGTGGGCCTGGATCGTCGGGCTGACGGCCGTCGGCCTGCCCCTGACGCATGCGGCGCTGGCGCTCACGGCCATCGTCGCGGGCTACGTGCTGCAGCGGCTGGAAGAAGGCCTGTTCATCGCGTGCTTCGGCATCGAGATGCACGTGTGGGAGCGCTTCGACAGCCGCTTCCGGCTCATCACCGCGCGCCGCAACCCGAACCTGCTGCTGCTGACCGCGTCCCTTCCCTTCGGCCGTCCCGACCTCGGCATCCTCGCCGTGGCGATCTGGACCGTCGCCTGCCTGGCCGTGCATGCCGTGCGGCTGCTGCAGGCCGCCGTGGCGCGCCGCCGCGGCCCGCTGCGCTCCTGGCTTTCGGCCTCGACGTGAGCGAGGACCTGCGCGCGCTGATCGACGACGAGCTGCGGCGCGCCGTGTCGCCCGCCGTCGTCACGCTGGCCGAGCGGCTGGCCGCGCGCGCGCAAGGCGGGGCGGCCGCCGTGCTGTTCTACGGCTCGGCCCTGCGCGACAGCGCGCTCGACGGCGTGCTCGACTTCTACGTGCTGGTCGACCGCGTCGGCGACTGGCCGGGCTCGTGGCTCGCGGCCTGTGCCAACCGCGTGCTGCCGCCGAACGTCGGCTACCTGGAGGAGTCGGTCGATGGCCGCAGCCTGCGCGCCAAGTACGCGGTGATGACGGTCGCGCAGTTCCGGCGGGCGATGTCGGTGCAGCGCATCGACACCACCCTGTGGGCCCGCTTCTCGCAGCCCTGCGCCTGCATTCATGCGCGCAGCGAGGCCGACCGACTCACCATGCGCGATGCGGTGTGCGACGCGGTGGTGGCCGCCGCGCATTGGGCGGCGATGCTCGGGCCGCTGCGCGCCGAGCCGGTCGCCTTCTGGCGCGCCCTCTATGCGCGCACCTACGCGGCGGAGTTGCGGGTCGAGCGCAGCACGCGCGGCGCAGACCTGCTCGCGCACGACGGGCCGCGCTATGCGCGCCTGCTGCCGCTGGCCTGGGAAGAGGGCGGGCTGGCCTTCACCACGGCGCCGGGCGAAGTGGCACCCGTGCTCGCGCCGGACGAGCGCACCACCGCCGAGCACCGCTGGCGCAGGCGTCGCCGGCTGGGGCCGGTGCTGAACCTGCTGCGGCTGCTGAAGGCGGCGCTGACCTTCGACAACGCCACCGACTATGTCGCGTGGAAGGTCGAGCGCCACAGCGGCTACAGGATCGAACCCACCCCCTTTCAGCGGCGGCATCCGCTGCTGGCGGCGCCGGGCATCTACTGGCGCTTGCGCCGCCGCGGCGTGCTGCGCTGATGCGCCGAGAATGGGGGGATCTTTCCCGCCTTCTCGCCCATGCCCTTCTTTCCCCTGAGTTTTTCCCGGCATCGCCTCTGGCTGTGCACGGCGGCCCTGCTCGCATCCACTGCGTTCGCCGCCGAACCGAGTGCGCCGCCGCCGCGCGACGCCGAGGCCAAGGTCTACCCGACCCGCATCGCGCGCTCCTTCACCGTGCTCTACCAGATGCAGCGCGGCGGCATCCGGGGCAGCGGCGAGTTCGTCTGGAAGCGCACGGGCGATGCCTACGAGGCGCACCTCAAGGGCACGGTCGCCGGCCTGGCGCTCATCAACTGGGCCAGCCAGGGCGGCTTCGACGCCGCGGGCGTGGCCCCCGGCAGCTATGTGGAGAAGCGTTTGGGCAAGTCCGTGCGGGAGGCCACCTTCGTGCGCAGCGAATCGAGGATCGATTTCTCGGGCTCGGCCCCCGACATCCCGCTGGTGCCTGGCGCACAGGACCGCGTGAGCTGGCTGGTGCAACTGCAGGCCATCCTGACGGCGGACCCGGCCAATGCGAAGGCTGGCGAGCGGGTCGTTATGCCGGTGGTGGGCGTGCGCGGCCGAGCCGAAACATGGATCTTCGAAGCGGCGGGTGCCGAGACGATCAAGACCCCCGCGGGCGACCTGCGGACCCAGAAGCTGACACGCGTGCTGCGCCAGCCCGACGACACGCGGGCCGAGGTCTGGGTCGAGCCGGCGCGGCAGTTCCTGCCGGTGCGCATCCGCCTCACGCTGCCGCCCTTCGACGCGCCGCTCGACATGACGCTGGCCGACGTCAGCGGGTAAACCGTCTGCTGCAGGGCGACCGCGGTACTGGAGCCCCTGTCGGGGACATCCCGTACCCGCTATGCTTTAGCCCCCTCCCGATCCCTTCCGCAGAGCCGTGACTGCCATTTCCACCCCCCTTGAACGGGCACCCGCCGCCTCAGCGGCTGCACGAAATTTCGCATGGCGGGGGCAGGCGCGCGCGCTGATCGACGACCTGTTCGAGCGCTCGCCCGCCATCTACTGGACCGACTTCCTGCTCAGCACGGGCATCGGCTGGGCGTTGACGGCCGTCTATTTCCTGGCGACGCCCTGGAGCGCCGTGCAGATCGCGGCATTCCTCGTCGCCAGCCTGCTGTTCTTCCGCTCCGGCACCTTCATCCACGAGATCATCCATATGCCGAGCCAGCAGATGGTGTGGTTCAAGCGCACGTGGAACCTGCTGCTGGGCATCCCGTTACTGATGCCGTGGATCATGTACAGCAACCACATCGAGCACCACAACCATCGCCGCTTCGGCACCCCGTCGGACGGCGAATACCTGCCGCTCGGTTCGTCGCCGGTGAAGGAGACCCTCAAGTACCTGGCGCAGGCGCCGCTGCTGCCGCTGTTCATGGCGGTGCGCTTCGGCGTGCTGGGGCCGCTGTCGTGGCTGCACGGCGGGCTGCGCCACTGGGTGCTGACGCGCGCGTCGGCGGCGGTGTCCAACCCGTACTACAGCGAGCGCTTCCCCAAGCGCTTCGAGAAGCACCTGAAGATCGTCGAGGTGCTGTGCTTCGCGTACATCGTGGCGCTCGCCGTGCTGGTCTGGCGCGACGTAATCAGCTTCAAGCACGTGGCCATGGGTTACCTGCTGCTGGCCTTCACGCTCGGGCTGAACTGGGTGCGCAACCTGGCCGCGCACCGCTACGTCAACGACGGCACGCCGATGGATCTCGCCGGGCAGGTGGAGGAATCCATCAACATCACCGGCCAGACCTGGCTGACCATCGCCTTCTTCCCGGTGGGCCTGCGCTACCACGCGCTGCACCATCTCTTCCCGGCGCTGCCGTACCACAACATGGACGAAGCGCATCGCCGCCTGATGCAGAACCTGCCGGCGGATGCGTCCTACCGCACCACCAACCGCGACAGCTTCTTCGCTGCCGTGCGTGAACTGTGGCAATCGGCCCGGCAGACGCCGCACGAGCAGTCGGCGATGCGTGCGTGGCTGCCGCGGTCCGGCCGATCTTGATCGCCAGCGTACCCGGAGGGACGCCTCTCTCCGAAGTGATCGAGTCGCTGGCGAACGCCGCGCTGCCGCCGTGCCTCATCGTCAACCCGCTGAGCTTTCGCGCCTCGCGCGGCCTGGCCGAGCAGGCGCAGGCCGTGGCGAAGGCGCAGGGCGCGGAGGTGGTCGTGGTCGACGGGCCCGCATCGCTCACCGCCGCGGTCGAGGCCATCCTGGCCCGTCGCCAGCGCCACGTGATGGTGCTGGCCGGCGACGGGACCGTGCGCGCGGTCATCGACCAGCTGGCCAGCCTGCCCACGGGGGCCTGGATGCCGGACCTGCTCGTGCTGCCCGGCGGCCGCACCAACCTGACGGCCGCCGACCTGACACCGGGTATCGACGCGATGCGCCTGCTCGAGCGCGGCCTGGCGGCCGTCGCGGACAAGCGCTGGGATGCTGCCGTCGTCGAGCGCGCCACGCTGTGCATCGAGCAGGGGCCGGCACCGGCACGCCGCGGCCTGTGGGTGGGCGCGGCGCTGATCGACGGCGTGATCCGCCGCACGCACGCCCACCGCATCGGTGGTGACGGCGCGCTGCGCACCGGCCACCTGAGCACGCTGTCGTCGCTGCTGCGCCTGGTGGTTCTCGCGTTGCGCGGTCGGTCGGGGCTGTCGTGTCCGACATTGCGCATCGATGCCGGTCCGCTGGGCCGCTTCGAGGGCAAGGTGAACCTGCTGCTGGCGACGACGCTGCAGCACCGCCAGGGTTTGTTCGACCCCTACGCCACGCGCGCCGATGGCGGCATGCGCCTGACGGCCGTGTCGCGCCATGCCAGCCGCTTCTACCGCTCGCTGCCGCGCCTGCTCACGGGGCGTTTCTCGCGCGCGATGGACACCGCCCACGGCTTCCTCAGCGGCGGCTGTGCGCAGGTCGAGATCACGGGCCTCGGCGGCTATTCGCTCGACGGCGAGGCCTACGACACCGACCCGGCGCGCCCGGTCGTGATCCGTCGCGGCCCCTCTCTTCGGTTCTTTGCCGCATGAGCGGTGAGCCCATCGACGCCGTGACCGCCGCCCGCGCCCGCGGCGCGGTGCCCATGATCGCCGCCTTCGTGCGCGCCTATCCCGGTCGCAGCCTGGCCGCGCTCGCCGCGGTCTTCGTCGCGGGGCTGCTCGACGGCCTCGGCATGTCGATGCTGCTGTCGATGCTCACGCTCACGACCGCCGACGATCCGGGCCGCAAGCCCTCCATGCCCGAGCAGGTCGCCACGCGCATCGCCGATGTCCTCGGCCTGCAGCCGACCGCGCCGGTCATGCTCACGCTGGCGATCGCGCTGATCGCGCTGCGTGCCGGACTCACGCTGGTGGCCAACAAGCAGGTCGGCTACACGGTGGCGCACATCGCCACCGACCTGCGCCTGGCGCTGATCCGCGCGGTGATGGGCGCGCGCTGGAGCCATTACCTGCAGCAGTCGGTCGGCCGGCTGTCGAACGCGGTCGCCACCGAGGCGCAGCGTGCCTCCGAAGCCTTCCAGTACAGCGCCGAGATGGCGGCGATGCTGCTCAATTCGCTGATCTACATGGGCATCGCGCTGGCGATCTCGTGGCAGGCGGGCGTGGCCACGGCGATTGCCGGCGGCCTGCTGCTGACGCTGCTGCACACGCTCATCCGCAGCTCGCGCCGCGCGGGTCAGCACCAGACGCAGCTCTTGACCTCGCTGCTGTCGGCCATCGGCGCGCAGCTGGCCGCGGCCAAGCCGCTCAAGGCGATGGCGCGCGAAGACCACGTCGATGCGCTGCTGTCGGACCAGATGAAGCAGTTGCGCCGCGCGCTGCGCCGCCAGGTGGTCAGCCGCGAAGCGCTCAGCGCGCTGCAGGACCCGCTGCTCGCCATCATGGTCGGCACCGGCTTCTTCCTGAGCCTGGTGGTGCTGAAGATGCCGCTGGCGTCGGTGCTGGTCATGCTCTTCCTGCTGGCGCGGGTGGTGAGCTATCTCTCGAAGACGCAGCGCGCGTACCAGCAGATCGTCGTGCGCGAGAGCGCCTATTGGGCCCTCATCGACGGCATCGACGCCGCGCATGCGCAGGCCGAGCCGAAGGGCGGCGACCGCACGGCGACGCTGTCCGACGGCATCGCGTTCGACGGCGTGCGCTTCCGCCACGGCGACGGCCGCCTGGTGCTCGAGGACGCGTCCTTCACCATCCACGCGCGCGAGCTGACCGTTGTCGTCGGCCCCTCGGGCGCCGGCAAGACCACGATGCTCGACCTGGTGGTCGGCCTGCTGCAGCCGGAGGCCGGCAGCGTGCGCGTCGATGGCGTGCCGATGCCCGAGCTGGCCCTGCGCCCCTGGCGCCGGCAGATCGGCTACGTGCCGCAGGACTCGGTGCTGGTCAACGAATCCATCGCCTACAACCTCGCGCTGGGCGAGCAGGACCTGAGTGAGGCCGACCTGCGCGATGCCCTGCGTGCCGCCGATGCGCTCGACTTCGTCGACGCCATGCCCGAGGGCCTGCAGACGCGGGTGGGCGAGGGCGGATCGCGCCTGTCCGGCGGCCAGCGCCAACGCCTGGCCATCGCGCGGGCGTTGGTGCACAAGCCCAGCCTGCTGGTGCTCGACGAAGCCACCAGCAGCCTCGACGCCGAGGCCCAGGCCGTGGTGATCGACACCGTGCGGCGCCTCAAGGGCTACCTGACCATCCTGGCCGTGGCGCATCAGGGCCTGCTGATCGACGCGGCCGACCGGATCTACCGGCTGGCCGATGCAGAGGTGAGTCTGGTGCGCGGTCCGCAGGAGCCAGAGGGGGACGCATGAGCGACGCGCCGGGCCGCCCCAAGAAAGCTCGCACCGCAGTGCGCAGCACGAAGGTACTCCTGTGAGCGACGCGGAACGCCCGGTCGACCTCGGCCGCCGCCTGCGGCGCGCCCGCCGTCGCGCGCTCTTCCTCGGCCTGCGCACGGTGCTGCGCGTGGCTGGCTTCCAGCGCGTGCGCCTGCTCGGCCAACTGACGGGCGCGCTGCAGTACCGGCTGGCCTGGCGCCAGCGCCGGCGCATCGCGCACGACATGGCCGTGGCGCTCGGCCGCCCGCCCGGCGACCCGTCGATCGCGCCGCTGCTGCGCGAGGCCTACCGCGTGAACAACACTGCCGTGCTCGAGATCCTGGCGATGTTCGACCAGCGCCAGGACGAGGACATGCTCATCGCGCGCTGCGAGGTCGACGGCCTCGCGCACCTGCGCACCGCCATGGCCGGCGGGCGCGGCGCGATCCTGCTGGCCACGCACATGGGCAATGCGGCGCTGCTTACCATCAAGCTGGCCCGCGCCGGCTGGGGCGTGAGCGTGGTCTACCGCGAGGCGCGGATGATGTCGGCGGGCCTGCTGCAGAACGGGCTCGAGCAGTACGGCATCGAAGGCATCCTCGCGAACACCGGTCTGCGCGCCTACGCCCAGATGGTCTCGGCGTTGAAGCAGGGCCGCATCGTCTTCGTCATGATGGACCAGGGCGTGCAGCAGGCCGAGACCGGGCTGATGCAGCGCTTCCTGGGCAAGGACGCCGCCATGCCGGCCGGCCCCGCGCAACTCGCCCGCGCGGCGCGTGCGCCGCTGCTGCCGGTGACCACGACGGCGGCCGAGCCGGTCTGGCGCTTCGAGATCCAGCCGCCGGTGCTGTTGGGTCAGGGGTCACTGGCGTCGGATGTCGAGCGCCTGGTTCAGCTCACCGAACAGCAGGTGCGCCAGCATCCGCAGCTGTGGAGCTGGCATCACCGCCGCTGGCGCAAGCTGCCGCTGGCCACCACGCCGCCGCCCGTCGCGTCTTCCTGACGCGGCCTTCTGACGAAGCCCCATCGGACTTGCTTTCGGTGAGTTCGACTTGCTGCTGTCATCTAAAATTCAATCATTCGACTATGATTGAATAATGGAAACAAATGAGGCTGTCCGTGCGCTGGCCGCGCTTGCCCAACCCCTGCGGCTGCAGGTCTTCCGGAGTCTGGTGATCGCCGGCACCGACGGCATGACGCCCGGGGCGCTGGTCGAAGCCCTCGGTGTCCCCAACACCAGCCTCTCGTTCCACCTCAAGGAGCTGACGCATGCCGGCCTCGTCACGCAGGAGCGCCAGAGCCGCAATCTCATCTACCGCGCTGCCTTCGACCAGATGAAGGCGCTGCTCGGCTACCTCACGGACAACTGCTGCCAGGGCGAGGCTTGCATGGCCTCGGACGGCTCCCTTCGTTGTTGATCTCCACCAACCCACCGACCATCATGACCGACACCCTCCACAACGTGCTGTTCATCTGCACCGGCAACTCCGCGCGTTCCATCCTGGCCGAAGGCCTGCTCAACCAGTTGGGCGGCCGCCGGTTCAAGGCCTTTTCCGCCGGTAGCCATCCCAAGGGCGCCGTGAACCCGCTGGCACTCGAAACGCTGCGCACGCTCCACATCGAAGACCGCGGCTACAGCAGCAAGAGCTGGGACGAGTTCGCCAAGGAGGGCGTTGCGCCGATGGACTTCGTGATCACCGTCTGCGACCAGGCCGCGGGCGAGATGTGCCCGGTGTGGCCCGGCCAGCCGATCACCGCGCACTGGGGCCTGCCAGACCCCGCCGCAGTGGAAGGCACCGAGGAAGAGAAAAGGCGGGCCTTCATGGACACGGCGGTGACGCTCAAGCGCCGCATCGAGTTCATGCTGTCGCTGCCGATGGACAAGCTGGAGCGCATGGCCATCCAGCATGAAGTGCGCGAGATCGGGACCCGCCGGTGAAGATGATCGTCCTGATCCTCCGCACCCACAAGAAACGCGCCGTGTGCGAGCAGCCCCCATGCTGACGGCCATCCTCATTTTCATCTTCACGCTCGTCCTGGTCATCTGGCAGCCCAGAGGCCTGGGCATCGGCTGGAGCGCGTCGCTGGGCGCCGTGATCGCGCTGATCTTCGGCGTCGTGCAGCTGGGCGACATCCCGGTGGTCTGGGGTGTTGGCGCCGGCCGAAATTTGACCCACTTGTGAGGGTTGTGCCGGTTCAAATTTGACCCGGGTGTTCAGCCTACCCTGCTGCTTTTTTAAGCGGTGGGGGAATGAGGATTGATCACCATGGCCATGATTGGCAAGGTCCTGCGGATGCACCACCGCGAGAACAAATCGGTGCGAGAGATCGCGAGGGCGACGAGCCTGTCGCGCAACACGGTGATTGTGCCGGCCAGCACGACAGCGAGGATGGGCAGGTGGCAGGGGCAAGTCAGCACAGCCAGTCCGCCCCACAGGTAGCCGGTGATCGGTTTGTGCGTCTCGGACGGCAAGCGCTCGGGGTTGTTCATGGCAGACTCTCCGCGTGCTGTGCCGGCTCGGTCGGCAGGGTGGCCAACTGCACTTCCAGATCGGCCAACGCTTCGCGCCGACGCTCGACGAACTGACGCAGCAGGGCAAGCTGCGCGGCCGCTTCGTCGCCGTCCGCCGCATCCAGCGCCCGGCACAGCCGCGCCAGCGCGTCGAGGCCGATGCCCGCCTCGAAGGCCGCCCGCACGAAGCACAGCCGTTGCAAGGCGGCGTCATCGAACAAGCCGTAGCCGCCTGGTGTGCACGCCACCGGGCGCAGCAATCCGCGCAGCAGGTAGTCGCGCACGATATGCACGCTCACCCCGGCATCAAGAGCCAGCCGGGACACCGTGTAGGCGTTCATTGAACACCTCCTTTTTCTCACCCGGCGCAGCAGGAAAGCTGCTTCACATCCTTGTTGAAGGTCTGCGCCGCGAGCTTCAACCCCTCGACCATCGTCAGGTAGGGGAACAACTGGTCGGCCAGTTCCTGCACCGTCATGCGGTTGCGAATGGCCAGAGCCGCCGTCTGGATCAGTTCACCCGCTTCCGGCGCGACCGCCTGTACGCCGATCAGCCGATGGCTGCCTTCCTCGATAACCAACTTGATGAAGCCGCGTGTGTCGAAGTTGGCGAGCGCACGCGGCACGTTGTCCAAGGTCAAGGTGCGGCTGTCGGTCTCGATCCCGTCGTGGTGGGCTTCCGCCTCGCTGTAGCCCACGGTCGCCACTTGCGGATCGGTGAACACCACGGCCGGCATTGCGGTCAGGTCGAGCGCCGCATCGCCGCCGGTCATGTTGATCGCGGCACGGGTGCCGGCCGCTGCCGCCACATAGACGAACTGCGGCTGGTCGGTGCAGTCGCCGGCCGCGTAGATGTTCGGGTTGCTCGTGCGCATGCCTTGGTCGATGGCGATGGCACCTTGCGCATTGACAGTGACCCCCGCTGCGTCCAGCGCGAGGCTGCGCGTGTTCGGTGTCCGACCGGTGGCAACCAGCAGTTTGTCGGCGCGCAATTCACCGTGCGTGGTGGTCAGCACGAATTCACCGTCCATATGGGCGACCTGGCTGGCTTGCGTGTGCTCCAGCACCTCGATGCCCTCGGCACGGAAAGCGGCTGTCACCGCCTCGCCGATGGCCGGGTCTTCACGGAAGAACAAGGTATTGCGCGCCAGGACCGTGACCTTGCTGCCCAGCCGGGCAAAGGCTTGCGCCAGCTCCAGCGCCACCACCGACGAGCCGATTACGGCAAGGCGTTCGGGAATGGTGTCGCTCGCCAGGGCCTCGGTGGAAGTCCAGTAGGGTGACTCTTTCAAGCCCGGAATCGGCGGGACCGCCGGGCTGGCACCCGTGGCGACCAGGCAGCGGTCGAACATCACGACGCGCTCGCCACCCTCGTTCAAACGGACGGTAAGGCTCTGGTCGTCCTTGAAGCGCGCCTCACCGTGCACAACGGTGATGGCCGGATTACCGCCCAGGATGCCTTCGTACTTGGCGTGCCGCAGTTCGTCGACGCGGGCCTGCTGCTGGGCCAGCAGCTTACTGCGGTCAATCGTAGGCACAGTTGCCGCAATACCGCCATCGAACGGGCTTTCCCGGCGCAGATGGGCGATGTGGGCGGCGCGGATCATGATCTTGGACGGCACACAGCCGACATTGACGCAGGTGCCGCCGATGGTGCCGCGCTCGATCAGCGTGACCTGCGCGCCTTGCTCGACGGCTTTCAGCGCCGCCGCCATCGCGGCTCCACCGCTGCCAATGACCGCTACCTGCACCGGGGGCTCGTTGCCACTGTGCTTTTCGGCGGCGGCCATCCATCCCCGCACCTTGTCGAGCAGTCCGACGCGGTTGTCCGCCAGTGGCGCATCGGCTAGCGTTGCCTTGTAGCCCAGTCCGGCCACGGCGGCAGTCAGCGCGTCCGGCGATGTGCCCGGCACGATGGCGAGTTGCGCTGTGCCCTTCGGATAGGACACCAGCGCCGACTGCACGCCTGGCACTTTTTCCAGCGCTTCCTTGACGTGCGCCGCGCACGAGTCGCAAGTCATGCCGGTGATTTTTAGATGGGTCATGCAACAGATCCTTTATCGTTTGTGGCGCCAGACAATGACGTCCGTTGTGCTGCGGTGCCGTTTTCAGTGACTCACTGCTTGACGCTGGACGGATAGCCCGCGTCTGCGGTTGCCTTGGTCAGCTTCTGCACGCTGGTCTTGGCATCGTCGAAGGTGACGACCGCTTGGCGTGTCTCGAAAGTCACGTCAACTTTGCTGACGCCTTCGACCTTGGAAATCGCCTTCTTGACAGTGATCGGGCAGGCGGAGCAGGTCATGCCCGGTACGGACAGCGTGACGGTCTGGGTGGCGGCCCAGACGGGGGCAACAACGGCGGCGAGGGCGAGGGAGGCAAACAGTTTCTTCATGGTGAACTCCGATCAGTAGAAAAATGGCATGACGTAGGGAAATCCGAGCGCGACCAGAACCAGCGCGGCCACGATCCAGAAAATGAGCTTGTAAGTAGCTCGCACTTGGGGAATCGCGCAGACCTCACCCGGTTTGCAGGCCGCTGCCTGCCGGTAGATGCGCCGCCAGGCGAAGAACAACGCCACCAGCGCCACGCCGATAAAGATGGGGCGATAGGGTTCCAACACCGCCAAGTTGCCGATCCAAGCGCCGCTGAACCCCAAGGCGATCAGAACCAACGGCCCGAGGCAGCAAGCCGAGGCGAGGATGGCGGCAAGCCCTCCAGTGAAGAGCGCGCCGCGCCCGGTTTTTGGTTCAGACATGCGCTTGTCCTTTCGAATTGAAATTGGATAGCGTAACCTTACTTCCGTACTCATGTACGGAGTCAAGCGATATGGAAAACAATTTGGAGAACCTGACCATTGGCGTTTTCGCCAAGGCGGCCGGGGTCAATGTGGAGACCATCCGTTTCTATCAGCGCAAGGGCTTGTTGCTGGAGCCTGACAAGCCCTATGGCAGCATCCGCCGCTATGGCGAGGCGGATGTAACGCGGGTGCGCTTCGTGAAATCAGCCCAGCGGCTGGGCTTCAGCCTGGATGAGATCGCCGAGCTGCTGCGGCTGGAGGATGGCACCCATTGCGAGGAAGCCAGCAGTCTGGCCGAGCACAAGCTCAAGGACGTGCGCGAGAAAATGGCTGACCTGGCGCGCATGGAGGCCGTGCTGTCTGAGTTGGTGTGCGCCTGCCATGCGCGAAGGGGGAACGTTTCCTGCCCGCTGATCGCGTCACTACAGGGTGGAGCAAGCTTGGCAGGTTCGGCTATGCCTTAGCGTGCTTTATTTTCCGTTTTCTGAGACGACCCCTGCCTCGCCGGAAGTGGCGATGCTCGAGAAAAAAAGCCGCCTCGATCTCGGGCGGCTCCAGGGGAGGGCAGGGGGGCGATCACCGCTTGCAATGCACCAGGTCGTCGTTCACCCACGCACTTTCGACCAGGCCGTTTTCGCGCAGCTCGTCGCACGCTTCGCCTACCTGCTCGCGCCACTTCTTCGGCCGGGTGGAATCCGAGCCGCACATCAGCCGGAACGTCTCCAGCTTGAGCGGGTACGGCTCCTTGTGGGTGGCGAAGTAGTCGAACATGCGCCGCGCGGTGGGCGACAGCTTGCGGTACTTCTCCCACACGAATTTCGTGTAGTGGTCGCCGGCGAACAGCACCACGATTTCGGCGTCGATCTCGACCTGGCAGCGCGACGTGCGCTTGCCGCGATCCAGGACGCGGAAGCGCCGGATCAGCGACACCGATTCGAGCCGGCCGATGCGTTGGGATGAGAACTGCATGGCCGACGCCTGGAGCCGCGTCAGGCATTCCTCGGCCCTTGTGTAGTACCGACCGTTGATTGACCAGTCCAAGTCCTGGCAAAGCTCGTAGAACGTGAAGGAAACCGGCTCTCCGAGCGCGGTGCGCTTCGCGTACTCCAGCACCTGGGCGAATACCAGCTCGTCGTCGTCGGCGCGCAGCTCGATCCCGGTGTAGGTGATCTCCACGTCTTTGTTGACGTGGTAGATCGACTGGCCTTGCAGCGCGGCGCGCGGCACCTTCTTGTTGCGGACGGTGAAGATCGCCGACCGCCCGAAGTCGTTGGGCAGTGCCCGCATGTGATCCGGCCAGGGAGCCAGGTCGAACAGCGAGAGCTGCATGTCCTTGATCTGCTGCTTCGTGTGCTTGAGCAAGGCCGTCTGCTTGGCCTCGCTGACCTTCTCGGCCAGCTCACCGCCGGCCGTTCGCTTCTTGGTCGCCATCGCACTACTCCGTTTGTCCTGGGCCAGCGCGCCGATCTGCTCGGCCATCTTGTTCACGGCGGTGCGCGGTTCGGGCGGCAGGCCCATCGTGCGCGCAAGCTCGGCCGATTCCTGCGCCATGCGCTCGGATCGCTCGACGGCGGCACTTGCCGGCGTCGGTAGCTTCGGCGGCAAAGCCGCCTCGTTGTCGCCGGCCGTGGCCGGCAGCTCGAAGAGGGAACCGGCGGGGCGGAAGGCCCCGCCGGCGCTGCCCGAGTCCCTGCGAGCGGCGGCGGTACGGGCGGCAAGGTCGGTGGCGTCGGCTTCGCTAAGCCCGCCCTCGATGAGCTTGCGCCTGTATTCCTGCTCGTTGAACTCGTTCTGCATCTAATCTCCCTCCTAGCATACTGCCCGGCCGTGGCCGGGCCTGGCCTTACTGGCCGCCGCCTGGCGCTTTGGTGTCCAGGTATTCGATTTCCTCGGCGATGAAATCGAACCCGTATTCGGTCTTGCCGTCCTTCTCGTACTTCGTCGGCTCGATGCGGCCCTGGACGAACACCTTGGAGCCTTTGCCCAGGTACTTGCCCGCGTTCTCGGCCAGGCCGCCGAACGACTTGATGCGGAAGAAGTCCGTCTGCTCCTGCTTCGCACCGGCTGCGTTGCGCCACACGCGATTGACAGCCAGGTCGAAAACGGCGCGGGCGCTGTTTTCGCTATGGCGAACGTCGGTATCGCGGGTAAGATTACCGATAAACTGGAACAGGTTGTGGCTCATTCGTCATGCTCCTTTCGCTAATGGAGTCGTCAGTTTAGCTAAACCTGCGTCCGTGGTCAAGAACTTTAGCGGCTAAAATTTTCTGCCGCCCGCACCGAGAAGGCATACGGGCCTTGTACAACTACATCTTCTTCACGAACGTGCTCCGGCTGCTCGATGAGCGGCACATGACGAAAAAGGAGCTATCGGACAGGTCGGGGGTTTCGATCTCCTTCCTGTCCGATCTCACTACTGGCAAAGCCAACCCCTCCCTAAAGGTGATGGAGGACATTGCGCAGGCCCTTGAAACTCCCCTGCCGCTCCTGCTTGAATCGACCGACCTGGACAAAGAAGCCCTTGACGCCCTGGCCGGCGGCAAGGCACCCCGAAGCCTGCCGCCAGGCTTCGAGCGCGTGGCGGCCGTGCTGCCAGAACACCAGGCGTTCATCGTCAAGAAGTGGGGCGAAGCGACAAGGAAGAAACTTAGAGGGAGTTGACGCCAGGATGTGAGAAGGGAAGGGAAGCGGCGCGGAACTGAGCCACAAGAGCCAGCCAAGTTTTAGCCGCTAAAGCCCGCCGGGGTGGCTCAACCCCCGGACAACCCATAACGCAAACGCCACGGGTTCGGCGCGAGGGCGCACGGAGCATGCGCCGCGTTGTCGCCTCTTTCGCCCCTGCAATCCGCGATGCAACGTCGCGGCCGAAGTCACCCTTGTGCGCTTCGGTGTTGCGGTCGAACTTAGTTCGATATATCGTATGAACCTGTGTAGAATGCGCGAAACGCAACGGCATACAGGGCATACGGAATGACCGACCAGAAACCAGAACACAACAGCATCAAGGAACGGGCGAAGAAGAAGCTCGAACGCGACATGGGGCCGGAGCTGCTGGCCGCCCTCAACGATCCCAAGACCGTTGAAATCATGCTCAACGCGGACGGCAAGCTCTGGCTCGAACGCCTGGGCGAGCCGATGAAGTGCATCGGCACGCTGCGCGTCGCGCAGGCGCAAGCCATCATCGAAACCATCGCGGGCTACCACGGCAAGGAAGTCACGCGCTCCAAGCCGATCCTGGAAGGCGAGCTGCCCCTTGATGGCAGTCGCTTCGCCGGCCAGCTCCCGCCGGTTGTGCCCGCACCCACCTTCGCCATTCGGAAGAAGGCCGTCGCCATCTTCACGCTCGATCAGTACGTCGAACGCGGAATCATGACCGCGCCGCAGCGCGAGGCATTGATTGCAGCGGTGCGCGCGCACCGGAACATCCTTGTGATCGGCGGCACCGGCTCGGGCAAGACCACGCTGGTGAACGCGATCATCAACGAGATGGTGATTCAAGACCCGACCGAGCGGGTTTTCATCATCGAGGACACCGGCGAAATCCAGTGCGCCGCCGAGAACTACGTCCAGTACCACACCAGCATCGACGTGAACATGACGGCGCTGCTGAAAACCACCCTCCGCATGCGCCCCGACCGAATCCTGGTCGGCGAGGTGCGCGGCCCCGAAGCCCTTGATCTGTTGATGGCCTGGAACACCGGGCACGAAGGAGGTGCTGCAACCCTGCACGCAAACAACGCCAAAGCTGGATTGGATCGGCTCGCCATGCTCATCAGCATGCACCCCGATTCCCCGAAACCCATTGAACCGCTTATCGGCGAGGCGGTTCACGTGGTTGTTCATATCGCCCGCGTCGAAGGCTCGCGGCGCATCCAGGAAATCTTGGAGGTTTCCGGGTTCGCCAACGGCCAGTACATCACCAAAACCCTCTGACTAGGAGTTACGACCAATGCAAGCAACCTTCCCGGCATTCCGCCTCAACCGCAACGCCCTGTTCTACATGGGCCTCTTCGCCCTCCTGGCGTTCTTCCTGCTGGCCCCCCAGCACGCATTCGCCTCCGAGGGCACCGGCGGCTCTCTGCCGTATGAGAGCTGGCTGACCAACCTCCGCAACTCCGTCACCGGCCCGGTGGCCTTCGCGCTGTCGATCATCGGCATCGTGGTCGCCGGCGGCATCCTCATCTTCGGCGGCGAACTCAACGGCTTCTTCCGCACGTTGATCTTCATCGTCCTGGTCATGGCCCTGCTGGTCGGCGCGCAGAACATGATGAGCACGTTCTTCGGCCGTGGCGCGGAAATCGCCGCCCTGACCGATGGCGCGCTGCACCAGGTCAAGGTCGCCGCGCTGGACGTGGCCGGCTTCCCCGGCGAAGCCGTCATGCGCTGGGCCGAGCGCGGCCACATCGCGGGGTAAGTCATGGCTCTGCGCGCGATCCCCATCCGTAGGGCCGGCAACCGAGAAAACCTGTTCATGGGCGGGGATCGTGAGCTGGTGATGTTCTCGGGCCTGCTGGCCGGCGCGCTGATTTTCAGCGCCCAAGAAGTGAGGGCAACGGTGTTCGGCATCGCCTTGTGGTTCGGCGCGCTCTTCGCGCTGCGCCTCATGGCGAAGGCCGATCCGAAGCTGCGACACGTGTACCTGCGGCACCGCCGGTACAAGCCGTACTACCCGGCTCGCAGCACGCCCTTCCGTGACAACACGCCGAGTCAAGGGAAGCAATACAA
>NZ_CP065409.1:0-94278 GCF_015832135.1 Diaphorobacter sp. JS3051
ATGCAGGGTTGGCACACAACGTTTTTGGGGATGCGTGGGCTCCCCCGCGATATCAGCGACTTCGAGATGAAGGCATTTTTCACCTTCGATGGTGCCGAGCGCGACGCAATCAATGCACGCCGAGGTGATTCCCACAAGCTTGGTCTGGCGCTCCATATTGGTTTCCTGCGCATGAGTGGGCGTTTGCTCGGTGCCTTTCGGGTAATTCCAGTAGCCTTGTGGCGCCACCTTGGCAACGAGCTTGGCATTGCAGCACCAGAAGTCGCCTCGCTGAGAGCCATGTATGAACGCGGGCGCACGCTATTCGATCACCAACAAGTAGCCTGCACGGTCCTTGGATTCCAGTGGATGAGCGAGCACCAGCGCCGCTCACTGGTACGTGAACTGCGCGACGAAGTGGCGCGCTGCGCCGACCGCGATCAGCTACTCGTGCGGGCGCGTCAATGGCTGTACAAGAACAAGCTGGTGATCGTGCACGAGCGGGCAATTCGGACACTGATTGCGGCGGCACTTGCCCAGCTTGAAGTTGAAACAGGCACCGCCATCGCCGCCAGCGTTGATCCAGCAACACTTGATCGCTGGCGAGCCTCAGTTTCAGAGCTGCGCCCAGATGGACAAACCCAGCAGAGTTGGCTATGGGCTGCACCGGCGAAACACTCAACCCGCCAAATCAGCGAGGTACTGGAGCGCATCGACCTGCTTTACACGCTGGACGTTCATAAGCACCTGGCAGACATCCCCGATCTCATCTTGCGCCGCTACGCGCGCCGACTTGTCTCCAGGCCGCCCTCAGCCGGAGCCAAGATCAAAGAGCCAGCGCGCACCGTGGAGGTCGCATGCTTTCTTCGGTATTGCCTGTTCACCACCACAGACCAGTTGATCCTTATGGTGCAGCGCCGGATCGCCGATCTGTGGCGTCAGGCTGCCGCCGATGTCCCCGCTACCGTCAATTGGGCCGCAATGTACAAAACGCTGCTCGGCGAACTTGTTGCCTTGAGCGCGCAAGGTGCGGTGCCAGATGCTGAGTTGCGTGCCCGTCTTGAAGCCTTGATCACCGAAACCCAGAAACGCAAACCACCGAGCAGGGCCTCCCTGGTCCGCGAGGGATTGATTGATGGAATTCGCCCCGTGCGGTCGTTGCTCGTCGCCATTGCAAAGCTGCCCTGGCAGGCCACCGGCGAGCATCCTGCCATCGAGTACCTTGCCAAGCTGCAAGCTTTATATCTCAAAGGATCCAGAAAGCTGCCAGTTGAAGTGGTGGCACCAAGTCTGGGAATGATCTGGCAGGTTTCGATCTCCAGCCCAGACCGGGAACGGGCGTTTCAGGCGTTGGAGGTGGCCACCCTGTTTGCCCTGCGCCGCGCGGTGCGCAATGGCTCGGTCTGGATTGAGCACAGCCTGAGCTTTCGGGGTCGTGCGCGCTTGTTCTTCACGGACGAGCGTTGGCAGGCAGAGTCCAAGAAACACTATGCCCGTCTATCGTTACCCAGCAAGGCTGCCACTTTCTTGAAGCCTTTGCTGGCCAGAGTAACTGCCGGTGTCGATGCGGTGGCCGCTGCAGCCCGCAGTGGCGTACTGCGCGTGGATGATGAACTCCATTTGTCGCCATTGCCCGCAGAGGACGAAGACCCAGAAGTGACCAAGCTGCGCGCGGCTTTGGATCACCGCATCGGTGAGGTTCAATTGCCGGAAGTGATTCTGGCCGTTGACGCCCAGGTGCGCTTTAGCTGGATCATGCTCGGACGTGAGCCGCGCTCTACCGACGAGCTGCTGATGGTCTATGCCGGCATCATGGCCCACGGCACCAGTCTGACTGCGGTCGAATGCGCGCGCATGATTCCGCAATTGTCTGCCACCAGCATTCGCCAGGCCATGCGCTGGGCGCGGGACGAACGGCGTCTGAGCCAGGCCTGCCAGGCTGTGCTGGAATTCATGCAGCGACACCCGATTGCCGCCACCTGGGGGCGGTCCGATTTGGCATCTTCTGACATGATGAGCATGGAGACCACCAAACGGGTGTGGCAAGCCCGGCTTGATCCTCGGCGCAACACACCTTCCATTGGAATCTACTCCCATGTAAAAGACCGGTGGGGCATCTTCCATGCGCAGCCCTTTGTGCTCAATGAGCGCCAGGCGGGCGTGGCCATTGAAGGTGTCATCCGCCAAGAAAAGCTGGAGACCAGCCAGCTTGCTGTGGATACCCATGGCTACACCGACTTTGCCATGTCACATGCCCGTTTGCTTGGTTTTGATCTTTGCCCGCGGTTGAAGGAACTCAAACAGCGCCACCTCTTTGTGCCACGCGGCACCAAAGTGCCCGCAGAAATCGCTGCGGTGTGCGAAGCCAATGTCGACGTCGCTTTGATCGAAAAGCATTGGGATAGTCTGGTGCACCTGGCAGCCTCGGTCATGAGCGGACATGCCAGTGCGGTGGCAGCTCTTGCGCGGTTCGGTTCTGCCGCCCAGGGCGATCCAATCTATGAGGCTGGCGTGCAATTGGGGCGGTTGCTGCGTACGGCGTTTTTGGCTGACTACTTTGTCAAGGACGCTTTCAGGAACGAGTTGCGCCGGGTGCTCAATCGGGGCGAGGCTGTTAACGCCCTCAAGCGCGCCATTTATACCGGCCGGATCAGCCCGGCGCAGGCCAAACGTGTCGATGAAATGCAGGCTGTGGCCGATGCGTTGAGCCTGATGGCCAACATCGTGATGGCGTGGAATACGTATCTGTCCGCTCTTCCCCGTTCTTGCTGAACTCGTAGCCACCAGGCATCGTCGAGCCTTCCATCCAACAGGAGAACGACGATGCAGCAAGATCTTCCGGCAGCTGGTGACTCGCCCCGCGGCGACGCTGTCGAATCCGGCCAGGTTCGCGACGGCGCCGAGCGCGACGACGCCTTCTGGCTCGCACACGAGGATCGCCGTCTCAGTCAAGGCATGAGCGTGCGGCAGTATTGCCACGACAACGCCCTGGCTCTGTCCACCTACCGCTATCGCCTGGCCAAGCATCGCCGCTCCATCGGCACCATGCCGGCCGCGGCCGAGGCCGCGAAGGGCTCCGCCTCCTTCATCGCGATCGGCTCGCAAAGCGTGCCGTCGATTGCAAGCGACGTGGAGATCGCTCTGTGCGGGGGCATCACGCTGCGTCTGGCGGGTGCGAGCGCCGAGCGTGTGCTTGCCCGGGTGCTGGAGCGACTGGCGTGATCCTGTCCTCGGCGATCCGCGCCTACGTCTACGCCGAAGCCGTGGACATGCGCAAGTCGATCGATGCGCTCGGCCAGATCGTCGCGATGAGCATGGGCTTGAACCCGTTGTCGGGACACGTGTTCGTGTTCATCGCGCGCCGGCGCGACAAGGCCAAGCTGCTGGTGTGGGACCGTCACGGATTCTGGGTTCTGTACAAGCGCCTGGAGCGCGGCCGCTTCGCCGATCCGGCGCGCTTGGCGGGCAACGGCATCGCCATGAGCGAGCTGGTGGCCTGGCTCGACGGCATCGACCTCAGTCGCGTGAAGCGCCTGCCGGCGGTCACAGCATCGATGGTTGCATAGTAGATCGAGCGCGATGGTGTCTAGCAATTCTCGATTCTCCGAATGGCCATGCCGCGAAGTGCATGGGAAGATCATTGCCCATGTCCACCGCCTACCTCGATCGCGCCCAGTTGCCCGACGCGGTGGAGCCTTTGAAGGACCTGGTGGTGCAGCTCGCGCAGCAGCTGCAGGCGGTGCGCGAGCAGGCCGATGCCCAGATGGCCAATCTCGCCCAGCAGCTCGCTGCCTTGCGCCACCGGATGTTCGGCCGCAGCAGCGAGGTGCTGCATGTGGGCCAGACCGAACTGTGGGTCGACACGGTCGAACTGCCCGTGCCGCCCGAGACGCGCGAGCGCGTGGGCGAGCACCATCGCCGCCGCCGTGGACGCCCCGCGATCGATCCGAGCCTGCCGCGGGTGCGCGTCGAGCACGATCTGAGCGAGCAGGAGAAGGCCCAGTTCACCCGGGTCCAGCGCATCGGCGAGGAGGTCAGCGAGACGATCGAATACACGCCAGCCAAGCTGCTGGTGCTGCAGCACGCGCGGCTGAAGTACCGCTGCGAGGACGACCAGGGCAGCAGCACCGTGCGCACCGCCAGCGCCATCACCTCGCCGCTGCCCCGCAGCAATGCCGGGCCGGGCCTGCTGGCACACGTGCTGGTGGCCAAGTACCTCGATCACAACCCGCTGGCGCGCCAGGAGCGTGGCTTTGCGCGCCTGGGCTTTGCCGCCCCGCGGCAGACGCTGTGCGACTGGACGCTGGACGGCTGCGAATTGCTGGCCCGCCTGATGCCGCCGCTAAAGGCACACGTGCTGGCCAGCCCGGTGATCCTCACGGACGACACCACCCTGGCGATGCAGGCCGCACGCGGCAGCGGCGCCGGCAAGACCATCACGGCGCGGCTGTGGTGCTACCTGGCCGGCGGGCACAAACGCGATGCAGCAGGCCAGTGGCAGCCGGTGGCGCCAGCGGCGCTGTACGACTTCACCACCGACCGCTCCGGCGCGCACCCTCGGCGCATGCTCGCCGGCTGGAAGGGGTGGCTGCAGGCCGACGACTACGCCGGGTATCACAGCCTCTTCAAAGGTGGCGACGTCATCCACTCGGCATGCTGGGCCCATGCCCGCAGACGGTACATGGAGGTGGTCAAGACCGCACCGCCCGGCGCGCCGCCTGGCGTGGCCCATGAGGCCCTGCGCTTCATCGGGGAGATGTATCACATCGAGCGGGAGATCGCCGAATCCGACCCTGATCAGAAGCGGTTGCAGCGTCAGCGTCGCAGTCGCCCGCTGCTGGCCGACTTCCACCAGTGGCTGCTGGGGCACGTCGCAGCATTGCTGCCGCAATCGGCGCTTGGCAAGGCGGTGGCCTACACCCTGAGCAACTGGCCCGCGCTGACGGCGTTCCTCGATGAGGGGATGCTGGCGGTGGACAACAATGCCAGCGAGCGGGCGATGCGGCCGATCGCCCTGTCGCGAAAGAACTGGCTCTTCGCGGGCAGCGAACGCGGCGGCCACGCCGCGGCGGTGGCCCTCAGCCTGATCGAGACGGCCAAACTCAATGGCGTGGAGCCGTACGCGTACCTGAAGGACGTGTTCAGCCGCATCAACGACTGCCGCCTCAGCCAGCTGGAACAACTGCTGCCGATGCACTGGAAGCCGGCATGATGATCGAGGACCAGGAGCGTCGGCTGCTCGATGCTCTCGGGCAGGCCAGCAGCCTGCAGCTGTACCGCCTGCAGGCCATCCTGCAGCGGATGATCACCGATCCGAAACGGGTGATCGAGATCCGCCGACAACTTCACCTGGGGCAGACGGTGCGCTACTTCGAGCTGGAGAGCGGGCAGATGCGGCCGGCGCGGGTGGTCGAGATGAAGGACAAGGAGATCCTGGTGCAAGACCAGGCCACGCTGCGGCATTGGCGACTGGCCTATGCGGCGGTGGAACCGCCCGCCTGCGCAGAGACCGACATCACGCAAGGCGCCACGGCGACCATGCCGCCGCCGGCCGCGCCCAAGCCAAGTCGCGACGACTTCCAGCGCGGGCAGAAGGTGTCCTTTGAAGATAAGCACCTGCGCGCTCAAGTCGGGGTCATCACCCGGATCAACCAGCGCACCGCCAGCATCGACACGGGCGACGGTGGGCTGTGGAAAGTTTCCTTCGCGCTGCTGCGTCACGTCGTGGACGTGTGACCACGGGCGCCGGAGCGGCGGCCGGTGCCAAGGTAGCCCTGTCTGCATCGAAAAACCCCCTGTCCATTCAGGAGGTGACGATGCCTGGCCGCGAGCCGGTCAGCAAGTACGGGGTTGGGCGGACACTTACTGGAATACCTCACAGATGCAGGCGGTCCTGGATCGCTGGTCGAACCGCCGCCAGGTCATTCCACCGGAACTGATCGGGAAGATTGCGCCCACCAGGCTGGAGAGCATCAACTTGCGGGGTGTGTTTCGCTTCCCGGTTGACCGCTATGCTGACCAAATCCTGCCTTCGCGGCCAAATGCATCGATAACTGGCACCAATGGATGAAACCGACCACGGTTTGACGCCACGAATCGCAGATTTGAAAGTGAACAGGAAAGTCAATGAAATCAACGATCTACCAACACCACCTCCGCGCCAGTGCTAGCTTTTCGTACCGTCACTTATTGCACTGAAAACGAGGAGACCCCGAATTCCGCCTTGGCCTGCACGGGCGTGGCTTCCCGCAGGCGCTGCAGCTGGGCGTCGTACCGATCGGCGTAGGTGGCCAGGCCGCCGACGCCGGGGAGCAGCTGGCGGCGGAATTCGCGTTCCAGGGCACGAAGGGGCGGCGTGGACACCCCGCACTTTATTCAGTAATCGTACAGGTACGCAAACTATTTTGAAGGCAGGAGAACCGGCTTCAGGCCGTTCGACTGGCCAGGCGCTGCGGTTTCGGGGAGAAATGTCGCCCGCCGGCGTCAGGCGCGCGCGACGGGAACCTGCCGCCAGTCGGTGGTGTACTGCGGCGTGCGCCGGTCCTGCCGCATCGCCCAATCGCGCCGCGCGGCCGCGGTGCCGACGCTGCCCTGCCTCACGGTGGACTTTCCCCAGCGCGCATTGAGCTTGTCCACCACGCTCATCAGCTGCCCGCGGTCGCGCCCGGACTCGTCCTCAAGGTCGAGCTCGCCCTGCAGGATGCTGCGGTCGCACAGCTCCAGCAGCATCACGCCGGCCTTGGCCAGGTTGTAGCCGGGCTCGTAGATCAGCTCCAGGCCCATCGTGGCCGCTTCGATGATCTTCGCGGTGTCGGCCGTGGGCCGGCGCAGCGGCACCACGAGCGACTTGGCCCAGCGCGGGCCGGGCCGGAACGGCGAGGTGTGCGCGAAGACCAGCACGCGCCCGGCCAGGCTTTCCTGGCGCCGCAGTTTCTCGGCCGCGCGCGCGGCGAAGTCGCTCACCGCCTGCCGCAGCTGCGGCAGATCGCGCACCGGCCGGCCGAAGGAGCGCGTCACTGCAATCTCGCGCTTGGGCGCCGGCGCTTCTTCCAGATCGATGCAGGGCATGCCCTGCAGCTCGCGCACGGTGCGTTCGAGCACCACCGACCAGCGGCGGCGCACCGAGGCCGGATCGAGCCGCGCCAGATCCTGCGCGGTGGCCACGCCGGCCTCGCGCAGCTGCGCGCCGATGCGCGGCCCCACGCCCCACACGTCGCCCACGTCCGTGGCCCCGAGCAGCTGCTGGACCTCGGCGGGCGGCAGCGCGCCCAGGTGGCAGACCTGCGCGTGCTGCGCGGGGTAGCTGCCGGGCTTGCGTTCGGCGTTCTTGGCGATGTGGTTGGCCAGCTTGGCCAGGGTTTTCGTGGGCGCGATGCCGATGCACGTCGGTATGCCGATCCAGCGGTGGATACGCGCGCGGATGGCATGGGCGCGCTCGGCCAGGTCGCCGCGCACGCCCTGCAGGTCCACGAAACACTCGTCGATGCTGTAGATCTCCTGCCCGGGCCCGAGGCCGGCGGCTAGGCTCATCATCCTGTCGGACATATCGCCGTACAGGGTGAAGTTCGCGCTCAGGCTGACCAGGCCGACGCGGTCTTCGAGATGGCGGAATTCATGGTGCGGCTGGGCCATCCTGATGCCCAGCGCCTTGGCTTCGTTGCTGCGACTGATCGCGCAGCCATCATTGTTGCTGAGCACGACCACCGGCCGGCCCTGCAGGCTCGGGCGGAACACGCGCTCACAGCTGACGTAGAAGTTGTTGCCATCGAGGAGTGCCAGCATGGTGCATCACTGGAACCGCTTGATGCAGCTGGTGGCCACGCCCCATACTTCGATCGTCTGCCCTTCCGTGGGCACGATCTCCGGGTAGGTCGGGTTGCCCGCCTTGAGCTTGAGCCGGCCGGCGCGCAGGTAGAGTTGCTTGACCGCGTATTCACCGTCCACCACGGCCAACACGATGTTGCCGTGGCAGGGCTTGAGGGCGCGGTTCACCAACAACAAGTCGTTGTCGAAGATGCCCAGATCCTGCATGGAGTCCCCGGCGACGCGGAACAGAAAGGTGGCCTGGGGATGGGTAACGAGGATTTCGTTGAGGTCGATGCGCTTGACCAAGTAGTCGTCCGCCGGCGATGGAAAGCCGGCGTGCACGCTGGCGTTGGCCAGCGGCAGCACCAGGCCGCTGCTGGCCAGCGGGACCGGCGCGTTAGAACATTGGTCTATACTGTGCATCCATAAGGGGTATCCATTTAGCTCCAGCAATGTCAGAATAACTGGATGGAAACCCAGATAATAGCGCCCACTCCCGGCCAGGACTACCCCCGCACCTGGAACGAATTTCTTGACTGGTTTGCCACCGAAGAAGCCTGCCTGACCTTCCTGGAGAAGCTGCGCTGGCCCCATGGCTTCATCTGTCCGCGCTGTGGCAATGTGGGGGATGTGTACCGAGCCAGCCGCACCCGCTTGATGTGTCGGGCTTGCCAGTACCAGGGAACAGTGACCTCCGGGACCATCTTTGACAAGACCCGAACGCCACTGCGGGTGTGGTTGGCAGCTGCCTGGTATCTGACCAATCAGAAGCAAGGCGTGAGCGCTTTGGGGCTGCAGCGCGTTCTGGGCTTGGGCAGTTACCAGACAGCCTGGACCATGCTGCACCGGTTTCGACGCGCCATGGTTCGACCAGGCAGGGACAAGCTCAAGGGGCTTGTCGAGGTGGATGAAACCTACCTGTCCATCACGGACCGCAAAAAACCCATCACCCCTGTAGGGCGCAAGAGCAGCACCACCAAAGTGTTGGTGGCCATGGCAGTGGAGGTCGTGGAGCCCAAGGGGTTTGGACGCATCCGGCTGCGTCGCATAGCCCGAGACTCCGCCTCCTACGTCGTTCCCTTTGTTGGGGTAGTCGTACTTTTCGTGCAGATTGGTGCGCTTTGCTCCGAAAACCCGTTGCACGACAAGCACTTACGTTTCCCGCACTTTCGGGCGCTTCGCATTTTTCGTGCAGATTGGTGCGCTTCGTCCCAGGCACCCTATGAGGCCGCACCCTGCGGTTTCCCGCGATCTGCCGGGTCAGACCTCGTCGCTTCGGTCGCGAAACTCCAGCTTGAACTGCCAGCCCTCGAAGGCCGCCACCATGCGGCCGAGTTCGTCCCAGGAGATCTCGCGACCATCGATGACGACCATCGGCACTCGGTGGTCCTCGTCGGGATCGCTGTCGACGGTGCCGCGCAGGATCAGGCGATCGTTCACCTGCGGCCCGTGGTCGGTGTCCTCAAGATGCGTGAGAGCCAGGGCCCGGCGCATCTTGCCAATGAGCTTGCCCAGCAACTCCAGAGGGTCGTCGTCAGGCTCGCCGATCACCTGAAACCGATACCCGGCCGGGCAGCCATCGCGCAGCTCGAACGCGTCGATCGCCATACCGGGCCCGAACAGTCGGGTGCGAAACCGGAACTCGTGCTCGACGCCACGCCCGTCGATCATGCGCACGGGCTCGAAGACCACGTGCTCAAACCCATGCAGACCGAGGCGGCTGGCGGCGGCCTCGTTGAAGCATCGGCCGCAAAGCTGCCGGTAGCCGCCCTCCGTCGACCCGTAGTTCACGACATCGTGGCTGAGCGCGGGCTGACGGCAGGCGTCGCAGGTGATTGGCTGCATGGGTGATGCGGTGTGCGTGTAGGCGAGACAACTTTAGGCTACGAACGCGGCACCGCGAACCGATCAGCCACCTGCTTGGCCCGTCGGGCATCGTCGGTGTGCAGGTACATCGAGGTCGTGGCGAGCGAGGCGTGCCGCAGGTTGTCGCGCACCGTGGTCAGCTCGGCGCCGCCTTCGAGCAGGTGGGTGGCATGCGTGTGCCTCGTCCAGTGCGGCGTGGCCAGGCGCAACTTCTCGGCAAGGGCCGGGGTGGCTTCCTCCACGACTTCGGCCGCCGTGGCGAAGAACCGCTTCATCACTCGCCATAGCCGCCACGAGGAGATCCCACTTCCATCCTCTCCAAGGCTGCCAATCAGCGGGGTCGATGGACGCCACTTCGAAGGCGTCACGGGCAGCCCCCGTTGAACGAGGTAGCGATCAAGGGCGGCCCGGGCCAGCGGCGGGAGCACGACCTTGCCGGCCTTGTGTCCCTTGCCGACGACCCCGATCCACGTGTCGCCGTGTGCGTCCGAGTCGACCGCGCCGAGTCGTGCGCCCACGAATTCGCTGATTCGCAGGCCCGTGGCGTATGCGAAGTCCAGCATGAAACGCAGCCGCTGCGCTGCCGGCTCGCTCCAGCCGTAGGACCATTCCAGGCCGTCGGCGACGACCCGGAGGAGCTTCCACTCGTGCTCGGTGAACGCGTGTGACGTGTCGAGCTGCGCCGGCCGGCTCCCTCGCACCTTGACGCCGGCGAAAGGGTTGGCCAGCACGTAGCGCTGCTCGATGAGCCAGCGGTACAGGGCGTTGAGTACCGACAGCGCGTAAGCCGCGGAGCGCGCCGAGAGCTCTCCCGCGAAGGGGCGCCACGCGGGCGACAACCGCGGCTGTGGTGCGCCGACCCAGCGCGCGCGAGGGCCCGGGTGACGCAGGAAGGCGCGGTAGGCAATGGCGTCCTCGGTGGTCAGCGATGAAAGGGCCCGCCCTCGCTCGACGATCGCCCACAGGATCAGCCGTTCGGCTTCCTTGCGGTAGGCCCGCTGGGTCGCCGCCGACTCGTGCAGCGACAGCCAGGCGTTCACGGCCTGGTAATCGTTGCTGGCGTCGAGCGCACAGCTGGCTTGCGGCGCTCGGAAGGTACCCCGTGAGCCATCGACGTCGTCGGGGACGACCAGTCGCTCCCAGGGGATCAGTTCCTGCGCCTGGTTCACTGTGATCAGCGCGCGAGCGCGTTCGGTGAGCGCAGGATGTTGGGCAAAGAATGCCTCGATGTGGCGGGCGCCGGCCGGCCCGAGCCCCGCGATGCCGGCCCACCAGCGCCGGCGCCTGGGCACGCGCAGGGTCAGGTCGGCCAGCGTGCGAATGCCCGCCGCGTGCAGTACGTCCACGAGCCGCACGGGTAGCCAGCGCTCGACGGCGTCGCCGATGAGGGGCTGCGGCCGCGGCATCCCTCGCAGCGTCTCGATGGCGGCTGTCGCTGCCCTGGCGAGTTTCCGATCCGATGGACTGGCCGCCGCGAGTGTGGAAGCCAGTTCCGCCTGCGCACGGCTCGTCGCGAAGGCCACGAGCTGGCGCTTCACCCGCCCGATCACGGAGCGCGCCGATGCGCCGGCAGTCCGGCGATCAGGCAAATAGCGATCCACCGCGGCGCGGGTCGGCACCCCTTGAAGCCAGGCGCGGAATGCGGCCAACGAAGCCTCGTCCGGCCAGGTCGGGGCTGTGAGCATGCTGGGCGGCGCTGACAGCGCGTTTTCCATCCGCGCCAGTTTAGACCCGCGGCATGCATGCCACGCTAATGTTGTTTATCTTGGCATCACTGCTGATGAATATGCTCGCCAGCGAACTCTCACCGCGGTGAGAGTCTTGGCAGACTCAGCACGGGGTGCCGTTGCACGCCGAGGTGATCACGATAGACCCCAAGTTCGATGCCCGGGAGGTGGGTGCAGCCCCAACTGAGGCTCCAGGAAGCTGCCGCTCGCGGAGACCAGCCATCGGCCACAAGCGGTCGGCCCCGCCAGCACCAGAAACCCGTCGCTCACCGACCCCAGGCAATGCTCAGTGAGCGCCGCGCACATGGCGCTTGGAAGCCGCCGCAGGTTTCGCACCTGCGTGATCGATGCCCTGGAGGATGCCGCAGTCGGCAGAGGCATGAGGCACGGGGCAGGCCGCCCGCAGCGCCCTCAGCTCCTTCTCAAGGGCGCGCAGGGCCTTGATCCGCTCGGCCACATGGCCGATGTGCTCGTCCAGCAGGCTGTTCACCTCGCCGCAATCGGCCAAGGGTTGGTCCTTGAAACGCAGCAGCACCCGCACCTCGTCAAGCGTCATGTCCAGGCTGCGGCACTGGCGGATGAACCCCAGCCGATCCGCATGCTGCGGGGTGTAGATGCAGTAGTTGCCCTCCGTGCGCGCGGCGGCCGGCAGCAGCCCCTCTCGTTCATAGAAGCGGATCGTCTCGATGGGCGTTCCGCTGGCCTGGGCCAGTTCGCCGATGCGCATGTGCGGTTCCCCTTGTGCCGGTGACAGTTCGCGACGCACCTTGACTCTATACCCACTTCAGGGTTTTCAATGTCGGCATGGCCCACGATCACCCCCACGACATCAAGCCGGATCCGGCCGGCGCACTGCAACCGGCTGGCTGCGGCGCCTGCTGCGGCGCTTCCGACCACGCACCTGCTGCCTCTGCCTCGGTCCCCCTGGGTGGTGGCCAGCGCTTCCGCATTCCGGCGATGGACTGCGCCAGCGAGGAGTCCGAGATCCGTCGCGCTGTCGAGGGCATCCCCGGCGTCCTGGGGCTACGCTTCCAGCTGGGCGAGCGCAGCCTGCGCATAGCCGGCGAGCCGCAGGCAGCGCTGGCGGCAGTGGAAGCCATCCGGAACTCCGGATTCGAGGTTCACGCCTGGCCCGACGCGACGGAGTCGTCCAACGCCGGTGATGGATCGGATCACGGCCACGACGCAGCAACCGGGTCCGGCCTGCCCCGCCTGCTGGCTGCCCTCGCTCTTGCGACGGCTGCCGAGGCCCTGTCCTTCCTGGCACCGGACGCGCCCTGGTCCAAGTGGGCTGGCCTGGCCGTTGCAGCCGCGGCCATCGGGCTGGCCGGCTTCGGCACGTTCCGCAAGGGCCTGTCCGCCCTGCGGCACGGCCGCCTGAACATCAATGCACTGATGTCAGTGGCGGTCGCGGGAGCCTTCGTGATCGGCCAGTGGCCTGAGGCGGCCATGGTCATGGCGCTGTACGCGATCGCCGAACTGATCGAGGCGCGGGCCGTCGACCGCGCGCGCAATGCAATCAGCGGCCTGCTGGCGCTGTCGCCCGACACCGCCGACCTGCGGCAGCCCGACGGCACCTGGAGATCCGCGCCCGTCGGCAGCGTACCTATCGGCGCCACGGTCCGGGTCAAGCCGGGCGAACGCGTGGCCATGGATGCCATCGTCACCGACGGCAGCACCGCCGTGGACCAGGCGCCCGTCACCGGCGAGAGCCTGCCGGTCGACAAGGGGCCGGGCGATGCGGTCTTCGCCGGCACCATCAACCAGACCGGCACCATCGAGTGCCGTGTCACCGCCGCGGCGTCGCAATCGACGCTGGCCCGCATCATCCACGCGGTCGAACAGGCCCAGGGCAGCCGTGCGCCCACGCAGCGCTTCGTCGACCGGTTCGCGGCCGTGTACACACCGGCGGTGTTCGTGCTGGCACTGGCCGTTGCCATCGCCGGCCCGTGGCTCTTCGGCTGGACGGTGCTGGCCGCGGTCTACAAGGCGCTGGTGCTGCTGGTCATCGCCTGCCCGTGCGCCCTCGTGATCTCGACGCCCGTCACCGTCGTCAGCGGGCTGGCGTCGGCGGCCAGGCGGGGCATTCTGATCAAGGGCGGCGTCCACCTCGAACAGGCGCGCCTGCTCAAGGCGGTCGCGCTCGACAAGACCGGCACCATCACCGAAGGCAGGCCGCGCCTCGTCGAGTGGGAGATGCTGTCCACCAGCCTGCCCAAGCCGCAGGCCGAACACATCGCAGCCGCGCTGGCGGCGCACTCGGACCACCCGGTGTCGCGCGCCATCGCCGCGGGGCTGACGCCGAACAGCGTCGAGGCCCGCAACTTTGCCGCGCTGTCCGGGCGCGGCATCGAAGCCGACATCGGCGGCCAGCGCTACGTGCTGGGCAACCACCGCCTGATCGAGGAGCGCGGCCAGTGCTCCGCCGAGATCGAGGCCGTGCTCCACCGTCACGAGGAAGCGGGCCGCACGGTCAGCCTGCTGGCCACCGCGTCCGGGGTGCTGGCGCTCTTCGCGGTGGCCGACACGATCAAGCCCTCGTCGGCCGCCGCCATCGGCGAGCTGAAGGCGATGGGCATCACGCCGGTGATGCTGACCGGTGACAACCAGGCCACCGCCGAGGCCATCGGCCGCGAGGCCGGTATGACGGACATCCGCGGCAACCTGCTGCCCGAGGACAAGCTCGCCGCGATCCAGGCCATGCAGAAGCAGTATGGGGCGACGGCGATGACCGGCGACGGCATCAACGACGCACCCGCGCTGGCGCAGGCCGACATCGGCGTGGCGATGGGCGCTGCCGGCACCGACATCGCGATGGAAGCGGCCGACGTGGTGGTGATGAACGACGATCTGCGGCGCATTGCCGAGACGGTGCGCCTGTCGCAACGCACGCACGCCGTGCTGTGGCAAAACATCGCGCTGGCTCTCGGCATCAAGGCCGTCTTCCTGGTGCTCGCGCTGTTCGACAACGCCAGCATGTGGATGGCCGTGTTCGCCGACATGGGGGCCAGCCTGTTGGTGGTCTTCAACGGCCTGCGCCTGTTGCGAAACCCCGAACGAAGCTGAGGCGACCATGGAGGCCAAAGCCCAACTGCTACAGCCCACGCGGCTGCTCGATTTCACGCACCCCGCCATCGAAGCGCTGGTCGAGAAGCGGGGGTGGCGGCCGTTGCCGATGTATGACCGTATCGGCGCCGTCTACGACTTCGTGCGCAACGAGATCGCCTTCGGCTACAACGCTGGCGACGAGTTGCCGGCATCGGCGGTGCTGGCCGATGGCATCGGCCAGTGCAACACCAAGGGCACGCTGCTGATGGCCTTGCTGCGCGCCGTGGGCATTGCCTGCCGCTTCCACGGTTTCACCATCGACAAGCCGCTGCAGAAGGGTGCGATCACGGGGCTCGCCTATGTGCTGGCACCGCGACGCATCATCCACAGTTGGGTCGAAGTGGCCTTCGAGGGACGGTGGGTGAACCTGGAAGGCTTCATCCTCGATGCACCCTACCTGACCAGCCTGCAGCGGCGCTTCCCGGTCCGACAGCGGTTCTGCGGCTACGGCGCGGCCACGCCCGACCTGTCGGCGCCTGGCGTTGAATGGCGCGGCCAGGACACGTACATCCAGAAGGACGGGATCGCTGACGACTTCGGCGTGTTCGACAGCCCGGACGAGTTCTATGCGCGCCACGGCTCGAACCTCTCCGGCCTCAAGCGTTGGCTCTTCACGCAGGTCATCCGGCACCGCATGAACGCCCAGGTCCGACGCATCCGCGCCGAAAAGTGGTGATGCCGGTCACGGCGATCAGCCCGGCGAACCCGTCTCAAACTCTGTAGCTGCTAGACTCTTTTCATGCGCCGTTGGCTCGCGATCCTCATGCTCGCCCTGCTGCCGCTCCAGTTCAGCTGGGCGGCAGTGGCGGCGTATTGCGGGCACGAAACCGGCCAGCATGTTCAGCACCTGGGCCATCACGAGCACCAGCACACGGATGAGGCCACGGCCGACCAGGGCAGCGCGCCGGCAGATCAGAGCGCGCCGGCTGGGTTCGATTTCGACTGCGGCCATTGCCACGGCACCTGCGCCAGCATGCCCGCGCCCATGGGCGACATTTCGCCGCTGACTCTGGCCTCCCACCCGGTAACGCCTGTCGAAGGCACCGTGCGAACCCTCGCGCAAAGCCCGCCCGAACGCCCTCAGTGGCTGCCCCTCGCCTGATCGGCGAGGCGGGTTCCTTCTCCTTCTGAAGCCCGTTCGCGCCTGCGTGCGCGCCGCCCGACACATGGGTCAGCGGCGCCGCTCGAGGCCCGATCCGACCCTGAGTTCCTCAGCGTCGACTCTCGCCGATCTCCTGTGGGTTGTTTTCAACACTGGAGCATCGGATGCACCGAAGAAGAATCATGCCGGCCGGGCGCTGGCATCACGCCGCCCGCGCCACCCTGGCGACCGTAGCCAGTACGGCACTCACCGCAGCGCTGATGGGCGTCGCGATCGAAGCGCGTGCGCAGACCCCTGCTGCACCCAGCGAGCCGACCCCGCCCACGCTGCGAGCAGCCTTCGAAACCGCCTGGGCGCGGCAGCCCGAAGCGCAAGCGCTGGCAGCGCGGCGCGACGCGGCACGCGCGCAGCGGGACGCGGCCCAAGCATGGACGCCCGAGCCAGTGGCGATGGAGCTGTCCACCAAGACGGACCGCCTGAACCGAAACCTCGGCACCCGTGAGGTCGAGGTCGGCGTGGCCATCCCATTGTGGCTGCCGGGCGAACGTGGCCGCAGCCAGGCCCTGGCCGACGCCGAGGGCCGTGCCATCGAGAGCCGTACCACGGCGGCACAGCTGCGCGTGGCTGCCGCTGTGCGCGAAGCGTGGTGGGCGTGGCAGCGGGCCCGTGTGGAGCTCGATGCCGCACGCGGCCAGCTCGACAACGTTCAACGGGGTCTCCTCGTTTTCAGTGCAATAAGTGACGGTACGAAAAGCTAGCACTGGCGCGGAGGTGGTGTTGGTAGATCGTTGATTTCATTGACTTTCCTGTTCACTTTCAAATCTGCGATTCGTGGCGTCAAACCGTGGTCGGTTTCATCCATTGGTGCCAGTTATCGATGCATTTGGCCGCGAAGGCAGGATTTGGTCAGCATAGCGGTCAACCGGGAAGCGAAACACACCCCGCAAGTTGATGCTCTCCAGCCTGGTGGGCGCAATCTTCCCGATCAGTTCCGGTGGAATGACCTGGCGGCGGTTCGACCAGCGATCCAGGACCGCCTGCATCTGTGAGGTATTCCACGCCATCACGATGTTGGCCATCAGGCTCAACGCATCGGCCACAGCCTGCATTTCATCGACACGTTTGGCCTGCGCCGGGCTGATCCGGCCGGTATAAATGGCGCGCTTGAGGGCGTTAACAGCCTCGCCCCGATTGAGCACCCGGCGCAACTCGTTCCTGAAAGCGTCCTTGACAAAGTAGTCAGCCAAAAACGCCGTACGCAGCAACCGCCCCAATTGCACGCCAGCCTCATAGATTGGATCGCCCTGGGCGGCAGAACCGAACCGCGCAAGAGCTGCCACCGCACTGGCATGTCCGCTCATGACCGAGGCTGCCAGGTGCACCAGACTATCCCAATGCTTTTCGATCAAAGCGACGTCGACATTGGCTTCGCACACCGCAGCGATTTCTGCGGGCACTTTGGTGCCGCGTGGCACAAAGAGGTGGCGCTGTTTGAGTTCCTTCAACCGCGGGCAAAGATCAAAACCAAGCAAACGGGCATGTGACATGGCAAAGTCGGTGTAGCCATGGGTATCCACAGCAAGCTGGCTGGTCTCCAGCTTTTCTTGGCGGATGACACCTTCAATGGCCACGCCCGCCTGGCGCTCATTGAGCACAAAGGGCTGCGCATGGAAGATGCCCCACCGGTCTTTTACATGGGAGTAGATTCCAATGGAAGGTGTGTTGCGCCGAGGATCAAGCCGGGCTTGCCACACCCGTTTGGTGGTCTCCATGCTCATCATGTCAGAAGATGCCAAATCGGACCGCCCCCAGGTGGCGGCAATCGGGTGTCGCTGCATGAATTCCAGCACAGCCTGGCAGGCCTGGCTCAGACGCCGTTCGTCCCGCGCCCAGCGCATGGCCTGGCGAATGCTGGTGGCAGACAATTGCGGAATCATGCGCGCGCATTCGACCGCAGTCAGACTGGTGCCGTGGGCCATGATGCCGGCATAGACCATCAGCAGCTCGTCGGTAGAGCGCGGCTCACGTCCGAGCATGATCCAGCTAAAGCGCACCTGGGCGTCAACGGCCAGAATCACTTCCGGCAATTGAACCTCACCGATGCGGTGATCCAAAGCCGCGCGCAGCTTGGTCACTTCTGGGTCTTCGTCCTCTGCGGGCAATGGCGACAAATGGAGTTCATCATCCACGCGCAGTACGCCACTGCGGGCTGCAGCGGCCACCGCATCGACACCGGCAGTTACTCTGGCCAGCAAAGGCTTCAAGAAAGTGGCAGCCTTGCTGGGTAACGATAGACGGGCATAGTGTTTCTTGGACTCTGCCTGCCAACGCTCGTCCGTGAAGAACAAGCGCGCACGACCCCGAAAGCTCAGGCTGTGCTCAATCCAGACCGAGCCATTGCGCACCGCGCGGCGCAGGGCAAACAGGGTGGCCACCTCCAACGCCTGAAACGCCCGTTCCCGGTCTGGGCTGGAGATCGAAACCTGCCAGATCATTCCCAGACTTGGTGCCACCACTTCAACTGGCAGCTTTCTGGATCCTTTGAGATATAAAGCTTGCAGCTTGGCAAGGTACTCGATGGCAGGATGCTCGCCGGTGGCCTGCCAGGGCAGCTTTGCAATGGCGACGAGCAACGACCGCACGGGGCGAATTCCATCAATCAATCCCTCGCGGACCAGGGAGGCCCTGCTCGGTGGTTTGCGTTTCTGGGTTTCGGTGATCAAGGCTTCAAGACGGGCACGCAACTCAGCATCTGGCACCGCACCTTGCGCGCTCAAGGCAACAAGTTCGCCGAGCAGCGTTTTGTACATTGCGGCCCAATTGACGGTAGCGGGGACATCGGCGGCAGCCTGACGCCACAGATCGGCGATCCGGCGCTGCACCATAAGGATCAACTGGTCTGTGGTGGTGAACAGGCAATACCGAAGAAAGCATGCGACCTCCACGGTGCGCGCTGGCTCTTTGATCTTGGCTCCGGCTGAGGGCGGCCTGGAGACAAGTCGGCGCGCGTAGCGGCGCAAGATGAGATCGGGGATGTCTGCCAGGTGCTTATGAACGTCCAGCGTGTAAAGCAGGTCGATGCGCTCCAGTACCTCGCTGATTTGGCGGGTTGAGTGTTTCGCCGGTGCAGCCCATAGCCAACTCTGCTGGGTTTGTCCATCTGGGCGCAGCTCTGAAACTGAGGCTCGCCAGCGATCAAGTGTTGCTGGATCAACGCTGGCGGCGATGGCGGTGCCTGTTTCAACTTCAAGCTGGGCAAGTGCCGCCGCAATCAGTGTCCGAATTGCCCGCTCGTGCACGATCACCAGCTTGTTCTTGTACAGCCATTGACGCGCCCGCACGAGTACTGGAATTACCCGAAAGGCACCGAGCAAACGCCCACTCATGCGCAGGAAACCAATATGGAGCGCCAGACCAAGCTTGTGGGAATCACCTCGGCGTGCATTGATTGCGTCGCGCTCGGCACCATCGAAGGTGAAAAATGCCTTCATCTCGAAGTCGCTGATATCGCGGGGGAGCCCACGCATCCCCAAAAACGTTGTGTGCCAACCCTGCATCGTGAACCTCAAAAGTGGGAGGCCACCATACCCGTTTACAAAGCGAACAGGAAAGTCAATGAAATCAACGGTCTACCCAGACCACCCCCGCGCCAGTGCTAGCTTTGCGTACCGTCACTTATTGCACTGAAAACGAGGAGACCCCAATTCGCCCGGCTCGGCGGCGTGGTTAAGTCCTGGCGCCAGTACCTCAAGCAGGGCATCACCCTGTCGGTGCTGGGCTCGATCCGGCCCGGCCGCGAGCATGTGCGCAAGTGGCAGCTGGACCGCTTCGGCCAGTCGCAGACCAGCGCCGACCTTCGCCAGTTCGCCGATGAAGCCCGCGCCGGCGGCGGCCGGGGAGACGAGATCCGGCTGTCCCCGGCGTTGAACGACGAGTGCGCGGCGCTCTTTCGCCGCTACAAGGATGCGCTCAAGCGCCCGCCGGCGCCTGCTGGGCCATCTTCCGCAAGATCCCCTCGGCCGGGATGAGGAAGTTCGTGTAGTCCTGGCCGGCGATCCAGCGCGGCGCCTTGCCGCGCCCGGTCCATGTCTTGCCGCTGTTTGGGTCGTAGTACCTGGCCGTCGCCTTCTTCCTGGGCTCAATCTTCCGGCTGCGTGCCGCCGCAGCGGCTCCGAGCATCACGTCCGCTTGGCTCAGGCCGTAGGTGGCCATCAGTTCGCGGATCTGCGCGATGGCGGCGTCGCGCGCCTCGGAGCGCATGGCCTGGATCTTCGCGTCCAGCGCCTCGCGTGCCACAAGAAGCTCTGCCAGGGAAAGCCCGGCCCATTGGTCAGCAGTCATGGCCGAGAGTCTAGCGACAGCCGCCCCGGCGGCAGCGCCAGCGCCTCAGCTTCTGCCCGGCGTGCCGAACAGGACCGCCGCCAGGCCCAGCAGCACAATGGCCAGCCAGACCAGCCGGTTCGTCCAGCGGTACACCTCGTTGCGCCGCATCTTCAGCGACGTGCGCGGCACCATCAGCCCGAACGCCCGGCGGACGACTTTTCTCGCGCCGATCATGCCGTCCGCCCTCAGTACGCGATCACGAAATCGACCTGGCTGTCGCGGGCGCCGCCGACCACCGCCCGGGTGGTGCGAATCCGCTCGGCCGGCACGCCGTTGTCGATCAGGAACTGGCGCGCCTCGGCGATGCGCGAGTAGGCCCGGGCCTCGACCAGGCGGCCGCCCCGGGCCACGGCTGCGCCGATGGTGACGCGGCTGGCCTCGCGCGAGGCGGCCACCAGCTGGCTGGCCCGGCCTTCGCCCAGCGACTCCGAGAAACTGCCGTTGAGGACCACGCTGATGCGATCGGGCGCCGTCGCGTCGCCCCGGGCCGGCAACTCGGCCGCGTAGCCGTAGTTGTCGGGCGCCGGCGGGTGCACCGCAGGCACCGGCGCGCCATACTCCAGCGCACGCGCCGGCACCGGCGCGGCCACGCGCGCCGGCGGCGCCGGCATCCTGGCGTAAACGTGCGCCACGCCGTGCGGCGTCGTCACGGTGAGGTTGTCGTAGACCCCTTCCAAGACCAGCAGCCGGTCGGTCCAGGCGTAGGGCAGGGCCGTGCCATCGACGGTGGTGACCACCGGATTCATGCGCCTGGCATCGAGGAATTCGAGGTAGGTGTGCCCGTCGTCGTTGTAGGCGCGGTGCAGCGCGATGTTGGGCTGCGCGTCGATGACGTACTGATGACGAACGGCCGGGCGGGCGGCCTCCAGCGCCGGGCCGGGCGAGGTACACGCGGCGAGCCAGCCCGCGGCGGCGACAAGGAAAAGCGCTTTCACGGCAAACCTCATGTTTAACAAAACATAGGTTGATTATATGTTTTGTTAAACGATACATAAACGCCTATTTCAGGCCGCCGCGTGGGAATCATGCGATCCGGCGCTCCTTCTCCTCCCTCCCTCCTCCCCAAACGGAGTGCCGATTCGGCCGCTATCGAGCGGCCTTCTTTTCTCCCCGAGAAACCGAGCCTGCTCGGCCAGGTGCTTGCACCTGGCGGTATTGGGTATGGGCGAAGCCCATGTCACCGCCTGAACGCGCACGTGCCCAGCCCACAGGGCGCAGCGTTCATCCGCGCCCGCAGTCACCTTGGGGCGCGGCCTTGTTGGTCGCCACTGAGGGTTCCCGCAGCCTATGCACACCACTGACGTTTGAGCGCGGAGCACGCCGCTGGCTGGCACGCAACTTGCCCCGCGTCCTGACAAGCAGTTTGCCGTTGGAATTTACAGCTGTGACTTGATCAGGGCGTGGCTTGTTGGGGGGTTGTCTTTGTTCGGCCCCCTTGGGGGGGCCTGGATTGGGTGAGCGCGTAGCGCGAGGGCGATAGCCCTGGGGGATGCCGGGTGGGAAGGACGCCGCAGGCGGCCGGGGCGTAGGCCGCTTGCGGCCGGAGCGAGCCGGCGGGGGCGTAGCCCCCAAGAGGCGGTGCCTCTACGTGGCGCGGCCTGTACACAAACGCGGCCCTCTACTACAGGTTAAATAAATAAATACAAGGGAAAGAAATACAGGGGGCGCCTGTGGATAACCAATTTTCCTGTTGAAAATCAATATCTTATGCGTGTTTCGAGAGCTCCTTAGCGAGAGTAGATCGCACACCTTGCGAGAGTAGATCGCACGAATAACCCGCTAAGCCCTTGATCCAATTGAAGATGTTACCGAGAGTAGATCGCACGCACATCTTGATGTTCTCCACCGGCTTATCCACAGCAGCGAGAGTAGATCGCACCGTTGGTTACAGGGGATGGGGTGGCCTTCGGACGGCCTGACGGCCTGACGGCGAGAGTAGATCGCACCGCGCGCGGGCCGGCGCCGAGAGTAGATCGCACCATGCGAAAGGCCCGAGCACGACATGCGACAAGCGTTCAGAACAGGTCGCCCTGGCCCTTGATCTGCGGCACGTGTGGCTTGGACGGGTGCAGGATCAGGCCGCGCTCCGTCACGTCGAACCTGGCCTCGGGGTAGATCTCGCGCACCACGTTCAGCGCCGGCTTGAAGCTCTTGTTGCGGAACTCGCGCACCGCCCGGCTGGGGTCCTTCGGGTCCACCGCGTAGTTGGAGCCGAACTGCAGCATCAGCGCCTCCCACGGCACCGGCCGGGTGGAGCGCTCGATGTAACTCATGCGGTACGTCATCCACGTGTAGAGGTCCATGGCCACCGGCGAGCCGCGCAGCGCGCGGTAGGCGCGCAGGTCGATCGGCACCGGCCGCTCGATGATTTCCGCGAAGAAGCGCGCGCTGAGCACGACACGGGAGCGCCAGCGCCCGGCCGTTTCGCGGCTCTGCGGCGTCCACAGGCGGTTGTCGTCCTCGTCGTCCCGATCGTCTCCATCCCCATCCCTGGCATCGGCGGCCGGCGCGATGGCCGCATCGCCGGCGGCTTCGTCCAGCAGCTGGGCCGTCTCCCTGTCCATGGACGCCTCGTCCACGATCAGCACGTTGCGTAGGTTGAACGAGCGCCCGCGGTCGCCGGTGTACGTGGCCGTGATGAGCGTCGAGAACAGGCGCTCCATCTGCTCGGACACGCGCGCGTTGGCGCCGCGCTTGCCGCCGCCCCGCTGGATGCCGAGCACGTTGCGCAGGAACGAACTCAGGCTCTCGCCCAATTCAAGCTCCGGCGAGCCGGTGCGCACCGCCTCGGTGGTGATCCAACTCATCAGCAGGCGCGGGTAGACGCCGTAGGGCAGGCCGTTGTCGTTGCCGCCCATCATGCGCAGCACGTAGTGGCCGTTGCGGCGCTCGAAGATCGGGCTCTTGGGGTCCTTGTACGGCAGGGTCGCGTTCACCAGCGCGCGCGCCATGAAGCCCAGCGCGCCGGCCTTCTTCGCCTCCTCGGTCTCGATCGCAAAGGACTCGTCAATCACGTCGTGAACCCACTTGGGCATCGGCGTGCTGGCACGGTAGTCGAGCGACAGCGGCCTGCCGTCCTGCTCGGGCGCCGGATCGGCCCCGGCGGCGCGCGGCGGCCGGGTGTTCGAGGCGTCGTGCGCGCTCCCCGGGAGATCCTTCTTCGTCATAAAATCCCCTTGCAACATTCCTGTTGCGGACTAACTGTTTGCCCGGCGCTCTTCATGGAGCGCCGGTTTTTTTTGTGCTGAGCGCGGCCGTGGCTGGCCCCGCTTTGGTCTGGTCCCGGCCTCCGCCGCCTCCAGCGTCTTGGCCTCGCGGTACGCCGAGAGCAGCGCGTTCATTCTGGCGACAGTGTTCCACACCGCCTGCGCCGTGACGTGGTGCAGTTCGGCGGCATACTTGTAGGTCTTGCCTTCCTGAATCACCAGCCGCGCGGCCGCGATGCGCGCCTCGCTCAGGCGGCCGATGCGCACTGCGATCAAGTGCAGCGCCGCGAACTCACCGGGGTCGAGCGGTCCCAGCTTCATGCCGACTGCACCAGGCGCAGGATTTCGGCCAGCTGGAAACGGCCCGACTGGCCCGCGTCCACCCCGCGCAGGAAAGCGGCCAGCCGCAGCGCGCCGGCGCCGGCGGTGCCGAACACGCGGCTGTCGAAGCCTTCGAAGACCGTCCGCCCGGTCTTGGCGGCATGGCAGCCCTGCTCGAAGTATTCGCGCAACTCCTCGCACGCCTTCTTCTGCTCGGGGGTGAGCGCAGCGGCGATGGCCTTGGCATCGCCCGTCCTGGCCTGCGCATAGAGTTCGCCCAGGTCGTGCCTGGCGGCCTTGGCCTTGTTCGCGGCCGGCTTGATCTTGGCGCGCACCCGCTGCACCTTCTCCCGCGAGTCGCCCTTGCCGAAGTTCCTCTTCAGGTCGTCCACCAGTTCCTTGGCCGCGACGGGATCGCGCGCTTCGATCTGGCGCACGTCGCTGATGATGGCCAGGTCGGCGGTCACACCCTCGGTCACCAGCCGCTGGGTCTGCTCGGGCAGCTTGTTCAGCGACAGGATCTTGGACACCCAGGAACGGCTCTTGTTGCGCTTGGCCATCACGGCGTCGATGCTGCCCAGCTGCTCCAGATCCTTCTGCAGGCGGCGCGCAAGCTCCATGTTGGTCAGGTTCTTGCGCTGGATGTTCTCGGCCGCCTGGATGTCCTCGGCCTGCTGGTCCGTCAGATCGCGCACCATCGCTGGGATGGCATCCAGGCCGGCCATCTGCGCCGCCCGCACGCGCCGCTCGCCGGCGATCAGTTCATACCGCTCGCCTTTCCTGCGCAGAAAAATCGGACTGATGACGCCGACGGCCTTGATGCTGGCCGCCAGTTCCGGCAGGGGGTTGTCCTCGTCCTCCAGTTCGGTGCGGATCTGCGGCCGCATGTCGATCAAATCCAGCGCGACCGGAAACTGCTGGGCTTCGTCGTCCGTGAAGAAGGCGGAAACCGAATCGCCCAGCCCCTCAATGGCGCCGGCGAAGATGTTCGCAGCGGCGGGTTTGGTGGATTTCTTGCTCATGCCCGTCTCCCCCTCACTTCACCCGCTTGAGGATCAGCCGGCACGCCGCCCGCCATTCCTTGCCCGCCGCCAGGTGCCCGCCGCCCTGGGTGGAGTGCCACACCGGCTTGCGCGCCGCCACCGCCTTCTTCACGGCCGCCCGCGAGGGCAGGGTGGCCTCGATCAGCACCGCATCGCCGTAGCGCTGGCGCAGCATGGCCAGGCCGTCGCGCTCGGCCGTGCTGCGCGTGTTGGTGTTCACCGGCACGAAGCCGATGTGCTTGGCGTGCTGGTTGACGCCCTTCTGGCGCAGCGCCTGCATGGTCTGCATGAGGTCGCCCAGCCCGGCCAGTTCGTACACGCCGATGGACAGCGGGGTCACCACATAGTCGGCGGCCGCCAGGGACGCCAGCAGCCGCATGCCCAGCAGCGGCGGCGTGTCGATCAGGCACAGGTCGAACTGGTCGGCGAAATGCTGCAGGGCCGCGCGCGGGCGCTTGACCACGCTGTTTTCCGCGCGGTCCACCTCCAGCAGTGCGGCATCGGCGCGCACGATGCCCAGGCCCTCGTCCACCATCTCGATCGCGGCATCGGCGGGCAGGGCAGGCAGGTACAGCTGCGAAGCGACGATGCCGTGGCCGCCCGTGCTGGGGAACGTCATGGACAGGCTGCCCTGCCGGTCCATGTCCACCATCAGCACGCGCTTGCCGTCTTCGTGCGCGGCATAGGCCAGGTGCGCGGTCAGCGTGCTCTTGCCGACGCCACCTTTCTGGTTGGCGGTCACCAGAATTTTCATGCTCTCACTCCTGTTGATTTGGTTGTTCGGACTAACTGACGCTCTCTTTTTTGTAAGCCTGTATTGTAGGACGGCGAGGGCCTGCAATCAACCTCTAGAAGTTTATTTAATACACCTCCAAAGGTGTAATTCAACAGCTGCGAGACCCACCCGTTTCTCGCCGGGGAAAGACCGACCATCGTGCGCCGTCGCCGGCCTGTACCTCGGCTGGCACGCTCGCATTGCAGTATTCGTACAGGTACGAATACTAAAGAACCCGCTACCGCGCGCGGCTCTTCGTGGGCTCCGCAGGCTTCACCTCTGCGGGCATGGTGGCGTGCTTGACCGCCGCCAATAGATCGGGGGTGTTGCCCGGAGACAGACCCTTGCCCCTGGCGTAGGGCGTCGGCCGCGCGGACTCGCCCAGCGCATAGCCCTGCGCCGAAGCGATCCGCCGGACCGCGCTTTCCAGCCCCTGCAACTCCTTCAGTTCCTCGCCGGTGTGCGCGCGGCCGGCGCGCATGCCGACCACCTGCCGCGTCTGCGCCGCCAGCGCGTCCCGGGCGCTCTCGTCGTACAGGCTGATGCTGCCCGCCAGCCCGGCCTGCTGGGCGCGCGCCAGCGTATCGGGCAGGCCGGCATAGGCCTGGTCGTGGAACGCAGGCGGCGTGAAGCGGCCGTAGCCGTACAGCGCCCGCTCGTGCTCGTAGCGGTAGAAGATGCGCACGGCGCTGACCTCGGAGCGCACGGCCATCGCCTCGATGCGGATGTCGTAGCCGGCCGCCTGGAGCGCATCGGCCATCTGCGCGAGCTGGCCGGGACTGCCCAGCGTGCGGTCCAAGATGATGTTGCGACGCTCGGCGATCGCATCGGCCAGCAGCTGCCGGGCCCAGGCCGACGCATCGGCCTGCGTCATGCTGGCCGTGCTCATGTCGTCCAGGGCGTTGAACTCCATGAAGCGCGGATGGAAGCGGCGCAGTTCGTCGGGGTCCGACAGGGCCGCGCCGCCCTGCGGCGCCAGGGCCTGCTCGGCGTTGCGCCGCAGCGCGCTCTTGCCCGAACCCGGCTGGCCGCCGGTGATGACGGCCACCGGCCGCGCCAGGCCGCGCGCGCTGCAATCGAGATACTGCGGCCGGATCAGCGCCTCGTAGATAGCGCGCCGCTGCTCGGCAGCCAGCGCGAACTCGGCGTAGTCCGGCGGGCTCATCGCGCGCCCGAACCGGCCTCTTGCCGCTCCATCGCGCGCCGGTACCGCTCCGACAGCTTCGCGGCCAGCACGTAGCACGCGAAGGACGTGAGCGGCATCACGACGAAGCAGATGATCCGCGATTCGCTGCGCTGCATCAGCAGCCCGCCGAAGGTGGCGATGCCGGCGCCAAACGACAGCAGCCGCAGCACGGCCACGCACAGGCCGATGGGCAGTCGAAGCCAGCCGAGCAGCAGATCCATGCGTCACCCTCTTTTCCGTGCGTGGGCCGGAGTCACGGCGAAGCGCCGTGCAGTTCGCCTCGCATGCGCTCGACGTCGGCCTGCGTCAGCACCGACAACGCGCGCAGGCGCTGCAGCGCCGCGTCGATGCGCGTGCCGCCCGCCCCGCCGGTGAAATCCCCGGTGAACGGGCGCACGCTGAACAGCACGGCCACGTCCTCGATCCTCGCCTCCGAATCGGCCACCTGATCGACCAGCCGCAGCAGCAGGCGGCTGGCGGCATTGGCCGCCGCCACGCGCGCACGCTGGCCAGGATCGGCGTCCAGGGCCAGGGCCACCGCCTCGGCGGTCAGCCGGTCCAGATCCTGGCCCACCGCCGCGCGCGCCTGCCACAGCCGGCTTTCCCTCTCAAGGGCATCCATGCGGGTCCTTTCCGGGCGCCAGGACGCCAGCGCAGCGCGCATCGAGCAGCCGCGCCAGCAGCTGCGCATCGTTGGCGGCATCCACCGGGTCGCGCGCCAGCGCGCCGCGCAGGGCATCCCTGAGCCATCGGGAAGCGGCGGGGTCCCGCATCACGCGGTCGATTTCTTCCATCCTTTGTCCAAGAGGTAGCGTTCGAGGCGCTTGCGCGTCTCGGCGATGAATTCCACCGGCGCCACGATCGTGGCCTCTTCCCAGCCCGGCGGCACCAGCACGGGCGCGTTGCTGCGCAGTTCCTCCACCTTGTCCATCACCTTTTTGCAGGTCCGGGACAGCGGCTGGTAGGTGAGGTTGTCGCCCTGGGCCACGACGGAAACCGCCTCGCCGTCCACCAGCACGCGCCGCACGCGCGCGACCGTGGCCGGCGCGATCCTGAAATACGTCACCGCCTCTTCAAGCTCCTTCAGCGTGCAGCGCTGCGGAACACGTTTTTTCAGGGGGGTGTCGGTCATGTCGGCCTCATGGGAGATGGTGAAAACTACACCTCATTTTACACCACTTAATTCACCTTGAAGAATGCTAAATGTATCGTTCATCAGAACATAAAAGATAGAGAATTATCGTTTAACAATACAATGAAGACCTGAAGGCGACACACGCAAGAGGTTTCTCATGGCAACTCCACGCACCAAGACTTTGCTGACCGCCCTGGCCTTGGCTCTGTGCGGCATCGCCCAGGCCCAAGCAGAACAGAGCCCGGACATGGAACTGCTCAGGGGTGATACCCGCCTGGCGTGCGAAGCCATCCTGTGCCTGTCCACCGGCGAGCGACCCAGCGAGTGCCAGCCCGCCATCCGGCGCTATTTCTCCATCGTCAGGCGCACTCTCGGCAAGACACTGGGCGCGCGGCGCGACTTCCTGAACCAGTGCCCCACGGCGAAAGAGGACGGCTACACGCGCCAGCTGGTCGATGCACTGGTGGACGGCTCCGGCCGCTGCGACGCCGCCGCGCTCAACGGGCGCGGCTGGATTCCCGCCCGCGGCGACAACGGCTACTACATCTCCAATGCCATGCCGGCGAGTTGCCAAGCCTACTACGGCAACACCGGCCTCGACGTGGGATCGGCCCGCCCGGTCTATGTCGGCAAGCCCGAACTCGGCGGCCGCTGGGTCGATCCCGCGAATCGTTGAAGACGGGTGGCTGTTTTCGCGGACATGGGTCAATCCTGTTAGTTGTGCTCAAAAGCTTCGACTTCTAAACACAGTCCAGAAGGCCTGAATCAATCAGATAGAACAAACCCAATGGACGTGACGCCACCCCTTGATTCAGCCACGGTTCGCCCTCCGTGCATGCGGGCGATGGCGGCAACAATCGCCAAGCCCAGCCCGTGATTTCGGACTGCCTCCGTGCGCGCCGCGTCCACGCGATAAAAGCGATTGAATAGATACGGCAGATGCTCGCCCGGAATGGTATGACCCTGATTCACCACTCGTAGAGCCACCTCGGCATTGTGCCTATCGATCTTCACAACTATCGTGCTCTGCGGAAGTGCATGCCGGGTCGCATTTCCGATGAGGTTGGACAGAGCACGTTGCAAGAGGCGTGTATCTACAGCACAGGTCGCATCGCCGTCAACATGCAACTGAAGGTCAGCATCCTCTATCGCTGCCTCGTGCAGTTCCGCCACCGCATTCACAATGCTGGCCAGGCTGTCTACGCTCTCTCGGCGGGCCTCTGCCCCACGGTCAGCCTGCGACAGAAACAGCATGTCCTGCACGATCATCGACATTCGTTGCAGATCTTCGAGGTGATCCCCCAGCACGTCTCGCAGCGTCTCGACATCGCGTGCTTTGCGCAAAGCGATCTCTGTGCTTCCCATCAATGTTGCCAGCGGCGTGAACAATTCGTGCGCGACGTCGGCGTTGAACGCTTCAAGCTGCTCATAGGCCTTATGTAGGCGTTCCAGCATTCCATTGACATGAGATACAAGAGGCACCAACTCATCGGGTTGAGAGGAGCCATCCAGTTTCTGATGGAGACTATCAGCTTCCAATGCTTGAATCTGCGTCGAGAGATCACGTACCGGCTCCAGGCCAATCTGAACCAGCGTGAATCCGCCGACCGCAATCACCACTGCACCAGCCAGCGCGGCCGCAATCAGAGTCTGAGCCAAGCGCCTAAGGACACGATCATCTTCGCTGACGTCCAGACTCAACAAAGCTTGCATGGAGCCGTTGCCGGTCGAAATCTCGAAACGCACGTCAATAGTACGATTATCACTAGGAACATTACCGCTGGCGTAAAACACACGCCCATCAGGTGCGGTCAGGGTCAATCTGATGTCCCGCCGGCCCACCATTGCGTCGTCTAGCTTGTGCGCAAGAGTGGGGTAATCAAGTCCTCCAACCTCAGCAATTAGATGACTCACTTGGATTTGTTGCTGCCGCAGCGTGTCATTTTGCCGATCTTGGAAACTCAGCACAGTAACGGTGTATACCCCTAAGCAAGTCAGAGCCAATCCGGCCAATGTCAGAAGAGCAAGCCAGCGTGCAAGCCGACGACCCAATGATCCAGCACGCTTATTCTTCACGATTGTCGCTCTTCAAGCACGTAGCCCATTCCACGGACCGTATGCAAGAGTGGCTGATCAAAAGGTAGGTCGAGTTTGTTCCGCAACCGACGCACTGCGACGTCAATGACATTCGTACCATGATCAAAGTTTACGTCCCACACTTGCTCTGCAATCTCGGTCCGAGAAAGTACCTCTCCTTTGCGGCGCAATAGAAGTGACAGCAATTGAAATTCTTTGGCCGACAAGTCGATACGTTGCCCGGCCCGAGTCGCGCGTCGCCTTCCCAAGTCAACTTGCAGGTCCGCCAGTGTGAGAACAAGTGAGTCAGGTACAGGTGTGGTTCCGGCCACGCGACGAAGAAGCACTTCGATTCGGGCCACCAGTTCAGAAAAGGCGAAAGGCTTGACAAGGTAGTCGTCTGCTCCTGTCTTTAGTCCTCGTACGCGATCCTCGATTCGATGGCGGGCTGTCAACATGATCACTGGTGTTTGCTTGCTCTGCCTCAGTGCAGCCAGCAGGCCGAAGCCATCAATCCCCGGAAGCATGGTGTCGAGGACGATCAGGTCATAGTTGCCATGCGAAGCCATGTGAAGACCGTCTATGCCATTCACAGCCACATCAATCACGTAACCCTCTTCAGCAAGCCCTTTACGAAGGTAGTCCGCGATCTTGGCTTCATCTTCTACGATAAGAAGCTTCATGAGGTGTGCCGATCCTTCCCCGGCTTCTCGCTACCTGTCCAAATTGTCATCTTCACGTTTTGCTCCCGTTCGGTGCGGATTTCTACATTGTGTGCATGCCCTCGGGCATGTAGGTATTTTCGATCACACACTGCAAAGGATCTCGCAATGAAATTCACCCATCTTGTCGCACTGCATGCTGTCGTACTGGCAACAGCGCTGCCCATGGCGGCACAGGCCGATTCGATGTGGCATCCTGCTTCCAATGAGCAGGGCTACACCGAACACCCTGATCACTTCAAGAGCACCAAAACCCGTGCTCAAGTGATGGCCGAGGTCGAGGCAGCTCGCAAGGATGGTTCGCTCGCGTTGCTGCAACGCGGCATCCCGCTGCCCATTAAGAGCACCGAGGCGCCGAAAACACGTCAGCAGGTGATGGATGAGATGCGCAACGAAACGCCGGAAGCGCGTCGCGCGCGCCAGGAGCTCTACTCTGGCGGTTGATCTACATGCTTGACCCTCCCGGGCCGCCTCAGCCTCAACGCCTGCGTTGTCGCTTGAGCGGTCTGTGAGGTGAAAATACAAGCTGGCTCTCCTTCTCCTTGGCTGCACTTTAGCAGGCCGTTGAAAAATCCCCCGCCGACGCCCGCGTTGGCCGCTACGATCTGAAGCCATCGGTGAACGACCCAGACGAGGACGATGAGAGGCAGTCAAGATTTCCAGGGGGCGATGTTCAGCTACATCAGCCTTGAAGAGCGCGTGCCGCAGGCACACCCGCTGCGCAAGTTGCGCGCGGTGGTTGATGCGCTGCTGGCAACCATGAACCGCGAGTTCGAAGCGGTGTACGCCCGCCGTGGCCGCCCATCGGTGCCACCGGAGATGCTGCTCAAGGCCTTGCTGCTGCAGATCCTGTTCTCCATCCGCAGCGAGCGCCAGTTGGTCGAAGCGATCAACTACAACCTGCTGTACCGCTGGTTCGTGGGCCTGAACATCGAAGACAAGGTCTGGGACCACTCCACTTTCAGCGCCAACCGCGAACGTCTGTTCAACGAAGACCTCGCCCGCGCCTTCTTCGAGCGCGTCAAGCTCAGTGCCCAGTGGGGCAAGCTCGCCAGCGACGAGCACTTCAGCGTGGACGGCACGCTCATTGACGCCTGGGCCTCGCACAAGAGCTTCAAGCGCAAAGACGACGACAGCGGCACGCCGCCTGGGCGCAACCCCGAGGTGGACTTCAAGGGGCAGGAGCGCTGCAACGACACCCACGAGAGCACCACGGACGCCGATGCCCGGCTGTTCAAGAAGAGCCAGGGCGACAAATCCCGCCTGTGCCACATGGGGCACATCCTCATGGAGAACCGCAACGGGCTGATCGTGGATGTCGAGATCACCCACGCCAGCGGCACGGCCGAGCGCGAGGCGGCGCTGGCCATGTTGGAGCGTCGGGGCAACAGGAACAAACGGGCCACGGTCGGTGCCGACAAGGGCTACGACAGCAAGGCCTTCATCAAAGGCTGCAGAAAGCTCAAAGTCACGCCCCACGTGGCGGCCAAGGACAAACACTCGGCGGTGGATGCGCGAGTGACACGGCACGAGGGCTACAAGACCAGCCTGAAGGTGCGCAAGCGCATCGAAGAGGCCTTTGGCTGGATCAAGACCGTCGGTGGTCTGGCAAAGACCAAGCTGATCGGTCAGGCCAAGCTCACGGGCCAGGCGCTGCTGTGCTTTGCCACCTACAACCTTGTGCGAATGGGCAGCATCGGCGGCTGGTGGGACGCGCATCATGCGTGAGCCCAGGGATACGTGCGCCCGAAATGGGCGGGAGGGCCTGCAAACCGGCCAGATGGGCCGTTGCAATCGCTGCGCAGACGCGTCTGGGCAGCTCGTGTCTTCGCACTCAGCGTCCCTGATGCGTTCGAAAAGCACTTTTTCAACGGCCTGTTAGTACTGCTACACTTTTACATGCGCCGTTGGCTTGCCATCCTCTTGCTCGTACTGCTGCCAACCCAGGCAACCTGGGCGGTGGTGGCTGGCTACTGCGTTGACGAGCCTGATACAACGGTAAGCCACTTTGGGCACCATGATCGTGCCTCGCACAGTCACGCCCTCACGCTTCTTGATGTACCGTCAGATACAGCGGACTCCAGCAGCGATGGCTCGACCAACTTAGGTCATGACTGCGGACACTGCCACGGCCATTTCGCTGGCATCCTGACTGGTTTCGCCCCCCTGCAGTTCGAGCAGTTCCGAAGCCTGTCCACCCCGCTGGGCGACGACCCATTGTCCGCATATGCGGCGGTTAGACCCGAGCGCCCCAAATGGGTTCCACTCGCCTGATCGGCGAGACGGGAACCTTCTTTTTGTGATCCCGTTCGCACCAAAGCGCTCGATTCCGTCGGCGCGGGGGTGCGATGCGACCGCTTGGTCGCGGCTCGCCGATCTCCTGTGTAATCCCCTAAACACTGGAGCATCGGATGCATCCGAAATCACGAATATCGACCCGTCTGCGGCAGGCTGCGCTTGCCATCACCATTATTGGTACAAGCGTCAGCACATATGCACAATCAGTAGCTCCGCCTGCAAGCCTGAAGGACCTCTTCGACGCTGCCTGGACACAGCAACCCGAATCTCAGGCGCTATTGGTGCGCCGGGACGCCGTGCATGCGCAGAGGCGCGCCGCAGAATCCTGGACCCCTGAACCTCCGGCACTTGAAGTTTCAAAGAAGACTGATCGATTTAATCGCAACAGCGGCGCCCGCGAACTTGAGGTCGGCGTCGCCATTCCCTTGTGGTTGCCAGGTGAGCGGCGTAGCAGCAGCGCACTCGCAGATGCGGAAACGGCGGCGCTAGAGAGCCGTGTGGAGGCTGCTCGGTTGCGCCTGGCCGCTTCCGTGCGTGAAGCGTGGTGGAACTGGCAACTCGCGCACATAGATGCTGAATTGGCGCGCGCGCAGTTGGACAGCGCGCGTCGCATTGCTTCCGATGTCGCCCGTCGCGCCAAGGCCGGAGACCTGGCGAGAGCGGACCAGCACCAGGCAGATGGCGCCGTTGCTGCTGCCGAAGCCAATGTTGCGCAGTCCGAGGCTGGAGTTTCTGCGGCGTTGCAGCAACTGAAGGCCCTGAGCGGTGGTGTTGCTCCCACATCGCCTGCGGGTATGCCCCACGCTGAACCCGAACCTGCGTCGATAAGCCCTACCACGCATCCCGCACTGATCGAATTGCAAGATCGTGCCACCGTGGCCGAGCGCACGGCTGCGCTGACTGCCAGGCAGTCACGCTCAAACCCGGAACTGACGCTATCCACCACCCGCGACCGGGGCGAGTTTGGTGAGCGCTATAGCCAAAGTGTCACCGTTGGCATTCGCATTCCCTTTGGCGCTGGACCTCGCTATGACAGCCGCGTAGCGGCTGCCCGAGCCGATGCACTGGAAGCACAAGCCCAGCTTGCGCTCGATCGATCCCGGTTGCAATCCGAACAAGAATCCGCGGTCGGTCGCGTCAATGCTGCTCGTGCACAACTCGCAGCAGCGGAGCGTCGTGCCACGCTTGCGCGTGAAACCCGTGGATTCTTCGAGAAGTCGTTCCGTCTGGGCGAGACCGACCTTCCATCACGCTTACGCATTGAGGCCGAGGCCACCGAGGCTGAGCGCCAAGCGGCTCGCTCACGTATTGAATTGGCCTCAGCAATTTCCTCATGGCGTCAGTCGTTGGGCTTGCTGCCGCAATGAAGTCGCTTCCCGGCCATTCCCTCTTTCGGATCTTCAACATGAAACTCTCTTCATTACTGGCCGTGCTAAGCGTCGTCGCGGCGCTTTCTCTGTCTTTGCCGGCGCGTGCCCATGATGGACATGACGATGCCGCTCCTGTCGCTGCAGGGCCTTCGCTTCCGCGATTCACTGCCGTTTCCGACGATTTCGAACTCGTGGGTGTACTCAACGGCAAGGAGATAACGCTCTACCTTGACCGTGCTTCCGACAACGCGCCAGTGACAGACGCCCAAATCGAACTCGAAATCGGCGGCAAGAAGCACACCGCTAAGAAGCATGAAGATGTTTACGAGGTCGAACTCGCCGCCGAACCAGCTACGGGGGTGCTACCCATCACTGCGACAGTCATGGTAGGGAGCGAAAGCGACCTTCTTGCCGGCGAACTCGATCGCCACGAAGTCGCGCACAACGATACGACTGCACCAGCCAAGCCATGGACTCGCTACGCAGCCTGGGCTGCTGGCATCGCTGCCGCACTTGCGGCCCTGTACGTCATCGGCCGCCGCATGACTACCTCTCGTTCACGCCGCGCAGGAGATGCCGCATGACCTCGAAACACCTCTTTCTCGCCGTAGCGACCGCACTAACGCTGGGCACAGCCACTCCCGCCTTCGCCGGCGAAGGGCACGACCATGGCGATGCACCTGCGGCGGCGAATGCCAATGGCCCGCAACGCTTGCCCGATGGCAGCGTGTTCCTGCCGAAGCCGGCACAGCGACAGCTTGGCGTGCGCACCATGACTGCCCAAGAAGCCGAGTTGCCGCGCTCATTCGAACTGAACGGTAAGGTGGCGATGGACCCCAATGCAGGAGGCAAGGTGCAGCCGCTGAACGCCGGCCGCATTGAACCCGGGCCACGAGGCCTGCCGAACCCCGGCCAGACAGTGCGCAAGGGCGAGGTGCTGGCTTATGTCGTGCCCTCGGCGGCACCGATCGAGCGATCGAACCAGGCTGCGCAGTTGGCCGAACTGCGCGCGGCCAAGAGCCTGGCGGACAAGCGCGTCGCGCGCCTGCAGGAACTCGCCGACACCGTGCCACGCAAGGACATCGAGGCGGCCGAGAGCGAGGCACGCAGCCTGACCGAGCGCATCGCCGCCGTGGGCGGCGGGCTCTCCACGCGCGAGGCGCTGGTCGCACCCGTCTCGGGCGTGATCGCCTCTGCCAATGCCGTGGCGGGCCAGGTGGTCGATGCCCGTGAACTCGTCTTCGAGATCGTCGATCCGGCGCGTCTGCGAATCGAGGCCCTCGCCTTCGATGCGGCCATCGGCGCCAACATCGGCAGCGCCGCGCTCGCTGTCGGCAAGGAGCGGGTGCCGCTGACCTTCGTCGGCGCCGCGCGCAGCCTGCGCGAGCAGGCGCTGCCGCTAGCGTTCCGCGCGGAAGGGGCGGCGCTGTCGGCCCTGGCGGTCGGCCAGCCCGTGCGGGTCTTCGTTCAGAGCAAGGACAAGGTTAAGGGCATGGCCGTTCCGGTGGCTTCGTTGATGAAGAACCCCGCGAACCAGACCATCGTCTGGGTGAAAGCCTCCCCGGAGCGATTCGAGCCTCGTCCCGTCACGGTTCAGCCGCTGGACGGTGTGAACGTGGCCATCACCTCTGGCCTGAAAACAGGCGATCGCGTGGCCACACAAGGGGCCACGTTGATCAATCAAGTGCGCTGAGGAACCCGAATGTTCAAGTGGCTTCTCGATAACAGCCTGGCCAACCGGCTGCTGGTGATCATCGCCAGCGTCGTGTTGATGGCCTACGGGGCATTCACGCTGTCCAGAACACCGGTGGATGTGTTCCCGGACCTCAACAAACCCACGGTCACGATCATGACCGAGGCCGGAGGCATGGCCGCCGAGGAGGTGGAGCAACTCATCACCTTCCCGCTGGAGACGACGATGAACGGGTTGCCGGGCGTCGAATCGGTACGCTCGACCTCATCAGCCGGTCTGTCTTTCCTCTACGTCACATTCGACTGGAGCACCGACATCTTCCGGGCTCGTCAGTTGGTCTCCGAGCGACTGTCCTCCATGGAAGAAGGTCTGGCCGAGGGCGTCGTTCCGCGCATGGGCCCCATCAGTTCGATCATGGGTGAAATCATGCAGATCGCCATTCCGGTCGATCAGCAGAAGATCAGCCCAATGGCCGTGCGCGAGTACGCCGACTGGGTGTTGCGCCCACGACTACTGTCAGTGCCGGGTGTGGCGCAGGTGATCCCGATCGGCGGGGAAGTGCGGCAGTTTCAGGTGCAACCGAACACGGCCCGCATGGCCGAGTTGGGCATCTCGCACGAGCAACTTGAAGCGGCGCTCAAGGGCTTCTCGGCCAACACCTCCGGCGGCTTCCTGGAACTGAACGGCCGTGAGTACCTGATCCGAAATATCGGCCGCACGTCGCGCCTGGATGATCTAAAGAATCTCGCGCTCACCGCCAGCCAGGGGCAACCCATCCTGCTGCACCAGATTGCCGAAGTGACCTTCGCCGCAGCGATCAAGCGCGGCGACGCCGGCTTCGAGGGCAAGCCGGCTGTGATCCTGGGCATTCAGAAGCAACCGACCGCCGACACCATCGCCTTGACCACGGCCATCGAAGAGGCATTGACTGGCCTGAAGACCTCGTTGCCTGCGGGCATGGATGCACCCCGCGTCACATTCCGGCAAGCGAGCTTCATTGAGGCCTCGATCACCACGCTGCAGGGTAAGCTGATTGGCGCCTCGGTCTTTGTCGCGGCGATCCTGTTCTTCTTTCTCGGCACACTGCGGCCGACCATCATCGCGTTGACCGCGATCCCGGTGTCGATCTTCATCACGGCACTGGTTTTCCGCTACTTCGGCCTGTCGATAAACACGATGACACTGGGCGGTCTGGCGATCGCGATCGGCGGGCTGGTGGACGATGCCGTGGTCGGCGTGGAGAACGTGCTGCGGCGCCTGAAGGAAGACCGCTCCAAACACCCCGACCACAAAATTCATCCGCTCGAAGTGGTAGGCCGCGCCACGATGGAGGTGCGCTCCGCGATCCTCTACGCCACGGTGATCATCGTGCTGGTGTTCATCCCGCTGTTCGCACTCCCGGGCCTGGAGGGCAAGCTGTTCGTGCCGCTGGGCATCGCCTTCATCGTCTCGACGCTGGCCTCGCTGGTGGTCTCGGTGACGATCACGCCTGTCCTTAGCTTCTATCTGCTGCCACGCATGAAGAACCTCGACCACGGCGACACCAAGATGCTGGCCTGGCTGAAAGCACGGTACCGCAACGGCCTTGAGGCCGTGCTGAACCGGCCGAAAGCCGCACTCGTCGCCGCAGGCTTTGCGGTTGTGGCCGCCATTGCCGCCGTGCCGTTCTTTCCGACAACCTTCCTGCCACCTTTCAACGAAGGCACGCTGCTGATCGGCTTGCGGCTGAATCCCGGGGTCACGCTGTCGGAAAGCTCCGCGGTGGCGCGCCAGGCCGAGGTGCTCGTGAGCCAGGTGCCCGAGGTTACGCACGTCGGGCGGCGCAGCGGACGCGCCGAACTGGACGAGCACGCCGAGGGCGTTCATGTCAGCGAACTGGACGTGGGCCTGAAACCGACCGCCGAGCTGACGCGCAGCATGGACGAGGTGCGGGCCGATATCCGCTCGCGACTGGCGAACCTGCCGGCCGCCATTGAGATCGGGCAGCCGATCTCGCACCGCATCGACCACATGCTCTCCGGCGTGCGCTCGCAAATCGCCATCAAGGTCTTCGGCGAAGACCTCGATGCGCTGCGCGGGCAGGCTGAAGCGCTGAGGCAGCGGCTTTCGTCTATCCCTGGGATCGCTGATCTTCAGGTCGAGAAGCAGGTGCTTGCGCCACAGATCAAGGTGCATGTGGACTACGCCGCGGCCGCGCAGTACGGGGTGCCGGCCCCGCAGGTGCTGGCCACGTTGCAATCGCTGGTCGAGGGCGAGAAGATCACTCAGATTGTCGAAGGCGGGCGGCGTTTCGCGCTGGTGGTCAAACTCCCCGAGGACGCACGTTCGATCGAGGGGCTGAGCCAGATCCTGATTGAAACACCGACAGGTCGCATTCCACTCTCGAAAGTTGCCACGATCGAGGATGGCGACGGCCCGAACCAGATCAGCCGCGACGACGGCAAGCGTCGCATCGTGCTGTCTGCCAATGCGTCAGGACGGGCACTTTCAGAAATTGTTGCAGACATCCGCAAGATCGTTGCCGAGACCAAGCTGCCCGAGGGCTACTTCATTACGCTGGGAGGTCAATTCCAGGCGCAGGAAGAAGCCTCGCGACTCGTCGGCCTGCTGTCCATTGTGTCGCTGGTGCTGATGTTCGTGGTGCTCTACAGCCGCTACAAGTCCACCACCCTCTCGGCGCTGATCATGGTGAACATCCCGCTCGCACTGGTTGGAGCGGTGGTCGGCTTATGGTTGTCAGGCCAGCCGCTGTCGGTGGCCGCGCTCGTCGGCTTCATCACGCTGGCTGGCATCTCCGTGCGCAACGGCATCCTCAAGGTCAGCCACTACATCAATTTGATGCGCTTCGAAGGTGAGAGCTTCGATCAAAAGATGATTATCCGTGGCTCTCTTGAACGATTGAGCCCGGTGTTGATGACGGCGCTGGTCACGGCTTTTGCACTAGCACCGCTGCTGTTCGAGGCCGAGCAGCCCGGCACCGAAGTGCTTCACCCAGTGGCCGTGGTGATCTTTTCCGGCCTGATCAGTTCGACCCTGCTTGACACCTTCCTCACGCCCGCAATGTTCTGGCTGTTCGGCCGGAAAGACGCTGAGCGGCTGGAAAACGACAAGGACGCTGAGGCGTTGTGATTTCCGAGCTACTTATTTTCTTCACTCGATTGAAAGGATTCCTATGAAGACACATGCATTTGTCGCGGCTATCGCTCTGAGTTTCGCCGGTGCGGCTATTGCCGCCGGAGAAAAGCACGACCACGCCCATGAGCACCAATCGATGCACGGCGGCGTCGTAGTCGAGGTCAGGGACATGGACTACGAGCTTGTCGCCAAGCCTGACTCGATTGATCTCCATTTGCGCGATCACGGCAAACCCGCGGACGTTTCGCAGGCGAGCGCGAAAGTCACTCTGCTCACCGGGAAAGAAAAGCAGGAGGTGGAGCTAAAACCTGCGGGCGACAAGCTGCAGGCCACCGGCAGCTTCAAAGTCGGCCCTGGCACCAAGGCTGTGGCCGTCGTCACGATCAAAGGCAAACCATCGACAGCGCGCTTTACGCTGAAGTAGGTTGTTTGCCCATGCGGGGGCGATTCTGCGCTGAAATCTACCCAGCAGACCCACGGAGAACTCCATGACTGAAAAGCTACGCGTGGATCTACAGATCCTGCTCCCGCATGTGCCCGACCAGGCCGACGCCTGCGTCGGACGCTTGATCCGCGATCTTGAGGGCCGGGATGGGATCGAGCAGGTTCACGTCCGCGACGGCGAAGATGGGTCTCCGGCGCAGCTTTGCATTCACTACGATGCCGAGGCGTTTCCCCTGACGCGCATCCGTGAGATTGTCCAAGCGGCCGGTGCCGAGATCAGCGGTCGTTACGGTCATGCGTCCTGGGACGTGGACGGCATCGGTCATCAACGTCGAGCACGGACGATCAGCGATCGTCTGCGGGCACTGCCCGGTGTTTTGGAAGCCGCCACGAGCGCCGCGGGACGAATCAGCATCGAGTTCGACCGCCAGCAAACCTCGGAACAGAACCTCTTGATGGAGTTGGCCGCACTCAAGGTCGTGCCACGTGGACAGCCGACGAAAGGCCAACATGTTCATGCTGACGGTGATCATGACCACGAGGCCGGCGACCATGAGCATGCACACGGAGGCTTGCTCGGCCCCAACACTGAGTTGATCTTCGCCCTGATATGCGGAGGTTTCCTCCTCGCCGGGTTCGCCATCGAGAAGCTGATGCCGGGCGCACCCGGCTGGCTCCCCTTGGCGGGCTACCTCGCGGCCTACTTCTTCGGCGGCTTCTACACCCTGCGCGAGGCAATCGACAACCTGCGCATGAAGCGCTTCGAGATCGACACGCTGATGCTGGTCGCAGCCGCCGGTGCCGCAGCACTCGGCTCATGGGCCGAAGGCGCGTTGCTGCTGTTCCTGTTCAGCCTCGGCCACGCGCTGGAACACTACGCCATGGGCCGCGCCAAGCGTGCGATCGAGGCGTTGGCCGAACTGGCACCCGACACGGCTGTCGTGCGCCGCGACGGCCAATTGCAGGAAGTCAAGGTCGAAGAACTCGCCGTTGGCGACATTGTGCTGGTCAAGCCCAACGAGCGCCTGCCTGCCGATGGATTCCTCGTGCTCGGCAGTTCCAGCGTGAACCAGGCGCCGGTGACCGGCGAGAGCATTCCGGTCGACAAGCGCCCCGTGGACAACCCCACGACGGCGCGCGCGCGGCCCGACGGCATCGATGCCGCTTCGCGCGTGTTCGCCGGCACCATCAACGGCAGCGGCTCGATCGAGATCGAGGTCACACGCAAGTCCGGCGATTCGGCACTGGCGCGCGTGGTGAAGATGGTCAGCGAAGCCGAGACGCGCAAGTCGCCGACCCAGCGCTTCACCGACCGGTTCGAACGGATCTTCGTACCCGCGGTCCTGGCCCTGGCCTTCCTGCTGCTGTTCGCCTGGGTGGTCATCGACGAACCCTTCCGCGACAGCTTCTACCGTGCGATGGCCGTCCTCGTGGCGGCCAGTCCGTGCGCACTCGCCATCGCCACGCCCAGCGCGGTGCTCTCGGGCATTGCCCGTGCGGCACGCGCCGGCGTGCTGATCAAGGGCGGCGCGCCGCTGGAGGAGCTGGGCTCGCTCAACGCAATGGCCTTCGACAAGACCGGTACGCTGACCGAAGGCCGACCACGTATCACCGACGTCATTGCGGTGGACGGCGTCACGCAGGAGGAACTGCTTACCGTCGCGGTCGCGGTCGAGTCGCTCAGCGACCATCCATTGGCCGCGGCCATCGCCCGGGATGGGCGGGAGCGGTTGGGTGGGCGTGAGATTCCGTCCGCCGATGGTTTGGAAAACCTCATCGGCCGCGGTGTTACCGCCACGCTCGACGGCGAGACGGTGTGGATCGGCAAGGCGGAGATGTTCGGTGCCGATGGCGTTGAGGCCCTGGGCAAATCCGCAGCGGCCGCTATTGCACAGCTGCGCGAGGCCGGCCGCACCTCGATGGTGGTTCGCAAAGGCAGCCAAGACCTGGGCGCCATTGGCCTGCTCGACACCGCACGCGAAGGTGCGCCGGAAGCACTCAAGGAGCTGCGTGCGCTCGGGATCAAGCGAATGATCATGATCTCCGGTGACCACCAGCGCGTCGCGCAAGCCATCGCGTCGGAAGTAGGCCTTGACGAAGCCTGGGGAGACCTGATGCCCGAGGATAAGGTCGAAGCCATCCGTAAGCTGCGCGAGCAAGACAAGGTCGCGATGGTCGGCGATGGCGTCAACGACGCACCCGCAATGGCCAATGCCACCGTCGGCATCGCGATGGGTGCGGCCGGCTCCGACGTCGCGCTGGAAACCGCCGACGTCGCACTGATGGCCGACGACCTGCGCCACCTGCCGTTCGCGGTAGGCCTGAGCCGGCATACCCGCAGCGTCATCCGGCAGAACGTCTATGTCAGCCTCGGGATCGTGGCCTTTCTGGTGCCAGCCACCATCTTCGGCCTGGGCATCGGGCCGGCCGTCGCCATCCACGAAGGGTCCACGCTACTGGTGGTGTTCAATGCGCTCAGGTTGCTCGCATACCGCGACCCGCGCTCGGCATAGCCAAGTATCAGCTGCACTTTGATCGTACTGCTGCGATGGCCTTCGCTTGCACTTCATCAGGTCAGCGATGGCGGCGAGATCCAGGGGTAGGCCATCGTGCGTGGTCACAGGCTTGCACCTATACCAACTATAGGTTCTATGCTTGACCAGGGCCAGTTTCTTGCTGGCTGGCTTGCCGTGAAAGAGAGCGACCTTCACGGCCCTTTGACCATTGATCCGTGTGAACGCGAAGCCTGACCATGCCGCATCCATTTCGTCGCCTTTCGCCCCTGTTGACGTTGGGGCTTGTACTCGCCGCTGCGACTGGCGCCTGGGCGCAGAACTACCAGTTGGGCCCGATCCGCATCGACAAGCCGTGGACGCGAGCCACGCCCCCCGCTGTCCCCACTGGTGCGGGCTATCTCTCCTTGACGAACGAGGGGCGTGAGGCCGACCGACTCATCGAGGTCACATCTCCCATCGCAGGCCGCGCCGAGATCCACACGATGGAGACCGCCGATGATGTGGCACGCATGCGCTGGCAGAAAGACGGTGTTGCACTGCCTCCGGGACAAACCATCGAGTTCAAGCCTGGCAGCACCCACATCATGTTTCTAGACCTGGCACAGCCCATTCGGCCAGGAACGCGCGTGCCCCTGACACTGGTGTTGGAGCGCGCGGGCAAGGTCGAGATCGAGCTGGTGGCGGCGCCGATGGGGACCACGAGTGCGCCGGACGGAAGCAAGGCTGGAGTTGCCCACCATGGGAAGCATTGACCGCTCCCGACAGCCCGCGCCGGCGCTGGCCCTGAAGGTGCCGCCGCTGGCGCTGGTAGCGCTTTCCGCGCTGGCGATGTGGCTTCTGCCTCCCATCGCGACCTTGCCGCGCCTTGGCCCCTGGCACATGGCGCTGTGCATCGCCATGGGGTTGGTGGGCGCGGCCGTCTGTCTGGCCGGCGTGCTCGCTTTCCGCCAGGCAAGCACGACCGTAGATCCCATGCGGCCCAATGCCGCCACGTCGCTGGTCGTGCGCGGCATTTACCGCTACACGCGCAATCCGATGTACCTGGGCTTTGTGCTGGTGCTGCTGGGCTGGGCTCTGTACCTGGCCAAGTTGTCGGCGCTTCTGGTGCTGCCGTGCTTCGCCGTCTACCTGACCGTCTTTCAGATCAAGCCCGAGGAAGCCGCACTGCGTGAGCGCTTCGGCAGCGAATTCGATGCCTACGCCGAGCTGGTGCGGCGCTGGCTCTAAACCCTCGCTTTCCATTGCCCATCAGGAGTATTCCCATGAATCAGCCCTCCAACCTGCAAAGCCTTACCTTGCCCGTGGACGGCATGGACTGTGGCGGTTGCGTGCGCAGTGTGGACAAGGCCGTGCGCGCACTGCCCGGCGTGGCCGACGCCCAAGCCTCGCTGGAGCCGCCCCAGGTTGTGGTGCAGTTCGATCCAGCCTGCGTCACGCGCGAGGCACTGGTCACGGCCATCGAGGATGCCGGCTTCGACGTGCCGGCCGCGCAGCCATGATCCAGACTCTGGAGTTGCCCGTTTCGGGCATGGACTGCGCGGCCTGCGCCCGCAAAGCACAGCGCGCCCTGATGCGCGTACCCGGCGTGCAAAGCGCCGACGTGCTGCTCAACGCTGAGAAAGCGGTGATCCAGTTCGATACCGACGCGGCGACGCCTGACGCACTGCGCGCCACCATCGAGAAGGTCGGCTTCTCGGTACCGCAGCCGTTAGCTGCCGCGGAGGACGAAACCCCGGATCATCTGCTGCAAGCCAAGGCGCTGCAACGCCAGCTTTTTGCGACGCTGGGCCTGTTGTTCGGCACCATCCTGTTCGTAGTGGTCATCGGCGAGGGCCTGGGCCTGTTCGAGAAGATCACTGAGAGCGTGCCCTGGTGGGCGGGCCTGCTGGCGGTGCTGGCTTTCGGCTATCCGATCTTCAAGGACGTGCTGGCCAGCGCACTGCGCCGAGAGGTCACCAGCCACACGCTGATGAGCGTGGGCGCGGTGGCTGCGCTGGCCATCGGCCAGTGGGCCACGGCGGCCATCGTAGTGTTCTTCATGCGCGTCGGAGAATTCACCGAACGCTTCACCAGCGAACGCGCGCGGAGGCTGCTCAAGGAAATGACCGCACTGGTGCCTCAGACCGCGCGCGTGCAACGCGACGGCGGGGAGCGCGAGGTCGCTATCGAGACCGTGGTGCCGGGCGATGTGATCATCGTGCGCCCCGGCGAGCGTGTGCCGGTGGACGGCGTGGTGCTCGAAGGCCAGGCCACGCTGGATCAGGCCGCGATCACCGGCGAGAGCATGCCCGTGGAGGCCGAAGCCGGCGATCGGGTCTATGCGGCCACGCTGGCCCGGCTCGGCCACGTCAAGCTGCGCGCCGAACGTATCGGCCGCGACACTACCTTCGGCCGCGCCCTTCAACTGGTGGAGGACGCCGAAGCCAACCGTGGCAAGGTGCAGCGAGTGGCCGACCGCTTCAGCGCTTGGTATCTGCCCGTGGTCGCCACGATCGCGTTGCTGACGTGGCTGCTCTCCGGCAACATCCTCGCAACGGTGGCGGTGCTGGTGGTCGCCTGCTCGTGCTCGTTCGCCCTCGCCACCCCCATTGCGATGATGGCCTCGGTCGGCGCCGCCGCGCGCCAGGGCCTGCTGATCAAGGGCGGCAAGGTCATCGAGGCCCTGGTGCAGTGCGACGTGATGCTGGTGGACAAGACCGGCACGCTGACGACCGGGAACCCTCGCATCACCGACGTGGTGCCGTTGGGCAGGCTGGATGAAAACACGCTGCTGCACCTGGCCGCTGCGGCCGAGCGGCATTCCGAGCATCCACTGGCCGAGGCCGTGCGCGCTCTGGCCGCAGAGCGCGGCATGCCCGCGCAGGAGCCAGATCGTTTCGAGGCACGGCCCGGGCGCGGCGTGCGCGCCGAAATCGAAGGGCTGACCGTGGAGATCGGCAACCGCCGCATGCTGGAAGATGCCAGCGCCAATACCGGTGCCAGCGCCGCCGCCGACGCAGCCCAGCGCCTCGAAGGCGAAGGCAAAACGCTGCTGTTCATGGTGGTGGACGGCCAACTGGCCGGCCTATTCGCCGCGCAAGACACGCTGCGCCCCGAGGTGGCCGACGCGCTGGCTGCCGTGCGCGCTGCCGGAATTGGCCGCATCGAACTGCTGACCGGCGACAACGAGCGCACGGCAGCCGCCATCGCTGCGCCGCTGGGTCTGGGCTACCGGGCCGGCCTGCTGCCCGAGGACAAGATCAACATCGTGCGCGAATGGCAGCAGCAGGGCCACCGCGTCGTGATGGTCGGCGATGGCGTCAATGATGCCCCCGCGCTGGCCCAGGCTGACGTGGGCATCGCCATGGGCGGCGGCACCGACGTGGCGATGGAGGCGGCGCAGATCGTGCTGATGCGCGAGGACTGGCGGCTCGTGGCCGAGTCCGTACGCATCGCGCGGCGCACCATGGGCGTGGTGCGCACCAACATCGGTTTCACCGCGCTGTACAACCTCGTGGGACTGTCGCTGGCGGCCTTCGGCCTGCTGCCGCCCATCTACGCGGCGGCGCTTCAATCCATTCCGGACATCGGCATCCTGGCCAACTCGTCGCGGCTGATCCGCAACCGGGGAGCCACCGATGACTGATGCAGCGGTTCAGGCAAACCGCACCGCCTGGGCGCCATTGTTCGCCGCCTGGCTGATCGCCTTGCTCGCCTCGCTCGCGGTGCTGTTCGTCGGCGAGGTCATGGGCCAGACGCCATGCAACCTGTGCTGGTTCCAGCGCGCCTTCATGTTCCCGCTGGCGATCGTGCTGGGCGTGGCGGCCCTGCGCACGGAGGGGGCCGTCTGGCGCTACGCGCTGCCGCTGGCCGTCGGCGGTGCGCTGGTGGCGGGCTTCCACAGCCTGCTTTACCTGAGTGTGATCCCCGAGCGCATTACGCCGTGCAGCCAGGGGGTGTCGTGCAGCAGCGCCGACATGACCATCCTGGGCGGTCTGCCGCTGCCCATGATGGCGCTGACGGCCTTCTGTGCCATCGCCGTGCTGCTTCTCGTGACCCGTTCAAGGACTTCTACATGACCCGACGCACCACCGTCATCCTTGCCGCGCTTGTTGCCTTGGTGGCCTTTGCCGCTGCCGTCTTTCTCTACCAACGCCACGAGCGGCAGCAAATGGCTGAGCAGGCTGCCGCGCAGTTCGATGTGATGGTGCGGGGGCATTCGCCCGTCATGGGGCCGGCCAACGCGCCGGTGACCATCGTCGAATTCTTCGACCCGGCCTGCGAGGCATGCCGCGCTTTCTACCCCTACGTGAAGCAGATCCTGGCCGCCCACCCGAAGGATGTGCGGCTGGTGATCCGCTATGTCCCTTTCCATCGGGAGCCATCGATCGCCGGTGTGCAGATCCTCGAAGCGGCGCGCCAGCAGCAACGTTTCGAGCCGGTCATGGACGCGCTGATGGAGTCCCAGCCGGTATGGGCTAGCCACGGCACTCCCGCCACTGAGCGGGCCTGGGAGTTCGCGCGCACCGCTGGCCTGGACCTGGAGAAGGCCCGCGCTTACGTAGATACCGGCGCAGTGGACAAGCTGCTGGAACAGGACGTGGCTGATCTGAAGGCCGTGGGCGTGCGCGCCACGCCCACCTTTTTCGTCAACGGCAAGCCGCTGCCCGAGCCGGACCCGCGCGTGTTGCTCGATAGTTCGCCCTGAACAATTGAGTTTTCAAGCGCTTGCTGGCTGCTGAGCTACCGCCCTTGGCGCCAGTGACGCCAGTACTGCTCGCAGACTCAAGCCGAATCTGGCGCAGTAAAGCCGCAGCGCGGCCAGGATCAGGCGCAGGTTGTGCCCGGCGCCGCACATCACCGCATGGATGGCATCGCCCAGTGCCCCCTTGAGCGGGTTTCTGTCCAGCCGCCCGTCCATCTTCATGTGCCCGATGGCCGGCTCGATGGCGCTTCTCCTGTGGATCATGGCCTTGAGCGTCCTGGTGATGCCCCGCCTCTGGCCCGAGCGCAGGATGCGCACGCCTTCGACCTCCACGCCCCTGTAGCCCTTGTCCACGATCACCGTGTGCGGCGGCCTGTCCGTGCCCGTGAGGATGCCCACCTGCTCGAGTTGCTCGGCCAGCGTGTGGCCGTCATATGGGTTGCCCGGCATGGAGCGCATGCCCACCACCAGCCCCTCCTTCAAGGTCGTGGCCACGCTGACCTTCACACCGAACTCGTACGGAGTGCGGGCCTTGCCCTTGGAGATGCACTCGACCTCGGGGGCATGCAGGGCATACAGCTTGTTCTTGTCCTTGGTTCGTTGGGTCAGGATGCGGTCCGTGCGCTGCAGCAACTCCTGCAGCTCAAGCCGAGCTTTCTCGGGCAGCGATCCGAGCTGGCGCTGCACGTCCCGATGCACCCGGCCTACGCGACTGCGCAGGGTGCGCACGGCCCGGCGCATGCGCTTGAACTGCCTGGCATGGGCGTAGCGGCCGATCTGTGCGGCCAGTTTGGGCACGACACGGTTGTAGTTCTGGCGCAGCCTCAGCCCATGCGCCTGGGCCGCCTTGACCAGGTGCTGGCGGCTTGTGTCCAGCAAGCGGCTGTCCGTCGGATGCGCAATGGCCTTGGGCATCACGGTGGTGTCCACGATCACGCGCTGCACGCTGGCCTTGTTGATCAGGCCTGCAGAGCGGGCCGCCTCGATGGTCACCGCCAGCAGCAGTTCGACCCCTTCCTCGCCGATGCGCTGGCGCCAGCGCGTCAGGCTGCTGGGGTCGATGGGCAACTCGGTCTGCAGGTAGGTCTCGCCCGTGAAGAACTGCCAGTACGGGTTCTCCAGCCAGGTGTTGACCACGGCTTCATCAGAGGCATCGTTGGCGTGCTGCAGGTACAGCAACCCAGCGACCAGGCGCGGCGGCAATGCCGGACGCCCGCGCCCCGAGGTGAAGTGAGAGGCGAAGTGCTGCTCGATCTGATCCCAGTCCATCAGGGCGGCCAGGCGGATCAGGGGGTGGCGCATGTTCAGTTGCTCGTCCAGGCGCGGGCGAAACAGTTCACCGCTCTGGGGCAAAGAAGGCTTGGGGCGCATCGCAGTCCTTGGAGATATTTGCAGGGAAACCGACTCGACAGGCACCATATCTTGCAAATCGCGCTGCGCCTGCAACGAGCAAACCCAAGGCACAGCAAGGGGTTGCGCGTTGTTCAGGGCGGACTCGATATGGTCAAGAGCGAGGCGGAACGTGTGAAGGCTGGACGCTGACAGGATGGAGATCGAAGTGCGCCCCGTGGAGCAAGAGCATGAAGATCGGTGAACTGGCCGCCAAAGCCGAATGCGACGTACAGACCGTGCGCTTCTATGAACGCGAAGGGTTACTGGAAGCCCCGGCGCGCGAGTCTTCGAACCACCGGATCTATGCCGAACACCATCTGGAGCGCCTGCGCTTCATTCGGCACTGCCGCTCGCTGGACATTCCCTTGCCGGAAATCCGCGAGTTGCTGGCCTTCGCAGCTGCGCCGTCCCAATCTTGCGCCCAGGTTGATGCGCTGCTGGACAAGCACATCGCGCATGTGCGGCGGCGCTTGAAGGCACTGCATGATCTAGATCGCCAGTTGATGGTGCTACGTGCGCGCTGTGACGGTGATGCCTCGCACGACTGCGCCATCCTCGCGTCGTTCATGGATGCGTCGAGCGAATCCCGATCGGCATGCCGCTCTACCGGCACATAGTAAGGGTATGTCGCTTGGCTGTCGGATCAGTTGCGTCTGGCGACTCAACCCTCTGGTGGAACTTGCTTGAGCCAGTCAGTCACGCGCGAAAGCGTCCGTCGTTCTTGGTCGGCTTCCATCGACAAGCTCGCGGACGGAATTGCCTGGCTTCGCTATCGATTCCTCAGGCAATGAATCTGTCCTGTAGTAGCTGTCTTCGGAAACGCGCAACACTACCGGAGATGCTGGCTCGTAGAAACTGAAAACTTAGCCGGTGCTTCGGCCCCGGTGGACGCCTGCATCGCCTTGCCCCGCGCATAGGGCGACGGCGCAAGCGGGGAAGAAGGCGAAGCCTGGGGCGCGGGCCGGTCCGGCTGCACAGGCAGCGCCGCGCGCTCCACGATCCGGCAGTCGTACTGGTTGACCAGCAGCGGCGTGCCTTCGGCCGGGCGCGGGCCCAGCGCGGCCAGGCCCTGCTCCACATCGAGGTCGCTCTGCGCGCCCTCCATCACCGCCTCGCACTTGTCCTGCCACCGGGGTCTCCTCGTTTTCAGTGCAATAAGTGACGGTACGCAAAGCTAGCACTGGCGCGGGGGTGGTCTGGGTAGACCGTTGATTTCATTGACTTTCCTGTTCGCTTTGTAAACGGGTATGGTGGCCTCCCACTTTTGAGGTTCACGATGCAGGGTTGGCACACAACGTTTTTGGGGATGCGTGGGCTCCCCCGCGATATCAGCGACTTCGAGATGAAGGCATTTTTCACCTTCGATGGTGCCGAGCGCGACGCAATCAATGCACGCCGAGGTGATTCCCACAAGCTTGGTCTGGCGCTCCATATTGGTTTCCTGCGCATGAGTGGGCGTTTGCTCGGTGCCTTTCGGGTAATTCCAGTAGCCTTGTGGCGCCACCTTGGCAACGAGCTTGGCATTGCAGCACCAGAAGTCGCCTCGCTGAGAGCCATGTATGAACGCGGGCGCACGCTATTCGATCACCAACAAGTAGCCTGCACGGTCCTTGGATTCCAGTGGATGAGCGAGCACCAGCGCCGCTCACTGGTACGTGAACTGCGCGACGAAGTGGCGCGCTGCGCCGACCGCGATCAGCTACTCGTGCGGGCGCGTCAATGGCTGTACAAGAACAAGCTGGTGATCGTGCACGAGCGGGCAATTCGGACACTGATTGCGGCGGCACTTGCCCAGCTTGAAGTTGAAACAGGCACCGCCATCGCCGCCAGCGTTGATCCAGCAACACTTGATCGCTGGCGAGCCTCAGTTTCAGAGCTGCGCCCAGATGGACAAACCCAGCAGAGTTGGCTATGGGCTGCACCGGCGAAACACTCAACCCGCCAAATCAGCGAGGTACTGGAGCGCATCGACCTGCTTTACACGCTGGACGTTCATAAGCACCTGGCAGACATCCCCGATCTCATCTTGCGCCGCTACGCGCGCCGACTTGTCTCCAGGCCGCCCTCAGCCGGAGCCAAGATCAAAGAGCCAGCGCGCACCGTGGAGGTCGCATGCTTTCTTCGGTATTGCCTGTTCACCACCACAGACCAGTTGATCCTTATGGTGCAGCGCCGGATCGCCGATCTGTGGCGTCAGGCTGCCGCCGATGTCCCCGCTACCGTCAATTGGGCCGCAATGTACAAAACGCTGCTCGGCGAACTTGTTGCCTTGAGCGCGCAAGGTGCGGTGCCAGATGCTGAGTTGCGTGCCCGTCTTGAAGCCTTGATCACCGAAACCCAGAAACGCAAACCACCGAGCAGGGCCTCCCTGGTCCGCGAGGGATTGATTGATGGAATTCGCCCCGTGCGGTCGTTGCTCGTCGCCATTGCAAAGCTGCCCTGGCAGGCCACCGGCGAGCATCCTGCCATCGAGTACCTTGCCAAGCTGCAAGCTTTATATCTCAAAGGATCCAGAAAGCTGCCAGTTGAAGTGGTGGCACCAAGTCTGGGAATGATCTGGCAGGTTTCGATCTCCAGCCCAGACCGGGAACGGGCGTTTCAGGCGTTGGAGGTGGCCACCCTGTTTGCCCTGCGCCGCGCGGTGCGCAATGGCTCGGTCTGGATTGAGCACAGCCTGAGCTTTCGGGGTCGTGCGCGCTTGTTCTTCACGGACGAGCGTTGGCAGGCAGAGTCCAAGAAACACTATGCCCGTCTATCGTTACCCAGCAAGGCTGCCACTTTCTTGAAGCCTTTGCTGGCCAGAGTAACTGCCGGTGTCGATGCGGTGGCCGCTGCAGCCCGCAGTGGCGTACTGCGCGTGGATGATGAACTCCATTTGTCGCCATTGCCCGCAGAGGACGAAGACCCAGAAGTGACCAAGCTGCGCGCGGCTTTGGATCACCGCATCGGTGAGGTTCAATTGCCGGAAGTGATTCTGGCCGTTGACGCCCAGGTGCGCTTTAGCTGGATCATGCTCGGACGTGAGCCGCGCTCTACCGACGAGCTGCTGATGGTCTATGCCGGCATCATGGCCCACGGCACCAGTCTGACTGCGGTCGAATGCGCGCGCATGATTCCGCAATTGTCTGCCACCAGCATTCGCCAGGCCATGCGCTGGGCGCGGGACGAACGGCGTCTGAGCCAGGCCTGCCAGGCTGTGCTGGAATTCATGCAGCGACACCCGATTGCCGCCACCTGGGGGCGGTCCGATTTGGCATCTTCTGACATGATGACCATGGAGACCACCAAACGGGTGTGGCAAGCCCGGCTTGATCCTCGGCGCAACACACCTTCCATTGGAATCTACTCCCATGTAAAAGACCGGTGGGGCATCTTCCATGCGCAGCCCTTTGTGCTCAATGAGCGCCAGGCGGGCGTGGCCATTGAAGGTGTCATCCGCCAAGAAAAGCTGGAGACCAGCCAGCTTGCTGTGGATACCCATGGCTACACCGACTTTGCCATGTCACATGCCCGTTTGCTTGGTTTTGATCTTTGCCCGCGGTTGAAGGAACTCAAACAGCGCCACCTCTTTGTGCCACGCGGCACCAAAGTGCCCGCAGAAATCGCTGCGGTGTGCGAAGCCAATGTCGACGTCGCTTTGATCGAAAAGCATTGGGATAGTCTGGTGCACCTGGCAGCCTCGGTCATGAGCGGACATGCCAGTGCGGTGGCAGCTCTTGCGCGGTTCGGTTCTGCCGCCCAGGGCGATCCAATCTATGAGGCTGGCGTGCAATTGGGGCGGTTGCTGCGTACGGCGTTTTTGGCTGACTACTTTGTCAAGGACGCTTTCAGGAACGAGTTGCGCCGGGTGCTCAATCGGGGCGAGGCTGTTAACGCCCTCAAGCGCGCCATTTATACCGGCCGGATCAGCCCGGCGCAGGCCAAACGTGTCGATGAAATGCAGGCTGTGGCCGATGCGTTGAGCCTGATGGCCAACATCGTGATGGCGTGGAATACCTCACAGATGCAGTAAGTGTCCGCCCAACCCCGTACTTGCTGACCGGCTCGCGGCCAGGCATCGTCACCTCCTGAATGGACAGGGGGTTTTTCGATGCAGACAGGGCTACCTTGGCACCGGCCGCCGCTCCGGCGCCCGTGGTCACACGTCCACGACGTGACGCAGCAGCGCGAAGGAAACTTTCCACAGCCCACCGTCGCCCGTGTCGATGCTGGCGGTGCGCTGGTTGATCCGGGTGATGACCCCGACTTGAGCGCGCAGGTGCTTATCTTCAAAGGACACCTTCTGCCCGCGCTGGAAGTCGTCGCGACTTGGCTTGGGCGCGGCCGGCGGCGGCATGGTCGCCGTGGCGCCTTGCGTGATGTCGGTCTCTGCGCAGGCGGGCGGTTCCACCGCCGCATAGGCCAGTCGCCAATGCCGCAGCGTGGCCTGGTCTTGCACCAGGATCTCCTTGTCCTTCATCTCGACCACCCGCGCCGGCCGCATCTGCCCGCTCTCCAGCTCGAAGTAGCGCACCGTCTGCCCCAGGTGAAGTTGTCGGCGGATCTCGATCACCCGTTTCGGATCGGTGATCATCCGCTGCAGGATGGCCTGCAGGCGGTACAGCTGCAGGCTGCTGGCCTGCCCGAGAGCATCGAGCAGCCGACGCTCCTGGTCCTCGATCATCATGCCGGCTTCCAGTGCATCGGCAGCAGTTGTTCCAGCTGGCTGAGGCGGCAGTCGTTGATGCGGCTGAACACGTCCTTCAGGTACGCGTACGGCTCCACGCCATTGAGTTTGGCCGTCTCGATCAGGCTGAGGGCCACCGCCGCGGCGTGGCCGCCGCGTTCGCTGCCCGCGAAGAGCCAGTTCTTTCGCGACAGGGCGATCGGCCGCATCGCCCGCTCGCTGGCATTGTTGTCCACCGCCAGCATCCCCTCATCGAGGAACGCCGTCAGCGCGGGCCAGTTGCTCAGGGTGTAGGCCACCGCCTTGCCAAGCGCCGATTGCGGCAGCAATGCTGCGACGTGCCCCAGCAGCCACTGGTGGAAGTCGGCCAGCAGCGGGCGACTGCGACGCTGACGCTGCAACCGCTTCTGATCAGGGTCGGATTCGGCGATCTCCCGCTCGATGTGATACATCTCCCCGATGAAGCGCAGGGCCTCATGGGCCACGCCAGGCGGCGCGCCGGGCGGTGCGGTCTTGACCACCTCCATGTACCGTCTGCGGGCATGGGCCCAGCATGCCGAGTGGATGACGTCGCCACCTTTGAAGAGGCTGTGATACCCGGCGTAGTCGTCGGCCTGCAGCCACCCCTTCCAGCCGGCGAGCATGCGCCGAGGGTGCGCGCCGGAGCGGTCGGTGGTGAAGTCGTACAGCGCCGCTGGCGCCACCGGCTGCCACTGGCCTGCTGCATCGCGTTTGTGCCCGCCGGCCAGGTAGCACCACAGCCGCGCCGTGATGGTCTTGCCGGCGCCGCTGCCGCGTGCGGCCTGCATCGCCAGGGTGGTGTCGTCCGTGAGGATCACCGGGCTGGCCAGCACGTGTGCCTTTAGCGGCGGCATCAGGCGGGCCAGCAATTCGCAGCCGTCCAGCGTCCAGTCGCACAGCGTCTGCCGCGGGGCGGCAAAGCCCAGGCGCGCAAAGCCACGCTCCTGGCGCGCCAGCGGGTTGTGATCGAGGTACTTGGCCACCAGCACGTGTGCCAGCAGGCCCGGCCCGGCATTGCTGCGGGGCAGCGGCGAGGTGATGGCGCTGGCGGTGCGCACGGTGCTGCTGCCCTGGTCGTCCTCGCAGCGGTACTTCAGCCGCGCGTGCTGCAGCACCAGCAGCTTGGCTGGCGTGTATTCGATCGTCTCGCTGACCTCCTCGCCGATGCGCTGGACCCGGGTGAACTGGGCCTTCTCCTGCTCGCTCAGATCGTGCTCGACGCGCACCCGCGGCAGGCTCGGATCGATCGCGGGGCGTCCACGGCGGCGGCGATGGTGCTCGCCCACGCGCTCGCGCGTCTCGGGCGGCACGGGCAGTTCGACCGTGTCGACCCACAGTTCGGTCTGGCCCACATGCAGCACCTCGCTGCTGCGGCCGAACATCCGGTGGCGCAAGGCAGCGAGCTGCTGGGCGAGATTGGCCATCTGGGCATCGGCCTGCTCGCGCACCGCCTGCAGCTGCTGCGCGAGCTGCACCACCAGGTCCTTCAAAGGCTCCACCGCGTCGGGCAACTGGGCGCGATCGAGGTAGGCGGTGGACATGGGCAATGATCTTCCCATGCACTTCGCGGCATGGCCATTCGGAGAATCGAGAATTGCTAGACACCATCGCGCTCGATCTACTATGCAACCATCGATGCTGTGACCGCCGGCAGGCGCTTCACGCGACTGAGGTCGATGCCGTCGAGCCAGGCCACCAGCTCGCTCATGGCGATGCCGTTGCCCGCCAAGCGCGCCGGATCGGCGAAGCGGCCGCGCTCCAGGCGCTTGTACAGAACCCAGAATCCGTGACGGTCCCACACCAGCAGCTTGGCCTTGTCGCGCCGGCGCGCGATGAACACGAACACGTGTCCCGACAACGGGTTCAAGCCCATGCTCATCGCGACGATCTGGCCGAGCGCATCGATCGACTTGCGCATGTCCACGGCTTCGGCGTAGACGTAGGCGCGGATCGCCGAGGACAGGATCACGCCAGTCGCTCCAGCACCCGGGCAAGCACACGCTCGGCGCTCGCACCCGCCAGACGCAGCGTGATGCCCCCGCACAGAGCGATCTCCACGTCGCTTGCAATCGACGGCACGCTTTGCGAGCCGATCGCGATGAAGGAGGCGGAGCCCTTCGCGGCCTCGGCCGCGGCCGGCATGGTGCCGATGGAGCGGCGATGCTTGGCCAGGCGATAGCGGTAGGTGGACAGAGCCAGGGCGTTGTCGTGGCAATACTGCCGCACGCTCATGCCTTGACTGAGACGGCGATCCTCGTGTGCGAGCCAGAAGGCGTCGTCGCGCTCGGCGCCGTCGCGAACCTGGCCGGATTCGACAGCGTCGCCGCGGGGCGAGTCACCAGCTGCCGGAAGATCTTGCTGCATCGTCGTTCTCCTGTTGGATGGAAGGCTCGACGATGCCTGGTGGCTACGAGTTCAGCAAGAACGGGGAAGAGCGGACAGATACCAGATGCAGGCGGTCCTGGATCGCTGGTCGAACCGCCGCCAGGTCATTCCACCGGAACTGATCGGGAAGATTGCGCCCACCAGGCTGGAGAGCATCAACTTGCGGGGTGTGTTTCGCTTCCCGGTTGACCGCTATGCTGACCAAATCCTGCCTTCGCGGCCAAATGCATCGATAACTGGCACCAATGGATGAAACCGACCACGGTTTGACGCCACGAATCGCAGATTTGAAAGTGAACAGGAAAGTCAATGAAATCAACGATCTACCAACACCACCTCCGCGCCAGTGCTAGCTTTTCGTACCGTCACTTATTGCACTGAAAACGAGGAGACCCCTTCCATGCTGCTGGCCGTGGCCTGCAGGTTGCTGGCCGTGTCCTCGGTGCGATGGGCCAGGTCGTTGTTGCCCTGCGCGATCTCGCTGGCCGCGGTGGCAATGCTGTCTGAGGCGCTGCGCACCTCAACCACGAGGCGGCGCAGCGAGGCCACCATCTGCGACAGCCCATCCATCAGCGATCCTGCGGGCGCGGGAGGGATGGCGGTGTCCAGATGGCCCTGCGCGACTTCCGACATGACGCTCATGGCGTGGGCAGGTTCGCCGCCGATCTGGCGCACCACCGAGCGGAACACCGCAAAACCGACCACTCCCACGGCAAGGGTGACGAGCGCGACCACAAGCAGGTCGGTCAGCAGCGCCTGGCGCACTGCGGCATTGATATCGTCGGTGTACAGGCCGGAGCCCACCATCCAGTTCCATCCATCGATGCGCACGGCGTACTGCAGCTTGGGTGCGAGCGTCTGCTCGCCAGGGCGCATGAACCTGGCAGAGACATACGCCTTGCCATCCTTGCTGCGCTGCAGTGCGTCCGTGATCTGTTTGAGCAGGTCGTTGCCATCGCCGTCCTTGAGCTTGCCGGCCATGTCCTGGCCTTCCCACTCGGGCTTGATGGGGTGCATCACGCCGCGGCTGTCCATGGTCCAGATGTAGAAATACTCGGTCTTGCCTTCCGCACCGCCGTAGCGCGACAGGCGCAGGGATTCCTTGGCGGCCTTCTGCGCGTCCTCTACGCTCATCGCGCCCTTGTCGGCCGCTTCCTTGTAAGCGGCGACGATGCTGTGCGCCGTCTGCACGGCGGTGGTCAGGGTTTCCTTGCGGGCGTCGATGATGAGCTTGCGCTCCTGCAGCAACGACAGGGTCGACATCACGATCAGCGCGAGCAGCGCCGTTCCCAGCATGGCAAGAATCTTCATCTTGAGGCTGAGCTTGGTCATGGGGGGCTTTCTCCGAAATTCGCCAAAATGGCGAGTTTTGTAAACATTTATTAACATAATTACCGCATTTGTTCCAATTTTGTTCGGCGACGCGCTCGTTGTCCGTATGTCAGCGCTTCTGCAGATCGACGCGCAGCGCAGGCGGCAGAACGTTTCGCTGCTATCAACGTCATAGAAAAGGGGTACAGCCGGCCCGTGTCTGGCGGCCTAGAATCGGCGGATGCTTCAGCAACGCACCATCAAGACCCTGACCCGCGCCGTGGGCGTAGGCCTGCACAGCGGCCAGCGGGTCGAGTTGACGTTGCGCCCGGCACAGCCGGACACGGGGATCGTGTTCCGCCGCGTGGATCTGCCGGAGCCGGTGGACATTCCCATTACCGCCACGGCCGTCGTGGATACGCGCATGGCCTCGACCATTGGCGCCGGCGGTGCGAAGGTGCATACCGTGGAGCACCTCATGTCGGCCTGCGCAGGGCTGGGGCTGGACAACATCTACATCGACATCACGGCGGAGGAGGTGCCGATCCTCGACGGATCGTCCGCTTCCTTCGTGTTCCTGCTGCAAAGCGCGGGGGTGGAGTTGCAGAACGCGCCCAAGCGCTTCATACGGGTCAAGCGCCCCGTGGAAGTGCGTGAAGGCACGGGCCAGCAGCTCAAGTGGGCGCGGCTGGAGCCCTACCATGGCTTCAAGCTGCGCTTCGACATCGACTTCGCCCACCCCGCCGTGGACTCCACCGGGCAGAGCGCGGAGTTCGATCTGGGCGAAGGCAACTACGCGCGCGACATTGCGCGCGCCCGCACCTTCGGCTTCACGAAGGACGTGGAGATGCTGCGCTCCAGCGGCCTGGCGCTGGGTGGCGGGCTGGACAACGCCATCGTCATGGACGACTACAAGGTGCTCAACGCCGATGGTCTGCGCTACGACGCCGAGTTCGCCCGCCACAAGATCCTCGATGCCATGGGTGACCTGTACCTCGTTGGCAAGCCGCTGCTGGCGGCCTATAGCGCCTTCCGCTCGGGCCACGCCATGAACAACCTGCTGTTGCGCGAACTGCTGGCCCACGAGGATGCGTGGGAGATCGTGACCTTCGAGAATGAGCGCCAGGCGCCCGCAGGTTTCACACAGCCGGTGCGTGCCTGGTAATGGACGGGGGACGCGTGCATGTTGATCTTCCGATGGGCTGTCCTTCTGCTGCTGCTGGCTGCCGGCGTGTCGTTTGCCTTTTTTGCCGCTACGGGACAGCAGCGCTACAAGCGTTTTGGACTGGTCATCGTCAAATGGACCGTGATCGCGGCGTCCATGTTCTTCCTGGTGCTGATCCTCGAGCGTCTGCTGTAAGGCACCTTGCTGGCGGTCAAGTCGCCTATACTCGGCCCCGCTCCGGGGTGCACGTAACGGCGTGCTGAGATGGCGGACCATGACCGCCGGAACCGCGAACTTGATCTGGTTCATGCCAGCGTAAGAAGAGCTGCAGTCGGATAGGGGGAAACGGGTACACCCGCAAGAAGGGTCGCGCTCCGTCCGTCCATCCGATCGATAGCGGAGCAATTCCATCCATCCCGCCGATGAAGGAGCTGCCCGCCATGAATGCCCCCGACAAGTTCGCCAGCCTGCTTGCGCTCACGCGCGAACCCTTTCCCGCTTCCACCAAGTCCTACCTCGCCGGCAGCCAGCCCGGGCTGCGCGTGCCGGTGCGCGACATTCAGCTCACCAACGGCGAAGTGGTGAGCGTGTACGACACGTCCGGCCCCTATACCGATCCTGCCGTGCAGATCGACGTGCGCAAGGGCCTGGCGAGCGTGCGGGGCAAATGGATTGCCGCGCGCGGCGACACCGAGGGCTATGAGGGTCGCGTGCGCAAGGCGCTGGACGACGGCCAGAAGGCCGAGGATGGCGACCGCCTGGCCCAGCTGCGCGCCGAGGCTGCGGCGCTGCAGCGCCAGCCGCTGCGCGCCAGCAGCGGCGCCAACGTCACGCAGATGCACTACGCGAAGAAGGGCATCGTCACTCCCGAGATGGAATACGTGGCCTTGCGCGAGAACGGTCGCCGTGAGTGGATGCAGCAATACATGCAGGACACCGCGCGCGAGCAGCGCCTGGCCGGCAACCCACTGGGTGCGAGCATCCCGAAAATCATCACGCCCGAGTTCGTGCGCGATGAGGTCGCCCGTGGCCGCGCCATCATTCCCGCCAACATCAACCACCCCGAAGTGGAGCCCATGGCCATCGGGCGCAACTTCAAGGTGAAGATCAACGCCAACATCGGCAACTCGGCCGTCACGTCGAGCATCGAGGAAGAGGTGGAGAAGCTCGTCTGGGCCATCCGCTGGGGCGCCGACAACGTGATGGACCTGTCCACCGGCAAGAACATCCACACCACGCGCGACTGGATCGTGCGCAACTCGCCGGTGCCCATCGGCACGGTGCCTATCTACCAGGCGCTGGAAAAGGTCGGTGGCATTGCCGAGGACCTGACCTGGGAGATCTTCCGCGACACGCTGATCGAGCAGGCCGAGCAGGGCGTGGACTATTTCACCATCCACGCGGGCGTGCGCCTGGCCTACATCCAGCTCACCGCCGCGCGCCGCACGGGCATCGTGTCCCGTGGCGGCTCCATCATGGCCAAGTGGTGCATGGCGCACCACAAGGAGAGCTTCCTCTACACGCACTTCGAGGACATTTGCGACATCATGAAGGCGTACGATGTGTCGTTCAGCCTGGGTGATGGCCTGCGCCCCGGCTGCGCCTCGGACGCCAACGACGAAGCCCAGTTTGCCGAGCTGCACACGCTGGGCGAGCTGACGCAGATTGCCTGGAAGCACGACGTGCAGACCATGATCGAAGGCCCCGGCCACGTGCCCATGCACATGATCCAGGCCAACATGACGGAGCAGCTCAAGACCTGCCACGAGGCGCCGTTCTACACCCTGGGCCCGCTGACCATCGACATCGCCCCCGGCTACGACCACATCGCCAGCGCCATCGGTGCCGCCATGATCGGCTGGATGGGCACGGCCATGCTGTGCTACGTGACGCCCAAGGAGCACCTGGGCCTGCCCGACCGTGACGACGTGAAGCAGGGCATCATTGCCTACAAGATCGCGGCCCACGCGGCAGACGTCGCCAAGGGGCATCCGGGTGCCCGTGCGCGCGACGACGCGCTGAGCCAGGCGCGGTTCGACTTCCGCTGGCAGGACCAGTTCAACCTGGGCCTGGACCCCGATACGGCCAAGGAATACCACGACGAGACCCTGCCCAAGGACAGCGCCAAGGTGGCGCACTTCTGCTCCATGTGCGGGCCGAAGTTCTGCTCGATGAAGATCACGCAGGAAGTGCGCGAATTCGCCCAACAGGGCCTGCAGTCCAAGGCCGAGGAGTTCAACCGCACGGGCGGCGAGCTCTACGTGCCCATCCACCGCGCCGACTGACCCACGCAAAGCCGCCGGCCTGTCATGCCCGGCCGGCTCCAAGTGACCGTATCAGGCCGCGGCCAGCAGCCGGGTGGGCATGGGCGACGGCAGTGCGTGCGCCAGTTCACCCGGCAGGCGGAAGCGGCTGACCTGCGCCGCCAGCTCATGGGCCTGGCCGCGCAAATTCTCGGTGGCGGCCGCGGACTCTTCCACCAGGGCCGCGTTCTGCTGGGTCATCTGGTCCAGCCGCGACAGGGGGTCTCCTCGTTTTCAGTGCAATAAGTGACGGTACGCAAAGCTAGCACTGGCGCGGGGGTGGTCTGGGTAGACCGTTGATTTCATTGACTTTCCTGTTCGCTTTGTAAACGGGTATGGTGGCCTCCCACTTTTGAGGTTCACGATGCAGGGTTGGCACACAACGTTTTTGGGGATGCGTGGGCTCCCCCGCGATATCAGCGACTTCGAGATGAAGGCATTTTTCACCTTCGATGGTGCCGAGCGCGACGCAATCAATGCACGCCGAGGTGATTCCCACAAGCTTGGTCTGGCGCTCCATATTGGTTTCCTGCGCATGAGTGGGCGTTTGCTCGGTGCCTTTCGGGTAATTCCAGTAGCCTTGTGGCGCCACCTTGGCAACGAGCTTGGCATTGCAGCACCAGAAGTCGCCTCGCTGAGAGCCATGTATGAACGCGGGCGCACGCTATTCGATCACCAACAAGTAGCCTGCACGGTCCTTGGATTCCAGTGGATGAGCGAGCACCAGCGCCGCTCACTGGTACGTGAACTGCGCGACGAAGTGGCGCGCTGCGCCGACCGCGATCAGCTACTCGTGCGGGCGCGTCAATGGCTGTACAAGAACAAGCTGGTGATCGTGCACGAGCGGGCAATTCGGACACTGATTGCGGCGGCACTTGCCCAGCTTGAAGTTGAAACAGGCACCGCCATCGCCGCCAGCGTTGATCCAGCAACACTTGATCGCTGGCGAGCCTCAGTTTCAGAGCTGCGCCCAGATGGACAAACCCAGCAGAGTTGGCTATGGGCTGCACCGGCGAAACACTCAACCCGCCAAATCAGCGAGGTACTGGAGCGCATCGACCTGCTTTACACGCTGGACGTTCATAAGCACCTGGCAGACATCCCCGATCTCATCTTGCGCCGCTACGCGCGCCGACTTGTCTCCAGGCCGCCCTCAGCCGGAGCCAAGATCAAAGAGCCAGCGCGCACCGTGGAGGTCGCATGCTTTCTTCGGTATTGCCTGTTCACCACCACAGACCAGTTGATCCTTATGGTGCAGCGCCGGATCGCCGATCTGTGGCGTCAGGCTGCCGCCGATGTCCCCGCTACCGTCAATTGGGCCGCAATGTACAAAACGCTGCTCGGCGAACTTGTTGCCTTGAGCGCGCAAGGTGCGGTGCCAGATGCTGAGTTGCGTGCCCGTCTTGAAGCCTTGATCACCGAAACCCAGAAACGCAAACCACCGAGCAGGGCCTCCCTGGTCCGCGAGGGATTGATTGATGGAATTCGCCCCGTGCGGTCGTTGCTCGTCGCCATTGCAAAGCTGCCCTGGCAGGCCACCGGCGAGCATCCTGCCATCGAGTACCTTGCCAAGCTGCAAGCTTTATATCTCAAAGGATCCAGAAAGCTGCCAGTTGAAGTGGTGGCACCAAGTCTGGGAATGATCTGGCAGGTTTCGATCTCCAGCCCAGACCGGGAACGGGCGTTTCAGGCGTTGGAGGTGGCCACCCTGTTTGCCCTGCGCCGCGCGGTGCGCAATGGCTCGGTCTGGATTGAGCACAGCCTGAGCTTTCGGGGTCGTGCGCGCTTGTTCTTCACGGACGAGCGTTGGCAGGCAGAGTCCAAGAAACACTATGCCCGTCTATCGTTACCCAGCAAGGCTGCCACTTTCTTGAAGCCTTTGCTGGCCAGAGTAACTGCCGGTGTCGATGCGGTGGCCGCTGCAGCCCGCAGTGGCGTACTGCGCGTGGATGATGAACTCCATTTGTCGCCATTGCCCGCAGAGGACGAAGACCCAGAAGTGACCAAGCTGCGCGCGGCTTTGGATCACCGCATCGGTGAGGTTCAATTGCCGGAAGTGATTCTGGCCGTTGACGCCCAGGTGCGCTTTAGCTGGATCATGCTCGGACGTGAGCCGCGCTCTACCGACGAGCTGCTGATGGTCTATGCCGGCATCATGGCCCACGGCACCAGTCTGACTGCGGTCGAATGCGCGCGCATGATTCCGCAATTGTCTGCCACCAGCATTCGCCAGGCCATGCGCTGGGCGCGGGACGAACGGCGTCTGAGCCAGGCCTGCCAGGCTGTGCTGGAATTCATGCAGCGACACCCGATTGCCGCCACCTGGGGGCGGTCCGATTTGGCATCTTCTGACATGATGAGCATGGAGACCACCAAACGGGTGTGGCAAGCCCGGCTTGATCCTCGGCGCAACACACCTTCCATTGGAATCTACTCCCATGTAAAAGACCGGTGGGGCATCTTCCATGCGCAGCCCTTTGTGCTCAATGAGCGCCAGGCGGGCGTGGCCATTGAAGGTGTCATCCGCCAAGAAAAGCTGGAGACCAGCCAGCTTGCTGTGGATACCCATGGCTACACCGACTTTGCCATGTCACATGCCCGTTTGCTTGGTTTTGATCTTTGCCCGCGGTTGAAGGAACTCAAACAGCGCCACCTCTTTGTGCCACGCGGCACCAAAGTGCCCGCAGAAATCGCTGCGGTGTGCGAAGCCAATGTCGACGTCGCTTTGATCGAAAAGCATTGGGATAGTCTGGTGCACCTGGCAGCCTCGGTCATGAGCGGACATGCCAGTGCGGTGGCAGCTCTTGCGCGGTTCGGTTCTGCCGCCCAGGGCGATCCAATCTATGAGGCTGGCGTGCAATTGGGGCGGTTGCTGCGTACGGCGTTTTTGGCTGACTACTTTGTCAAGGACGCTTTCAGGAACGAGTTGCGCCGGGTGCTCAATCGGGGCGAGGCTGTTAACGCCCTCAAGCGCGCCATTTATACCGGCCGGATCAGCCCGGCGCAGGCCAAACGTGTCGATGAAATGCAGGCTGTGGCCGATGCGTTGAGCCTGATGGCCAACATCGTGATGGCGTGGAATACGTATCTGTCCGCTCTTCCCCGTTCTTGCTGAACTCGTAGCCACCAGGCATCGTCGAGCCTTCCATCCAACAGGAGAACGACGATGCAGCAAGATCTTCCGGCAGCTGGTGACTCGCCCCGCGGCGACGCTGTCGAATCCGGCCAGGTTCGCGACGGCGCCGAGCGCGACGACGCCTTCTGGCTCGCACACGAGGATCGCCGTCTCAGTCAAGGCATGAGCGTGCGGCAGTATTGCCACGACAACGCCCTGGCTCTGTCCACCTACCGCTATCGCCTGGCCAAGCATCGCCGCTCCATCGGCACCATGCCGGCCGCGGCCGAGGCCGCGAAGGGCTCCGCCTCCTTCATCGCGATCGGCTCGCAAAGCGTGCCGTCGATTGCAAGCGACGTGGAGATCGCTCTGTGCGGGGGCATCACGCTGCGTCTGGCGGGTGCGAGCGCCGAGCGTGTGCTTGCCCGGGTGCTGGAGCGACTGGCGTGATCCTGTCCTCGGCGATCCGCGCCTACGTCTACGCCGAAGCCGTGGACATGCGCAAGTCGATCGATGCGCTCGGCCAGATCGTCGCGATGAGCATGGGCTTGAACCCGTTGTCGGGACACGTGTTCGTGTTCATCGCGCGCCGGCGCGACAAGGCCAAGCTGCTGGTGTGGGACCGTCACGGATTCTGGGTTCTGTACAAGCGCCTGGAGCGCGGCCGCTTCGCCGATCCGGCGCGCTTGGCGGGCAACGGCATCGCCATGAGCGAGCTGGTGGCCTGGCTCGACGGCATCGACCTCAGTCGCGTGAAGCGCCTGCCGGCGGTCACAGCATCGATGGTTGCATAGTAGATCGAGCGCGATGGTGTCTAGCAATTCTCGATTCTCCGAATGGCCATGCCGCGAAGTGCATGGGAAGATCATTGCCCATGTCCACCGCCTACCTCGATCGCGCCCAGTTGCCCGACGCGGTGGAGCCTTTGAAGGACCTGGTGGTGCAGCTCGCGCAGCAGCTGCAGGCGGTGCGCGAGCAGGCCGATGCCCAGATGGCCAATCTCGCCCAGCAGCTCGCTGCCTTGCGCCACCGGATGTTCGGCCGCAGCAGCGAGGTGCTGCATGTGGGCCAGACCGAACTGTGGGTCGACACGGTCGAACTGCCCGTGCCGCCCGAGACGCGCGAGCGCGTGGGCGAGCACCATCGCCGCCGCCGTGGACGCCCCGCGATCGATCCGAGCCTGCCGCGGGTGCGCGTCGAGCACGATCTGAGCGAGCAGGAGAAGGCCCAGTTCACCCGGGTCCAGCGCATCGGCGAGGAGGTCAGCGAGACGATCGAATACACGCCAGCCAAGCTGCTGGTGCTGCAGCACGCGCGGCTGAAGTACCGCTGCGAGGACGACCAGGGCAGCAGCACCGTGCGCACCGCCAGCGCCATCACCTCGCCGCTGCCCCGCAGCAATGCCGGGCCGGGCCTGCTGGCACACGTGCTGGTGGCCAAGTACCTCGATCACAACCCGCTGGCGCGCCAGGAGCGTGGCTTTGCGCGCCTGGGCTTTGCCGCCCCGCGGCAGACGCTGTGCGACTGGACGCTGGACGGCTGCGAATTGCTGGCCCGCCTGATGCCGCCGCTAAAGGCACACGTGCTGGCCAGCCCGGTGATCCTCACGGACGACACCACCCTGGCGATGCAGGCCGCACGCGGCAGCGGCGCCGGCAAGACCATCACGGCGCGGCTGTGGTGCTACCTGGCCGGCGGGCACAAACGCGATGCAGCAGGCCAGTGGCAGCCGGTGGCGCCAGCGGCGCTGTACGACTTCACCACCGACCGCTCCGGCGCGCACCCTCGGCGCATGCTCGCCGGCTGGAAGGGGTGGCTGCAGGCCGACGACTACGCCGGGTATCACAGCCTCTTCAAAGGTGGCGACGTCATCCACTCGGCATGCTGGGCCCATGCCCGCAGACGGTACATGGAGGTGGTCAAGACCGCACCGCCCGGCGCGCCGCCTGGCGTGGCCCATGAGGCCCTGCGCTTCATCGGGGAGATGTATCACATCGAGCGGGAGATCGCCGAATCCGACCCTGATCAGAAGCGGTTGCAGCGTCAGCGTCGCAGTCGCCCGCTGCTGGCCGACTTCCACCAGTGGCTGCTGGGGCACGTCGCAGCATTGCTGCCGCAATCGGCGCTTGGCAAGGCGGTGGCCTACACCCTGAGCAACTGGCCCGCGCTGACGGCGTTCCTCGATGAGGGGATGCTGGCGGTGGACAACAATGCCAGCGAGCGGGCGATGCGGCCGATCGCCCTGTCGCGAAAGAACTGGCTCTTCGCGGGCAGCGAACGCGGCGGCCACGCCGCGGCGGTGGCCCTCAGCCTGATCGAGACGGCCAAACTCAATGGCGTGGAGCCGTACGCGTACCTGAAGGACGTGTTCAGCCGCATCAACGACTGCCGCCTCAGCCAGCTGGAACAACTGCTGCCGATGCACTGGAAGCCGGCATGATGATCGAGGACCAGGAGCGTCGGCTGCTCGATGCTCTCGGGCAGGCCAGCAGCCTGCAGCTGTACCGCCTGCAGGCCATCCTGCAGCGGATGATCACCGATCCGAAACGGGTGATCGAGATCCGCCGACAACTTCACCTGGGGCAGACGGTGCGCTACTTCGAGCTGGAGAGCGGGCAGATGCGGCCGGCGCGGGTGGTCGAGATGAAGGACAAGGAGATCCTGGTGCAAGACCAGGCCACGCTGCGGCATTGGCGACTGGCCTATGCGGCGGTGGAACCGCCCGCCTGCGCAGAGACCGACATCACGCAAGGCGCCACGGCGACCATGCCGCCGCCGGCCGCGCCCAAGCCAAGTCGCGACGACTTCCAGCGCGGGCAGAAGGTGTCCTTTGAAGATAAGCACCTGCGCGCTCAAGTCGGGGTCATCACCCGGATCAACCAGCGCACCGCCAGCATCGACACGGGCGACGGTGGGCTGTGGAAAGTTTCCTTCGCGCTGCTGCGTCACGTCGTGGACGTGTGACCACGGGCGCCGGAGCGGCGGCCGGTGCCAAGGTAGCCCTGTCTGCATCGAAAAACCCCCTGTCCATTCAGGAGGTGACGATGCCTGGCCGCGAGCCGGTCAGCAAGTACGGGGTTGGGCGGACACTTACTGGAATACCTCACAGATGCAGGCGGTCCTGGATCGCTGGTCGAACCGCCGCCAGGTCATTCCACCGGAACTGATCGGGAAGATTGCGCCCACCAGGCTGGAGAGCATCAACTTGCGGGGTGTGTTTCGCTTCCCGGTTGACCGCTATGCTGACCAAATCCTGCCTTCGCGGCCAAATGCATCGATAACTGGCACCAATGGATGAAACCGACCACGGTTTGACGCCACGAATCGCAGATTTGAAAGTGAACAGGAAAGTCAATGAAATCAACGATCTACCAACACCACCTCCGCGCCAGTGCTAGCTTTTCGTACCGTCACTTATTGCACTGAAAACGAGGAGACCCCCACTTCGTAGGGCCGGAAGGCCTCGTGCCGGTGGAACCTCATGGCCTGCGGCGCCTGCCCTTGGGGATCAGGCGAAAAGCGCCGCCTGCCGCCCGTCATCGCGCACCGCTGCGCGCTGGGGGCACCGCACGGCCCGCGCCGCCGAGGCCTTCGGCGGATGCGCCGCGCGGTAGGCCTGGGCTTCGTCAAACTCACACAGCACCACTTCGCACAAAGGCGCCACGTCGTGCCAGTCGTTGCGGTAGAAGCTGGTATCCACCCCGCAGCCGGCGGCCATTTCGATGCCGGTCTGCTCGTACAACTCACGGACGGCCTCGCTTTGCGTGATGGTGTACTGCGCCGCACCGCTGAAGCGAAAGGATGCGCTGGCCTGGGGAACGATGAAGGCGCCGCGCCCGGCCATGTCGGCGGCCATGTCCATCACGTGGTATTCGAAGCTCGCGCCGGTGTAGCGCGCGCCCTGGCGGGCGATGCGCGCCGCGCTGCGGCCGAATGGCGGGTTCGAGATGGCGAGGTCGAAGCGGCCGAGATCGGGCAGCGCGAACACGTCGCCGCAGATCCATTGCGCCTGCGGCAGGATCTTGCGCCCGACTTCCACATAGGCCGGGTTCACCTCCACACAGACAAGTTCGCCCGCGCGGCCGTCGAGGTCCAGCCAGAAGCCCAGGCCGCCGATGCCCGCGCACAGGTCGATCACGCGCCGCCCGCCGCCGGCGTCGATGGCGAAGTCGCGCGCCAGTCCGGCCGGCGTGAAGTGCGCGCCGCACGCGCCGTTCATGTGCTCCGCGCCTTCATGCCAGTGCTCCAGCACGAAGATTTTTTCGTCGATGGACAGCGCATCCTTCGCCAGAATCTTGCAGGCTTCGGCATGTGCCTTGCGCTGTACCTTCGTCAGTTTGGCCATAAACTCACCTCTGCGTGTCGTCTTAATATGCCTTTATTTTAACCTGTTTCACACCTGTTATTTAACCTTTTATTGTGCCATTAAGTAACGGCCGGGGGTATGGGCGCAGCCCATGTCAACCGCCCGCCGCGCATGTGCCCGGCCCACAGGACGCAGCGCCCATCCGCGCCCGCAGCCAGCCCGGGGCGCGGCCTGCCTGGTCGTCACTGAGGGTTCCCGCAGCCGCCGCACGCCACGCCCGCCCGAGCGCGTGGCGCGCCCTCCACCGGCACGCGGCCTGCCCCGCGCCCTGATCGACAGATAGCGGCGCTGGATCGCCAGCAGACGCATGTCCTGGGCGCAGCGCTCGCCCGCGTTTCTCAGCGAGAAACGCCCCTGTGAAGTGGATGCCCAGCGCCCTCGGCGCCGCTGTTCAGGTTCTCCGCGCGCAGCGCGGCATGCCAGCCGCGTGCCCCCGGCCCGGGCCGCCCGGACGCACGGGCGGTGGCTATTCCTTGACTTCGATCAGCCACCACGCGGCGCGCGGCAGGGCGCGGCCGGTGATGGGGTGGATGTCGGTGAGGTCGGCGCTGGCCGACCAGCCCGAGGGCGGGCGGTAGCCGCGCACGTCGCCCGCGCCGTGCCAGCGGCGGGCGCGCACCGTGCCGGGCGCGTAGACCGCCGCCATGCGCGGCCTGCTGCTGCGCGTCATCCCTCACCCCCGCAGCCCTGCACGCCATACAGGGCATCCAGCAGGGAATGCAGCCGCTGGGCCAGTTCGCTCCGGCTGCGCCGGTCTGCGGCCGTCATCGCCTCGGCGTGGTGCGCCAGCACGTTGGTCAGGGTCGCCTGCGCATCCCCGGCCGACTCGATGAGGTCGACCAGTGCGCCGGCATCCGTGGCGATCTGCGCGGCCGCGTCCAGCATGGGCGCATCCATCGGGCATTCGCCCTGCCGCTGGCCGGCCTGGATGCGCTTCAAGGCTTGAACCGCGTTCATCCTGCCGCCTCCTGCGCCTCGGCGGCCTGGGGCGGCTGCACGATCTTGGCATCCGTGAGGAACACGGACACTAGGGCGCCGCCCTTGACCACCGTGCGCACGCGATGGCGCCCATGTTCCTGCAACTCGTCGCGGCCTTGCAGTTCGGGCCTGAAGAAGCCGGCTTGCCGCGCGCCCTGCCCGGCCTCGCGCGTGCCCTTGTAGTCGGCATGCGTGCCCTTCCATTCCGCTTGGGTCATCTCCACCGCGCCGGGGTGGGGGTAGTTGGCCAAGGGCGGCTTCTTCGTGACGGACCGCACGGCGGCGGCCTGCTCCGCGCTCGGCGGCTTGTAGTCGCGCACCTCTTCGATGCCCTTCACGCGGACATAGCGGCTGTCGGTCGTGACGCTGACGATGCGGCCCTCCTTGCGGTTGACGCGGATCACGTTCAGCCACTCGCCGCGCACCTGCACCTGTCCGCCCGGCTGGATGTCGAAGCGGTCGGCCGCGAGGCCACCATCTTCGGCAAGCATGGCGCGCTCGTAGGCGAGGCGGTTTTCGTAGTGGGCGATCCAGCGCCGGGCATGCGCCAGGTTGCGGGCATAGAGCCGGATCGCCGTTGCGGCCAGGGCCTCCACGCTCCAGGGGTTGTCGGTGCGCGTCAGCAGGGTATAGGCCGACGTGCCCCATTGCTGCCCGCTTTCCTTCACCGAGAAATAGCCGCGATGGGCCAGCGTCTGCGCGCGCTCAAGGTCGAGGTCTTCGGCGGCCCACAGCCGGCCGAGTTCTTCCGCCTCGGCCTCGTTCTTCCTGGCCTTGCGCAGGTCGGATTCGATGCCCTTGATGCGGCGATGCCGCACATCCGGGCGCTCCTTGTACTGCGCGTGCTGCTTGGCCGCTGCGGCCCTGCGCTCCCAATATTCGCTCGTATCCCACAGCTTCACCGCCCTGCGGATGCCGTCCTCGATGCGCTGCGCATCCTTGCGCGCCCTGCGTTCGCTGTGATGGCCGACAAGGATCGGCTGACCGAAGGGGATGCCGTCCGAAATGCTCTTGACCCTGGCGCGCGCGGCGTCGGCCTCCTGGCTGCGGCGTTCGCTGTAGCCGTCGAAGCGGTCGGCCCGATCCTCGGCGCGCTCCATGAGCGTGCGGTCTTCGTCGCCCACCTCGCCGCACCATTTCAGCATCAGGTTTTCGCGGGCCGGCGTCCACATCGGCGCCACGAAAAGCTCCTGCCGGGGTGCCCACGAAAAACCCGCGTCCTTGGCGCGCTGATAATCTTCCTTGGACAGCCGCGCGAACGGATAGAACCGCAGCTTGTTGTCTTCCGGGCTGTAGGTGGCCGTGCCGAGATAGGCCGGCGCCTGGGAATCCGCCTCGGGCTCTTCGATCGCGCATTGTTCAGGTGAAGCCATGATGATTTTCCTTATGACCGGCGCCGCTTGATTGCTGCACCGTACCTGTATTTTAACCTGTTATGCACCTGTTATTTAACCTTTTAATGTGCCAGTGTGTAACGGTTTTGGGTATGGGCGCAGCCCATGTCAACCTCTCGCCGCGCACGTGCCCGGCGCTTCGGCCGCAGCGCCCATCCGCGCCCGCAGCCAGCCCGGGGCGCGGCCTGTCTGGTCGTCACTGAGGGTTCCCGCAGCCGTCGCACGCCACGCCCGCCCGAGCGCGGAGCACGCCCTTGGCTGGCACGCAACCTGCCTCGCGCCCTGATAAGCTGAATTCGGACTTCGGTTCACCCGCAGCCGCTGGCCACCGGCGCAGCGCCTGCCCGCGTTTCTCCCCGAGAAACGCCCTGCCCTCGTGGTCTGCCGGCGCCGGCGGCACCGCCGTTCAGGCCCTCCGCGCTGCGCGCGGCAGGCCAGCAGGCTGCTGGCCGCAGGCCAGGAGCCTTCCCCCCAGGGGGCCAGCCCAGCGGCTGGGGGATGTGCCGCAGGCACTTCCCCCAATGAGCGTCGCGCAGGCGGCCTGGAGCAGTGCCGCGCAGCGGCAATCCGAAGGATCGAGCCGAATAGGCGAGCTGCGTAAAGCGCCCGCAGGGCGCGCGGGCGTCCGGTGTCCGCGCAGCGGGCAGCGCCCGGGGTTCAGGGGGTTTGCTGGGCTGCGTGCTTCAGCCGCAGGATTTCAACGGTGCGCGCGGCATCCAGTGCGCGATAGAACACGATGTAGTTCCGGTGCACCACCAGTTCGCGCACGCCGGCCGGCAACCCGGGCCGGCCGGGACGGCCCAGCGCTGGATGGTCAGCCAGCGGCAGTGTCTTGTTGCGCAGTTCCGGGCCGAAGGTGCGCGCCCGAAGCGGGTTGTCCTTGGCGATGTAGCGCACGATGGCGCGCAGATCCTCGCGCGCCTTCGGCCGCCATTCGATGCGGTAGGGGGTCTTAGCTGACGTCATAAACCCGCACTCAAGGGCGCTGTCCCTTGGGCGGCTTCGCGCTGCTGCCAGTCAGCGCGGCGATGTCGGCCTCCATCTCGGCCATCACGTCCTCATGCGACAAGTTCGGGCGCGGGTCGTCAATCGCGTCCTGCACCTCGGCGGCCAGCCACTGGTTGTAGGCGGCGGCCTGGTGCGCATTGCGCAGCGCCTCGGCCCGGCCGCGGTTGCCGGGCGTCTCGTCCTTCTCGGCCGGGTTCCACTCGCTGGCGTCAAAGTTCCCGACCGTGATTCCCACGTCGCGCAGCACGTTCAGCGCGGCCAGGGGGTTCCCGAAGCGGCGCGGCTCGTTGCTGCGGGCCTTGGCCAGCAGCGCCGCAGCGCCGCTGCGCGTGGCGATTTCGACAAGGAACGCGCCACCCAGGCCCTTGAGGGTCACGCCGGCAACGCCGCCGGCATGGGTGGCCGCGCGCAGCTGCTCGATGGTCATGCTTTGCATGTTCGGCTCCTAACAGTTTGGCGATGTTGATCTAGTAGCATTGTGCATGATTTCTAGATCACGTGCATTCGACAGGATGCCTTCGTGGCTGGATCGGTATGGGCTTAATGAGTATTCGTACAGGTACGATTACTTTCTTGAGACAAAAAAATCCCCGCCACCAGGGACGGGGTAAGGCTTCTAAACGCGCGCTCCGAAAACTCCAAAGCGCCGGGTGAGTTTAAGGGTCGCGCCCTGCCCGACCCTCGGGCCAGGTGAAGACGAAGTTGCCGGGGTGCTGCAAGCGCCGCAGCCAGCCCTCGTCCTGCAAGCGCCGGATGTAGGCAGCGCCGCCCTCCCCCGCGCGCCGCCTGGGCGCACCCAGCGCGGCCAAGCGCTCCAGGGCATAGCGCTCGCCCGTCTCGCCGCGCCGCACCTTGGCCAGCGTGCGGTCGGCGAAGCTCGCGCCGCCGGGCGACAGCCACAGCGTGCGCGCGCTGGAGCGTCCACGGTAAAGCGCGTTGCCGGCCTTGTAGATGGTGCCCACGTGGCCGCGCTTGACCAGTTCGCCGCGCTCATCGCGCCGCTCGATGGGATCGCAGTACGCCACGATCCCGCGAACCTTGGGCAGCGCCTGCCGCAGCAGCCGCCGCATCCTGGCCAGCGCCCAGGTCTCGGCGTTCGCGGCCAGGGTATCGTCCAGCACGAAGCGGCCCAGTTCGACGCCCTCATCAGGCGCGAGCGCCGGGAAGTAGCTGGGGATCACGCGCTGGTTCATCGGCACCGAGAACACACCGACGCCGGCCAGCCTCTCGCGCTGGAACGGCGCCTTCACGAACACGCCCGCACGAAACCGCGCGGCCGGGTAGGTGCCTGAATAGTGGTGCGCCAGGACGAAGCGCTTGGCATCGCCTTCCTCGATGGGCTCGACGGCGCAGCGCGCGGGATCGAAGGGTTCGCCGGCCGGACGGTAGGACGCCATGCGCCGCTGCCAACGCTGGGCGAACAAGGCCAGCTGCTCGATCAGAAGATGGGGCGAAGTCTGGTGCATGCCGGCCTCACTCCGCGTTCCCCGCGCCGGTCGCGAGGCCGGCGCGCGCATCCAGCGCGTTGTCCTCGGACTGCAACTGCTGCGCAAGCCGGATGAACCGGCGCCGCTGGCCGCGCAGGACGATGAAGTCCTCGCCGACGACACCATTGAGCCGCGCCCAATGGTTCCAGGCGAAGCTGCGCCCCAGGCCCACGGTCGTCTTCGTGCTCGGAAAACTCGGCGCATCGCGCACCATGTCCTCCCAGCTGCTGCCGAAGTCCACAGCGTCGAAGCGGCTGTGCCGGCCCGTGAGCGCGCGCCGCTCCAGCCCGAGCGACGCATCGAGCAGCGCGGGATGGTGGCCGGCCAGCCAGAACAGTTCCCACGGCCTGGAAGCCGGACAGAAGTAGCACGCGGACTTGACCGGCACCATGTCCGGCCCCAGGTCGGCGGCGATGGCGCGCACGCAATCGGCGCGCGTCCAGCCGATCAGCTGCAATGGGTAGACGAAATCGAAAGGCCCATCGGCCCGGCCTGCGGCGAACGTCGCGCACGCACGGCGCCGGTCGGCCCGGCCGCAGTCGTAGCCGATCAGCTTCACGATCCGCTCGCCCTGGGCGCGCGAGCGCAGCCATAGCGGGTGCGGCGGCCGGCGGTTCGGCCCGCGCGTGACACCCATCAGGTGCTGATCCTGCGGCACGTGCTTCCACCGGATGCTGCAAGACTTCATCCCGAAGGCGAGCGACGGCAGGGTTTCGTTCGTCCAGCAGTTGCCGTACAGGTCGGCATAGGGCGTGCCCGACTGGGTGCGGACGCGGCACGGCTCGATGGGCGGCCAGTCCCATGCGCGCAGGATCGCCTGCATGCGCTCGATGTGGGACAGGGTTTCGGGCTTCTCGCCGCCCGTGTCGGCGAACGTGATCGCACCGGGACGCAGGCCGGCCGCGCGTAGGGCCAGCAGCATCGCCGTGGAATCCACCCCGGCGCCGAAACAGACCACGATCAGCCGGCCCTGGAGCGCGGCGCGCAAGGCGCCGCGCTGGCATGTGTTGAGAAGACAAGGCATGGCAACCGCCGCGCAGGTTTCCGGGAAAGGGCCGCAGCGCGAAGCTGCGGCCGCTTCCATCAGGCCTCGCAGCCCTCCGCCAGGGTCTCGGCCTCGCGCTGGCCCTTGTCTTCCTCCCGGGCTTCGTCCTGCGCCGCAGGCTCGGCCCCTTGCGGATACGGGCGCAGCGTGGACGGCAGCCAGCGGCGGCCATCCAGCAGCGCGGCCGTGGCGGCGATGGCCTCGCCCTTCTTCATCTTCTCGATGGGCTTGGCCGCATCGGCACCGCAGGCCTGCGTGACGGCTTCGATCATCTTGGCCTTGGGAACGTGGCACAGGTAGCGCTCATTCGTCGGCGTCCACCAGTCGGCCATGTCGATACCCAGGCTCGATTCGATCAGCTGTGCCATGTCGTAGCCGTGGCCGGGCGTGCGTGCCGGCTCGTTGGAGAACACCTCATAGGCGCGCGCGACGAACACCGACAGCAGCCGGATCAACTCGTCGGGCTCCATGCCCAGCAGCGCCGCAAACAGGGTCGGCCCGTGCGCGGGCAGCGCGTCGATCCAGTCGGCCGCGCCCTCGCAGATGCCGGCCGCCCTGCTGCCCTCGTACTCGGCGGCCTGGTTGCCGATCTGGTGCATGTTCTTGGAAAAGCTCACCTTCACGGGCGATGACTGCCACGGCTCCTTGTCGTTGACGATCAAGGTCATCAGCAGCGCGGCCAGAGCCACCTTGGGCTGCTGCGTCAGCGAGGCGCTGACCGCTGCGGTGCGATGTGCGGTCATGTTCGCACACAGGTTCGCGCTGTATTCAGGCCGCACCTTGGCAGGCGGCTCGGACACCACGCCCGCGCCGCCTTCGGCTTGCTTGGCCTGGGGAGCGTCCTCGCGCCGCACAAGACCCTCGGCCAGGATGATCTGGCCCGCGTAGCCAAAGCTCACCACCACGCCGGAAGTGGCCCGCTGTCGCGGCCCCCACTCCCGCAGGGCTTCCTCCATGCACCCGCTGATTTCGTTGAGTGTGTCCAGTTGATTCGACAGCGCCCAGGACTCTGCCTGCTGCTCTTCTGTCAATTCACCTTCTTCGCCGGTTTCCTCGTCGCAGGCGGTCAAAGCGTCCAGTTCATCCAGGCGCTTGCGCACCGCAGCGACATCCGCCTTGAGGCTGTCGATTTCCTCCTGCTCTTGCGGCGTGGGCTTGCGCCGCTTGGCCACCAGCTTGCCGAAGACGCTGCGCTCATGGTAGGGAAAGCTCATGCGCGCTTCGACCCACTTCCAGCCGGCCGCGCGCACGGCCTCGGCCTGGGCTTCCAGCTTTTCCAGGGCCAGCCGATTGAGCAGCGCACCGTCTTGGAAGTAGAAAGAACCTTCCTCGCCGGTGAACAGGTCGGCCCGCACCGCGCCGCCGGCTTCCCGGTAGGCCTCCACGCCGACGAACAGCGCGATACCCGATGTACCGCTTACCTCGTCGTTCGTCAGCATCTGCGTGATGTAGTGCGGCGAGCGCTTGTACGGCGGCAGCGCGTTCCAGACACGCCGCTGCTCGTCTTGGTCGTCGGCCAGGGCCAGCGCCTGCAACTGGCCCATTTCGATCTGGTCAGCCCGGAACAATTCAAGGAACTCCGGCGCGAGGCGTGCCAGCTTCAACCGCCGCTCGACAGTCAGCGCCGTCAGGTTGTAGGCGGCGGCGATCTGGCCGGCCGTCCTGCCCTCGTCCACCAGCCGCTTGAATGCTTCCAGCTGGTCGGCCGGGTGCATGGGCTCCTGCGTGGCGTTCTCGACCAGGCTGACGCTCACGCCGCGTTCGGCGTCGAACACCCGGCAGCGCACCGGCACGTCGGCACGCACGGCGGCATGCTCTGCCAGGAATTGCAGCGCCGCCAGCCGGCGCCCTCCGGCCACCACGCCGTGGTCGCCCTTGCTGCCCTTGATCTTCTCGGGGATCACTGCGAGCGGATTGAGCAGGCCGCCTTCGGCCAAGATCGCTGCCGCCAGTTCTGGGATGGTGCTGGGATCGTGCTTCTTGCGCACGTTGTTGGGCGACAGGTGCAGTCGGTTCAGGGGAATGTCGCGTTCCTCGCCGGACTGGATGGAATGCAGCTTGCCGTCGATTTCGACCACTGCTGCGTCCTCGGCGTGCTGTGCATTGGGTGCTTCGTAAGCCATGTTCGTGTCCTCCAATGCTCAGATGGGCAGTTCGTGGTCGGCGACCTTGACGGGCGCGCCCAGCAGCTGGATGCGCGCCCGGTTGTCGGACGCATTGCGGCGGCGGTAGCCGTGGATCGGCAGCATCGGCGCGTCCTCCCACTCCTGCGGCGTGTACTGGCCCTTGCGGGTGACCGGCAGCAGCCAGATGAAGCCGTGGTAGTCCGGCGCGCTGCGGTGGTTCTTGTGCGATGCCGAGAACAGCCGGCCGTAGTAGCGCGGGCCGTCCTTGAATCCTACGGTGAGCGCGCAGTACAGCACGCCGGTTTCGCGTGCCGACTTGACGAATGCGGCCACGGGCACGCGCAGCGCGGCATCGTCCAGCTGGATCGTTCCCGTCATCTGCGGTGCGTTCTCGGCGCGATCGGGCGACGGGCGCATGGTGAACAGCGCACCGGAAAGCATGCTCACCGCCGTGACTTCGAACTCGGGAGGCACCTGGGCCGGCGCCGCTGCCGCCTGCGCATGATCGAAGTCGGACGGCTGGAAGTCGCCCATGTCGCGGCCGCCCGCCTCGGCGGCTGCGGCGTTGACCGCATCCAGATCAGCGGCGCCTTGGTTGGAGTTACGCTCGGCAGATTGCGGAGCAGAGGATTTCTTAGAAGCCATGATGATTTTCCTTATGACCGGCGCCGCTTGATTGCTGCACCGTACCTGTATTTTAACCTGTTATGCACCTGTTATTTAACCTTTTAATGTGCCAGTGTGTAACGGTTTTGGGTATGGGCGCAGCCCATGTCAACCTCTCGCCGCGCACGTGCCCGGCGCTTCGGCCGCAGCGCCCATCCGCGCCCGCAGCCAGCCCGGGGCGCGGCCTGTCTGGTCGTCACTGAGGGTTCCCGCAGCCGTCGCACGCCACGCCCGCCCGAGCGCGGAGCACGCCCTTGGCTGGCACGCAACCTGCCTCGCGCCCTGATAAGCTGAATTCGGACTTCGGTTCACCCGCAGCCGCTGGCCACCGGCGCAGCGCCTGCCCGCGTTTCTCCCCGAGAAACGCCCTGCCCTCGTGGTCTGCCGGCGCCGGCGGCACCGCCGTTCAGGCCCTCCGCGCTGCGCGCGGCAGGCCAGCAGGCTGCTGGCCGCAGGCCAGGAGCCTTCCCCCCAGGGGGCCAGCCCAGCGGCTGGGGGATGTGCCGCAGGCACTTCCCCCAATGAGCGTCGCGCAGGCGGCCTGGAGCAGTGCCGCGCAGCGGCAATCCGAAGGATCGAGCCGAATAGGCGAGCTGCGTAAAGCGCCCGCAGGGCGCGCGGGCGTCCGGTGTCCGCGCAGCGGGCAGCGCCCAGGAAGTCCTGGCTGGTGTTCCTGAAAGCGCTGGATAAGTATTCGTACAGGTACGAATACTTAAAAAACAAAGGCAAGGCCAGGCCGCCCTACCCGCCTCCGGCCTCTCCGAAAGCACGCTCCATCTGCCGCATCCGCCGCTGCTCCTGCGCGCGGTAGTAGCCTGCGGTCGTGCGCGGATCGGCCTGGCCCAGGTTGGCCTGGAGCACGTCGGGCGGCACCTCGGCCTCGGCGGCGCGCGTGGCGTGCGTATGCCGCAGCCAGTGCAGCGAGGCCTGCCGCACCCCTTCCCGCTCCTCATGGGACAGCGACGACGCCCGCAGCGCCGAGCGCACGAAGCGCTTGAACGCCGGCGCAAGCGTCGGGTAGCTCAGAAACCCGCGCTGCCGGCGCTCCTCGGCATCCGGCCGCTTCGCGCTCTGACCAGGCTCCCGCGCATCCATCCCTGGCAGTTCCGGCACGTCAAGGCGGGCGAGCAGCGGCGTGTTCGGATGCGCATGATCGAAGTCCAGCCCGCGCGCACTGAAATACGCCCGCGTGGCCCGCATCGCAGAAGTCGGCACCACCACGAAGCGATTGCGCGCGCCCTTCCCATGCACCCGTACCCAATACCCGCCGTCGCGCGCCCGGATGTCGGCCCTGCGTCCCAGAAGCAACTCCGCCGCGCGCAGGCCCGTGCCCTGCGCGAACTCCAGCAGCCAGCGCATGCGCGCGGCCGCCGCTGGCGGCAGCTGCGGCACGTGGTCGTGCAGCACCGTCCACGCCGCCGGCGTGAAGGCCCGAGAGGAATCCAGCGATTCGTCCGGGTCATCGGGCAGCCTCAAATTGACCAGATCCCAGGGATTGCGGCGCAGTTCGCCGGTGCGTGCGAGCCAGGCAAAAAAGGCGTTCACCACCGTCAGCGCGTAGCGCTGGCTCTTGATGCTGGGCTGGGACGCGAAGGGCGCCCAGCCCTCGCGGAAGCGCGCGGCATTGCGCCGGCTCATCCACTCCACGGGCACGGCGCGCAGGAATGCGATGTAGGCCGCGCAATCGTCCGGGCCGGCATCGGCCAGGGCCTTGCGCCGCTCCGACACCAGCCAGACGAGATACCGCTGCACCTCCCGGCGATAGGCGCGGCCGGTCTGTTCCGACTCGGTGCGGGCCGCGATCCACTGCTCGATCAGCTGGTGCGCGCCCTCGACCAGCCCGCGCGCCTCCTGCGATGCAGCCCAGGTCGGAGCCGGCGGCCAGCCCACAAGGGCGCCGACTTGCGCCGCGAGCTGGCCGGCCTTGACCGGGCCATAGCCCGGCAGGCCTCGCCACCAGCGGCCTCCCAGCACGATGGCGGCGCGCAACTCGCCCAGCAGGTGAAAGCCGGCGCGCTGCAAGCGTGCGGCCAGGTCTTCGGGAAACCAGGCCGAGACCGGATCGCCAATGGAAGGGGGTTCGACGGCGTAGGCTTCCAGCTGTTGCAGCAGTTCCATACGCGCGCGGCGCATCCGCTCGATCTGCTTGGTCTTGCGGTCGGCTCCGAGCGGGCCGTTCTCGGCTTCGTAGATCTCGCGCAGTTCTTCGTAGGAAAACCCGTCGTAGCCCTTGGACTCGGCCCATTCCTCGATGGAAACCGGCGCTGCAAGCGCCTGGGCCGGCAGCTGCGGCACGCGCAGCAGCCGCCAGCGCGGGCCGAGGCCCGCGCGCCGCGCGACGGCCGCGGCAATGTCCACGGCCGCGCGATGCACGGCGGCGGCCGATTCCTCCGAACAGTCCAGATAGCGCCGCGCCGATCTGGCCACCGGAAACCCTTCGGCCACGGAGCGCAGGTGCGCAAGAACGTCGCGCGTCAGACGCAGCGGGGCAGGGGAGCGCACCAGGGATTCAGACATCGTTTCTCCCCGAGAAATCATTCGTCAGCACGCCAGCGCTCCCAGACGGCCAGCACATCCGGCTTCACGCTCGCCAGAGGCACCGCATCGATGCGATCCACCAGCATCTGCGCCCACAGGCCGGCCATGACGTTGGCATCCGCGTGCATGCGCCGCTCCAGGCCCTCGGGTGGGTGGGCCTCCATGCAGCGTGCGAGGGCGTTATCGATGGCCCGGAAGCTCAAGCTGTTGTCCATGGATCGGTTCCATTTCTCCCCGAGAAATCAGGCGCAGCGCCGAAGGGCAGGGCGCTCCGGCCGGCCGCCGGCGCCTGTCGGCTCCAAAAAACTCTTGGCCGATCAACGGCTTAGGCGCATCCTATCCTAGGACACCCAAAAGTGCAATCAAAAACAATACATAGATAAGTACAGTTATCAATGTACTGTTTTAGCTCTTGCAATGTAGCTACACGATATATATACTATTGTCCTGAGCTGAACCGTCCGCTCACCGTGGCCTGGGTATCAGGCCTCAAGGAACTGCCATGCAAGACGTGACGCGCGCGCCGACAGCTGAAGAGCAAGCCGGCATGGACTGGTGGAATGCCCAGTCGGAGCAGTTGCGCAGCTACTGGCTCAAAGAGGTCGGCAGCACCACTGCCTCGGCGGCCGATGCTTGGGTGAAGTTCAAGACTGCGCGCGACTTGTCCGAAAAGCTGTATGGCCAGCGGCCATTGCGCATGCATAGCGGCCTTGAATTCGTGGGATTCGAGTTCTCCCTGGGCGTGTTCCCCGGCGATGACGGCTGGCTTGGCGTGCGGGTCGTTGCGGAGCCGCCGGCCACTGGGCACAAGGAAGGTGCCACGCTGGGAAGCGAGAGTACGTCGCGCTTGCGCTTTGGCGTCAATGCGCAGATCGGATCGACCACGCTGGAGTGGTTCGCGCAGGACGAACACGTGCCGCTCTACTGGGAAGGCTTCAAGCTGGTCCTGCAGCCGCACCAGTGCGAGCAGCTGCGCGCCTCGTTGCCGCGGCTGGGCCGCACGGCCGTGCTGGCACAAAGCCTGTCCACCGCCGTGAAACGCAGCATTGGCGAGGACGTGCCCACCTTGCACTACCTGGGCGGTTTCGTCGCGGACCTGGCCGCGCGCGTGGTGCTCGACGGCCAGACGGCCGCCGACGCCATCTCGGCGCAGCTTGCGGAACATTGGGCCGCGAAGGAGAAGGGCCTGCAGGCGGCGCTGCAAGGCCCGGAAGTCACAGCCTTGCTGGAAACGGCACGGTTCGCAGAAAAGCAAAGGAGCGCACCATGAACACTGATCCCATCAAGACCGCCCGTCTGTTCAGCAGCGGCGGAAGCCAGGCTGTGCGCCTGCCGGCCGAGTTTCGCTTCGAGGGCACTGAGGTTCTGATCCGACGCGACGCTCGCTCGGGTGACGTCGTGCTGTCCCCGGTCAAAGCCGCCAGTTGGGCGGCATTCGCGGCACTGCGCGAGCAGCTGGCCGAAGAACTGGCTGCGGAAGGCCTGGAGGACTATCTCAAGAACCGCCAGCAGCCGATGGATGGCCCACGCGACCCCTACGCGGACTGGATCGAACCGCACAAAACAGGTGAGGGCGCCGCGTGAGCGCGGTCTACATGCTGGACACCAATGCCAGCAGCGCTGCCATCCGCGGTGACACGGCGATCAATGAAAAGCTGCTCGCTCTGCCGCCGGATGCCTGGTGCATTTCGACGATCACGATGGCCGAGCACGTCTACGGGCTGGCCAAGAAGCCGCAGGCCGTGCGGCTGGCCCAGCTGGTTCACGCCTTCCTCAACCTGGCGAGCGTGCTCACGTGGGACCGCGAGGCCGCGGAGGTGCTGGGCCCGGTGCGTGCCGAATTGGAGCGCGTCGGCCGACCGATCGGCGCCTACGACACTCTGATCGCTGCGCATGCGCTGTCGCGCGGGCTGGTCCTCGTCACGGCAAACGTGGGCGAGTTTCAAAGGGTGGACGGCCTGCGTATCGAAAACTGGCAGGCACTGGAAAAGCACTGAAGGGAAAGAAGGGACGGCATGAGTGACCTGCTCGCACGCTTCCAAACGCAGACACGCCGCAAGGCCGATCCCGACCTGATCCGTCGCTGGGAATGGGACGCCAGATATCACGGCGACAAGAACATCAAGATCCAGGCGTCAAATGCGAAGCGCTCGGCCACGCAGATGCAGAAGATCAAGGAGCAGTTCAGCAACTTGAAGCCCGAGCACGAACTGGCGATCAATGCGGCCGCCAGTGCCCTGCGCGCCATGGCCGAGGAGCTGACGTTGCTGGCGGCATGGGCCAAGGACTACCAAGTGTTTTGCGCTGCTGCATGGAAGAAGGAAGAGGACGCCCGGCTGGAGGCGCTGGCACAAGAGCGCTGGGGCGATGACCAGCAGTCCCTTCAGTTCGAGATTGCCCTGATCGAAGAGCTGGCAACCAAGGACGGGCAGCATGCTTTTGCCAACTGGTGCCACTCGGTGGGCAAATACAAGCACTGCCAACTCGATCAGATCAGCTGCCATGTTGACCAGTTGAAGAGGGGGGAAACACCGCGAAAGCGGGCGGCCCTCACCGTTCAGCAGGGCATGGAGCGGCCATCACCGAACATGTGGAATGGCATGCACGGCCCGACCGTGATCGGCAGCTGGACGGATTACGAAGCCTACGTGGCCTATCGCAAAGAGGTTGCCAGGACATCCGCGCGCATTTTTCAGCACATCGGAAGGCATTCCTAAAAGGGCACGTTAAAGCGAACTGCCGAAAGCTGCCCAAAAATTTCTCCCCGAGAAATTCCAGGAAGCGTGATCAAGAATTGAGGGCTTGACAATTGTTAGTAACGTTACTAACATTGGCGACAGATGGATATTCCACTTGCCCAGGCCCGGGGATCAGGTTCAAGGAGACGACGGCCATGCACCTCAATCCCATCGACCTCGCACGCGATGACGCACTGTCCGAGCGCGGACTTCCGCCCATCGCCTATGCCGACAACCCGAAGGGCGTCTACGGCACGTCGCCGGTGATCGCCATCAAGCGCGGCGAGCACGGCTACTACCCGATCCACACGCGGCTGACGGCCGGCGAACTCAATGCCGCCGAAGGCGTCACATCCGCGCAGCGCGAAGCCATGCTGACCGGCTCCATGTTCGGCTGGCACCTGCAGGGAGCCGACCCGAAATTCCACGAGCAGCTGATGACGCGAAAGCATCACCAGCAGGGGAGAGCGCGATGCACCCCTGGTTCGTGACCTACACCACCGGCCCGCTGGATGTGCGCAAAACCTTCGAGGTGGACGCGGACACCAAGGCCAACGCGATCGCCCTCGGCGACACCCTGGCCGCCGCCTGGCTTCGGCTGCACGGCGTGATGCCGGGCGATCTGCGCGGCGACCCGGCCGACAGCAGCGACAGCGCGCCGGCCCGTTTGACCTACTGCCAGCCGGCGCCGCCGGCGTGGGTGGGCATCTTCGGCCGCCGCGACGGCGACGGCCACCACACCCGCGTGACCACGGCGCCGATGGTCTCGGCCATCCTCGACCACCACGGGGCGGTGTCGGCGCCGTGGAACGCCACCGAGGATCTGCCCTGGAGGATCGACCTGCGCAGCCATTCACCGAGCGGCCTGGAATGGGGGTACATGGGCTCGGGCCCGGCGCAGTTGGCCATCGCCGCATGCGCCTTCGCGCTCGGCGACGAACGCGCCGAAACGCTCTACCAGACCGTCAAGGATCGTCTCTTTGCCGGCATCCAGACCCCCGAATGGGTGGTGACTGTCGGGCGGCTGCGCGAGCTGGCCGATGAGATCGAGCAGGATGCCCGGGAGCACGAGAAAGGGGTGAACCATGAATGAACGCCTGCCGCCCCGGTTCGTGACCCTGCGCATCAGCGCGACCATCGCCAATGAGTACTCCAGCCGCTGTCCCGACTGGCTGTCCGGGGAACTGGACGAGGGCCGCATGCGCGTGCCGCTGGATCTGGCGCAGCAGATCATGATGGACGCCGAATACAACAGCGACCGCAAGGCGCAGGACGTGGGCGAGTACGGTATGCCGCTGGCCGTCTTCAATGCCTACCGGGCACTGGCCAGGCAGGCGCGCGCCGCCATCGCTGCCGCCGAGCAAAGCGGCGCCGCGTGAGGGCCGCACGCGGACGGCGCAGCGCACTTCATTGAAAGGAAGGACCATGGGACAACCGATCACGACCGTTACCGCCCGGGAGTTCGTGCACAACGTGAGCGCGGCCAAGCGCGTGGCGAGCGAGGGCGGCACGGTCATCATCACCGACCGCGGCGAACCCGCTCTGGCACTCATCCCGATCGCCGAGTACCGGCGCCTGACGAAAACCGACAGGAACCCGGTCGAGCTGCTGCGCCAGGACGAGTTCGATGATTTCGACATTCAGCCGATCCGCATCGACGCCAGGGAGCTGGACGTATGACGACCGCACCGACCACCGGGCCGGGCACCATCGACGGTCAGGAACAGCCATGCTGATTCTGGACACCAACGTCCTGTCCGAGGTTCGCAAGAGCACCTGCCACCCCAGCGTGCAGGCCTGGATGGCCGAGCAGGCCATGGATCAGCTGTACATCACGTCCATCACGGTGCTGGAAATCCAGCGCGGCATCAGCCAGCTGGCACTGCGCGGGGAGGAAGCGCAGGCGACGGTGCTGGCGCGCTGGCTCGATGACATGGTGCTGCCGGCATTCAGCAACCGCATCCTGCCCATGGACCACGTGATGGCCAGGCGCGCAGCGAAACTGACGTGGGCGGACAGCCGGGACTACCGCGATTCGCTGATGGCCGCCGCCGGCCTGGTCCACGGCGCGGCGCTGGTCACGCGCAACGTCAAGCACTTCGAGGTCTCGGGGGTGCTGCTGATCAACCCTTGGGACTATCTCGCCGAGAAGTCGAGAGTCCCCCGCACGTGAAAGGATCGCCATGCAAAGCCTTGGCATCAACAGCGAGAGCATCGACTATGAAGTGGCTCTCGAAAACCTCGGCCAGCGCCTACAGCCCTTCATCATGGCCCTGCAGCACGAACGCGAGAAGGCCCAGCCCTCGGCCGCGCTGATCGCCTACTGCGAGGCCCAAATGGCCGCCATCTCCGATCTGCAAGAGGATCTGAGGGTCAACGACCATGAGACCATCGCGCGCATCCTGAATCCTCAAGACAGCGTTTTCGGCCCTCGCACCGCGCAGGAACCCGCGCATCCATGACCGGGGACGGGTACAAGCCGCTCACCGACGAGTCGGTGGCGGCCATCACCAGCAGCTACTTCGCGCAGCGTGCGGCGCGGTCCTCGGCACAGGATCAACCCCGTGCCGTGCTGGTGGGTGGCCAGCCCGGCGCAGGCAAAAGCGCGGGGGGCGAGCTGGTGCGCGACGAACTCAGGGCGCAGGGCGGCTTCATCCACGTGGATGCGGATCGCATGCGTGAACGCATCCCCCTCGGCACCGCGAGGCCGCCATCCAGCGAAACCCAGGCCGACGCCGGCCGGCTTGCGAACGCCCTGCGGCTCATGGCGATCGAGGCACGGCGCCACATCGTGGAGGAGGGCACCTTCCGCAACCCGCAGTCGGTCCAGCGCTTCGTAGACCGCCTGCAGGAGCAGGGCTACAAGGTGGAGCTGGTGGTCGTGGCCACCAGCAGGGAAGAAAGCCTTCTCGGCATCTATCAGCGCCACGAACGCCAGCACCAGGCGGGCAACCCGAACCCGCGCTTCGTCACGGAGGACTACCACGATGCGGCGATGCAGGGGTTCGATGCCACGGTGAGCCAGGTGGCCCATCAGCTGGATCGGCTGCGCATCATCAACCGCGGCGGCCAGCTGCTCTACGACAGCCAGCGTCAACCGCGCGACGACGCAGCCCTGGCCCTGCAGGCGGCCCGGGAGATACCTGCCGCCCGGCGGGCCATGCTGGCCGATGGCTGGGCGGCCGTGGCCGCCGCCGCGCGCGAACGCGGCGCAAGCCCGCAATACCTTCACGCCATCGGCGGACACGCCAGGCGGGTCGCCGCGAGTGCGCAGCTGCAAGGCGACAAGGGTGCCCGGACCTCGCCATATGCGCGCGGAAAAGAGCAGGCACTGTCCCGAGGCAGCGGCCCGGCCGGGCCGTCCACCGGCCTATCCGCCGCGCCGCAGGCGGCCAAGCCTCCCGTGCGCAGCCGCTGAAAAACTCACGCGGCCAGGCGGTGTTCGTAGTACGGCCGCGCCTTGTCATCGAGCAGCGCGTCCAGGGCATCCAGCGAGCGCCCCTGCGGCGTCAGCCAGGCGGCGACGTTCTCGGGCCGCAGCTGCACGATGCAGCGGTCATGCCCGGCCGCGGCCACCTCGGGCGGCGGCTCGTCCGTCACGGCCGCGAACGACCACAGGTCGGGCTCATCGGAGCCCGCCGGCGGCGTCCAGTGCGAATATAGGCAGGCGATGTACATAGCCTGCGGCGGCCTGGGCTCGAACCGCAGCACGATGTTCTCGGGCGCCTCGCCAGGGCGCAGCGCGCGGGCCTCGGCCGCATGCCGCGCCACGTTCTCGTAGAAGGTCGTCACGATCATGAGCGCATGCGTCTGCCCGAACTGCTGCTTCCAGAAGCCGCGCAGGTTGTCCCGGCGCGCGTTGTACGTCCCGGGGTACTTCCGGTCGTAGAGGGCCGCCTTGCCGGCCGGCCGGCACCCGTAGCGCATGGGCCGGATCACCGGCTCGCCGTCCTCGATCACCAGCACCGGCGCCCACCAGCCGGGAAAAATCCGCGCCTCGCCTTCGCCCGGTTCGGTCCGCTTGAGCCGCGCCAGGCGCGCCAGGGCCTGGTCGATCTTGCTGGTGGCGATGCGCTGGTCTTCCTGGGCCTTCTTCGTCGCCTTGGCCTGCAAGGCGCGCTCGGCGTCGGCCAGGCGCTTGCGCTGCTTGAACAGATCCTGCTCCAGCGCGGCCACCTGGCCGGCGTCGAACTCGGCGATCAGCGCGTGGATCTCGCGCTCCTCGGGCGTGCGCGGGTGCGCGAACAGCGCATCCATCACCCCGGGGGTACGCATGGGCGGCCTGGGCTGCTGCTTGCGCCGCCAGTACAACTCGAAGAACGCCTTGAGCGCCAGGCGCGACTTCGGAAACAAGCGGCGGAACGCGGCGTAGTCGGCGCGGACCTCGGCGGAGTAGCACATGGCAGCTGCGCCGCTCAGCCGAGGGCGTCTTGGTCCACGTCGCCAAAGACGGATGCCTGGCTCATGTCGTTGGGTTCGTGCTCGCCTTCGGCTTGAGGCGCCACGCGGTAGCGCAGGCTCGTGGCGGTGGCGTTGTCCGGCAGCTGCGGCCGGAGCCAGCCGGGCACCTTCCCCTGTGCTGACAGATGGCAGGTCAACGGCACGCGCCCCCCGTCATGCCACTGGACCCGGAAGACCTCGCCGCCGAAGCCGGTTCCGACCCCGAAGTCATGGGCAACGAAATGGTGGCCGCCTACGACGACGCGCCTGTCCCCCTGTCCGGTGGCCAGTTGCTCCCAGTACGCGCGATGCTGGGCAGCCGCATCGGCCTCCATCTTCTCGATCTCGCCAGGCGGGAAGGCGTCGCCTCCCTGGTAGGCAACCACTGACGTCCAGCCGGCGTCGATGTCGGCCTGCGACAAGTGGAGTTGGAGGGGGCCGAGCGTGAACACATGCCGCGTGGCCAGCGTGTTCGTGTTCAGCTGGATTTCCACGGTCATTGGCGATTGATCCGTTGAAGCTCGCATGAATGCTCCTGTCGATGGGGAAACCGAGACATGAGACGATCCTTTCGCTGCAAAACCTGACAGCAGTCTAGGGGAGGGCGGCGAGCGGGCCTGGGTCGCGCATTTATACTGTATGGATGCAAGGGGTATCCACTTAGCTCCAGCGTCACCCCTGATGCTGTGTTTTTATCCAGCAATGGTATCTGACTCCCGCTCGTCTGTCTTCTTGCTCACCACATCCGCATAAGTCACCGGCGGCGTGACCACCGCTTGCTGCAGCAAGCGATAAAACAGCATCCCCCGCGAGTTCGAGGTTCGCCGGTTAAAGCGGAACACGAATTCATCGAGATAGGCGTCCAGGTGCTCGGGCTGCACGGACCCGTGATGCGTCCCCAGCACCCAGCGCTGCACCAACGAGGCCACCCGATGCACTCCCGCCATCGACACATGGGCTGGCACACCTGAACCCAGCATGACGGTGCGCTGGTGGGTGTATCCCAGCTCTTCCAGCGCGCGGTAGGCTGCTGAGCCGTCCGTGCGTACATGGGCCCCGGGCTCGACCACCTCCTGAACAAGGGGTGGTCGTACTTTTCGTGCAGATTGGTGCGCTTTCGCCTGAAGCCCAACATCCATGCGGGTTCCCGCGGGTCGCCACCCCCGCAAGCTGATCACTCAGTTGGGTTGACGGAAGCCGCGGCGGTACATTGACCGCCCACCTGCCGCTGCCCAACCCCATGCCCGCCTTCGCCCTGCGCTTCGTCGGCCAAGAGGCCTTGCCGCCTCGCCTGAGTGAGTTTGATCGGGAGCAGTTCTTTTCGCTCACGTCGGCGGACGTGGCGGCCCTCCGGGAGCAGTTCCGCAGCGACCGCCGCCTGCCCGCCGCGCTGATGCTCATGTTCATGCGCGTGGCCGGCCGACCGCTCGACGGTTTCAACGTGCTGCCCCGAAACCTCCTCCGGCACACCGCCCAGGTCCTGGCCGTGTCGCCGCCGTCCATCGCCAGCCTGCGGTCGATCTACAAGCGCCGGCAGACCCTCTTCAAGCACCAGCTCTGGGCCAAGACCTATCTCGGCCTGCGCGAACTTGCAATCGACGACGAAGTCGCGCTGACCGCGGCCCTGCTGGCCCAAGCAGCCGACGCCTCCCACGCCGATGACCTGGTCCAGTCGGCCAGCCACTGGCTGTTCACGCGGCGCATCCTGATCCCAGGAGCGCGCCGCCTGCAGGACTGGGCCCGAGATGCATTCGCCGCGGTGGAGGCGCAGATCCTCAGCGCGGTGAATGCCGCCGTACCACCGGCAGCGGCGCAGAAGGTTGTCGACGCCGCATACAGCACGCGGCCGGGCACCGACACGACGTGCCTGGAGTGGCTCAAGACGCCGTCCAAGCGTCACGGCCCGAGCACCCTTGCGGAGACCATCGACAAGGTCCGCTACCTGAAAGAGCTCGGTGCCCACGACTGGAACCTGAATGCCGTGTCGCTGGCAAAGCAGCAGGCCTATGCCCGTCAGGTCCAGGCCAGGCGCCCCGTGAAGACGCGGGAGATCAAGCCATCGCGCCAGCTGATCGAGTTGGTGTGCTTCCTGCGGGTGACGCTGCTCGAACTCACCGATGTCGCCCTCTTGCAAACCAGCCGGCGCAGCCAGCAACTGTTCCGCGAGGCGGCGGACAAGGCGCAATCAAACCGTATCCGGGGCACGACAGGCCTGATCCAGCAGGCGGCCAAGGCGCGATCCGTCCTGTACGACGAAACGAAGACCTGGCAGGCGAGAGTCCTGGAAGCCAGAGAACTGCTCGCCGAGCTCGGCGAAGCCGCCAGCGGCAGCTTCGTGTCCTTGGTTCGCAAGGCCTTGGCGGAAGACAGCCAGCGCGTGCGCGCTTGCCTGGGAGCGCTGAAAGATCTGGACCTCGGTGGCCGCCCCGGCGATCCGGGCTTCGAACAGTGGAAGTCCTGGACGGATCTGCAGCGCAAGGGTGTGACCGAGCTGAAGGAGGGCGTACCGCTGCCAGATGTTGGCACAGCCTGGCACGGCCTGGTCCGCGATCTGGACCCCCGCTCAGGGTTTCGGGCGTTTGAGGCCTGCACGATGATGTCGCTGCGCAAGAGCCTTCGCCGAGGCAGTGTCTGGCTGGACCACTCGCTGAGTTTTCGGGAGCGAGACCAGATGCTCATCCCGCCGGCGGATTGGGTCTTGCAACGGGACGAGCAGGTTGAGTTGCTGGGCATGCCCAAGTCGGCGGCCGAATTCCTGGAGCCCCTGCTGGCCAACTTGATGGCCGCTATGTCTGCGGTGGCAGAGGCCCAGCGGCGCGGCAAGGTCGAGATCGGCGCCGACGGCATGCTCCACCTGCCTGCGATCACGGCACTGCCGGATCAAGGCGAGCCGGTGCGCACACGCGAGACCATCTACAACTTGATTGGCAGCGTACAGTTTCCGGACATGCTGTTGGAGGTGGATGCCGCCACCGGGTACAGCGAAGCGCTGCTCGGCCACCGCGCGCAGTCCACCGGCGAACTCGTGGCCCTGTACGGCGCGTTGCTGGCGCACGGTACCGATGCGGACGCCAAGGGCGTGGCGTCGATGATCCCTGGTCTGGAGCCCACACAAGTCACTGTGGCCATGCGCGCCTTGGAAGGAAGTGGCCGCCTGCGCCGCGCCAACGAGCGCGTGGCCGAGTTCCAGAGCCGGATCCCCATCGCGGCACTGTGGGGCAACGGGGACAAGGCATCAGCCGACATGATGTCGCTGGACGTTTCGCGCCACCTGTGGAACGCCCGTGTGGACCCACGCCGGCGCACCTACGCCGCAGGCCTCTACACCCATGTGCGCGACCGCTGGGGCATCGTCTACGACCAACCCATCGTGCTCAACGAACGACAGGCCGGCGTCGCCATCGAGGGCATCGAGCAGCACAACAGCGCGGCGGATCGGATTCGGATCTCGCTGCTGGCGGTCGACACGCACGGCTACACGAATCCGGCGATGGCCATCTCCAAGCTGCTGGGATTTGACTTGTGCCCCCGCCTGCGGGACCTGGCCGAACGAAAGCTCTACCTGCCTCGTGGATTCACCGTGCCCGATGGCTTGGAAGTCGTCACCGTTCGGCGCGTGTCTTTGGCCGCCATCGAGCGCGGTTGGGATGAATTGCTTCGCCTGGCGGCGTCAATCCGCTCGGGACGTGTCTCCGCCACGCTGGCATTGCAGCGCTTCGGGTCGGCTGCCCAGGGGGATCCACTGCACCGGGCGGCGGAGCACCTGGGCCGGCTGCTGCGAACGGTGTTCCTGTGCGACTACATCGCCATCGAGGACTTCCGCCGCGAGATCCATACCTTGCTGAACCGTGGCGAGTCGGTGCATCAGCTGCAGCGCGCCGTGTACTCAGGCAAGGTGGCGCCCGAACGCGGCCGGCGGCGGGACGAGATGAAGGCGATCTCCGGCTCACACGCCCTGCTGACGAACATCGTGCTGGCCTGGAACACTGCCCGTATGCACGAGGTGGTCGAGAGGCTCAAGCGAGACGGGATCCCAGTCGAGGACTACTGGCTGCGCCGCATCGGCCCGGCGCACTTCTCGCACATCAATTTCCGCGGCACGATGAGATTCGGCATCGAGAAGTTCGCGGCGGCGCTGATCCAACGCGTGCCGGGCCAGGCAACTCGGTCTGCTTCGTGACGGGACCCGCTCCCGCACACGCAGAACTGGAAGAAGGTCAGCCGGCGGAGTTGACAACGGTTGTCAAACCGCCCAAGATGCCCACATGAGCCGACAAACCATGAGTTTCGGGGTCTCCTCGTTTTCAGTGCAATAAGTGACGGTACGCAAAGCTAGCACTGGCGCGGGGGTGGTCTGGGTAGACCGTTGATTTCATTGACTTTCCTGTTCGCTTTGTAAACGGGTATGGTGGCCTCCCACTTTTGAGGTTCACGATGCAGGGTTGGCACACAACGTTTTTGGGGATGCGTGGGCTCCCCCGCGATATCAGCGACTTCGAGATGAAGGCATTTTTCACCTTCGATGGTGCCGAGCGCGACGCAATCAATGCACGCCGAGGTGATTCCCACAAGCTTGGTCTGGCGCTCCATATTGGTTTCCTGCGCATGAGTGGGCGTTTGCTCGGTGCCTTTCGGGTAATTCCAGTACTCGTGCGGGCGCGTCAATGGCTGTACAAGAACAAGCTGGTGATCGTGCACGAGCGGGCAATTCGGACACTGATTGCGGCGGCACTTGCCCAGCTTGAAGTTGAAACAGGCACCGCCATCGCCGCCAGCGTTGATCCAGCAACACTTGATCGCTGGCGAGCCTCAGTTTCAGAGCTGCGCCCAGATGGACAAACCCAGCAGAGTTGGCTATGGGCTGCACCGGCGAAACACTCAACCCGCCAAATCAGCGAGGTACTGGAGCGCATCGACCTGCTTTACACGCTGGACGTTCATAAGCACCTGGCAGACATCCCCGATCTCATCTTGCGCCGCTACGCGCGCCGACTTGTCTCCAGGCCGCCCTCAGCCGGAGCCAAGATCAAAGAGCCAGCGCGCACCGTGGAGGTCGCATGCTTTCTTCGGTATTGCCTGTTCACCACCACAGACCAGTTGATCCTTATGGTGCAGCGCCGGATCGCCGATCTGTGGCGTCAGGCTGCCGCCGATGTCCCCGCTACCGTCAATTGGGCCGCAATGTACAAAACGCTGCTCGGCGAACTTGTTGCCTTGAGCGCGCAAGGTGCGGTGCCAGATGCTGAGTTGCGTGCCCGTCTTGAAGCCTTGATCACCGAAACCCAGAAACGCAAACCACCGAGCAGGGCCTCCCTGGTCCGCGAGGGATTGATTGATGGAATTCGCCCCGTGCGGTCGTTGCTCGTCGCCATTGCAAAGCTGCCCTGGCAGGCCACCGGCGAGCATCCTGCCATCGAGTACCTTGCCAAGCTGCAAGCTTTATATCTCAAAGGATCCAGAAAGCTGCCAGTTGAAGTGGTGGCACCAAGTCTGGGAATGATCTGGCAGGTTTCGATCTCCAGCCCAGACCGGGAACGGGCGTTTCAGGCGTTGGAGGTGGCCACCCTGTTTGCCCTGCGCCGCGCGGTGCGCAATGGCTCGGTCTGGATTGAGCACAGCCTGAGCTTTCGGGGTCGTGCGCGCTTGTTCTTCACGGACGAGCGTTGGCAGGCAGAGTCCAAGAAACACTATGCCCGTCTATCGTTACCCAGCAAGGCTGCCACTTTCTTGAAGCCTTTGCTGGCCAGAGTAACTGCCGGTGTCGATGCGGTGGCCGCTGCAGCCCGCAGTGGCGTACTGCGCGTGGATGATGAACTCCATTTGTCGCCATTGCCCGCAGAGGACGAAGACCCAGAAGTGACCAAGCTGCGCGCGGCTTTGGATCACCGCATCGGTGAGGTTCAATTGCCGGAAGTGATTCTGGCCGTTGACGCCCAGGTGCGCTTTAGCTGGATCATGCTCGGACGTGAGCCGCGCTCTACCGACGAGCTGCTGATGGTCTATGCCGGCATCATGGCCCACGGCACCAGTCTGACTGCGGTCGAATGCGCGCGCATGATTCCGCAATTGTCTGCCACCAGCATTCGCCAGGCCATGCGCTGGGCGCGGGACGAACGGCGTCTGAGCCAGGCCTGCCAGGCTGTGCTGGAATTCATGCAGCGACACCCGATTGCCGCCACCTGGGGGCGGTCCGATTTGGCATCTTCTGACATGATGAGCATGGAGACCACCAAACGGGTGTGGCAAGCCCGGCTTGATCCTCGGCGCAACACACCTTCCATTGGAATCTACTCCCATGTAAAAGACCGGTGGGGCATCTTCCATGCGCAGCCCTTTGTGCTCAATGAGCGCCAGGCGGGCGTGGCCATTGAAGGTGTCATCCGCCAAGAAAAGCTGGAGACCAGCCAGCTTGCTGTGGATACCCATGGCTACACCGACTTTGCCATGTCACATGCCCGTTTGCTTGGTTTTGATCTTTGCCCGCGGTTGAAGGAACTCAAACAGCGCCACCTCTTTGTGCCACGCGGCACCAAAGTGCCCGCAGAAATCGCTGCGGTGTGCGAAGCCAATGTCGACGTCGCTTTGATCGAAAAGCATTGGGATAGTCTGGTGCACCTGGCAGCCTCGGTCATGAGCGGACATGCCAGTGCGGTGGCAGCTCTTGCGCGGTTCGGTTCTGCCGCCCAGGGCGATCCAATCTATGAGGCTGGCGTGCAATTGGGGCGGTTGCTGCGTACGGCGTTTTTGGCTGACTACTTTGTCAAGGACGCTTTCAGGAACGAGTTGCGCCGGGTGCTCAATCGGGGCGAGGCTGTTAACGCCCTCAAGCGCGCCATTTATACCGGCCGGATCAGCCCGGCGCAGGCCAAACGTGTCGATGAAATGCAGGCTGTGGCCGATGCGTTGAGCCTGATGGCCAACATCGTGATGGCGTGGAATACCTCACAGATGCAGGCGGTCCTGGATCGCTGGTCGAACCGCCGCCAGGTCATTCCACCGGAACTGATCGGGAAGATTGCGCCCACCAGGCTGGAGAGCATCAACTTGCGGGGTGTGTTTCGCTTCCCGGTTGACCGCTATGCTGACCAAATCCTGCCTTCGCGGCCAAATGCATCGATAACTGGCACCAATGGATGAAACCGACCACGGTTTGACGCCACGAATCGCAGATTTGAAAGTGAACAGGAAAGTCAATGAAATCAACGATCTACCAACACCACCTCCGCGCCAGTGCTAGCTTTTCGTACCGTCACTTATTGCACTGAAAACGAGGAGACCCCGAATATGAGCAAATCCGGTCAAGATGAACCGTGGGGCATGCGCCGCCAAGACCCCTGGACTTTCGAGTTTGACAAGATGAAGGCCCGCGTGGCCGCCGTGCGGATCCGCACCCAGGCGTTCACGGAGGAATTGCCGGTGCATCAGCATCCGCAGGGGCAGCTGGCAATGGTGTTGCGCGGCACGGTGACGTGTGAAGTGCCGGGTGCGCTGTGGATGGCGCCGCTGCACGGCGGCTTCTGGATTCCCGGAGGCGTGCCCCACAGCCTCCGTGTCTCGGCGGACGGGAATGTCTGCTTTCTTTTTGTGGAAGACGCCGCCGCAGCCATGCCGAAGACCTGCTGTGCGTTGAGCATCAGCCCCTTGCTGCGCGAGCTCATTCTTCACCTGGCCGCCTTGCCAGAAGGCGCGCAGCGCGAGCCGCAGGCGCTGCGGCTGCATGCCGTGCTGCTGGACCAACTGGTGCGCATGCCAACCGAGGCCATGCACCTTCCGGTGTCGGACGAGCCGCGCCTGCGCCGCCTGATCGATGCGCTGATGCGCGATCCGGCGGACCGCACCACCGCAGCGCAGTGGGCCTCGCGCCTGGCCATGAGCGAGCGGACCCTGACCCGCCTCGTGCAGCTCGAAATGGGCATGTCCTTCGGCCGCTGGAGCCAGCGCCTGCGCCTGATCGTGGCGCTGCAGTCGTTGACGTCCGGCCTCCCGGTGCAGCAGGTGGCCCATGACCTGGGCTATGACTCGGTGAGTGCCTTCATCGCCATGTTCAGGAAAGCCATGGGCCAGCCGCCCGCGCGTTATCTTGCGCGGCGCCGCTAGAACCTGCGTGCGTATCGGATCTGGACGAAATTCTCGCCGGGGTTCGGGTGCTTGATGCCCGCATTCGAAAAATGCTCGAGGCGCAACGCGATCTCGTGCTGGCGTTGCGCACCGAAGTTGCGGCCGACCGCCAGGTGGGTGCCGAAGTTGAAGCTCGTCGAAAAGCTCTTCTGCCGGGTCCTGTAGACCGACGAGGTGGCAGTCACCCCCAGCCCGGTTTCAAAAAACCACGGCGACGCCCCATCCGCGGGGCGATAGCGCAACACTGGAATCAACGCGAGCTGCGACAGGTGCGAAAGCCCCACCCGGTCCATCGAGGGGTCTCCTCGTTTTCAGTGCAATAAGTGACGGTACGCAAAGCTAGCACTGGCGCGGGGGTGGTCTGGGTAGACCGTTGATTTCATTGACTTTCCTGTTCGCTTTGTAAACGGGTATGGTGGCCTCCCACTTTTGAGGTTCACG